>NZ_JALXXB010000020.1 GCF_025144225.1 Aestuariimicrobium sp. p3-SID1156
TCACCACCTTCGCTGACCGCATGCCCGCGGCCAGCACCCACCAGTAGAAAACGCCACTTACACCGTTAATCGGATAGTCCCCCTCCAGGCCGCGCACCGCACCGGCCGGCTCGATGCGGAGCTGCGCAAACTCGCCCGGCTGCAACTGCTGGTCATCGACGAGGTCGGCTACCTGCCCTTCGACGCTGACGCCGCGAACCTGTTCTTCCAACTGGTCGCCTCCCGCTACGAGAACAGCTCGATCATCCTGACCAGCAACCTGCCCTTCAGTCGTTGGGGAGAGGTCTTCGGAGACCAGGCCGTCGCCTCCGCCATGATCGACCGCATCGTCCACCACGCCGAAGTCATCACACTCAAGGGCGCGTCCTACCGGCTGCGGAACACCACCATGACCACCCTGCCTTCCGCCCGCCTCGAGCAACAGGCAGACTAGACACCACAAACCAGTGGCTCCCTTTTCAACCGCCGGAAACGGCCCCCTTTTCGACCGTCGTTGACAGACTACGAGTACCTGTGGAAATCGGTCGTCATCGGTGACGGCGACCGCGAGATGCGCAGCCCGCTAACCCGGTACTACACCGAGACCGGAAACCCGCCCGGAACGTGGGTCGGCACCGGCCTGATGAGCCTCGACGACGGGCGAACACCAGCGTTGACCGAGGGCCACACGGTAACCGAGAAACACCTGGCCGACTGCTCGGTGACGGTACCCACCCTGTTACCGGCGAGAAGCTTGGCAAGAGGTTCCCCTCGTTGCATCCCCTACGCGAGCGGATTGCGGGCCGCATTGCACGACTAGACCCCGGCCTGCGAGGCGAGGCACGGGAAGAGGCCGTGCAGCGCATCCGTGAAGAAGAGGTTACGAGAAACCGCGCACCGCCGTTGCAGGGTTCGACCTCACGTTCTCCCCGCCCAAGTCGGTCAGCGCCACCTGGGGCGTGGCAGACGCGGGTACGCAAGCGCTGATTGCGCGGGCGCATTCCGCTGCGATGCGCAACACGATCGCGGTGCTGGAGGGTCGTGTCGCCGCAACCCGCGTCGGTGCGGGCGGTATCGCGCAGATGTCGATCGTGGGCGTGATCGGGCTACCCCCGCGCCTTCGATGCTCATCGACGGCCCCTTTCCGTGTATGACTGCGTGCGACGCGTCGGTGGTGAGGCGCCCGTCGTTTTGAACAAGTCCACCCATGCCTCGACGGGCATGTCCTTCGGTAGTCCGGCAGCGTTCACGTCGTGGCGTCTCAGCCACGCCTGTGCCGACTGTGCTGAGTTGAACGTGGTGTTGCGCGCGAGGATCTGGGTGAGACCGCGGCCGGGGCCGGTGTAGATGCGGTGGACCAGCGCGTGGAACTGGCGTCGCTGTGCTAGGGGCAGTAGTGGATGCTCGCGGCGATGGATGGTGAGGATTCCGCCGTCGACTCCCGGACGCGGGGAGAACGCGCGGGCGGGAACACGACTGTGAACCGTGAACTCGAACCAAGGCGCCCATTGCGCCGTCATCATCGTGGCACCGCCAACGCCCGCTCTGCGCCGCGCGACTTCCCATTGCACGAGCACGATTGCATCGGTCCATGCCGGGGAATGCAGGATGCGGCGAAGTATGGCCGTGGTCTGGTGAAACGGCAGGTTGCCGACGAGCACATACGCAGAGGTTGGGAGCCGGTAGGTCAGGAAGTCGTCGGCGACGACCTCCACGTGCGACGGGAGTCGTTCAGTCAAGCGTCGGGCGAGGCGGGTGTCGATCTCGACGGCTGTCACTGGTCGCCCGAGCTGGCTCAGTGGAGTGGTGAGTGCTCCGTCGCCTGGGCCGATCTCGATGATCGGGCCCACGGTGGTGGCCACGAGCCGTGTGATCGTGGCGATGGTGGATGGGTCAGTCAGAAAGTTCTGGCCGTGCTCATGACGGCCATGTCGATAGGTAGGCACTGTTTGCTCCGTGGTTGTTGCGGAGCCGGGCACGCAAAAAGAGCCGCCCGGCCGTGATCACCGGGGCGGGAGCAACAACCTGTGGAGGGTGCTCGCCGCCGTTAGCGGTTGCGCAGACGCAGCGAAGCAGTGCCGTAGAACAACATGCCAACCAGCGTAGGCGACCCCACCGCAGGTCGGCGACTCAATAACTCGTCTGCTCAAGACGCTGAGATCCGTATCAGTGCTGGCCAGAACGATTCCCCAGCCAGCCCACGGCCTCAGAGCCCTCGGCATCGCCGAGATTCACTCCGTGAGAGGTCTCGACCGAGTCGCCACGCCTCTTGCAGGTCGAGGTCGGGCGGCCGCCTGCTCATCTGAGTGACGACCAGGTGGGGGGTGGTTCGGGTGACGGTGTCGATGCGGGATGTCGGTCCCTGACAGCGCAGGCCGGCACGGCCTACAAGCGTCCCGCTGTGTCGATATTCGCTTGAGCACCTGCAGAGCCTCTGGCTAGGGTCGAGCCATGGTCCGTCTCTGAGCGCCGTCAGCCATCAATCACGACCCGAACGGAACCACACATGCCCTCTGACCTCATGACCCTGCACCTGACCGCCGCCACCTCCCAGTCGACCCCCACCGAACTGGTCCCCCTGGACAGGGGTCGCACTCAGGAACTCGCCGAGGCCTACTTCAACGCCTACCCGCCCGGCATCGCCTGCACTACCACGGACGAGGCAGTCCGGGAGATTCACGAGACCTTCGCCGGTGAGTATGGCGACCTTCGTTGCGACGCATCGGCCATGGCCGTCCATGATGGGCGCGTTGTCGGTGCCGTCTTCGTTGTCGAGCGATCCATCTGGGATGCCGAACTCGACGGGCCCTTCATCATCGACCTGTTTGTCGATCCCGTCGCCCAGGGCATGGGGCTTGGTAGGGCACTCGTGCAGCACGCAGCCAATCAGTGCGCTGCCGCCGGTGATGAACAGCTGTCGCTGAGGGTGGGGGCGGGCACCTCGCTGGCCGCCCAGGCCCTCTACGAGCACTTGGGTTTCGTCAGGGACTAGACGGTATGGGTGAACCTGCTTCAGGGGCACCGAGCGTACAGGCGTTGGTCATGCCCCTCTGGCATACAACAGATGGTGTGGTTGTTCTACTCGCACCTTCCGAACCTGCCCCGGAGGCGTCATGAAAGATCTCGCCCAGCGACGTCCTGTTCTGTCCTTCCTCGCGCTCGCGTATGTCGGATCGTGGCTCGGATGGTCGCCGTGGTGGCTCTCCGAGAGCGGCGTCGGGGTCCTCCCGTTCAGACTGCCGTTCGAGGGCATTGCCCTTGTCAACCAGGCAGGTCTCTTCGCAGGCCCCTTCGCGGCAGCGCTCGTGATGACCCGCGTGCTCGAGGGCCCGGGGCGTCCCAGAGCCTTCCTTGCCCGCGCGTTCTCCTTCCGTGGCCGCCGCGCCGCCTACCTCGGCGCGCTGCTCGCTGTGCCTCTCGTTGTGGCGACGCCCTACCTCGTGCTTGCCGACGGCACCCCCGAGGGGCTGAGGGCCTCGATGCTCGCGACCACGCTCGCCACCTACCTCACCTACCTCGCGGGAGGCCCGATCCAGGAGGAGCCGGGATGGCGCGGCTTCGCGCTCCCCCGCATGCAAAGATCGATGCATCCGCTCGCGGCGGCCGTGGGGCTCGGGGTGGTCCACACGTTCTGGCACGCCCCACTGTTCCTCACGCAGGAGTGGGACACCGCGCGTTCGGACGTGGGCCAGTTCGCCGCCTATGTCCTGCTCATCGTCGCGCTTTCGATCGTGCTCTCCTGGGTGTTCAACACCTCCGAGGGCAGTTCGGTCCCAGCGATACTCGCCCACAACTCTCTCAACTGGGGGCTACTGCTCGCCGGAAACATGCTCGGCGCTCCGGTCGAGAACACGTGGCCCGCAGCCCTGACGATGGCGGCGCTCGCGGGCGTAATCCTGGGTCTCACGCGCGGGCGGCTCGCTTACGACACCCCCTGAGCCGCAGGAACGGCACGCCTGCCTCGCGGTTCCCAACGGCGCCCTTGCTCGAGGTCCAGCAGCCACCGCTTCCGTTCCAGCCCACCCGCGTAACCCGTGAGTGCGCCGGATGAGCCCACCAGTCGATGGCAGGGGACCACGATGGACAGCGGATTCCTCCCGGTCGCCGCACCGACCGCGCGTGACGCACTGGGGACGCCGAGGGCGAGCGCCACCTCGCCATAGGTGCGCGTCTCCCCGTAGGGCACCAGCGAGATCTGCTCCCATACCCGGCGCTGGAATTCAGTCCCGTGCGGGGCGGTGCGCAGATCGAAGCGCTCGAGCTGTCCGGCGAAGTACGCCTGCAGTTGTTCGGACGCGTCCCGAGCCGCCCTGTCGTCGCGTTCCCCCATCGCCTCGGGCTTCGGCGCGTGCTTCTGCCCTTCGGCCAGGACCGCGACGAGCGCCCCCCTCGGGTCCTCGACGAGGGCCAGTCGGCCCAGCGGCGAGTCGATGATGCGATGCCTCACGGGGTCTCCTGGGGGATGTGATTGATGGATGCTCGAGAGTCGCGTGCGGATCTGCTGCCCGAGGCGAATGCACCCACCCCGAGCAGAGCCTTCCACCTCACCGGGTTCGCTGGGAGCGTCCGACGAGCCAGAGGATGAGGCCCAGCAGGAACAGTCCACCACCCGTCACCCCCGCACCGATGGCACCCATGAGGGCGAAGGCACCGCGCGCGACGGAGCCGGCGTCGAAGTCCTCGCCGACCAGGATGCCGTCGGAGTCGCCGGAGCAGGTCAGGGTGTGGTTGCCGGCCTCGGTGGCCGTGAAGGTTCCCATCCGGTGGTATTCATCCTGATTGGCCGTGATCGTGACGGAGCCTGTCCCGCCGAGGGTGAGCGGCTCCCCGTCCGGGCCTGCGACCTCGCACCGTCCGGCAGCGCCCGTGGGCACCCAGATGGCCTTTCGGTCGCCGGGGTTCAGCGTCACCGTGGCGGTTCCACCACGCACCTGGACACTGTTGTCGACCAGGGCGGAGATCTCCTTCAGCCAGTTGTAGCTCAGCACCGAGCACACGACGGTGATCACCGCGAGCACCGCCGAGATGGCCATCAGCACCTTCCCCGCCCTGCGCATGCCGGAACCATCGGACGGCTTCGGAGCACGGGGCGCGAACTGGGGCTGCGGCGGATACTGCGGCGTCCCCCACTGCTGGGGACCGGATTGCGGGGGGATGCTCATTGCACCAATCTACGACCCTTTGGGATTTCGCCGACACCGAGAGCGCGGCTGCTACGCTCACCTCGTCGCGTGGAGAACTCGGTGCGATTCCGAGGCTGACCCGCAACCGTAACTCCCGCGTGGAGGAGCCGGACCAAGACGTGACGTTTCACTCAATCCTGCCGTGGACTGCGGGATCGGGGCCTCGTCACGGAGGTGCCGCAATCAGTCCGCGGCCCTTACGGAAGGTTCCCCATGAGGCGAATTCTCTCCCGGCCAGCCATCGCCACTCTGGCGCTGCTGGTCCTGTCCCTGGGGTGGCTGGGCCAACCCACTGCCCGCGCTGAAACCTCCCCGGCCGACGCGAAGGCCTGCGTCGAAGCCCAGAAGGTGTGGGTGCTCGTCCAGTACATGGACGGCAGGACCGAGGGTGCGTGTGCTGACAAGTTCGGCAATGGCATCGAAGCCCTCGAGTCCGCCGGTTTCACGCTGCAAACCCTCGGTGCCGGCTTCATCTGCCGCATCAACGACCAGCCTGAGCGCTGTTCCTACTACAACGTGTTCTGGTCCTACTGGCACAAGAACCAGACTGAGGGGGGCTGGGGTGACTGGGAGTTCTCCAGCCTGGGCGCGCCCAGCTACAAGCCCAAGGCCGGCTCCATCGAGGCCTGGCACCTCGTCAGCCAGTCGACTCCGGCCGGCCCACCCACGTGGACGCCGCCAGCACTCGACACGGCCGAGCCCTCTCCCAGCCCGTCGATCCCCGCCCAGCCGGTCACCATTCCCGATACCGGGCTGCGCAGCTGCTTGAACGAAGCGCTCGGTCAGGCCGCGGACGACCCGATCACCGCCGAGCAGATGGCGTCCCTCACCACGCTGAGCTGCTTCTACAAGAACATCGCCTCCCTGGAGGGCGCGGAACACCTGGTCAACCTGACTTCGCTGGACCTGACCCTGAACAAGATCACCGATGTCACCCCGCTGGGGGATCTTGCCAAGCTCACCACCCTGGTGCTGGATGGCAACCAGATCGCCGATGTCACCCCGTTGACATCGCTGACCGGGCTGACCTCGCTGGACCTGGATGGCAACCGCATCAGCGATGTGACCCCGTTGGGCACGATGAGTGCGCTGAAGGATCTCTCGATCAGCTCCCAGAAGGTGGACAAGAAGCAGATCCTAGCCGGCATCGCCGGTCTGGCGCCGCTGACCCAGCTCACCTCGCTGGATGTCTCCGGCAACGCGATCACCGACCTGGACGCGGTCAAGGGAATGGTCGGCCTGGAGAAGCTGCTGGCCTACCGCAACCCGTTGGCCTCCCTTGCTCCGGTGGGCGCGCTGACGTCGCTGGTGGAGCTGAACATCCATACGACTGGAGCAACCTCCCTGGAACCACTGGCCGGGCTGACCAAGCTCACCAAGCTCAACGCCCGCTCCAACCACATCACCTCGGTGGCCCCGCTGCGCACCAACCTGGCGCTGACCAACCTTGACCTGAGCAACAACCCCATCGCCGATCACAGCACTCTGGGAGCGTTGGTGAACCTGACCGACCTCGGGCTGGAATCCACTGGTGTGGAGGATCTCTCCTTCATCAAGAGTCTGCCGCAGCTCAATTGGCTGATCATCCACAGCAACCAGGTGGGCGACCTCTCGCCGATGGCCGGACGCACCTGGCGCGGCTGGGGGGCGCTCAAGCAGCAGGTCAGCCGTGATGCCCAGGTGAACCTGCCGGTGGATCTGGGACTTCGCGACCAGAACGGCAACGTCATCGTTCCCAACGTGCTCTCCCTGCCCGATGGTGTGGTGCCGCTGGGCAACCAGCTGTTGTTCACCAAGGCGGGGACGTACAGCATCCCCTTCAAGGAGACCAGCTCGGGCCAGAAGTACGCGAAGTTCGACGGGGTGGTCACGGTCACCGTGACTGAGGCGCCGGATGAGTCGACCCCGGCCCCGACCCCGACCGACGAGCCCACCCCGACCC
>NZ_JALXXB010000021.1 GCF_025144225.1 Aestuariimicrobium sp. p3-SID1156
TGGTTGCGGGGGGCAATATGTAAGTCCGGCGACGTCCTAGTCTCCCACAGGATCCCTCCTGCAGTACCATCGGCGCTGAAAGGCTTAACTTCCGGGTTCGGAATGGAGCCGGGTGTTTCCCTTTCGCCATGGTCACCGAAACACTATGGAGATGTCACTGCCTGCGACCAGCACCACACCCCGGTCCAACCAGGTGCGGGGGGAGGCGGTTGTGTCTCCAGAACCTCACAGTGGACGCGTAGCATCTTTGTAGAAAGACAAGCCCTCGGCCTATTAGTATCGGTCAGCTCCATGCCTTGCAGCACTTCCACATCCGACCTATCAACCCTGTGGTCTACAGGGGGCCTTACCAGATTAATCTGTGGGAACCCTCATCTTGAAGCGTGCTTCCCGCTTAGATGCTTTCAGCGGTTATCACTTCCCAACGTAGCAAACCAGCCGTGCCCTTGGCAGGACAACTGGCACACCAGAGGTTGGTCCGTCCCGGTCCTCTCGTACTAAGGACAGCCCTTCTCAAGATTCCTACGCGCGCAGCGGATAGGGACCGAACTGTCTCACGACGTTCTGAACCCAGCTCGCGTGCCGCTTTAATGGGCGAACAGCCCAACCCTTGGGACCGACTACAGCCCCAGGATGCGACGAGCCGACATCGAGGTGCCAAACCATGCCGTCGCTGTGAGCGCTCGGGCAAGATCAGCCTGTTATCCCCGGGGTACCTTTTATCCGTTGAGTGACGGCGCGTCCACATGCCACCGTCAGATCACTAGTCCCGACTTTCGTCCCTGCTCGAGGTGTCCCTCTCACAGTCAAGCTCCCTTGTGCACTTACACTCAACACCTGATTGCCAACCAGGCTGAGGGAACCTTTGGGCGCCTCCGTTACCTTTTGGGAGGCGACCGCCCCAGTCAAACTACCCATCAGGCACTGTCCCTGATCCAGATAATGGACCTAGGTTAGATAACCAGAACGACCAGAGTGGTATTTCAACGTTGACTCCACACACACTGGCGTGCATGCTTCACAGTCTCCCACCTATCCTACACAAGTCGTACCGATCACCAATACCAAACTATAGTAAAGGTCCCGGGGTCTTTCCGTCCTGCTGCGCGTAACGAGCATCTTTACTCGTAATGCAATTTCGCCGAGTTCATGGTGGAGACAGCGCCCAAGTCGTTACTCCATTCGTGCAGGTCGGAACTTACCCGACAAGGAATTTCGCTACCTTAGGATGGTTATAGTTACCACCGCCGTTTACTGGGGCTTAAGTTCAGTGCTTCGCTTGCGCTGACACTTCCCCTTAACCTTCCAGCACCGGGCAGGAGTCAGTCCGTATACATCGTCTTTCGACTTGGCACGGACCTGTGTTTTTGGTAAACAGTCGCTTGGGCCTGGTCTCTGCGACCTTCAACGCTGCTCCCAGCAAGTGGGATCACGTGTCCGGTCCCCCTTATTCCGAAGTTACGGGGGTATTTTGCCGAGTTCCTTCACCATGATTGTCTCGATCGCCTTGGTATTCTCTACCTATCCACCTGTGTCGGTTTGGGGTACGGGCGGCTAAGCAATACTCACGAAGCTTTTCTAGGCAGCATAGGATCACCTGGTCACAGCACGAATGCTGCTTCCACATCATGTCTCAGGCACATGAACGGCGGATTTGCCTACCGTTCGCCCTACACACTTGTCCCGGGACAACCATCGCCCGGGGCAGGCTACCTTCCTGCGTCCCTCCGCAGCTTACCTACTAATGAATTGGGTCGCAGAGTCACCACCATCACCCCGAAGGGATCCGGCAGCTTCCGTGCTCAGCATCATCACATTCAGTATGGGCTCGCTTTCGCCGGTACGGGAATATCAACCCGTTGTCCATCGACTACGCCTGTCGGCCTCGCCTTAGGTCCCGACTTACCCAGGGCAGATTAGCTTGACCCTGGAACCCTTGGATATTCGGCGGACGGGTTTCTCACCCGTCATTCGCTACTCATGCCTGCATTCTCACTCGTGTGCTCTCCACGGCTGGGTCACCCCGCCGCTTCACCGCGCACACGACGCTCCCCTACCCATCCACACACCTGGCTTGCGCAGGTACACGTGTGAATGCCACAGCTTCGGCGGATAACTTGAGCCCCGCTAAATTGTCGGCGCAGAATCACTTGACCAGTGAGCTATTACGCACTCTTTCAAGGGTGGCTGCTTCCAAGCCAACCTCCTGGTTGTCTCCGCAACTCCACATCCTTTTCCACTTAGTTATCGCTTAGGGGCCTTAGCTGATGATCTGGGCTGTTTCCCTCTCGACTATGAAGCTTATCCCCCACAGTCTCACTGCCGCACTCTCACTTACCGGCATTCGGAGTTTGATTGATTTCGGTAAGCTTGTGGGCCCCCTAGACCATTCAGTGCTCTACCTCCGGTAAGAAACATGCGACGCTGCACCTATATGCATTTCGGGGAGAACCAGCTATCACGTAGTTTGATTGGCCTTTCACCCCTATCCACAGCTCATCCCCTCGGTTTTCAACCCAAGTGGGTTCGGTCCTCCACGAAGTCTTACCTTCGCTTCAACCTGGCCATGGATAGATCACTACGCTTCGGGTCTAGAGCATGCGACTCAACGCCCTGTTCGGACTCGCTTTCGCTACGGCTCCCCCACACGGGTTAACCTCGCCACACACCACTAACTCGCAGGCTCATTCTTCAAAAGGCACGCCGTCACCCTCACGGGCTCCGACGGATTGTATGCGATCGGTTTCAGGTACTATTTCACTCCCCTCCCGGGGTACTTTTCACCTTTCCCTCACGGTACTTGTCCGCTATCGGTCACCAAGGAGTATTTAGGCTTAGCAGGTGGTCCTGCCAGATTCACACGGGATTTCAGGGGTCCCGTACTACTTGGGGTAACACCAGGAAGTGACCAGCTTACGTCTACGGGAGTCTCACCCTCTACGCTACGGCTTCCCAACCGCTTCAACTTCACCAGTCATTTATCACTCCCCACCAGGTCGGCAGACCTGGCCAGGTGGCCCCACAACCCCGCACATGCAACACCTGCCGGCTATCACACACATACGGTTTGGCCTCTTCCGCGTTCGCTCGCCACTACTGACGGAATCACTATTGTTTTCTTTTCCTGGGGGTACTGAGATGTTTCACTTCCCCCCGTTCCCTCCAACCGCCCTATACATTCAGGCGGAGGTCGCCGGACATGACTCCGGTATTCAAGGTTTCCCCATTCGGAAATCCACGGATCACAGCTCGTTTACCAGCTCCCCATGGCTTATCGCAGGTTACAACGTCCTTCATCGGCTCTTGGTGCCTAGGCATCCACCGATCGCACTTAGTAGCTTGTCAAAAATCTACAAAGATGCTCGCGTCCACTGTGAAGTTCTCAAGAAACAAACGCCACCACAACCACCCAGACAACAAAGCCCAGGCAACCATGGCCCGCACGAAGAAACAGTCGCTTGCGCAACCGAGTCCTCAGGACCCAACAACGTGCTCCAGCCAACCCCCACCCACACCCAAGGTTCCACTCCCCCACCCAAAGACGGGGGCTGTACTGACAGGTGCGACGCAGACGCCGGCTTCAGGTCAATGTTCCACAATCCAGAACCAGCCGACCCCACAACACTCGCATGGGCAATCGACATGAACCACCACTCACGCAGTGATTGTATGGCTCCTTAGAAAGGAGGTGATCCAGCCGCACCTTCCGGTACGGCTACCTTGTTACGACTTAGTCCTAATTACCAGTCCCACCTTCGACGGCTCCCCCCACAAGGGTTGGGCCACCGGCTTCGGGTGTTACCGACTTTCATGACTTGACGGGCGGTGTGTACAAGCCCCGGGAACGTATTCACCGCAGCGTTGCTGATCTGCGATTACTAGCGACTCCGACTTCATGGGGTCGAGTTGCAGACCCCAATCCGAACTGAGACTGGCTTTTTGGGATTCGCTCAACATTACTGTATCGCAGCCCTTTGTACCAGCCATTGTAGCATGCGTGAAGCCCTGGACATAAGGGGCATGATGACTTGACCTCATCCCCACCTTCCTCCGAGTTGGCCCCGGCGGTCTCCCATGAGTCCCCGGCATTACCCGCTGGCAACATAGGACGAGGGTTGCGCTCGTTGCGGGACTTAACCCAACATCTCACGACACGAGCTGACGACAGCCATGCACCACCTGTGTACCGACCACAAAGGGGGCACCCATCTCTGGATGTTTCCGGTACATGTCAAACCCAGGTAAGGTTCTTCGCGTTGCATCGAATTAATCCGCATGCTCCGCCGCTTGTGCGGGGCCCCGTCAATTCCTTTGAGTTTTAGCCTTGCGGCCGTACTCCCCAGGCGGGGTACTTAATGCGTTAGCTACGGCACGGAGAACGTGGAATGTCCCCCACACCTAGTACCCACCGTTTACGGCGTGGACTACCAGGGTATCTAAGCCTGTTTGCTCCCCACGCTTTCGCTTCTCAGCGTCAGGAAAAGTCCAGAGAACCGCCTTCGCCACCGGTGTTCCTCCTGATATCTGCGCATTCCACCGCTCCACCAGGAATTCCGTTCTCCCCTACTTCCCTCTAGTCGACCCGTATCAGAAGCAGGCTCAGGGTTAAGCCCTGAGTTTTCACTTCTGACGCAATCAACCGCCTACAAGCTCTTTACGCCCAATAATTCCGGACAACGCTCGCACCCTACGTATCACCGCGGCTGCTGGCACGTAGTTGGCCGGTGCTTCTTCTGTAGGTACCGTCACTTGCGCTTCGTCCCTACTGAAAGCGGTTTACAACCCGAAGGCCGTCATCCCGCACGCGGCGTTGCTGCATCAGGCTTCCGCCCATTGTGCAATATTCCCCACTGCTGCCTCCCGTAGGAGTCTGGGCCGTATCTCAGTCCCAGTGTGGCCGGTCGCCCTCTCAGGCCGGCTACCCGTCGAAGCCTTGGTAGGCCATTACCCCACCAACAAGCTGATAGGCCGCGAGTTGATCCAAGACCGCAAAAGCTTTCCACACACACCCATGCAGGCACATGTGTATATCCGGTATTAGCAACCGTTTCCGGCTGTTATCCCAGAGTCAAGGGCACATTACTCACGTGTTACTCACCCGTTCGCCACTCGTGTGCCCCGAAGGGCCTTACCGTTCGACTTGCATGTGTTAAGCACGCCGCCAGCGTTCGTCCTGAGCCAGGATCAAACTCTCCGTTGAAAAATATCGGCAGACAACCACACATGGCTGCCACAACCGTCAACAAGCTCGAATCCCAGCAAAAAGAACCAACTGACGTTGATCCAAAATGTTGTTCATCAAAGGAATCACGAACCCAACCATTCACATGGCCAGGCACGAGACATCACAACACCCACACAAAAAATGTGCAGGCAAT
>NZ_JALXXB010000022.1 GCF_025144225.1 Aestuariimicrobium sp. p3-SID1156
CCACCACCTTCGCTGACCGCATGCCCGCGGCCAGCACCCACCAGTAGAAACCGCCACTTACATTTAGCTTGGGAGTGGGCCTGCGAGAGGCCGGGCATCACTTACCGAGACACAATGTGATCTCTGAACAGTGGAGGGTCCTCGCAGGCCTGTGACTGGTCGAGCGGTGTCCCTGTTCGGGAACTTGGAACCACCCATCGTGGGGCGGATTCCTACTTGCAGAATGTCTGGGCCGTGGCCGCGACCACCAGCCACATCCATGGTCCGAACTACTGGAAGGACACCCGCGATGACCTGGACCTTGGGCATCGACGTCGCGTGTCGCGCCGCCCATCAAGCCACGCTCACCCACCACGGCACCACCGTGTGGCGCGGCCGCAAGTTCAGCACCTCCACCGCCGACCTTGAACGTCTGTGGCGTGACCTTGACATCAACGATCCCGCCGAGCTGACCGTGGTCATGGAACCCACCCGCAACGCCTGGATCATCCTGGCCGAATGGTTCCGTTGAATCGCCCCGGGATGTCCGGAGACTCCGAGCTTTGGGAAGGTTGGAGTCATGCCAGGCAACACGAGCAAGCGGTACCCGGCTGAGTTGAGGGTCCGGGCGGTGCGGATGTATCACGAGACCCGGCCGAACTATGACGGGGATTGGCCGGCGATGGTCAAGGTCGCCGAGCTGGTGGGGGTCTCGACCCCGGAGACCTTGCGACGCTGGGTCCGTCAGGACGAGATCGATCACGGTCAGCGCCCCGGCATCACCAGCGAGGAGTCCGCCGAGATCAAACGGTTGAAGCGGGAGAACGCCGAGCTGAAAAGGGCGAATGCGATCTTGAAGGCGGCGTCGGCTTTCTTCGCGGCCGAGCTCGACCGGCCCGGTCAGTGATCGTCGACTTCATCCGCGAGCACGCCGACCGGCGTGACGCGGAGGGGTTGCGGTGGGGTGTCGAGTCGATCTGCCAGGTGCTCAGCGAGCATGGCGTGAAGATCGCCCCATCGACGTATTACGAGTGGCGCGACAAGTTCCCGAGCAAGCGTGTCCAGCGCGATGAGGCCTTGCTGGTGGAGATTCGCCGAGTCCACGACGCGAACTTTGGTGTCTACGGGGCCCGCAAGATCTGGCTGCAGCTCAACCGCGAGGGCATCCCGGTCGCGCGCTGCGCCGTCGAACGGCTCATGCGCGGCGCCGGTCTGGAAGGTGTCCGGCGCGGGACGGTGAAGCGGACCACGATCCCCGATCGGGCAGCCCGGCGGCCGGAGGACCTGGTCAGTCGCCGGTTTGCGCCGGTGGTGCCGAACCGGTTGTGGGTGGCCGACATCACCTACGTGTCGACGTGGTCGGGGTGGGTCTACGTCGCGTTCGTCGTGGATGCCTACGCCCGCCGAATCCTGGGCTGGCGCTCCGGGACCACGATGACCACCCAACTGGTGCTGGACGCGCTGGAACAGGCGATCTGGACCCGGCACCGCGAAGGCCACGACCTCGACGGGCTGGTGCACCACTCGGACCGAGGCAGTCAAGGCGGATTCAACTGGTCGTCGCAACACCTCGTGAGAGGGGTGTGTGATGGGTCGTCGTCAGCAGGCTGCGGATCGGGCTGTTCGTCCGAAGTTGCGTTCGCCGGGGCATCCGAAGTTCCAGCGGCCGGTCGAGGCGGCGTTCTGGAGGGCGATTGCGCAAGGGCTGCTGCCG
>NZ_JALXXB010000023.1 GCF_025144225.1 Aestuariimicrobium sp. p3-SID1156
CGTGGAGCAGAGGACCTTGCGGATCTCGACGTCGTAGTCTAGGAAGGGGGACGAACTCGGTCCAGGCGTTGCGCCAGAGCCTGATCATGGCTGGGTAGGCCTTGCCCCATTTCTCGGCGAACTCCGCGAACGCCCGCTCAGCAGCCTCCGGGGTGGGGGCCTCGTAAACGGGCCTGAGGTTGACGGCGATCTCGGGCCAGTGTCGCTTCGACGCGTAGCCGAAGTCACCTGCCCCCACGGTTAGGTCCGGACGTTGTGCGAGTCGTCGGTTTCCATTGTCCCGCGTCAAGGAGTTGGCAGGATTTCCTTGTTCTGAAAGTTGGGGATGTTCGGGTCGGCCTGGCCCAGGTGCACCTCCTTGGGCCGGTTCCAGGCGATGGCCTCGTGCGGGCGGACCTGGTTGTACTCGATGCGGTAGTCCTCGGCCCGTTCGGCCAGCATGACGGCGTCGTCGATCTCGTCGATGAACAGGCGTTCGTACTTCAGCGTCCCGAACCCTCGCTCGCGTGATCCGTTCTGCCCCGGCGACTTCACGCGGGTGCGGACGTGCGCTAGCTCGGGGTGGAGCTCGATGAACGCCTCGAACCAGAACGAGCGGAACGGGCCCCCGTTGTCGGTGACGATCGTGACCACCGGCAGCACCTCCCCGGTCTGCTCATCGACTGGGCAGTCATCGACCATCGGATGCCCGAAGAGCTCCTCGTAGTCAGCCAACGCGAGCTCGACCGCATCGATCGCATCGTGCTGGTTCGCCGTCGGCGACACATGGAACGGGTACTCGTACTTGGACCAGTAGTCCCGGCACCCCGCGATCCGCCACGTCCCGCCCGTCGCGGTCTCGAACTCGCTGAAGTCGAGCTGCCATACCTGGTTCGGTCCGGTCGGCTCCTTGGCGAACGCGGCCTTGCGCCGCTCGGCGAGCTTGCGGCGTTCGCACTGGTAGTGCGCGGGCAGAATCAGCCCCTCATCCCGCAGCAGCCGCAGCACCGTCGCCTCACTGACGACGTGACCGTCATGGCGGACCATCGCCCAGATCTTGCGATGGCCCCCACGCCGGATGGGCGGTGGCGTGAAAGAGCACCCGGTCGCGCACCGACTCCCGCGCCGGCTGTGGCCACGGACCCTTCGCCTGCACGCCAGCCCTGGTCTTGGCCTGCCAACGTCGCCACGTCCGCTCGGGCATGTCGATCAGCCGGCAGAACCTCGCGGTCGACATGCCCGCCTCGACGCGGATCACCTCGAGGTCCTCGAAGGGCCCAACCGGCCCTCCGCGGACTTCTTCCACACCCGGAGCTCGACCGCAGCCTCACCCAGGGCCTGCGTCAGTTCCTCGACCTGCGCCTCCAGCTGCTCCTCCCGCGTCGACGGGCCGGACCGGCCCGCCGCCAACGCGGTCTTCCCCGCTTCGAGGAAGTCAGCCTTCCACCGCCCGATCGACTGCTCGCTGACCTTCTCCCGCCGAGCAGCCTCAGCGATCGACATCTCACCAGCAAGCACACTCAGCACGATCCGAGTCGGGTCTGCCGTGAGTTTGGTTGACACCTGAACTGTGGCC
>NZ_JALXXB010000024.1 GCF_025144225.1 Aestuariimicrobium sp. p3-SID1156
GAGGAGGCTTCGGGGGTTGCGGGCGTGGCGCAGGCGGTCGGAGCGAGGTGGTTCCACAACGCTGGGGGCATGCCACCGTTCGACTTGGAGTTCGCACCTTCGGGCCGCTATCTGCGCTTCGCTGAGCGAGAGGAGATCGCGATCCTGAGGGCCCAGGGCCGGGGGGTTCGCGAGATAGCTCGCGCGGTGGGTCGGGATCCGGGCACGATCAGTCGTGAGCTGCGCCGCAACGCCGCTACTCGGGGCGGGACGCGGGAGTATCGGGCATCGGTGGCGCAGTGGAAGGCCGACATGGCCGCGAAACGTCCCAAACAGGCGAAGTTGGTCACCAACCCGCGGCTGCGCGAGTACGTCGAGCAGCGCCTGTCAGGCACGATCTCCCGCCCGGACGGCACCTTGGTCGTCGGGCCGCAGCCGCCCCGGTTCACGGGCCGCAACAAGCCTCATCGCAAGGACAGGGCCTGGGTGCTGGGCTGGAGCCCGGAACAGATCAGCAACCGGTTGAAGCTCGACTTCCCCGATGATGAGTCCATGCGGATCAGTCACGAGGCGATCTACCAAGCACTGTTCATCGAAGCCAGAGGCGCCTTGAAGAGGGAGCTCGTGTGGTGTCTGCGCACGGGCCGGGCACTTCGGGTCCCTCGGGAACGGTCCCGTCGCAAGACCTGGGCCCATGTCACCGAAGGCACGTTGATCAGCGACCGCCCCGCCGAGGCCGACGACCGGGCTGTTCCGGGGCATTGGGAGGGAGACCTCCTCATCGGGCTCGAGCGATCCGCGATCGGGACCGTGGTCGAACGCACCACCCGGTTCACGATGCTGGTCCACCTGCCCCGCGAGGACGGCTACCAGTTCAGGGCATCGATCAAGAACGGTCCCGCGTTGGCCGGCTACGGCGCGATCACCATGAAGAACGCTCTCGCCGACACGATGTCGACGCTACCGAGAGAGTTGGCGCGCTCGTTGACCTGGGACCGCGGCAAGGAGATGTCAGCACACGCATTGTTCAAGGTCGAAACCGGGATCCCGGTCTACTTCGCCGATCCCGTCTCGCCCTGGCAACGCGGCACCAACGAGAACACCAACGGGCTGCTGCGCCAGTACTTTCCCAAGGGAACAGACCTGTCTCGCTGGACGGCAGAAGACATCGATGCCGTCGCCCATGCCCTCAACAGCAGGCCACGCAAGACCCTCGACTGGAGAACACCTGCCGAAGCGTTCAACGACTACCTACAATCAGCCCAACAAGCCGGTGTTGCAAC
>NZ_JALXXB010000025.1 GCF_025144225.1 Aestuariimicrobium sp. p3-SID1156
TGCTCGCCCGACCCCGAGGTGGTGCATCTTGCCGCCGCGGCGCAAGCTGACGTGCCCGGCGGCATCGACGATGTCGCGGCGGACCCGGTAGTGGGGGTGCTGGGGCAGGGTGGGGTCGGGAACCGCCTTCGGGGTCGCGGTGTAGGCGTGGGCGGGGGTCTTGTTGCCGATGGCCTTGTGGGGACGCAGGTGGTTGTAGACCTCGGCGAAACGATCAAGCTGGACCTGCAACTGCGCGATGTCCTGGGGTGGGGGTTGGGCCGCGAGCCAGCGCTTGAGGGTTTGGTGGAAACGTTCGATCTTTCCCTGGGTCTGGGGGTGGCCGGGGCGGCCGTTCTTCTGCACGATGTGGTGGCGCTGCAGCAGGTATTCGAAGGCGTTGCGGCCCCCGGTGAAGCGGCTGGTGTAGATCGAGCCGTTGTCGGTCAGGGTGGAGGCGGGCAGGCCATGGAGTTGGGCCAGGCGGGTGAAGTCGGTGACCACGTCATGACCGCCGACCCGGTGGTGGGCGGTGCAGCCCAGCAGGTAGCGGGAATGGTCATCCAACCAGCTCAGGATCTCGGTGTCGGTGCCATCGGCCAGGGGCCAGTGGGTGACATCGGATTGCCAGCACTGGTTGGGTTGGTCGGCCTCGAACCGGCGCAGGCTGCTGTGGGGACGCTTTCTGGGTTCAGGGGTGACCAGGCCGGCGTCGGTGAGGACCCGGCGGATTGTCGAGGTCGAGGGTGGAGCAGGGTGTCCTTCGAGTGCGAGCCGGTCGCGGATGCTGGCCGGGCCGTGGTCCAGCCCGGCTGCGCCGAGTTCGGCGCGTAGCTCGATGATGCGCCGGCGCACTGCTTGTGGGGTTGCCCGGGAGTTGGTGTGGGGGCGTTTGGAGCGTGGTTCGACCGCCTCGATACCGCCCTGCTCGTAGCGCTGGACCAGGGTGTGGACCCAGCGCCAGGTCACCTTGAACTTGCGTGCCGTTTCAGCTTTGGACAGGCCCTGCTCGATGACCGACAGCACGATGACACGTTCCCTGGACATGCACCATCGTGGAACCTCGGCGGATATGAACGATGTCTCGACTCATCCGATGTGAACGATGTCATGAACCAGCACA
>NZ_JALXXB010000026.1 GCF_025144225.1 Aestuariimicrobium sp. p3-SID1156
CCGGGAGGGGTTGCTGGAAGGATGTCGACATGCCCGCTGCGTATCCGAAGGAGTTCCGCGACGATGTCGTGGCCGTTGCCCGCCGGGGTGACATGAGCATCAAGCAGGTGGCGAAGGACTTCGGGATCGCCGAGTCCTGCCTGCGCAACTGGCTCGCCCAGGACGATGTCGAGGCCGGCACCAGGCCCGGTGTCACGAAGGCC
Source organism: Aestuariimicrobium sp. p3-SID1156 (assembly GCF_025144225.1). Classification (GTDB taxonomy): domain Bacteria; phylum Actinomycetota; class Actinomycetes; order Propionibacteriales; family Propionibacteriaceae; genus Aestuariimicrobium. Next base: position 204 of record NZ_JALXXB010000026.1, read on the forward strand.
GAGAACGAGGAGCTCAAGGCCCTCAAGCGCCGCAACCGCGAACTGGAGATGGAGAATGAGGTCCTGCGCCGGGCCGCGGCGTATCTGTCGCAGGCGAACCTGAAACTGGGCCAGTCCCCAAAATGACGTTCCCCGTCGTCACGGACCTGGCCGGCGACGGGGTTCCCGTGAAGCTCTCGTGCCGGGTGCTGGGGTTCTCCCGGCAGGCCTACTACCAGTGGCTCTCCGACCCCGTCTCCGAGCGGGAATGGGCTGATGCGCATGCCGCGAACGCCGTGCTCGACGCCCATGCCGATGATCCGGAGTTCGGCTACCGGTTCCTGGCCGACGAGCTTCGCGACAAGGGCTTGGACGTGTCGGACCACCAGGTGCTCAAGGCCTGTCGGCTGGTCCATGTCCGCTGCTGCCACTCGCTCCGGCGCGGCTCTGGGAAGCGGCCCGGGCCGCCGGTCCATGACGACCTGGTCCGTCGTGAATTCACTGCTGACAGGCCCAATCGCCTCTGGCTGACGGACATTTCGGAGCACTGGGCCGGGGACTCGAAGCTGTATCTGTGTGCGGTCAAGGACGTGTTCTCGAACCGGATCGTCGGCTACTCGATCGACCGCCGAATGACCTCCCAGCTCGCC
>NZ_JALXXB010000027.1 GCF_025144225.1 Aestuariimicrobium sp. p3-SID1156
CGTGGTCACCAAGCTCGATCGGCTGGCGCGTTCAGTCCGTGATGCCCACCAGATCGCCGACGACCTCGCGGCGCGGGAAGTGAAGCTGAGCATCGCCGGATCGGTGTACGACCCGACCGACCCGATGGGGAAACTGTTGTTCAACGTGCTGGCGATGGTCGCCGAGTTCGAAGCCGACCTCATCCGTGCCCGCACCCGCGAGGGGATGAAGGTCGCCAAGGCCAAGGGCCGGCTGCGCGGGAAGTCACCGAAACTCACCCCCCGGCAAGAAGCTCACCTCGTCCAGCTACATGCTGCCGACGAGCACACCGTGGGCGAGCTGGCCGAGCTGTTCAGCGTGGGCCGCTCCACGGTCTACCGCGCCCTTCAGCGCGCCGAGCGCGGGCGCGAGAACGCGTTGCAGTAGGTGCGTCGTGGACGCTCGAGCGCGGTGGCGAATCTTCAGGCTCCACGTCGAGGACCAGGTGCCCCTCGCGCGCTTAGCTCGCGAGACCGATGTAGGGCTGCGGACCCTGGAGCGCTGGCACGCCCGCTACCGCGCCGACGGCTACGCCGGACTGGAGACAGCCTCACGGGCGGACGCCGGCTCCCGCCGCCTTCCGCCCGACCTCGTCGACCTGATCGAGGGCCTGGCACTGAGCAAGCCGGGGCCGGCCATCGCCACGATCCATCGCAAAGTCACGGGCATCTGCGCCGCCCGGAGGTGGCCGGTCCCCTCCTACTCGGTGGTGTGGGA
>NZ_JALXXB010000028.1 GCF_025144225.1 Aestuariimicrobium sp. p3-SID1156
GGTGACGCCTGCGACTGTCCACACGCCGACCTTCTTGCCGGCAACCTTGGCCTCGTCGTCATCGTCGTCATCGTCTCCGCGCCAGGCCTGCCATGCGGCCCAGAGGCCGAGGCCCAGAGGGATGAGACCGAAGTACGGGATGGCTGCCGAGGGCAGGAATGCTCCGGCACCGATGGTCACCAGGACCGCGGCACCGAGGATGCCGACGAATCCGAGGTACTGGCCGGCCAGAATGCGGGCGGTAGTGCCGCGCTGGCCTGCCCCTCGCGCGAAGAAGAGGGAGAGCACGATGATGTCGTCGATGTTGGTCGCTGCGAACAGGCCCATCGCCTGCAAGACCGAGGTGAGGATCATGCGCCCTCCCCAGCTGCGTCGCATCCGGGAAGCGAGCAGGCGGGATCGATGCACGGGGCGTCTTCGTCCACTGCCAGGGTGGCATCGACCAGTGCCGTCAGCGCCTGCGCCAGGTGCGAATCGGCGATCTCATATCGTGTCCGACGACCCTCGGGCTCGGAGACGACGATCCCGCAATCGCGCAGGCATGCCAGGTGGTTGGACACGTTCGTGCGTGTCAGGTCCAGATCTCGGGCCAGTTCCGCCGGGTAAGCGGGATGGTC
>NZ_JALXXB010000029.1 GCF_025144225.1 Aestuariimicrobium sp. p3-SID1156
GACGTATCGCCGTCCCGACAGGCAGCCAGCGCCTGCCGCAGGCCCTCACGGTCGGCGTTGCGGCCCGTGAGCCCGTGATCGACGTAGATACGCTTGGGATCGACGCCGAACGCCGCGAGTCCGTCACGCTGCGCGGTCAGTCCTGCTCGTCGGTGGAGACTCGGGCATAGCCGACCTTCAAGGGGGACATGCTCCCCAGTGTGTCATATAGCCTCCCTTCACCGGACAGCTCACCGGACGGGTCTTACGGGACAGCCCGCCAGGCGTGCCGTCGTTCCTCTCGATAAGTAGCGGTGGTGTCCGGTGAGGGTTCCCCTTACGGGCATGCGATCTGGGCTGACGCCTGTGACCGAGTGTTCAGTGCGCGCTGTATAGTTCAGTCCATGCTGACTATTGCTTCGCGTCTCGACGTGATGAACCGCCTGGGTCGTGCACTGGCCGACCCCACTCGATCCCGGATCATCTTGACCCTGCTC
>NZ_JALXXB010000003.1 GCF_025144225.1 Aestuariimicrobium sp. p3-SID1156
GTGAGCGCGTCCTCGGTGAAGAAGCCATTCACGGCCACGAGCGAATGTCGGTAGCAGCCGAGCTCGGGGTCGCCCTTCGTGCTGTAGACCTCCGATGCCCGTGCGGTTGCCACGCGCTGCTCACGAGGGACGCCGTACAGCCAGCTCGCGGTCCCGTCGAACTTCTGGCTGGTGGTCACCGGCACCAGGCTGTGCCCGAAGACAGTCCTCCTGATCGTCGCTGATTCCGCGATGTCCAGGGTGGTCGTCACGTCATGAGCGCCCGCGATGGAGGTGTTGGGGAGGAAGGACAGCTCTCCGTCCTTCGACCACTGCCGCCGGGTGTCGGTGATCGAGGGCTTGCGATTCTTCTCCCGACTGGTGACCACCTCACGGTCCGACCAGGTGGCCGTGAGGGTGTCCACTCCCTCACCCTGGGTCCAGGTGTGGTGGGACTGGTTGGCCAGGCTGCGGGTGACGGTGGTCACCACGCGGCCGCGGGCTGTCTCCACCCATCCCTCGGCGGTGAAGCTGCGGGAGGCCTTCATGTCCACCGATCCGGCAGTGCCGGGCCGGCCTTCCACCGCGGAGGTGATCGCCGCCGACGGACTCGTCACCGAGTTGAGCCCAGCCTTCAGCGGACGGTTCAAGTGGTCGGTCCAAGCCCGCAGCGACGGCGAGAGCGTCCAGCTGGAACCGTCCTCAGGTCCTCCCACCACGGTCACTCGGAGCTCATGGTCCTTCCCATCATTCAACAGTCCTATGAGGGGAGTGAGGTCGTAGGTGAGGGCGCGAATGTCGAAGGCGCCGGGGGAGGGGATGTTGTACCAGAGGAAGGGGTTCGACCAGCCGCCGGTGTAGACATAGGCCATTGGCAGCGCCACGCCCGCCAGCTGCCCGTCGATGTAGAGGTTGACCTCGCGGTACGGCAGTCCGTCGGCGCAGGAATATCCGGTCTCCGCAGGCGTCGAGAGGTCCCAGAACTCCTCGCAGCCACCGCCGGAGCCTGTGGCATAGACATCGGCGATCAGCTTCTCCGTGCTGCGGGGGATGCTCACACGGCCAACGAGGTCACCCTGGACCCGTTGCGCATCGGTCAGGGGAATGACCTGGTCAGCCACGTCCGGGACCTTCACCGAGCGCTCGGCCATGTAGAAGTCCAGCCGCACCGTGACGTCCAGCACACCGGTGTAGGTCTCGTTCACGGTGTTGCCCAGGAACATCTCCGTGGTGCCCGCAGACCGCAGCACGGCCTGCTGGGCGGTGATGTCCTTCTCGACATGCCAGGTGATGCCCTCGGCGCTCGGCTCGGGCGGAACTCTGCGAAGGAGGGGCCGAGTCTTCCGGAGCCGGAGACCCTCCCCGGCTGCTGCAGACACAACAGCCGCGTGGTGGAATGGAGGACATGGTTGAGACGACCCCCGCCTACCTGGACAGCACCCTGAGCACCGCTGAGCGGGTCGAGGACCTGCTGGGACGGATGACGCTCCCGGAGAAGGTCGGCCAGATGCTGCAGCTGACCGCCGAGGACGGCCTCGAGGAACCGATCCTGCAGCGGCATGCCGGGTCGATCCTGCACACGCCGCCGGACCAGATCGGACCCGCCCAGCAGATGGCTGCGGGTACGCGACTGGGCATCCCACTGCTGGTAGCCGATGACTGCATCCACGGCTACTCCTTCTGGCCCGGCGCCACCATCCTGCCCAGCCAGTTGGGCATGGCGTGCACGTGGAACCCTGAGCTCGTCGAGGCCGGGGCCCGCATGACTGCCACCGAGGTGGCACCCAGCGGCATCCACTGGACCTTCTCGCCTGTGCTCTGCATCGCCCGCGAGCTGCGCTGGGGCCGCGTCGACGAAACCTTCGGCGAGGACCCGTTCCTTCTCGGCGAACTGGGCGCTGCGATGGTCCGCGGCTACCAGGACCGCGACATCCTGGCCTGCGCGAAGCACTTCGCGGGCTACTCCGAGACGATCGGGGGACGCGACGCGTCGGAGGCGGGTCTTTCCCGACGTACCCTGCGGGCCTGGTTCCTCCCGCCCTTCGAGCGGGTCGCCAAGGAGGGGGCCCGTTCGTTCATGCTGGGGTACTCCGCAGTGGATGGTGTTCCGATCACGGCCAACTCGTGGGTGCTCAATGAGGTGCTGCGCGAGGAATGGGGCTTCACCGGCACTCTAGTGACCGACTGGGACAATGTGGGCCAGTTGGTCCGCACCCAGAAAATCGCCGCCGACATCGCTGAGGCGGCTGCGATCGCGGTCAACTGCGCCAACGACTTCATCATGACCACCCCGAGCTTCTTCGAGGGCGCGCAGGAGGCCGTCGAGCGTGGTCTGATCACTGAGCAGCAGATTGACGATGCCGTTCGCCGCATCCTCACCCTCAAGGTTGACATGGGCTTGTTCGAGGACGCCCGCCTGCCCGACCAGGCGCGCCTTGACGAGGTCATCGGCCACAACGACCACCGGGCGATCTCCTTGGAGCAGTCCCGCCGCAGCGTCGTGCTGTTGCGCAATGGCGGGTTGCTGCCGCTGCAGCAGCAACCCGCGAGGATCGCTGTCATAGGGCCGAATGCCGACGACGTGCAGGCCCAACTCGGGGACTGGGCTGCCGCGTCCGGGCAGGTCGAATGGATGAACGCCTACGAGCCCCGAGAGCTCACCGAGACCGTCCTGAGCGGGATGAAAAAGTTCGCGCCTGAGGGCGTCACCGTCGAATACGCGCGTGGCGCGGGCATCGGGGCGAATGGGGAGTCGTGGGTCGGGGAGGACGGCCAGCCGCAACCGGGCATCTTCGAGCCTGAGGAGATCGACCCCGACGAGCTGCGGACAGCCGTCGAACTGGCAGCGTCCTCCGATGTGGCGGTGGTGGTGCTGGGCGACAATGTCCACCTCACCGGCGAGGGCAGGTCGACTGCCACCCTGGAACTGATGGGCGGCCAGCGCGAGCTGCTGGACGCGGTCACCCTGACCGGAACGCCAGTGGTGCTGCTGATGATCAGCGGCAAGCCGCTGGTCCTTCCCCCCTCAGCGAGTCGCGCCGCAGCCCTGCTGTGGGCCTTCAACCCGGGCATGCACGGCGGCCAGGCGATCGCCGAGATCATCTACGGACAGATTGAGCCCTCCGGTCGCCTGCCGATCACCATCCCGCGGCACGTCGGCCAGCAGCCGGTGCACTACAACGCCATCCGAGGCCAGCATGGCGAACGCTACGCCGACCTCACCTTCGACCCGCTGCACGCCTTTGGCGAGGGCCGGGGCTACACCATGTTCGAGTTCAGTGACCTGACCATCGAGAACCCGGCCCTGGAGGCGGCCGACACCCTGCGCGCCAAGGTCAGCGTGACCAATACCGGTGCGCGTCCCGGCCGGGAGACCGTGCAGGTGTACGTGCGCGACCTGGTCACCTCGGCCACCTGGGCGGACAAGGAACTCAAGCATTTCCTCCAGGTCGACCTGGCGCCGGGAGAGTCGCGCGAGGTGGCGCTGGAGCTTCCCGCGTCCGCCTTCTCGATCGTGAATGCGGCCGAAGAGCGCGTGGTCGAGCCCGGTGAGTTCGAGCTCCTGGTGGGGCACAGCTCGCGCGACGTCGACCTGATCCAGGCAAAGTTCGCCATCACGGGATAATGGCCCCATGCCCATCCCTTCCGCCGCGGAGATGAACCCCTCCGACGGGGCCGTTGCCATCTTCGGCAAAGTGGCGCTCTGGTCGCTGCTGACCGTGGTTCTGGCTGCCATCGTGACCGTCTTCATGCCCTTCACCACCATCGAGGGATGGGGTGATGCCGGCGGTCTGCTCGTCGTCGGGGTCCTTGTCGGGCTGGCCATCGCGCTGGTGGTGTCGCCGGTCAGTGGGTTCCTGGCGGCAGCACTTCGCCACCGTGCACGACGCTCCCTGCCGTGGGCGCTCGGCCCGGCGGCTGTCATCTGGGCAGTCTGGTCGGTGGTCCTGGTGGTCTGGCTGAACGTGGACCTGAACATCCCCTACACCTGGAAGGCGATGGCGGACTATCTTCCGGGGATGCTCATCGGTCTGGCCGGCTCGCTGCTCATCGCCCGACGGGTGCACCGCAGCAGCGACCCCCGCTGAGCGACCTCAGACCGGCTGCTCGTTCAGGTGCAGGTCGAGGAAGCGGCGCAGGTCGGCCAGCTCCTCCGCCGAGACCCAGTGGCCGATGGGGTAGTGCGAGATGGCGGCGTCGAGGTTTTCCTCAGCCCAGGTTTCCAAGGCCATCGCGCGATCCCCGATGACCTCGTCGAAGTCACCGATGGCGATCAGGGCCGGAAGCTGTCGCGGCCCGTGAGCGGTGGCCGGGTCCTCGAAGGGGAGCAGGCCGGACAGCATCGCCAGGCAGGTGATCCGGTCAGGCGCAAGCGTCGCCACCTGCAGCGCGGTCGCTGCACCCTGGGAGAAACCGACCAGCGCCACCCTGCGGTACTGGGCCGCATGGTAGTTGAGCCAATCAATGACGGCCTGGCCGGCCGCCTGCACCTGATCGGCGTCATAGGTGAAGCCACCAACAGGTGTGGTCCCCAGCTCGAACCAGGCATGCCCACCGTTCGGCCAGGGCAGGGGTGCCCGCAGCGAGGCCACGGCGACATTCTCGGGAAGCTCGGGGACCAGGCCGAACAGGTCCCCCTCATGGGATCCGATGCCGTGCAGCAGCACCACCAGTGGTGCCTCAGGGTTCGGGGACTCTCGCCACAACACGGCGGATTCGTCAAGCTTCACGGTTACATGGTGTCATGCGGACAGGATTCGCGGCACACCTTCCCATGCGAGAGACTGGCACACATGCCCCCTTCCACCCAGACCAGGTTCGCCACGCTCTTCACGCCGGAGAACCCGCTGCAGATGGCGGGGGGCAGCCGCCTCGACGAGGTCGTGGTGGCGTACGAAACCTATGGGACCCTCAACGCGGAGGCGTCCAATGCGATCTACATCTGCCACGCCCTGACCGGAGATGCGCACGCTGCGGGCGAGGGAGGCTGGTGGTCCAATCTCATCGGGCCCGGTCTGGCCATCGACACCGACCGATGGTTCGTGGTGTGCAGCAACATCCTGGGCGGCTGCCAGGGAACCACCGGCCCGACCTCCACCAACCCGGCAACCGGCGAGCCCTGGGGACTGGACTTCCCGCTGCTCGACATGTCCGACTTCGTCACCGTCCACCTCGCGCTGGGCCACGAACTGGGCGTGGAGCACTGGGCGGCGATCGTGGGCGGTTCGCTGGGCGGCATGCAGGTCCTGGAGTGGTCGCTGCGACACCCGGAGACCCTCGACCGTGCCGTGGTCATCGCTGCCTCCAGCCGGCTGACCGCCCAGAACATCGGCTTCTCCGCTGTCGGACGCCAGGCGATCCTGCGCGACCCGGCCAGCCCCCCCGATTCCGGTCTGGCGACGGCCCGGATGATGGCGCACATCACCTACCTGTCGGAGGACGCGTTCGAGGAGAAGTTCGGACGCACCTTCCAGCAGGAACACAGCGTCGGCGGGTTCGGGGTCGACTTCGCCGTCGAGAGCTATCTGCAATACCAGGGCAACAAGTTCTTGACCCGGTTCGATGCGCTCAGCTACCTCTACCTGACCCGGGTGATGGACTACTTCGACCCCTTCTCGCGGCACGAGTCGCTGGCCGCCGTGCAGGCGTGTCCCGTGCGCTACCTGGTGGTGAGTTTCGACTCGGACTGGCGCTTCTCCACGGCCCATTCCCGCCGCATCGTGCGCCAACTGGAGCAGGCCAGGCTGCCGGTGACCTTCCGGGAGATCTCCTCGGTATGGGGGCATGATTCCTTCCTGCTGGACATCCCCGAGTACCACGACACCATCCGCGCCTTCCTGGGAGCCGAACGATGATTCGCCCCGAACTGGCCCTGCTGGCCGATCTCGTGCCGCATGACTCGCGCGTCCTTGACCTGGGTTGCGGAGATGGGTCGCTGCTGGCCCACCTCGCCGCCTCGCGACGTTGTGGGGGGACTGGGGTCGACATCGAGAATGACGCGGTGTTGGCAGCCATCGGACGCGGCGTCCCGGTCATTGAGCTGGACCTCGACACCGAGCTGGGGGAGTTCGCCGACAACTCCTATGACGTGGTGGTGCTCTCGCGCACCCTGCAGCAGGTGCGAGAACCGGTGGAGGTGCTGCGCCAGATCTCCCGGATCGGGAGACGCGCCATCATCTCGATACCGAACTTCGGGTTGTGGAAGCACCGGCTGCGGCTGCTCTCGGGCCACATGCCGCAGTCGCGCGACCTGCCCTATGAGTGGTTCAACTCACCCAACGTGCACCACGCGACGCTGGTCGACCTCGAGGCCTTCCTGCTCGACCAGGGCTTCGAGATCGAGCAGCGCATCCCGATCGACGAGACAGGACGCACGAGTCGCGCGACCTCCTGGCGTCCCAACCTGCTCGCGAGTGCCGCGATCTACCGGTTGCGCTGCCCGGACACGGCCAGCGCCTGACGCAGCCTCTCGACCGGGGACTCGATGCCCCAGCGGGTCGCCAGCTGGTCCAGGCGGGCATCGTCGGTGAGAATGTCTGCGACCGCGAGGTTGGTCGCGGGGAGCGGGAGGTCGGTGACGACCTGCACCACTTCTCGAGCAGCAGCCACGTAGTCCACGTGCTCGGCGAGCTTGGTCCGCAGCCCCTTGCTCATCGTGGAACCGGGATCCGAGGCGGCGGCGACCAGACCGTCCAGACCGCCATAGGTGGTGACCAGCTGGGCGGCAGACCGCTCACCGATGCCCTTCACCCCGGGCAGGCCGTCGGAGGCGTCCCCGCGCAGGACGGAGAAGTCGACATACTGGCTGGCGGTGATGCCGTACTTGTCCAACAGCCACTGGTCGTCGACGAGTTCATGCTTGGCCACGCCCTTGCCGATGTAGACGACCCGGGTGCCGTCGTGGGCGAGTTGGAAGAGGTCACGATCGCCGGTCACCACCAGGCAGGGCAGGGTTGAGGTGGCCGCGAGTGAACCGAGGACGTCATCCGCCTCGTGGTCGTCAACGCCGATGACCGGGAAGCCGAAGGCGTCGAGCACGTCGACGATGATCGGCACCTGGTGGGCGAGGGCGTCCGGGGATTCCTCGGTCTGGCCGGAGGCGGCGCCCCTGCCACCAGCACCGATGACGTCGACGGCTGGGGCGGGGGCCAGTCGGTGGGTCTTGTAGCTGGGAATCAGCTCCACCCGCCAGGTGGGGCGCCAGTCGTTGTCCCAGGCGCAGGCGACCTCGGTAGGTCGGTACTGGTCGATGAGCCGGGCCAGCGAGTCCAACAGGCCGCGGACCGCATTCACCTGCGTCCCGTCGGGTGCCTTGAGGGAGCTGGGCAGCCCGAAGTAGGACCGGAAGTACATCGTGGCGGTGTCGAAAACCATCCGGGAGGGGGTGGGATGGGGGCTCATGAGAGGAATGATGTCATCATGGGGCACGTGTCGACGACCTCCCACGCACCAGCGCCCGGCCGACTCGTCGGACCGGTCGTCGCCGTGCTCGCCGGGCTGATGGTCGCGATGGCATTTGCCCCCTTCAACCTGTGGCCGCTGGCCCCGGTGGGCGTGGGCGTGTTCACGCTGCTGGTGCGACGAGGCGGTGGCCCCACGGCCCGGCCAGTGCGGCGGGCGATCTGGTGGGGCTGGCTGTTCGGACTCGGTCTGTGGGGGCTGCTGGTCGGCTGGATCGACGTGCTTGGCTGGTATGTGGCGGTCGTCCTCTGCGCCTTCATGGCCTGCTGGGGGATGGTGCTCGGCATCGGGACCCTCGCGGTGAGGCGATTGCCGGGCTGGCCGCTGTGGACGGCGCTGGTCTGGTCCTTCGTGGAGTTTGCCTCCAGCCGGGTACCGCTGGGGGGTTTCGGGTGGATGCGGCTGGGGTTCACCACCCCGGACATGCCCCTGTCAGGCTGGCTGCCATGGCTTGGCGTGGCCGGTGTCAGCCTGCTCGTCGCGCTGGTGGGGACGCTGCTGGCCCGGGCGGCCGAACAGATCGTCCCGGGCGCGGACTCCGGGCGTCCCCGAAGAGTGCTGGCGCTCGTGCCGTTGGGGCTGGTGGCCCTGCTGGTCGGCAGTGGGACTCTGGCGCACCTGCGCCCCGCATTGCCCGAGACGGGACGGGCGATCAACGTGGGCATGGTGCAGGGGAATGTGGATGGCACCGCAGGTTCCGAGGCCATGGGTTACGCGCGGTCCGTGACCAACAACCACCTGTCCGAGACGATCACGCTGATGGCGAAGGCGCGGACCGGCCAGGTGCCCAAGCCCGACTTCGTGCTGTGGCCGGAGAACTCCACCGACATCGACCCGACCACTGACCCGGAGACCGAGGTGATCGTGCGGCAGGCAGCCGCGCTGACCGGCGTCCCCCTCTTCGTGGGCGCAGTGATGGACGGCCCGGGCAAGGACGAGCGGCAGACCAGCGGCCTGTGGTGGGACCATGAGAAGGGCCTGTTGGCCCGCTACGACAAGCGCAATCTGGTCCCATTCGGGGAGTACATCCCCCTCCGGTCGACCCTGCTGCCGATGTTGCCGATCCTGGAGCAGGTCGGAGCCCAGTCCGTGCCCGGCACCACGCCGGGGGTGCTGACCGTGCCGCTGCCCGGCGGAGTCCTGAACCTTGGCGACATCATCTGCTTCGAGCTGGCATGGGACAGCACCGTCTACGACACCGCCCGCCATGACGCCCAGCTCACCGTGGTGCAGTCGAACAATGCCACCTACACCGGCACCGGACAGCCCCGGCAGCAGTTCCAGATCACGCGTGTGCGGGCGATGGAACTGCGTCGGGAGGTGGTGGTGTCCACGACGAGTTCGTTCTCCGGGCTCTTCGACCCGAAGGGACGCGTCGTGCACAGCACGCAGGAGTCGACGTCGGCCTCGGCGACCTACACGGTGCCGTTGCGCGAGGGTGTCACCCCGGCGGTGTCAGTCGGCCCGTGGGTTGACCGTCTGGCGGCCCTGCTCGGCGCCGGCGCCGTGGCGATCGGCCTGGGCCGGGGGCATTTGGCACGCCGTGTTATCAATGAAGCACCATGAAGCGCTGGATTGTGCCCCTGCTGGTGGGCCTGGTCATCGTACTGCCGATCCTCGAGGTGTGGCTGCTCATCAGGGTCGGCCACTGGATCGGGGTGCTGCCGACGATCGGCCTGCTCGTCCTGATGGTGGTCGCAGGTTTCTGGCTGGCCCAGCATGAGGGGCTGCGCAGCTGGCGCGCCATCACCGAGGCAGCGGCGCGCGGCGAGGTGCCAACCCGTCAGGTGACCGACGGGGCCCTGGTGCTCGTGGGCGGACTCCTCCTGCTGCTGCCCGGCTTCCTGACCGACATCGTCGGGCTGGTTTTCCTGCTGCCGTTCACGCGGTCCATTCCCCGCGCACTTGTCACCAGGGCCATCGGCAGCCGGTCGAGCCGAATCCGTCGTGACGCCACGATCATCGAGGGCGAGGTCGTCCGGGACGACGACACGACCCCCGGGCCGGCGCTCGAGGGTCGCGTGATCGACTGAGGTCAGCCGAAGGGGTCGTTGCGGTGCAGTTCGAGCCGCTCGGCCAGCAGGTCTTCCAGGTCGGGGATGCTGCGACGCTCGATGAGCATGTCCCAGTGGGTTCGCGGCGGCTTCTCGTTCTTCTCCTCCGGGACCGAACCGTCGCTGCGCTTGGCCACCCGACCGCAGCGCGGGCACTCCCACTCCAGAGGCAGCTCAGCCTCGGTGGAAAAAGTCAGGTCGAAGTGATGGCCCTGTTCGCAGTCGAAACCGATCTGTCGACGCTCAGCAAACTCGATGCCCTCTTCGTCTTCGAAGCTCTTCGAGCCGAGGCCCATTCCGCGAAGTCCGCGATCAGCCATGATTCCTCCTCCTCGCCAGTGCCCTCAATCTAGCGAGGTGGACCAAGCCCGGAGCGGAATTGCGATCAGTCCCACATACCGCGACGCTGGAGGACCTCCTTGAGCAGGTCGGGGCGGTCACTCACCAGACCGTCGACACCCCAGTCGATCAACTCATCCATCTGCTGGGGGTCATCAATGGTCCAGACATGGACCTGCTTGCCCCAGGCATGCGCCCGCCGGATGAACTCCGGCGTGACCACCTGGACCGTGCGTCCAGCGAGCTCGTGGCGAATGGGCACCTGGAAGGCGGCGCCGATCGGTGCCGGGCCATGGCCCAGCCGGGCAGCCAGGACGCCCGCCGAGACGCCGACCGGGCCACAGGAGGTGGCCACGCGTCCCCCGCTGGCAAGGCGGAAGCGGTGGAGACGCGTCTGACTGAAGGAACCGACGCACACCCGCTTCTCCGCGGCGTGGTGTCGCAGCAGGGACGCCAGCGGCTTCTCAGCCCCGGAGGCCTTGATGTCGATGTTGATGTTGACCTGGGGAAAGGCCTCCAGCAGCTCCTGGAGAGTGGGAACCTGCTCGGTGCCGATGCTGGCCTCGCGAACCTGGTCGAGGGTGAGCTCGGCGATGCGACCGGTGCGATCGGTGACCCGGTCGAGGGTGCTGTCGTGAAAGGCCACCAGGTGCCCGTCGCTGGTGACGTGGACGTCGGTCTCCAGGTAGCGGTAGCCCAGGCTCACCGCATTGTGGAAGGCGACCATGGTGTTCTCGTGGCCAACGTTCAGTGGCAGCAGGGCGCCGCCACGGTGGGCCAGGGCAATGAAGCGGGCATCGAAGTAGGGCCACCTGCTGGCTTTCACGGTTCTCCCTCGGGGACGGCGTTGGACCGGCTGTGCAAGAATCAAAGTTCGTGACGACCATTCTCTCGATCCAGTCAGCCGTAGCCTACGGGCACGCTGGCAACTCCTCGGCAGTCTTTCCCCTTCAACGCCTGGGTGTGGAGGTGTGGCCGGTCCACACGGTCACCTTCTCCAACCACACCGGCTACGGCGCCTGGCGAGGGCCGCTGATTCCTGCCAGCGACGTGCGCGAGGTCATCCTCGGCATCGATGATCGTGAGGTCCTCACCCAGTGCGACGCCGTGCTCACCGGCTACCAGGGCGCCCCCGAGGTCGGCCAGGTCATCCTCGAGGCCGTGGAGCTCGTCAAGAACCGCAACCCCAAAGCCGTCTACTGCTGCGACCCCGTGATGGGCGACGTGGGACGCGGCTTCTACGCGCGCCCGGGCATTCCTGAGTTCTTCCGGGACCATGTGGTTCCGGTGGCCGACATCCTCAGCCCCAACCTGTTCGAGCTCGAGTTCCTGGCCGGCGCCACCGTCAAGACCATGGACGACGTCCTGGCCGCTGCCCACACCCTTCGCGCCCGCGGCCCGAAGACCGTCCTGGTCACCTCCGTGGTGGTCGAGAGCGACCAGGAGCAGGTCATGCGCATGGTCGCGGTGGATGGCAACGAGGCCTGGCAGGTGGAGACCCCCATGATCGACCGTGCCTTCACCGGGTCGGGTGATCTCACCACGGCAACCTTCCTGGCCCACCTGCTGGCTGGCGACGGACTCAAGCGCTCGCTGGAGATGACTGCGGACACCGTGTACGGCATCCTCAAGGCCACCCATGACGCCGGCAGCGCGGAGCTGCTGCTGGTACAGGCGCAGGATGAATTGGTTGCTCCTACCAATAAATTCGAGGCTATTCCCACCACATGACTCTCCATCGGCGTAGGGTCGCTGCCTAACAATGGCAACTGACACCACACACAAAACTGCCGGCCACCATTCAGGTGGCCGGCAGTCTCACGTCTCGACAGAGGTCACTCGTAGAAGACCTCAATGTTCGCGCCCAGGGCGTTCAGGCGACGAGGCAGGTCCTCGTAGCCACGGTTGATCATGTAGACGTCGCGCAGCACCGACTCACCCTTCGCGGCCAACGCAGCCAGCAGCAGGCAGACGGAGGGGCGAAGAGCTGGCGGGCAGACCATCTCGCGTCCACGCCAACGGGTCGGGCCCTTCACCTCGAGACGGTGAGGGTCCAGCAGCTTCACGTTCGCGCCCAGCTTGTTGAGGTCCAGCAAGTGGATGGCGCGGTTCTCGTAGACCCAGTCGTGGATCAGCGTCTCACCCTCGGCCACTGCGGCGATCACTGCGAAGAAGGGCAGGTTGTCGATGTTCAGGCCGGGGAAGGGCATCGGGTGGATCTTGTCCACCGGTGCCACCAAATGCGAGGGCCGCACAGTGACGTCGACCAACCGGGTCTCCCCGTTGCCGGAGCGATACTCCTCACTCAGGGTGAAGTCCAGGCCCATCGACTGCAGGATCGCCAGCTCGATCTCGAGGAACTCGATCGGGCAACGGGTGATGGTCACCTCCGAGTCGGTCACGATCGCGGCAGTCAGCAGGCTCATCGCCTCGATCGGGTCTTCGGAGGGGTGGTACTCCACGTCAACGTTGATCTCGTCCACGCCGGTCACGGTCAGCGTGGTGCTGCCGATGCCATCGATCTTCACGCCGAGCTTGGTCAGGAAGATGCACAGGTCCTGGACCATGTAGTTGGGGGAGGCATTGCGCAACACCGTCGTGCCGGGCGCCATGGCGGCAGCCAGCAGCGCATTCTCGGTCACCGTGTCGCCGCGCTCGGTGAGCACGATGCGACGGGTGGGGGAGGGGTCCTTCTCCACATGGGCGTTGTAGAAGCCCTCGGTGGCCTTGACATCCAGGCCGAAGGGCTTGAGCACCTGCACGTGCGGCTCGACGGTGCGCGAGCCCAGGTCGCAGCCACCCGCGTAGGGGAGCTGGAAGTTCGCGTGGTAGTGCAGCAGTGGACCCAGGAACATGATCACCGAGCGGGTACGGCGTGCGGCGTCCAGGTCCATGGCGTCCAGCTGCAGTTCCTCAGGGCGACGCAGGGTCAGGACGTGACGGTCCTCGCTCCACTCCGCCTCCACACCGATGCTCTCCAGCACCTCGAGGATCCGGTTGACCTCCTCGATGCGCGCAATCCCGACCAACCGGGTCGTGCCCCTGTTGATCAGGGACGCACACAGCAGCGCGACAGCCGCGTTCTTTGACGACCTCACCTCAATCGAGCCGCTCAGCCTCGTCTCACCCTGGATACGCAGGTTCATGGCGCGGCTGGAAGTCGCAGGGGAGATCAGGGGGCTGTCCAGGGCGGTGGCGATCTTGTTGACCATGTCGAGGGTCAGATTCTGGCCGCCGGCCTCGATGCGTCCGATGGCGCTCTGGGAGGTCGAGAGAAGATCGGCCAGTTCCTGCTGGGTCAAACCGCGCTGCTTGCGCGCGTCCCGAATCATTCGGCCGATGCTGGGCGCCGAGGTATCAGTCATGGTTCCACCATAACTCACACGTGAGATATTTCAGCATCGGCAGAGGGGGGAGTGTCTCGCGTCCTCACCAATCGGCGTGCCGAAGCCGTCGGTGGCGGCCCGCGCCGGGCACTAGAGTGGTGCCCATGAGTGCTCATTTCGACGTCGTTGTCCTCGGTGCTGGTCCTGGCGGCTACGTAGCGGCCATTCGTGCTGCCCAGCTTGGCAAGAAGACCGCCATCATCGAGAAGAAGTACTGGGGTGGTGTCTGCCTCAACGTGGGCTGCATCCCGACCAAGTCCCTGCTGCGCAATGCCGAACTGGCGCACATTGTCACCAAGGAAGCTGACAAGTTCGGCCTCGAGGGCGAGATGACGCCCACGTACGGCAAGGCGTTCAGTCGCAGCCGTGAGGTCGCCCAGCGCATGATCAATGGCGTCCACTACCTCATGAAGAAGAACAAGATCACCGAGTTCAACGGCTGGGGCGAGTTCGTCGACGCCAAGAAGATCGTTGTCACCGACGACAGCGGCAAGACCGAAGAGGTCACCTTCGACAACTGCATCATCGCCACCGGTGCCACCACCCGCATGCTGCCTGGCGTCCAGGTCTCCGAGAACGTCGTGACCTACGAGGAGCAGATCCTGGCCGAGCAACTGCCCGGTTCGATCATCATCGCCGGCTCCGGTGCCATCGGCACCGAGTTCGCCTACGTGCTCAATTCCTACGGCGTGGACGTCACCATCGTCGAGTTCCTCGACCGCATGGTCCCCACAGAGGACAAGGAAATCTCCGCCGAGCTCGCCAAGGCCTACAAGAAGCTGGGCATCAAGGTCATGACCAGCACCAAGGTCGAGTCCGTCGAGGACACCGTCAATGGCGTCAAGGTGACCGTCAGCCCTGCCAGCGGTGGCGACCAGCAGGTGCTCCAGGCCGACAAGCTGCTCTCGGCCATCGGTTTCGCGCCGCGTCTGGAGGGCTACGGCCTGGACAAGACCGGCGTGGCCACCACCGAGCGCGGCGCCATCGCCATCGACGACTTCATGCGCACCAACGTCGAGGGCATCTACGCCATCGGCGACGTCACCGGCAAGCTGATGTTGGCCCACACCGCCGAGGCCCAGGGCGTCGTCGCCTCGGAGACCATCGCCGGCGAGGAGACCCACCCGATCAACTACGACATGATCCCGCGCGCCACCTACTGCCAGCCGCAGGTCGCCTCCTTCGGCTACTCCGAGCAGCAGGCCAAGGACAAGGGCTACGAGGTCAAGACCGCCAAGTTCCCCTTCGCTGCCAACGGCAAGGCCTGGGGCTTGGGCGAGGGCATCGGTTTCGTCAAGATCATCGCCGACGCCAGGTACGGGGAGATCCTGGGTGCCGCCATGATTGGACCGGACGTCACCGAGCTGCTGCCCGAGCTGGTTCTCGCCCAGCAGTACGACCTGACCGCTGAAGAGGTCGGCCGCGCCATCCACGCCCACCCCACCCTCTCGGAGGCGCTCAAGGAGGCTGCCGAGGGCATCGGCGGGCACATGATCAATTACTGAGGACGCCAGTAGCCAGACAAAGCCCGGTTCCTCCCAGAGGGCCGGGCTTCGTGTGGTGGCGGCATCGCCGGTGGGCCATGGTCGCCGGCTGGCGAGCTCAGCTGGTGATGTCCCTGCTGGTGAAGCGCGCCCAGGCTGCTGCGAGGAACACGGCCATCCAGCCGAGGGCGACCAGGACGCCGTTGCGCATCTGCGTCCAGTAGATCGGGTCGCGCATCAGGTCGACGAAGCTCTGGACACGGGTGGTCAGCAACCAGGGACGCAACCACTCCAGTTCGGGTACTGCCTGGGCGATGCCCATCAGCGCCACGACCACCATCACCCCGATACTCACGGCCACGGGCTGGTCCACCAGCGTGGAGAAGAACAGTCCGATGGCGGCGATCGCCCAGAGGATCACGCTCACGTAGGCACCTGCCAATAGCAGTCGACCGAGGCTGTCCCAGAAGCCGATCCTGGACCCGGACAGGGTGGCGGTCTCACCGGCACCGAACACGGCCACGCCGAGGATGCCCCCCACCAGAAGAACGATGCCCACGCCCATCACGGCGCCGATCATCAGGGACAGGTACTTCACGACCAGCAGCCGCGTCCTGGCGACGGGGACGGTCAGCAGGTAGCGCAGCGTCCCCTGGTTGGCCTCGCCCGCGATCGCATCGCCCGAGAGCATCGCAACGGCCAGCGGGAGGAAGAGCACCGCCTCGGCGAACAGGGCCGTCAGCGGCACGACGAGGCCGTTGGTGAGGCCGCCGACGATATCAGGTCCACCTCCGGCTCGCGACGACTGGTACATCCCGATCGTCACCATCAGGGGAACCAGCGCCAGGACGCCGAGACCCAGGCGATTGCGCCATCGGCTGAGCATCAGGCCGAGCTCGGACCTCAACAGCCCCAGGTCACGCCACATCGAAGCCCTCCCCGGTGAGCTGGACGAACAGGTCCTCGAGCCCCTGCCCCTCCACGGCGAAGCCGCGCACTCTGACGCCTGCCTCCACGAGGGCGGCGACCAGCCGCTCGGGAGCGGGATCGGCCGGCATCGGGCCGGTGACGATCGGGCCCTCACTGGTGGCGTCACCGAGGCCCAGCGACGTGAGGACGCCGAGAGCCAGCTCGGGGTCGGGCGTCTCGACGCGCAGCCGTGCGGTGGCCTGCTGCTTGAGCCCTGACAATGTGTCCTGCGCGATCAAGCGACCACGGCTCATCACGCCGACATGGCTGCACATCTGCTCAACCTCGCTCAGCAGGTGGCTGCTCACCAGCACTGTCGTCCCGTCCTGGGCGAGCGAGGAGACCAGGTGGCGGACCTCGCGCGTGCCCTGTGGATCGAGGCCATTGGTGGGCTCGTCGAGCACCAGCAGGTCGTGGGGCTGCATCAGGGCGGCGGCAATGCCGAGCCTCTGCTTCATCCCCAGCGAATAGTTCTTGAACTTCTTGGACGCGGCCGCGGTCAGCCCGACCCGTTCGAGTGCCTCGCCCATCCGCCGGCCACGGGTACGGGGATCAGCGGTGCGGTCGGCGGCGTCGAGGCGCGCCAGGTTGGCGCGTCCGCTGAGATGACCGTGCATCGCCGGACCCTCGATCAGCGCGCCGACGCGGGGGAGTGCGAGCTGCAGCTCCCCGGGCACCTCGTGACCGAGCACCTGGGCAGCCCCTGCGGTCGGCTTGACCAGACCGAGCAACATTCGGATCGTCGTGGTCTTGCCCGAGCCGTTGGGGCCCAGGAAGCCGTAGACGGCGCCAGCGGGAACGACCAGATCGATGCCGTCAACAGCAGTCCTGGAACCGAACCTCTTCGTCAGACCGGTACTGCGGACAGCCAGTGGGTCCGTCACGTCAGGGCGGCGTAGAGCAGAGAGGGCTGCACAGCGCCCACAGCCATGCGTCCGTCGTCGGTGATGAGGATCGACACCAGCGCGGTATTCACCAGATGTCCCCGACCCCAGTCGCCGCTGACGACGGGGAACTGGCCGAGCAGCTCGGTGACCGCAGCATCGTCGGTGGGTACGGGTGAGCCGGTCGTGACCACCAGGACGCGTTCCCAATCCTGGCCAACGATCGTGACGTCCTTGTGGTACCGCTGTGCAGGGGTGGGCATGCCCGGCATCGGGAGGTTGTCGGCCTCGGTGACCGTCACGCGCTTGCCAGGGGTGAAGCGGAACAGCTTCGGATCCGGGGTGCCCAGGGTCAGCGAGGTGTAGCCGACAGTGACCGCAGGAGCCGAGGCGCCACGTGCAGTGATCAGGACCCGCAGGGGCAGCTTGGTGGTGTGATCAATCGCCAGCTTGATTTGCCCGATCTTCGTGTTCGCGGATGTGGGGCTGAGCACCAGCTGGTGGGCGGGGCGCCCGGCGACCGTGGTGGAGGCCTCGGTGGTCACGACCGTGCTGGGCTCCACAGCGGCCAGCACGCGCTTCGCGATGGTCTCGGGGGTTGGGGCTTCAGGTACGGGCACTTCCCTCCGCGAACCCTTGGCGCCCCTGTGGGAGACGTGAACGGCTTCGCGCGTGGCGCTGTCCCAAAGCCAGGAGTCGGTGGGGTTGTGCACCAGCGTCATCTCCTGGTGGCCCTGCACCTTGGCGATGCGGAAGGACTGCTTGGCGTCTGTCCACACTCGCCAGGTATGGGTGCCGGTCAGCATCGACAGGGGATCGCCTCCAGTGCCCTGTCCCAGGTCAGGGAGGCTGGGCAGGCCGAGATTCATGGTCTGGGTGACGGTGCCGGACAGCGCCCGCGGCTCCGCTCCGGCCAGGTCGGCCAGCAGTTGTTCTGCGGTACGGGGCTCCAGGCCGGGATCGGCGGAGGCGACACGCTGCACCACACCCGGAGCCGTGACCACCAGGCCCAGGGTGAGCAGGGGAGCGATCCAACGCAGGGACGGGCGGCGCTGCAGCAGATTCATGCCCCCATTGTGCTCCTCGCGTCCACTTCGCACATCAGACCCGGGTCTGGCTTGTCGGGGACCATGGGGTGAGTGGGCGGGCGACCGGCGGCACCCGCGAGTCCCTGTGCCGTACTCCCGACGCGTAGTCTCGGATCCATGAGCATTCAGCAGCGCAGGATTGGCCAGTTCTCCGTCTCCCCGATCGGTCTGGGAGCGATGCCCGTCTCAATGGCGCGGGAGCCGCGTCCGCTGGAGGACGACGCAGTCACCACAATCCACGCCGCCCTGGACGCCGGCATCACCTTGATCGACACCGCCGACATCTACGCCCCCAGTTGGGACACGATGGGTCACAACGAGCGCATCGTCGCCCGCGCGCTGGAGACCTGGGGCGGGGACCGCGACAGCATCGTCGTCGCCACCAAGGGCGGTATCACGCGCAGTGAGGGCGAGAAGTGGGGACGTGACGGATCGCCGGAGTATCTCCGTTCTGCGGTCGAGAAGTCGCTGCGCAACCTGAAGGTCGATGCCATCGACCTCTACTACTGGCATCGCCCCGACCGTCACCTGCTCTACGCCGACTGCATCCAGGTCTTCAAGGAGCTGAAGCAGGAGGGCAAGATCAAGGAGATCGGGGTGTCCAACGCCAATGTGGAAGAGCTCGACCTCACGGTCGAAGTGCTCGGTGAGGGTGAACTCGCCGCCGTGCAGAACGAGTTCTCGCCCCGCTTCCACCACACCTCGCTGCCGGAGCTGACGTGGTGTGGGGAGCGCGGGGTTGCCTTCCTGCCCTTCTCACCGCTGGGCGGTACCGGTGGGGACGCCAAGAAGGTTGGCGAGAAGTACCCGTCAGTTGCTGAGGTGGCGTCCGAGCGAGGGGTCAGCCCCCAGCAGGTCGTTCTGGCCTGGGAACTCGCCCAGGGCGATCACGTCATCCCGATCCCGGGCGCATCCCGCCCGGCCTCGATCATCGACTCGGCGAAGGCCATGGATCTGGAGCTCAGCGAGCACGACCTGCAGCGGCTCAACGCACTGCTGGGGTGACCTCTGCCGCGTGGTGTTCCTTCAGCGCCTGACCGATGGCGAGGAAGATCATCGCCAGGGCCGCCGTGATGCCCATGTGGCCCAGACCGGAGACACCGGCCAGTGCGGCACTCTCGGGGTTACCGGTGCCGAGCACCTGCATGGTGCCGCGAGCGATCATGGTGCCGACGGTGACGACCAGCGAGGCGGTGTAGGTCCAGATGCCGTAACTGAACAGCTTGCGGTCCAGGTGGAGCACCATCGAGATGGCGAACAGGACCAGCATCATCAGCATGCCCAGGGCCAGCGAGTGGGTGTGACTCACCGACAGCTGGGTCTGCCCGCTGAAGTCGCGGGAGTTGGTCAGGGTGCGGTAGTAGAGGCCTGCGACCAGGCCGACGCCGGTCCAGCTGGCGGCGAGGCGGTAGAGGATGCGAGTCATGCGTCGCCCTTTCTGTCGAACGTGATGCCTCCACGCTAGGAAAGAGGGTGCGCGATGGCCATCGCCGCCTGTCAGTCGTTGGGTTGACACCCTAGGTTGGAGCCATGGCTGCCCGAACCCTCGTCGTCGCCGGTGTCCTCGTCCGCGGGGGCAAGGTACTGGCGGCTCGTCGCCGCTACCCGCCGGCGCTGGCCGGCAAATGGGAGTTCCCCGGCGGCAAGGCCGAACCGGGGGAGTCGCCTGAAGCCGCACTAGCGCGGGAGTTGCTCGAGGAACTCGGTGTCCGCGTCATCGTCGGCGAGGAGCTTCCCGGCCCCCAGAATGGGGTCTGGCCAATCAATGACGCCCTGGACATGCGGGCGTACTGGTGCCGCGGGGAGGTCACTGCGTCCCACGGGATCGCGCATGACCGGCTGGCGTGGGTGCCCTGGCAGGACGTGCCCAGCCTGGACTGGTTACCGGCCGACATCATCCTGGCCGCCCTGGTCGCCGACCGGGTTAGGGTGGGGCTGTGAGCCTGACCTTCGAGAACGTCCTGGACGATGCCCTGCTGCTCTTCCTGGAGAACTGGGCTGCCTTCCACGCCTGGATCCACGAGCAGACCGGCGGTGGTAGCGGGCAGGTCAAACTCGATCTCGGCATGCGTCAGGTGACCTTCCTGCCCAGGCTCGTCAAGCGCAACGAGGTCGTCGTCCCGGCCCACCTCGCCGCCACTGTCTCCCAGGACGAGGCCATCTGGGCCTGGGCCATCCCCGAATACTCCGGCCTGCCCGTCTCGACGATGTCCGCGCGGATGCGCGCGTTCGGCGACTCCCAGCACATCGCCACGTTCACCCAGCCCGAACAGCCGGTCCCCAGCAGGGGCACCGCCCCGGGCCCGGAGAACTTTGCCCTCGCCCTGGGCGCCACCGGCTGCCGTATCACCGGCATGCCCGTGGCGCATCTCATGCCCCTCAACGGACGCACAGCCGTTCTCCTGCTGGACCCGGCCGGCTTCTACCCGCCCACGCCCTCACGTGAGGGCTTCCTGGGGCTGATCGAGAACGGCCGCACGTCAGGTCTCATGCAGGACGCCCGCCGCGCCGTCCAGGGCTACGCCCAGGCCCGGGGGCTGCGGTACGAATGGGGCCCCGAGTTCGCCAGCATCCGCCTCTTCTTCCAGGTCGGGGAGGCCCAGGTGACCTTCGATGAGAAGGGCGAGCCGCACATCCTGATCTGAGGGTCGTGGCCATTTTGAGAAGTTTCCTCTGGAACTGGGAATCTGCCCCTCTCATCAGGCACACTGTGGGGGGTTGACAGACCGGGGGGACTGCACGATGAGGCGAGCCAGAGCTGCTGTGGTGGCGGCAGCGTCGACACTGTCCGCCCTGACCCTGGGATCCGCTGCGGTCACTGCGACAATGGCGGCCAGCCACCCTGTCGCGACCCGGGCGGTTCCCGCGCCCGAGCCCATTGCGCCGCACTCGCCGAGTACCTCCGCGTCCCCCACCGAGAGCGCACCCGGCGCGACCGGCACCTCCACACCGCCCCCCGCCACCGGTGGTGCGGCCGAACGCGTCAGCCTCAACCACCGCCTGCCCGCCCAAGCCCTTGGCATGGTGGCACCGCCGGACGAAACGCTGCACGAGGACACAGAGGTCCTCAACAAGCCGAAGAAGATCGAAAAGGTCAAGGTCGACAAGGTCAAGCACACGGTCAGCGAGCTGTTGGCCATCCCCTCGCAGGGAGCTATCACCTCCCGTTTTGGCATGCGCTTCCACCCGGTGCTCAGGGTCTACAAGCTCCACACCGGCACCGACTTCGGCTCGCCCTGCGGAACCCCCGTCGGGGCATCCGCCCCCGGCACGGTGACCTTCGCCGGGTGGGGCGGTGGCTACGGCATTCGCGTGGTCGTCGACCACGGCATGATCAAGGGCCACCACGTCCAGACCAGCTACAACCATCTGGAGAAGCTCGGTGTGCACGCCGGCCAGAAGGTTGAGACCGGCGATGGCCTCGGCCTGACCGGCAACACCGGCTACTCCACCGGCTGCCACCTGCATTTCGAGGTCATCGTCGACGGCCAGTTCACCGATCCCGAGCCGTGGCTGAACGGACGCGCAGTGGTCGTGGACCTGTCCAGGTTTTCCTCCCACGTCCCGGGAGGTGGACTTCGGGGCGGCTCGCCGTCCCCTTCAGGATCGGCCTCTGCATCGGCCTCGACGTCGCCGAGCACTCGACCGTCGACCTCGCCGAGCACCCCCCAGAGTTCTCAACAGCCGACCAGCGCACCCACCCGGGATGACTCCACGTCACCGGAATCGTCGGAGCTGTCGACCGCCCCGCCCAGCACGACCTCTGAGACCGGAACGCCCTCTGTGCCGAAGCCGTCGGCCTCCGCCTCGCCACCAAGCCCGTCCGCGCCGACCTCCACGTCCGGCTCCACGGGGACGAGTCCCTCCAGCTCGGCAAGCGCTCCCCCCAGTGATACGCCCAGTGATACGCCCAGTGAGCCACGGCCGGGTGGATCGGCGAGCGCTTCGACCGAGCCCGAGCCGTCCCTCTCCGAGGATCCGACTCCCAGCTGAACCAGCTGCTGGCTTGGTCAGAGGAGGGCCAGGCTGATCGCCATCAGGGCCGTCCGCGCGAGGGTGGCGGAGCCATGACGGCCCCGCCACCGCTGGGATGTCAGCAGTTGCCCGACTGCAGCATCATCGAGGTCGTGGCGGCATGGTGGGAACCCACCCACAGCTCCACCTCACGCGGACCCTTCTTCCACCGCGGCAGGGTGGAACCGTTGATCGTGATGGTGCCGTCAGGACCGGCCACCCCCGTTCCGAGGACCGCGTCCTCGGGTGAAAGACGGGCCGTCACCGTGGCGCCCGGCACGAAGCCGGTCCCGGTGACTCGGACCACAGTTCCCTTCTTGTAGCAGGCCTTGCCGGTCTGGGCAGTCGCGCCGGTCACAGTCACGGTTGCCGATCGACGCACACCGTTGACGGTGAGTGTCAGGGTGGCCGTTCCTGCCCCGACGGCCTTCAGCTGGCGAGTGGCCGGGTCGAAGACCAGGGGGGAGAGCGCGGTGCCAATCGCCGGCCGATCCTGAGCGGCATCAATCCGCACGCCCTGCCCGCCCCACTGCGCGCTCACCGGCCAGACGACGGGAACGACTCGTCCGTCGTCCTGGGTCAGCTGGGCGGCTACTGGAGTGCTCTCTCCCACCGACAAGGTGCTCGGGACATCAAGGGACAGCTCATCAACCCGGGCGTGGGTTTCTGCGCGCAGCCAGGCCAGTCGATCAGCCGGTGTCGGGATGGAGGGGAGCAGCCCCTTGGCGGGATCGATCCCGAGCATCGTCCAGCCGGTGAAGCCTCCCTTGTCGGGAGAGGACGCCGGACCCTTGCCGGAGTTGCCGTTGATGATGAAGGAGACGCCCTCAGCGGTGGAGGCGTGGAAGACCCCCACGTGTGCGCTCACCTCGGCCACAGACTTGCCGGAGTCGCGACGGAAATCCGCCAGGGTCCGCAACAGGGCTGCTGCCTCGTAACGGTCGGACAGCTGGGAGTTCTTGGAGTCCAGAGGGTCATTGATCGGGTGGTGGTGCATCACCACCACGCCGGTGATGGCGGGGTTGGTCCGGGCATCGGCAAGCTGCTTCTCCAGGAAGGCCAGCTGAGCGGTCGATCCCTTGGGGTGCAGAGTGCCGCTGGAGGAATCCAACGTGATGAACCGCGTGCCTGCGAGGTCTCGGCTGGTGTGCGTGGCGCCGAAGACATCACTGAAGTTGGCGGTGCTGTCCGTGCCGTAGATCTCGTGGTTGCCGGGGATGTACTGGTACCCGACCTTTCCGGCCAGCTCCTCGTCAAGCACCTTCTTGGCCAGCGCCATGTCCGCCGGGGAGCCGAGATCCACCAGGTCACCCACTACGAACAGGAAGTCCGGCTTGGCTGCCACAATCTCACGAAGGGTTCGACGGGCCGCCGCCACCAGGTCGCTGTGGGGAGCAGCGGCGATGAACTGGGCATCGCTCATCACGGCGATCCGCTGTGGGCGTCCATCGACGCTGCCATTGGCGACGATCACCGGATCGGGCAGCGTCTGGCTGGGCGGAAGGTCCACCGAAGCCGGCACCTGGGCAGCAAGCCGGGCGATGGCCAGGTCGCCGCGGTAGGAGGCCGTCGATCTTGTTTCCATGAACCTGATGGCTTTCAGCGTGAGGGGGTAGGAGGTGCCGATGGGCACAGGAATCTCGACCTGCCGCCACCCGGTGAAGGTGATCTCGGGACCGTTGAGGTTGGTCACCACACCATCGCCCTTGGTGACCTCCAGTCGCAGCCAGGAGCCCTTGCCGTCACCGTTGACCCACAGGGTCAGCTTCTGGGGCTGGCCAGGCACCGGGATGGGCGTCTTGGGCATGACGTAGAAGCCGCGGGTGGCCGTGGAGGTGGTGAAGTCATACTGGGCGCGAAGCGCGGGTTCACCCTCAGGGCCGGCTGCACTGCTGATCGTGCCGGTTGCTCGGGAGACCCCCGTCTTCCACAGGTCAAGGTCGCCGAAGTTGCCGAGCTCGACCGGTGTGGTACCGATCGTCACCGGGACGGTGGTCTTCCGGCCTGCGACCGTGAACGTCACCACGGCAGAGCCGGAGCCTGCGGTCGGTGTGACCGTGAAGGTGTCCAGGTCGGACGCCTCAACGCGGACCGGACCGGAGACGTCGACCGTGACGTCGCGCGTCTCCACAGGTGCGCGTCGCCCGTCGGCATCCACACCGGACAACTCGACCGTTCCCTGGTGCTCTGCATTGGGCAGTGAGATGAGCGGTTTGCTCGGCTGCAGTCGCTCCAGCGGGCCGAGCACGTCAAGTTCGGTGGATGCGCTGTACCCGCCGGCGGAGTACGTGACGGTGGCGCGTCCGGTCTGCACACCGGTAGCGATGGCATGCTGCCCGTCGAACTTCTGGACGCGCACACGGCTGTCGTGGGTGGAGAACTCTCCAGCGGTACGCACTGGACCCAGCGCCGTGGACAGTCCGGTGGCCTCCAGGGTGCGCGTCAGTCCGGGCACCAGCGTGCGGCCATCGCGGATGGACGGCTTGACCTGCACCGAGTTCAGGGTCGCAGGGGCGGAGGTCTTGAAGACCAAGGCGTTGGCCACCAGGCGTTCATTGCCATCCGAGGGCCGGTTGATGACCTCCACTCCGGCGGAGCCCGGGAGGCGTCCGACCAGAGTGGTCGAGCCGCCACCGTCGAGGTTGACCGCATTCCAGGCCCCGAGCTCCAGCATCAGGGCGGTGAGCTCGGTGAGCGTCATGCCGTGCGCATCTCCCAGACGGCCGTCAATGGAGGCGACGTAGAGCTTGGACCCGTCCTTGCTGACGCCCACAGCGGTGCGAGCGGCGGTGATGTTCTCCTCAGCGGTGGCGACACCGTTGGTGACCAGGCGCTGCGCGCCGCTCACCGCCAGGTCCACCTCTGCGCTGGTGCGCACCTCGATGTCTGCGCTGGTGCCCACTGCCACACCCGACAGACGAGCGCGAGCGGCGCCCAGCGCGAGCAGCGCGGAGGTGCCGGTGGGGAGCGGGGCGGCAGCGGTGAGGTCAGCGCGTCGTGCCGAGACCTGCGTGACCTTGCCGTCCTTCACCAGGACCAGGGTGAAGGCAGCCCCACTCGGCACCAGCCGGCCCAGGTCATGGGATCCCCAGGCCGGAGTGAACAGGCTCAGGCCATTGGCCGGCACGGTGGGGGAGTTGACTGCCTCGATCGGCTGCTTGGTGCCCTTCACGGTCACCGTGGAGCCGGAGCTGAGGCGTTGGATCGCTGCCAGACCACGGGCGATGGTCAGGGCATCCCGGCCCGGGGTGGACGCCGTGCGTACCCCCTGTGAGGACGAAACATTGGTCGACACCGGCGCCCCGGAACGGTTCATGTCAAAGAAGTCGCCGTTGATGGCTGCGACCGCACCCGAGGTGCGGGCCAACTCCGACACGGTGGTTCCGGTGCCGGAGACGCTACCGGCATCCACCACGTCAAGGGACAGGGTGGGTTCGCTGAGGTCGGCGACCATGACGTGGCCAGTGACCCAGCCGCCGGGCTGGAGTCGCTGGAAGCTGGTCAGGTTGAGTCCGGGAGCCAGAGCTCCGCTGGTCCTGGTCAGGAAGACCGAATCGCTACCGGTCAGCTCGGGAGTCGCGGCAAGCGCGCGTGGAAGGCTTGGGAGGCAGAGGCTGAGTGCCAGGGCCAGGATCGTCAGGAAGTGTCTCGGGTGCGCTACCCGAGTTCGGGTGGTTGTCATCGTCCGTCCAGTGGTCTCATGGAAAGGGGGATGCTTCGAGAAGCAGGCTCACGCTAGGGATGGCGGGGGACATCCACACCAACCCCGGGGAAATTCCCGGTGAACTCGTGCAAAAAGCAGTGTCATGGGGTGGTTTCCCTGGCCGAACGCTCACGGGCGGTGATCGCTTCGACTTGGATGAAGGCTGTGGCGCACATATGATTGCCCTGTTGTCCCGCTGAGTCTTGCCTCGGGACCTCGGTGATCGGAGATGTGAAATACCTCCGCTGGCCGCGCCGCACCGCCACCCGGTGGATGCCATGGGCGCGCCGTGCAAGACGCCGATTGATTGGTTTCTTTTGTCTGATTTTGTTTCGCTGGGCGTTCCCCAGCCGCTCGTCGATGCCCTCGCACCCCGAGGCATCACCAACCCCACCCCCATCCAGCGGGCAACCCTGCCCGACTCGCTGGCCGGTCGTGATGTCCTCGGACGCGGCCGCACCGGCTCGGGCAAGACCTATGCCTTCCTGCTGCCGCTGGTCGCACGTCTGGACGCAGAACGTTCGCGCCGGGCCCCGAAGCGTCCGCGCGCCCTGGTGCTGGCGCCGACCCGTGAGCTGGCCAGCCAGATCGAGGAGTCGCTGACCCCGCTGGCGTCCGCCACCCGCCTGAAGTCGCTGACGATCTTCGGTGGCGTCAACCAGAACCCCCAGATCCGCGGCCTGGCTGCGGGCGTTGACGTGCTGGTCGCCTGCCCGGGCCGCCTGCTGGACCTGATGGGCCAGGGTGCCGTCGACCTCAGCCAGGTGCGCATTGCCGTGCTCGACGAGGCCGACCACATGGCGGACATGGGCTTCCTTCCGATGGTCAAGCGCATCCTGGACAAGGTGCCGGCCGAGGCGCAGAAGATGCTGTTCTCGGCCACCCTTGACAACGGCATCGACGTGCTCGTGAAGCGCTACCTGCACAACCCGGTCGTCCACCAGGCCGACTCTGCCCAGTCGCCGGTGACGACCATGGACCACCACGTCCTCGAGGTCGCGGCGGGGGAGAAGACCAATGTTCTGGCTGACCTGGCGGCCGCGCCCGGCAAGACCATCCTCTTCACCCGCACCAAGCACGGTGCGAAGAAGCTGACCAAGGTGCTGCTGGCACGTGGCGTCCCCGCAGTCGAGCTGCACGGCAACCTCGCCCAGAACGCGCGCACCCGCAACATGGACGCCTTCCACTCCGGGAGGGTGAAGACGCTCGTGGCCACCGATATCGCGGCTCGCGGCATCCACGTCGACGACGTCGAGCTCGTGGTGCACGCCGATCCGCCGGCGGAGCACAAGGCCTACCTGCACCGCTCGGGTCGTACCGCTCGCGCCGGCAAGGCGGGCACCGTGGTCACCGTCGCCACCTCTGACCAGCGTCAGGAGGTTCGCGGCTTGATGCGTGCCGCCAAGATCACCCCAACCGCCACAGGTGCGGATCGTGCGGTCCTCGACGGGCTGGCCCCGGGGGAGCGGGTCTTCTTGAGCGCGGAGGAGGCCGAGCAGGTCGCCTACCCCACCAAGACCGCCCAGCAGCCGCAGACGCCGGCGCAGCAGCCCAGGGCTCGGCAGCGCACCACGAAGTCCGGCGCCAGTGGCCGTCCACCCCGCAGCCGCACGCAGCGGGGGCGTGGCCGCGCGGCCTGACGCCTTGGCTCCGGGGGCTGGGGCCGCTTGTTAGTGTCGGAGTGAACCCACCTCGACCAAGAGAGCGGACATGTCCAACTCCTCGCGCGCCACGAAACTTCCCGACGACGTCTCGATCGTGCCGAGCGCGGATGTGCTGTCCGCGCTCGGCGTTGACGCTGACCACGGGTTGAGCCACCAGGAGGCGGCGCAGCGGCTCGAACATCACGGGCCCAACGAGCTCCAGGGGGCGCCCCGCGATCCTGCCTGGTTGCGCTTCGTGCGCCAGTTCAAGGACCCACTGGTCTACCTGTTGCTGGCTGCGATCGGCATTTCCCTGGCGGCGTGGGCGGCTGAAGGTGCCCACGGTGTCCCCATCGACGCGGTGGTCATCGTCATCATCGTGGTGGCGAACGCGATCATCGGTTTCGTCCAGGAGAACCAGGCCGAGGACGCGGTGGCCGCGCTGTCGGAGATGACTGCCACCCACGTCACAGTTGTCCGCGATGGACGTCTCACCGACATCCCGGCCACGGAACTGGTGCCTGGCGACATCCTGGCGCTCTCCGAGGGCGACGCTGTCGGCGCCGATGCGCGCTTGTTGTCCTCGAACTCCTTGCAGGTGCTGGAGGCCTCGCTGACCGGTGAGTCGACCCCGGCGGAAAAGGACCCCAGCACCCTGGCGGAAGCTGCCCCGCTGGGTGACCGACTCGACATGGTCTACCGCGGCACCGATGTCGCGCGTGGCGTCGGCCGCGCCGTCGTGGTGAGCACCGGCATGTCGACCGAGATGGGTCGCATCGCCACCATGCTGGGCGAAACCAGGGCAACCACGACTCCACTGGAGAAGGAGATCCGCCAGATCACCACCATGCTCGGCGGGCTGGTGATCGCCATCGCCGTCGCGGTGATGATCGTCCTGGCCGTGGTGAACGGGGTCAACTCCTTCGAGGACGCCGTCGAGATCCTGCTGATGGGCGTTGCCCTGGCCGTCGCGGCGGTGCCCGAGGGGCTTCCGGCGATCCTGTCGTTGGTGCTCGCCATGGGCGTGCGCGTGCTGGCGAAGCGGAATGCGGTGATGAAGAACTTGCCCTCGGTGGAGACCCTGGGGTCGGTGAGCGTCATCGCGTCCGACAAGACCGGCACCCTGACCCGCAACGAGATGACCCTGCGCGAGATCGTCACCGCCTCGGGGCGCGTCGAGCTGGGCGGTACCGGCTATGCGCCCGTGGGGGAGGCCCACGCCGAGGGCGAGGAGGACGTGGCCCTGGAGGAGGCGAGGCGGCTGGTGGTCGCCGGCGTCCGGGCCAACAATGCCCAGTTGATGGAGAACGAGGGCGAATGGGAGACCCAGGGCGATCCCACCGAGGTTGCCTTCCTGGTCGCTCAGCACAAGCTCGGCGAGGACGTGCCCCAACGGGCCGACCAGTTCGACCGCGCGGACGAGGTGCCGTTCACCTCCGAACGCAAGATGATGTCCGTGCTCGACCAGAGCCCCGAGGAACGGCTGGTCTTCGCCAAGGGCGCACCGGACGTGCTGCTCGGCCATTGCGTGTCCGAGGAGGTCGGTGGCCAGGAACAGCGACCGCTAACCGAGGAGCGCCGGGAGCAGATCCTGGGCGAGGTGGAGCGGTTGAGCCGTGAGGGCTATCGCACTCTGGCGACCGCGTGGCGTGCGGCCGACGATGAGCAGATCGACGAGTCCAGCGAGGAGGACCTGGTCTTCCTGGGCATTGTGGGGATCATCGACCCGCCGCGCGAGGAGGCTGCCCAGGCCATCAGCGAGGCGCACCGAGCTGGCATCCGCACCATGATGATCACCGGCGACCACCCCGTCACCGCAGCCCGAATCGCCGCCGACCTGGGCATCGTGCAGGAGGGTGAGAAGACCTCCGCCATGACCGGTCGCGAACTGGACGCCCTGAGCCCCGAGCAGCGCAAGTCTGCCGTGGAGGAGACCTCGGTCTATGCCCGCGTTGCGCCGGAGAACAAGCTCGAAATCGTCCATGCCCTGCAAGGGAACGGCCACATCGTCGCCATGACCGGCGACGGCGTCAACGACGCGCCCGCCCTGAAGGCCGCCGACATCGGCATCGCCATGGGCATCACCGGCACCGAGGTGACCAAGCAGGCCGGGACCATGATCCTGGGCGATGACAACTACGCCACCATCGTCACCGCAGTGCGGCAGGGCAGGGTCATCTTCGACAACATCAAGAAGTTCATGCGCTTCCTGCTCAGCTCCAACATGGGCGAGGTGGCCACCATCTTCCTGGGTGTGCTGCTCGGCAGCGTGATTGGCCTGGCGGACCCGGCGAACCCGGGTGCCGCAGTGCTGCCGCTGTTGGCGACCCAGATCCTGTGGGTGAACCTGGTGACCGACTCCGGCCCGGCGCTGGCGATGGGGGTGGATCCCGAGATCGATGACGTGATGGCCCGCAAGCCTCGCGCCACCACGGACAGGGTCATCGACCGGCACATGTGGCAGCGGATCCTCAGCATCGGCCTGGTCATCGGCCTGATCAACATGGTGCTCTACGACCTGATGCTCCCCGGCGGGCTGATCGGCGGCCTGGAACACCTCGCACCCACCGAACTGCAATGGGCGACCGCCCAGACCACGGTCTTCACCGCGCTGGTCTTCATGCAGTTGTTCAACGCGCTCAACAGTCGTTCGGACACGGCCAGCGCCTTCAGCCACCTGTTCACCAACCGCTGGCTGTGGCTCTCTCTCGGGTTCGTGGCGCTCTCGCAGGTGCTGGTGGTGCACGTGCCCTTCCTGCAGCGTGCCTTCAGCACAGTGAGACTGGATGCCGCGCACTGGGGCCTGGCGATCGGCGCCGGTGTTGCCGTGCTGGTCTATGAGGAGATCGTCAAGGCCGTGCGTCGCGCGATGGCCCGTTGAGACACCATGCCCACGGTCCTTCCGCTGACGAGTCAGAACTGATGTCCCAGCGTGGGGTCTAGGCGCCAGGTCGTGCGATGACGGCGAAGACCCCGCTGGCGGTGGCCAGGGGAACGTCCTGGTCTCGCCGCGTGAGCGTCCCATCGACGTAGGCCAGCGTGCGACCGATGCGACGAATGGACGCCGTGGCGACCAGGGTGTCGCCGATGAACGCGGGGTCGAGGTAGTTGACGGTCAACGAGGACGTGACCGCGGTCCGGTCCTCGGGGAGGGCCTGGATCACCGATCCGCCCATCACGGCGTCGAGCATGGTGGCGATGACGCCACCGTGGACGGTACCGCCGACATTGGCGTGGCGGTCGTCGGTGGTGCAGACGACGGTGCCGTCCACCCAGTCGATGCCGTTGTGGGAGCGGAAGGGGGCGATCATGGGGCTCCTTGGGGGTCAGAAGAGGCGGGGGTCCTCAAGGTGCTGGCGCAGCTGTTCGCGGGTGTCGTTGAGGCCGTCCGGGAGCTGGGTTCCGAGGTCCTCGAGGACGAGAAGCAGTGCCATCACCTGGTCATCGGACAACTGCAGGGGAGTGGAGGCGCGGGTGACGTCCAGCCAGACACCGCCGCCGAAGCCACCGCGACCGCGCAGCGGGATTCGGGCGGCCCGCATCGCCTCGAGGTCACGCTCGACGGTGCGCTCGGACACACCGACCTTCTGCGCGACAGCGTCGACCGCGAGCGGACGGCCACGTTCCTGCAGGAGTACCTGGAGGACGCGCTGCTGGCGTCCCAACCGTCGACTGGAGTAGCTGGTCGACCTGTGGCTGCCCACAGGGCGTCGACGAGGGGAGCGGCTCACACCCCCCAGTCTGTCAGGCACACACCCTCGGAGATCGACGGACACACCCCCCGAGGGGAGCCAAGGAGGAACGGTTCGATAGTGTTGAGACGTCCGAGGTCGCCGAGCAGGGTGAGTGGGATGACTGTCCGTCCGAGCAATGTCACGGTGAAGGTCGTGATGGCTGCCACCGGAGCCGTGTTTGCCCTGTTCGTACTGGTCCACCTGCTGGGCAACCTCAAGGTGTTCACCGGAGCTGAACACTTCGACGGCTATGCCCACTGGCTGCGTCATGCGTTCGAGCCTGTGCTGCCCGCCGGTTTCCTGCTGTGGACCTTCCGGATCGTGATGGCGGTCTGCCTGGTGGCCCACCTGTGGGCCGGATGGGTGGTGCGGGTCCGAGGACGCCGTGCCCGGGGCCGCGTGCGACGGCGTCCTTCATCGCTGCGGAGCTGGGCTGCACACTCCATGCCCGCCACCGGGGCGGTGCTGCTGGCCTTCATCGTGCTGCATCTTCTGGACCTGACGATCGGCGCGCGTCCGGCCGCTCCCGAGGGATTCGTTCCCGGTGCGGCCTACGACAACCTGGTCGCCTCGCTGCGTCGCTGGCCCATCGCCACCGCCTACATCGTGGCGATGCTGGCGCTGTGTGCCCACCTCGCCCACGGCCTGCTCAGTGTGGTGGTCGACTTCGGTGTCGCTGCAGGACGCCGGGGCTGGCGCATCGTCTCGGCCATCGCGCTGGGCTTCGGTCTGCTGGTAGCACTGGGCAACCTCGCCATTCCGATCACTGTGCTGGCAGGGGGACTGCGATGAGCGCGCCGTTCGATCCCCGGATCCCGGAGGGAGATCCCGCGACCGCCTGGAGCCGCCGCAAGGCTGACTACCGCCTTGTCAGTCCACTGAATCGATCCAGGTTCACCGTCGTCGTGGTCGGCACCGGGCTGGCGGGGGCGGGCTGCGCGGCCGCGTTGGGGGAGTTGGGCTACCGCGTGGTCTCGTTGACCTTCCACGACGCCGCTCGTCGCGCCCACTCGGTCGCTGCCCAGGGTGGCATCAACGCCGCACGGGGCCGCAAGGTTGATGGGGACTCCCTGACTCGTTTCGTTGTCGACACCATCAAGGGCGGCGACTTCCGTGCCCGGGAGGCCGAGGTCTTCAGGCTCGCTGAGGAATCAGTGCGGGTCATCGACCA
Organism: Aestuariimicrobium sp. p3-SID1156; assembly: GCF_025144225.1. Lineage (GTDB taxonomy): Bacteria > Actinomycetota > Actinomycetes > Propionibacteriales > Propionibacteriaceae > Aestuariimicrobium. The sequence goes on from NZ_JALXXB010000003.1 coordinate 31,910, forward strand.
CCTGGACGCCCTCGGCGCTCCCTTCGCGCGCGAGTACGGCGGCCAGTTGCGGACGCGCTCCTTTGGTGGGGTGCAGGTTTCGCGCACCTATTACACCCGTGGTCAGACCGGCCAGCAGGCCCAGCTGGCGGCGACCCGTGCGTTGCAGCGACAGGTGGCGTCCGGGCGGGTCGACCTGCGTACGCACCGCGAAATGCTCGACCTGGTCGTGACCGGGGGACGCGTCCGAGGTGTCGTTGCCCGCGACCTGCACAGCGGGGCGCTGGAGCACATCCCTGCCCACGCAGTGGTGCTGGCCACCGGCGGCTACGGCAAGGCCTTCTTCCACTCCACGCTGGCCCACAACTCCAACGTCACCGCAGCTTGGCGCGCCCACCGGCGCGGCGCCTGGTTCGCCTCACCCAGCTACATCCAGTTCCACCCCACAGCACTCCCGATCAACTCTGCGTGGCAGTCGAAGACCACGCTGATGAGTGAGTCGCTGCGCAACGACGGTCGCATCTGGGTGCCGAAGCGGGCGGGCGATGACCGTCCTCCGGCCCAGATCGCAGAGGATGAGCGCGACTACTATCTCGAGCGTCGGTACCCGGCCTTCGGCAACCTGGCCCCCCGTGACATTTCCAGCCGCGCAGCACGGGAGCAGATCGAGGCCGGCCACGGAGTCGGTCCGTTGCGCAACTCGGTCTACCTCGATTTCCGGGATGCCATTGCCCGGCTGGGGCGCAAGGTCATCGACGAGCGCTACGGCAACTTGTTCACGATGTACCGCGATGCCACCGGCGAGGACCCCTTCGAGGTGCCGATGCGCATCGCACCCGGGGCGCATTTCACCATGGGAGGGTTGTGGAGCGACTACGACCTGATGACCACCATCCCCGGCCTCTTCGTGGGTGGCGAGGTCGGGTGGGGGTACCACGGTGCCAATCGGCTGGGCGCGAACTCGCTGCTCTCGGCGTGTGTCGACGGCTGGTTCACCCTGCCGCTCAGCATCCCGAACTACCTGGCGGAGCATCTGGGCGAGCCCTTGCTCACCGACACCGACGATGCGGTGGTGGCCACCGTGGACGCGGTCCGCAGCCGGGTGGAGAGGCTGCTCTCCATCGGCGGGGACCGCAGCGCTGACGAACTGCACCGCGAGCTGGGGGAGGTGCTCTACGCCGGCTGTGGCGTGGCGCGCAGCGCCGAGGGCCTGGAACGCGCCATGGGGCAGGTTCGTGAACTCCGAGCCCGCTTCTGGCAGGAACTGCGAGTGCCGGGGACGGGGGAGCAGCTGAACCAGGAGCTTGAGAAGGCCGGCCGCGTGGCCGACTACCTCGAACTGGCCGAGTTGATGTGCCTGGACGCCCTCGACCGCGACGAGTCCTGTGGAGCCCACTTCCGCGTCGAGCACCAGACGGCGGATGGCGAGGCGCTGCGCGATGACGACAACTGGTGTTCGGTGTCGGCCTGGGAATGGACCGGGGGAGAAGGCACCCACCCTCATCCCCCGGTGCGCCATCTGGAACCGCTGACGTTCAGCGCCGTGCCCCTGCAGCGGAGGAACTATCGATGAGGATCACCCTGGAGGTGTGGCGCCAGGCAGGACCCGGATCGCCTGGAGCTTTTGAAACGCATGAGGTTGCCGACGCGACCCCGGAGATGTCGCTGCCCGAGCTGTTGGACCGGCTCAATGCGCAGATCGTGGCGTCCGGTGGTGAACCGATTGCCTTCGAGTCCGACTGCCGCGAGGGGATCTGCGGTGCCTGTGGTGTGACGGTCGACGGCACCCCCCACGGGCCAGTGCCGAACACCCCCACCTGCCGCCAACACCTACGTCACTTCCGTGAGGGTGACCGGATCCGGGTGGAGCCCCTGCGTTCAGCGGCCTTCCCCGTCGTCCGCGACCTGGTGGTGGACCGTTCTGCGTTGGACGAGGTGGTGCGCGCCGGAGGCTACTGCTCGGTCGACACAGGCACGGCACCGGACGCCGAGAGCCGTCAGATCGGCACAGACCGCGCCGAACATGCGCTCGACTTCGCGGCCTGCATCGGATGCGGTGCCTGCGTGGCGGCCTGCCCCAATGGTGCGGCCCACCTGTTCGGCGGAGCCCTGCTCGCTCATCTGGCGACCCTCCCACAAGGTCTTCCAGAACGGTCCACGCGAGCCCGGGGAGTGCTCGCCGAACTGGACGACCACTTCGGTGCCTGCTCCACCTATGCCGAGTGCGTGACGGTCTGCCCCGCCAGCATCCCACTGGACGCCGTCGCCTGGGTCAACCGCGAGGGGATGCGCGCAGCCCTGCGTGGCGAACGCGCCGACTGAGCGTGGAGGAGCTTGAGGATCATGGCGCATGAGCGGCCGGGTGCCCTGCAGAGAAACCGGGACACAAATGGTTCGGCGGGCTCGGAAGAGGCCCAGGAGGGTATCGACCGCTACGCAAAGCTGAGGCAGCCGCCGAGCGGCTTGTGCTGGTGGTGTGGGACTGAGCCGGCGACGACCGGTGAGCACAAGTTCAAGCGGTCAGACATGGCGCGTCTAATGGATGACCAGCCCTTGTTGGTCTGGGGCTATCAACGCTCCGGCATCACCCGCGAACTGCGTGGGCCCGGAGCGTTGAAACGAGATCGCTACGGAGTGCTGAAGTTCCCCAAGTCCCTGTGTGCCCCCTGCAACAACGCAAGGTCCCAGCCGTTCGACTTGGCCTACGACAAGTTCTCGAGCTACCTCGGTTCGCACAGTCTGCGCAGGATGCCGGGAGTCCCCATCGCAGACATTTACGGGGAAGAATGGCAAGAGTCGGTGAATGTAACGGTGCCCAGCCAGAGGATCTTCCGCTAGGTCCGAGTCCATCCCCAACCGCGAGCTCGGGCAGTTAAGTACGTGACGCCACAGAAGGTTCAGGTCCTGGCTGGCAAGTTCGGGACGTTGTGCAGTGCCGCGCCTGAGGCGACGTAGTCCCGCGCGGAGGCTGGTGGGCGTCCTGAAGGCGTCCACCAGGTCGCGCTCGGACGCGCGGTCGGGGGCACATCGCGTGAAACGGTAGCCGGCCAGCCACTCCAAATTCGTGTGCGTCGAACCGATCAGATCCGGAGATTGACACAATGTCAAAGGGCAGCTCAAACACCCTTGCGTCTGGGCTCCGATCCTTGTCCGATAATGGACATTATGTCACATCCGTCTTGCGTGGCGGGCTCTGGGACGCATGGCCGCAGCCACCCCGTCCAACACCGATCTTGGTCGCGGGCGGTCGATGGCGGCCATCAGCTTGTTCATCGAAGGAACACCATGACTAAGCGGATAGCCCCCTTGGTGGGCCACGCCTGGCGCCCGGGGCGAGCCTGACCAAATACGATCAGTGGACCGACTGCAAGGAAGTTGAAGCGTGACGAAGGTTGACCCGGACTTTCATCTGGTCCATCGCGGACCTGCTCAGTGGCCCCTACCGGCCCAGGGAGTACGGCACAGTGATCCTCCCGTTCACCGTGCTCGTCTGCGCCAGTGACGCATCAACTCGGGAGTGGGCTTCACTAAGGGCTTCACCAAGTAGGCCGGCAGGGATTGAATTGGCTCTATGATGAGTTGTGTCGCCGGAGTTACCATGCAGGCATGTGCGGCTCCAGGGTGATGCGAGTTGAGGGTGACCTGCCACCCGATCTCGCGGAAGCGATGCTGCGTGCCCCGAGGGTGGGTGTGGACACGGAAACCAGCGGCTTGGACTCGCGAAGCGACCAGTTGAGGCTCATTCAGCTCTACGTTCCCGACCTCGGGGTCGTTCTCCTCCGCCCCGGTGACGGCCCGCCGCCCAAGCAACTCATTCGCGTTCTACAGTCGCAAGACACCACGAAGGTGTTTCACTTTGCGCCGTTCGACCTGGGATTTCTCGCGGCGACGTGGCATGTCCGGGCACGCTCCGTGCTGTGCACGAAGGCAGCTGCACGGTTGATATCCCCAACTTCTCCTCCCCGTGAGTGGAGCCTGCAGTATCTGCTCTGGCAAACACTCGGTATCGAGCTTTCAAAGGGGCCAGTCCGAGTCAGCGACTGGGGTGCAAAGGAACTCAGTGACGAACAGGTGGCCTACGCCGCAGCCGATGTGGAGCATCTGCTCATGCTTTCGGACCGTCAGACGCTCCAATTGCAATCCCAAGGCCTATGGGAAGACTATCTGGAGATCTGCAATTTCATGCCTTTGGAGGCAGTCTTGCGGGCCTCTGGGATCCCCAACCTCTTCGCCTACTGATCCGCCAGGAGCGACCAGTTGCCAGGCCGGTCGAAGAGGAAGCCTGGTGGCGCGGGCACATCGAGCTCAAGCACAAGCCGCGTGTGGGAGGGTTCAGGTGAGTCCGATACCCTGTGGACGCGAACAGTCGTCGCTCCATTCTGGTGGAGCTCACGAACGCTGGATGACAACACGCGCGGTACCCAACCGACCGGTACGCCCTCACAGGTCAGAAGTGTTGCATCCGGATCAACCGGGTTCGAGAGCTCTGGACTGAGCGCGAGGGAAGATCCCGTGTGGAGTTGCCGGATGGCTCTCTCCTGTTCCTCCCCCGTCACGATCACCTCGCCATTTTCGAGCTCAGCCCGGTGCCCGGGGACATGACGAACTCCGTTTGCAAAGAATCTTGCCCTAGCCCTTCCATCACTCACGTGGGGCATCGGCAGGAACTGCAGCGTGTCGCCGGCTCGCCCTCCGCCGGATTCCACAATCTGCTCCCAGGGACTTGCATCTGTTGGCAATCCCAGTGTCGCGAGGTAATCGGCGAAGTCGGGGCGATCTACGGACATGATGCGCTGGTTGAATACGGCGGGCATTGCACGCGAGGAATAGCTTTGCGTCAGGGAGTTGAAGCCCAGCAGAGGCCTGAAACTATCGACCTCAGCTGCGGCCCGCGTGTAGCCAAAGTTGTATACCTCGCCATCGAATGCGAACCTTCCAATAGGAACGATCTCGCGGGTCCCCGGGTGTTGCCACAGCACCAAGAGGTCTGAGACCCCCCGCTGGGGAAGTCCCCGGATGGGTCGATCAAGCACAGTAGAGCGCACGCCGCAACCTTTCCACATTGACTTCCGCCAAGGACATCGAAAAGTCTAAGGCCACACTCGACACCCCAACGACACCGGTAGCCAGACGCTCACGCAGGGGCCCTAGGTCCAACTCCACGAGCCGATCCTTCCACCAGCGCTGAATGTCGGGATTGCACATAGCAAGCGCTTCGGCGGCATGTGCTGTCAGGGTCGAAGCTCCTCCCACAGTGCTGTGTTCGAAGCGGTTGGCCCTGCCCTTCTCAGCGAAGTCACGGATGCCACCCGTCTTCGCCATCAAGGAGACCCTCCTCGTGTCCTGCAAGTTGTAGGCCAGCGACCCACCATGGTCGAACGAGCCTGCGAGCATGTCTGGCTTGCCGAAGAGTTCGGCCCGAAGTACCGCCCAATTCTGTTCGTGACGATCCTGGTTGGCGATGATCGCGTCCAGCAGCATCATTCCTGCGAAGACATCGAAAGCCGAGCTCCCTGCAGGTCCCTCGAAGCCGTGAGGCGGCGAGTAGGCCTGGAGAGTTTCGAAGATATTTCTCAGGTTATGACCCGGCCGCAGCACGTTCGGACGCTGGGGATCGACCGCCTTGTGAGTGTCTGTCTGCCGCACATAGCCGGGCGCATGCGCCTCCTCCAGCGCCAACCCGCCGTCGTTGAAGGTGTAGCCGGGCTCCTTGAGCGAACGTGAGAGGGAACCCATCCGACCTCCCCTGATGCACAGGCGCGTTTCCGCACAGGGGACCTTCATGCCCCGTCCAATCGCCGTACTGATGACCTCGGCCCAGTCTTCTCCTTGAGAACCCCAGGCGTGGACCTTTACATCCTTGTGCAGCCATCGGACCGTCCGGTCACCGATGTCTGGCTCCAGCAGCCACAGCGACTCTGTCGACCCCGTGGCTTCGACCCGGTCAACCACCCATGACGTGACATCAATGCGCACGAGGGGATCATCTGGAAGCGCAGAGGATCCCATCATCACCGTCGGCCTTTGGCCTTCGCCTCAGACACGGTCATTCCGAGTGTCCTTCCAATTCTGGGTTCTCTAGGGCCCGATGACGCCAACGGGCTGAGACCTGCCGTCCGCTGCCAAGGGTCCACCAGATTTACCCCGACGCCCTCGAAACCCGCGATGTCCCTGGTGGCTACGGATGCACCGATTGAACTCGCCACCGCGGCAATCAGGGCGTCCATCGCGCCTATCGGCCGCCCTGAGCGCGCTCGCTGGGCAACAATTTCCGCATAGCGGTCGGCTGCGGCTGCTGTGATCGGCAGGACCATCTCGATGGACGACAAGGCCGCCGCTGCTGCCTGGGCCAAGCTGTCCCGTCGGCGTCCTGCAGGAAGCAGGGCAATTCCGCTGAGGATCTCTGCTCTGGTCACCACGGTGGTCACGGGCTGCTCCTCGAGGCCACGAACCCACGCCAGCACGCGGGCATCAGCGTCCGGCCCTCTCATGAGCTCCGACACCACGCAGGTGTCGAGCACGATCATAGTTCTGCGCTCGTCGCAGGTCCGGAGTCGGGGATCGCAAGGTGGACAGGCTGGAACTGCTCCCCCACCTCGATCACCTGGTTCACCCACGTCAGGTCAACGGCCGCCGGGCGCTCCAATGCCTCGGTGAGGATCGCTCGCGCTTCCGCTTCCATCGAGTGTCCCTTGGCCGCTGCCCGGAGTCGCAGCTTGTCCTTGAGGCCCTCAGGGAGCTGCCTGATCGTGATCGCCGTCATACAGCAATGATATCAATGCTGCACAGCTCGCCTGATTCGCTGGTGTCGCCATACCTCCACAGGCAGGCTGACCAGTACCGCGAGCCTCTGGGCCAGCTACCTCTTTGAGCAGGGTTCCTCCTGAACACCTGCGCACTCCCCCGTCCTGTGCTTGTGTGGAAGGCATGACTAACGAACTGAGCAAGGTGAGCGCCACCCGTGAGATCCCGGTGGCGGCCGTCACGATCTTCGAGCTGCTTCGCAACCCGGAGCGCCATACCGAGACCGATGCCACCGGTTCGGTGCAGTCGGTCGACAAGGGTCAGGGCATCCGCGAGGTGGGCGACACCTTCACCATGAACATGGTCAACGCCGATGGCCCCTACAAGACCCAGAACGAGGTCTTTGCCTACCAGCAGGACCGCGTCATCGGCTGGCAGAATCAGGAGAATCTGGCCAACGGCGTCAAGGTCGGCGCCAAGTGGCTCTACGAACTGGAGCCCATCGATGCCGACAACACCAGGGTGACGCTCACCTACGATCCCACCGAGATCGACAACCCCGAGGTGCAAAAGCTGGCCAAGGAGAAGTTCGCCGTGGAGTCCCAGCTGGAGGACTCGCTGGGCAAGCTCGCCGAGGCTGTCGCCTGATCTGAGGCACCCAATGCCACGAACGCCGCCGCCCACCCGGGCGGCGGCGTTGACGCTGATTCGACCAACCCTTCGGGTGGTTCCCACACCAACCTGCCCGACTCGCGCGCCGACCACCTAGCGTGGGGTCATGGAAGACATTCTGAAGACCCATCCGTCCAAGGAAACCTTCGACCAGGCCAAGCTTCGCGCGGCCATTGACGCCCTGTTGACGTGCGCCTCCACCTGCGCGACCTGCGCCGACGCCTGCCTGCACAGCGGGCACGCCGACCACATGGTGCGCTGCATCGCCATGGACAACCAGTGCGCAGCGATCTGCTTCGCCACCGCCAACATCCTGTCCCGACCGGGTCCGGCCGGCGATGCCTGGCGCGAGGTCGTCAAGGCGTGCGCCGCGATGTGTCGCGAGTGCGCCGATGAGTGCGCCGGTCACGCCAACATGGATCACTGTCAGATCTGTGCCGAGGCGTGCGGCGCTTGTGCCGACGCGTGCGAGGCTCTGCTGCTAGCAGCCAGCTGACCGTCTGCTCTTGATCGAGGGGACGCCCAGAGCTGGGCGTCCCCTCGATCCATCGCGTGGCCTGCACGGCCGACGTGCTGAGGGCTCAGGGACGCGGCAGCTTCTGGTGGAGTGGGTTTCTGCTCACCGGCGTCGGCTTGCGGGGCCTGCCTGGAAGCTGGGTGACAACCTGCGGGGCATCTGCGGTGGCGCGGGTGGCATCCTGCAGCTTCATTGCCGTGGTGTTGCCGACACCAAGCCGGGGATTGGAGATGGCGCGGGGAGCGGGTTCGGAGCACTCGGGGCATTCCACCTGGTCAGGAATCTCGGCCATCGAATGGCGCTGGTCGAAGGCGTTCCCGCAGGCCCGGCAGGCGAAGGCGTAGGTCGGCATGCATCGAAGGATAGGCGGCCGGGCGCGAAGTTTGTCGAAAACCCGCAGCACGCCCGACTCCGGCCCTACTCTCATGCCAAGTGCCAAGGCTCCACCCACCACGGAAGGACCACCGCCATGCCCGAGCTGCTGTTCCCGCTGGATTCGAGCAAGAAGTTCACCGACCAGAAGATCATTGGCCACAACCGCTGGCATCCCGACATCCCCGCCGCCGTCACCGTCAAGCCCGGAACCACCTTCCGAGCTGACTGTCGTGAGTGGTTCGACGGCGCCATCCACAACGACGACTCCGCCGAGGACATCCTGAACGCGCCGTTGAAGAACGTGCACACCCTCTCCGGGCCCTTCGCGGTCGAGGGCGCCGAGCCCGGCGACCTGTTGATCGTCGACATCCTGGACGTGGGCCCGATCCCGCAGGAGGACTCCGGCCCGCTTGCCGGCCAGGGCTGGGGCTACACCGGCATCTTCGCCAAGAAGAACGGCGGAGGCTTCCTCACCGACCAGTTCCCTGATGCCTACAAGGCGATCTGGGACTTCTCCGGGCAGTCGGCGACCTCACGCCACGTGCCGCACGTGAAGTTCACCGGCATGATCCACCCCGGCCTGATGGGCACCGCTCCCTCCAAGGAGTTGCTGGGCAAGTGGAACCAGCGTGAGGCGGCGCTGATCGCCACCGATCCCGAGCGCGTTCCGCCACTGGCGCTCCCGCCCGAGCCCGAAGGTGCTGTTCTGGGCTCGCTCTCCGGTGCCGAGTTCGACCGTGTCGCCTCCGAGGCCGCCCGCACAGCTCCTCCACGCGAGAACGGTGGCAACCAGGACATCAAGAACCTCACCAAGGGCTCGCGCGTCTTCTACCCGGTCTTCGTCCCGGGTGCCAATCTCTCCTTCGGCGACCTGCACTTCAGCCAGGGTGACGGTGAGATCACCTTCTGCGGCGCGATCGAGATGGGCGGCTTCATGGACCTCCATGTGGACCTGATCAAGGGCGGCATGGAGACCTACGGGGTCAAGGAGAATGCCATCTTCCTGCCCGGAAACACCGATCCGCAGTACTCGGAGTGGATCGCCTTCTCCGGCACCTCGGTCACCCTCGAGGGCGAGCAGAAGTACCTCGACTCCGATCTCGCCTACCAGCGCGCCTGCCTGCACGCCATCGACTACCTCACCAAGTTCGGCTACTCCCCCGAGCAGGCCTACCTGCTGCTCGGTTCCGCCCCGATCGAGGGACGGCTGTCCGGCGTGGTGGACATCCCGAACTCCTGCGCCACCGTCTACCTGCCCACCGCGATCTTCGACTTCCCCATCGCTCCCAGCGCTGGTGGTCCCGTCACGATCGACCCGGGGATCGGTGCCCCCAAGGCAGCTGCCAACTGACAGCTTCGCCGAGGACGCAAGGGGCTGGGCGCCGGTCGCGTCCGGCCCCTTCGTTCGTGGGGATGCTGGTCAGTGGACCAGCTTGAGCCCGATCACCCCACCCACGATCATCGACAGGAAAACCACCTTGCCCAGGGAGATCGACTCCTCCCCCACTGCGAAGGCGTAGGCCACGGTGGCGACGGCACCGATACCCACCCAGATCGCATACGAGGTGCCGGTCGGCAGGGTGCGCATCGCGTAGGCGAGCCCGCCCATGCTGACCAGCAGGCCCAGGGCGAAGACGAGCACAGGACCGGGGCGGGTGAACCCCTCCGAGCGTCCAAGGGCTGTCGCCCAGACGGCCTCGAACAGACCGGACACGACCAGCACCACCCAGGCAAGCATGGCGCCAGAGTAACGGGCCACCACAAGGGCTGTTGTCGTTGAAGGCTCAACACTTGTATGCTGCAACCAATGAATTCGAACCCCCACGCAACACTCGCCGCCAGCTTGGTGCAGCGGTTCACCCAGGTGTTCGCCTCCGGCAGGCGCCTGAGGAGTGAGTCCCCCGTCGGCGTCCCGGGGCTCGACAGGGCGGCGCTCGTCCTGCTCATGAAGTTGTCGGGCAGGGAGGTCCGCGTCGGTGAGCTCGCTGAGCTCTGCCACTTGGACCTCTCCACCGCGAGTCGCCACGCCAGCTCCCTCACCCAGCAAGGGCTCATCACCAAGGTGCCTGACCCGGAGGACCGACGTGCCCAACTACTGACCCTCACCCCCGAGGGCACAGAACTCTCCGAGTCCATCCGCCGGCAGCGGGGTCTGCTCTTCGCACAGATCCTCGCCGACTGGGAGGAGGAGGATCTCAGGCGTTTCGACGCCTACCTCGCCAGGTTCGTCAACGACGTCGAACGCCATGTGCACTCTCCCCACAGGGACGAAAACCAGCAAGGAAACCACTGATGTCCACTGCTTCTGCTGCTCCTTGGAGGCACAACGCACCGGTGAGTTGACGCACCGACAGATCGTCACCATCATTCTCGGTCTGATGACAGGAATGTTCCTGGCATCCCTGGACCAGAGTGTGGTCAGCACGGCGATCCGCACCATCTCCGACGACCTCAAAGGTCTCGACATCCAGGCCTGGGTCTCGACCGCGTATCTGATCACCAGCACGATCTCCACGCCCATCTACGGCAAGCTGTCCGACATCTATGGACGCAAGAAGTTTTTCCTGCTGGCCATCGTCCTCTTCGTGATCGGCTCCCTGCTCTGCACGATCGCCACCACCATGTACCATCTGGCCGCTTTCCGCGCTGTCCAGGGCCTGGGCGCCGGTGGCCTGATGAGCCTGATCAACGTGCCGCTGGGCATCATCGCCCTGCTCACCGTCAACGCCACCCTGCACCTGCACCACGTCCGTCAACACGCCACCATCGACTGGGGCGGGGCCGCGGCGCTGGTCGTCGGCCTGGTCCCGCTATTGGTGATCGCGGAACAGGGGCAGGCCTGAGGCTGGACCTCAGGACGCGCCTGGACCTGCTACGGCATTGGTCTGGTTGGCCTGATCGGTTTCGTCGTCACGGAGGGGATCATGGGTGACTCGGCCCTGATCCCGCTACGCATCTTCCGCAACCGCACCATCCTGATCGCCCTGACCGGCGGCTTCGTCGTGGGTGCAGGGATGTTCGGCGCCATGATGACGATCCCGCAGTTCTACTTGCAGATCATCCATGGCTCCTCCCCCACCATGGCCGGCTTGCAGATGCTGCCGATGGTGCTGGGACTCATGGTGGCCTCGATCGGTTCCGGTGTGCTGATGAGCCGGACGGGCCGGGTCAAGATCTTCCCCATCGTGGGGGTGGCGATCATGGTCATCGCCCTCTTGCTGTTCACCCGGATCACCGCCGACACCCCGCTGTGGCAGGTCATGGTGGTCATGGCCGTGTTCGGTTTCGGTCTGGGCAACACCATGCAGCCGCTGACGCTGGCGGTGCAGGCGGCTGCCTCGCCACGGGAGATCGGCATGGCGACTTCCGCTGCAACCTTCTTCCGCCAGATCGGTGGCACATTCGGCGTGGCGATCTTCCTGTCGGTGCTGTTCAACCGGTTGGGCGGCAACATCAGCTCCAACCTGGTCGCTGCGGCCAAGGAGCCCGCCTTCCAGCAGGCCCTGCGTGACCCGCAGGTGCAGGCCAATCCGGCCAATGCGAGCTTCATCAAGGCGCTGACCACTCGCAGCAGCGAGTTCTTCGAGCAGATTCAGAAGGACTCCTCGATCCTGAACCAGCTGGATCCCCGGCTGGCGCATCCCCTCAAGCAGGGCTTCGCCGACTCGATGTCCACCATCTTCCTGATGGGCGCGATCGCCTGCGCCATCGGTCTGGTCGTGCTGCTCTTCCTGCCCAACCTGACCCTGTCACACCGTTCCGCCTCCGCGGAGCGTGCCCACCTGAACTCCACCACTGCGGAGTCGGCGGAGGAGGCATCGGAGGCATTCGCCCTGGAGGCGTCCGCTGGCGCTGTCGGCGGCACCTCCCTGATGGAGACCGACCAGGACGGACCTGCACCGCGGCCCCGTCACGCCCTGGACGAATGACCCCCCACTCCACTACTACGCACCGTAAGTTGACACTCGGACCAGCGACAACGCTGGTCCGAGTGTGTATCTACGGCGCGTAGTAGCGAGAAGGGGTGCTCAGTCGCCGCCGAGGGTGCGCATGACGCGTGGGAGCTCGGGACCGATCTCGGAGGCCAAGTAGCCGACCCGACCGAAGCGAGCGGCAAGGCTGTCCCCTGAGGCTGCATGGACGTACTTGGCCCAGAGCACGGCCTGCACAAGTCCGGCGCCACGGCTCAGCACCCCGCCCACGGCACCGGCCACGACATCACCACTGCCCGAGGTGCCCAGCCCGGTGTCTCCGGTGGTCAGCTGCCACACGCCACCATCGCCCACCACCCAGGCGTTGCAGGCGACGACGGCACCGAACTTCTCGGCGGCATTGGCCACGCCTCGGGGAACGTCGTGCTCCTCCAGCGAATCCTGTTCGAGCAGGTGGGCCAGCTCCCCGGTGTTCGGGGTGAGCGCGAGGCGTCCTCGCAGGCTGGAACGTACCGCCTCATCCAGGTCAGGCAGGATGGTGGCGCCAAAAGCGTCGAGCACCACCGGCACGTGGTCAGGCACTTCGCGCAGCACCTCGCCCATCAGGTGAAGCGTGCCCTGGGGCTCGTCGAGACCCGGCCCGATCACCAGCGCATCACAGCGCCCCAGCTCCTTGGAGAGCAGCTCGCCGACGCCGACACCTTCCACGGATCCCGCCGCATCCTCGGGGAGACCGGTCGTCCCGGACTCGGGCATCGCGACGGCGATGGCGGGCGCGACGGATTCGGCGACCCCGAGGCTGAGCCGGCCCGCGCCCATGCGCAGGGCCGCCTCCCCGGCCAGCATGGCTGCCCCAGGGGTCTGCCGCGCCCCGCCGATCACCAGCACCTGGCCCCGGCTGTACTTGCTTCCGGAGGGCTCAGGCAGCGGCCACTGGCGAAGGAGCGCAGGAGTGACCAGCCTCGGGGCTGTCAGCGACCCCCCGCGGACCTGGTCGGGCACCAACGACAGGTCAACGCCTTCAGGCATCTGCGCCCACCTCATCGGACGCGCCGGGCTGATCGGTGATCGACGTGCCCTGGTCGCGAAGGTGGCTGTCGATGTTGTAGTCGGTGACGACCCAGCCAGTGGGCGAGTCGTCATCGGCACGCAGCCTGCAGATCGAGGCATTCTTCAGGCCGTTGGTCTTCGCGCGTTCGAGCACGGACTCCTCCTCCAGGCCCTCGGCGACGTAGCAGAACAGCAGGTTCACCACGTCGTGGGCGGTGACCAGAATGACCTCGTCCTTGCCGTGGCGGATGTCGGTCATCACGGCTCGCACGCGTTGGGCCACGTCGGCCCAGGACTCCCCGCCCGGCGGGCGGTAGTAGAACTTGCCGATCCACTGCCGCCGCTCGGTTTCCTCCGGGTATTTCGCCCGGATGCCCGCGGCGGTGAGCGTGTCGGTGATGCCCATGTCGCGGTCACGCAAGCGCTCATCGACCCGGAAAGCGAGCTCCACCGACGCCGTCCGGAGGGCGATCTCGCCGGTCTCGCGGGCGCGGCGGTAGGGGCTGGTCCACACCGCGGTGGGGCGCTGGGGCTCGGGGAGTTCCGAGAGCCAGCGACCCACCGCTTCAGCCTGCTCACGGCCCAGATCGGACAGGACCACGTCAGGGTCGCGGGCGGGAACGTCGATGCGTTCCAGTTTCTCCGACTGGGCGAGTTCGGCCGCGAGATTGCCCTCGGACTGCCCGTGTCGGACCAGGATGATCTGCGTGGTCATGGCCTCTGGCTGGGGGCATCAGGCCTGGGCGCGGGTGACCGCGCGGACAAGGGCTTCATTGAAGGCGGGAATGTCGTCAGGGTTGCGGCTCGTGATCAGGTTGTCGTCCTCGACGACCTCCGAATCCTGCCACTGGCCACCGGCATTGCGGATGTCGGTCTGCAGGGAGGGCCAGCTGGCCAGGGTGCGGCCCTTGAGGACGTCGGCCTCGACCAGCACCCAGGGGGCGTGGCAGATGGCGGCGACCGGCTTGCCGGAGTTGAGGAACTCCTTGACAAAGGCGACGGCGTCCTTGTCGGTGCGCAGGGCGTCGGGATTGGCCACGCCGCCGGGCAGGACGAGCGCGTCGTAGTCCTCGACCTTGGCCTCGGCCACGGTGCGGTCGACCTTCTGGCTGGTCTTCTCGGTCAGGTGGTCGAACAGGGTTGCCTCGCCGGACTCGGGGCTGATCAGTTCCGGGGTCCAGCCCTGCTGCTCCACCGCAGCCCACGGTTCGGTCAGCTCCTTGGCCTCGATCCCCTCGTTGGCCGTCAGGAAAGCAATTCGGATGTGCTTGTCAGTCATGAACGCCACGCTAGGCGAGTTGCTGGGCGTCCGGGGCGTGTGGACGAGAAACCACCCGGGCGGGCGTACAGCACTGCACGATCGCCTGCGCCCGGCGTCCTCGTGTGCTGGGCTGGTGGGCATGACTGATGACTACCAGGACCAGATCCGCCGCGCGGAGGAGGAGATCTCCCCCACCGAGTCTGCGGTGACCGACCAGGACCTTTCGACCGATGACCTGTTCAACAATGGCGCTCTGCCCGAGGACCTCGAGCATGGAAACATGGGGCGGCGCGAGTACGAAGCCGACCTGATGGACCCCGCTCACGAGGACACCATTGAGGAGCGGATCCGGCAGGAGGTTCCCGAGGAGGGCTCCGACGTCGTGCCCGACCAGCTGCGTGAACGTGGAGCGGAGGATGGCGCATGAGCCGGCGCAAGGTCCTGATCACCGGGGCCACCGGCGACATCGGCAATGTGCTCGCCGAGGGACTGGCCGAAGACTACGAGCTGGTCCTGCAGGGTAGGCACCCTGATGAGAGCGACCCCGAGGGCATCGTGATCGCCGACGTCGCCCACTACGAGGACGCGGAGAAACTGATGGACGGCGTCGACACCGTGGTCCACATGGCGGGCTCGGCCTCCCCGGAGTCGTCGTGGGAGGACGTGCTCGAGGCCAACATCATCGGCCTGCGCAACACCCTGGAGGCTGCCCGAGCCAAGGGCGTCCGCCGCTTCGTGTACGCCTCCTCGAACCACGCCATGGGCATGTACGACCGTGACGAGGAATGGCCGGTCTACCCGCACATGCTGCCGCGTCCGGACTCGCTGTACGGCGTCTCGAAGGTCTTCGGCGAGACACTGGGGCGCTTCTACCACGACAAGTACGGCGTCGATTTCATTGCCCTGCGCATCGGCTGGAGCGCGCAGGACAGCAAGGGGGCCGATGTCGACCTGCTCCGCGCGATGTGGCTCAGCCACGATGACACCGTGCAGGTGGTGAAATGCGCCATCGAGGCGGAGGTGACCTTCGGGCTCTACTACGCGATTTCCGACAACCCGAACCGGCGCTGGGACATGACCAACACCATGCTGGAACTGGGATACCGCCCCAAGGACACCTTCACCGAGCACTCCGACGTCCCGGAGAACCCTGACGAACCGACCCCGGCGAATTGGCCCGAGGACTCCTAGGAGTCCATCGAGACGATCCCGCCACTGCGCGGCTTGGTGGGCATCGTGGTCCACGGGAAGTCGAGGCCCTCGGGGCTGATCGTGACGCCCGGCTCGCACACGGCCGAGATCATCGTGGCCAGGGAGCTGACCGCGATCTTCTCCCCCGGGCAGCGATGCCCGGTCTCGACCTTCCCGCCGCCCTGGGGGATGAACGCGTCGATCTGCTCATAGTCGACGTCCAGGAAGCGCGTGGGGTCGAACTCGTCGGGGCGCTCCCAGGCCTGGGGGTCGGTGTCGGTGTTGAGGATGTCGATCATCACCCACTGGCCCTCCTTGACCTGCTCGCCCTGAAACTCGAAGTCCTTGCTGGCGAAGGCCGGCAGCATCGGGACGAATGGGTAGACACGGCGCACCTCCTGCGCGAAGGCGGTGGCCAGGCGGCCGTCGACCAGGGTGCCGCGCTCGGCGGTCTCGGCCTGGATGCGTTCGCGCCAGTCCGGATTCTCGTAGAGCGCCTTGACCGCGAAGGCCGCGAAACGGGCCACCGCGATGTGGGGGCGGAAGGTGTTCTGGAGCTCGATGCCTGCGGTCTTGTCGTCGAGCAGCTTCCCGTCCAGCTCGCGGTGGCGGGCCCATTCGTACAATGAGGTGCCCTCGGGGGCATGGCGCTTCCCAGAGCGCTGCTCGCGGATGACCTTCGCACACCAGCGGTCGGTCAACTTGCGGTTCACCCAGGCCCGCGGGTGGTCGAGGTTGAGGTGGGCGAAACCCTCCACGATCTCCCCGAGGCGCCGAGCCTGGACGTCGAGTTCCCAGTCGGAACCCTGAATGCCTGCCCAGCGCATCCCGGCGCGACCGAAGGCAATCACGGAGCTGTCGTAGACGCTTTCGGGGTGTTTCTTCCAGCGCTGCATCGCCTCGCGCACCTCGGCTTCGACCAGCGGCTTGATTCGTTCGACCTGCTCGTCTGCGTAGCAGACGCGGACGAACGTGGCCTTGCGATGCAGGTGTTCTTCACCATCCATGCCGTGCACCGATCCGTGCCCGAACAGTGAACCTCGGATCGGCAGGGGCATGGCGCCCTCACGCTTGATGAGGTCGCGGTCGTAGAAAAGTTTGACACCCTCAACGCCGCGCACGAGCAGCGTAGGGCGACCGAGCAGCCGGGTTGCGATGGGCCTGTCGTCGTCGGCACGGGTCCGCTCCTGCCGCAGTTTGCTGGCGAACAGGTACCCGTCGCGCAGGACCTTCAGGGACTCGTCGGTACGTTTCTGGGTCACGGATCTCCACCTCTACGCGTCTGGACTTCTCGGGGTCGGGCTGGTCTGGCCTCCAACCTAGCCGAGCCAGTAGCCCGCCGCGGCGGCCAGGAGCGAGCCGACCAGCACCGAAAGGGTGAGGCCGATCGCCTCCCAGCGGCGCCCCGCCAAGCACAGACGGGCAGACTCCAGCATGGCAGTGCTGAAGGTGGTGAAGCCGCCGCAAAAACCGGTGCCCAGAATGAGGTGAGGCTCGGGCTGGCGTACCAGCGCGGCCACGCACCAGCCGAGCACGAAGCTGCCCACGACGTTCACGACAAAGGTCCCACCAGGGACGTGGTCCCCCCGTCGGGCGTTCACTGCGCCGTCCACGATGAAACGGCAGATGGCCCCCAGACCGCCAGCGAGGGCCGTGAGGAACAGGATCATCGTGCCTGCCTCGCGTGGTGGATCGCTCGCGCCGCGCCGCTGGCCGAAAGCATGGCCAGCATGAAGCCTCCGAGCACCGTGAGCGCCACATAGGCCAGGGCCAGCCCGGCCCGCCCGGCGCGCAGCAATCCCACGCTCTCCACGGCGAAGGCGGAGTAGGTGGTGAAGCCACCCAACAGACCAGTGCCCAGCGTGAGCCGCCAGGCCACGAAGCGGTGTTGGAGGCCGGCGATCACCTCGAGCAGGGCTGGCAGCACGAAGGCACCCACGAGATTCACGGTGAGCGTGGCCCACGGCCAGGTGCCTGGATCGGTCGGAACAGCGTGTGCGATGCCGGCGCGCAGGGCGGTGCCGACCGCTCCCCCGGCACCCACCAGTGCCCAGTACCTGGGGCGCAGGTGCAAGGGCCGGTTCGACGAGTGGCTCACCCGAACGAGGCTACTCGCTGTCTCCCCCGGCGGGAGTTGTCCACAGCCCCGCGCGGCGCAGATCACCGAGACCTATGGTGGGAGCCATGTCGCAGCCTCCGTATCCCGCAATTCCCCAGAGTCCGCTCGAGGTCGGCGACGTCTTCGGCGGGGCGTTCAGGATCTTCAAGAGTCGCTGGGGATCGTTCACCCTGCTGTCGGTGCTGCCCAGCCTGATCATCCTGGTCAGCGCGCTCCTGCTCACAGTGGGTGCGTTCCTGGTCGCCCGGAGGATGCGTGAGGGCGATTCAGCGACGCCGTTCATCCTGACGCTGATCGCGATGGTCCTGGCCATCACGCTCGCAGGCCTGGTGGCCACCATCAAGTTCGGCGGCATGACCATGGCCCTGGCCGAGGCGGAGGCACAGGGACGACGCGTGGGCTGGGCTGAACTCACCGACAGGACGCGGGGTTCCTTCGGGCGCTACCTTCCGATGTTCGGCGCAGTGATCGTCTTCGTGCTGGCAGTGATGGTCCTCATGGTCGCCCCCATCGGCATCGTCGTCGCCACCGCGCTTCGAGGTGATCCGGAGGCGCCGGACAGCACCATGGCGGGAGGATTCATCGTGGCCATGCTGGTCTTCATCCTGCCGTGGCTCTTGGTCATCCTCGCCTCCCTCGTGTTCCAGGTGCGGCTTCTGTTCGCGCTGCCGATCGCTGCCCTCGAGCACCAGAGCGACAATGTCGTGCGGGCGTCCTGGACCATGACGCGCGGGCACTTCTGGCGGCTGCTGGGAATGACACTGCTCCTCGGCGTCGCCATAGGAGGGGGCAGGTGGTGCTGCAGCAGGTGGCCGGACTCGGAGCGTTACCGCTACAGCTCATGGATTCCGAAGACCCAAGCGCTGCCGTATCGAGCACGACAGCGGTGCTGCTCGCCCTCGGGTACATCGTGCTGTTCATCTTCGCGTTGGTGGCGGACGCCTACAACAAGGTCTTCCAGTACCTGCTCTACGTGGACACCCACCGACGCAACCGCGGTGAGGTCAAGCAGGTGATGGGCTGGGGGCACCAGCCCATGCAACCCCCCTACGGTGCTGTGCAACCCCCGTACGGCCCGCCTCCCCACCGCCCGGGCGGTTTCCCGCCGCAGGGTCCGCCGCAGGGTCCGCAAGCCGGTTGACGCAGGTCGGCTGATCCGGGTCAGCGGCGCAGGTCGCGGAGGGCACGCAGGGCCACCGAGACGGGGGCCAGGTCCGCGCGGGAACGCTCCACCGCTCCCCTGACCGTGGCCACGGCTCGCTCCCGAGCAGCGGCATGCTGCTCGGCCCAGGTTGCCAGTCGGTCCTCGCTCTTGATGGCCAGCACCGCGTCGGTCAGGGCCATCAGGATCTGGTACGCGTCCGAGCGAGCCGCATTGCGAGCCATCGCATCCCACTGGTCAGCGTGCTCCAGGGCCGAGATGGTGCTGAGCAGGTCGCCCACCTGCAACAGGTCGACCAGGCCGAACCAGGTTCGAGCCACCACGTCTCGTCCAACCTCGTGTTCCTCGGCCAGGTCCACGACGTCGAGCAGCGCGAATGCTGCTGGCAGTTCCCCAGCGTGGACGGCCAGTTTCTCCGGTACCCCTGCCCCCAGCAGCTCGTTGTGGCGCCGCTCGAACTCCTCGATCTCAGAACCGTTGAGGTACTTCGCGATGCCCCCGAAATAGCCCTTGACATCGGCGTAGCGTGCTATCTCCGGCTCGAGCTCTGCGGCACGACGTGCTGCGAGGCGGCGCGCGGCCTGGTCGAGCAGTTTCCGGAAACCGAGGTAGAGATCGGCCTGGACGGCTGTGGCGACCTTGGTGTCCAGCGCCTCCACATCGCGGGTGAAGTCGCCGAGTCCGAAGACCTCTCTGGCCACCAGGAAGCCTCGGACGATGTCCTCGACCGAGTGCGAGGACTCCTCCATGGCGCGGAAGACGAAGGTGACGCCGCCACGGTTCACCACCTCATTGGCGATGACATTCGCGATGATTTCCCTGCGCAGGGGGTGCTGCCGCACCAGGTCCGCGAAACGATCGACCACCGTCTTGGGGAAGTAGTCCATCAGGAGTCGCTCGCACCAGGGGTCGTCGACCAGAGTGCCCTGCAGCAGCGCCTGCTTGAGACCGATCTTTGTCCAGGCCACCAACACCGAGAACTCCGGGGAGGTCAGACCCTTGTGGTCGCGCTTGGCACGCGTACGCAGCGCCTCATCCGTGGGCAGAGCCTCCAGATCGCGGTTGAGGCCGACGGTCTGCTCCAGGTGGTGCATGAGCCGAATGTGCGGGGAGACCATCCGCACGCCCTGGGTACGGGCATTGCCGATCAGGACGTTCTGCTCGTAATTGGTGCGCAACACCAGGCCAGCAACCTCGTCGACCATGTCAGCCAGCATCGTGTCGCGCTGCTTGCCGGTGAGGTCACCGGCCCGCACAGCCTCACTGAGCACGATCTTGATATTGACCTCGTGGTCGGAGGTGTCGACGCCTGCGGAGTTGTCGATGGCGTCAGTGTTGATGGCCACCCCGTTGAGGGCCGCCTCCACGCGGCCTCGCTGGGTGAATCCCAGGTTGCCGCCCTCGCCGACGACCTTGACGCGCAGGTCCTCACCATTGATGCGCACGGCATCGTTGGCGCGGTCGCCCACCTCGGAGTGCTGCTCCGCAGAGCCCTTCACGTACGTGCCGATGCCACCATTCCACAGCAGGTCAACAGGAGCCCGGAGGATCGCCCTGATGAGTTCCGCAGGGCTGAGGCTGGTCGCCTCGATGCCGAGGGCCTCGCGCATCTGGCTGGTGATCGTGATGGACTTGCTGCTCCTGCTCCAGACACCACCACCCTCCGAGATCAGCGAGCGGTCATAGTCGTCCCAGGTGGAACGCGGCGTGTCGAAGAGGCGCTGGCGCTCCTGGAAGCCGTTGGCCGCGTCCGGGTTGGGATCGACGAAGACGTGACGGTGATCAAAGGCGGCCACCAGCCTGATGTGTTCGGAGCAGAGCATGCCATTGCCGAAGACGTCACCGGACATGTCGCCGATGCCAACGACGGTGAAGTCCTCGGACTGGGTGTCCAGGTCACGTTCGCGGAAATGTCGCTTCACCGACTCCCAGGCGCCGCGGGCGGTGATGCCCATGCCCTTGTGGTCGAAGCCGGCCGAACCACCGGAGGCGAACGCATCACCCAGCCAGAACCCACGGTCAAGGGCGATCCCGTTGGCGGTGTCACTGAAGGTCGCGGTGCCCTTGTCAGCCGCCACCACCAGATAGGGGTCGTCCTCGTCGTGGCGCACCACCGCAGCGGGTGGAACGATCTCGACACCTTCGCGGTTGTCGGTCACCGACAGCAGGGCGTCGATGAAGGACCTGTAGGCATGAGTGCCCTCCGCGAACCTGGCATCGCGGTCGCCCGCGGGCGAGCCGGCCCTCTTCGCGTAGAAACCACCCTTGGCGCCGGCTGGCACGATGATGGCGTTCTTCACCACCTGGGCCTTGACCAGGCCGAGCACCTCGGTGCGGAAGTCCTCCCGGCGATCAGACCAACGCAGGCCGCCGCGGGCGACGTTGCCGAAACGCAGGTGGACTCCCTCCACCCTGGGTCCGTAGACCCAGATCTCACGGTGGGGCCGGGGCGGGGGCGCGAAGGAGAGTTGTTCGGTATCGAGCTTGAATGCGATGGTGTCGCGCACCCGGCCCTCGGCGTCCGGCTGGTAGAAGCTGGTGCGCAGGCAGGCCAGGATGATGTCTCGGCAGGCCCCCAGGATGCGCTCGTGGTCGAGCAGCGGCACCTCCTCCAGCTGCCCGGCGATCCGCTCGATGATGCCATCGCATGCCTTCTGGCGCTCCTCCTCCGAGCTGAACCCCTCCGGCGTGAAGCGGGCCTCGAACAGTTCCACCAGGGCCGTGGCCGTGGCCGGGTAGGCATTGAGGACCTGCTGGAGGTGGCTCGGCGAGTAGGGGACGCCCAGCTGGCGCAGGTAGAGGGTGATCGCTCGCAGGATCACGACCTGTCGCGCGGTCAAGTCGGCACTGAGCACCAACGCCTGAAGGGGGTCCGACTCGATCTGGTCGGTCCAGGCGGCACGGACGGCCTCCTGGAAGCGCTCGGCCGCATCCCCGGTACGCGTCCAGTTGCTCTCCGAAGTCTTCAGGCCCAAATCCAGCAGGTACTGGGAAGGCCCCCCCTGTGGCTGTACCTCGTAGGGATGTTCGTCGGTGACGACCACACCCAGGTCGTTGAACAGCGGCAACAGCGTGCTGAGGGTGGCAGCCTCGGGCAGGTACAGCTTCAGACGACGTGCCCCGGCCACGGCCCCGGCGGGGCGGTAGAGGCTCAGTTGCATCCCCTCGTGGTGGATGCGATCAAGCTGGCGGGTGTCCCAGGCTCCCACGCGCGGGGAGGTGGTCTCGGTGTAGCTGCTGGGGAAGGCGGCCGCGTACCGCGCCGACAGCCCCTCCCCCTCCTCCTCACCGAACTCTGCGTCGACGGCCAGGCGGAATTCCTCGCGCCAGTCCCTGCCGATCTCGTCCAGGCGCCGCTCGAGGGCTTCCCGGTCGATCTCGGGGACCGACGTGCCCTCGGGCACTCGGATCGTGAAGTGCAGGGCGGCCAGCGGGGAACCGGAGACCTGGGTTTGGAAGTCGACGTCGACGCCGTTCACTGCGTCCCTCAACAGCTCGGTGATGGCGAGACGGGACTGCGTGGAGTAGCGATCGCGGGGCAGGTAGACCACGAAGGTGACGAATCGCTGCAACGGATCGATGTCAACGAACAGCCGCGCCCGGGGGTGCTCACGGAGCTGGCGGATTTCCAGCGCATTGGCTGCCATCGCACGGGGGTCGACCTGGAAGAGCGTCCGGCGGGGGTAGTCGTCGATCAGCTGCATCACCTCCCGGCCGGCGTGCGACTCGCGGGCGATTCCCAACTCCTGGAGAACGGTGGTCGTCACGCGGCGCAGCATCGGGATGCGGGCGGTGGACCCGCTGCTCACCGTGGAGGCGAGCAGACCGACGAAGCGTTCCTCGGCGACCCACTCCCCCTGCTCGTCGGCCTCCTTCACACTGACCACGTCGTGGTACATGGACCGCTGCACCTCGGAGCGATGGGAGCCCTCGAGGACCATCACCTGGCGGGAGCTCCAGGCGCCCAGGCGGTCCTCGGTGTCCAGCGGCAGGAAGGCGAACTCGGGGTGCCGTCGACAGATGCCTCGAGCGCTCTCGGCGTCCGGCTCGAGTCGGGGCTGGCCGGAGGCGTCCTTCTCGATCGTGTAGCGCATCCGACCCAGGAAGGTGAACTCCTCATCGGTCAGCCAGCGCAGGAGTTGGGCTTCCTCACGGTCCTGGACGGAGTTGGCGACCTGCCACATCTGTGAGGACATCTCTCCCCAGTCGGCCACGGCCATCCTGATGTCCTGCAGGCTGGTCTTGAGTGCCTCCTGCAGCGCGGACATCGCTGCCGGGTCCTGAACGCGGGGAATCTCCACATGCATCCAGGACTCCTGGGTGTCAGCATGGGCCGCGGGAACGTCGTCATGGGCCGCGGTCGGGGCATGGGTCACTGACACCAGTGCACCCTCCTCGTCCCGGTCCACGGAAAAGATCGGATGGATCAGCTCCTGGACGCGGTGACCCCGGGACTCGAGCAGCCCTCGTACGGCATCGACCAGGAAGGCCCGGTCGTCGGTGACCGTCTCGATGATGGTGGCCCCCACCGACCACCCGTCACGGCTGACCGTCGGATTCGAGATCCGCACCAGATCCTCCCCCGGCTGGCGACACTGCGCCAGTTCGCGGTGGCTGGAGGCACTGCCGACCAGGTCCTCGGCGCGCCGCGCCTGCAGTCTGTCGGTGGGGACCAACTGGTAGTAGCTGCGGAGAAAATTCTCGTCCACGACCGTCCCGTCGCCGCCCAGGTCGGCCGATCGGGAACGCTGGAGAATGGATTCGAAAACAGCCTCGCGATCAGCCGCCGCGCTCATGTGACTTCATCGTCCTTTCGGTGCATCCTCGTCACGAGATGTACCCCCTTCGCCACATCTCGCTCGTGCCTGGGATGAGCCTAGCGACCGATGTGCTGCCCCTTAGTGACTGGCCCCCGACGTCTTCTCGGATGTGGTGTGGACTCCGTGGCGATGGATCGGCAACAGATGCATCACCAGCACCAGCACCGCCCCGACCATCAGACCGACGATGGCGGAGAAGAAGGTCTCCACCAGCCAGCCCAGGAAGCCGCCGAGGCCAGCCACGTGGTGTGCAGGCGCCGCAAGATGGTGAACCAGCTCATAGGGGGCGTCCCAGCCCAGCTTGTCCGTGCCCGCCAGCAGGATGTGGCCGCCCACCCAGAGCATGGCGGCGATCCCCACTGTTGACAGGATGGTGAGGATCTTGGGCATCGCGGCGACCATCAGGCCGCCGAGCCGCTGCGAGGCCTCGTGGGGGCGCTCGGCAAGCTTGAGACCGACATCGTCGAGCTTCACGATCAGCGCCACCACGCCATACACCAACACGGTGATGGCGATTGCGACGGAGACCAGCGTGAGGGCCTTCATGGTCAACGACAAGCCGCCCGAACTCTCGTTCAGGGTATTGAGCGAGATGACCATGATCTCCGCGGACAGGATGAAGTCGGTGGTGATCGCGCCGCGAACCATCTTCTTCTCGATGTCGGGCCCCGCCTCGATCGCGGGAGTCTTCTCCGACTGCTCGTGCCCACCGCGCAGCGCTTCCCAGAGCTTCTCGGCTCCTTCGAACGACAGGTAGGCACCACCCAGCATCAGCAGCGGGGTCAGCACCACGGGCAGGAAGTGATCCAGGACCAGCAGCAGCACGATCAGGATCGCCTTGTTGAGCAGCGATCCGCGGGCGATCTTGGCGATGATCGGCAGCTCCCGTGCCGGGGAGAAACCCTGGACGTACTGGGGGGTCACCGCGGCATCATCGACCACGACGCCCAGCGCCTTCGTACCGGTGACGCTGGTCATCTTCGCGATGACCGCGACGTCGTCGAGCAGGGCGGCGAGTCCACCGGCCACGGGGTCCTCCTCTGGGGGGCGGGAGCTGTCGCAGCGACGCTACCAGTTCGAGGCGAGTTCCTGAGCACCTTTGCTGTCGCTCGCGGTGGCCTGCACCACCAACGCCACCAGGGTGGCCAGATGGGCGGCGGTCAAGGGCTGGCGCAGCCAACTCGAGTTCGCCAGCGTGAGCATCGGTACCGTCACCAGCATGACTGCGGTCATGGACGCCAGGGCTCGGCGCCCGCGCGCTCCAGCCTGACCCCGCCTCAGCGCGGCCAGGCAGGCGATGCTCGCCCCAACCAGGAGCGCAAGCAGGATGAGGAGCCCCACCAGTCCCAGCTCAGCCAATACCTCGCTCATCCCGAAGTGGGGGTTGGTGTACCGCTTGGCCTTGTGGGGATTGGACGCGAGCAGGACACGCTCGGCGAAACCTCCCGGCCCCACCCCCAACCAGCTGCTGTCCCGGGCCATCGTCCATGCGGCCTTGAAGAGGGTGGCCCGCACCATCGTGGAGTCGCCCTCGCGCAACCTGCCCTCCCACATGTGCACCAGGTGGAAGCGAATGTCGTCGGCAATCCCGATGCGCCACCACATTCCCAACCCCAGCAGCACGGCCGCGATGACGACGCTCCAGCGTCCGATTCGATGTCGACATGCCAGCAGGATGACGGTGGCAACCACCACGATCACCCCGGTGCGGCCATCGGTCCACCACAGCTGTTGCAACGCCAGCCCGAGAACCGCGACGGCGAGCAACCTCCACCAGCCGCGGGCCCCCAGAAAGGCGAGCAGGGCCAGCTGGATGACGACCACGAGCATGTAGGCGTACAGGTTCGGGTTGTCGAAGAAGGAACTGATCTGGTTCCAACCCTTCCAACGGCCGTAATACTTTGCCGGCCCATTGCCCGGGAGGTGACGGTGGGTGAACGTCTCCCAGAGGCCCACCGTCATCGCCATCACCGCCGCGAACAGCCACCCCGCCAGCAACCCCCACAGGACGACTCGACGACGCGAGAGCACCAGCATCGCCAAACACCCCGACAGGGCCACGACCACATGGCTGAGATCTGCAGTATGAGTCAGGGAGGGGTAGCGCAGGCGTCCGAGAAGCGCCAGGGCGCCCAGCGCGGCGAAACCGGCCACAGCCAACAGCTCCCCGCGTCCCCATGGCCTGCGAGGACCCCGGACCAGACGCAGGACCGCCAGCACCAGCAGTCCGAGGACGACCCAGCGAAAGGGGGACAGCAACCCGCCGGGCAAATACCAGGCAAGGGTGGCCAGTGGCGCGAGGGCAGCAGCGAGAACCACTTCGACGGCGTCCACGAAGCGGGTACTGGGCGGCGAACTGGACATCGCGATCATCCTAGACAGCAAACCCCCCGCGCCCACCGCGCGAGTTACGCTGGCAGGCGTGACCGCTGAGGAACTCGAGTGGAGCGACAGCGCGCTGGCACCGTATTCGGAGCTGGTTGCGGGTACTCCCCAGTTCGACGAGGTGATCGGCCCGGGCGGGATCCGCGATGAGCAGCAACTCGTCTCGGCGGCCGTCCAGGGCATGGGACTGTCCGGCCTCTTGGCTGCCCGTGCCGAGGCGCGGCGCCTCGTCGACGACGACGGGGTGCATTACGGGGGCGCCGGGAGAAACCGGCCCTGGACGATCGACCCCGTCCCGATGGTGGTTGGCGCGCAGGAATGGCACTCCCTCGAGGAGGGCGTGGCCCAGCGGAACCGCGTCCTCGACCTGCTGCTGGCCGACATCTACGGTCCCCAGCGGATGCTGCGTGAGGGAGTGATTCCCGCCGAGGTCATCCTCGGCCACCAGGACTTCCTGCACCAGGCCCATGGCGTCCCCGTGCCTGACGGTCTGCACCTGACCCTGTCGGGCACCGACCTGGGACGCACGGCAGATGGTGCCTGGTGCGTCATGTCCGACCGCACCTCGGCGCCTTCCGGGGCAGGCTACGCAATGGTCAACCGCCGCATCACCAGCCGCGTGATGGCGGACCTGCACCGCGTCACCCGGCTGCACCGTCTGCGCGGCTTCTTCACCACCATGCGGTCGGCCCTGCACCAGGCCGCCCCCCACGAGGACCACGCGGTGAAAGGAGCGCTGCTGTGGTCCGGCTCGGCCTCGGAGACAGCCTATGAGCAGGGTTTCCTCGCCTCCTTGCTCGGCTTCTCGCTGGTCGAAGCCGAGGACCTGACGGTGAATGATGGTCGCCTGTGGATTGAGGACCCGGAGGGCCGCAGCCGGCTGGACGTCCTGGTGCGTCGCATCGACTCGCACTACGCCGACCCGTTGGAGTGGCGCTCCGACTCCCAACTCGGGGTGGCCGGGCTGCTGACCACCGCGCGGTTGGGCAACCTGACCATTGCGAACCCGCTCGGTTCCGGTGTCCTGGAGAACCCCGGTCTGCTGCCATTCCTTCCCGAGGTGACGCGCCGGCTTCTCGGGGAGGACCAACTGCTCCCCTCGGCGGAGACCCTGTGGTGCGGGGACCCGGCGTCCCTCGAGCAGGTGCTGCAGCACGTCGAGGCGTTGGTCCTCAAGCCCATCCATCGCGGGCGGGCCGGCGGCTCGGTACCGGGCTGGACGCTGAGCAGCTCAGAGCGCGAGGAGTTGCTTGCCCGGGTCCGGCAGGAGCCCTGGGCCTGGGTGGGCCAGGAGCCGGTACACACCTCGACCACCCCGGTGGTCACGCGCGAGGGGCTGGTGCCCCGGCGCACGGTGCTGCGCACCTTCGGCGTCGCCACCGGGCAGGGGTGGGCGATCATGCCCGGCGGTCTCGCGCGGGTGGCCGCCGATGATGACTCCTTCACCGTCTCCACGATGACCGGTGCCCTGGTGAAGGATGTCTGGGTACTCGACTCAGGCGATGCTCTGCCCACTCTGGCCAGCGCCCGGCCGGGCCCCGAACAGCTCTGGGTGGAGGGCCATGATCCGCGCCCACTGCCCCCACGTGCCGCCGACAACCTCTATTGGGTCGGCCGCTACAGCGAACGGGCGGACGCGACCAATCGGCTGCTCGTGGTCGCCCTCGACCTGTCGGAGGACTTCGGCAACCGACCGGGTACTGCTGGCCACCAGGTCATGCATCAGGTCTTCGAGGCGATCACTGCGCTGACTGCCCTTCCGGCGGACCCCACCGTGCCGGGCCACTCGTCTCGTCAGGTGCTCCGACGCGCCGCCACAGACCCTGATCTGGTCGGAAGCCTCGCCCACGACGTGGCCAATCTCCATCGCGCCGCACACGAGGTGCCTGACCGACTCTCCGAGGACGTCTGGCCGCTGCTCGCCCGCCTCCAGCGCCTGATGACGGAGGCCGAGGGGTCCCCCGACTTCGAGGAGATCCGCCAGGCCACCCTGGCCTTTGCCGGCATCACCAGTGAGTCCATGGTCCGTGACAGCAGCTGGGCCTTCCTCGACTCCGGCATCCGCCTGGAGCGCGCGCTCAATACGCTGTGGTTCATGGGTGCGCTCTTCACGGAGGACCTGTCCTCAGGTGTGGAGGGGCACCTCGTCGACTCGCTGGCACGGGTCTGCGAGTCCGCCATGACTCACCATCGGCGCGCAGCCGCTGGGGAGCACCCGGCCCGGCCCCTGCACGCCGCCATCTCCCTGCTCGTCCTCGACGAGGCCAACCCCCGCGCGGTCGTGCACCTGCTACGGCGCTTCGCCGACGACATGCGACTACTGGGCGACGACAGCTGCGTGACGGCTGCCGGAGAACTTGCCGCCGACCTCCGCGCCCACAGGCATACCCTCTTCAGCGACGACACCGCCGCGGCCCTGGAGGTGCTCGGCGCCGCTGAGGCTCGGCTGCGCAGGCTGTCTGACGATTTGTCCACTCGACATTTCGGACGCAGCCGCCCGCGCATGGTCACCCAGGCCCAGTGGGTCACCACCGTGCCACCGCGCCCCGAGGGGGACCGTCGATGACCATGGAACAGCGTCCGGAGAACATGACGCCGCGCCGGTACAAGGTTGTGCATCGGACCACCTACACCTACAACCAGCCGGTGACCGGCTGCTACGAACGAGGCATGCTGGCGCCGCGACCCACCTCGTCCCAGAGCATCGTCGAGGCGGGTTTCACCGTCGAGCCAGCCGCCCACTTCAGCCACGAACACACCGACTACTTCGG
Source organism: Aestuariimicrobium sp. p3-SID1156 (assembly GCF_025144225.1). GTDB lineage: Bacteria > Actinomycetota > Actinomycetes > Propionibacteriales > Propionibacteriaceae > Aestuariimicrobium. The sequence continues at coordinate 60,888 of NZ_JALXXB010000003.1, forward strand.
CAACCTGACCCACTACCTCGAGGTACCAACCCACCACTCCACCCTGGAGATCACCAAGACCTTTCTGGTGGACGTTGCCTGGCCGGAGATCTCCCTGGCCCACCTCGACCAGTGGACGGTGGGTGAGGCAGCCGATCTCATCGCCGCGAACCGCGACATGGCGATCGGTCGTGCGCTCTTCCTGCTGGATTCCGCGAAGGTGGCCTCCGGGGAGGACGTCGCCGAGTACGCCCGCGAGAAGCTGCCCGAGGACCGGCCGCTGGGCCAGGCTCTCACCGCGCTGACAGTGGGGATCAGGGATGACTTCGAGTACAAGCCGGGGTCCACCACGACTCGCACGACCCTCACTGAACTGCTGGCCCGGCGCCAGGGTGTCTGTCAGGACTTCGCCCACCTCGCCATCGGCTGCTTGCGCCATGTCGGGCTTCCGGCCGCCTATGTCAGCGGGTACATCGAGACCGCTCCCCCACCGGGCAAGCCGAAGTTGCAGGGTTCGGACGCCACCCACGCCTGGACCAGCGTGCTGACGCCAGACCACGTCTGGGTCGACATCGACCCCACCAATGCCCACTTTGCCGACTCGCGGTACATCGTGAACGGTTGGGGACGCGACTACCAGGACGTGTCGCCGTTGAAGGGTGTCATCTTCACCGAATCCACCAGTTCAAACCTGACCGTCGGGGTCGACGTGTTGCGCCTCGACGACCCGAACGTCCCGCTTCCGGAGTGGGCCGTGGAGGACGAACCGGTCAGCTGAGCTGGACCAACTCCCGTGGGTCATCGGAGGGCAGCACGCCCTCGGTGGCGGCAGAAACTGTGACCCTCCTGAGCTGCGTGCGTCCCGAGACGGTGGTCATGAAGGCAGTGTCGCTGGCATCCCTGCCCGTGGCGATCCGCACCATGGACGCCCGAGGCGCCAGCCCGGTGGCGTCCACCACGTACCAGTGACCGTCCACGCAGACCTCCGCGACCGCATGGAAGTCCATCGGCGCCAGGCCGGGAGCGTAGACCGAGACCAGTCGCGCCGGGATGCCCTTGGCACGGCAGAAGGTGACGACCAGGTGGGCGAAATCCCGACACACTCCCCGGCGGCTGAGATAGGTCTCCAGGGCACCATCGACGACCCGGCTGCTGCCCGGCATGTAGACGACCTTGGTCTGGACCCATTCCCGAATCGCCTCGACCAGTTCCAGGCCGGTCAGGTCAGGGAAGGTCGACAGGGCCACCTGGAAGAGACGATCGGAATCGCAGTAGCGCGAGGGGCGTCCGTAGAGGATCTCGTCGGCCTCGGAATGCGGGGCGGGCTCTCCCGGGGCCTCGACCTTCGCTGAGTACTCCAGCACGAACGTGCCGGCGGGGATGTCGCGGACCCGATGAAGCCGCGCGCGTCCGGCGGCCAGCACCTGGTGGTACTCGAGGGCCTTGTCGTCGACGCTCATCCGGAGCGACTCCTCCAGGGGCTTGTGCCCGGCGCTGACGGCCACTGAGAAGACAATGTCGGCCGGCCGGGTCACCGTGACCTCCAGTCGGCTGGAGACGTTGGAGATGGCGGAGACGGGGGCTTCTTGCTCGGGCACGGACCTCACTGTAATCGGCCCCTGGAGTCTGTCCAGCTGCCTAGAGTTCGAGACATGGAACGCAGCCTGTCGACCCTGGTCATCCTCGGCGCTTCTGGCGACCTCACCCACAGGCTGTTGTTGCCCGGATTGGGAACCTTGCTTCGCCACCACCCCAGTCGCGACGTCAAGCTGGTCGGAGCCTCCGCTGACGAGCTGTCGCAGGACGCATGGGCGCAGCGCGTTCGGGAGGGCCTCTCTGACGGCGATTGCCACCGCGACCGGCTCGAGCAGGTGGTCAACACCACCCAGTACCGCCAGTTGGACGTCACCGCCCCCGACCAGCTATGCGACTTCCTCCATGAGCTTCGCGAACCGGGCCGGCCCATCGTGCTCTATTTCGCCCTGCCGCCGGCGGTCAGCATGAAGGCATGCCGGGCGCTCCAGGGCTGCGAACTGCCCGAGGGCCTGCGCCTGGCAATCGAGAAGCCCTTCGGGTCGGACTGGGACACGGCCCACGAGTTCAATCAGCTGCTCACCAGCCTCGTGCCGGAGAAGCAGGTCTTCCGCGTGGACCACTACCTGGGCAAGGCGACGGTGCTCAACCTCATCGGCCTGCGCTTCGGGAACCGCATCCTGGAACCGATCTGGAATGTCGCGAACATCGAGCGCGTGGAGATCATCGCCGACGAGACGTTGGCCCTGGAGGGCCGCGCTGGCTACTACGACCACGCCGGAGCTCTGAAGGACATGCTGCAAAGCCATCTGCTCCTCGTGATGGCGCTGATCGCCATGGAGGAACCCGCACGCATCGATGAGCTGGAACTTCGCGACCTGCTGGTGCACACCCTGAGGGCCACGGTGCTCTGGGGTGAGGACCCGGTCAAGGCATCGCGGCGCGCGCGATACACCGCGGGCACCATCAACGGCAAGGAGATCCCCGACTACGTGGACGAGCCGGGGGTGGAGCCCTCCCGCAACACCGAGACCCTGGCCGAGGTCACCGTGGAGGTGCGCAACGCCCGCTGGACCGGTGTCCCCTTCCGCCTGCGCTCGGGCAAGGCACTGGGCGACGGGTTCCGAGGCATCATCATCAAGTTCCGTCCCGTCCTGCATCCGCCCACGGGCTTTCGCAATGCGCCGGAGCCGAACGTGCTCGCGATCGGTCTGACTCCGGAGACGCTCTCACTCACCATGGTCACCAATGCCGAGGGCGACAGGTGGGACCTGGAGAACACCACCCTGTACAGCGAGTTGGGCGAGTCCCCCATCCGTCCCTATGGCGAAATCCTCGACCTGATCCTCGCGGGGGACCCGCTGCTGAGCGTCCGTGGCGACATGGCCGAGGAGTGCTGGCGAATCCTGGGACCGGTCCTCGATGCCTGGGCTGACAACAAGGTGCCGATGGACGAATACAACGCCGGCTCGACCGGCCCGTCGACGTGGAATGCCTGAGCTTTCGCCCTCGGCGATAGAGTGGGCATCCCGGGAACACCGGCACGAGACGAGGTGTTCCACCGAGGTCAGTCCGGACAACCGCAGGAGTTGAAAGCGAAATGCCCACCCCAGACACGCTGTTCACCACTGAACCGCACGTCGACCTTCGCACGATCCGTGCGCGGACGCTGGTGGTCACGCTGACCGGTTTCCTCGACGCCGGGCATGTCCAGCGGCTGATTGATGAGCACCTGCTCGACACGCTCCCGCATCACCAGCTCGGCCGTTTCGACATGGACCAGCTGATTGACTACCGCGGGCAGCGCCCCGTGATGACCTTCGACGTCGACAAGTACACCGAGTACGAGCAGCCCACCATGGCCCTGCACCATGTGGTCGATGAGACGAGTGTTCCCTTCCTGCTGCTGGCCGGCTCCGAGCCGGACCTCCGCTGGGAAGCGCTGGTGAAGGCGATTGAGCATGTGATCGACCAGACCATGATCGACACGATCGTGTTCGTGGGATCGGTACCGATGCCGACACCGCACACCCGCCCGGTCCTGATCACCCGGCATGCGAGTGATCCCTCACTGATCCCGGGCAATGAGCCAGTTTTCGGACGCCTGATGCTGGGCGCTTCCTTTCCTGCGCTGCTGGAGTTCCGTCTGCAGGAGTCGGGGAAGAAGGTCATCGGGCTGACTGCCCACATTCCGCACTACCTGGCCCAGACTGATTACCCGGACGCGGCCGTCGCCCTGGTGAAGGCCTTCGCCCAGGCCACCGGCCACGGCGTCCCCACCACGGAGTTGGCGGTGCGCGCGGGCATTGCCCGGGCACAGATCGGTGCTGAGATCCAGTCCTCCGAGGAGGCACAGCAGCTGGTCCAGACGCTGGAGGAGCAGTACGACGAGTTCCAGCAACGCCGCGAAGGCGGACGCCTGGCTGCTGCGCCGGAGGACCTTCCCACCGGCGACGACATCGCTGCCGAGGCGGAAGCCTTCCTGCGGGCGCATGCGGCGGGCGAGGAGCGCCACGAGGACGGTCGCGCTGACGAGGACGGGGGCCAGGCTGGCCCGGGTTGGCCGGCGCCCTGATGGGATTGCTGGACCATCGGCATGATCGGCCGTATCGGTTCAGGTTTGTGGCTTAATGTGTGTCTATGAAGCCCAGTAGCTTTACACGTTGGCACTGCGTCGTGGACGTTGACCAGCGGCACTCGCGACGGTCCCCCGACCGCGTCCCCAGCCTGCTGCAGCTTCTGCGTGGAGCCGGGTACTCGGGCGCGGAACGGACCACCGGGGACGAGGTCCAGCTTCTGGTGGAGCCCGGCCAGTCCCTGGCCGATCTGCTGGAGGTCCTCGTCCGCGCGGAGCACTGGCGCGTCGGGGTGGGCTTTGGGGCTGTGGAAACCCCCGTGCCCGCGAGCGTCCGGGAAGCTCGTGGCGCTGCCTTCATTGCGGCGCGCGAAGCCATCGGGGCAGCCGGCGCGGACCCGTCCGGGATCAGCTTCGCCACGCCGCACGGAGTTGTCGGGGCCGCCGACTACCCTCGAGGGGTACAGGACGACGGGCGTGAACGCCGCGTGTCACAGGCGCATGCCGCAGCAGTCCTCCTGCACCAGGTGTGGAGCCGTCGGACGCGCGAAGGATGGGACGTGGTGGACGTCATGAACGAGGTCGAGACCGGGCGGGAGGCCGCGAACCGGCTCGGAATCAGTCCCTCCGCCGTGTCCCAGCGCTTGCGGGCCGCCGGCTACCAGGCGGGCCTGCAGGGCAAGGCGCTGCTCGACGGTCTCGTCGACGAGGTGCTGCAGTGAATCCGATGCTGGTGCACAGCCGTTGGGCCGAGTTCGGCATCGACTCGGGCATCAACCTGCTCATCGGAACGGTCGTCGTGCTCTTCGGTGTCCGACCGGTCGCCTCCATCCTGCGGTTCGCGAGTTCTGCTCCTCCGGCCGAGCAGGCGCGGGCGGCCGACAGGCTCAAGGGAGGCGCCTGGATCGGTGCCCTGGAACGCCTCGCCACCTTCCTGTGTCTCATCGGCCACTTCATGGGCGGTCTTCCGATCGTGGTGGCGATCAAGGGCCTGGCCCGATTTCCCGACCTGAAGGGTCAGGAACCAGGGGTCTCCGAACGCTTCATCATCGGCACCTTCCTGAGCATCCTGCTTGCCATCGCCGGCGGCGCAGTGGCGCTCTGGCTGACCAGCCTCACCTGACCCGACGTCGACCAAGGAGAACAGCGACCATGCTCGAGCAGCCCGAGGACCTGCGCCGACGCCTCCAGGCGGCGTGGGAGAAATTGGTGCCCGGACACCCGGAGATCGGCGTCCAACTTCTGGAGCGTTGGAACGAGCCCCACCGTGACTACCACGGGCAGACGCACCTGGCCTACGGACTGGATCGTCTGGAGGAGCTGGGGGCTGCGCCGCTGGAGTATGTGGCCTTCTGGTTCCACGATGCAGTCCACCACAACGACACCCCCAGCGATGAGCTTGCTTCGGCGGTCATGGCGCGGGAGTTGCTGGAGGGCGTGCTGCCGCCCGACCAGGTCGAGGAGGTGGCCAGGCTCGTGCTGGTCACCATCAACCATGACCCGCGCCCTGGTGATGGTGCGGGCGCTCGTGTGAGTGACGCCGACCTGGCCGTTCTCGGGGCAGAACCCAGCGACTATGCCCGGACAGTACAGTCGATTCGCGCAGAGTTCTCGCAACTGGCAGAGCCCGAATGGGACCGGGGACGCATCGCCTTCACAGGTGCCCTGCTCAACCGCCCGCGACTATTCCTCACCCCCGAGGGCGAGCGCCTCTGGGAGGCTGCTGCCCGCCGGAATCTTGCCCATGAACGCGACACCCGGCTCGCCGGTGATCCCTCACGAATCAAGGACGTACTGTGACCGCTGCACCAGGCCCCCACCAACCCTCTCCCTCCCAGCAGGTCTACTACGTCGAGCGCAAACAGCCGGCAACCCCTGTCACCTGGGCGCTCCTGGTGATCAATGTGCTGGCGTGGATGGCTGGACTCGTCTGGCCTCGGGTTCCCTATGACCTCGCCCTGTTCCCGGCCATGGGGTTGGCCGAGCCCTGGCGCCTGCTCAGCAGTTCGCTGGTGCATTTCGGGATCTTCCACATCGGCCTGAACATGCTGGCGCTCTGGATGCTCGGCCGTGCTCTGGAAACGCTTTTCGGTCCCATTCGGTATCTGGTGTTGTACCTGGGGGCGGTGCTGGGCGGTAGCGCGCTGACGCTGATGTGGTCTGCGATGACCGGGCAGGGGTTGGATGCGATGTTCGGCGGCGCGTCCGGGGGCATCTTCGGGATGTTCGGCGCGCTGGTGGTGCTGCAGGCCTACAAGATGATCCAGGCTGGGAACCTGCTCCCCATCCTCGGCCTCAACCTGGCGATCTCCTTCATGCTGCCCGGGATCGGTTGGCAGGCGCATATCGGTGGGCTGGTCGTTGGTGCGGGGATCGGGTGGGCGATCGCTCGTCGACTCCGGCGTGAGACCTCCGATCAGACGCAGTGGATCGAGATCGGCCTGATCCTGGCACTGACCGTCGGAGTTCTCGTTGCCAGTGGGATGATCGCCTAGTTATCCACAGACTTCGTGAACAGGGTGGCGCGGTGAACCGTAGGCAGGGGAGGATGACCCCGTGCCAAGACCTGCTCCACTGTTCGCAGCAGCCCTCGCCGCAGGGTTGGTGTTGACTGCGTGCCAGAAGCCCGAAGTGTCCGGGCCCCCGGTTTCACCGACTGCGCTGCCGTCGTCGACGCCGACGGCGCCCAGCGTGGGGACGACGGCACCAACCGCGGCTTCCCGCCCCGCGAGTCCCTCCCCGTCGTTGATCACTTCGAAGCCGACGACGAAGGCTGAGGAGGAGGCGCTTGCGAAAGAAGCTGAGCAGGTTTACCGGGCCTTCGTGAAGGAGCAGTCACGTTTGGAATCCAAGGGCGGGGTGAAAGGAAAGCTACCGGCTTCGCTGACGAAATACATCTCCGGTAAGGAGCTCGCCCGACAGGAAACCATCATGAACGCACTCCATTCTCAGGGGATCCGAACTGAGTTTGACGGTCCCCTCGTCGTGAGGGCTGAGCCAGCTGTTTTCGCGGGGCTAGGATCTGGCCACCTAGTGAGCATGACGTTCTGCAACGATGGATCAAACGCTCGCATGGTGGCGAGGGACGGGAGCTCCACGCCGGGTCGCAATATCCAGTACATCGCAATGTTCAAGCGTGACGAACAGGGGATCCTGAAGATCAACAGCTCGGAAACCAGGACGGTTGAAAAATGCGCAGGTTGATTACTCTGGCGATCTTCTTGGCGCTCGTGCTCACCGGGGCGAACGCCCCTACCGCCAGTGCTGTATGCCATCAGGAGACAAGTGCTGGTCTCGTAGTAGTGCCGTGCGTGAGCGACGACGATGGTTCCAAGTCGGGCGGCGCCGGTGGACAACAACCAGGACCTCCATCGAGTGATTCCCGCGCCAACATGCCCGGTCGCGAAACTCCAGGGGCACCCGCCGGTCCACGCGTCCCGATCACCCAGGACTGTCTCAAGGACCCCAGCATTGACACCTGCGCCTCCCCCGGGGGCTCCCAGCAACCTGGGCGACCTGCCGCTCCGCCGGTGAACGTGCCGGCCGTCTCGCGATCTGCAGCCCTTGCCATGAGGTTGCCGCTTCCAGATGTCAACCTCTACCCGGATCCGAGCATCAATCGGTGGAACATGGTCGCCGTGGGGAACCCCCTGTGGCTCTGGACCACGACATCCAGCTCGCAGTCCGCGTCCACGACCCAGCAGGGCATCACGATCCAGATGGAAGCCAGACGGGGACCGGTGCTCGTGACGTGGGGCGACGGGACTTCACTGACCTGCACGACGATGTCACAGCCACCCCAGATTCCGATGAGCTCACCGACCGCGTCCCCCGACTGCGGGCACACCTACACGTCCAAGGGCGACCGAACCATCACCGTCAGCACCACGTGGACGGTGACCTGGGCAGCACTCGGCCAGTCCGGGACTGTCACTGTTCCACGATCGAGCAGTCGCCAGGTCGACGTGGGCGAGCTGAACGCGCTCATCGTCAAGCGCTAACGCCTCTGCTTCAAGCATTCGCGTAGCGCTGGGCGGCCCGGGCCTTTGCCTTCTCTGCCTCGGCGTCGCGATCCTTGGGCGGTGCCGAGGTGACCAGCTCATCCATCAGGTGACGTGTGATGTGGGCGATCTCGGCGACCGCCCGGTCGAAGGCGCCCTGATTGGCCTGTGAGGGCTTGGTGAAGCCGCTCACCTTGCGCACGTATTGCAGGGCTGCAGCGCGCACTTCGTCGTCGGTGACCTCCGGCTCGAAGTTGAACAGCGGACGGATGTTGCGACACATGGTGGCTCCTTGGGTTCAGAGGATGAGCGAGGCGAACACCGAGGCACCCAGCAGTGTCACGGCCAACAGAGCTGCAGCCAGTTCCAGCAACATTCCAGTACCGACCGACTTCATGGCGACCACGCTGGTCGACCACGCAGCCTTGAGGTCCTTCACCCGGACATATTCAATGAGCAGCAGCGAGACGATGAATCCGAGTGGCAGGCCGATCACGGGGATCCAGAAGCCGGCCACCACGCCCACGACAAGTGAGAACGCAATGGGCCACTGCGGAATCTGTCGAGCTCCCAACCGGCGCTGGGTCAACACAGCGGACGCGAGCATTCCGCACACCACCAGCACGGCTCCGACGATGCCGACCACCAGGCTCTGGGTACTGCCACCCCAGATCGCCCATACCACCAGGGCAACCAGGACGCTGAGCGAACCTGGCAGCACGGGCACGATGATGCCTGCCACACCGACCAGGGCCAGACAGATCGCGATCAGGGCAGCGAATGCGGGGGTCATGCTCCCAGCGTAGGTGTCCATGGGACAGGACGTAGCTCCACATCTCAGAGGTCCTCGATACATTGTGGACTCGCCCACCCCCACCGAAAGGAACCGCCTTGTCCCCCAAGGTCCAGGTAGGCCCCGAGCTCGCCCGCTCGTGGCTCCTCGTCAACGGCTTCCAACCCGATCGCTTCGACCGGGCCGCAGCGAGCGCCGCTGACGTCGTCCTGCTCGACATCGAGGACGCCGTGGCGCCGGACAACAAGGACAGGGCCCGCGAGAACGTGGTCGAGTACCTCTCCCAGCAGGGCAACCGGGCCTGGGTGCGCATCAACGGCTTCGGCACCCCTTGGTGGGCTGAGGACTGCAAGCGGCTCGCCCAGGTGGAAGGTCTGGACGGCGTGATGCTGGCCATGGTCGAGTCCCCCGAACACATCGAGCGCACCTCGGCCCAGCTCCCCGGTGTGAAGATCGTCGGCCTGGTCGAGACTGCCCGAGGCGTGGAGAACCTGAAGGCCATCGCCCGAGCCAAGGATGTCTTCCGCCTCGGTTTTGGTCTGGGTGACTTCCGCCGCGACACCGGTTTCGGGGACAGCCCGCAGGCGCTGGCCTACACCCGTAGCCAGTTCACCATTGCCTCCCGCTCGGCCAACCTCCCCGGCCCCATCGACGGCCCCGCCGTCGGAGCCGTGGGCGTGGCACTCGCCGATTCTGCCGGAGTGACCGTCGAGTTCGGCATGACGGGCAAGATCTGTCTCATGCCCGAGCAGTGCGCGACAGTCAACGAGATCCTTTCCCCCTCGGTCCCGGACATGTCATGGGCTCTGGACTTCCTCACCGAATTCAAGGAGTCGGGCAACGAAATCCGCAATGGGTCTGACCTGCCGCGTCTTGCGCGCGCCAACAAGATCCTCGGGCTCGCCGAGAAGTTCGGCCTCGATCTGCCGGCCGGCTACGAGGACGTCTTCCACGCCCCGAGCGACACCTACCACTTCTGATACCGAGCCGGCTGGCCCGATCTGCCCCAAGCCAGCTGGCGCCTGAGCCAGCCTGGCCGCGTTCGCCCGTGCCCCGTGCTGCTGCCCGCGACATATCGTGGGCAGCAGCATGGGAGGCGGGCAAACCGCGAATAGCTGCGGGGACAGAAGGGCCAGTTGACGGGATCGGTTCAGGCGGTTTCCTCCACCAGCCCGCGGCGCTTCAGCAGCGGGGTCATGTCAGGACCACGGCCCACGACGGCCTCGAAGGAAGCCATCGGCTCGCGTGAGTTGCCGCGTCCCAACAGTTCTCGGCGGAAGGTGTCGCCGAACTCGCGGCTCAGCCCACCATTCGCGCGGAACCAGTCACAGGTGTCCGCGTCGAGCATCTCGCTCCAGATGTAGGAGTAGTAGGCGGCGTCATAGGAGTTGCCGAAGATATGGGCGAAATAGTGCGGTCGGTAGCGCGGCGCCACGTAGGGGTTCCCCAGTCCCACTCGCTCGAGGGCCCGGGCGGTGAAGGTGTCCAAGTCGCCCACCGTGTCCCCCGGTGCCAGGGCATGAAGCTCCTGGTCGAGGAGGGCGGCGCCCAGATACTCCACGGTCATGAAGCCCTCGTTGAAGGTGCCCAGCCCCTGCAGCTTCTCGGCCAGCTCCTTGGGGAGTGGCTCCCCGGTCTCGTGGTGGACTGCGTAGTTCGCGAGCACCTTGGGCCAGGTCATCCACAGCTCGTTGACCTGTGAGGGGTATTCCACGAAGTCACGGGGCACGGCCGTTCCGGACTGGGTGGGCCAGTACACCTGGCTGAACAACCCGTGCAGGGCGTGGCCGAACTCGTGGAAGGCGGTGTTCACCTCGTCCACGGTCATCAGCGTGGGGGCGCCCTCGCGCGGCTTGGCCAAGTTGAGGTTCTGGGTGACCACCGGCAGCGTCCCGTGGAGCCCCGACTGGACGACGATGGAGTTCATCCACGCGCCACCATTCTTGGTCTCACGCGCATACGGGTCGTAGAGCAGCAGGCCGAGCACCGAGCCGTCCTCGTTGAGGACGTCGTAGAAGAGCACATCCTCGTGGTAGGCCTTCAGGTCCTGCCGGGGCGAGAACGTGATGCCGTAGAGCCTGGTCGCGGCGAAGAAGACGCCGTCCTCGAGCACCTTGCGGAACTCCAGGTACGGCCGCAGCTGCGAGCTGTCCAGGTCGAAGAGTTCCTGCTGCAGGAGTTCGGTGTAGTAGGACCAGTCCCAGGGTGCCAGCTCGAAGGTCTGCTCCCCCAGCTCGGCCTGTCGCTTGTTGATCAGCTCCTGCAGGGCCTCGGCCTCGCGGTACATGTTGGCCAGCGCGGGGGCGGCCAGCGGGTAGATGCGCTCGCGGATCGTCTCGGGGTTCCCGATCGTCTGGTCCGCGGTCCGCACATGGGCGTGGGTCGGGTAGCCGAGCAGTGCGGCGCGCTCGGCCCGCAGCTCCACCATGCGGGTGACCAGCTCGGTGGTGTCGAACTCATTGCCCTGGCGCCCACGCTGGGCAGTCGCCTCATAGATCCGGCGGCGAGCACCACGGTTGGTGAGCACGCTCAGCCACGGGTGGACGGTCGTGTTGACCAGCGCCACCAACCAGCCGTCGAGCCCTCGCTCGCGCGCGGCATCGGCGCACAGGTCACGTTGCTCGGGGCTCAGCCCATCCAGGTCGGACGCCTCGGTGAAGTGGACGGCCAGGTCATTGGTCGACTTGAGGAGCCGTGAGGTGAACTCGGTGCGCAGCTGCGCCATCTCGGCGTTGAGGGCCGACATCTTCTCCCGCGCCTGGTCGTCGAGCTCTGCGCCGGCGAGTCGGGCAGAGGTCAGGTACTTCTCGGCCAGGAACCGCGCGTCCTCGTGCAGCTGGGACTGGTCGCCCTCAACGACAGCCTTGAGGCGCGCAAACAGGCGGGGGTCCATCCAGATGGCGTCCGAGTGGGCGGACAGTTTCGGAGCCAGTTCCTTGGCGAGGTTGCGGATCTCCTCGGTGCCGTGGGATCCGTGGACGGTGTAGAAGGCGTGCTGCACGCGGGAGAGGTCCTCATCGGCGCGTTCCAGGGCAGCGATGGTGTTGTCGAAGGTCGCCTGCTCGGGGTTGGTGACGATCTGCTCAATCGCCTCCCGATTGCGCGCCATGCCCTCCGCGAAGGCCTCGCGATAGTCCTCGATGCTGAGGTTGGCGAAATCGGGCAGCTGGTAGGGCAAAGTGCTGGGGCTCAGCAGTGAGTTCGACATGGGCCCAACCCTAGGGGATCAGCACAACCTTCCCGCTGGTCCGGCGCTCCTCCAGGGCCCGGTATGCCTCGGCTGCCTCATCGAGGGGGACGCGGGAGTCGACGCGGAGCCTGAGTTTGCCACTCGCGACCAGTTCCAGTACCGCGCGTCCCCGGTCCACCAGCTCCTGCCGGGTGGCGATGTAGTCGCCCAGGCTGGGCCGGGTGAGGTAGAGCGAGCCACCCTTGTTGAGCCGTTGTGGGTCGAAGGGCTCGACCGGTCCGCTGGCCGCGCCGAACAGCACCATCAGTCCCCGTCGGCGCAGGCTGGCCAATGAGGCATCGAAGGTCGACTTCCCGACGCCGTCGTAGACCACGTCGACGCCCCCACCCGCGGCGGCCCGGACTGCCTGCGCGAGTGCAGCCGGTGATTCGTGGTCGCGATAGTTGATGAGGTGCTCCGCCCCCAGGGCGCGTGCCAGCTCCAGCTTCTCCGGGCTCCCCGCAGTCGCGATGATCGTGGCGCCCTTCTCCGCCAGCAACTGGACCAGGAGCTGTCCCACTCCCCCGGCTGCGGCATGAACGAGTGCGGTGGTTGCGGGTCCACACGGGAAGGTGTCATTGACCAGGAACTGGGCCGTCATCCCCTGCAGCAGGACTGCCGCCGCGGTCTCCAGGTCGACCTCCTCCGGCACCGGAACCAGCGCCTGCGCAGGGAGGACCGCGAGGCTGGCTGCGCTGCCGAGTTGCATCGCCCACGCGACCCGGTCGCCGACCGAGACCTCGGTGACCTGCGCACCAATCTGCTCGACCACTCCGGCCCCCTCACGACCGAGGACGAAGGGCGTGTCGTGCGGATAGGTGCCGCGGCGGTCGTAGACATCAATGAAGTTGACCCCCGTCGCCGCGACGCGGACCAGCACCTGATCTGGGGAGAGGCCAGGGACGGGCTGGTCCTCGACGCGGAGCACGGAGGCGTCCCCGTGCTCGAAAACGATCAACGCGCTACGGGTCTGTGCCACGCTCATGCCTCGAAGGGTTCGGCGTCGCCGGCGCCCTTGCGGAGGACGTCTGGTTCCTCACCGGACAGGTCAACCACCGTGGTTGCCACCCCGCCGGCATCCCCGGAGTCAAGGACTGCGTCGACCTGGTGGTCGAGTTCCTCCTTGACCTGCCAGCCGTCGCTCATCGGGTACTCCTCGCCCGGCATGATCAGCGTGGTGCTCACCAGCGGCTGCCCGAGGGCATCCAGCAGGGCAAGAGTGGTGGTGTGGGTCGGGATGCGCAGGCCGACGGTCTTCTTCTTCGCATGCTGCATGAGCTTCGGGACCTCACGACCTGCCTTCACGATGAACGTGTAGTGACCCGGGGTGTTGGCCTTGATGGCACGAAAGACCCAATTGTCCATGTCGATCCACTGGCCGACCTGGACGAACTCACTGATCAGCAGGGTGAAGTGGTGGTGCTGGTCGAGGTTGCGGATGCGTCTGATCCGTTCCAGGGCATCCTTGTTGCCCAGGGTGCACACCAGCGCGTAGCCGGAGTCGGTGGGGATGGCCACCAACCCGCCCTCCCTCAGGATCTCGACACACTGCTGCAGCGCTCGTGGCTGGGGGTTGTCGGGGTGGACATCGAAATATCGTGCCATGGGCAAACTCTAGTGCTCAGCTGCGTTCCAGGTGGACGGTGGCGCGCCCCTTGCCGCGCACCTCGTTGATCCCGATCGCGCTGAGGAAGGTGGTGGGCGCGGAGGTTCGCGTGGTGACCGTCAGCTCGCGGTTGACCATGGTCACCTCACCGTCGACCCCACGGCGGCTGAGCACCTCACGGGCTGCGCTGACGGCCTGGGCACTCCCGTCGAGGCCGTGCAACTCCAGGGACGCCGCGGCGTTCTGCCCCGCTCGGGCCGCCTCGTTGGCGACGGTGTTCGCCTCGGCAGCTGCCGTGGTCTGGGCGCCCCCATCGACCACCAGCCCCACCGTGAGGAAGAGGACGGGCAACAGCAGGACGACGAGGGTCGACAGGCTCAAACCGCGATCAGGGGTGCGCACCAGGGAAGTCTCCCAAGAGCGCGGGTCATGGGCGTCCCCCTGCGAAGAATCTGTGGACAACGGCCCCCTGGGACGCAGATGCCGGGGTGTCCCACGCCACCCGGAGGTCGGCACTAGTGTTGGCCAAGTACAACTTCGCATCGACGAAAGGCCGATTCCTGATGGTCACCAAGGTTGCCCTGCTCACCGCCGGGGGCTTCGCCCCGTGCCTGTCCACGGCGATTGGTGGGCTCATCCAGCGGTACACCGAGCTCTCCCCCGACACCGAGATCATCGCCTACAAGCACGGCTATCAGGGCCTGCTGCAGGGCGACTACCTCACCGTCACCCCCGAGGTGCGCGAGAAGGCCCACCTGCTGCAGCTCTTCGGCGGGTCGCCGGTCGGGAACTCCCGCGTCAAGCTCACCAATGCCAAGGACCTCGTCAAGCGTGGCCTGGTCCAGGAGGGCGACGACCCGCTCAAGGTCGCCGCTGATCGTCTGGTCGAGGATGGCGTCAGCGTGCTGCACACCATCGGTGGCGACGACACCAACACCACCGCTGCCGACCTGGCCAAGTACCTGCACGAGAACAACTACGAGCTCACTGTCGTCGGGCTGCCGAAGACCATCGACAATGACGTCATCCCCATCAAGCAGTCGCTGGGCGCCTGGACCGCTGCCGAGCAGGGTTCCATCTTCGCCCAGAACATCGTGGCTGAGCACAACTCCGGCTCTCGCATGCTGATCGTGCACGAGGTCATGGGACGCAACTGCGGCTGGCTCACCGCGGCCACTGCACAGAAGTACCGGGAGTGGCTCGACACCCAGGAGTGGTTGCCCGAGATCGGTCTGGACCGCAAGGCCTGGGACGTGCACGCCGTCTACGTGCCCGAGGGCCACATCGACCTGCAGGCCGAGGCCGAGCGCCTCAAGAAGGTCATGGACGAGGTCGGCAATGTGACCATCTTCCTCTCCGAGGGTGCGGGCCTGGACTCCATCCTCGCCGAGATGGAGAGGGCCGGTCAGGAAATCCCCCGCGATCCCTTCGGCCACGTCAAGCTCGACAAGATCAACCCCGGCAAGTGGTTCGGTGACCAGTTCAGCCAGCTGCTCGGCGCGGAGAAGGTCATGGTGCAGAAGTCGGGCTACTTCGCCCGCTCGGCTGCCTCCAACCAGGCTGACCTCGACCTGATCAAGCAGTGCACCGACCTCGCCGTCGACTGTGCCCTGGAGGGCAAGACCGGTGTCATCGGCCAGGACGAGGAGAACGGTGACGTGCTGACCAACATTGCCTTCGACCGGATCGCCGGTGGCAAGGCTTTCGACATCTCCGCTGACTGGTACGTCGACCTGCTGAACCACATCGGCCAGCCGGTGCCACAGAAGGTGGACGTCCAGCACTGACCCCACGTCCCCGGCCTTCGTCTACGTGCCCGCGCACGTCGGACCTGCACCGCTCCCCGTTGTGCACATCCCCGGCTTGCGCGGGCAAGTGCGTGGTTGAAGTGTTCTAGTAGTCTGACCGTGGCCCAGTCGGGCGGGTGAACGCGAGAGGACCTTACCGTGCACAAGATGGCGTCGATGAGCCTGGCCAACCGGGCACTGATCGCTCTGATCACCGCCTTCGTGATGGTCTTCGGAGTCATCACCACCGGCCAGCTGAAGCAAGAACTCATCCCCTCGATGCAGTTCCCCCAGGCATTCATCGTGGCCACCTACCCCGGCGCCAGTCCCCAAGTCGTCGAGCAGCGCGTCACCACCCCCATCGAACAGGCTGTGCTCACCCTTCAAGGGGTTGAGTCATCCGAATCCACCTCGACCGCCGGCATGGCGACCATTACGGTCACGATGAAGTACGGCTCGAACATGTCCAACGTGCAGCAGGAGATCCAGGCTGCACTCTCCCGCATCAAGCAGCTCATGCCTGACGAGGCCGACACCCAGGTCATCACCGGAGGTTTCGACTCCATCCCGGTCCTGGTCATGTCGGTGTCCTCCGAAGGATCTCCGCAAGAACTGGCCCGCCACCTGAACGAGACCACCGTCCCCCGCCTGCAGAAGCTGTCGGGGGTTCGCGCGGTCGAGGTCCTCGGAGCTCCCGAGGAGGAGGTGCTGGTCACGCTGGACGCTGCCCGGCTGGCCCGGGCCAAGCTCTCTGCCCTGGAGGTCATGCAGACTCTGGGCGCAGCGGGACAGCTTGCGTCCGGTGGCGCCCTGCAGGATGGGACCAGAACTGTTTCGGTGACCGTCGGCAAGCGCTTCACCTCTGCCGCAGATGTCGGCAACGTGGTGATCACGCCGCAGTCGCCGGGAGCCTCTCCGGTGAAGTTGTCCGAGGTCGCCGACGTGACGCAGCAGCCCAAGCCGGCCACCTCCGTCTCGCGCACCGACGGACGCGCCAGCCTGACGCTGTCGATCTCCAAGACCGCAGATGCCAATACCGTCGCCGTCGCCGACGCCGTCAAGGCCGAACTGCCTGACATCGAATCGCAACTCGGTCAGGGAGCTCGTTTCACGACCGTCTTCGACCAGGCCCCCTTCATCACCCAGTCGATCCACGACCTGCTCACCGAGGGCGGCCTGGGACTGGTGGCCGCGATCATCGTCATCCTGCTGTTCCTGCTGTCTGTGCGCTCGACGCTGGTGACCGCCGTGTCCATCCCGGTGTCGATCCTGGCGACCATGATCGGCCTGCGGATCTTCGGCTACTCCCTCAACATCCTGACCCTTGGCGCGATCACCATCGCGATCGGTCGCGTGGTTGACGACTCCATCGTGGTCATCGAGAACATCAACCGCCACCTCTCCTATGGGACGCCCAAGAGGCAGGCGATCCTCACCGCTGTCCGTGAGGTCGCCACTGCGGTCACGGCAGCCACCATCACCACGGTCGCAGTCTTCGCACCAATCGCTCTGGTGAGCGGACAGACCGGCGAGCTCTTCAGGCCTTTCGCCGTGACCGTGACACTGGCGCTGCTGGCCTCACTACTGGTGTCGCTGACGATCGTGCCGGTACTGGCCTACTGGTTCCTCAAGGCTCCCCGTGACGTGGTGGACGCTGATCGGGTCCGCGCTGAGGCTGAGGCGAAGGAGCATGGGGACTGGCTGCAGCGGCTCTACGTCCCGACGATTCGGTGGTCCCTGCGCCACCCGATCATCGTGATCCTGCTCAGTCTGCTCCTCCTCGGCGGCACCGTTGCCCTGGCCTCCCAGCTGAAGACCAACTTCCTCGGCGATTCCGGGCAGAACACCATGACGGTGACCCAGAGCTTCCCGCCTGCCCTGAGTCTGAAGGAGCAGGAGAAGCGTGCGCAGAAGGTCGAGGAGGCGCTCCGGTCGGTCAAGGGCGTCCAGACCGTCCAGCTGACGGTGGGCAACAGCGGCAACATCTTCTTCGGCAGCCAGGGCGATCAGGCCAGTTTCAACGTCACCACCGACCCGGACGCTGACCAGGCCGCGCTGCAGGACCAGGTCCGCCGCAAGCTCGCGACTCTGGAGGGCGAGGAGCTCAGCGTCGGATCCTCAGGAATGGGTGGCGCGAACACGATCAGTGTCACGTTGACCGGCTCCGACACCCAGAAGCTCACGCAGGCGTCGGAGATGGTCGTGGCGAAGCTCAAGGGGCTGTCCAGCGTGACCGACGTGAAGAGTTCGCTGGCCGCCGATCGCCCTCAGGTCAGCGTTCGGCTCAAGCAGCCCCAGGCCAGCGCGGCCGGGGTGAGCGAAGCGATGGTGGCCCAGCTGCTCGCCGGCGCGCTCACGCCCGCCCAGATCGGTCAGGTGGAAACGGCTTCGGGCTCCCCGATCGATGTCACGCTCCAGACTGGCGTCGCGCCGGTGGGGCTTGCCGGGTTGCAGAAGCTGCAGATCATGACCGCATCCGGCCCGGTGAGCCTCGACCAAGTCGCCACCGTGACCCGCGTCAGCGTTCCGGCCTCCATCACCCACAGCGATGGGGAGCGCAGCGTGACCGTGTCCGCCACCCCAGTGGGAGACAACCTGGGACGAGCCTCCGGTGACGTGGGCCGAGCCCTGGAAGCGCTCCAGCTGCCCTCTGGAACCGACGCCACAATCGGGGGCATCACCGCCGAACAGAATGACGCCTTCAGGCAACTGGGGCTCGCTCTGCTGGCCGCCATCGCCATCGTCTACGTGGTGATGGTCGCCACCTTCAAGTCGCTGGTGCAGCCACTGATCCTCGCGGTGTCCATCCCCTTCGCCGCCACCGGCGCGCTGCTCGGGTTGCTGATCACTGACACGCCTGTGGGTGTGCCATCGATGATCGGCATGCTGATGCTGGTGGGCATCGTGGTGACCAACGCCATCGTCCTCATCGACCTGGTCAACCACTACCGAGCAGCGGGCCAGTCGGTCGACACTGCGCTGGTCGATGGTGCGCGCCGACGCCTGCGTCCGATTCTCATGACAGCGCTGGCCACGATCGCGGCTCTGGTTCCGATGGCGCTGGGCCTGTCGGGGGGTGGCGTCTTCATCTCCAAGCCGCTGGCGATCGTGGTGATCGGGGGGCTGCTGAGCTCCACGGTGTTGACCCTGGTGCTCGTGCCGGTGCTCTACCATCTGGTCGAGGGCCGCCGGGAACGGCGCCGGCTGCACAAGGAAGCCGCCGGGGATCCCCCGCCCACCGACGTCCCCCCGGCTGACGAGGGCCCGATCCCTCCGATCGAGCCGGAGCATGCCCTCAGCCCGAGCGAACAGGAGTCCGCGCTGGAGGAGCCGGCCCCCCAAGGGACCCGCTTCGCCTGAGCCCCCGCCCGGTCACAGTGCCGAGCGTCCACGCGCCGGACCGGTCAGAAGTCGAAGTCGCCGAAGTCGAGGCCGCCGACGAAGTCCCCCAGGTTGCCGGCGATTTCACCCAGGCCGCCGACGGCGTCCCCGCCCAGGGACATCAGGTCGAAGCCGTCGACCATGTCGAGCATGCCCATGCCGTCGACGGCGTCGAAGAGGAGGTCATCGACGAGCATGCCGAGGTACAGGCCGTCGAACCAGTCCAGCACCAGCGGCATCTCGACGCCCTGAAGCTGGGCACGAGCGGCGACCTCCCCGAAGACCTTGGCCCAATGGTCCGCCACGCCGAAGACGATGGCGTAGGGGAGGTAGCGGCTGAAGATGTCGGCTGCCTCCTCGAACTTGATCTGGTCCGCCTCGGCGGTTTCCAGGTACTTCTTGAAGCCCAGGGTCTGGATCTGGACCGCAGTCCCCTCGGCGGTGCGAGGGGTGCGCCACTTCAGCGCATTCGCCAGGCTGAAGCCTGCCCCTGCCACCAGGATTCCCGAGATGGCCGACCAGATGCTGCCCCCGCCCGCTCCCCAGAACATGACGCCACCCAGGATGCCCGCGATGACGGCGACAACCCCGAGGCAACCACCTCGTGACTGCGGGTGGCCGGAGTACCAGCCGAGTCGCTGAACGGCGTCGTAGAGGTCATTCTGTGCCGCGTGCATCGCGGTGCCGAAGCGGCTGCCGAGTTCTGACATGCGCACCTCGGGCCGACGGGAGAACAGAGCCGTGACCAGGCGCTGCTCGAACGGCAGCAGTGGCCGCTCCCCCGGTGCGGGATGCTCCGGATCACGCAGCAGGGTGATGAGCCAGTCCTTGCCCTGTTGGCCGGGACGCTGCCCCATCTGCTGCCGCGGCCGTCCCCCCGCAGGGGCTGAGGGGCCCTGTTCGACAGGGGTGATCCTCAGGTACTTCCTCACCGCGAGGTCGAGAATGGTGGCGGTGACATCCCGCATCTCGGCCCTGCCGTCCACCACCGTGCCGACCAGGCCGGGGGTCAGACCACGAGGGGGATGGAACTGTACCGCGACCTCGCCGCGGTATTCCCGCCCGCCCTTCACCCGCTCCACCTCAGTGGACGCGCTGGGGCCCGGCAGCTGGCCAGGAGTCACTCCCCGGAAGATCCGGTCGCGCCCGAACTGTCGCGTCAGCAGGTGGACACCCCCCACGACGGCCCAGATCAGTACGGCCAGGACAAGCAGACCCACCTCGACGTTGCTCACCCCGCCAGCGTACTGAGGAGTTCACAACCACGGTGTCTGCACGATCGTCCAGAAGGGTTCCCCCCATGCCCGCACGACTTTGCAATGGACTAGGGTTTTTGGTGTCACAGGGTGTCTCCGGCTGCTTTCACGTGGCCTGGGCAACGCCCAAGCAACAGCTACCCAGAGAGGGGTCGCCGATGAGTGTCGACGAGGCGGGTGCACTCCCGCTGGCCGGGGATTTCCCGGTTCCGACCGATGAGCAGTGGTACGCCGAGGTCCTGAAGGTCCTCAACCGAGGGCGTCCTGAAGACAAGCAGCTGAGCCTCGAACAGGGTCTCAGCAAGCTGCGCACGACCACGCCGGACGGGCTGGTGATCGAACCGCTCTACGTGCGCGAGAGTGAGCCCAGGCTCGGCGACGCCGGCGTCATGCCCTTCACGCGTGGCACCCGGGTGCGCACCGGCGACCCGATCGCCTGGGACATTCGCCAGCTCCACGAGGATCCGGATGTCGCCGAGACCAAGAAGCACATCATGGCCGACATCGAGCGCGGCGCCACCTCACTGTGGCTCCGCGTCGACGAGGACGCCATCAAGCCCGAGGTCCTCGCCGAGGAATTGAGCGAGATCATCCTTGACCTGGCCCCGGTGTCGGTCTCCTCCCATGAGGACCAGGAGGCCGCTGCCGCAGCCATGGCCGAGGTCTGGGCCAACAGCGGACGCCCCGCCGACAAGCTGGTGGGCAACCTGGGGATCGACCCGTTCGCGCTGTCGGCTCGTAGCAGCAAGCCGGTCGACCTGGCCCCCCTCGCCAAGTGGGTCACCCGTGCCCGCGACGAGTTCCCCGCTGCCCGCGCCATCACGGTCGACGTCCTCGTCTACCACGAGGCCGGCGCTGGTGACGTGGACGAGGTCGCCTTCGCCATCGCAACCGGCATCGAGTACCTGCGTGCGCTCGAGGCGGCGAACGTCCCGGTGCAGGACGTCCTCGACCGGATCACCTTCCGGGTCTCGGCCACCGCCGACCAGTTCCTCACCATCTGCAAGCTGCGGGCGCTTCGCCGACTGTGGGCTCGCGTGACCGAGGAGTGCGGCGTCGAGGCCGACAAGCGCGGAGCCCTCACTCACGCGGTGACCAGCCCGCGGATGTTCACCCGAGACGATCCCTACGTCAACATCCTGCGTGCGACCACCGCCACCTTTGGCGCCTCGGTCGGTGGCGCGGACATCATCACCACGCTGCCCTTCGACCAGGTCGTCGGCCTGCCGAACGAGTTCAGCCGCCGCATTGCCCGCAACGTGCAGGTCGTCCTGGCCGAGGAGTCCAACATCGGTCGCGTCAACGACCCGGCCGGCGGTTCCTGGTACGTGGAGTCCCTGACGGACCAGATCGCCCAGGCCGCGTGGAAGCGCGTCCAGGAGATCGAGGCTGCCGGAGGCTTCGCGCAGGTGTTCGAGGCCCAGCTCCCCACCTGGATCCAGCAGACCGTCGACAAGCGCACCTCCTTGCTGGCCACCCGCAAGATCCCGCTGACCGGCGTGAGCATGTTCCCCATGCGCGACGAGGAGCCGATCCAGGCCAAGCCGCGCCCCCGGGGCATCGAGCGTGACCAGAAGTTCCCGATCCGCCGCGAGGCCGAGCTGTTCGAAAAGCTGCGTGATCGCAGCGCTGCTGCCGGGAGGCCAGCGG
Source organism: Aestuariimicrobium sp. p3-SID1156 (assembly GCF_025144225.1). GTDB lineage: Bacteria > Actinomycetota > Actinomycetes > Propionibacteriales > Propionibacteriaceae > Aestuariimicrobium. Next base: position 82,678 of record NZ_JALXXB010000003.1, read on the forward strand.
TCTTCCTCGCTGCCCTGGGTGTTCGCCGTGACTTCGGTGCGCGCCTCGGCTTCGTCGAGAACCTGGAGTCCGTGGCCGGGCTCGCGATCCCCACTGCGGAGGGGACCGATCCGCTGGCCTTCCAGAAGGCCTTCAAGGATTCCGGGGCAAAGGTTGCCGTCCTGTGCTCCTCGACGAAGGTCTATGCCGACCACGCCCTCCCCGTCGCCCGCACCCTCAAGGAGGCAGGCGCCAAGAAGGTCTACCTGGCCGGACGCGACAAGGAACTGGGTGGCCAGGACTGGCACGGAATCATCGACGGCTTCGTCTTCGACGGCATGGACGTGCCCGCCCACCTGAACGAGATCCTCGACACTGCGGAGGCTGCAGAATGAGCATTCCCAATTTCTCCGGCATCGACCTGGGCAAAGCCCAGGTCCCCGACAACTCCCACGAGCTCTTCGAGGCCCTGGCCGGTCAGCCCGCTCCGTGGGAGACCCCGGAACTGATCGACGTCCCGGTGGAGTACGACGAGACTGCCTACCAGGGCCTGGATTTCTTGGACACTCGTCCGGGCATCCCACCCTTCCTGCGCGGCCCCTACGCCACCATGTACACCTCACAGCCGTGGACGATCCGCCAGTACGCCGGCTTCTCCACCGCTGAGGAGTCCAATGCGTTCTACCGGCGCAACCTGGCGGCCGGCCAGAAGGGCCTCTCCATCGCCTTCGACCTGGCCACCCACCGCGGCTACGACTCCGACCACCCGCGCGTGACCGGTGACGTCGGCATGGCCGGTGTGGCGGTTGACTCCATCCTGGACATGCGGCAGCTCTTCGAGGGCATCCCCCTGGACCAGATGTCGGTCTCGATGACCATGAACGGCGCCGTCCTGCCGGTGCTGGCCTTCTACGTGGTCGCTGCCGAGGAGCAGGGCGTCAAGCCCGAGCAGCTCGCCGGCACGATCCAGAACGACATCCTCAAGGAGTTCATGGTTCGCAACACCTACATCTACCCGCCGCTGCCCTCGATGCGGATCATCTCCGAGATTTTCGCGTTCACCAGCGCGAACATGCCGAAGTTCAACTCCATCTCCATCTCCGGCTACCACATGCAGGAGGCTGGGGCCTCGCTCGACCTCGAGCTCGCCTACACCCTGGCCGACGGCGTGGAGTACCTGCGTGCGGGTCAGTCGGTGGGCCTGGAGATCGACAAGTTCGCCCCCCGACTGTCCTTCTTCTGGGCGATCGGCATGAACTTCTTCATGGAGGTGGCCAAGCTTCGTGCCGGACGCCTGCTGTGGGCACGCCTCACCCGCGATGCGGGGGCCAAGAACCCCAAGTCGATGAGCCTGCGGACCCACTCGCAGACCTCGGGCTGGTCGCTCACCGCACAGGACGTGTACAACAACGTCACCCGCACCTGCGTCGAGGCCATGGCCGCAACCCAAGGGCATACGCAGTCCCTGCACACGAACGCCCTGGATGAGGCCATCGCGTTGCCGACCGACTTCTCTGCCCGCATCGCCCGCAACACCCAGCTGTTCCTGCAGCAGGAGTCGGGCACCACCCGGGTCATCGACCCGTGGGGCGGGTCGGCCTACGTGGAGCGCCTCACCCACGACCTTGCCCGGAAGGCATGGGAACGCATTCAGGAGGTCGAGCAGGCCGGCGGCATGGCCAAGGCCATCGAGGCCGGCATTCCCAAGATGCGCATCGAGGAGGCTGCAGCTCGCACCCAGGCCCGCATCGACTCCGGTCGCCAGCCCGTGGTGGGGGTCAACAAGTACCAACTGGACCACAGCGAGCCCCTGGACGTCCTCAAGATCGACAATGCCGGTGTGCGTCGCCAGCAGATCGCCAAGCTTGAGAAGCTGCGCGCCGAGCGTGACGCGCATGCCGTCGAGGAGGCCCTCACCAAGCTGACCTGGGCGGCTGCCAACCCCGACCCCACCGATCCGGACCGCAACCTGCTCAAGCTGGCCATCGACGCTGCCCGCGCCAAGGCCTCGCTGGGCGAGATCAGCGACGCGCTGGAGAAGGAGTTCGGCCGCTACCAGGCCCAGATCCGTACGATCTCTGGTGTGTACAACAAGGAATCGGGCGACACCCCCGCGGTGTCGGAGGCGCGCAAGCTGGTCGAGGAGTTCGAGAAGGTCGAGGGGCGGCGTCCCCGAATCATGGTCGCCAAGATGGGTCAGGACGGCCACGACCGCGGCCAGAAGGTGATCGCCACCGCCTATGCCGACCTCGGCATGGACGTTGACGTCGGCCCGCTGTTCCAGACCCCTGAGGAGGCTGCTCGCCAGGCCGTCGAGGCCGACGTCCACATCGTGGGTGTCTCCTCGCTGGCAGCCGGTCACCTCACCCTGGTCCCCGCCCTGCGCGAGGAACTGGACAAGCTGGGTCGACAGGACATCATGATCGTCGTCGGAGGCGTCATCCCGGAGCAGGACTTCGAGGAACTGCGCGCCAGCGGTGCCGATTCCATCTACCCGCCGGGCACCGTGATTCCCGAGGCTGCCGCATCGCTGATCACGCGACTGCGCCAGCGTCTGGATGAGAGCCGTGCCTGATCCCTACGATCTGGACGAGCTGCTAGGCGGGATCCGTGAGGGGTCCCGCCCGCACATCGCCAGGGCGATCACCCTGGTCGAGTCGAAGCTGCCCGCCCATCGCGAGCGCAGCAGGGAACTGTTGAGGGAGCTGGCTTCCACCAGCGGCACGAACGCAGTGCGTCTGGGTATCTCCGGCGTCCCCGGTGCCGGCAAGTCAACCTTCACCGACGCTCTGGGCTCACGGCTGGTCGACGCCGGGCACAAGGTCGGCGTGCTGGCGGTGGACCCGTCCTCGTCGAAGACCGGCGGCTCCATCCTGGGTGACCGCACCCGCATGGCCCAGCTGGCGTCACGGGACAACGCCTACATTCGACCCTCCCCCAGCGGAAACCACCTCGGTGGCGTGGCCAGGGCGACCCGGGAGTCCATGCTCATCCTGGAAGGGGCTGGCTTCGACGTCATCATCGTGGAGACGGTGGGCGTGGGGCAGTCCGAGGTAGCCGTGGCAGGCATGGTTGACACCTTCCTGCTGCTGGCGCTCGCACGAGCTGGTGACCAGCTCCAGGGCATCAAGCGCGGCATCCTCGAAATGGTCGATGTCATCGGCATCAACAAGGCCGACGGCGACGGCGAGGGCGACGCCCGCGTGGCGGCCCGCGAAATGCGGATCGCCATGAAGCTGATCTCCTCTTCCAACGACGACCGGATTCCCGAGGTCATGCCCTGCTCGGCGTATACCGGCATGGGTCTGGACGACCTCTGGGAGGCTGTCCTGCGACACCGCGAGGGACTCGAGGAATCCGGTGGCCTGGCACAACGTCGCGCCCAGCAGCAGGTCGACTGGCTGTGGGCGATGGCCGAGGAGGAGGTTCGTTCGAGTCTCTACCGCAGCCCGTCGGTCGAGGACGGCCGCGCGGAGCTGGAACGGCGCATCGCCGCAGGCCAGCTCAGTGCCCTCGAAGGGGTGCAGGATCTGCTCGACCGCTGGCGCCATGACGTGGCCGGTGGTCAGGTCGGGCACCTCGACGCCTGAACGAGCGCGGATGACCCGCCCCCGACACCTGGCAGCCGCTCCCCGGGGGCGGCTGTCAGCGTCTGCGCACCTTGTTCAGGCCGGACGCCACCAGCGCGCCGAGCCCGAGTCCTGTGCCGATGCCGACCGCCCAGCCCGAAGCCATGCCCACCTTGACCGAGCGGGCGGCAACCGGCTCGGACACGCTGCGGCTGGGATCGGGGTGCGGGTACTCCTCGAGTGTGACGATCTTGGGCCGGTAGCGGCCGGCATCTCGCGGCAGCACCGGTTCCGCAGCGGGTCTCTCGTCGGTCTGCCTGTCGGAGGTCACCGACGAGCCGGACTTCTCCTCCCTTTCCTCGTCCGCAAGGCGCCAGTGGTCGGGGGCGGTCTCGGCCAACGGATCGTCTCGCAGCGGGTCATCGCAGGCGTTGTGGTGGAAGGCGACGGCCGGCTGGTGCTTGGTGGCGATCCAGGTGGCGACGAGGAGCACTCCCCTGGCGAAGAGGTTCATGACCAGCATCAGCACGATCACCGGTCCGAAGAGGGAGGCAGCCTTGTTGGAACGGAACGCTCCGACCAGGGTGCCAGCACCCACCTGCAGCAGCGCGAAGAAGACTGCGCCGATGAGCGCACCCACCATGGTGACCCGTGTCACCCGGTGTTCCTGGGGGAGGATCCAGAACAGCAACAGGAACAGCAGCCAACTGGCCGCGACCGTGAGCAGGAAGGCCATCAGCCGCAGCAACAGGTGTCCCCCGGGCCAGTGGGCAACATCCAACCAGCGGGCAAGGGTGTCGTTCATCGTCTGGCCCATCACGGTGACGGCCATCGTTCCGAAAACGCCGATCAGTAGCACGAACAGCACGCCCACATTCGCCAATGTCTGGATGACGACGTTCTTCTGGTCCTCCTGGTGCTCAAACTCGGGGCGCCACTGCGCATTGATGGCGCTGCGAAGGTTGCCCACCCACCCCGACCCGGCATAGGCCAAGGAGAGCAGGCCAACGATACCCACGCCACGCCAGTTCACGAGGTAGTCCTCGATCAGGCCGGTGACCTTGCCGCCCGCACCCACGGCACCGAGCTCCGTGTCCAGCCTGCGGGTGATCGAATCCAGCATCTCAGGGTGGAGGGTGGTCACGACCATGCCGAGCGTTGCGAATGCGAACATGAGCAGGGGCACGAGGGCCAGGACCGAGAAATAGGTGATGGCGGCGGCGAACTGGTTGCCCAGCCGGTTGCCGAAGCGGGTCCAGGCTCGCACGAGGTGCGCGATCCAGGGGGTCGCCAGAATGGCGTCCAACTTCTTCTTCACGGGTTCCTCCCAGAGCGACTGCCTACAGGCTATCGACGCCGGGAGGTGTCAGCTGATCTTCTTGCGACGACGACGGGAGAGCTCGTCCTCAGCCTGCTCGGCCGGCGCCTCCTCGGCGCGCTCGCCGGGCAGCTGGGCCAGCGAACCTTCCAGGTCACGCCAGACTCCACCCAGGGCGATGGCGAACATCCCCTGACCGCCATTGAGGAGGTCGATGATCTCGTTGTTGGAGGTGCACTCATAGACCGACACCCCGTCGCTGAGCAGGGTGACCTCGGTGAGGTCGCGCACCCCGCGCTCACGAAGGTGGTCGATCGCGACCCGGATCTGCTGCAGCGAGATGCCCGCGTCCAGCAGTCGCTTGATCACCTTGAGCATGAGGATGTCGCGGAAGGAGTAGAGACGCTGGGTGCCGGAGCCCTCTGCCGAGCGCACCTCGGGCGCCACCAGCCCGGTGCGTGCCCAGTAGTCCAGCTGGCGGTAGGTGATGCCGGCAGCACCGCAGGCCACCGGACCACGGAAGCCCAGGTCCTGGGGCAGTGGGGAGAAGTCTCCGTCGAACAGCGCATCCTGCAGGTCGACCTGAGGACGCCGTGCGTCGGCGTCGTGCAGATTCTCTGCTGCTGCGTTCATCATCTTCCCCTTCTGGAAGTCCTCATCGCCTGCGCCGGTAGGCGCAGTCATGAACCTAGACGTTGGGTGGCGCGGATGCTCACCGGACACGCCGCCGGCGACGCCGGCCTCACTTCAGGACCGCTGAATTTGGTTTTGACTAGGGGCGATGCCAATTCTCCATCACCCGGGGAAGGTGAACTACATCTTGAGGGTTTGCGGGGTTCAGCCCTCGAAATCGTCGGGATTGACGTGGTCCAAGAACTCGCGGAAACGCTCGACATCGTCCTCGGGCTCGGCCTCCTCCAGAATGCCGGCCTCGGCCAGGACCTCCTCGGGGCAGCTGAGGGTCATACCGGACCGCACTGACAGGGCGGCCAGGTCCGAGGGACGCGCCTGAATGACATGACCGTCGACCACCAGTTCGCCGTTGAAGACGCCTTCCTCGACGCTGGTGATGCGTCCCTCCAGGGCCGTGTGCCCGAGCTCGGACAGTAGTTCTGCCATGAGGTCATGGGTCAGCGGGCGCGGCGGTACATGCCCCTCCAGCGCGGTCAGCACCGAACGTGCCTCGGCGTGCCCGACCCAGATCGCCAGCAGACGCGGTCCGTCCTGCTCCCGCAGGAGCAGCATGGGCGAACGCCCTGCCCAGTCCATGGCAACCCTGATCACGTCCAGCTTCGGCATGGACCCAGCCTAGCGCTGCTCACCTCTCCAGCAGGGTGTGCATCATCGCCGCGTGGGCATGAAGGACCAGACGGGTGACCTCGGAGGCAGCCTCGCTTGCGTGGGCGCGCCTGCGCACATAGGGAGCAATGGCCTGCTCCACCAGACCCGCCTCACGCTCAGCGGCCTGCTTGATCGCACGCAGATGGCGCACATCCATGCCGTAGGGAGCCAGCCGTTGGGCCACCACGCAGATCGTGAGCGCCTCACGCCCGTAGTAGTTCGCGCCCCGCTTGGGGGCCACCAGCTGCTGTCGCTCCAGGTCCAGCAGTAGGGCCTCCGAGATCCCGCTCGTGCTCACTAGCTCACGGCGAGTGAGACGGATGGGGGTGTTCTTCGAACGGGTAGGGCCCGAATCAGGTCGGTGCTCAGGGGCGGGCGTGGCGAGGGGGGTCGGTTGCGACGGGGGTGCCTCCAACGTGGGTGGTTCTCCCCCCGCGTCCATGACGTCGAGGTGTTCCTTGATGACCTTCAGTGGAAGGTAGTGGTCGCGCTGGACTCGCAGGATGTAGGCCAGCCTGTCAATGTCCACCTGGGCGTACTTGCGATAGCCGGAGGGGGCCCTTTCAGGGGAGAGCAGACCCTCGCTCTCGAGGAAGCGAATCTTCGAGATCGAGATGTCGGGAAACTCGGGCTTCAGGGTGTTCAGTACCTGCCCGATGCTGCGCATCGGTGGGGGCATCAGCGCAGGCTCGCGTCGCTCACGCAGAAGATCATGCGGAACTTGCCGATCTGCACCTCATCCCCCTGTCGCAGCGGGGTGGTCTGGTCGACCAGAACGCGGTTGACGTAGGTGCCGTTGAGGGAACCGAGGTCCTCTATGGCGAAGCCGCTGTCGGTGCGGATGAAGGAGCAATGATGGCGGGAGACAGTGATGTCGTCGAGGAAAATGTCCGAGCGTGGATGGCGCCCGGCGGTCGAGCGGTCGGTGTCGAGCAGGTACCTCGCGCCAGTGTCCGGGCCACGCTCGACCATCAGCAGGGCATTGTTCGGGGGCAAGTCCTGGATGGCACGCTGCACCTCAGTGGAGACCTCGGAACGAGGTCGGGAGGTGGAGTCCTCGACCACGACGGGGATGGTGCGGGTGGTGTCACCGAGGCGGGTGAGCTTCTCACCGCACTGAGAGCAGAAGTTGCTGCCGACGCCGTTCTGGTGGCCGCAGGCCGGGCAATCAACCATGGTGTTCATCTTCCTCGATGGTCGGAGCAGGCATCCACCTGCAGGGGTTCAGTGTAGTGATCCAATCAAACCGGCAGTCGTGCGGCTCGCGGAAGCCGCGAGACCGTCCGCCTCACTCGTCGGTGGGCAGCCCGGGGCCGACCAGGTCCTCGTAGCTCCCCGCATCCAGCAGTGCGAGAGTGCTGCGGTCAAAGCCCTCGGGGACCTCCACCTCGAAGATCCAACCCGCGTCGTAGGGGTCACTGCGGATCAGGTCAGGCTGCTCGCTCACGGACTGGTTGATCGCTGCCACCACGCCGGACAGGGGCGACACCAGAGGCTCGCTCCCGGTGGGTCCGACCAGCTGGCCGACGTGGTCGCCGCGCAAAATCTCCGAGCCAACCGGGGGCAGGTCGGCGTGGACGACGATGCCGAGCGAGCGCGTCCATTCATCGGTCACCCCCACGCGAACCTGACGTCCATCGTTCAGGCGCAGCCACAGGTGGTCGCGGGTGTAGCTGACGTCGTCAGGAAAGCGGGACACAGGGAGCCTCCTCGGGTGCGGACACTGCCAGACTATCGGTTGGCCCGCCACCCCGCCGGTTCACGGCCTCGCCTCAGGCAGGTTTGGCGTAGCGCGGGTCCACCGGGGTGTGGAGCGCGGTGATGATGAGAAGGTCGCTGGGGGTGATGGTGACGTCGGCCCCCACCTCGGGCGCCTGTGCTTGGGAGACGAGGCCGCCGCGGAATCGGGCACCCTCGGCCAGCGCATGCGGCTCACCGATGACCTTGAGCACGTAGGGGGCCCGGATCGGAGACCCGTCGACGGTGACCTCACCGGGGTCGCCGCCGAACGCTGAGGACGCGACGATGCGAACTCCGTTGAGCTCCATCACCTCGGCGCCGGCATCGCGCATCTCCTCCACCGCGTCCAGCAGGAGTTGGGCGGTGACAGCGTTCTTCGGATCGGTGATGCGGATGGTGATGCCGGGCCCCTGCGCGGGCGCGGTACCTCCCAGGATTGCGAGTTCCTGAATGCGCTTCCTGGCCTGTTCCTGGGCGAGTCGCTCGCTGGCGGCACCGGAGCGCAGCTGGCGACGTTGTTCGGATTGCTCGTCAATCTCGCGCCGAAGCTCGTTGTTGTTGGTGTTCAGCTGGTCGAGGAGGGCGATCAGTTCATCCCGTCGCAGGGCGCTGTAGGTCTGGTCCTCGCGGTTGGCGCGCATCTGCCAGACCGCCGCCATGCTGACCAGGCAGAGGATGACTGCGATGACCCCCTGGGCCCGGTTCGGCGTCAGGAAGGCCTTGAGGACCTCGCCGGGGCTCCGCCGCTGCTCAGGCATGGAGGATCGCCCGTCGAATCGCCGCAGCATTGTTGAAGATCCTGATCCCGAGAACGACCACTACGCCGGTGGATAGCTGCCCCCCGACCCCGATCTGGTCACCGATCCACACGATCAGCGCTGCGATGAGGACATTGCTGAAGAAGGAGACGACGAAGACCCGGTCGGCAAATGTCCCCTCGAGGTAGGCCCGAGCGGCGCCGAAGAGGGCGTCAAGTGCAGCAATGATCATGATCGGTAGGTAGGGCGCCAGGAAGGCAGGCAGGGTGGGTTCAAGGACCAGGCCCAACAGGATGCCCAGCGCCAGTCCCACAACGGCAATCATGGATGGGGCCTCGCCTTCCGGACGCCCAGGCCGGGGTCAGCCTGGAGGGTGATCGACGTGGACGTCGTGATGTCGTAGCGCATGCCGAAGTTCTGCTTCAGGTAGACCCACCACCTCCCGCCGCTGTTGGCGGTCAGCCGGCCCGGGAGGGCCTTCGGGTTGCCGATGGCCTCCACCACGTACGGGCGCGTCAAGGAGGTGTAGTCCACGGTGATGGCGCGTCCGGCGCCACGGATGGCCGTGCGTGCGCTGAGGCGGTGACCGTTGATGGCGATGGCCTCTGCCCCGGCCAGCCAGAGCCCATTGACCAGAATGCGCAGGTCCTGGTCGAGCACCTCGGCATCGGCGCCGTCGAGGGTCGTGGAGTCATCCACGGTGACCACCACTCCCGGGCCAGTCACTGCCGCCGCAGCGGTCTGGGCGGCCTGCCGGGACAGTTCAGCCGCTGGCGTGGAGTCCTTGCCGAGCGCCTGTGCCTGCAGCTTTTCCACGTCCCCCTCGACCTCGGCGAGTTGGCGACGCAACTGCTCGTTCTCCTCGCGCAGTCCTTTCACCTGATCGATGAGGGCCGCGCGTTCACGAGCTTGCGCGGGCTGGTCCCGGGTGTCGGTGACCGCCGCAATCGCGAGCATGGCGCCGGCCACCAGCAAGGTCACCAGCATCAGGACGCGGGAGCGGCGAGGGGGAACCCCTTGGGAATGGGCGTGGGCATAGCCCGGGTCGAGACTGGTCTCGACCAGGTCGCTCAACAGCGACATGCTGTCCGGCCTGGTGCCGGGTCTGGGGCTGGGCATGGCGGCCAGTCTAGGTCTGGGTCGGGGGCAGAGGCTCTCGGAGGATGTGGGTCCCCTGGCGCAGGTACATCACACCAGCTGTCCAGTAGAGGGCCGTTCCCACGATCGCGAATCCCCAACCCAGCCATAGACAGGCCACGCGCCACACCTGCTCCCCGCCGGCCCCCAGCAGGACGAGCGGAAAGGCGTAGAGCAGACTGAACGTCGCGGCTTTGCCCACGAAGTTCACCGGTAGGCCCGTGACGCCTCGACGCTTCAGGGCTGACATCATCACCGCCAGGACCAGGTCACGCGCCACCAGGATCGCGAGGAGAGCCCAGGGGACAATGTCACGCAGCACCAGAGCCAGAACGATGGTGAGGATGTAGAGCCGGTCCGCGATCGGGTCGAGCAGCTGCCCCACACGGGAGGTCTGGTGCCATCGACGGGCCAGGAAGCCATCGACCCAGTCCGTCGCCCCGGCCACGGCCAGCAGGACGACGGCCCAGACGTCCGCGCGGGCGCCGACCACCAGCCAGAAGAAGACGGGAACCCCCAGCAGCCGCAGGAATGACAGCATGTTGGGCAGGGTGAGCACCCGGTCGGTGTCATACGGCTGGACTGTCATGTCCTCAACACTATGTCGTTCTCACAGCGGCATAGACCTCGGCCACGCGCGGGCCGATCACCGACCAGTCGAAGGTGGCCGCATGATGGCGTGCTCGCCGTCTCCGTTCCGGATCCGGATGGCTCAACGTCGCAATGACCTGGGCCGCAAGGTCAACGGGGTCACCCACCCGAGCCAGGCTGCCCACCAGCTCACCGTCGGCGTCCGTCATCACCTCCCGGAAGGCCGCCAGATCGCTGGCAACCACATCGGCGCCTGCCGACAACGCCTCCACGATGACGATCCCGAAGCTCTCGCGGCCGGTGTGGGGCGCCACGTAGACGTCGCTCTGCGCCAACAGCTGGTCCCGCTCCGGGTCACTGAGGTAGCCGACGAAGCGGACCCCGGGCAGTGAGCGAGCAGCCCCCTCCCCCACCACGACAAAGTCCGCCCGAGGGTACCGGGCGCGCAGGAGCGGGAGGGCCTCGACGAACACCTCGAAGCCCTTCCGCGGCTCGTCATAGCGACCCACGAAGGTGATCCGGGGTTGGGCTCCCCCGCGCCAGGTCGTCCGGCGGAGATCGGCGGGTTCATCGACCAGATGGATCCCATTGCCGATCACCTGCGGGTCGAGCCCGACGTGGTCCCTCACCACCTGCCGGGCCACTGAGGACACCGCGATGCCCCGGTCGATTCCGGCGATCGTCTCCGGCAGCAGGCGCTGGGCCAGGGCCATCGTGCGCGACCCGGGGGTGGCGGTGTGAAAAGTCGCCACCACGGGAATGTCGTGCTGGGCCCACACACTCAGGAGCGAGACGCTGGGCGTGATGGGTTCGTGGACGTGCAGCACGTCGGGCATGCACTGCCTCAGCCAGCGGCGAACGCGGCGGGATTCCAACCAGCCGAAGTTCACTCGGGCCACTGATCCGTTGTACGGGACCGGGATCGCTGGACCAGCCGAGGTGAATTCGCTCCCATCCAGCCCGTTGCGTTCCAGGGCCTCGCGGTCAGGACGCCCCGGACCCATCAGGTGGACGCGATGTCCTTGGGACTTCAGCCATCCCCCGACCCCCAGAACGTGGTTCTGTACACCGCCGGGGTGGGCGAAGGAATAGGGACAGACCAGCCCGATGCTGGGAGGGGAAGCCGACCTCACGATGCTGACTCCGGGCGTCCGAAGAAGGGACGGAACATGTGCCAGTCGACTGGCCTTTCGCGCAGCTGGGCCGCGAAGAAGTCGCACAACTGTTGGGTCATGTCGGCTGCCTGTTCGCGGCGATCCGCATCCGGGTTGCGGGGCGTGATGGGCTCACCGATCCGCAGGCGCATCCTGCGTCCCTCGTAGGTGGAGACGACGCCCAGGAGAGCCGCACCGGAGCGCAGCGCCACCTCAGCAGGGCCAGGCGGCATGGTGGCTGGCAACGGCCCGCGGGCCGTCGACCAGGTCACCGGGAGGCCGTGGCGGGAGAAGTCCCGATCGGCGAGCAGGCAGACGGTGCGTCCCTGCCTGGCGTCGTGGATCAACTTGGCGATCGCGCGCGGGTCGGCGTGTGAATGGATGCGCATCCCCAACGCCTCCCGCAGGTCCAGGAAGAAGCGGTACTCCTCGCCGACCAGTTGCTCGGCCACGCTGGAGACCGCCAGCCCGTTGGCGCAGGCCCAGGCGCCGGCCATGTCCCAGGACCCGGAGTGCGGGAGCGCGATCACTGCGCCGGATTCCGCGGCGGTGGCCAGGAGTCGTCGTTCCTGGGCGGGGTCGATGAGGACTGTGCGATTGACGCGGGCGGCGCCCCACCGGGGGACCTGTAGGGTTTCGATCCAGTTGCGTGCCCACGACATGATCGCCCGGACGGTGTCACGGCGCGAGGGGGTCGAACCGGTGAGAGTTGCGGCATTGACCTGCCAGTCGCGCACCCGGCGCGGCGGTCGCAGGCTGGCGCCGGCGGCCACGAGCCAGACCAGCGGACGCCAGCAGCTCCATGGCACTCTCGCCACCACCGCGAGAGCGGCCGAGCGGTCAGACGGTGCCATCGGCGCGGGGCGATTCGGGACGCGCGGCCTGGGCGTTGAAGGAGGTCGGCGCCGGGGACTGGCGGTGAACCTGGGCCATCCGCTGGCCCACTGTGACGAGGCCGGCGAAGACCAGCCAGCACAGCGCCACGGGAAGGGCCCAGTGCAGGACCTCCGGAACATGCCCGGAGCGTGCCAGTCCGGTCAGGAGGGTACCCAGGAAGAGCACCAGGATGCGGTCGGCGCGTGCGGCCAGGCCACCCCTCACGGTCATGCCCAGAGCCTCCCCGCGGGCCTTGACATAGCTGGTGACCTGACCGCAGACCAGTGCACCCAGGGCCATGGCGCTCCAGAACACCGAGTCGCCCGGGCCGGCGTAGTACAGCGCCACACCGCCGAAGAGGGCACCATCGCCGAACCGGTCAAGGCTGGAGTCGAGGAAGGCTCCCCAGGTGGACTTGCGGTCCATCATGCGTGCCATCTGGCCGTCGAGGCCGTCGCTGAAGATGAACAGTGTGATGAGCAGGGTCCCCTGCCACAACCAGCCCTGGGGGAAGAAGACGAAGGCAAGGGCAATGGTGATCAGCGTTCCCGCCCACGTGACGGCATCCGGGTGGACGCCGAGCTTGAGGAGCAGTCGTGCCGGCGGGGTCATCGCGGCCGCCCACCCGGCACGGAACTTTTCAAGCATTCGCAGAGGCCTCCTGGCTGGTGCTGGTGACCCAACCCTCGCTGAGTAGTTGACGCGCGTCCTCGAGGAGCTGCGGCAGCGCCCGGGTCTGGGCGATGATCGGCAGGAAGTTCGAGTCGCCCTGGAAGCGCGGCACCACATGCTGGTGCAGGTGTGCGGCGATACCCGCGCCGGCGACCGCGCCCTGGTTCATGCCCAGGTTGAAGCCGGCCGGCCGCGAAATTGAGCGCAGCGTCGTCATCGCCTGCTGGGTGAGGCGTGCCAGTTCGGCGGTCTCCTCCGGTGTCAGCTCGGTGTAGTCGGCGACATGGCGGTAGGGGCAGACCAGCAGGTGTCCTGGCGAGTAGGGGTAGAGGTTCATCACCACGAAGCAGTGTTCTCCCCTGCGCACGACCAGACCTCCGGCGTCCTCGCCGCCGGGGGCGCGGCAGAAGGGGCACTGCTCCCCCTGCTCGGCGTCCTTCGGCTTGTTCTCGCCCTTGATGTAGACCATCCGGTGCGGGGTCCACAGTCGCTGGAAGGCGTCGGGCACGCCGGGCAGGTCGCCGGGCTGCTCGACCTGGAGCTCGTCACTCATGGCTGGCGCTACCCGCCTCGGCTGTCGGCTCGTCATTGCGACGGGACCGGACCCACTCGACGATCTCGGTAACCGCCTCGTCGACCGGGACGCCATTGCGCTGGGAGCCGTCGCGGAAACGGAACGAGACGGCGTTGGCGTCCCGGTCCTCACCGCCAGCGATCAGCATGAAGGGAACCTTCAGCTTCTGGGCGTTGCGAATCTTCTTGCCGAAGCGGTCGTCGGACTGGTCGATCTCGACGCGGATGCCGTGGGCGCGCAGCTTGGCGGCGACCATCTCGAGGTGCTCGTTGAACTCCTCAGCGACGGGGATTCCCAGCACCTGCGTGGGTGCCAGCCAGGCCGGGAAGGCGCCGGCGTAGTGCTCGGTGAGCACCCCGAAGAACCGCTCGATGGACCCGAAGAGGGCTCGGTGGATCATCACCGGTCGCTGCCGGGTGCCGTCCGGGGCGGTGTACTCCAGCTGGAAGCGCTCGGGCAGGTTGAAGTCGAGCTGGATGGTCGACATCTGCCAGGTGCGGCCAATGGCGTCCTTGGCCTGCACCGAGATCTTGGGGCCGTAGAAGGCGGCGCCGCCCGGGTCAGGAACGAGCTGTAGACCAGAACTGGTGGCGACCTCGCGGAGGACCTCGGTGGCCTCCTCCCAGGTCGCGTCGTCACCAACCGACTTCTCCGGATTGCGGGTGGAGAGTTCAAGGTAGAAGTCGTCCAAACCGTAGTCCTTCAGCAGGTCCAGGACGAAGGTGAGCAGGCGGGCCAGTTCGTCGCGCATCTGCTCGCGGGTGCAGTAGATGTGGGCGTCGTCCTGGGTGAAGCCGCGGGCGCGGGTGAGACCGTGGACGACACCGGACTTCTCGTAGCGGTACACGGTGCCGAACTCGAACAGTCGCAGCGGCAGTTCGCGGTAGGAGCGTCCGCGTGAGGCGAAGATCAAGTTGTGCATCGGGCAGTTCATGGGCTTCATGTAGTAGTCGGCGCCCTGACGGGTGACATTGCCCTGGGCGTCGACCTCCTCGTCCATGTGCATGGGCGGGTACATGCCCTCGGCGTACCAGTCGAGGTGGCCGGAGACCTCGTAGAGCTTCGACTTGGTCAGATGCGGGGTGGTGACGAAGGAATAGCCATTGGCCACGTGCTGGGCGCGGCTGTACTCCTCCATCTCCATGCGGATCATGGCGCCCTTGGGGTGGAAGACGGGCAGGCCGGAGCCGATCTCGTCGGGGAAGCTGAACAGGTCTAACTCGGCGCCGAGCTTGCGGTGGTCGCGCTTGGCCGCTTCCTCCAGTCGGGTGAGGTGGGCCTGCAGGTCCTCCTTGGTGGCCCAGGCGGTGCCGTAGACACGTTGCAGCGAGGCATTGCGCTGGTCGCCGCGCCAGTAGGCTGCAGAGCTGCGCATCAGGGTGACGGCGCTGATGTAGCCGGTGTGGGGGACGTGGGGGCCGCGGCAGAGGTCCTTCCAGGCGACCTCACCATTGCGGCGGACGTTGTCGTAGATGGTCAGTTCTCCAGCGCCGACCTCCACCGAACTGCCGTCGTCATCGGAGGCCGAACCCTTGTCGGCAACCAGTTCGAGCTTGAAGGGCTCGCCGGCGAGTTCCTCGCGGGCCTCCTCCTCGGTGACGACTCGCCGCACGAAGCGCTGCCGCTCCTTGATGATGCGGCCCATCTGCTTCTCAATCGTCTTCAGGTCCTCCGGGGTGAGCGGGGAAACCTGGAAGTCGTAGTAGAAGCCGTCGATGATGGGCGGGCCGATCCCGAGCTTGGCCTCGGCAAAGAGGCTCTGCAGGGCTTGGGCGGTGACGTGCCCGGCCGAGTGGCGCAGGATCGACAGGCCCTCGGCGCTGGTGACCTCGATCGGTTCGATGACGTCGCCATCGGCGAGCTCGCGGGCCAGGTCGCGGGACTCGCCGTTGACGCGCATGGCGACGATGGAGCGATCCTCCCCAAAGAGGTCGAGCCCGGTGGTGGTGGTCTCGACCGCCTGCTGCCTGGTTTCACCTGCGCGGACGACGGAGACTGTGATGCTCACCGGGGGTTCCTCTCTGTGCGGGCCATGGGACAGGCCACCCCACATTCTGCCCCACCCCCCGCGGGCGTGGCGAACGCCCCGGGTGGGAGGCTCGAGGCTGTTCAGCGGACGCGGTGGACCTGGACCTCGCAGCCGTCGGGGTCGACAACCGTGACCTGGGTGAGGAACTCGTCCTGCACGAGGGCGGCCTGGTAGCCGGCGGCGGTGAGGCGGTCCCGCACCTGCTCCAACGGGGTGGCGGTCTCGAAGGCAAGGTGGACGACGGGGTTCTCCCCCACCGGGTTCTCCTTGGCGGGGGCGGTGATGGGTTCGCCCGAGGGCTTGTGGAGGCCGATCGTGCCGGAGGTGGCCGAGGCAACCAGCGGCGTCCACCACTCGTCGGCAGCGGGCCGCGGGGAGAAACCGAAGGGCGCGAAGAAGGCCGCGTCTGCGGCGAAGTCGGGGCTGTAGCGGACAGCGCAGACCGTCATGTCGGAGGCCTCCTGCGGGGAAGTTGGCTCGGCATAGCCGTGAAGGTCCTGCATCTCCTCATTGACCCAGATGCCGCCACCGAAGGGATCGGTGATGCCACCCTGGCGACCATAGGACTCATCCCAGACGGTCAGTTCCACGCCATTGGTGCGCATCTTGTCAGCGGCTGAGTCCACCGATTCAGTCAACAGGACCAGCTGGGTCTGACCCGGGGTGGCACCCGTGGTGGACCCGGCGGAATGGTGGACTGCGACGGCGCCGGCGCGTCCCTCGAGCAGTGCCCAGCTGCGACCATCGGCGGCGGTGGTGCGGACCCGGAGACCGAGTGCCTGCAGGAAGTCGATCATGGCGCCAGGGTCATTGCTGAAGCGGTAGGGGTTGACGCGGAAGCTCATTTCACTGCCCTTTCCAGGTAGTCGCGCAGGGCCTGCTCCACGAGTGCGGAGAGGCTGGTGTTCTCGTCGATGGAGCGGTGCTTGACCTCGCGCACCAGGTCTGGTGGGAGGTACACGTTGAACTGGACCTTCTTGGTCTTCTCGTCCGTGGCCATGCACGCATGCTAGCACACTAGTTTCCGTGTTCGCTAGCGATCGTGCACTAGATCCTTCCGTGTGGAGTTCACCAGTCTTAGTCCTGACGCAGTGGCCTGCCATCGCGGGCGGGAGGGCCATGCATGTCGCGCCCCCGGCCAGCTGGCCAGCCGACCCCCGCGGCCTCACCGCCGATGGACCGCGACTGGACCTGATGAGGCGCACATCCCTCAACGTCCGCCTCAGAGCTTTTCCGGCAGCCATGGGAGGGGAACGCTCGCTGGGCCGACAACGAAAAAACCCCGGCTCATGTGAACCGGGGCTTTCAGACTCCTGGTGGGCGGTACCAGACTTGAACTGATGACCTCTTCCGTGTCAGGGAAGCGCGCTACCAACTGCGCCAACCGCCCGAGGTGGAGACGGGATTTGAACCCGTGTACACGGATTTGCAGTCCGTTGCCTCGCCTCTCGGCCACTCCACCAAGGAGAAATGACCTCGAGCCATGGACTGGGCTGAGACCCTTCCGAGCGGACGACGAGATTCGAACTCGCGACCCTCACCTTGGCAAGGTGATGCTCTACCAACTGAGCCACGTCCGCATGCCCTGTGCCGTTCTGCCTTGCGGCTTCCCGTTTTCGGGGCGTTGAAAACCATAGCCCAGCCCTGAACCAGGATGCAAATCAGGGTGCCCGTGAGCGCATTTCCCCTTGTCAACGAGTTGCTATTGGTGACCAACTAGCGGGAGCGCACGTCGTGACCTGACCGCCCCAGCCTCGGAGCCCCATTACCCAAATCGGCACCGGCTCTGCACACTCGGACCAGCGACGTCGCCGGTCCGAGTTCAAAATTACGGCGCGTAGTAGCAAGAGGGGACGTCGAGTTGGCGCGCCCATCTGGCCTGCGGTAGAGTGTTCCCTCGCACGGTCGTTTGGCGCAGTGGTAGCGCGCTTCGTTCACACCGAAGAGGTCACTGGTTCGAACCCAGTAACGACCACCACGTGACACCGGCTTTGACCACGGGGAGTACTCGGGCCGGTTTCCTGATTCCGGGCATTCTCCGTGCAATCGCTGGGCCACCGCCGCATCAGCCTTCACAGTTCCCCCGGAGCGCCATCAGGTGATCAGCAGGGTTGCATGCGACCCTTGGGCATGAGGTTTCTTCCTCCACCTCAGTCCAGGAGATTGTCCCCATGCTCACCGGGACCGTTGTTGCCATGCATCCTGCCGTGAAGCGCCGCGTCCACCCAGACAACGATGCCCTCACGCTGCCCTCGAAGCTCGCCAAAGTTGTCTGGAGGACCATCCAAGCCGGGATGCGCTATCGGGTGACCGGCCTTGCCGCAGAATCGGCCTTCTTCCTGGTCCTCTCGCTTCCTCCTCTGCTCTTCGGTGTCGCCGGATCGATCGGCTTCATCGCAAATCGCTTCAGTGGGCAGTCGGTGAGCAACTTCCGCAACCAGATCCTCGAACTTGCCGGCCACGTCCTCAGCCAGCGAACGATCGACGACGTCATCGCCCCGACCCTGGACGACGTTCTCGGGCAGGGTCGCGTGGAGGTCATGTCCATCGGCTTCCTGCTGGCCCTGTGGTCCGGATCCCGCGCGCTCTCGGTCTTCATGGACACGGTCACCATCATGTACGGCCACGGGGGCAGCCGCGGCATCATCCGCCACCGCGCCCTGAGCGTGGGGTTCTACCTGATCCTGCTCACCCTGACCGCCATCGTGGCCCCTCTGGTCCTCGCCGGTCCGGGGCTGCTCACCCGACTGCTCCCCCACGGCCTGGCCGGACTGATGCAGCTCTACTGGCCGGTGGTCCTGATCGGGTCGGTGCTGCTGCTCACCACGGTCTACTCCTTCGCTGTGCCCGCGCGCCGCCGTTGGCGCGCGGAGCTTCCGGGCGCACTGCTCACGCTCGTCATGTGGCTGGTCGGCTCCTGGGCACTGCGCGCCGCCCTGAGCGCCTCCTTCGACTCGAGTTCCCTCTACGGACCTCTCTCGGCCCCCATCACGCTCCTGATGTGGCTCTACCTCAGTTCGCTCTCGGTTCTCATCGGCGCAGCCTTCAATGCGTCGGTCAGTGCGGTCTGGCCCGGGGTGTCGTCTTTGTCACATCGCCAGATTCCCGACCCGCCGGGAACGCCGGACAATTCCGCCTCGGCCTGATCCGGCGGGCGCCGCGACTGTTTGGGAAAGTTCACGATCAGGTCACGGCAACTTGCCGCCCCGGGGTGTCGGCGGAAGGATGTCACCGTCACCCACTCCGATGGTGGGTGTTCGCATCGTGAAAGGGATCCGAGGATGACAGCTCCAACGCTCGTCATGCTCGCTCGCGGCCACCGGGAACCGAACGTCCAGCAGCTCGCGAAGTCCCTGCGCCAGCGTCTGCTTCGGTGGCGCCCCGCGATTTCCTCCCACTTCGCCTTCGTCGACGACGTCAGCGACATCACGGCGCTGGCCGAGCAGCTCCTCGCTCAGGGACGCAACGAGATGGCGTGTGTTCCCCTCGACCTCTCCCGCGCCGTTGAGCCGGACGAAACCACGTGCGCCACCTTGGCGTCCCTGCAGGCTGCGGTGCCCGACATGCGTGTCGGGGTTTCCCGCCCCCTGGGGCCGTCCTCGACCCTCCTCAACGTCCTGGATGAGCGCCTCCGCACCTCGCTGCGAGCAACCAGAACCGTGGAGCTCGATGGGCTGGTGATGTCGCTGCCCCGTTCCGGGGACGTGCGTGGCAACACGCTGGTGTCCCGTCGCGCCCGGCAATGGTCCAATCATCATCGGCTTCCCGTGGTGGTGGCGGTCGCTGACGGTTCGGGCCCAAACGTCGCATCCGCCATCTCCTCGCTGCGTGCTCAGGGACGCCGACACATCGCCGTCGGCAGCTTCTTCATCGCAGAGAACGAGCCCTGGGTCACCCAGGCGGAACTGGCGGTGGCTTCGGGCGCGACCGCCGTCGGCGCCCCCATTGGGCCCGACGACCGGTTGCTCGAACTGGTCATGGCGCGCTACAGCTACGCAGCCATGGAACTGCTGGACATGCCCGAAGTGCAGCTGGGGCCCGACGAGGCTGAAAACCTGAGCCTCGACGAGTCCCTCTGATCGCCGGGCTTCAGGCTTCTCGTTCGGCCTCGGCCTGCAGGGCGTCCAGCTTCTTCTTCTCGGCCTCGACATCGAAATCGGCAGCCGGCCACTCCAGCCCCATGGCCTCGAGGTGCTCCAGCAACAACTGCGCGACGGCCCAGTTGCGATACCACTTGCGGTCCGCAGGGATGACGTACCAGGGCGAGACATCGGTGTTGCAGCGTTCCAGCGCGTCCGCGTACGCCTCCTGGAAAGCGGGCCACTGGGCTCGGTCATCGAGGTCCCCCGGGTTGTACTTCCAGTACTTGTCGGGACGCTCCACACGCTCGCGAAGACGCTCCAACTGCTCCTCGTAGGACACGTTCAGGAAGCACTTGATCAGCGTGATGCCCTTGGCCACGCAGTCGGCCTCGAAGGCGTTGATGCGCTCGTAGCGGCTCTCCCATTCCTCCTGCGGGACCAGGTTATTCACCCGGACCACCAGCACGTCCTCATACTGGGAGCGGTCGAAGACCCCGATGATTCCGGGTGCCGGAAGCTGCTTCTCGATGCGCCAGAGGAAGTCGTGGGCGAGCTCCTCCTTGGTCGGCGCCTTGAAGCTGTGGATGCGGGTGCCCTGGGGATCCACCATCCCGACCGCATGGCGGATCACCCCACCCTTGCCGGAGGTGTCCATGCCCTGAAGCAGGAGCAGGACCCGAGGCGCCGTCTCCGGCTGGGAGCGCCCGCGTGCGAAGATTCGTTCTTGCAGGTCCGAGAGTGGGGCCAACATCTCGTCCGCGATCTTCGCCGCATCCTTCTTGTCCTTGCCCGGGAAGCCGGTCTTCGCGCGCGGGTCGAGTGACCCCATGTTGACCTTCCCCCTGGGGAGGCGCAGCTGGGCGGCCAGTCCCCCTTCGGGAACGACACCTGGGCGCGGTGCGGGTGATGCCTGCTGTGTGGTTGCCATCCAACCATTCTTGCGCAGGAGCCCCGACCCCGTTGGACTTCCCGCGTCCGGATTTCACCCGCTGCGGCACACTGGTGAACAGGCAAGACAGGAGGCAACCCCATGACGGAGAACGCGCCCTTCAAGGTCGTCAAGACCAACGACGAGTGGCGAGCCCAGCTCAATGATCTCGAATACCACGTACTGCGCGAGGCGGGCACCGAGCGACCTTTCACCGGCGAGTACACCGACACCACCACTGAGGGCGTCTACCGATGCCGCGCGTGCAACGCAGAGCTCTTCCGCAGCAATGAGAAGTTCTCCTCCCACTGCGGATGGCCCAGCTTCTTTGCCCCGCTGGCAGAGGAGCGGGTGCGGTATCTGACCGATGACTCCCTGCCCGGGCGACCCCGAGTGGAGGTGCGCTGCGCCACCTGCGATTCCCACCTGGGTCACGTCTTCGAGGGCGAGGGCTATGACACCCCCACCGATCTGCGCTACTGCATCAATTCGGTCTGTCTGACCCTCGAGCCCGCAGAGTCCTGACCCTCCGACCGTGAATCCGGAGCCGCGGCGGCGCGGCTCCGGGATCGGACGGGGCAGGCGGCCTAGGGTTTTCCCGTGACCAATCCTCCCCTGATCCAGCACGGCGCCAGCTTCGGCGACGTACTCCAGGAGTTGCACGACCATCGTTGGCGCCCGGAGGTGCAGGTCACGCAAATCCCCTCCCCACAACGCATCGCACCGCATTCCGCCGCCGTCTCCGCCGAGGTCATCGTCGCGGACGCCGAGGTGGGCAGTGGCCGTCTCGTGCTGCTCCACGACCCGGCCGGCAACGACGCCTGGGAGGGCACCTACCGGCTGGTGAGCTACGCCCGCGCAGATGTTGACCTGGAGATGGTGACCGACCCACTCCTGGCCGAGGTCGGCTGGGGTTGGCTGACCGAAGCGCTGGACCAGCGCGGATGCGCCTACACCGCTGCCTCCGGCACGGTCACCGCCGTCTCCAGCCGCTGCTTCGGCGGCATGGCCACGGAGCCCGATCGGGCGGAGGTTGAGATCCGCGCCTCCTGGACGCCCCTGCTGAGCCAGGGCTCTCGACTCACGGAACACCTCAGCGCGTGGCAGGACCTGCTCTGCATGACCGCCGGCCTGCCGCCCCTGCCCGAGGGCGTCGTCTTCCTGACTTCTCGGGGTTCCCATCGTGCCCGCTGACCCAGGGCAGGATTCCGCTGACGAGGTTGCCGAGCTGCCCGTCCTCAACACGCTGATGGACGGCATGCCGCCCGTCGCTGCCGACGCCGACGCCCTGGCTGAGGCCACTCGTTCCCTGGCCCAGGGAAGCGGTCCGATCGCGGTCGACACCGAACGCGCGCAGGGCTTCCGCTATGGCTCGGAAGCGTGGCTCCTCCAGTTCCGGCGCTCCGGCTCCGGTACCCACCTTGTGGATCCGGCCCCCTTCGTCGACGAGGACGGCCTCGCAAGGTTTCCTGAGCTGAACGAAGCCCTCGCCGGGACCGAGTGGATCATCCACGCCGCTTCCCAGGACCTCCCCTGTCTCCGACTGGCCGGGCTCTACCCCACACGCCTGTTCGACACCGAACTGGCCGGCCGGCTTCTGGGTCTCGATCGTGTGGGCCTGGGAGCGATGGTCGAGCGATACTTCGGCCGGCGGCTCCTCAAGGAGCACTCCGCCGCCAACTGGTCGACCCGCCCGATCCCCCAGGACTGGCTGCTCTACGCGGCCCTCGACGTGGAGCTGCTCATCGGTCTGCGTGACCGTCTGGCCGAAGACCTCCAGGAGGCGGGAAAGCTGGAGTGGGCTGAGCAGGAGTTCGCGCATGTCCTGGAGAGCTTCGCCACCCCCGCCCCTCCCAGGGTCGACCCCTGGCGCAGGACCTCGGGCATCAACGCGGTGAAGTCACCGCTGGGCATGGCGGTGGTGCGTGAACTCTGGGAGGAGCGCGACAGGATCGCCCGTGAACTGGACCTGGCCCCCGGCAAGATCCTGCCCGATCGCGCCATCAGTGAGCTGGCGAGCCCGGTGCGCAAGGGCAGTGCGGTCCCCGGACGGCCACAGCTGCGCGCTGTCGAAGGATTTCGCCCCCGCCAGGCCCAGCGTCGGGAGGGGGCGTGGGTCGAGGCGCTCGCTCGAGTGGAAAGGCTCCCACCTGGGGACCTCCCCCCGGTGCGAGCGCCACGCAGCGCTGATGAGGTGCCGAACCCGCGCTCCTGGGAACGTCATGAGCCGGAGGCCTGGCAGCGCTGGAACCGGGTGCGTCCGGCGCTCAATGCCCTCGCCGAGGAATTGGAGCTGCCTGCCGAGAATCTCATCAGCCCCGACGCCGTACGGCGCATCAGCTACCGGCCCCCGGCCGACGAGAGCCCCGACGCCCTCGACGCCGCCCTGGTCCGGTTGGGCGTGAGGCCTTGGCAGCGAGGGCTGGTCATCGGCACTCTCACCCAGGCACTGTCAGTGGCGGACAGGAATGGTGAAGGCAGAAACCTGGATTCAGCCTTCTGAAGGCTGGTACCGGAAGGCATCATCCTGCGCGAGGCGGGCATGTCGTTCGATGACGGCTCTGGAAATGCCTTGTGGCGTCAGCCCGGTGGCCTCGAGGACTTGGCTGCGCGAGGCATGGTCCAGGAACTCGTCCGGGATGCCGAAATCCATCAGCGGCGTCTCGAGTTGCTGCTGGCGCATGGCCTGGGCCAACTGGTCGCCCGCTCCCCCGACCACGACGTTGTCCTCGATGGTGACCACGAGACGGGACCGGCCCGCCAGTTCCACCAAGGCGGGGTTCACGGGAAGGGTCCACAGCGGGTCAACCACCCGGACACCGATCCCCTGTTCCTGCAGGCGCTCCGCGACGCTCAGGGCCAGCCCAACGAACTGCCCGTAGCCCACGACCAACACCTCGACCTGCTGGCCGCCACGCCGAGGGTGCTCGAACAGCAGGTCGTAGCCGTCTCGGTGTTCAAGAGCCTCGATGGGGTCGGGCAGCTTCTCCTTGGAATAGCGCACCACACTCGGGGCGTCAGTGATGTCGATGGCAGTGCGTAGCGCCTCGACCAGTCGGGGCTGGTCACGCGGCGCAGCCAGGTGCAGGCCGGGCACGATCCCCATGAGCGAGATGTCCCACATGCCGTTGTGGCTGGCGCCGTCGGTGCCGGTGACGCCGGCTCGATCGAGGACGAAGGTGACGCCCTGCTTGTGAAGGGCCACATCCAGCAGCACCTGGTCAAAAGCACGATTGAGGAAGGTGGCGTAGACGGCGACGACGGGGTGCAGACCGGCGGTCGCCATGCCGGCGGCGGAGGTCACGGCGTGCTGTTCGGCAATGCCCACGTCGAAGGTGCGGTCTGGATAGGCTGCCGCGAATCGCGCCAGTCCTGTCGGGTGCAGCATGGCCGCGGTCAACGCCACGACATCGGACCGTTCGGCCCCAATGCGCACCATTTCTTCGGCGAAGGCGTCGGTCCACGTGGCCTGGACCGAGTCGACCAGAGGCTGCCCAGTCACTTCGTCGATCTTTCCCACAGCGTGGAA
Source organism: Aestuariimicrobium sp. p3-SID1156 (assembly GCF_025144225.1). Lineage (GTDB taxonomy): Bacteria > Actinomycetota > Actinomycetes > Propionibacteriales > Propionibacteriaceae > Aestuariimicrobium. The sequence goes on from NZ_JALXXB010000003.1 coordinate 106,955, forward strand.
TTGGTCCTCCTCGTGCTCCTCCGCATGGGAGAAGCCCTTTCCCTTGCGGGTGATGCAGTGCACGATCACCGGGCCACCGAACTCGCGAGCACGACGCAGCGCGGTTTCGACCTCCTCCACGTCGTGCCCGTCGATGGGGCCCACGTACTTCAGGCCGAGGTCGCTGAACATTCCTTGCGGTGCCAGGACGTCCTTGATGCCGGTCTTCACCCCGTGCAAGACGTCATAGGTGGGACGCCCCACGATGGGTGCCTTGATCACGCCACGCTTGATCACGCCCAGTGCCTGCTCGTAGCGGCGGTTGGTGCGCAGCGCGGACAGGTGGTTGGCCAAGCCACCCACCGTGGGGGTGTAGGAGCGGCCGTTGTCGTTGACGACGATCACCAACGGCAGCTCGGGGTGGTCAGCGATGTTGTTCAGTGCCTCCCAAGCCATCCCGCCTGTGAGGGCGCCATCACCGACCACGGCCACCACGCTGCGGTCCTGGCCCTGCAGGTGGAAGGCCTGAGCCATGCCCTCAGCCCAGGACAGGGAGGTGCTGGCATGGGAGTTCTCCACCCAGTCATGCTCGGATTCAGCGCGCGAGGGGTAGCCCGACAGGCCACCCTTCTGGCGAAGGCCCCCGAACTGGTCACGACGACCGGTCAGGATCTTGTGCACGTAGCTCTGGTGGCCCGTGTCCCACACGATGGCATCCCGTGGGGAGTCGAAGACCCGGTGGAGCGCGAGGGTCAGTTCGACCACGCCCAGATTCGGGCCGAGGTGACCACCGGTGCGGCTGACGTTGTGGACCAGGAATTGGCGAATCTCGCCTGCCAGCGTCTCCATCTGGGCCCTCGACAGACCACGGAGGTCGGCGGGACTGTCTATGGAGTCGAGCAGAGCCATACGTTCCAGTCTACAGACGGGCGATGAAAATCTTGCCGCGCAACGTCTCCTCCACCAGCATCACTGCTCGACGAAGGCGGGCGAGACGGGCCTCCTCCTGGTGCAGCACCTCCACCGAGTCATCCAGGACCGGCGCGTCGACGTACCCGCCCAGGCTGGATCGCGCCTGCGCGATGCTCTCACGCGCGGCACGGAACTGGCTCTCCACGTGCTGGGCCGCGAACCGAGCCAGCACCACGGGCTGTCGTCGCAGCAGCGGGTAGGCGCGGTAGTCCGGCGGGCAGCAGTCGAGAAGGAAGTTGACGGCTGACTGCTCCCAATCCACCTCGCTGGGTGGCAGCACCTGGTCCGGCCAGCCGGGCGGCGTCCAGGAACGATTGTGCTCTGCCACGGGTTTGCTGCGCTGCCCGTACTGGGTGCGGCCCCCGGAGGCATTCCACTCCCGACGGAACCTGGGGCTGGTGGCGGGTAGTGCGGTCATGCTCGTCCCCCTTCGAGTAGTGATGGCCGGCATCCCCGGCACATCATCGAACATGTGTTCCAATGTACTCGATAGCTCCTCAGCCGTCCAGAGCCTGACCACCCGAGCCCTACTCTCCCCCGAACGAGTTCGCCCCCCGCACCTCACGGTGCAGGGGACGAACTCTTCCTGTCAACGCCCAGCGGCGACCGACAAGGGGTCAGGACTTGGCGAGGTTGCGCAGGACGTATTGCATGATGCCGCCGTTGGTGTAGTAGGCACGCTCCCCGGGGGTGTCGATGCGCAACAGCGCGTCGAACTCGACGGTGGAGCCGTCAGCCTTCTGAGCCACGACCTTCACGGTGCGCGGGGTTCGCCCCTCGTTCAACTCGGTGACACCGGAGATCGAGAAGGTCTCCTCACCGCTCAGTCCAAGGGAGTCAGCGCTCTCCCCGTCGGGGAACTGCAGGGGGAGGACGCCCATGCCGATGAGGTTCGAGCGGTGGATACGCTCGTAGCTCTCGGCGATCACCGCCTTCACGCCCAGCAGCGCGGTGCCCTTGGCAGCCCAGTCACGCGAAGAACCCGAGCCGTACTCCTTGCCGGCCAGGACGACCAGCGGGGTACCGGCAGCCTGGTAGGCCTCGGATGCCTCGAACACGGTGGTGACGGGGCCATCGGCCCGGGTGAAGTCGCGAGTGAAGCCACCCTCTGTGCCCGGAGCGATCTGGTTGCGCAGGCGAATGTTGGCGAAGGTACCCCGGATCATCACCTCGTGGTTGCCGCGGCGGCTCCCCAGCGAGTTGAAGTCACGCTGGGCAACGCCGTGCTCCACCAGGTACTTGCCAGCCGGAGAGTCGGACTTGATCGAACCGGCCGGCGAGATGTGATCGGTGGTGACCGAGTCACCGAGCTTCAGCAGGACGCGAGCACCCTCGATGTCCTCAACCGGGGTCGGCTCAGCCGGCATGCCGTCGAAGTAGGGCGCGCGACGGATGTAGGTCGAGTTCTCGTCCCAGGCGAAGAGGTTGCCCTCGGGGGTGTCGAGGTTCTGCCAGCGCTCATCGCCCTTGAACACGTCGGCGTAACGGTCGGCGTACATCTCCGCGCTGATGGAACTGCCGATGACTTCCTCGATCTCGCTCGTGGATGGCCACAGGTCCTTCATGAAGACGTCGTTGCCCTCGGCATCCTGGCCGATCGGCTCGCTGGCCAGGTCGATGTCCATGGTCCCGGCGAGGCCGTAGATGATGACCAGCGGCGGGCTGGCCAGGTAGTTCATCTTCACGTCGGGGCTGATGCGTCCCTCGAAGTTGCGGTTGCCCGAGAGCACCGCGGTGACGGCCAGATCGTTGTCGTTGATGGCCTGGCTGACCTCGGGGATCAGCGGCCCGGTGTTTCCGATGCAGGTCACGCAGCCATAGCCGACGGTGTTGAACCCGAGCTGGTCCAGGTACTGCTGGAGGCCGGACTTCTCGTAGTAGTCGGTGACGACCTGCGAGCCGGGGGCGACGGTGGTCTTGACCCAGGGCTTGGGCTTGAGGCCCTTCTCCACGGCCTTCTTGGCGACCAGGGCGGCGCCGATCATGACCGAAGGGTTGGAGGTGTTGGTGCACGAGGTGATCGAAGCGACGGTCACGGCACCGTGGTCCAGCTCGAACTGGCTGCCATCGGCGAGGGTGACCGGGACCTTCTTCGAGGGGCGTGCCGCGACGGGCTCGGAGCCGCGCTCTACCGGAGGCTTGGAGGTGTCCACGCTGTTGGGAGAGAGCTTGATGGGATCAGAGCCGTACATGGTCGACTCGATCGCCTTGTCCAGGTTGCCCTTGACCGGGGCCACCTCGTCGGCGACGTAGGACGGCAACACCTCGCGGAAGGCGTTTTTGGACTGGGCCAGGACGATACGGTCCTGGGGACGCTTCGGGCCGGCGATCGAGGGGACCACGGTGCTGAGGTCTAGCTCGATGTACTCGGAGTAGACCGGCTCGCGGTCGTCCTCGTGCCACAGGCCCTGGGCCTTGGCGTAGGCCTCGACGAGGGCGATCTGCTTCTCGTCGCGACCGGTCAGACGCAGGTAGTCGGTGGTCTTGTCGTCGATCGGGAAGATCGCGATGGTGGAGCCGTACTCCGGGGACATGTTGCCGATGGTGGCGCGGTTGGCCAGTGGCACCTCGGAGACGCCGGGGCCGTAGAACTCCACGAACTTGCCGACGACCTTGTGCTGGCGCAACATCTCGGTGATGGTGAGCACCAGGTCGGTGGCGGTGACCCCGTCGTTGAGCTTGCCGGACAGCTTGAAGCCGACAACGCGGGGGATGAGCATGGAGATCGGCTGGCCCAGCATCGCGGCCTCTGCCTCGATGCCGCCCACACCCCAGCCCACGACACCGAGGCCGTTGACCATGGTGGTGTGGGAGTCGGTGCCAACACAGCTGTCGGGGTAGGCCTGCAGGACGCCGTCAACCTCACGCGGGAAGATCACGCGGGCCAGGTTCTCGATGTTGACCTGGTGGACGATGCCGGTGCCCGGGGGGACAACCTTGAACTCGTCGAAGGCACCCTGGGCCCAACGCAGCAGCTTGTAGCGCTCGGAATTGCGCTGGTACTCCACGTCCACGTTCAGCTGGAGGGCGTCGGCGGTGCCGAAGTACTCGGCAATGACGGAGTGGTCGATGACCATCTCGGCGGGGGCCAGCGGGTTGACCTTGCCAGCATCCGCGCCCAGGTCAGCCATGGCCTGTCGCATGGTGGCGAGGTCAACAACGCAGGCAACGCCCGTGAAGTCCTGCATGATGACGCGTGCAGGGGTGAACTGGATCTCCTTGTCGGGCTCGCCAGTCGGGGCGCCGGCAGCGAGGGCCTTGATGTCCTCGGCGGTGATGTTGGCGCCGTCCTCGGTGCGCAGGAGGTTCTCCAGCAGCACCTTCAAGCTGTACGGAAGCTTGTCGTGGCCCTCGACCGCGTCCAGCTTGAAGATCTCGTAGGTCGTGCCCTCCACGTCCAGTGTGGACTTGGCACCGAAACTGTTGACGCTCATACGTCTCCTCGTTAGGTCGATTCCTCGGCCCCGACGCGAGGTCGAGACCTCCCACGGGTGCTAGCCGTCATTTTCTCTTGACATCAAGATACCACCCTATGGATGTCCCTGCCTAGTCTGCTACACGGCGTCGGTCTGCGCACCCGGCCCCCCGGAACTGGGCGTCAAGGAGCCGCGGGAGCCGGGACGAGCAGCGCCACGCACTCCACATGGTGGGTCATCGGGAACAGGTCGAAGGCCCGAATGCTCTTCGCCACCCAGCCGTGCTCGGTGAAGGTCTTCAAGTCTCGGGCGAGCGCGGCCGGGTCGCAGGCGACGTAGGCGATCGCCCGCGCACCCAGCCCGACCAGCCGTTCGACCACCTTCGCGCCGGCTCCCGTGCGCGGAGGGTCGAGGACGACCAGGTCCACCTGCTGCGGCAGGTCGCGCAGGTTGCGCTCCAGGGGGCCGGCAATCACGTCGGCCTCGGGCACATTGCGGGACGCCATGCGGGCCGCGCGGCGATCCATCTCCACGGCGGTCACGCTGACGCCCTTCTCGGCGAGAGCGGAGGCGAAGAGCCCGACACCGCAGTAGAGGTCCAACCCCACCTCACCGGGGCGCGGCGCCAGTGCCTTGAGCACGGCCCGGACCAGTAGCTGGGGCGCCTCCTGGTGGGGCTGCCAGAACCCGGACGCCGCCACCTGCAACCGGCGTCCGTTCACCTCGTGGGCGACGGTCGGGCGCCCATGCAGGACCTCGCGTCCCGCGACCACGGAGACAGCGTCCGCCACGGCGACGACCATCTCCTCCCCCGCTGCCTCACGGGCCAGGATGTCGAGCTCGTCGACGGTGAGGCCGGCAGGCTCTGCGATGCGGCAGCCGCCTTCGGGCAGCTCGACCACCTCATGGGATCGGTGCCTGCGCAATCCGGCCCGCCCGGTCTCGGTGACGTACCGCATCCGGGAGCGCCAGCCGAGCGGCTCCTCCCCCACCTTCTCGACCCGCCCGACCCACTCGATCCCGGCCAGTCGCTGGAGTTGCTCGGCGACCACCTGCCGTTTGAGTTCACGTTGGTGGGCCCATTCGACGTGCTGGAAGTCGCAACCCCCGCAGGTCCCGGCCACGGGGCAGGGTGGACGCACGCGCGCAGGGCTGGGGTCGAGCACCTCGACCGCGTCCCCCCGCCAGAAGCGCGGCTTGCTGGTGTCGGTGAGTCGCACCATCACCTGCTCGTCGGGGATGGCATGGCGCACGAAGATGACACGGCCCTCGTGGCGGGCGACACAGTGCCCGCCGTGGGCGACTGGTCCAACCTCGACCGGACCAATGATGGTGCCGACCTCGATGTCCACTACTCCTCCGATTCCGCGTGCATCGCGGCCACACCGGCGCGACGCCAAGCGCTGGGGTGGTCAGCACGCAGCCGCTCCAGCTGGTGACGCGAGGAACTCAAGCGGTAGGGCACGCTGGTCACCATCACGCCATTGATGAAGTGCAGTCGGGTACGGATGAGCAGCGCGGTCTGGTTGTGCAACATCTGTTCCCACCAGTGACCGACCACGTATTCAGGGATGTAGACGATGACGACCTCGCGCGGGTTGTCGCTGCGCAGTGCCTTCACGTAGTCGATGAAGGGCGTGGTCACCTCACGGTAGGGCGAAGCGACGACTTTCAGCGGGACACCGAAGTCCATCGTCTCCCAGTCGTTGAAGACCTCCCGGGAGGCATCCTCGTCGACGGCAACCGTGACTGCCTCGAGGGTGTTGGGGTGGGTGGCCTTGGCATACATCACGGCGCGAACAGTCGGCTTGTCGAGACGGTTGACCATGACCACGGCTCGGACCCGAGAGGGAATGAGGCGTTCGGAGGCGTCCGTGACGGCCACTTCCTCACTGACCGCCTCGTAGTGGCGTCGGATGGCCTTCATCACCAGGAAGACGACCACCATGGCGATGATCGCCAAGTAGGCGCCGTGGAGGAACTTGCTGACCAGGACGATGATGAGCACCGTGGCCGTCATCATGAAGCCAATGCCGTTGATGATGCGCGACTTCTTCATGCGGCTGCGAATGACCGGGTCGCGTTCGGTGATCAGGTGCCTGCTCCAATGGCGCATCATGCCCAGCTGGCTGACAGTGAAGGAGACGAAGACGCCCACCACGTAGAGCTGGATCAGCGCGGTCACCGAGGCGTTGAAGATCAACACCAGTGAGATGGCGGCGACCGCCAGCACGACGATGCCATTGGAGTAGGCAAGCCGATCGCCACGGGAATGCATCTGTCGAGGCAGGTACCCGTCGCGCGCCAGGATGGACCCGAGCACCGGGAAACCGTTGAACGCGGTGTTGGCCGCCAGGAACAGGATGATCATGGTGCAGGTGATCACGAACCACAGGCCGGGCGGGAAGTTGTTGAAGACAGCGTGGCTGAGCTGGCCCATCACCGTCATCGCCTCGTGGTGGCTGGTGCTGCCATCAGGGAGCAGGAAGTAGGAACCGCCGCGCTCGTCAATCTGCCGAACCCCGGTGAGGTTGGCCAGCGTGATGATGCCGAAGAGCATCGCGATGGCGATGCCGCCCAGCAGCGCCAGGGTGGTGGACGCATTGCGGGCCTTGGGCTCCCGGAAGGAGGGCACACCATTGGAGATCGCCTCCACACCGGTCAGCGCCGCACATCCGGAGGAGAAGGATCTGGCCAGCAGCGCTGCCATCGCCAGGCCCTGGAGGTTGTCGTAGCCGCTCGGCCCGACGACGCTCCAGTCCTGGGTCGGTGAGTGCAGGGCCTGCCCCAGGATGAAGATCCGGGTCAGCCCCCAGACGGTCATTCCAATCACAGCGATCATGAAGCAGTACGTGGGAATCGCGAAGATGGTTCCCGATTCGCGGATGCCGCGCAGGTTCACCAGCATCAGCAGGAAGATGATGCCCGCCGCGACCGGACCCTCGTGACCCTTCAGGAAGGGGAGCATCGCCTCGGCGTTCTGCACCCCGGATGAGACCGACACCGCCACGGTCAGGATGTAGTCCACCAACAGCGCGCTGGCCACGACCAGCCCGGCGTTGGGCCCGATGTTGACGGTGGCGACCTCGTAGTCGCCACCTCCACTGGGGTAGGCATGCACATTCTGGCGGTAGCTGAGCACCACGACCAACATCACCAGGGCCACCGCCAGCCCAACCCACCACGAGAAGGCAAAGCCTGCCAGCCCCGCCAGGGACAGCGTGAGCAGGATCTCGTCGGGAGCATAGGCGACCGAGCTCAGCGCATCGGAGGCGAAGACGGGAAGGGCGATACGCTTGGGGAGCAGGGTCTCACCCAGCTGGGTGGAGGCCAGCTTGCGACCGATGATGACCCGCTTGAGCCCATCGACAATGTTCACCCCGGAACAATAGACCGACTTGCTGGCGGATGCATCGTCAGCATGGTCCTGCCCGGTTCGCTCGAGAACCTGCGCGCTCAGGAGTAGCGTGTGGCGGGCAAGCATGAGGAGGCAGCGTGCACATCGTGATCATGGGCTGTGGCCGTGTCGGCTCGTCCCTGGCCAAGGCGCTGGAACGTCGCGACCACTCGGTGGCCATGATCGACATCGACGTGGATGCCTTCCGTCGCCTCGGGCCGGAGTTCCGCGGCATCACGGTCAAAGGAGTCGGCTTCGATCGCGACGTCCTGGTCCAGGCCGGGATCAAGCAGGCCGACGGGTTCGCGGCCGTCTCCAGCGGCGACAACTCCAACATCCTCGCCGCTCGGGTGGTACGCGAGCAGTTCGGCGTCCACAACGTGATTGCCCGCATCTACGACCAGGGACGCGCGGAGGTCTACGAGCGACTCGGTATCCGTACCGTGGCGACGGTTCGCTGGGCGGCCAACCAGGTCCTGCGCGGACTGCTGCCCGAGGGTTCGGAACCGGTGTGGCGTGACCCGGCCGGGAACGTGCGGCTGGTGCAGGTACACACCGACGACGCCTGGATCGGCAAGAGGGTGCACGCCATCCAGACCGCAGCCGGCACCCCCCTGCCCTTCATCCTGCGGTTCGGCCGCGGGCTGGTGCCCAACCAGGCCACGGTCCTGCAGGACGGGGACCTGGTCTATGCGGCGGTCGAGTCCGATGACCTGACACGGGTGGAGGACGTCCTGGGCAACCCGCCCGGGCGTCCCTGACCACGACAACCCGAGCCAGAAGAGGAGCACGAGATGCGCGTGGCGATCGTGGGAGCCGGCCAGGTGGGTCGCTCCATCGCCAAGGAGTTGGTGGCCAATGGCCACCACGTGATGCTGATCGACAAGAACCCCAAAGCCATCGAGAGCGAGAAGGTGCCCGAGGCGGAGTGGGTGCTCGCCGATGCCTGCGAGATGGACTCTCTGGAGGAGTGCCAGTTCGAGAGCTACGACGTGTCCATCGCCGCGACCGGGGACGACAAGGTCAACCTGGTGCACTCCCTGCTGGCCAAGACTGAGTTCGGCGTCCCGCGGACCGTGGGGCGGGTCAACCATCCCGGCAATGAATGGATGTTCGACGAGGCCTGGGGCGTCGATGTCGCCGTGTCGACCCCGCGCCTGATGAGTGCCCTGGTGGAGGAGGCCGTCTCCGTGGGTGAGCTGGTGCGCCTGTTCACCTTCCGAGAGGGGTCGGCCAATCTGGTCGAGGTGACCATGCCCGAGGAGTCCCCGGTGATCGGGCGGGCCATGCGCGACCTGAACCTGCCGGGGGACGCGGTGATGGTCGCCTTCATCCGGGACGGGATGGCGCGAGGACCCGAGCCCGACGGCACCCTCGAGGAGGGCGACGAGGTGCTCTTCGTGGTCAGCCCGGAGTTCGAGCACGAACTGGCCGACCTGTTGGTGCCACGGGTGAGTGGTCCGCGATCGGCACCGGCCCACCCACCGAGCGCCCCTCCGGCGGGGGACGTCGAGAGCTGGCTCTGACCTCTTCCCGCCCCCGGGGGGCGGGGGGTCAATCGAGCAGCGTGTAGCGCGGGTTGTAGAGCACGCGCTCCCGCCCGCGGCGGGCCAGCCGGCCAGTGACCTGCATCATGCGCCCGGCATCAATGCCCGGGATCACGCGCCGTCCCATCCACAGCAGGGTCACTTCACCAGTGCCGTCCTGCAGCTTCGCCTCGAGCCAGTCACGCGCCGAGTGGGGCGCGAGGGTGACCAGACCGATGCGCCCCTGCAGGGTGACCAGTTGTCGGGCGCCGCACTGGTCAATCGTGGCGCACCCCGACTCCTGAGAGGCCCTTGCCAACTCGTCGTTCTCGAGCTCGGTCTGGGAGGAGACCAGTCGCCTGACCGCCCTCCCCCACATCCCGACCGGCTGGTTCACGACTCGTCCGCCTGGATGAGCTCTTCGGGCAGCTGCATGGGGATCAGGTCGCCGGGCACCATCGGCTCCTCGCCGCGACGCACGACCACATTGCAAAAGAACTCGAAGAGCAGTTCACCGGCGCCCTCAAAGCCATCCTGCATTGCCGCTTCGCCCATCAGGACGCCGCGCAGCAGCCAGCGGGGGCCCTGGGCGAACCACGTGCGGGAGACATGCCAGGCCTGCTCACCGTCGGGAGCCTCGACTGGGATGATCCGCCGGATCTCGGGACCGAAGGGACCCTCGAGCATCTCGGACTCGCCCCCGGCCGCGACAGTGGAGGCGACCATGTCATCAGCCACATCCTTGATCATGGAGCTTCGTGCCGGGGCTGCGAACAGCGCCACCTCCAGGGCGGACTGCTCAGACACCACCAACACGGACTGCACCTGACCGGACGTCTGGTCCACCTGCAGCTGGAGCTGCATCTCGTCGAAGGGGGTCAGGATCAGGCTGCCGAAGTCGAGGCGATCGATCTCATCGGCGTCGAGGTCCACCTCGTCGATGTCGAAGGGCCCGTCCTCGCGCAGCTCCTGGTCGGCCTCGAGGGAGTCGTCGTCGAAGGCGTCCTCATCCTCGAGCTCGTCCTCGTCGAGTTCGTCCTCGTCGAGTTCGTCCTGGTCGAGTTCCTCCCCTTCGTCGGCGTCACCTTCGTCGTCGGAGTTGTCGTCGTCGTCGGTCTCCTCGCCCTCGATACCCTCGTCCGCCGTGTCGTCGAGCTCCTCCTCCTCGAGCTCCCCATCCTCGAGGTCCTCGTCGGTCTCCAGCTCAGCGGGGTCCAGGACGTCCTCTTCTTCGAGCTTCTGCTTCTTCTTGCGACCGAAGATCACCAGATGGCCTTTCGCTTGGTGGGGACCCGCTCGGGGCCCGTCTGATAGCGCTCTGCTAGGACGGAGCCACTCTACCAACGGGCGATGCCGCCGGTGCTGCCGTGGCCGCCCTCCCCCCGGGCGCTGTCGCCCAGCCGTTGGCGGACCTCGAAACGCGGGTGCGCGACGGCCTGGATCACCAGTTGCGCTATCCGGTCGCCACGCTGGAGGTCGATGGGGTCGTGTGGATCATGGTTGACCAGGTTGACCATGATCTCGCCGCGGTACCCGGCGTCAATGGTGCCTGGCGCGTTGACCATGCCGAGGCCGTGGCGAGCGGCCAGACCGGACCGCGGGTGGATGAAGCCCGCCCACCCGGTGGGGATCTCCACGGCGATGCCGGTCGGCACGAGACGACGTTCACCCGGCTCGAGGTGGACGTCCTCACGGCAGACGAGATCGGCCCCGGCATCGTCGGCGTGGGCGAAGGCGGGCACGGGGATGCCGGGGTCGAGCAAGCGCACACCGATCACAGGCTCAGTCATTCCGCGAGTCCGCTCGATGGTGCTTCAGACCCACAGTGATCGCCTCGGCGAAGTCTTCGGGGTGTCGTGTGGCGACCAGCCACTGGTCATGGGGGTCAGCTGCGTCGTCCACGCCAATCTTGACGGCGCGTTTGAGGTAGGGACGCACCAGCAGCCAGGTGCGTCCGTCGGAGGCCTCGGCCAGGACCTGGCGTGTGGCCATCTCATCCAGTGCCTTCGCCCCGCCCACCCAGGCCCAGCCCAGATGCGCGCCGGCGACATGGACACCTGAGTCGTCGACGCGCAACTGCGCGCCTCCGTAGGTGATGAGGACGAGCGCGGCGAGGCCGCCCAGGAGGACCAGCGCACCCAGTGCCCAGACCACGTCGAGGATCGCCCAGACCGCGACGACGAAGGTGAACACCAGGAAGCCCACGATGGCCCACCATCCCCCCGAGACGGTCAGGCGCTCGGTGTAGACCGGGGCCGAGGCGGCGGAGGGCTGCGCAGGGGGCCGAGGAGCTGTCGGAGTGTGGGCTGGCTCGTCCATGCGAGCAAATCTAGCCCGTGGGCATCCCCGTCTCTGCACCCCTCGCGGTGCGGCGCACCCTTAGGATGTGGCCATGGACCTGCAGGAAAAGGTGTTGTACAAGGTGTACGCCGCGGTGCTCGGCACGACGATCACAGTGGTCACCCAGAAGGCGCTCACGAGTGCGTGGAAGATTGCCACCGGCGAGGAGCCCCCGGAGCCCGGAGACCCAGACGTCCCGGCCTTCCAGGCCTTCATCTGGGCGATCAGCAGCGGTGTCGGTATCGGCATCGCCCAGCTGGCGACGACGCGCTACACAGCCCGTCACTGGGGAGCTCTGGGCTCCAAGCCGAAGCCGCGTCGAACCACTTTCAAGGTCTGATCCCGGAGCCATCCGGCTCCACGACACCTCGAGGGGCACCCGCGGACGGGTGCCCCTCGAACCACACGATCTGGAAATAGTCGCCTGGAGTGCTCAGTAGCAGTCCACGCAGAAGACCTGGTCTCCGTCAGTGTGGGCGACCTGGCTGCGGTGCTTCACCAGGAAGCAGCTGGCACAGGTGAATTCGTCGGCCTGACGAGGCAGCACGCGAACGGTCAGCTCCTCATGGGAGAGGTCCGCGCCCGGGAGCTCGAAGGACTCCGCAGCCTCCACCTCGTCCTCGTCGACCGTGCCCGACTTCTGATCGTTGCGACGACTCTTCAACTCCTCAATGGAGTCTTCGCTGATCTCCTCGTCGGTCTTGCGCGGCGCATCGTAGTCAGTCGCCATGTACCCCTCCACCTGCTGTCGTGGTCACCAACCCCGTGTGTGACGTGCGCATTTATATCACCTCTTCCAGCGTGGTCAAGAGGTGCCTGCGCAATGGGGGCCCTGCAGGGCACAACCCACCCGCAGGGGTGGGGTGAATCCTCACGCGTCGCCACGCGATGGCTGCTCGCGTCCCTAGCCTCTGAAAGAGCCGGCCAGCCCCATGGCCCGCTGACCGACTGACCTTCGGCACCTCCGAGGGTCCAGCACGACCAGGAGACCACCATGTGGATTGGACTCGGCATCGTCCTCCTCGTGATCGGCGCAGTGCTCAAGTGGGCGCTCAACGTGGAGATCCCCTACGTTGACGACGACATCCTGGGCTGGATCCTGATGATCGCCGGCGTTGCCGCCATCATCTTCTCCTTCATCGCCCAGGCCCAGCGCCAGAACTTCCGCACCACCAATGAGACCCGCGTGGAGGACATCGAACGTCGTCCCTGACCCACAGCCTCTCGCGCCAGCTGAGCCCCCGCGCCAGCTGAAGTCAAGGTGCAGGGTCCGGGGCCGTGATACTGCGCTGCTCGGGCGGTCTTGGTAGGTTGACGCGGAACCGTAGAATCGGCCCCCCACTGGACGCTGCACAGGAGTTTCGATGGACAACACCCTCAGCCCCCGCGAGATCCAGGCGCGCATTCGCGCCGGGGAATCCGTGGAGGACCTGGTGTCCGACTCGGGGATGTCCTACGAGGCCGTCGAGCCGTTCGCGGCCCCGGTCCTGGCCGAACGGGAGCATGTCGTCGGCCAGGCGCTGAGCAGCCCCATCCGGAAGAAGGGTGAGTCGTCCTCGGCACGGTCCCTGCGCCAGGTGGTGCGCGAGCACCTGCAGCATCGTGGCATCGACATCGACGACGTGCAGTGGGACTCCTGGCGCGAGCCCGATCGCCGCTGGGGCGTGGTGGCCCGCTTCTGCGACGATGAGACGAACACCGACTCCCCCGACGTCGAGGCGCGGTTCATCTTCGACACCCGCGGACGCTTCAGCACGGCCTCCGACGATGCTGCTCGCTCGTTGATCGGTGAGCCCCTTCCCGGCGCCGCGACGCCCGCCGACCCCGACTCCGAGCCGACCGTCGAACTCGACGACGACATGGCGCTGGTGCGAGCGACCCAGAAGGGCGAGGACGCCGGATCGGGCCATGACGAGCCTTCCGAGCGGGGCGCGGTCGACTTCGCGACCGCGGCTCCCGATAGCCCCCCGGCCACGACGGTGGACGAGGCCCATGACGACCTGATCGGCCATGAGTCCCAGCTCGACGTCCTCTACGACATGCTGAGCGCTTTCGATGAGGACTCGGTGAACATCTACGCCGACCTCGACATGCCGGTCATCGAGGAACTGGCCGACGAAACCTCCGGGCAGGCCGAGGAACTCCCCGCCCGGGAGGTGCCGGAGGAAGAGGCGAAGGAGCCGGTGGAGGAACAGCTGCCCGCACAGCCCGTTCACCAGCCTCAGGAGGCTGCCCCCGACGAGCCGGCCATCACCGAGCCGGAGCAGGATCCCCTGGTGGAGGCCCCGACGCCCAAGCCGCGGCCACGTGCCCGCAAGGGTCGCGCCAGTGTTCCCAGCTGGGACGAGATCATGTTCGGCGGACCCCGATCGACCACATGAGCCGCGCACCGATGCGCCAGTGGCGGGCTAGGCCCCGGTGGCGACCTCACGGTCGGGGTCGCTGATCCAGTCCGACCAGCTACCGGGATAGATCCCCAGCCCCGTGATGCCCGCGTGCTCGGCGGCCAGCAGGGCATGGGCGGCGGTGATACCGGACCCGCAGCTGAACACGTCCCCTTCGCCGACCCCGGAGAAGACCTCACGGAGGTCGTCAGGTGTCTTGAAGCCCTCGGTGGTGGACAACTCTCCCGCTGGCAGGTTCACCGCACCCGGGATGTGACCTGCGACCGGATCAATGGGCTCGGACTCCCCGCGGAAGCGTTCCGCGGTGCGAACGTCAATGACCTGGTGCCCCGAAGCGAGGTGCTGGAGAATCCCGCGAGCGTCCACGACGGTGAGCCGGCCGGGACGCACAGTGAAGGATCCGGCTGCCGGCTCGGGCGTGGTGTCGCTGGTGCTGGGGAGGCCCGCTGCCTGCCAGCGTGCGAAACCGCCGTCGAGGACCCGGACCTCGACCACACCGGCGTCCCGAAGCACCCACCAGACCCGCGCCGCGCCCATTGACGGGCCCTGGTCATAGACCACCACTCGGCTGTCATCGTCGAGGCCGAGAGCCCGGAGATCCTGCTGCAACCTGTCCGGATCGGGCAGCGGGTGACGTCCGCCCCGGCGGTCCTCCCGCACGGGGCCGGAGAACATCTGGTCGACATCCACGAAGATCGAACCGGGGATGTGTCCAGCCTTGTAGCGGCCCCAGCCGAAATCTGGCATGCCCAGCGCAAAACTGGCATCCAGGACCAGCGGGGGCGCGGCCGACTCGAGTTCCCTGGCGAGGTCGGTCGCTGAGATGAGGGGGCTGGTCATGGGGTGTCCTCGGGCTGGTCGGAGTCGAAGGGCAGGGTCTCGGGCGACAGGGTGGCACGGGAGAGCTCTTTGGTCACGCGGCGTCGGTGGTGCTTGCGGCACAGCACCTCGTAGTGGACTGAGGTGGGCGGGGCGTCATCACCCACGTCACCGACCACCACCTGGTTGCCCTCGGTTACCATCTCCCCGTCGATCACGCGCGCATTGTGGGTGGCCCTGGCGCCGCACCAGCACAGCGGCTGCACCTGCAACATCTCGATCCGGTCGGCCAGTTCCACCAGACGACGTGAGCCGGGGAACAGTTCGGTGCGGAAGTCGGCCATGATGCCGAAGGCGAAGACGTCGAGGCCGAGTTCGTCGACGGCCATGGCGAGCTGGTCCACCTGGTCGCGGGTGTAGAACTGCGCCTCGTCGCAGACCAGGAAGTCCAGGCGGGATCCTTCGCTGAGTCGGGCCACGACCCACTTCCAGAAGTCGAAATCGGGGTTCACCTCCAGCGCCGGGCTGCTGAGCCCGATCCGACTGGTGATGACCGATTCGCCGGCCCGGTCCTGACTGGTGAATAGTTGCCCGCGGCGTCCGTGGGAGGCCTGGGTGTGGTTGACCTGCAGGGCGAGGGTGGACTTGCCGCAGTCCATTGGCCCGGAGAAGAAGACCAGTTCGCCGGGTTGGTGCTCACCATCCCAGGCTGCGGGGTCCAGCTCCTCGACCATCAGTTCTCCCCCACCCTCAGTAGTGCTCCGGCGCGTCCACGAGCAGCGGAACCACCATCTCCGCCGGCGTCAGCGAGCCATGCATCCCGACCAGCGCAAGTTCGCGCGGCAGATCTTTGCTCATCACCGCCCAATCGTCACGCATCGCCGCCACCACGTCCCCGATGCGCTGGGCGGCCTGGGGGGTCACGTTCGGGCCGAACCAGCTCTGCTCGATGGCCTGCTCGCGGGTCCGCACCCACGCACGTTCTCCCAGGAAGTCCGTCCAGCGGGCCGCGACGTCGGCGGGATGGTCGGCGTAGAGCTGACGGAAACGTCCCTCACCGGCCAGGGCGGTGACGCCACGCATCAGTTCGGGGTGATCCTGCACCAGAATGCGCCGGTCGAGCGGGATGTCGAGCATGCCATGGTCACCGGTGATCAGCAGGACCACGTCGTCGTCCAGCGCTCCACGCAGTCGGGCCACCCAGTCGTCGATGCGGGTCAACTGCTGTCGCCAGGCGGGGTGCTGGATGCCCAGGCTGTGCCCGGTGTGGTCCAGCATCCGTTCGTAGACGTAGACCAGGCTGCGCCGGCCATCACGGGACGCCGCCACGACACGATCGATCCGGTCCTGTTCGTCGGCCTCATCCACCAGCCCGCTCACCACCTGGCCCCGGAGGGCAGCGCGGGTCAGGCCGGAGTCACGGAAGCGCTCGGGCACGACCCCGGTACACGTGGCCTCACAGCCGCAGGCCTTCTCGAACCAGGTCGGGCTGGGCTGGACTTCCTCCGGTACCGCCTCGGTGTCCCAGGTGAGGGCGTTGAACACCTTCCCGCCGGCCTGGTCGCGGAAGGAGTATCCGACGATGCCGTGACGACCTGGGGCCGTCCCGCTCCCCAGTGAGGTGAGCGAGGTCGCGGTGGTGGAAGGGACGGTCGCGGTGATCTCCTGACCGTCCCCGAAGAGGTCGGCGAAGTAGGGTGCGATGGCCATGTGCTGGCGCAACAGGTCGTGGCCCAGGCCATCGACCATCACCACCACCCAGCGATGGGAGGGGGGCAGGTGGAGAGCAGGAACACCGGCGTCCCTGACCCCCAAGTGCGCACCGATGCTCGGCAGCACCTCGGCCAACGTGCTGTGCCCCCAGTCGGGGAGCATCGGCTCGTCACTGCTGGGGCGCCGCAGCCTCATCGGCTGGACTCGCTGATGGCCTGCTGCAGCGTTGAGCCGAACTCGACCAGGCGTCGGACGGACTCCTCCCCGTCAGCAGCGGGGCTCATCCGGACCGTGATGTCATCGGAGATCTGGGTGCCGGAGAAGCCGTGGTCAGCCTCGCAGGTGGGGTCGGCGCAATGGGCTGGTTCGAGCTCCAGTCGGCGCAGCGTCCCCCAGCCGATGGTGAGCCAGGTCTCGACCACCCGCCCGGCACCCTTCTCCGGCTCGGCGAGCACGCGAGTGACGGTGACCGAGTTGATGTTGCGCAGCGGCACGGACTCGGTGGAGGTGATCGCCTGGAGCACACCGGCAGGGTTGTCGTTGGACTCATCCGTGTGTCCCACGACAAGGCGGGTCGGCGTGACCACCATCAGGGAGAGGTGCCGGTGCACCTCTTCAGCCATGAAGGTGGCCTCGTGGTGGACCAGGTGGGTCCGGACGGGTTCCTCCCCCAGGGCGAGTTCGATCGACTCGGACACCAGCTCGGGGAAGAAGCCGCACCCGATGATGCTTCGACGCACCTCGTCGGGCAGTGAGGAGGGTCGAATGGAGGGCTGCTGCACCGTGCCATCCTGCCACATTTCCCCAGTCGGACGGCCTGCACCCACTAGTCTTCCGGCACATGAGCAATCGCCCCTTTGTCGGTGCCCGACTCGAGGAGACCTGGACGCGCTGGCTGGCCCACCGGCTGCGACGGCGTGGCTGGGTCGAGACCGTCGTGGGCTATGCAGGTTACGGCACCTCGACGCAGGTGCGGGTGCTGGGGCGCGTGACCCTGAGCCCCGACCGCCCCCGCTCGGACCTGATGCGTGCCGCCGACGACCTGCTGCGCCAGCGCGGCTGGAAGAACTTCGCGGCCGTCGCTCTGGGGCGCCACACGGTGACCGTCACCATCGGGGACGCCCCCATCGATGTGCAGACCGACCGTTCGGGCTACATCGACGTGCGGGTCAAAAACCTCGATCTTCCTCCGGGCTGGCACGAGATCTCCATGCAGACCAAGGACTCCAAGCCGATCAAGGTACCCATCCAGGTGGTCGGTGATGAAGAAACCTTTGGTCTCATCAGCGACATCGACGACACGATCATCTCCACCTGGCTGCCGCGACTGTTCATCGCTGCCTGGAACTCCTTCGTGGCCACCGAGCAGGCCCGCCAGTCGGTGCCCGGCATGGCACGCATGTACCAGAAGATCCTCCAGGACCACCCGGGCGCGCCGGTCATCTACGTGTCCACCGGGGCCTGGAACACCTACCCCTTCCTGCGCCGCTTCATCAAGCGCCACGGCTACCCGCAGGGCACGATGCTGCTCACGGACTGGGGACCGACCAACACCGGCTGGTTCCGCTCCGGGCCCGAGCACAAGCGGCTCTCGCTGCGCGAACTGGCCCGCGACTTCCCCCACATCCGCTGGCTGTTGGTGGGTGATGACGGCCAGCACGACCCCATGCTCTACCGCGAGTTCGCCGACCTGCAGCCCGACAAGGTGCGGGTCATCGCGATCCGCCAGCTGACCATGGCCCAGCAGGTGCTGGCCCACGGCACCACCACCGTGCTGGGCGACCCCAATGACGTCCAGTTCCACCCCGACGACGCCCCCGAGGTCCGCGCGCCCGACGGCGACGCCCTCCACCCCAAGCTCGTCGAGGCCCTGGCCGCCGAGCAGCGGGACCAGGACCGCCGGGACGCGGAGACGACCCAGAATCGGAAAGCCGAGGAGCCCGAGGTGGTGGAGGAGCCCGAGGTGCTGCAGGGGCCCGAGTCCTGAGCCTTCGTCGCGGGGACGGAACAGGCCTGCGGCGCGCCGGTTTCGCCCTGCCCACGCGAGTTGGGAGACTAGGGCGTTGGACGCGCAACTCCTGGCGTCCCCGAGATGAAGGGAACTGGCGCACCAGATGACCGACCAGCCGATGATCGAGGAGGACGACGAGCGCATCATCGACGTCGACGTGACGGCGGAGATGGAGTCGAGCTTCCTCGAGTACGCGTACTCGGTCATCTACTCCCGTGCACTGCCCGATGCACGTGACGGCCTCAAGCCGGTGCAGCGACGAATCCTCTACTCGATGGACCAGATGGGCATCCGCCCCGATCGCGGGCATGTGAAGTGCGCCCGCGTGGTGGGTCAAGTCATGGGTGTGCTGCACCCGCACGGCGACAACGCCATCTACGACGCTCTGGTGCGAATCGCCCAGCCGTGGGCGATGCGCCTGCCGCTGGTCGATGGGCACGGCAACTTCGGTTCTTTGGACGCCGGCCCGGCGGCGATGCGCTACACCGAGTGCCGGATGGACCTCCCCGCGACGGCGATGACCCAGGGTCTGGATGAGGACACTGTTGACTTCCGGCCCAATTACGACGGCAAGGAGACCGAGCCGGTCGTGCTCCCGGCCGCGATCCCCAACCTGCTCGTCAACGGTGCCGCCGGCATCGCGGTGGGCATGGCGACCAACATCGCCCCGCACAACCTCGTCGAGGTCGTTCAGGCGTGCAAGCACCTGCTCAAACACCCCAACGCCACGCTGGAGACCATCACCCGCTTCATCCCCGGACCTGACCTGCCCACCGGCGGAACGATCGTGGGCCTGTCCGGCATCCAGGACGCCTACGCGACCGGACGCGGCAGCTTCCGCATCCGGGCGACCGCCCGCATCGAGCAGGTCGGCCCGCGCCGCAAGGGCATCGTGGTCACCGAGCTGCCCTACATGGTCGGCCCGGAGAAGATCATCGAGCAGATCAAGACGCTGGTCCAGAACAAGAAGGTCACCGGCATCAGCGACATCAAGGACCTCACAGACCTCAACCACGGCACCCGCCTGGTGATCGAGGTCAAGAACGGCATCAACCCCGAGGCCCTACTGCAGCAGTTGTACAAGCTGACCAAGCTGGAGGACTCCTTCGCGATCAACTCCGTGGCGCTGGTGGAGGGACAGCCGCGGACGATGACCCTGAAGGAGATGCTGGACGTCTACCTCGGCCACCGCCTTGAGGTCGTCACCCGCCGAACCCGCTTCCAGCTGGGAAAGGCCTCCGAGCGGCTGCACCTGGTCGAGGGCCTGCTGCTGGCCATCCTCGACATCGACGATGTCATCGCCATCGTGCGATCCTCCGATGATTCCGCCGAGGCGCGGACCCGGCTGATGGAGGCCTTCGAGCTGTCCGAGGCCCAGGCCAACCACATCCTCGACATGCAGCTGCGCCAGCTGACCAGGCTATCCTCGATCCGATTGGAGGCCGAGCGCGACGAACTCAGGCAGCGCATCGCCCGGCTCACCGAGATCCTCGAGAACGACGACGTGCTGCGCAGCGTGGTGGCCGATGAGCTGACCGAGGTGGCACAGAAGTACGGCACACCGCGGCGCACGGTCCTGCTGGAAGGCTCGGGGGAGACTGCGGCCAAGGTGCCGACGACCGCGGCTGACCTGGAGATCGCTGACGGACCCTGTTGGGTGCTGATGAGCTCGGCCGGACTGATGGCACGGATCGACACCGCCGAGGCACTGCCCCACGGCGGCTCCCGGGTCAGCCACGACGTGATCGTGGCAGCGATTCGGTCCACCACGCGGGGAGAGTTCGGTGTGCTCACCAACCTGGGGCGGGTGCTCCGATCTTCGGCCGTCGACCTCCCCACGGTCCCCCTGACCGCCAATGCGCCCTCGTTGAAGGGTGGCTCGCGGGCGAAGGAACTGTTCACCTTCGAGAAGGGTGAGCGCGCGATCGGACTCACCTCCCTCGGCGTAGGCGCGTCCGGGCTGGCTGTGGGCACCGCCCAGGGCGTGGTCAAGCGAGTCAACCCCGAGATGATGAACCGGGACTCCTGGGAGTACATCCGCCTGGAGCCGAAGGACGAGGTGGTCGGGGCCGTCGAGCTGGCTGATGAGGACAGCGAGCTCACCTTCATCACGACGGACGCCCAGCTGCTCCACTTCCCCGCAGGTTCGGTGCGGCCGCAGGGTCGCGCCGGTGGCGGCGTGGCCGGCATCCGGCTGGGGTCGGGAGCGCGGGCGATCTGGTTCGGCCCCGCCCGCGAGGGGGACGTGGTGGTGACCGTCTCGGGAAGTTCTGAGGTGCCTGCAGGCTCCCAGAGCGGGATGGTCAAGGTCACCCCATTCACCGAGTACCCGGGCAAGGGGCGCGGCACCGGAGGCATCCGCTGCCACAAGTTCCTCAAGGGCGAAGACGTCCTGCTGCTGGGCTGGGCGGGTGCTCCCCCGGCGGTCGCTGCCGCCGCCTCGGGCTCGGCGATCGACCTGCCCCCCGCGACCGGCAAGCGCGACGGTTCCGGGACGCCCGCAGCCCAGCCCATCGCCGCAGTGTCCAGCAGGGCGATTGCTGCCTCGGAGGCACGCGTGGCACCTGCGAGCTCGGAGGCGTCCCGGGCCGCAGCGGGGGTCGACCCGACCCCTGGCGAGGATGCCCCAGCTGAGGACTTCGACGAGGACTCTAAAGTGGAGACTCAGCCCGCTGTTGATGACGCAGGATCGCAAGCCACATTGCTGTGAGAGTTGAACTTCCTTTGACTTCGGAGTGCCCATGACGCCAAATGCGTGGTTTACAACCATCGGTGCCGCGGTGTTGGCTTGTGCGGCAGCGTTTCAGGCTCAGATTGACCTCGCTAATGCATGGGCGTGGCAGCGCCAAGCGGCGCGGCTTGACCCGCAGAACACGAAGGCTGCGCGACGTCGCCAGTCGTGGCCGACCGCCGAGGGCTATGAGAGCCCTGGCCTGCTGCCGTGGATTCCTTCCTCAGTCCACGCGCAAATCGGGGCTAAGAGTCTCAACTCTGGGGGCTGGATGCTGGTGTCGTACGGATCAACGCTGACGTTCGCTGGAAGCCTCCCCGCCCCTACGTGGGCTCTGTTCTTGGCCGCTTTGGGCATATTCCTGTTCGCCGTGCTTTTGGCTACTTGGCTAACGCGCCAACTATCGCGTGAAGGCGAGATGGATTGCAATCTCGCCTTCGTGCGAACGTACGGCTTTGGAAGATTCAACGCGCGGCTCGAGGAAGCCGAGTCGAGCAAGTTCTTTCGTCGAGCGGGTAACTACTTTGGGAGGATGCTGCGCAATTCCGCCTTGGTGGTTCTCGCGCCGTGGCGTCTGAGGCGCAGCATTCAGGACTGAGGACGAGGGGACGTGCAGACACGCCCCCCAGTGCGTTGGCCGTAGAGTGTCCCCCATGGGTGACTTTGACGACCTGCTGGAGAGGAACAAGACCTACGCCGAGACCTTCACCGAGGGCGGCTTCGACGGCATCGCGCAGGCCGGGGTCCTAGTGATCACGTGCATGGACTCGCGCATCGAGCCGCTGAGCATGCTCGGCCTCAAGCTCGGGGACGCGAAGATCCTGCGCACCCCCGGTGGTCGGGTCACCCCGGACGCCATCGTCGGGTGCATCCTGGGAGTGCACCTGCTCAACGTGGATCGCATCATGGTTGTCCCCCACACCCGCTGCGCGATGGCAAGCGGCACCGACCAGCAGATTGCCGACAAGGTGCTCACCAAGGATGGCACCGACATCCGCGGCATGACCCTGGGCGCCTCTCCCGACC
Organism: Aestuariimicrobium sp. p3-SID1156; assembly: GCF_025144225.1. GTDB lineage: Bacteria > Actinomycetota > Actinomycetes > Propionibacteriales > Propionibacteriaceae > Aestuariimicrobium. The sequence goes on from NZ_JALXXB010000003.1 coordinate 129,290, forward strand.
AGGCCAGCGCCGTCAACTTCGACGTGCGTGCGCTGCGCAGCCACCCGCTCATCACCGGCTTCGCCACCGTGGGCGGGTTCATCTACGACGTGGACTCCGGGCTCCTGGAGGAGATCACGATCGCCTGAGGCAGCTCAGCGGGCTCCTCGGACCACCGCGAGGGGCCAGCGACCCACGACCTCATAACGGCGCTCGGCCAGGTGCGACTCAATCAGCACCAACTCCTGGGCGGTCCAGGACCAGCCCGGGAAGGAATCCACGATCCGCACCCATGAGGTCGCTTCCGTGCCGCGATGGGTACGGGCCAGGGTGAGGTGACCGGTGTAGCGTGCGCCATCCGCACTGGTTCCGGCCCTGGTGGCAGCATTGCGGCAGCGTTGGGCCAGGGCTTCCAGTTCCTGTGCGCCCTGTGTCACGCCCAGCGCCAGGATGCGTGCTCGGCTGGGGTCCGGGAAGCAGACGGTTCCCGCCAGACGGATGTCGAAGGCGGGGGTGGCCGCAGCCGCCTCGGCGAGCAGTTCGTCAAGGGGTTCGCGGGCGCGTTCGGGCACCGAGGCCATGAACGCGGTGGTGACATGCCAGTTCTCCATCGGCGTCCAGCGCCACGTTCCCGACCCCGCGGCCCGGCGTGGTTGGAGATGCGCGTCGATCCGCTCCAGGACGTCGAGCGGGGGCAGGACTGCGGAGAACAGGCGTGCGGTCATGGCCACACCCTACGTGCCCCCTCCCGGCGTGGGGCTAGACGGTGGCCCGCCGGTTCGGTCGGACCATGAGCATCGCGACCAGGCCGACCAGCAGCACCATCACGATGCCCAGGATCCCCCAGTACTGGGTGTTCTCCCGTCCGGTCAGGGACGCACCTAGGCTGATGGAGAGGCCGAAGAGGGTCGGGGCGAGGAAGGAGATGGCGCGTCCGGTGGTGGCGTAGAGGCCGAAGATCTCACCGCTGCGCCCGGCCGGGATGATGCGGGCGAGGTAGCTCCGGGCCGCTGACTGTGCCGGACCGACGAACATGCACATGATCAGGCCGAGGCTCCAGAACACCTTCGGGCCGCCGTCGTGGAGCGCGAAGACCCCCACACCGCAGGCGATCAGGCCAACCAGGGACCCCAGGATGACCGTGCGCGGACCCAGAACGTCGTCCAGCAGGCCCGAGGCGATGGTGGCCAGGCCGGCAACGATGTTGGCGGCGGCACCGAAGATGATCACGCTGCCGGCGGTGAAGCCGAAGGTGCTGGTGGCGATCACCGCACCGAAGGAGAACACGCCGGCCAGACCGTCGCGGAAGAGCGCCGAGGCGATCAGGAACCAGAACAGCTCCCGCTGCTCGTGCCAGAGCCCCTTGATGGTGCCGAACACGTCGCGGTAGGCGCTGACGATGCTGACCGGGCGCCGCTCGCTGCGGACCTGCTCCCGGTCGCGGATGACCAGGAAGGTCGGGATGGTGAACAGCAGCGTCCAGGCGGCACAGACGAGCATGCCGTACCGCACGTCGAGCCCGTTCTCGAGCGTGTCGGGGGCGATGAGGGTGACGTAGATGAGCAGGAGCACCACGATGCCACCCATGTAGCCCATCCCCCAGCCCAGCCCCGAGACGCGTCCGACGTTCCTCGGGGAGGCCACCTGCTCGATGGTGGCGTTGTAGTTGACGCCGGCAAGTTCGCTGATGATCGAGCCGATGCCCAGCAGCGCGAGACCCGGCCAGAGCCACTTCGGGTCGGGTGCGACGAAGAACAGGGACGCCGAGATGGCCACCAGTGCCCAGGTCTGCCACCGCAGATTGCGCACGGTATGACCGGAGCGATCCGCCCGCTGGCCAAGTACCGGCGCGAGGAGGGCGACGATGACGCCGGCGATCGCGGTGGAGGTGGACAATGCCAGGGCCGGGGTGTTTCCGGCTCCGAAGCTTGACGAGGTGATGTAGACCGCGAAGACGAAGGTGGTGATGACGGTGGCGAAGGGCTGGGTGCCCCAGTCCCACAGCGCCCAGGCCATGACGCGACCGGGACGGCTCGGAGGTGCCGCCTCGAGGGCGGTGACCTCCGGCAACTCGTGGGAAGGGCCGGCGTCAGTGGAGGCCGGCTTGGGGGGCTGGCCGAAGTGGGGGCTGCTCACCCGCTGAACACTAGGGCCAACGGGTGAACATTGGGCAACGACTCACGCGTCGATGGTCTCCGTGTCGATCTGGTAGGCGCCGTCGATGATGAACTCCTTGCGCGGGGCGACGTCATTACCCATCAGCATCTCGAACACCCGCTCGGCGGCCTCGGCCTCGTCCACAGTGATGCGGCGCAGGGTGCGGTGCTTGGGGTCCATGGTGGTCTCCTTGAGTTGGGAGGCGTCCATCTCGCCCAGGCCCTTGTAGCGCTGCGGCTCCTTGAATGACTGGCCGCGCTTGGTGAGCTCGGCCAGCTTCCGCTGGTACTCGGCATCGGAGTAGGTGTAGATGTACTTGTCGTAACCGCGCTTGGGCTTGACCAGCTCGAACCGGTGCAGCGGCGGGACAGCCGAGTAGACCCGGCCCGCTTCGACCATGGGGCGCATGTACTTGAAGAAGAGTGTGGCGAGCAGGCAACGGATGTGGGCACCGTCGCTGTCGGCGTCCGCCATGAAGATGATCTTGCCGTAGCGCGCGGAGTCGAGGTCGAAGGTGCGCCCCGAGCCGCCGCCGACGACCTGGATGATGCTGGCGCACTCGGCGTTCTTGAGCATGTCGGCCACCGAGGCCTTCTGCACGTTGAGAATCTTGCCCCGGATCGGCAGCAGCGCCTGGAACTCCGAGTTGCGGGCCACATTGGCGGTGCCCAGGGCCGAGTCGCCCTCCACGATGAACAGCTCGGTGGCGTCGGTGTCGGAGCTGCGGCAGTCCTTCAGCTTCGGGGGCAACGAGGAGGACTCCAGCGCAGTCTTGCGGCGCTGGTTCTCCTTGTGGACGCGGGCAGCCACGCGGGCCCGACCGGCATTGGCGACCTTCTCCATCACGGTGCGGGCTACGGTCTTGACTGCAGGCTTGGTGGAGGTCAGCCAGTCGGTGACCTCCTGCTCGACGGTACGGGCCACCAGCCGGCGTACGGGTGGGGTGCCGAGTACCTCCTTGGTCTGGCCCTCGAACTGGGGTTCGGCCAGCCGCACGGTGACCACAGCTGTCATCCCCTCCAGGACGTCGTCGCGGACAACCTCCTCCCCTGACTTGAGGATGCGGGAGTTGCCCATCACCGTGGCGAAGGCCTTGGTGATGCCCTGCTCGAAACCTGAGACATGGGTGCCGCCCTTGGGGGTGGCGACGACGTTCACGAACGAACGCTCGACGGTGTCGTAGGAGTTGGTCCAGCACAGGGCGATGTCGATGTCGAGGTCACGGTCGACGTCAGTGGGGGTCATGGCGCCGTTCTGGTCCAACATGGGGACGGTTTCGGTGAAGGAGCCGGTCCCCTGGAGCCGCATCACCTCCGAGACCTTCTCCCCCGGTGCCAGGTAGTCGCAGAACTCGCTGATGCCGCCATCGTGCTGGAAAATCTCACTCACCGGTTCCCCCGGATGGCGCTGGTCCGCGATCTCCAGCCGTAGCCCGGGGACAAGGAAGCTGGTCTGTCGGGCGCGGTTGAGCAGGTGCTCCAGGGAGAGTTCGGCGTCCTTGAGGAAGATCTGGCGGTCGGGCCAGTAGCGCACCCGCGTGCCGGTCACCCCCCGCTTGGCCCTACCCACCTCACGGACGCCGGGCTGAGGGGTGAACGGGGCCTCGGGCCCCTCGCCGTCGAAGACACCGGGCACGCCACGACGGAAGGAGACCTCATAGACCTTGGAGTTGCGGTCGACCTGGACGTCGAGTCGGGAGCTGAGGGCATTGACCACTGAGGCACCGACGCCGTGGAGGCCGCCGGTGGCGTTGTAGGTCCCCGAGCCGAACTTGCCGCCGGCGTGAAGCTTGGTGAAGACGACCTCGATGCCGCTCAGACCGGTGCGCGGCTCCTTGTCGACGGGGATGCCACGGGCCTGGTCGGCCACCTCGACCGAGCCATCGGCCCTCAGCGAGACGGTGATCAGGTTGCCGTACCCGGCCAGGGCCTCGTCGACGGAGTTGTCGATGATCTCCCACAGGCAATGCATCAACCCCTTGGTGTCCGTGGACCCGATGTACATCGCCGGGCGCTTCCGCACGGCCTCGAGTCCCTCCAGCACCAGCAGGTGCTTGGCCTCGTAGTCTCGTCCCTGGTTCTGCGCCTTGATCTGTGCCACCCCGCGAGATTACAAGCCGGCCCCGACAATTCCGACCCGGCACGCGAGCGGCCCCGCACCAGGTGGTCGGTGCGGGGCCTCTCGGTAGGGGTCTGGGTTCGCTGGGATCAGTGCAGGCGCGCGGTTTCGTCCTGGATCTTCAGGGCGACCTGCTGCAGCTTGTCCTGGTGTGCGCGACCATGGTGCGCGCAGAACAACAGCTGTCCGCCGCTGTTGAGGGTGACACGCAGGTAGGCCTGGGCGCCGCAACGATCGCAGCGATCCGATGCGTCAAGGGTGCTTTCCACAGTGCTGGTGCTCATCGGTGGCCTCTCTTTGCTAGGTGCTTCGATCAGTACAACGCCACGGCGTCGACCTTTGTTCCCCACGGTAGGCCATGGGGCAAACGAAATCGTGGACGCGCCGGATCAGCGCGCCTGCAGGTCGGCATCCCGGAGGGCGGCCAGGGTGTCGAGCCGGGTCTGGACGTCGTGCGTGGTCGCGGTGAGCATGAGCTCCTGGATGCCGGTGCGGTCGATGAGATGCTGCAGTCCCTCCGCCACGACGTCGGCGGTGCCGACGAACTTGGTGGCAGGCAGGTGCGCCAGCATCTGTTCCTCCAGCGGGGAGAGCTGGCGACGAGCCGCCTCCTCCGGCGAGATCACGGGGGTCAGCCGGTTGGTGCGCAGGGCCAGGGCCATCTGCTTGGCCGGTCCGGCCAGCCACTCCGCCTGTTCGGCGGTGTCGGCGGTGATGGCGCTGGTGCAAATCATCGCGTACGGCTCGGACAGCACCGGCGAGGGCTGGAACCGGGCGCGGTAGGCCTCCACCACCTGCACCTCGTCCATCTGCCCGAAGTGGTGTGCGTAGCAGTACCGCAGCCCCAACATGCCGGCGAGCTGGGCCGAGTAGCCCGAGCTGCCGAGCAGCCAGACCTCGGGCTGGGTGTCACCGGGGGCCGGCGTCGCCTTGAGAGTGGCCGACATCGGCTCCTCGAGACGATTGTCACCCAGCCAGCTCATGAGTTCGAGGACGTGCTGGGGGAACTCCTCGGCGCCCAGGCCGTCGGTGCTGCGTCGCAGGGCGGCCGCAGTGCGCTGGTCGGTGCCGGGCGCTCGCCCCAGCCCCAGATCGATGCGCCCGGGGTAGAGCGCCTCGAGCAATGCGAACTGCTCGGCGACCACATACGGGGCATGGTTGGGCAGCATGACCCCGCCGGAGCCGACGCGAATGCGGGAGGTGTTCGCGCCCAGGGCGGCGATGATGACCGGCGGGTTGGTCGAGGCCACCGCAGGCATGTTGTGGTGTTCGGCGACCCAGAATCGCTGATAGCCGAGTTCATCGGCCGCCTGGGCGAGCCGGATGGAGCGGTGGAGCGCATCCCGGGTCGTGGACCCCTCCGTGACAGTGGCGAGGTCGAGGACTGAGAGTGGGATGGAAGTGCTCATACTGGGTCCAACCCGCGCGTGGGCCGGACTATTCCCAGCGAGGCCTCCACTCGTCCGTCGAAAGGGTGTTCGTCGCAGCGCCATGATCCACGGATCAGAGGCCGCGGACCATCCTTACCTCGGTGTGACCCTCCAGGGCTCCGCCCATGTCGCGACGCTCGCCGTCGAGCTCGAAGCCATGGCGCCGATAGAAGGCGACGGCGCGGTCATTGCCCTCCATCACCCACAGGTAGGCCGGTGCATCCCCGATGGTCATCTCCAGGAGTCGATCGGCGATGCCGGAGCCCTTGGCGACGTCCAGCAGGTAGATCATGGTGAGCTCCAGCGGGGTGGGGGCGTTCAGGTCGCGGCCCACCGCCGCATTGGAAACGCCCACGATCTCGGAGTCGTTGGCGGTGTCCACCACGATCCAGAAGTAGGCGCCGGCGCGCACCTGCTCCTGCCAGTAGTCGGCAGTGCGGGTGGCCGCTGCCTCGATCAGGTCGAGCGCCTCGTCGGGCAGTGGGTAGGTCTCGCGCCAGGCCGCCGCCTTCATGCGCGCAGCGTCCAGCAGCTGCTCCACGGCGGCCTGCTTGATCCGGAAACGTCCGGGCTCTGCCAACGGCTTCATGTCAGTCCAGGTAATCCCGGAGGACCTGCGAACGCGAGGGGTGACGCAGCTTGCTCATGGTCTTGGACTCGATCTGGCGGATCCGCTCGCGGGTGACCCCATAGACCTTGCCGATCTCATCCAGGGTCTTGGGCTGGCCATCGGTGAGGCCGAAACGCATCGACACCACGCCGGCCTCGCGGTCTGAGAGGGTGTCCAGCACGTCGTGGAGCTGCTCCTGCAGCAGGGTGAAGTTCACCGCATCGGCCGGGACGATCGCCTCGGAGTCCTCGATCAGGTCACCGAACTCGGAGTCGCCGTCCTCCCCCAGGGGGGTGTGCAGCGAGATGGGCTCGCGGCCGTACTTCTGCACCTCCACGACCTTCTCCGGGGTCATGTCGAGTTCCTTGGCCAGCTCCTCCGGGGTGGGTTCGCGGCCGAGGTCCTGCAGCATCTGGCGCTGGACGCGGGCGAGTTTGTTGATGACCTCGACCATGTGCACCGGGATACGGATGGTGCGAGCCTGGTCGGCCATGGCGCGGGTGATGGCCTGCTTGATCCACCAGGTCGCATAGGTGGAGAACTTGTAGCCCTTGGTGTAGTCGAACTTCTCGACCGCACGGATCAGGCCCAGGTTGCCCTCCTGAATCAGGTCGAGGAAGAGCATGCCGCGGCCGGTGTAGCGCTTGGCCAGCGAGACCACCAGGCGGAGGTTGGCCTCCAGCAGGTGGTTCTTGGCCTTGCGACCATCCTCGGCGATCCACTCGTAGTCCTCGACATCGGCAGCCTTCACCTTGATGGCGGGGTCACTGAGCTGCTCGTCGGCGAACAGGCCTGCCTCAATGCGCTTGGCGAGCTCGACCTCCATCTCGGCGTTCAGCAGAGCGACCTTGCCGATCTGGCGCAGGTAGTCCTTGACCGGGTCCGCGGTGGCGCCAGCGACGTTGACCTGCTGCTCCGGCTCATCGGTGTCATCGGACTCGCTGACGACGAAGCCGACCTCCTCAGTGATGGCCTTCTCGTCCTTGGCTGCCTCCTCGGAGTTGAACTCCGACTCATCGACGTCGTCCAGACGGGCCTTGCCGTCCTTCTTGCCTCCGACGGTGATGACCAGGTCATCCCCGTCGATCTCGACATCGGCCTGTACCTCGACGACCTGCTGCAGGGCCTGCTCGACGGTGGGCTCCTCGAGCTCCTCCTCCAGGACCTCGGTCGGCTCCTCGACCTCGACGTCCTCCGCGACCTCGTCAACGGGCTCGACCGGCGCCTTTGCCGCGGCGGCCTTGCGAGCAGTCGTCTTCTTGGCCGCGGTCGTCGTGGACGCACCACTCCTGGCAGCCGCGGACTTCGTCGCGGCGGCCTTGGCGGCCGACTTGGTGGCGGTGGTCTTCTTGGTCGCGGCCTTCTTCGCCGCAGTGGTCTTGCTGGCAGTCTTCTTGGCGGCCGACGTGGTGGCGGTCGCCTGCTTCGCAGCGGGGGTTCCCGCTTCGCTGGTCGTCTCCTCAGCGGTGGAAGTGGTCGTCTCGCCAGTGGAACGCGGGGTCACAGGGTGCCTCTCGAGTCGAAAATCCTGATCAGGGCACAGCCAAGCCAGCGGTTGTCAATGCCTCCGCACCATTCTGCCATGACCGCCAAATCACCGACAACGACCATTGCCGTGCGCGACCCTGCCCGATCCTGTTCCCGGCCGACGCCGATGAGGGGACCTGCAACCGACGAGACGGATAGGGTGACCGATGTGCCTGATCGCGATTCCGTCCTGACTCCTCCTGTTGCCGACCGACGCCCCGTCGAGCGCACCCACCATGGCGACACCTTCGTCGACCCCTATGAGTGGCTGCGCGACAAGGAGAATCCCGAAGTGATCAGTCTCCTCGAGGCCGAGAACGCGTACGCCGAGGGCCAGACTGCCCACCTGGCGGGCCTGCGGGCGTCCCTGTTTGACGACTACAAGGCGCGCACCCAGGAGACCGACCTGAGCGTGCCCAGCTATGAGACCCACACGACCGGCCAGGCCTACTGGTACTACTCACGCACCATCGAGGGCAAGGACTACCCGCTGTGGTGCCGCGTGCCGGCCAGCAGCCAGGACGAGGTGCCCGACTTGACCGGCGGGTCGCTGCCCGGCGAACAGGTCCTGCTCGATGGCAATGTCGAGGCCGAGGGCGAGAAGTTCTTCTCGCTGGGCGCCCTGGAGGTCTCCCCCGACGGTTCGCGGTTGCTCTGGGCCGTCGACAATTCCGGTGACGAACGCTACGACGTGAAGCTGCGCCAGCTGGCCGATGGTTCGACCACGTCGATCCAGCGCGGCATCGCCGCCAATGTCACCTTCGGCAATGACGAGTGGCTCTTCTACACCACCGTGGATGAGGCCTGGCGCCCCCACCAGGTCTGGCGCCACCGTCTGGGCAGTGACCCGGCCTCCGACGCGCTGGTCCACCAGGAGGATGACGAACGCTTCTGGCTGTGGGTGGGCACCTCACGCGACCGTTCCTGGGTCGTGCTCACCCTCGGCTCCAAGCTGACCGGTGAGGCTCGACTGGTACCCACCGCGGACCCGACCGCCACCCCGCGCCTCGTCACCCCCCGACGCGAGGGGTTGGACTACCAGGTCGAGGCCACCGCCGAGCGTCTGTGGATCATCCACAACGACCGACACCCCGATTTCGAGCTGGCCTGCGCCCCGATCTCCGATGGTGAGGTCGCAGCCCCCTTCGACACCTGGGTGTCGGTGCTCGAACCCCGACCGGGTGAGCGCATCAGCGAGGTCGAAGCCTATGCCGACCACGTGGTGGTCGAGGGACGCCGAGAGGGTCTGCCTGCGGTCTGGATTGCCCCCGCCAGCGATCCGGCGTCGGCTGAACCCCTCGCCTTCGAGGAGCCACTGTACGAGGTGTCCTCCTCGGCGCATGCAGACTTCACCACCGACCGGATCCGCCTGAACTACACCTCCATGGTCACCCCGCACCAGGTACGGGAGGTGCGCCTGGACACCGGTGTGCAGACGGTCCTGAAGCAGACCCCGGTGCTCGACCACCCACGCTTTGGCCCCTACAACCCGGCCGACTACGTGCAGGAACGGGCATGGGCCACGGCAGGCGATGGCACCCGCATCCCGTTGTCGATCGTGCGCAGGGCGACCACGCCCGTCGACGCCAGCGCTCCCCTGGTGCTCTACGGCTACGGCTCCTATGAGGCGTCGATGCCCATCCGGTTCTCGGTGCCGAGGCTGAGCCTGCTCGACCACGGCTTCATCTACGTGATCACCCACATCCGTGGTGGCGGCGAGATGGGGAGGGCCTGGTACGAGGAGGGGAAGCTGCTCGCCAAGACCAACACCTTCACCGACTTCGTCGATTCCGCCCGCTGGCTGGTCGACAACGGCTGGACCAGCCCGGACCGCATGGTGGCCGAAGGCGGCTCGGCCGGAGGACTCCTCATGGGCGCCGTGGCCAATCTGGCCCCCGAGCTGTTCGCGGGCGTCCATGCGGCGGTGCCGTTCGTGGACGCGCTCACCACGATTCTCAACCCCGACCTGCCGCTCACAGTCACCGAATGGGAGGAGTGGGGCAACCCGCTGGAGGACGCCGAGGTGTACGCCTACATGAAGTCGTACTCGCCGTACGAGAACCTGCGTGAGGTGGCCTATCCGGCGATCCTGGCCACGACCGGGCTCAACGACACCCGCGTCTACTACGTGGAACCGCTCAAGTGGGTCCAGGAGCTGCGCCGCACCAGCCACTGGGGTGGACAGAACCCGATCCTGCTGCGCACCGAAATGGTGGCGGGACATGCCGGCGTCACCGGACGTTACGAGAAGTGGCGCGAGCTGGCCTGGGAGATGGCGTGGATCATTGATCGCGGTGGCCGAGGCAGAGCAGAGGGAGTTCAGTCCTGAGCCTGAACCCAGAACGTTTCCGGGGCCACGTGTACGACCGCGGTCTGACCCATTTCAGCTCTCCGCATACTTCGGGCCCGGATCGACGCACAGGAGAATCATTTCCACGCCCGAAGCGTTGTACAGGGTGTAGCAACGCAGGAGAGGTAGTCAATTGGAAACCAAGCAGCGTTATCGCTCCACAGATGGCATTGACGGCAAGGACTCGGTCGGTCAGTACCTGGAGGCCATTGCTCGCACGCCACTGCTGAGCGCCGCCGACGAGGTCGAACTCGCCCGCCGCATCGAGGTGGGCGTCTTCGCCCAGGCCATCATCGACGGCGTGGTCACGACGAGGGTGACGGCAACCGAGGAGGAGCTCCGGGAGCTGGCCGTTGACGGCGAGGCCGCCATGCAGCACTTCATCCGGGCCAACCTCCGACTGGTCGTCTCGATCGCCCGCAAGTACAACCGGGCCCCGATGCCGATGCTGGACCTCGTCCAGGAGGGCAACACCGGCCTGATTCGTGCGGTGGAGAAGTTCGACTACACCAAGGGCTTCAAGTTCTCGACCTATGCCACCTGGTGGGTGCGCCAGGCGATCAGCCGCGGCATCGCCCAGCAGGGACGCATCGTGCGCCTGCCCGTGCACGTCGCTGAGCAGGTGAACCAGGTCTCGGCCGCCCGTCGCAACCTGGAGCGTGAACTGGGCCGCGAGCCCGAGATCGCCGAGATCGCCACTGAACTGCAGCTCGAGCCCGAGCGTGTGGTGGAACTGATCCGTTACTCCCGTGAGCACATCAGCCTTGATGCGCCCGTGGACGAGGATGGCGACACCAGCCTGGGCGACCTGATCGCCCGTGACGTCACCCCCGGCCCCGATGCCGTGGTGTTGGACGCCGAGGACATGTCCGCCCTGGAGGAAATGCTCTCCGACCTGGACGAGCGCTCCGCCGACGTCGTCCGTCGCCGCTACGGGCTGGTGGATGGTCGCCAGGCCAAGCTCGCCGACATCGGTGCGGTCTGGGGGATCACCGCCGAGCGGGTGCGCCAGATCGAGCGCAGCGCGCTGGCCCAGCTGCGCACCACCACTGCAGCCTGAGCCTCCGAGACGAACCACAGGGGACGCCCACAGCTGGGCGTCCCCTGTCGTTGTCTGCGGTCATGGCGTCGAACGGGCGTCACAGTGCACGGTTGGCGACCGGCTCATCGACCAGACGCAGCAGGCCCTCCTGGCAGACCGAGGACGCCATCGCCCCGTGCTGGAAGATCCGGCCCGAGGAGAAGCCGCGCGCAGCGGAGGCCGAGGGCGAGATCTGGTCATGCAGAAGCCACTGGTCGGCCTTGATGGGTCGGTGGAACCACATGGCGTGGTCCACGGAGGCAGCCTGCAGGTTGGGAGCAAGGATCGGCACCTGATGTGGGATGGTCGCCACGCTCAGAATGGTGAGGTCGCTGATGTAGGCAGCCAGGGACTGGTGCAGGCGCACGTCATCGGGCAATTCGGCGGCCACCCTCACCCACACGCGCATGTGTGAGGAGTGCGAGTCGCTGCCCACGCTGCCCGAGTCACCGGCATAGCGGACGTCGAGGCCTCGCCAGGCGATCCACTGCTCGGCGCCACCGCCGAAACGATCGCGCAATACCTCGGCCATGGTGGGGCAGTCCTCCGGACCGGGGGTGCCCCCGGGCACCTTGTCAGAATGCTCGAAGCCGGACTCGGTGATGTGGTGGCTGCTGGTGAGGGTGAACATCAGCTTCTCGTCCTGGTAGGCATTCACCCGGCGTTGGCTGAAGGAACGCGCATCGCGGGTACCCTCGACCTTGTAGGTGATCGGCTTGGCATTGCTGCCGGGGCGCAGGAAGTAGCAGTGGAAGGAGTGACAGCTCCGGTCCTCCCCCACGGTCCGCGAGGCCGCCATCAGTGCCTGGGCCAGCACCTGCCCACCGAAGGTTCGCTGGTTCTCCCGCTCGGTCCCGGCATGGACCGATGGGTCCGCGAAGATGTAGTCCTCGGTCTGGTGCAGGGTGAGCATGCGGACGAGTTCGTCAGCCTGCTCCGCGGTGGACGTGGGGGCGGGGTTCCGGTGGACGGGATTCAGGGCGTCAGGATCAGTGGTCACCTGCCCACCTTGGCATGCAGAGGGGGTTCGGCGGCCCGCGAGGGCTGGCGTCCCTCACAGCGAGACGCGCCGCGTCCCTGACCACGCGCCTCTCAGCGCAGTTTCGTGATGGCTGTGCGGACGCGCTTGGGGGAAATGGGCACTGAGGCCCGCAGCTGCTGGGCGAACAGGCTGATGCGTAGCTCTTCGAGGAGGAAGGCGACCTCCTCCACGGTAGCAGGGAGCGGGCCCTCAGGCTGGGCATCGACCAGATCGGCGTACTCGGCTTCCAGATCCTCGATCACCTCCAGGTTCTGGGCGTCCCTGTTCGGGTTGCCGCGCCAGGCAGCCACCCGGAGGGCCATGCCCTTTACGTAGCGCGGCAGGTGCTGGTACCAGGGGTCCGGCGTGGCCGAGATGAAGTGTGGGAAGACCAGGTTCGCGAGCTGTTGTTCCAGGTCGAGCCGGATCGGGCTGCCTGCCGGCAGGGTTTCGATCGCCTCCAGCGCGTCCAGGCGCTGGGTGAGAGTCTGCGCGGCGATGCTGACCACCTGCTTCATCCGATCGGCCTGGCCCTGTCGCACCTCGAGTGCCAGCCGTTGGTAGGCCTCCTGGGTGCGGATCGAGGCCAGGTCGGGGTCAATGGCCCGGGCCAGGGCGTCGACCGCCTTGAGTCGGGCATCTGCGAGCAGGGCGGGCACGTTCAGGTATGGCGAATGGGCCAGCGCGACCTTCTCGATGTTGGGCAGGTGGGAGACCACCCAGTTGGTCGGGTCGGGGTTGGTGAGCACCAGCAGGCGCCTGACTCCCCTGCTGTGCGAGGTGGTCTGTCGCTGGGGACTGTCGAGGACGACCAGCCCCACGCTGGATCCCTCGTCGGCCAACGCCGGGTAGCCGATGGCGTCCGCACCCCCGCGAGAGAGTTTCCGCTCGCGGGGGATCTCGCCGAAGGTCCAGTCGGTCTGGCCGGTGACCCGCTGACTGGAGGCTGCCCTGGTGAGCACCTTGCTGACCTGACCGGCCAGCAGTTCACGCAGCGACGAGAAGTCCTTGGTGGCCTGCTTCGGGGTGCCCTCCCCCACGACCTGGAAGGAGACCTGCAGGTGCGCGGGGACCGCGCTCGGGTTCCAGTCCGCCGGCTCCACGATCTCGCCGGTCAGCGCCCGCAGCGCACGACCCAGCTCGTCGGCGAAACGACGGGAGCGGTCGGGCTGGTTGGCGGCCAACCAGCCGAGCGCACGGTGGGCATGGTCGGGGGCGGGCACGAAGTTGCGCCGCACCCCCTTCGGCAGCGATCGGATCAGCTCGGTGGCCAACTCGTGGCGCAGTCCGGGCACCTGCCAGCTGAACGGTTCGGCGGTGAGCTGGTTGATCTGCGCCAGCGGGATCGTCACGGTCACCCCGTCATGCCCCGACCCGGGGTCGAAGACGTAGGTCACCGGGAGTTCCAGACCGTTGACGTCCCAGTGGTCGGGGAACTCGCTGGCGTCCGGGCCCTCGACTTCATCACGCATCAGGTCAGCCAGGGTCAAGTCGAGCAGGTGGGGCTTGTCGAGGCGCCGCCACCAGGCGTCGAAGGTGGCGCCGGAATACACCTCGGAGGGGATCCGGCGGTCGTAGAAGTCGTAGATCGTCTGGTCATCAACGAGCAGGTCGCGTCGTCGGGTGCGCTCCTCGAGGGCCTCGGCCTCCTCGCGCACTGCCGCGTTGTGCGCTGCGAAGGGGTGGCGGGTGGCCCAGCCCCCTCCGACCAGCCCCTGGCGCAGGAAGATCTGGCGCGCCTCGGCAGGATGGAGGCGTCCATAGTCGACGCGGCGGTCGGCGATGATCGGGACGCCGTAGAGCGAGACCTTCTCGTAGGCCACCACAGAGGCGGAGCTGGAGGACCAGTGCGGTTCGGAGTAATGGGACTTCAGCGCGTGGCCGCCCACCTGCTCGATCCAGTCGGCGTTGATCTCGGCGACCGTGCGCGCCCACAGCCGGGTGGTCTCGACGAGCTCGACGGCCATGACCAGCGGCGGGTTGACGCGGGCGAGCGCAGAGCCCGGGTTGATCGCGAAACGAGCATTGCGGGCACCGATGTACTCGCGCGGCCCGGGACGCCGCGAGTTCCGGCCACCCTGCTTTCCTGGTGCGGGCTTGGTTTCGCGCACGTCCAGCAGGCCAACGTGCGAGAGCAGGCCGGAGAGGATCGCCGTCAGCACGGCGCTGCCGGGCGCGGCATCGCGATTGCGCTTCCAGTCCAGTTCCTTGCCGATGTCGCGCAGCTGGGCGTTGAGGTCCTCCCATTCGCGCACGCGCAGGAAGTTGATGAACTCCTCACGGCAGAGGCGACGGAAGGCGTTGCCGGACAGGCTGGCGCGGCGGTCCTGCAGGTAGCGCCACAGTCGCAGGATGGCGAGGACATCGCCGCCCTCGGCGGGTCGCGGGGAGGTGTCCTCCTTGCGGGTGTTGGTGTGGGCGGTGTGCCGCAGCGGCTGGCGCTGATCGGTTCGCTCGTCGGGCTCCTGGAGGGCCGGCACCTCAGTGTGGAAACGGGCGTGCAGGGCGTCGGCCTGCTGCCGGTGCTCGGCGGGCCGTTCGCGCACATCGGGGATGGCGAGCGCGGCGACGATGACCTGGACTTCGGCCAGGCAGTTCAGGCGTTCGGCCTCGACCAGCATGCGTGCCAACCGCGGATCGACGGGGATCCGAGCCAGCTGGTGGCCGACGTGGGTGAGCCGCACGTCCTGGCGGTGGCCCGGCTTGAGTGCCCCGAGTTCCTCCAGCAGGCGGATGCCGTCGTTGATCTGGGAGGAGTCCGGCGCCTCCACGAAGGGGAAGTTCTGGATCGCACCCAGACGGGCCTGGGCCATCTGGAGGATCACCGAGGCGAGGTTGGTGCGCAGGATCTCCGGTTCGGTGAACTCGGGGCGGCTGAGGAAGTCCTCCTCCGAGTAGAGCCGGATGCAGATGCCGGGAGCGACGCGTCCGCAGCGTCCGGCGCGCTGGTTGGCGCTGGCCTGGCTGACCGGTTCGATGGGCAGGCGCTGCACCTTGGTGCGGGCGGAATAGCGCGAAATGCGGGCCGTGCCCGGGTCGATGACGTAGCGGATCCCGGGCACCGTCAGCGAGGTCTCGGCGACATTGGTGGCCAGTACCACGCGACGCCCCTGGTGGGCCTGGAAGACCCGGCTCTGTTCGGCAGCAGACAGGCGTGCATAGAGGGGCAGGACGTCCAGGTCGGGCAGTTTCATGCCGGCGATGGCCTCGGCGGCGTCACGGATCTCGCGCTCCCCGGAGAGAAAGACCAGGACATCGCCAGGTCCGGCAGCCATCAGTTCGGTGAGGGCGGAGCAGATCGCCGCGTTCTGGTCTGCGTCCTCGTGGGCGTCATCGCCGCCCATCGGTCGATAGCGCAGCTCGACCGGGTAGGTGCGCCCTGACACCTCGACGATCGGGGCGTTGTCGAAGTGCTCGCTGAAGCGGGCGGTGTCGATGGTGGCGGAGGTGATCAGGACCTTGAGGTCGGGGCGACGTGCGAGCAGCTGCTTCAGGTAGCCGAGTAGAAAGTCGATGTTGAGGCTGCGTTCGTGCGCCTCGTCGATGATGATCGTGTCATAGCGGCGCAGGTCACGATCGTGGGTGATCTCGGCCAGCAGCACACCGTCGGTCATCAGCGTCAGCTGGGTGTCCCGGGTCGACTTGCGGGTGAACCGGACGCGGTAGCCGACCTCATGGCCGAGTTCGACGTGCATCTCCTCGGCGATGCGTTCGGCCACCGAGCGGGCGGCGATGCGGCGTGGCTGGGTGTGGGCGATGCGGTGGCGTCCGAGCTGGAGGGCGATCTTGGGCAGCTGAGTGGTCTTGCCAGAGCCGGTCTCACCGGCCACCACGACGACCTGGTGGTCGCGGATCAGGTCGGCGATCTCCTCGACGTGGGCGCTGATCGGCAGGGCCGGGTCGAACTCGATGACAGGCCCGGACTCACTGCTGGGGCGGGGCCGGCTGCTCTGTTCGCTCATGACCGGTCCAGCCTAGTCGTTGGGGCAAGGACCCACCCCGGGGTCCTTCCGACCGGCGCCTTGCTTTTGACGAAGGAGGTCAGGCGGAGTGCACGATCATCAGGGGCGCCTGCGCGTGGGCCATGACCGCGCGGCTGAGCCCACCGATGGCGATGCCCAAGCCCTTGGGCGGCCTCATTCCGAGCACCAACAGGTCCACATCCCGCGAGAGGTCCACCATGCGATCCACCGGATCGCCGGGGGCCACCAGGATGTGGACCGGGTGGGCAGGATCGGGTCCGATGACGCGAGCGACCATCTCGTCGATGGCTTCCCGACCTGCGGTCAGCAATTCCCGCTGCGCGTCGTCGGTGAGTCGGTAGCCACCGAACATGCCCACCGGTACCGGCGGCTGGATGTGGGTGACCACCAGGGTGGCCTCGCGCACCTGCGCCTCCCGCCAGGCCGCGGCGAGGGTGTGGTCACTGCGGCCATCGCTGTCGACGCCGACGGCGATGCGGCCATGGCGGCGGGTCTCGTGGGGGTTGGACGCGGCCGAGATGACCACAATCGGGCAGCGGGCCACGGCGGCGAGGGAGGCCGAGGTGGAGCCCACGAACATGCGTTCCAAACCGCTCAACCGTCGGCGTCCCACGACCAGGCGCAGGGCCCCCTCACTGGCGTGGGACAGGACGCTGGTGGCGTTGCCGACCATGACGTCAGAGCGGATGCGGTCGGCGGGCAGGCCGAGCGCCTGGGCGGCCGTGACCGCCTCGGCGGTCCACTCGCGGCCGACCTGCTCCATCACGGCAGCGTCCTGCACGACCCCCCAGGCGCCGGCCATCACCGCATCGTCGACGGCATGGACTAGGTGCAGGGTGGCGCCGGTGAGCAGGCACGCGCGGGTGGCGTACTCGACGGCCCGCAGCCCATCGGCGGAGCCGTCAACGCCGGCCACAATCCGTTCCTCAGACATGGATCACACCCCTTCCGGGCGCGAGACTGTGCGTCCACTCACCGATCGCGGACGAATGGCCAGCGCAAGGCTCCGCTCACCCGAGGCCCACGGCCGTAGCCCAGCGGCGAGCTCGGGCTCACAGTTCTCGACACGACCCTCGACGACGAGACTCCACCCCACGCCGGTCTCGATGTCGAGGTCATCAAGCTC
This sequence comes from Aestuariimicrobium sp. p3-SID1156, assembly GCF_025144225.1. Taxonomy (GTDB): domain Bacteria; phylum Actinomycetota; class Actinomycetes; order Propionibacteriales; family Propionibacteriaceae; genus Aestuariimicrobium. Next base: position 146,672 of record NZ_JALXXB010000003.1, read on the forward strand.
GAAGACGACGTCCTGACCGATGAGATTCGCCAATGAGGAGGCGGGCGAGGTGCGGAAGACAATCCGCCCCTCGATCCAGGCGTAGGTGATGGGCAGCACCATGAGGCGGGGTCCGGTGAACGCGATCCGACCGATCACACCCTCGTGGAGGAGGGCGTAGCACTCCGACTCCTCCAGCACTCCGAATGCGCCGGGATCCGTGCTCTCGCTGGTCATCATCAACCCTCCGTCGGTGGTCCCCCCAGTCTATGCACGCGCGTTCGGAACGGGCACCGGGGATCAGGCCGGGTCGCTGAACGTGGTGCGTCCCCGCAGCTTCTCGGCCAGGAGCTCGTCAATCTCGTCGACCAGTCGATTGAAGTCCTCCACGGCCTGGTGGAGGTGGGCGGGCACGAAGGGCTTGGCCGGCAGCGATGTGCTGACCAGGACCCGGTCGCGGTGGAGGGCGAATCGCCCGCGCCGTGCCTCCACGTTCAGGTCGTTCAGCACCTCTGTCGCGCGGGACCGGCCCTCCACGTCGTGCACGATCGGGGAGAACAGGACCACCTCGTCGGCCTGCGGGCTGGTGCGCACGAAGACCATGCCCGAGCCGACACGAATGGTGATGTCACCATCAGCATCGCGGACCGGTGGATGGCCGTAGAGGTGGCTGAACTCCTCGGCGACCAGTTCGTCGAGGTGGGCGCGGTCGCGCGGCATCACGGCGACCAGTTCACGGCCCGACAGCGGGGTCGGCGACACGGCCGCGCTGGTTTCGCCGGCGGTCGGGTCGTCAGCAGCGCCCTCGAGGGTGAGCACTTCGGCCAGCTGGTCGGGGGCCAGGAAGACAGGATGCTGGACGCCCACGATGTTCCACAGCGTGTCGGTGGCCAGCGCGGCCAAGGTCGGGGCGTCCTCCTGGTCGGCGATTCGCCAGAAGCACTCGGTGCCCGGGCGTGGACGCTCCCAGCCAGCGCCCACCAGCGCCTCGCACTCCCTGTCGGTGAACAGCCTGTGTCGCTGACCGGAGGTGCAGGGGCAGGCTTCCATCATGACCCGATCAGGCTCCCCCTCGAGGTGGGTGAACCTGATGAAGGGTGCGGGCTCGGTGCTGCTGGTGCCGAGGGTCAGGCTGTCCCCGTCGTCGATGACGGAGACCACCTCGGCCAGGCGGTCGGTGAACTCCTCCCAGGCGCTGGCAATGCTGCGGTCGATGTCGAACTCGGGACTGTCCATCAGGCGGCCACCTCCACCCTCACCCAACCACAACGGCCGGTCTCCCTCAAGGACGCGGCACGGTCGGCGCTGAGGTGGGTGCCAGAGGTGGGTGTCAGAGGTGGGTGTCAGTGCACCAGCGCAGAGAACAACGCCACGGTGGGTAGCGAGGCGATGGTGGTGATGAAGACGGCGTCCCTGACCAGGACCACGCCACGGCCGTAGCGGGAGGCCCAGACGAAGACGTTCTGCGCGGTGGGCAGCCCGGCCAGCACCACCACCGCAAGGGTCGTGGGACCGGGCAGCTGGAAGGCAACCGCCAGACCCCAGGCGATCAGTGGGTGGACCAGCAGCTTGATGCCCACCGCCAGCGCGGTCTGCGGCGCATCAGGTCCCTTGCCCGGCAGTGGCCCGGTACGCAGTGACATGCCGAAGGCCAACAGCATGCCGGGGATCGAGAGGGCGGCCAGGAGTTCCAGGGGAGGGGACAGGACGGTCGGCACCCGCAGACCCAGCACGTTGACCACCAGCCCCGCCAGTGTCCCCACCGTCATGGGGTTCCGGAACGGGAGGGACACATAGGCCCACGGGCTGCGGGAGGCCGGGGCGCCGCTGTTCAGGTCGGCGTCCAGGAGACTGAGTGCCAGCGGCTGCAGGACACCCACCTGCAGCAGGAGGACCGGGGCCACCCAGCTCGCGTCCTTGAGGACGAAGGCGGCGATCGGCAGGCCCAGGTTGGCAGCGTTCACGTAGCAGGCGCAGGCAGTCCCCAGCACCAGCTCTGGGCGTCCGAGGGATTGACTCGCGCGCAGGAGCGTGGACGCCAGGAGGAGGTGGAGAAGTCCGGCGGAGCAGGTCGCCAGCACGGTGACGATCACGTTCTCGGAAAAGACACGGCCAAGGTCTGCCTTCGCGAGCATCAGGAAGAGCAGGGCTGGGGACCCGACGAAGAAGCTCACGCGGGAGAGGGTGTCCTGGGCGCGTTCGTCGAGGATGCGCCGGTCGGCGAGCACCCAGCCGACCCCGATGACCATCCAGATGGTCGCGAAGCCGTTGAGTACATCCCGCACCGGGCCAGCATAGGCGGCGGGGCCCCTGACAGCGTTTCACCACCCTTCCAGCCGCAGGTGGTGGGCTCTAGGCTTGGCCGTACAGGGTTCGGCACAGGGCCGGATCCGCAGGTGAAAGGGTGATCCATGGCTGATCACGCAGCGGCCATCAAGAAGTACGCTCCACAGGCTGACGACGACGTCATCGCCTCCATGCTTCGCACCTATGCTCTGGTGCTCTCCAAGCCCGACTCGGCCGTGGTGGCCCTCGGGGACGCGACCGAACGCGAGACCGTGAAGACCAACTTCCTGAAGAAGAAGCTGGGCATCACCGACGAGGCCGCCATGGATGCGGCCCTCGCCGAGGTTGACGCTGCCATGAAGGGTGACCGCCACAAGTCACGGGTGGCCGTCTACTACCTGCTCGCAGAGAAGTTCAACAAGCTGGACGTGTTCGGCAAGTGATCGACTGACCGCCTGTTCGCCCTACGGCAGAGGCCGCCGCCCCGAGGGGACGGCGGCCTCTGTGTTGCTCGGGGCCGATCAGCTGCCAGTTCTCATCCAGTTGTCGTTCCAGTTCTCACTTGCCTGTCACTGCGCTTGGACTGAGTTGGTCACACCGTAGACGAGGGTGTCCAGTGCGTCGCGGAACGCTTGGGGGTCAGCGAGCAGGGCACGTGGCTCGTCGGACAGCTTGAGGTCCCGGCTGATCCTGCGCATAGCGTCCAGCACGCTGTCGGCCTCTGCTGCGTCACGTGGGAGTTGCGCTTCGATGCCCTCCAGCAGCGCGGTGGCTTCGTTCTTGCGGATGGCGTTCGGGTGGTCCCGCACGAAGTTCTTGCGAAGCCGTTTGAGGATGGTCGAAATCTTCGCGTGGGCGTGGTCGCGCATGGCCTCGCGCTGCTTCTGTTCGATCACTGCCAGGAGCGGTCGGAAGTTCTCGTACAACTCGCTCTGGATCTTCTTGGTTGCCTCCTTGTCCAGAGCGAGGTCGATGACGCTTCGCGCGAAGGCGACCTTGTCGAGCCCCAACGGTCGCGTGAGCCCGGCGCTCGTGCTGGCATCTTTCGATGCGGCCTGCAGCCGTTTGAACAGCTTCTGCCCCGCCTCGGCTTTGACGGGCTTCCATGCTGCACAGAACTTCTCTGCGTCCTGTCGTGAGAGGACGGTCTTTGCGAGTTGCTGGACGGCGTCGTTGGCGAGGGAGATGGGGATGAGGTCTTCCAGTTCCTCGATCCCTTCTCGGTCGTCACCTTCGTCGGTCGCGGCGACGGTGAACACGAGAGAGTCGGGCAGGAGTCCCTCCATGTCGCGGATCGCCTCGGCTGCATCCAGTCCGTCCTTGTCGTTGTCGACGAGGACGAGGACGGCGGGTTTGTCCTCATCGCGGCCTCGTGCGAGGTAGGCCATGTAAGGAACGTTCCCTGACCCGCCGCAGGGGACGAGGGTGAGCGTGTTCAGGTCGAGAGCGTTGCCGTTGGGCGCGATCTTGCGGGCGACGGAGCTTGCGCCTGCGAGGAGGACCGGGTCGGCTTGGCCCTCCACCAGCAGGTTGCAGGCGCTGATGAACGTCGTTTCTGCGACGAACCCACCCAGAGCGGTACGCAGTGGCTCGTAGTGGTTACGTCCTGCGTTCTTGACTACCCGCGTGCCTTCCTCGCCCTCGCCTTTCTCCAACACGCGGATGCGCTCGGCGTGATTCTTGTCGATCAGGAACGGTGAATGGGTCACGTAGACGACCTGCACGGGGTCGCTGTCGTCTTCTGGGTGAGCGAATGCCTCGAAGATGCGCAGGAGGTCTTGTTGGCCCGAGTTGGACAGGAACGCGTCTGGCTCGTCCATGAGCAGCAGCAAACCCTCCTCGTCCGGGTCGTGGGACAGGTACTGGACGAAGTAGCTGAGGAAGTACTTCAGCCCTTGGCTTCGTTCCTTGAACGTGTAGTCGCTTCCGGTGCGGTCGCGGATCGTGAACACGAGATCGAAGTCCCGCAGGCGCAGACGGAGGGCGAAGTCCGTGTCTTGTGTCCACCAGCGCTTGAAGTTCAGGGAATCCGCGAGCTTCTGGTTCATCTTGTCCACCAGCGCCTCGGCGTAACCCTCTGAGGTGTGGACCGCGGTCTTCAGTTCCGCGAACTCGCCTTCGGTGATCCCAGCCACGTCCGTGAGCAGGCGGCGGGCGAGTTCCCACTGCCCGAGCAGTTCGTCGTCGGGGTTCTCATCTGGCCCGTCGTAGGTTGGGCGGTTCGCCCCGGAGGCCGCCGCTTCCAGCGATTCGGGGTGTTCACGGACCCAACGCATACGGTCCAGCCATGCCGGCCGGGTGCGGCTCTTGCTGTTCTGCTCCCCAGCGAGGTAGGCGATCTCGATGCTGTCCGGCAAGGGGATGCGAGCGTCGATGCGGAACGACTTCGGCAGCACAACGGTAGAGGGCAACGCCTCCAACTCTTCGCTCTCATCACCCACGTAGACAACCACCCGGTCATGGAAGCGGAACAAATGGAACGACTCGAAGTCAGCCAGTTCCCAGTCTTTGATGCCTGCGACGGCGGCACGTTCCTCATCGGTCAGGTCTACGAACTCGCCCCCGAACTCGGGCAGGTCGGGTGCGTCGTCCTCGTTGAACTCAGTGGAGTACCGGCAGAAGTCCTCCTTACCAGCACCTTCGCCCGTCAGTAGCGCTTCGATCGCGTACAACAACTGGCTCTTTCCGGCCTCGTTCGCGCCGACCACCGTTGTCACGTCGGACTCCAGAGGGATACGCACGAACGGGAAGAACTTGCTGTCCTCCCCCAGTTCGTCCCACGCGTCCGGCTCCGCCCCGTCGCGGCTCTTGCGCAGGTAGTCGAAGTTGAAGGACCGGAAGAACCGGATGTACAGCGTCTTGAGTCTCATGTTCCGCCTATCTCGTCAGCCACGTTTGGTCGGCTGAGATCAGGCTATCGACTCGCCCTGACAAACCTGCCTGGCTACTCCTTCAGGCCGTCGCTGTCGTCGTCGTCATCCAGCGGGCGGAGCATGTCCAGGTACTCGTCGTCGGTCATGTCCGGTGCCCACACGTCACCGGACACGTGATGCAGCCACTGGTCACGCTCCTGCCAGTCCAGCCCGTGCGGGGAGTCCAGCTCCCGCAGCGCGTCGAAGTCGGCGGGCACGTACGTGGTTGAGTCGTCCGTGTCTGCGGGGTTCCATTCGTGCGCAGCCCACCACTCCTCCAACGACACCCCAGCCGGGATGGTGAGGTGAGTCCCATCCGCGATCAGATGCCTGTTCCCCGCGCCGTCCGTCCATGTCGTGGTCGGCTGCGTCTCGGGGCAGGTCGCGCATTGCTCCCACCGCACCATGTCCCCCGTGGCGCGGTTCCCGAGGGTGATGATCTCGTGGACATGCCCGCCGCTTGGGGCGGCTTCCACCGGGGTGTCATGTCCGAGCACCAGTCGACCATAGCGTCCTAGATATAGGACGGCACCATTCCCATGCGGCGTCCAGCTGTGCTGAGTCGAACGGAGCGATTCACTCGGTCGCTGCGCGTTTGGCCGCGCATACGCTACGGCTGATCTCCTCGGCTCGGGCTTCGGTAACGAGACTGGAACACAACACACGCTCGTCGCCAGTGTCGGTCACGATAACTAGCATCGTCCCGGTGCGTGCTTGTGCTGGGTCGCGAACCAGTCGAGCGCCGCGCACCGATGTCCACGGGATACGTCGGGTTCCGAAGCGCTGCAGCACGAGAGCATCTCCATCGGCCCACACGCCCGAGTACCAAAGGCTGAGGCCCACCCGTACGGCAACCACACCAACGGTCACGGGAATGGCGACCAGCGGAAACACAACCAGAGGCAGTTCCCCCACGATCACGCTCGCCAGCAACCCGAAGGTGAAGAACCCCGTCACGGCCACAGACATGAGCGTCCACACGACCGCGAACACGCGGACGATGGCAGGGGGCCGTTACAGCTCGGTCACGATCGGGACACTGTCACGGGGAGCATGACGTTTCCCTAACGCCCAGCAGTAGGAAGGGTCCGAGCGAGAGGGACCGTCCTACGATTCTGGCTGCTACTTCTTGTGCATAGCGCTCCACGCGACCAGGCCCACTGCGATCGTCAAAGCACGGACAGCGTTGGCTTTCGTGAACTTCTGTGGCGCGGCCGCGTGGATTGTCCCGTTTCTGGAGTAGAGCGGTGAGTTGTTCGGTGTCTGGTACGCAGCAGCGAGCGGGGCGTGGACCCCGGACTCGAAAAGGTCGTCCAGGCTGTCGCTATCGAGCAGATCCTTCTCGTCCTTCACCAGCGTCTTAGCGTAGGTCACCGCTTTGCCGGCCTTGCCTGCGGCTTGGCTTATGGCCGTGTCCCACACGGCTGTGCTGAGCGCTTGGCTCGCAGCGGGATAGCCGCCACGGAGCGCCGCGACAGCCTCCATGAGTAACGTCGCCAGCCCGGTCAGTGCGGGCTTGGTCTCGATGACTTTCCCGAGCACGCCCTCGAAGTAGGCCCAGTCCGGTTCAGCGAACCCTGCTAGCAGCTCGTCCACTTTCTGTTGGTCGGTGTCGGCGGCGAGCACTTCACGGACGCGTTCGGGTGAGAGCGCATAGAAGACACCAAGCTTGTGCGGGACAGCTAGGAGCGCGAGTTTGAGCAGGTCGGTGACGCTCAGTCCGCGGACGTTCTCTGGGACCCGTCGTTCGATGTTCTCCCGCAGACGGGAGATCAGGTCTGGGTCAACCTGTAGCGACTGTTGCAGCCGCTCAACGATGCGTCTGACGTTCTCATCAAGGTCCGGCTTCGTTGCCGCGAGGATTCCCTTGGCGAGTTGCGCATAACTCTCCGACAGGTCCTTGTTCAGCTTCGCGAACGACGCGTCGAATGTCAGGCGAGGGAGGCGCTGGTACACGTCCAACGCGGGGAACCCACGCGCGGCCTGCCGGGCGATCTCGGCGTATCTGTCGTTCATGGTCGGCATGTTCTGCAGGATGCGCCGGATCTCGGCCTGCGGGAACGCGCTGGCCCGGGCTGCCATGTCTTGGATGGCGCGGAGCTGCGCCGGAGGTATGCCTGACGGGTTTCGCCGTTTCGGTTCCGGGGCTACGTCGCCCTGGTCGTTCTTCGACCCATCCCCGCGGGTCTTCTCGCCTTCCGCGTCGGCATCGTCAGACGTTGCGAAAGCGTCAGATTCGTCCTTACCGTCACTCGGCACGGGCGACTCCTCGCCTTCCAGGTTCTCCCCGTTGGCGCCGTCAGCGTCGTTCATGGTCAGTAGTTCTCTCTGACGTACGCGTAGGCGTGGTCGAACAGGTCGCCTGTGAGCGGGAGGGCGTACTTCTTCAGGACGGAGCGGAGTTCCTTGCGGACGGTCCGGTCCCCGGACTGGTTCTCCGCCCACCCGGAGTAGGAAACCTGTTTGACGATGGTGTCAATGTCGTGCACCACATCATCGACGACGACGGGGGTGCCGTCTGGTTTGTATTCGTTCACGATCTGGGTGAGCGCGCCAATGTTCGGGTCAAGCAGATGCGCCGCCTGGTCCAGTTGACCGTCCGCTTCCAACCGCTCAGCCTTCACCGCCGTTTTCGCTACGTCGAGGGCCTTTTTCAGGAACTCGACGCTGTCGGCGGCGGACTGCACGGCCTGCTGGCGGAGCTTTTCGATCTGTTCTGCGAGGGTGCCGTAGACGGGGTGCCCGTTGGAGGCGTGGAGGCGTTTCTTGATGCGCGCGTCGATCGTGTCCAGCACCTCGTCCAGCGTGATCGGCTGCTTCGCGTAGTCCCGGTCGGGGTCAAGGTCAAGGGTGCCTTGCTCAGCGAGTTTGCGGAGCGCGTCGATGCTGTCCGGGTCAACGATCACTTCCTCCAGCCCGGTGCCGGTGACGGCGACGTTGGTGATGTGCCCGTGCACGAGCGCGAGTGTTTTCGCGCCCAACCTGTGCCAAAGCAACGCGTCGGAGACCTTCGACGGGCGGGACGCCTCATAGACTTGGGCGAGCCATTTGTAGTCGGCCTCGTGCGGTTTCAGGTCGTCATGGGGCCACAGGAACTCCCACAGGGTTTGCACGGCGGTGAACTCGCGTGCGTACGCGTCCCGCTGAGTTGTGTCTTTCACGCGTTCAAGCGCGGCGGACAGCGCGTCGTAGGAATGGTCGGTCCGGTCGATCCCGTCGAACCGGGCCAGACACGCGGCGAGTTTCGTGGTGAACTCCGCTGCGAGGGTGTTCACGTCCACGGGTCGTTTCCCGCCCGCTTCCGGGTCCGCGGCCTTCAACGCTTGCGCGATCTGGTTGCCCACACCGATGTAGTCCACGACCAGGCCGTTGTTCTTCTCCTGCCCCGTGACCGGGTTCGTGTACCTGCGGTTCGTGCGGGTGATCGCTTGGAACAGCGTGTGCCGACGCAACGGCTTATCCAGATACAGGACCTGCTCAATCGGTGCGTCGAACCCGGTGAGCAGTTTCGCGGTCACGACCAGCAGCGTCGGCTCCACTGCGGGTTTGTTGAACCGGGCTTTGATGTCCGCTTCCTGCTGCCGCGTCAACGCATACTTGGCCCACTCGGCAGGGTCGTCCTTCCCGCCCGCGGTCATTACCACCGCTGTCCCGTATGGCAGGCCGCGCTCGCCGATGAGCCGGTTCAGTTCGGTCTCGTACGCGACAACGAGTTCACGGTCGTAGGCGACGACTTGGCCTTTCATGCCGAGCGGGGCGACCTTCGCTTCGTAGTGGTCGAGAATGTCGCCACACACAGCGGCGACCCGGTCCGGGTTGAGCAGGAGCGTTTTCACGTGTGCTGCCCGACCGGCGAGCACGTCGCGTTCCTCGTCGGTGAGGTTCTCCTCGTTCGCGAACTCATCGAACGCTTGGTCGAGCGCGTCCTTGTCCAAATGCCAGTTGATCAGGCGGGTTTCCACATGCACAGGCACGGATGCGCCGTCCACGATGGAACGCTCCATGCTGTACGTGTTCAACACGCTGCCGGGGTCGGCCTCGTGACCGAACAGTTTGAACGTGTTCTTGTCCTTGTCCGAGATAGGCGTACCTGTCAGGCCGAAGAACCGGGCGTTCGGGAGAGCGGCCCGCATGAGATCCCCGAGCTGGCCTTCTTGGGTGCGGTGCGCCTCGTCAACCATGACGATGATGTTGTCCCGGTCGTTCAGGACACCGGCGTCCTCGAACCGGAAGATCGTGGTCACCACAATCCCGCGTTTGTCGTCGGTGAGCGCTTTCGTGAGCTCCGCCTTCGACCCCGCGACCGTGAGCCGGGGCAGGCCCACGGTGCGGAACTGCCGCTCCACCTGCTCGACCAAGTCGAGCCGGTCGAGCACGACCAGCACGGTCGGCCCGCCCACGTTGTCGTCGTTGAGGAGCATGAGCGCCGCGAACCCCATGAGCAGGGTCTTACCCGTGCCCTGGTAGTGCCAGATGAGGCCCTTCTGGCCCCCGTCGAGCACGCGCTGGTGGATCGCCTCCGCGGCCTCCACTTGCGGGTACCTGGGGATGAGCTTGCGCTTCCCACCGTCCGGGGTTGCCTCAAACAGCGTGAAGTCCCGCAGGATCGACAACACCCGCGCTGGCGTCAACAGCAACTCCACGGAGCGTCTGACCCGCGGCATCCCGTCCAAGTAGTACGGGTCCTGTGTGGACCCCCACATGAGCCAATGCTCGCCCGGTTGCCCGACCGCGCCGTAATGGAACTCCTTCCCGTCCGTCGCCGCGCACAGCACGTTCGGAGCGAAGAACGTCGGCCCCTCCACGCTGTACACGTTCGCAATGTCCCGTGCCCCGTTCAACCACGACACCGACGAGTTCACCGGGGTCTTCGTCTCGATCACGACCAGCGGGATGCCGTTCACCCACAACACCACGTCATAGCGACGCTCCCGACCGGGCGGCCCGAACGTCACCTCATCGGAGACCACAAAGTCGTTCTCGCCCAGCTTCTCGAAGTCGATCAGCCGCAACGGAACGTACTTGTCCGTGCCGACGTACTTGACCGTGTGATCCCCACGCAACAGGGTCACCATCGCCTCGTTCGCAGGCACCAGCCCATCCGTCGCCGCCGCGAGCACCCGTGCGCGGATCTCCGGCAGCACCTCATCCACACGTTCGGGGAACCCGTGCAGGTCGTTGTTCAGGACCTCCAACGCTTCAATGAGCGTGTCCTCCACGATCACGTCCGTGCGCTCACGAGCGAGCTTGTCCCCCGGCACGTACGTCCACCCCAGCTCAACCAGCCGCTCCACAAGCCACGCCTGCACGGTGCGTACCTCTGAGAATCCCTTGCTCATGCTGCTCCTTGGTCGGTTCCCCATCCGGGCGCCAGAGTCGCGCTGACGATGGCCTCTCTAACGCGGCCCAGCGCCTCACGTTCTGCAAACAGAGCGCGCGCGTGCTGACGCGTTGCCGCCAGGGCGCCCTCAAGAACGTCGCCTGCCGTCAGCCATGAGGGCATTGACATGCTTCCAACGAGCTTGAGATTCAGGGAAGGAACCGCGCCGGATTGCACGTAGTCACTGAGGTATAGAACCTCCAAGCAGGCCAACAACTCCTCCGGTGAGACGCCGGGGCGAGGTGTAACCACGATGTGGTTCTCGTCCACCGCCGCGTCAACGTCGAGGATGCGTTTTTTCTCCGTGAGCACCGCAGCCCCGACGCGGGGAAAGACAACCGAGCCGAGCGGGGCTACACGCCCGCCGAGCCGAACAATCTCCGTGGAATCCAGTTGAGTGGCGGCAGCGGTGTACCCGAACAAGTTCTTGGCCGTGGTCATGTCCGCAATCTTGAACCAAGATACCGAGCCGGTGCGGCGCCCTTGCACAGCCTTTGGGAGACTCTTGCCCTGCGTGACGGATGCCAAGGAGCCGAGCGGTATCCGGTCGCACCCCGCCGATTGGGATGCTACGAGCGACCTGCGGAGTTTGGCTAAGTGACTGCTCTCGTCAGACAGGGTGGCTTGGTGCTCACTCACAGCGTCCAGGCGAGCACCGAGCTTCGCGATTTCCTCGGTCTCAGGCGCTCGCAGACGGATCGTGAGAATGTCGCGTGCAGCAGTGCGGGGCATCCTGCTGCCTGTGCTGACCGCCACCGCGTGCTGGATTACATGGTCCGAGCTGAGCAGGGTGTGCAGGAAGCGGCTGGAAACGCCCTGTCGAGGTCGAAACACCAGAATCTCGGGAGAACAGAACCCCGCCCTGTCGGCAACTGCCACCTTGCGCAGGTAGGGCCTCAGCCGCCCGAACAGCACGTCGCCAGCCTCGAAGGGAACGACGGTCCCCGTTGTGTCGCGCGCCTCGCCCCAGGCCGCGGGAACGTCCAACTTGGACGCCAGGTGCTCCAAGCCCAGATACGGCGCGTCGGTCGGAGGATCGGACCGTTTCGCTGAGACGAGTTCAGCCATGTCTGCGATCGAGACGGCTTCGCTTGCACAGCTCATTTCGTCCCGTACGCGCTCAGGACGGCCTGAAGGTGGGCGTCTGTGTCGACACGGACTTCACGAGCGATCGAGTATTCGGCAAGCGCCTCCTCCACCGATGGGACTTCATCTTCCGCTCTCTCCAAGTACCGTCCAGGGTTGAGGTCGCAACCATTCGCCAGAATCTCCGCTAACGGAACAACGCGACTTCGAACCTGTTGCGCCTCCCCACGTTGTCCGAACGCTTTCAGCACGTCGTCGACGTTCTGGTCGGACAGTTGGTTCTGGTTCCTGCCCCTTTCGTACAGCGATGCGGCATCAACGAACAGGACGTGACCAGCGTCCTCCGTCGATTTATCGGCGCGGAACAGCAGAAGGCAGGCGGGGATCGTCGTTGAGTAGAAGAGGTTGGGCGCCAGGACGATTACCGCTTCCAACATGTCCTGCTTCACGATGCAGGTGCGTATGGCAGCCTCCGCTTGGCGGAAGAGCACGCCGTGCGGCATCACCACGCCCACTCGACCGCGGTCTCGCGACGTTGACGCCAGCATGTGCTGAATCCACGCCCAGTCACCAAAGCCTGCGGGTGGTACCCCGCAGAACGCACGAGGGTCCGACGCCCATGTCTCGTGACCCCAGTTCGTGAGGGAAAAGGGCGGGTTGGCGATGACCACATCGAACTGGCTGAGCGACCCGTCAGGGTTGCGGAGCGCGGGTTGGCGGAGGGTGTCGCCGCGGGCGATTTTGAAGTCCTCAATGTCGTGCAGGAACAGGTTCATGCGCGCGATCGCGGACGTGGTGAGGTTCACCTCTTGCCCGTACAGGCGCAGCGTGCGGGTGTCCCCGCCGTCCTCACGGACGGTGTTGATCGTCTCCACGAGCATCCCGCCGGTCCCGCAGGCGGGGTCGTACACGGACTCGCCGGGTTGCGGGTCAAGCAAGCGGACGAGAAGTTTCACGACCTGGCGTGGGGTGAAGAACTCGCCCGCTTTCACACCGGACTGGTCTGCGAAGTTCTTCAGCAGGTATTCGTAGGCTTGGCCGAGCATGTCGTGGGTGACTTCGTCGGGGTTGAGGACGAGCCCGTCGAACGCGCTGATGAGGTTCACGAGCGCGTGCTCGGGGAGCCGGTCCTTGTTGCCCCAGGATGCGTCTCCGAAGATGCCCGCGAGCGTGTCAGGGTTGGCTTGCTGGATGCGGCCGAGCGCGGTGTTGATCTTCGCGCCAAGGTTGCTGGTCGCTTTGGTCACCTGGTCCCAGTGGGTGCCGTCAGGGACGGTGAAGCGGTGGAAGTCGGCTTCGACTTCGGGGTCCACGTCCGGGCCGTACTCGGCGACTGCTTGGTTGCGTTCCCACGTGTACGTGTCGCTGATCCACTTCCAGAACAGCATGGGGAACACGTAGGTCTTGAAGTCTGCTGGTTCGACCGGCCCGCGGAGCGCGTTCGCTGCGGCCCAGAGCCGTGTTTCGAGCTCGGGCAGGGTGATCGTCATGGTGTTCCCGTTCACGTAGGTCAGGCTATCGACCGTGAACGTATCGGCCGGGACCGACATTCACGGACGGCCAGCCGCACAGGCCGTGACCGCGGACCGGGGTTGGGTTAGGTCTGGGGTCGGCGGGTGCGTCCTCGGTTGGGGTTGTACCGGGATGGGCCGCGCGGTGTGTTCGCTCTCTCGACCGGGCGGAGGGTTTGACGGAGCGCCCCGCCCGCGTCAAGGAGTTCATCGGCGGCGAGCCCGAGACGGCGTAGGTCGTTCGCACGGATTGCGTCCCGTACGGCGTCCTCGGCTTTGCGGACGGTGGCGAGGGCAGCAGCGACTTCCTTGACTTGGTTGGGGGTGAGGTACGCACCGGGGTAGAACGCGGCAGGGCGCGGCTCGTACGGCTCGGGCACGGGGAGGGGTTTCCCGTCCTTGCGGGCGCGTTCGACGCGTTTATGGTGGCGTTTCTGGTGGGCACGCCGGGCGCGGGTGTGCGCGGCGCAGTACGTGCTGCCAGGTGCGGGCCAGACGTTCGGCATTCCGGTGTCGCGGCAGTCGGGGCAGCGGCCCCCATCGGGGTACGTCACGGCACTCGCTGGTGGCGACAAAGTGACGACATGACTTTCGTGTGGGGCATGGGTTCACCCTTGGTTTGACGCTCCTGACAACCCGATACCTACCGCTAACCGACACGAAGCGTCAAGGGTTCGCGCATGTCGTCATTTTGTCGCCATCGAGCTGTCCGTCCGGTTCGCGATCGTCGATGGCATGACGAACACGCAGAACTTCAACAGGAGGAACCGCACACCAGGCGGTCAGCCGATGCGCCTAGTTGGTGGGGTTGTGTCCGGGCCAGAGGGCGGTGTTGAGCGCGACTTCCAGGCGGGCAACGGCGCGGGTGTCCGGCCAACGGTTCCCGTGCTGGATCACTTGGACGGTACCGACGCCAATGCCGGCGAGTTTCGCGACCGCACGAGCGGACAGCCCACGTTCGGCCATGACCGTTGTGAGCGTGGCGGCGAGCTGGCGGACCTTCTCCGCAGCGGGGTCTGGACTGACCCCTTCGGGCCAGTTCGGCAGGCCGTCGTTGGGCGCGGCACGCAGCGGGAGGGTTCTCTCCCGTGGCGTCGACGCGTTGGTCTGCTCACTCACGTGGACCACCTTACGGAGGTGGGCGGACGAGGTGGCCCGTCCGTTCATGTTGGGACTTGCGTCCGGAGGAGACGGGACGGGAGGGTGTCCTATATCTCGGACACTATGGGAGGTTTTGGATGCCCGTCAGCCTCGTACACGATCCACAAGAACTACTCACCCTGCATGGTCCACCCGACGACGGAACAGCCATGAACGGGTCCCTGTACGACCTCGGCATCCCCTACCCCATCTGGGACAACCAACCCACCCCAGCGCAAGCGTCCGCCCGGACCGCGACACGGCAAGGCCGGCAAGTTCACGCGACCATCGCCAGGCTCGCGCCCCTCATCCCCTACACCGGGGAGGACGACGACCTCATCGAAGCCGCCGTGGCCGTGTTCGTCGCCGGTCGCGAGAACGGGAACCTGCGTCGTGCCCGCATCCGCGTGTCCGGGCTCGTCCGCCAATACCTGCGCCTCTACCTGCCCCACACAGCCTCGTTCCAAGGATCTGAGGTGCCCGCACGGGGTGGCCGCGCTGACCTGCTCTGGTCCCACCCCGTCGCGGGCTGGTTCTACGACGAACTGAAAACCACCCAAGGGCATGATCCGCTCACCGCTGCCGTGCTCGCCCAAGTGGACCGGTATGTCGACGCAGGCATTGACTGCTTCGGGGACTCGTTCACGGGTGTCCGGCTCATCACCTTGGGTCAACGTTCCGAGTCGCGGATCATCCGCCCGACCGGCGAAGTCGCGCCATTGTTCGGCTCCGAACTCGACCCCGCCAACCTGACAACCGAGCACGGGACGAACTCCAGCGTTGGGGGTGGCCTGTGACCGCGCATGTAGCCACCGACTCCGTGGAAGCGGCAGTAGACCAGCTCGTCCGTCTCGGCATCGGATCAGCCACGTTCACCGACCATGTGAAGCAAGTCGCGGAACGTCACGGCGTGACCGAACGCACCGTCTACCGCTGGCTCGCCGCCCGCCCCGCCAACACCACTGACGACCAGGCCGCCGCCCCTGTGGACGACGCGGAAACCGTGGACGAACTCATCCACGGGCACGGCGAACCCGAACCGATCAGTGTCCCGCCTCGCCGGTCCCGTTTCGAGATCGACACCCTCCACTTGGCCGTCTACGCCCACTGCCGAGACGCGCACACCACATGGAGCCTGCTCACCCGGAAAGGAATCGTTGACGTGTCCTACCCCACGTTCATGCGCGCCATCCAGCGCACTGACCCCGCCCGTGTCGCCGGAGCCCTTGAGGGCTACCAAGGGCTGGTGCGGAACCGTCAGTACCTGCGCCGTGTCGCCCCGCACCGCAACCACACCCTTCACGCCGACCACACCGACGCTGACGTGTGGGTCATCGCTGACCATCGCAGCAGCACCCCCATCAGGCCGGGCCTGACCGTCACCACAGACGGTTACTCCGGCCTGATTCACGCGTTCCTGTGGCCGACCCGCCCGACCGGAGAAATGGTCGCCGCCGCCCTGATCGAAACCGCCGCGAAGCACGACTACCACGGGATCACGCTCGGCGGTGTGCCCGAACAGTTGGTCGTGGACAACGGCGGGGAGAACCTTGCTGGTGTTGTTACCGACGCCGCCAAGAAGCTCGGCTGGATCATCAGTCCCTCCGCGCCGTATAGCTCGTGGATGAACGGGAAAGCCGAACGCGCCGTCCAGCTCGTCAACGACCGCCTCTCAGCGCGAGCGCCCGGTTACCTGCACGGCGGCGTCACCCGTGAACGGCAGCGCCGGTTGTGGCGAACCTTCGCAAGGACGCGGACCCGGAACGCATGTGGAGCATGGCAACGCTGCAGGCCGCGCTCACCGAAGTGGTAGACGAAATCAACACGACCATTCGTGTTGAGCGGCTGGGCGGGATGACCCGGTTGGAGGCGTACGCCGCAGACCCGACCGAGCAGCGTTTCGTCTCCGAAGCTGAACTGCGGGACGCGATGCTCAGCCCCAGCAAGCACACGTACATGGTCACCAAGAGCGGCATCCAGTTCGGCAAAGCCCACTACGTCTTACCTGGCGCGCACGTCGGCAAGCGGTACCGCATTCGGCATCTGCCCGCGGGCCGCGACTTCATTGAGGTGTTCACCAAGGACGACGAATACGTCGGTCGGGCATGGCGGGTGGATCGTCTCTCCGAGCAGGAGCATCGCGCGTTCATGGACGCCCGCTCGGAGGTGGAGCGGGAGAACCGCGCGATCACCGCTGGCGCTGTCCACTTCCGCAACCGCGTCGCAGCGTCCGCGAAACGCCTCGACACCCTCGCAGGCGGCCCCGACCTGGACACCGACACGGACGACGTGGTGCTCCCCGATCCGGTCCCCGCACCCAAGCGTGGCCGCAAACGCCGCACCAAGCCCAACACGGGCAAGGACAACACCGCGAAGGCTACGGAGCCTGCCTTGACCGACTCCCTCGACTTGGGGGCGCTCACCGAAATGTTCGGTGACACGCTCCCCGGCGGGTAGCAAGAAAGGACACCTGTTATGGCACTCACGAACCGAGCCCAGATACCCCTGTCAGCGCTGCTGCCCGGCACACCGACGAGTACCCCGTCGTTCGCGGCAGCGCACGTGAAGATGCGCGCCGTCGCCGCGTCACGCCGGATCATGGCGATCGACGGACAGCCAGGCACTGGCAAGTCCACATGCGCGGTCTACACCGCTGACGTGGAGAAGGTCCCGGCGGCTGTCGTCACCATGACCCACCGGCCCGCGCCGTTGGACGTGCTCCGCTACACCTACCAGGCCGTGGCAGGCGGACCAGCCCCAGAGGGAAGCCATTACGCGCTCGGGAACGAAGTGCGTGACCTGCTCGCCGACTGGAAGGGCATCCTCGTCATTGACGAGTTGCAGAACTGCAAGGCCAACGCCCTTCAAGAGCTCGTCTGGTTGCATGAGACAACCCAAGGCGCGTTCACGCTCGTGGTCGTCGGTTCAGGCGTGCACGCCGCGTTGCATCAGTACCCGCAACTGCGTTCACGGGTCATGGCGTTCGCCACGTTTGAACGCCTCAAAGGCGACCACGTGCTCACCGCAGCCCGCCACCTGCACCCCGGATTGGTGGGCACGCCCGGTCGGGAGATTCACCGCCATGACGCGTTGTTCGCTCACGGTCTCATGCGTGACTGGGCTACAACGGCGACGTGGTTGCGGGCGTTGGGCGTGAACGACCGGACTGTCACAGCGGAGGATCTGGCGGCTGTCCGGGCGGCGATCAGCGCAGGTGATGCAGCATGAGCGCCCGCTTGTTCCTCGTCCCGAATGAGGTTACGTCTGCGCTGGCGCGTGACAGGCGTGGCCCTGACGACGGGCTGCTCATCATCACCGCCAGGCCGCACCGCAACCAGTACGCCCTGCACATGGATCTGCTGGCTGGTTTGGGCGCACGTGATGACGTGTTCTGCGCGTCGAAGAAGCCCGGCCCGGAACGTGAACTCATGCTGCTCCAGTCATGGATCGTCGCCCACCGCATCCGGCTGGTCGTTGTCGCGCACGCGGACATGATCCCCATGCCGCAATGGTTCGGCCCTGTCACCGACGCGGTGGAAGCCGCTGGGGCGGTCCTCGCACTCGTCTGTGACGACGACATCGACCCTGCTCGCATAGCCGCGTGGCTGGACTCCGTTGAGGGGATCAGCGGCGACGTCAACGACCTACAAGCGCTCCTGCCCGCATCCGCCCCGCACCCCGTGACCGAACCGGACGTTGGCCCTCCCAACGACACGGACGACTTCCCTGTGTTGCTGCCGCAGGCCGCGTTCTACCTGTTCCGTGCCCGCTGCCGCGACCTGCTCCCCGTGAACGAGTTCGAGCAAGTCGACGCCCTGTACCGGGAAGCTTTCACCCTCTTCCTGACATGCCCGACCCGACAGCGGACAGGGTAGGGGCGCAGATCGTCGCCTCTGCGGCGTCGTTCACGTGCGCAGGGCAGGCATACACGTTCGTTCGCGCGGCGCAGGCGGCGTTGTTCACACGAGGGCTGCGGCTACGCGTTCACATCGATCCGTTGCTGCGCGCGGTCCGTGACGATGAACACCGGCCCGCCACCCCAGCAGAGCTGAAGGCGATGCGTGCCTACCGGGAACCGTGGATTCCGGTAGCCGCAGTGGTCCGCAACATGGAGTTGGAGTTCCTCAACATGAAGAACATGAAGCTCCGCAACGTCGACGAAGAAGGCCGTTACACCCAGCGTGGCCTGAATCGCGGCGTCCCAGACGGAGCCCGCGTGCTTCTCCGCGCCCAACGCCACCTGCGCATCCTTGAAGGAGCCGGACCAGATGATCGGTTCCTCACCCAAGACTCCACCGCTATCGCGGAAGCGTTCCGTCGCGTGAAGATCGACCTGAACCTGCCCGGCATCCAGAACCAACGCCGCCCGGTGGACAACACATGGCAGGACAAACTCCGCATAGGCGTGCTGCCCCTTGCCGGACGTGATACCCCATGAGCCGATCCGTTCAGCGCGTGAACGTGGACAAGATCCGTGACGCCTACCATCGGCTCGGGCTAACCGAACGCGAACTGCAACGCCGCGCCGGACTCGGCGCGGGCGCGACCCGCAGCGTCCTCCTGAACGGGCATATTCACGCCACCACGTCCCTCGCCCGCGTCCGACGATTCATCAACGAACTCGGCCTCACCTGGGGCGACCTGCTCGATGACCCGCAACCGGAAACACCAACCGTCTACCTGGACCCGACCGACCGGCAAGCAGCCCTCGCACGCCTCATCACCACCAGCAAAGGGGCCGTGTCCCTAGACCATCTCGCTGTCGTTTTCGGTGTCACCATCGCGGACATTCGAGCGGATCTCGACACCCTCGCAGCGCCTCTCGCTGCGCTCGGGTTCCGCCTGATCCACACCGAAGACTGCAGCGTCATCCTCAACCGAGGGAAAGACCCCAACGCCGACGACGCCGCAAAACGCCTCGCCTTCCTTCGTGACGCCGAAGCGGACCTGAACGTCAGCGCAACACGCACCCTCTACCGTGCCTACGCCGACACGCTCTCCACCCGCGAGCTCGGCAACAACGACCGAGTCCAAGTCGGCATGCTCGTCAACCGCGGAGCACTCCAACCGCCGACCCCCAACCATCGCGCGGCCCTCACCAACGACACCCGCTACTGCCTGACGATCGACTGACCCCATAGACGGCAACACCCCGGCCCGCACGAAGCGGACCGGGGAAGTTGTCGTCCAGTTGTCGTTCCAGTTCTCACCAGCCGCCCAGGCCGGTGAACCCTTCTCCCACAACGGGTTTCACCCTGTCGTGAAGTGAGAATCCACTGACATTTACGTGAGAATCCACTGACATTTGGTGAGATTCTGGCGACTTTTCAGTGAGAACTTGCTTCAGCTGCAGCCACTGGTGGCTCCGCAGCCCTCGCAGGCGTAGCAGGAGCCCGAGGGGCGCATCTTGGTCCCGCAGGTCATGCACAGCGGGGCGTCGACCGACATTCCGGTCAGCTCCTCCATGAGTTCGGCGCTGGTGTGGGCCTCGGACTTATGGGGTGCGGCCGGGCCGTCGACCGGGGCAGCGTCCACCAGGGCGGGCTGCTGAGGCCCGGCCTGGTCGAAATTGCGGTTGTCGACCTCGTCGTTCTTGAGTTGCTCAGCCTCCGGCATCTGGGCCTCGTCCTCCTCGGAGAGGTAGCGGCCGGTCTCGACGTAGCGGGCACGCTCGGCGGCGGTGTAGATGCCGAGTTCGGACCGCTCGTCAAAGGACAGGTAGTCGAGGGCAAGGCGTCGGAAGACGTAGTCGATCAGCGACTGGGCGATGCGGATGTCCGCGTCATCAGTCATACCGGCCGGCTCGAACTTCATGTTGGTGAACTTTTGGACATAGGTCTCCAGCGGCACGCCGTACTGCAGTGCGACCGAGATCGCCAGGGAGAAGGCGTCCATGACCCCGGCCAGGGTGGAACCCTGCTTGCCGAGCTTGAGGAAGATCTCACCGATGTCACCGTTCTCGTAGCTGGACGAGGTCAGGTAACCCTCGGCCCCGCCCACGGAGAAGGAGGTCGTGCGGGAGGAACGCGACTTGGGCAGGCGGCGGCGGCGAGGACGGTACTCGATGCGCACCTCAGGAGTCGGCGCGGGCGAAGCGGCCTGCTCGGCAGGCTTGTCCCCGGTTGTCTTCTTGCCATCGGACAGTGGCTGGCCGACCTTGCAATTGTCGCGGTAGACGGCCAAGGCCTTCAGGCCCATCTTCCAGCCCTGCATGTAGACGTCGGCGATGTCCTCCACCGTGGCGGTCTCGGGCAGGTTGACGGTCTTGGAGATCGCACCGGACAGGAAGGGCTGCACGGCGGCCATCATGCGGACGTGCCCCATCGGGGCGATGAAACGACGACCCATGGCGGTGTCGAAGACCTCGTAGTGCTCGGGCTTGAGTCCGGGCGCGTCCACGACGTGTCCGTGCTCGGCGATGTAGGCCACGATCGCCTCAGCGGTTTCGGTGGCGTAACCGAGGTTCTTCAGGGCGCGTGGAACGGTCTGGTTGACGATCTGCATGGAGCCGCCGCCGACCAGCTTCTTGAACTTGACCAGCGAGAAGTCCGGCTCAATGCCGGTGGTGTCGCAGTCCATCATGAAGCCGATGGTTCCGGTGGGGGCGAGCAGGGATGCCTGGGCGTTGCGGAAGCCGTTCTCCTCCCCCAGCTCGACCACCTTGTCCCATTCCTGCTTGGCGGCATCCAGGATTCCGCTGTCCAGATCGTTGAGGGTGTTCACTCCACCGTTGGCGTCCCGGTGCATGCGCATGACGCGCTTGTGGGCGTCAGCATTGCGGGCGTAGCCGGCGTAGGGACCGACGACAGCGGCGAGCTCGGCCGAGCGACGGTAGGCGGCGCCGGTCATCAGGGAGGTGATGGCCGCAGCCAGGACCTGACCACCCTCGGAGTCGTAGCCCTTGCCCAGGGCCATCAGCAGGGCACCGAGGTTGGCGTAACCGATGCCGAGCTGGCGGTAGTCACGGGTGGTCTGGGTGATCGACTCGGTCGGGAAGTCGGCGAAGCAGATGGAGATGTCCATCGCGGTGATGATCAGTTCGACGGCCTTGGTGAAGCGCTCGACGTCGAAGGTGTCGTCGTCGTTGAGGAACTTCAGCAGGTTCAGGCTTGCCAGGTTGCAGGAGGAGTTGTCCAGGCTCATGTACTCCGAGCAGGGGTTGGACGCGGTGATGCGGCCAGTCTCGGGGTTGGTGTGCCAGTCGTTGATGGTGCTGTCGTACTGCAGTCCGGGGTCGGCGCACTCCCAGGCGGCCGTGGCGATCTTGGTGAACAGGTCCTTGGCCTGGATCTCCTCGATGACCGAGCCGTCGGTGCGCGAGGTGAGGCCGAAGGTGGTGTCGTCCTCGACGGCCTTCATGAACTCATCCGACACCCGGACCGAGTTGTTGGCGTTCTGGTACTGGACCGAGGTGATGTCCTTGCCGCCGAGGTCCATGTCGAAGCCGGCATCGCGCAGGGCGCGGATCTTGTCCTCCTCGCGCGCCTTGGTCTGGACGAACTCCTCGATGTCGGGGTGGTCGACGTCGAGGACGACCATCTTGGCCGCGCGGCGGGTGGCGCCACCGGACTTGATGGTGCCGGCCGAGGCGTCGGCGCCACGCATGAAGGACACGGGGCCGGAGGCGGTGCCCCCGGAGCTCAGGAGTTCCTTGGAGGAGCGGATCCGGGACAGGTTGAGGCCGGCACCAGACCCGCCCTTGAAGATGAAGCCCTCCTCCTTGTACCAGTTCAGGATCGAGTCCATCGAGTCATCCACCGACAGGATGAAGCAGGCCGAAACCTGCTGGGGGCTCTGGGTTCCCACGTTGAACCACACCGGGGAGTTGAAGCTGAAGTACTGGTGGGCGAGCATCCAGGTCAGTTCGTGCTCGAAGATCTCCGCATCCTCGTCGGTGGCGAAGTAGCCGTGCTCCACCCCGGCGCGGGTGTAGGTCTTGACGACGCGGTCAATCAGGGTCTTCAGGCTGTCCTCACGCGCGGGGGTGCCCACCGCGCCACGGAAGTACTTGGTGGTGACGATGGTGGAGGCATTGAGGCTCCAGAAGTCGGGGAACTCGACGCCACGCTGCTCGAAGACGGTCTCACCGGACTTCCAGTTGGTCTGGACGACGTCGCGCTTCTCCCAGCTGATCTCGTCATAGGGGTGCACGCCGGGGGTGGTGAACACTCGCTCGATCGTCAGCCCTCCGCGCTTGCGGTTGCTGGTGCGGCGCGCCGTCCGCGTTGTCTCGGTCATGGCTGTCCCCTCATGTGGTGATGGCATATTTCGTGATGGGTCTGGTGCTGGTGTCAGTGGCGTCCGACTGCTCGGTGAGCAATCAGGACGCTGGTCAGATGCTGCCCGCAGGGTCTGACATTTCTTGCAGGCGTTGGATCTCGGCGATGAAGTCATCGACGGACTGGTAGTGGTTGTAGACGGACGCGAAGCGGAGGTAGGCGACGGCGTCCAGTTCGCCCAGCGGGCCGAGGATGGCGACCCCCACGTCCTGCGCGGGGATTTCGGAGACTCCGCTGGCGCGCAGTGCATCCTCCACGCTCTGGCCCAGCTTGGCCAGGTCGGCGTCAGTGACCGGTCGGCCTTTGCAGGCTTTGCGGACGCCGGCGATGACCTTCTCACGGTTGAACGGCTCGATGGCACCACTCTTCTTGACCACCATGAGCTGGATCTGTTCCAGGGTGGTGAAACGGCGCTCGCAGCTCTGGCACTGTCGCCGGCGACGGATGCTCGAGCCATCCTCACTGACCCGCGAATCAAGCACCCGGGAGTCGGTGTGACGGCAGTACGGACAGTGCATCGCGATCTCCCTCCGGTGCCGGACTGTGGACAGCCTGTGGATGACATGTGGACCAACAACCACTACCTGTGGACGAACCACAGCCGTGTAACTACTAGATGTGGGAAACACTAGGTCCCCCCACCCCAAGGGTCAAGCCTCGTGGGCGGGAGCGGTCCACGCCGAGAGCGAACACTCCGTGGTGACCAGCAGGAACGCGGCGAAAAATATGTGACACGCCCTCAGGCGAGGTTGCGCACCGCCATGAAGGCAAGGCTTGCCACTCCAGCAACCAGGTAGATCCTGTTCTGGGAGACCCGCCAGGACCGGGGCCAGCGGAGTCGCGGGCCGCCGATCAACTCCCCCGCCCAGAAGAGCGTCACGACGACCATCAGGATGCCGGCGACAAAGAGCATTGGATTCCAATGGAAGGCCGCCACCGGGTGGCCGCCCAAGAGGCTCGCGACCATACGCGTGCCACCGCAGAACGGGCAGTAAATCCCGAATTTGATCAGCCCGCAGGAGATACCGAGGCCGGTGACCTTGTAGACCAGCCCCACCCCCAGCAGCGCCATCGCGGTCTCCCCCATCCGGCGAAGGCCAGCTTGGGGAGTGAACTCGGGCTGCTGCACGGCGACCTGCGGGATGGCTGACACGCCTTCCAGTATGGCGGCACCGACACCAGTCACAGGCACTTGGCGTGACTTGGTGTTGATCAGGTGCGCCGCGTCGGACACAAACGCCACCCCCAGCCGATAGGTTGTGTCGAGGTCAGGCCACCAGCCGGGCGGCCGCCGAACCCGAACAACCGTGGAGAGCGTAATGAGCAACAACTGGAATGACCCGAACGCACCCCAGGGTGGCGAGCCCTGGAACCAGAACCCGAACCAGGACTGGAACCAGCCGAAGGACCCGGCGCAGGACGGCGGAGCCCACCAGCCGCAGCACGGCTGGAACCAGACCCACCAGCCCGAGAACCAGCCCTGGGAGCAGTCGCAGTCCAGCGCATGGGACCAGCCGCAGCACGCCCCTCAGAACGCGTGGGACCAGCCCCAGTCCGCGCAGAGCGCGTGGGACCAACCCCAGGCGAACCCGGGGGGATGGGACCAGCCCCAGCAGGGATACGCTGCCCCGGGTGGTTACCAGCCCGGCCCAGTGGGATACCCCGCCGCTGGCGCCCCGATGGTCGGTATGGGCCCCGGCGGCCTGCCCCTGGCGAGCTGGGGCAAGCGTGTGCTCGGTTACCTCCTTGACTGGCTGCCCTTCGGTGTTGTCAGTTTCGTGATCGGTCTCGCGACCGGCGCCACCACGACGAGCACTGGCCCCAACGGCGCCTCCATCGACTACACGGCTACCGCCACGGACAATCTCCTCGGCAACCTGGTCAACATCGCCGGCATCCTGATCCTGTCCTACGTGGCCTCCAAGACCGGCCAGACCTGGGGTCGCAAGATCATGAAGACCCAGCTCGTCAGTGAGACCGGCGAACCCATCAGCTTCGGCATGAACATCGTGCGCTACGTCGCACACGCCCTTGACACCATCGCCTGCTTCATCGGCTGGCTGTTCCCCCTGTGGGACAAGAACCGCCAGACCTTCGCCGACAAGATCATGAAGACCTACGTGCTGGACGTGTCCCAGAGCGGACCGATCAACGTCAAGCACTGATGACTGACTGACCTGTTGAACGCTGGGCCCCGTCGAAAGACGGGGCCCAGCGTCGTTGTCGAGGGTGACTCAGATGAGTCCTGCGCCGATGGCCCAGAAGCCCTGGATCACCACGGCAAAGGTGACCAGGAGGAGCGCCCCGAAGCCGACCATGATGGCCAGCAGAGCTCGATCATCGAGAGTCGCCCGCGGACGAACGACAGCGGCACTGGGACGGGTGCCACGTGCGGGAGCCTGCACCCGGCACGCCGCAGCGGGAGGGCGTTGCAGCGGCGACGGGGCATGACGCGACGAGGTGGCGGGCCCGCCCTGATTCAGGATGCGGGGGCGTCCATGCCCAGCGGCCCGCACCGAGGATGAGGTGGCCGAACGCACGGCGCGAGATGAGCGGGCCCGTGCAACCTGCCCGAAGTCGGTGGTGATGGCGCTCATGACAGCTCCTTCTGTGTTGCCGCCCATGCATCCCATGGTGCGGTTTAGAACGTTCGTTCGAGTCGACTGTAGCGTGGGTCGCTTCGTGAATCAAACAGTTGTTCGAGGTTCGAGTGGCGCCCCTGTTCGCGCCACCGGGAAGAGCACATCAGCCCCCACTGACAAAACTTGCAAGGGTCCTGACCCGTTCGGCGACACGCGCGGAGCAGGTCGAACAAACGTTTGAATGAAGGTGTTCGATTCGGTAGGCTGCTCCCATGGCCGAAGATGACAGCTCCCCCCGTCGCGCTCAGAAGCCGCGCCGAGCCGCCGCCCCCTCCAAGCGACGGGTGGGGCGGCCCTCCAACGCAGAGATCGCCGCAGAACTTGGCAACCTGATCCCCATGCCGGACGGGCCCTCGGACCTGGATGGCCTCACGCCCCGGCAGCGGCGGGTGCTGGAAGTCATTCGGGATGCGGTGGCCACGAATGGCTATCCACCCAGCATTCGTGAGATGGGGGAGGCTGCCGGGCTCGCGAGCCCCTCGAGCGTCTCGCACCAGCTCAAGGCGCTGGAGGCCAAAGGGTTCATCCGGCGCGATCCGAATCGCCCCCGTGCCCTCGAGGTCCACCTCCCTGCCTCCATGGCCGTTCAGCCAGGCCCCAAACGCCCCCACGTGGTTGAGACCGATGTCGACGAAACGGGCATCTACGATGCCAACCCCACCGGCGTGGCCGTGCCCATGGTGGGCCGTATCGCCGCCGGAGGCCCGATTCTCGCGGAGGAACAGGTCGAGGACGTCTTCGCGCTCCCCAAGCAGCTGGTCGGCGACGGGGTCCACTTCATGCTCGAGGTCAAGGGCGACTCCATGATCGACGCCGCGATCTGCGAGGGCGACTGGGTCGTGGTCCGCCAGCAGGAGACTGCCGTGAACGGCGACATCGTCGCAGCCCTGCTCGACAATGAAGCGACTGTCAAGACCTTCCGCCGCAAGGACGGCCAGGTGTGGCTGCTCCCCCACAACCCGGCCTACTCACCGATTGACGGAACCTACGCCTCCATCATGGGCAAGGTCGTCGCAGTGATCCGCAAGGTCTGACGCTCAGGCGCGGTTCTCCTGGAGCCGACGAAGGGCCTGTACCGCCACCTCACGGTCAGCGGTCACCCAGAAGTCAGGCATCGACGAGCGCAGGAACGAGCCATAGCGAGCAGTCACGAGCCGGGGGTCGAGGACTGCCACGACTCCCCTGTCGGTGGATCGTCGGATGAGCCGGCCGCTCCCCTGCGCCAGCAACAGCCCCGCGTGGGCCGCCGCCACCGCCATGAAGCCGTTGCCGCCGGCCTCGGCCACCGCCTGCTGGCGCGCCTGCATCAGCGGGTCATCGGGCCGCGGGAACGGGATCTTGTCCATGATCACCAGTTCACAGGTGTCACCCGCCACGTCAATGCCCTGCCACAGTGAGAGGGTTCCGAACAGGCTCGCCCCAGGGTCTGCGATGAACCGGGCCGTGAGGTCGGAGAGCTGTGAGTCGCCCTGGCAGAGAATGGTCAGGTTCGGCAGCTGCGCCCGCACATATCGTGCTGCCTCCTCGGCATTGCGCTGGGACGCGAACAGACCCAGCGTCCGGCCGCCAGCCGCCCAGACCAACTCAGCTACCTCTGCCAGCAGCTCAGGCGCCATGCCATCGCGCCGGGGCTTGGGTAGGCCCGCTCCCACGTACAGGATCCCCTGGCGCCGGTAGTCGAAGGGCGAGCCCACGTCCACCCCCGCCCAGTTGAACAGTTCATCCTCGGTCTCCGGCTCGGCTGCTGTGGAATCCACCCGCTCCTTGCGGCTCAGACCCACGGTCGCGGCCACGTTGTCGAAGTCGCCGCCGATCTTCAGGGTGGCCGAGGTCAGCACCACGGGGGTCTCGGCGAACACCTTCTCTCGCATCAGGCCGGCGACCGACAACGGAGCCACGTGGGCCCAGCGTCCGGATCGTTCACGCTCGCTGATCCAGACCACGTCGGTGGCCCTGAGCGCGGCCAGCCGCTCGGCGATGTCGAAGACCTCCTTCACGGCTGCCGCAGTCTGGGACCTCTCGGCATCGTCCCCGGACACTTCCTGCCGGGACTCACCCTTGCCAGTGAGCTTCGAGACCGCCGCCCTGGCAGCGTCGCGCACCTGCTCGAAGGCGCGCAGTGCCGGGCCGTCTTCCGTGACACGTCCGACCTCGCTGTCTGCAAGCCCCTTCTCCAGGCCCTCGCCTGCCTCGAGCAAGTCCACGCCCGTGTCGTCATCCAGCCACGGGAGGGCTCGTCGAGCGGTGCGCTCCACGATCTGCGGGCTCAACTCACTGCTCGCTGCTCCCGTGACACGCGAGACCAGGTCATGGGCCTCGTCGATGATGACCGCGCCGTGCTCGGGCAGGACTGTGCCGCCGTGCATGGCGTTGATGGCCAGGAGCGCATGGTTGGTGACCACCAGGTCCGCGGCCCGGGCGCGCTCCCGTGACCCCTCGACGAGACATTCAGCCCCGTAGGGGCAGCGCTGCGTGCCCAGGCATTCTCGAACGGGGATCGAGACCTGTGCCCACGCAGCCGGAGTGTGCGGTGGCGCGTCGTCGCGGTCGGCGAGCTCTCTGGCGGCCACCTGTTCCTCGACCCATTCGCGCAGCATGACGACCTCACCGCCCAACGCCGAGGCGGCATCGGCCCCTCGGGTGGCCTTCGCGAGCTCGGTGCCGCCGATGAGGGCGTCCTGCTCCTCACCGAGGCCCTCGCGGGCACGGTAGAGGCAGGCGTAGTTCGTGCGACCCTTCACAATGGCGGCCTTCGGTCGCACACCGGTGACCTCCTCCACCGCGTCGAGCGCTACGGGAATGTCCTTGGTGGCCAGCTGTGCCTGCAGTGCCAGGGTCGCCGTGGCCACGACCACCCGGTCCCCGCCCTCGGCCAGGTGCGTCAGCGCAGGAGCGAGGTAACCCAAGGACTTCCCGGTGCCGGTGCCAGCCTGGATGAGGCCGTGGGTGCCGGTGGTCAGACTGTCACGGATGGCGTCGGCCATCTGCTGCTGGCCCTCACGCGGCTGCCCGCCGAGGACGCCGACAGCGGCCGCGAGCACATCGCGATGTCGTTGGGAGTTCGCCACCGCACCACCCTAGCCCGCTCCCCGGAGGGGAAGACGAGCCTGTGGACAACGCCCTGCCGGGGCACCCCGAGGCCTGGCCCCCAGCGACGTTCAGCGCAGGTACTCGGCGAAATCGCTGGCCAGGTCCGGGTGCACGTGGGCGACCAGTTCTGTGCCCTCGTTGGTGTGGTCCAGGCTGTCGATGGTCCCCAACCGGTGCACCTTGTCCAGGAGATCGCCGCGGGAATAGGGCACCAGTGCCCGCACCTCCACCTCCGGCTGCGGCAGCCTCTGCTCGGTGACCGCCCGCAGGTCACGGATGCCCTCGCCTGTTCGCGCCGACACGAAGAGCGCGTCGGGGAACTGCGACCGCAGCATGGTGAGCATCTCGTCCTCGGCGGCATCAATCTTGTTGATCACCAGCTGTTCCGGGCGCTCCGCTGCCCCGATCTCCGAGAGCACCCCGCGCACCGCGTTGATCTGGCCCACCGGGTCGGGGTCCGAACCATCGACCACATGCAGCAGGAGGTCCGCCTGGACCGACTCCTCCAGGGTCGAGGCGAAGGCCTCGACCAGATCATGTGGGAGGTGCCGAATGAATCCGACCGTGTCGGTCAGCGTGAACACCCGGCCATCGCTGGTCTCGGTGCGTCGGGTCGTCGGGTCCAGGGTCGCGAAAAGTGCGTTCTCGACGAGCACGCCGGCGCTGGTGAGCCGGTTCAACAGGGAGGACTTCCCGGCATTGGTGTAACCGACGATCGCCACCGAGGGGACGCGATTGCGCACGCGGTCGGCACGCTTGGTCGCTCGGGTCGACTCCATCTCCCGCAGCCGCCCACGCAACTGCGCGATGCGGGAGTTGATGCGCCGCCGGTCGGTCTCGATGCGGGTTTCACCGGGGCCTCGACCGCCGATACCGACCCCACCGCCGGCCTGGCCACCGGCCTGCCGGGACAGGTTGCCGCCCCAACCGCGCAGTCGCTGCTTGAGGTAGTTCAACTGTGCGAGTTCGACCTGGGTCTTGCCCTCCACGCTCTTGGCATGCTGGGCGAAGATGTCGAGGATCAGCGCGGTGCGGTCGACGACCTTGACCTTGACGCGGTCCTCCAGATTCCTCAACTGCGCGGCTTCCAGTTCGCCATCGCAGATGACGGTGTCGGCTCCGGTCGCGATGACGACCTCACGGAGCTCATCCACCTTGCCGCGTCCGATGAAGGTCGCCGGATCCGGCTTCTGGCGGCGCTGTACGAGGGCCTCGAGCACCTGAGAGCCCGCCGTCTCGGCCAGCATCTTCAACTCGGTCACCGCGTTCTCCACGTCCTGCTCGGTTCCAGAGGTCCACACGCTCACCAAGACGACGCGTTCCAGCTTCAGTTCGCGGTACTCGACCTCGGAGATGTCCTCCAGCTGGGTGGACATGCCGGCCACACGTCGCAGCGAGAGTCGGGCGGCCAGGTCCAGCTGGTCACCGTCGTAGTCAGCCTCGTCCTCCGGGTCGGCCTGGCCCCAGGGTTCCACGAAGTCGTCGTCGACCTCATCCTCGAGGTATCGCTGGCGGTCGTACAGGGAGGGGGCGTTGTCGCTCAGGGCATCACTCATCGTCGTTCAAGACTGCCATCCTGGACGCCTGCGCACCAGCGAATTCCGCTTCCGGCGCAGCCGTCGCGGTATCCATCACTCGACAGAGGGCCGATCCGGCAGCTGGAGCTCGCCCCGAGCCACGACCATCGCCGGGCCGCGCAGCGTGGCCTCAGCCCCCTGCAGGGTCACGTGCAGGACGCCACCAGCGACGTCGACCCGGTACTCCCCGTCACCTGTTCCAGCTGCAGCTGCGTGGGCTGCCGCAGTCGCGACGGTACCGGTGCCGCACGACAGTGTTTCCCCCACACCCCGTTCATGGACCCGCATCGCGAGGTGGTGGTCATCGGCAACTTCCATGAACTCGACGTTGACACCTTCGGGAAAGGCGTCAACCGGACTCCACGTCGGGGCCTGGCTGAGGTCGAGCTCATTGACCCTGACCCCCGGCGGCAGCATCACCACGGCGTGCGGGTTGCCGACATCGACCTTGCGCGCAGGCCAGGTGTCCCGCCCCAGCGTCACCTCCACCGGATCATCGAGGAGTCTGACGATCCCCATCTGCGTGGAGACGCTGCCGTCGGCGTGCAGGTGGAGGTTGCGCAGTCCGGCACGCGTGCCGATCTGCACATCGGGTCCCTCGGCGAGGTCGTTGTCGACCAAATAGCGAGCGAACAGCCGCGTGCCGTTTCCGCACATCTCTGCGATGGAGCCGTCCGCATTGCGGTAGTCCATGAACCAGAGTTCTGGGTCACCGTCCCAGTCGGGCATGTGTTCGCTCTTGACGGCGCGCAGCAGCCCGTCGGCGCCGATGCCACCGTGCCGATCACAGATGAGCCGCACATCCTCCACCGAGAGCGGAGTCGTGTCGTGGCGGTCGACCAGCACGACGAAGTCGTTGAGCGTGGCATGGCCCTTGGTGAAGTTGATGCTGCGCATGTACTCAGACTACTGGTCCGGTCGAGACGCGATCTGGCGCACCAGTCCCTCGGCGTCCACCCCGGCCGGGCGCCATTCGATGCGGTGGTCACGGCGATACCACCCGAGTTGCTTGCGGGCAAAGCGGCGGGTCGCGATCTTCACGTCCTCGCGCGCCTGATCGAGACTGCAACGGCCGTCCAGCGCGTCCAGCACCTGTCGATAGCCGATCGCACGGGAAGCAGTACGACCCTCCCGCAGGCCCCGTGGCAGCAGCGACTGGACCTCCTCGACCAGACCGTCGCGCCACATCTGGTCGACCCGCTCATTGATTCGGGCATCCATGACGTCTCGTTCCAACTCCAGGCCGATGGTCCGCACGTTTTCCAGCGCGTAGGTCCAGGTCGGCAGCGTGGGCCGCAGGTCCTGCTGCAGGTCGAGCAGCTCCAGAGCTCGAACGATGCGGCGGCCATTGCCGGGAATGATCTCGGCGGCAGCCCCGGGAGCGCGACGGGCCAGTTCGTCGTGCAGGGCCTCCGGCCCACGCTCGGCGAGCTGCTGGTCCCAATGCGCCCGGACGCGGGGATCCGTGCCGGGGAAGTCGAACACATCGGTGATCGCCCTGCTGTACAGGGCCGAACCACCCACCAGGATCGGAACCACGCCGGCGGTCCGCAGTTCGTGGATCACACCGCGTGCCAGCCCTTGGAATTCCGCCACCGAGGCGGTGTCGGTGACGTCCATGATGTCGACCAGGTGGTGTCGCACACCACGACGTTCAGCGAGGGTGGGTTTGGCCGTTCCGATGTCCATGCCGCGATAGACCAGCATCGAGTCCGCATTGACAACGTCTGCGGGTTGCCCACGGTCTGCCAGACGCAGGGCCAGGTCGATGGCCAGCCCGGATTTGCCGCTGGCAGTGGGTCCGATGAGTTGGATCAGGGGCAGCACCCGGCCATTCTGCCTGACCGTGCACGGGCCACGGCCGTGAGTCGGGAACCTCGAACTTGCGCGAACGGCTGACACGGTTACGTCCCCTCGGAAAGACTGGGACACATCTCACCCACACACACGAAAGGGGACGTACCCATGGGAATCATGGATTCCGTCAAGGACGCCTTCAACGACGGCGAGAACAACGATCACATCGAGCGCGCCAAGGACGTGGCGAACCAGCACGAGGACAAGATCGACGCCGGCGTCGATCGCGCCGGCGACCTGCTTGACGACCGCACCGGTGGCCGCTTCGAGAGCCACGTCGACAAGGGCCAGGACGTCATCCAGGACAAGACCGGCAACCTCTGATCCCGGCCCCCTGACGGGACAGACGATGCCCGGCCGATCGTCGGCCGGGCATCATCGTGTCCAGGACCCGAACTCCCGCTCAGGCCCGACGGGTGGGCATCCCCAGGCTGACGCCGGGTGCAGCGGGGGGAGCCTCGTGACGCGCCTGCCAGGCGTCCCCTCCGCGCGTGCGACGCAGGGAGAGCAACCCACCATCCGCGTTCAGGTGGTGCGGGGCCGCATGGGTGACCTCGACCAGGGCGATGTCTCCCGGGCGTGGGATCTGGTCCCCCACCACCGCCACGTGGACGAGCCGGTTGTCGCGGGAACGACCGCTGAGACGCCGGGTTTCGGCGTCCTTTCGGCCCTCACCGGTCGCGAACATGACCTCGACCTGCTGGCCGACGAGCTTCTTGTTCTCCTGCCAGGAGATGTCATTGACCAGCTCGATGAGCCGGTCGTAGCGCTCCTGGACCACCGCCTTGGGCACCTGGTCGTCCATGGTGGCTGCCGGGGTGCCGGGACGGATGGAGTACTGGAAAGTGAAGGCGCTGGCGAACCGGCTGGCCTCGACGACTCGCATCGTCTCCAGGAAGTCCTGCTCGGTCTCCCCGGGGAACCCGACGATGATGTCGGTGGAGATCGCAGCATCGGGGATTGCGGCCCGCACGCGGTCGAGGATGCCCAGGAACTTCTCCGAGCGGTAGGAGCGTCGCATCGCCTTGAGGACACGATCCGACCCTGACTGCAGCGGCATGTGCAGCTGGGGCATCACATTGGGGGTCTCGGCCATGGCCTCGATGACATCGTCGGTGAAGGCCGCAGGATGGGGCGAGGTGAAACGGACACGCTCCAGACCCTCAATCTCACCGCAGGATCTCAGCAGTTTCGCGAAGGCACCGCGGTCGCCGAACTCGACGCCATAGGAGTTCACGTTCTGGCCCAACAGGGTGATCTCCTGGACCCCTTCTGAGACCAACGTCTCAATCTCGCGCAGGATGTCACCGGGGCGCCGGTCGGTCTCCTTGCCACGCAGCGCTGGAACGATGCAGAAGGTGCAGGTGTTGTTGCAGCCGACGCTGATGGACACCCAGGCGGCGTAGGCCGATTCGCGGCGAGTCGGCAGGTTGCTGGGGAAGGTCTGCAAGGCCTCCACGATCTCGACCTGGCTGGCCTCCTCGATGCGAGCACGCTCCAGGAGGACTGGAAGGGAGCCGACATTGTGGGTGCCGAAGACAACGTCCACCCAGGGGGCCTTCTTGACGATGGTGTCGCGGTCCTTCTGCGCCATGCAACCACCCACGGCGATCTGCATGCCGGGACGCGTGGCCTTCACCGAGGCGATGTGGCCGAGATTGCCGTAGAGGCGGTTGTCGGCGTTCTCTCGCACGGCACAGGTGTTGAACACCACCAGGTCAGCCTCGGAGCCCTCGTCCCCACGGACGTAGCCGGCATCCTCCAGCAGGCCCGAGATGCGTTCGGAGTCATGCACGTTCATCTGGCAGCCGTAGGTGACGACCTGGTACGTGCGCGCGGGAGCGAGGATGGCGTTGGTCATGATGCGGGGATTCTAGTTCGGCCCCCCGGCCCGCTCCCAATCCGAACAACCTAGGCTTGGTCCATGGACGACAGCGCTGTTGCCGAATGGACCATCTCCTCCGAACCGCTCTCCGCGACCCTCACTCGACGGGGCGCCTTCATCCGGTCCCTGCGTCATGGGGATCGTGAGATCCTCAGCAGCTTTGAGCCGGGCACCACGCCGATCATGATGGACGGTGCCCAGCTCCTGCCCTGGCCGGGTCGCATCGCCAACGGCCGCTATGACTGGCAGGGCACCGTGCAGGAGCTGCCCATCACCGAACCGGAGCGCCACAATGCCATCCACGGCCTGGCCCACCGGCTCGACTGGGAGCTCGTGGATCACTCGACCGATCGCTTGGCCCTCGGCGTCCACCTGGAACCGCAGCCAGGCTGGCCCGGTGACGTCCGGGTGAGCCTCACCGCAACGCTCGACGAGCGCACCCTCACCATCGTGGTGGAGGTCGAGAACGTGGGGGCGGAGGAGATCCCCTTCGGTTATGGAGCCCATCCCTATGTTCGGCTGGGCGGGGCGCCGAGGGCGGAGTGGGAGGTCGAGGCCCCCTTCGCCGACGTGCTGCTGGTGGACCATGATCGTCTCCTGCCCCTCGAGTTGGGCCGCGTGGACGACCCCGGCAATCCCCTCCCCGACCTCCGCATCCGCCAGCACCTGGGCCACACCCACCTCGACCACGCGTTCACCGCTCCCGGAGAGCACCCCTGGAAGGTGAGGGTGAGTCATCAGGACATGGCAGTGACGATCTCGTCCCCGGACATGGACTGGGTGCAGCTCTACACCCCCAAGGACGCGTCCCTACTGGCCATCGAGCCGATGTCGGTCGGAGCCGATGCCTTCAACGGCGGTCCGGGGGCCAAGGGCCTGCGCCACCTCGCACCGGGCCAGCGGACAGACTTCAGCTGGTCGCTCACCGTCGAGGGCTGAGCGTCGGGTCAGCACATCCGTCCCCTGTGGGTCAGCGCGTACTCAGAGAGGTCGGCGCTGCGGAGAAGTTCGTGCAACATTCCGGCAACACCATCACCGAACGGTTCCCACGAGGCCGC
Organism: Aestuariimicrobium sp. p3-SID1156; assembly: GCF_025144225.1. Classification (GTDB taxonomy): domain Bacteria; phylum Actinomycetota; class Actinomycetes; order Propionibacteriales; family Propionibacteriaceae; genus Aestuariimicrobium. The sequence continues at coordinate 181,354 of NZ_JALXXB010000003.1, forward strand.
AAGTGCCCCTAGTCTGCACCCCATGACCGAGAGCACCCGCGTCGACAATTCCGTCGCCAATACCGTCGAGACGCAGCCCGGCGCCACTTCTGTCGCAGACCCTGATGGTGTCGCGCCTGACAGCGTGGCCCCCGACAACGTCGTGCCGGACCCTGAGAAGGCAGCTCGCCCGCAGCGCGCGGGGAACGTGGGCGAGCCGCTGGTCGTCATCGAGCATGTCGACAAGTACTTCGGCGACAACCACGTGCTCAAGGACATCAACCTGACCGTCCACCAGGGCGAGGTGGTGGTGGTCCTGGGGCCCTCCGGCTCCGGAAAGTCAACCCTCTGCCGCACCATCAACCGCCTGGAGACCATCGAAGGGGGCAGCATCTCGATCGACGGGAAGAAGCTGCCCGAGGAGGGCAAGGCGCTCGCTCGTCTGCGTGCCGATGTCGGCATGGTCTTCCAGTCGTTCAACCTCTTCGCCCACAAGACCATCCTCGGCAACGTCACCCTGGGCCCGATCAAGGTGCGCAAGGTGAACGCCACAAAGGCCGAAGAAGCCGGCATGAAGCTGCTCGACCGAGTGGGGGTGGCCAATCAGGCACACAAGTACCCGGCGCAGCTGTCCGGCGGCCAGCAGCAGCGCGTAGCGATCGCACGCGCCCTGGCGATGGACCCGAAGGTCATCCTCTTCGACGAGCCGACATCGGCTCTGGACCCCGAAATGGTCAACGAGGTTCTCGACGTCATGATCAGCCTCGCCAACCAGGGCATGACCATGGTCGTGGTCACCCACGAGATGGGCTTCGCCCGCAAGGCGGCCGACCGCGTCGTGTTCATGGCCGACGGAGAAATCGTCGAGGAGGCCTCCCCCGAGGAGTTCTTCACCAACCCCAAGAGCAGCAGGGCCAAGGACTTCCTGTCCAAGATCCTGCACTGAACGACTGTCCACCCAAACCCCTGACAGCCTGCCCAACGCTGACAGAAAGCCAGAGAGGTCATCATGAAGTTCACCAAGTTCGCAGCCGCCGCCACCGGCGCCGTGCTCGCCCTCAGCCTCACCGCCTGTGGCGGCGGCGACAAGGCCGATGACAAGATCGCCATCGGCATCAAGTTCGACCAGCCCGGTCTCGGGCAGAAGGTCGGCGGCAACTACGAAGGCTTCGACGTCGAGGTGGCCAAGTACGTGGCCAAGGAGCTGGGCTACAGCGAGGACAAGATCGAGTTCAAGGAGTCCCCCTCCCCCCAGCGCGAGAACCTGATCATGACCGGGCAGGTCAAGCTCATCTTCGCCACCTACTCGATCACCGACTCCCGCAAGGAGAAGATCTCCTTTGGCGGTCCCTACTTCATCGCCGGCCAGGACCTGCTCGTCAAGAACGACTCCGACATCACCTCTGTTGACGGCCTGAAGGGCAAGAAGCTGTGTTCGGTCACCGGATCCACGTCGGCCACCAAGGTCAAGGAGAAGGTGCCCGGCGTGCAGCTGCAGGAGTTCGACACCTACTCCAAGTGTGTGGACGCCCTGGCCAATGGTTCGATCGATGCCGTCACCACCGACGATGTGATCCTGGCCGGCTTCGCCGCCCAGGACGCCTACAAGGGCAAGCTCAAGGTGGTGGGCGCGCCCTTCAGTGAGGAGCGCTACGGCGTGGGCCTCAAGAAGGGTGACAAGGAGCTGTGCGAGAAGGTCAACACCGCCATCAAGAAGATGATCGACAGCGGTGAGTGGACGAAGGCCCTGGAGAAGACCGTCGGACCGTCGGGCTACAAGGCTCCGACCCCTCCGGCCCAGGATGCTTGCGCCTGATCCCACCCTCGGTGAGGGGGCCGGCACCGTCAGAGTCGACGGTGTCGGCCCCGCCCCTCGCAGATCCCTGGGCGACCCGACGACACCAGGGACCGCGTCCGCCCTGCAGCCACGACAGAGAGAAGGAACATGCTGAGCGAAATGTTTGAGCTCGTCAAGGAGTTCAACGTCCTCCAGGCCTTCGGCTACACCATCCTGCTCACCGTGTGCTCGGCCCTGGGCGCCTTCATCATCGGCGTGGTCGTTGCCATCCTGCGCGTGAGCCCCGTACCCGCCCTGCGCCTGTTCGGCACCGCCTACGTGAACCTGGTCCGCAACACGCCGCTCACGATCATCATCTTCTTTTGTATCTCGGGCCTGATGCTGGCCATGAACTGGTACCTGCTGCCGGACGCCGCCAGCCTCAACTGGCAGAACTTCGTCTGGGCGGTCGTGGGCCTGTCCGTCTACCACGCCGCCTTCGTGGCCGAGGCCGTACGTTCGGGCATCAACACGGTGCCGCTGGGCCAGGCCGAAGCCGCCCGCGCCGTCGGCCTGCCCTTCGTCGGCACCATCCGTGAGGTCATCCTGCCCCAGGCCATGCGTGGCGCCATCGCCCCCCTGGGCAACACGCTGATCGCCCTGACCAAGAACACCACCGTGGTCGCCACCGTGGTCGCACTGGAGGCCTCTGCCGTGATGAAGAAGATGATCGAGGACCGTCCCGACATGCTGTACCTGACCTTCTTCATCTTCGCCCTCGGCTTCGTCCTGCTCACCCTGCCCGTCGGCGTCCTGTTCACGCGCCTGTCCAAGAAGCTGGCGGTGGCTCGATGAGCGTCAACAACGTCTCGGTCATCTTTGACGCCCCCGGCCCGCGCGGTCGAGCGCTGGGACGTGCGATCGGCGCGATCGGCATCCTGCTGTGCATCGGACTGGGTGCCCTGGCGGTCTGGTTGCTGCGGGGCCAGCTGCTCAACTGGGATCTCTGGAAGATCTTCCTGGAGCCCGACACCTGGCGCTACTACATCCTGGACGGTCTCAAGAACACGCTCATGGCCGCCGCACTGGCTGTGGTCTGCGCCGGCATCTTCGGCCTGTTCTTCGGCATGGCCCGGCTCAACCACCTGCCTGTCATCAACATCCCCGCCGGAATTGTGGTGGAGTTCTTCCGCGCCGTGCCGGTGCTGATGATGATGCTGTTCGCGTACTACTTCCTGCTCTACCAGGCCAGCGGCTTGGTGGCACCGGAGTACGTGCCCGTAGTAGCCGTGGTGGCCGGCCTCACCTTCTACAACGGTTCGGTGCTGGCGGAACTGATTCGCTCCGGGGTCCATGCATTGCCCCGAGGGCAGCGCGAGGCCGGTATGGCGATCGGCATGTCGCGACGTCAGACGCTGCGCGAGATCCTGCTGCCCCAGGCCATCACCGCGATGCTCCCTTCGCTGCTGAGCCAGCTGGTGGTCATCCTCAAGGACACCGCCTTGGGCTACATCGTCACCTACAACGAGTTGCTGCGAGCCGTCCAGACCCGCTTCTCCAGCGGCGGTGTACTGGTGGCGCTGATCTTCTGCGCCGCCCTCTACATCATCATCAACTACGGGCTCACCCTGCTCGCGTCGTGGGTCGAGCGGCGCATCCGCGTGCGCCGCGCCGGCAGGTCGGTGGGTGTCGGTCTGGTGCCGGTTCCCGGTACGGCTAACACCAACATCCGTCCGGACGCCTGAGCGAGCGGCTCTCGACTCCTTCACCGACGCGCACGGCAGCGCCCCGGCCTCGGCCGGGGCGCTGCGTCGTCCGTCAGCGTGCCACTGCAGTGGCGCGGGATTCCCGCACCACGGTCACCCGGATCTCGCCGGGGTAGGTCAGTTCATGTTCGACAGACTGAACAACGTCGCGGGCGATGGCACGAGCAGCAGCGTCGTCCACCTCGTCGGGCAACACCATGATGCGCAGCTCACGACCGGCCTGCATCGCGTAGGCCCGGTCCACGCCGGGCTGGTCCATGGCGATCTGCTCGAGGCGTTCCAGGCGTCGGACGTGCGCTTCCAGGGATTCTCGGCGAGCTCCGGGGCGGGACCCGGAGATGGCGTCGGCAGCCTGGACGAGCAGGGCCTCGACGGTCTCCGGCTCGATCTCGTTGTGGTGGGCAGCCACGGCATGGACAACGTCCTCGTCCTCGCCGTGCCGACGAAGGAGGTCGGCACCGATCTGCGCGTGCGGGCCCTCCACCTCATGCGTGAGCGCCTTGCCGATGTCGTGGAGTAACGCCGCGCGTCGCGACGTGGTGGGGTCGAGGCCCAACTCGGCGGCCATCATGGCAGCGAGATGGGCACACTCCAGGCTGTGGCGCAGGACGTTCTGGCCATAGCTGGTCCGGTACTGCAAACTGCCCAGGACGGGGAGCAGTTCGGGGGCGAGGTCAGTGATGCGCACCTCGGCGAGGGCATCCTCGGCGGCCCGCAGGACCCGTTCCTCCACCTGGCGGATGCTGCGCTCGTGAACCTCCTCGATGTGCGAGGGGTGGATCCGCCCGTCGGCGACCAGGGCTTCCAGGGTCACCCTCGCCGTTTCGCGTCGTACCGGGTCGAAGCTGGAAATGAGCACTGTCTCCGGGGTGTCATCGATGAGGACGTTGACGCCGGTGATCTGCTCGAAGGTGCGAATGTTGCGACCCTCCCGGCCGATGATGCGGCCCTTCATCTCCTCCGAGGGCAACATCACTGCGGTCACCACGGAGTCGGCAGTCTGCTCGGCGGCCAGGCGCTGGATGGCGGTCACGATGATCCGTCTGGCCACTGCGTCGGCTTCAGTACGAGATTTCCGCTCGACATCGCGGACCAGTCGGGCTGATTCCAGGCGGGCGCTGTGTTCGGCGCGATGGAGGACCTCGTCTCGCGCCTGTGCGGAATCCATCCCCGCGATGCGCTCCAGCTCCTGGGACGCACGGCGCATGCTGTCGGCCAGCTCCTGCCGCTCGGACTCGGCCTGCGCCCGCTCACGTTGGAGGTCGAGCCGCTGTCGTTCGATCTCGGACTGTTTGTCGTCCAGCCGGTCGGCTCGCCGCGCCAGGACCTCATCACGGGCGGAGAGTTGCGCGTGGAGGGTGCGGAGCTCGTCGCGCTCGGCACGAGCGGCGTCAGCCCTGGTCTCCACCTCAGTCGCGCGGGCCACCAGTCGCTGCTCACGGTCATCGAGCTGCCGAACACGATCGGACAACTGTTCGTCTCGCCGGTCGAGCTCACCCCGAAGCACATCGAGCGCCTGCTCCTGGCCGGCCAACTCACCTTCACGCCGGGCGAGCTCTTCTTCCCGCTGAAGAAGGGCCTCAGTGCCGTCATGCAGCGCAGCCGCCTCGACACCTGTGGTCACCTGACGCTGCTGGAGGGTGCGTGCCACCCACACCAGCGCCAAAAGCGTCAGGCCGAGGAGGACGATGATGAGTAGTTCGCCGGGACCCATGGACCCACCCTAGTCGTGGCCCTCCACGAGAACCTCGCGGAGCACCCGTTCCACCACCTCGTAGCCGTAGCCACGGCGCCCCAGCGCACCTGCGAGCCGACGCCTCTGGACCGGCGGTTCCAGAGATGCCAAGGTGCGCATCTTCTTCCTCGCCAGCTCCAGGGCGGCTTCCAGCTCGTCCTCACTGCTGACGGCATTGGTGGCGTCATCGATGAGGTCCCGGTCTATGCCCTTGCGCCGCAGTTCCTCGCGCAGCGCACGTCGGGATGAGCCACGCGTGCGTTGTCGTGATGCGACCCATTGCCGCGCGAAATCCTCATCGTTGACGAGGTTGACTTCGGTGAAACGATCGAGGAGGTGTTCGGTGAGATCGGGGTCGACTCCTTTGGCCTCCAGCGCCTGCTCCAGCTCGGCCCGGCTGTGGGGACGCAGGGACAGCTTGCGCAGGAGCACCTCACGAGCCTTCTCCTCCAGCTGCAGGGGAGAAGGCTCGCTGGGTGCTTGCTTGCCGTCAGCCATCCTCAGAAGGCGACCTCGCCGGTGACAGGGTCAACCCCTGCAGGAACCTCGTCGCTGGGCTGGTCCCCGAGGCCAAGGGCGACCTTGATGCGGTTCTCGATGTCAGCGGCGATGTCCGGATTGTTGCGGAGGTGGTTGCGGGCGTTCTCCTTGCCCTGACCCAGCTGCTCGCCCTCGTAGGTGAACCAGGCTCCGGCCTTGCGGATGATGCCGGCGTCCACACCCATGTCGATCAACGAGCCCTCACGGCTGATGCCCTGACCATAGATGATGTCGAACTCGGCCTGCTTGAAGGGCGGGGCGACCTTGTTCTTGACGACCTTCACACGGGTTCGGTTGCCGACCGACTCGGTGCCATCCTTGAGCGTCTCGATGCGCCTGACGTCGAGGCGGACCGAGGAGTAGAACTTCAGGGCCCGTCCACCCGTGGTCGTTTCGGGCGAACCGAACATGACGCCGATCTTCTCGCGCAACTGGTTGATGAAGATGGCGGTTGTGCCGGCCGCATTGAGTGCACCGGTCATCTTGCGCAGCGCCTGGCTCATCAGTCGCGCCTGGAGGCCGACGTGGCTGTCACCCATCTCGCCCTCGATCTCGGCGCGCGGTGTCAGGGCGGCGACGGAGTCGATGACGATGAGGGCAAGGGCCCCCGAACGGATCAGCATGTCGGCGATTTCGAGGGCCTGCTCACCGTTGTCGGGCTGGCTGACCAGGAGTGCGTCGGTGTCAACGCCCAACTTGGCGGCGTAATCGGGGTCCAGCGCGTGCTCGGCGTCGATGAAGGCACAGATGCCGCCGGCCTTCTGCGCGTTCGCGATGGCGTGCAGGGCGACGGTCGTCTTGCCCGAGGACTCCGGGCCGTAGATCTCCACAACTCGGCCCCGAGGCAAGCCCCCGATTCCGAGGGCCACGTCCAGCGCCACCGAACCGGTGGGGATGTAGGCGATGGGCTGGCGAGTCTCCTCACCCAGACGCATCACCGAGCCCTTGCCATGGGCCTTCTCGATCTGGGAGAGCGCAGCCTCAAGCGCCTTCTGGCGGTCGGCAACAGCCATTCGATGGTTCCTTTCGGGTGGCCGCCGACGTAGCAGGCGGCACGGGTGGTCTGGCGATCTCGAATGTAGGTGAGGGGTCCGACAAAACCTGCGCACCCGCAGAATCTGTGGATGGGAACTCGAGTCGGGTCCCATCTGTGGACAACGGTAACGAACAAGGATTCGAATCTCAAGGACGGCGCCCGGCGTGTTTCCACCCGCAGGACCACACCACCAACGCGTGCTGGAAGGGACTCCCCCGGGATGGACGGCGTCGAATCAGCGCTCGGAGGCGGGAAGCTCCAGCGCACGCCACACGGCCCGCCAGATCGTCTTGCACGGGATCCCATCCCGCAGTGCCTCATGCACGGTGCGATGGTCGAGGTCCGCCAGCACGTACATCCCAGCCCAGCTGTTCGCATAACCGGGCCCCAGATGCCTCTCCAACCGCTGCCACAGCTCTGCCTCACGCACGCGGCAACAGTACCCACATCGACCGGGCTGGCAGAACTTGTCGGAGCTCGGTGGCACCATGGCGGGGTGGGTGTCGAAGGAATGGTGAACGATCCGCTGGCGGGCTTCAGCCCGCCGGTGCGCCGCTGGTTCAGCGATTCCTTCTCGGCGCCCACGCGCGCCCAGTCCGCGGCCTGGGAAGCCATCAATGGCGGCCATCATGCCCTCCTGGTGGCTCCCACCGGCTCAGGAAAGACCTTGGCCGCCTTCCTCTCCGCCCTTGATCGGCTCGCATGCCGCCCCGATGAGGAGGTCCGACGCGTCCGGGCGGAGCGCAAGACCTCGGTGCTCTACATCTCCCCGCTCAAGGCGCTCGCCAGCGATGTCCAGCGCAACCTCACCGCTCCCCTGCGCGGAATCGAGGTGGCTGCCCGCGCTCTCGGACGTCCGCTGCCCGACATCACGGTGGGGCTGCGCAGTGGTGACACCCCGTCAACCGAGCGGCGGAAGCTGGTGCAGCAGCCGCCCGACATCCTGATCACCACCCCCGAATCGCTCTTCCTGATGCTGTCCAGCCGGGGGCGCGAGACCCTTGACCAGCTGGACGCCATCATCGTGGACGAGATCCATGCCCTGGCCGGGACGAAGCGCGGAGCCCACCTCCAACTCTCCCTGGAGCGCCTTGATGATGTGAAGACCAGATCCGGACGCCCGGGTTTCCAGCGCATCGGGCTGTCAGCCACCGTGAGCCCGGCAGAGCGTGTGGCACGCTACCTGGTAGGGAATCGTCCCATCGACATCCTGCAGCCGATGCCCGACAAGCAATGGGACCTGCGCGTCGAGACACCAGTACCCGACCTCACCGATCTCGCCCTCCCGCCAGGGCCGGAGGGAGCGCACAGCGAGCCCAACAACTCCATCTGGCCCCACATCGAGAAGCGGGTCCTCGAGTTGGTGGATGCCCACCGCACGACCCTGGTGTTCGTGAACTCCCGTCGCGTCGCCGAACGGCTCACCGCCCACCTCAACGAACTGCATGCCGAGCGGCTCGGCATTCCGACCGATGACCACGAGCCCCCTGCAATGGTCATGGCCCAGTCGGGCAGCTCGGGGAGCATGGACGGCACCGGCGCACCGGTCATCGCCCGAGCCCATCATGGCTCCGTCTCCAAGGAGCGACGACTGGAGATCGAGTCGGCCCTCAAGGCCGGCCACCTACCGTGCGTGGTGGCGACCTCCTCGCTCGAGCTTGGCATCGACATGGGCAGCATCGACCTGGTGGTCCAGGTCGCGGCACCCAACTCCATTGCCTCGGGGCTCCAGCGGGTCGGACGCGCAGGCCACCAGGTCGGCGCAGTCTCCCGCGGCATCATGCTGCCGACCCACCGCGGAGACCTGCTGGACGCGATCGTCGTCACCCGAGAGATGGCAGCCGGCCACATCGAGCCGGTCCCCGACCTGCGCAACCCTCTCGACATCCTGGCCCAGCAGTTGGTGTCGATGCTGGTCGACACCACCGCCACCTCTGAGGAGTTGTTCCAGTTGGTGCGGCGGGCCGAGAGTTTCCGTACCCTCCCCCGGTCAGCATTCGACGCCACCCTGGACATGCTCGCCGGCCGCTACCCGAGCGAGGAGTTCGCCGAGCTACGCCCCCGCCTGGTGTGGGACCGGGCCACCGACCAACTCAGTGCGCGTCCCGGTAGCCGTCGACTGGTCACGACCAGCGGTGGCACCATTCCTGATCGCGGCCTCTTCGGCGTCTTCGTCGTCGGTGAGCCGGGGACGGCGGGCCGCCGCGTGGGCGAACTGGACGAGGAGATGGTGCACGAGTCTCGCGTGGGGGACGTGTTCACCCTGGGCACGACCAGCTGGCGCATCGAGGAGATCACGCCGCACCAGGTCCTCGTCTCCCCCGCGCCGGGCGCACCGGGCCGGCTGCCGTTCTGGAAGGGGGACCAGGCGTGGCGTCCCCAGGCCCTGGGCGCGGCCGTGGGCGAGTTCATCCGCGAGCTGCGCGCTGAGGGCGAGCTGTCCGAGGAGCGGCTCGACGCCACCCTGCCCACGGGGGTGGACGAATGGTCGAGGAACAACTTGGTGTCCCACCTGACCGAGCAGGCTGAAGCCACCGGCGAGGTGCCCGATGACCGGATGGTCGTCGTGGAACGCTTCACTGATGAACTGGGCGATTGGCGCCTGGTGGTGCATTCCGCGCTGGGTGCGGCGGTGCTGACCCCGTGGGCGCTGGCGATCGAGGCCAGGGGGCGTGAACTCCACGGCTCGGAAGTCCGCGCCTGGGCGAGCAACGACGGCATCGTCATCACCATTCCTGACACCACGGGGACGCCACCGGGTCTGGAACTCCTGGACATCGACGCGGCGGGCATCGTCGAAACCGTCACCAACGAGACCTATGGCTCCCCCCTGTTCGCAGCCCGGTTCCGGGAATGCGCTGCCCGCGCCCTGCTGCTTCCGCGGCTTGATCCCGGCCGTCGTACCCCCCTGTGGCGGCAACGCCAGCGAGCCGCCCAGCTCCTGCAGGTGGCCAGCAGGCATCCCGAATTCCCGATCATCCTGGAGACGATGCGCGAGTGCCTGGAGGACGTTTTCGACCTCCCCAGTCTGACGCGCCTGGTCGAGGACCTTGGCGCGCGTCGCGTCCGTCTGGTGCTCGCTGAGACGGACCTCCCCTCACCCTTCGCCCGTTCGCTGATGTTCGGATACGCCGGGGAGTTCCTCTACGACAGTGACCAGCCCCTCGCCGAGAGGCGTCTGGCGGCGCTCAACGTGGACCAGGCCCTGCTGGCCGAGTTGTTGGGACGCGAAGGGGCCCAGGTGCTCCTCGATCCCGCCGCACTGGCCCAGGTGGAAGCAGATCTGCAACGGCTCAGCGAACCGCTCCGGGCCTCCACCGCAGAGGCCCTCTGGGACGTCATCCGCACCCACGGCCCGCTGACGGTCCGAGAGTGTGGTGAACGCAGCGCCGACAGCACGGAGGCCGGAGCGTGGGTGGACGAGCTCCTGGAGAGCAAGCGCATCGCCACGGTCCGACTCGCCGGCACCGACATGGTCTGCACGCTGGAGGACCTCCCGCTGCTCACCGATGCCTTCGGGGTTCCTACGCCCCCGGGGATGGTGGCAGAACCGGGGCCAGGGCCACAGGCGGCCCTGGAACGCCTGGTGCAGCGCGAGCTGCTGCACCGTTGCGGACTTGACCCCGCCGTACTGGCGCAGCGCTGGGGCATCAGTCCCCACTCCGTGCTCCAGGTTCTCGATCACCTGCGCGTGGGGCTTGGATTGCTGCTGGTCGACGACAGGTGGTGGCACCCCGACGTGCTCAGCAGGGTCAAGCGGCGCACCCTGGCTCTGCTGCGGGCTGAGGTGGAGCCCGTCGAACAGGCCCAACTGGCTCGCTTCCTGGCGTCCTGGCAGGAGCTGGATGCCCCCGGCCACGGCACCGAAGGCTTGATGGGAGCGGTGGAGATGCTTGCGGGGTTCCCCCTTCCGGCCTCCATGCTCGAGTCCCTCATCCTGCCGAGTCGAGTCGTTGACTACAGCCCGCACCTGCTTGACCAGGTCCTGCTGACGGGTGAGGTGGTGTGGACCGGGGCCGGTGCGATCGGCACCCAGGACGGATGGGTGCAGTTGTGGCCCGGCGATCTCGTCCTGACTGATCCGGCCACCGCTGAGGACGTGTCGGAGGAGCTCCTGCCAGTGCTGGAGCGCCTTCGCCAGGGCGGAGCCTGGACCGCTGCGGAGCTGGGCGCCTCGGCGCACCAGGTCTGGGAGCTGGTGTGGGCCGGGCAGGTGACGAGCACGAGCTTCCAGCCAGTGCGGGACCTGGTCGCGAATCCGGGCGGACGCACAGCCCTCAGGACCCCGCGTGCCCCCCGCGTCCACCGGCGGCGGTTGCCCAGGCCGACATCCCTCGCCTCGGCCGGCATGGGTGGCCGCTGGTCAGTGCTGACGGCGCCACGCCTCTCAACCACCGAGAGGTCACTGATGGAGATGGGGGTCACCCTCCAGCGGCACGGGCTGGTGACGCGCGGCACGGTGGCCGTTGAGCCCGCCTGGAACAACTTCTCGCAGGCCTATCAGGTGCTCAGCACGATGGAGGGCCAGGGCGCAGTCCGACGAGGACACGTCGTCGAAGGCTTGGGCGCCTCCCAATTCGCCCTCCCCGGGGCGATCGACCGGATCCGGTCCAGCGACAGCAACCCCGACGCGGCTCCGAGACTGCTTGCCGCCTGTGACCCCGCCAATCCCTGGGGGGCCGCGCTCCCATGGCCCGCGACGCCGGGGCATCGACCAAGTCGACGGGCTGGCGCGCTGGTGGTGACCATCGATGGACGACCAACGCTCTACGTTGAGCGCGGTGTGCACACCTTGCTCACCTTCGGGAGCGGGGATTCCGATCTGCTCGACAGCCTTCGAGCCCTCGCCGGATCGGTGACCAGCGGCCGTATCAGCGCCGTCACGGTCGAGAAGTGTGATGGCATCCCCGTGTTGGGGGATGCCCGTTTCGGCCCGCTCCTGGAACAGGCCGGCTTCACCATGGCGCCCCGGGGTTACCGCATCCGGCGCTGACGAGGTGGTTGGGGCCTCTGGACGAGACAGGGCCCTGCACCCTGGGGCAGAGCCAGCACGTCGCGGCCGGCCCGCACGTCGGGGTCGGCAGGGCCCGTGGCGCGGGAAGAAGGACGCACCAAACATGCGCGTTTCGCGCACTCGGGTTCAGCGATCGCTGAGCGACCCCTAGCATTTCGCTCATGGTGCAGCTCCACCCTGAATCCCCCGCCCGCGTCCGCTCCGACCGGATGGTGTCCTTGCTGAACCTCGTCGCCGAGCGCGGAGAGGTCCAGCTGCGCGAACTCGCGAAGGAACTGGGTGCCTCGGCGGCCACCATCCGGCGGGATGTCGGCACTCTGGCTGCCCAAGGCCTGCTCATCCGGACCCATGGCGGTGCCAGGGCCCTCCCCACGGGACGCGAGTTGCCGATCAACCTTCGCGATGGTCGCAACCAGTCCGCGAAACGTGCCATCGCTCGTGCGGCCGTCAGTGCCCTTCCGGCCGGCAGGCACGCCGTCGCATTGACAGGCGGCACCACCACGATCGAGGTCCTACGTGCCCTGGACCACCGGCGCGACCTCACCATCGTCACCAACTCCGTGGGGCTCGCCATCGAGGCGGCCCACCATGGCCAGAACCGCGTCCTCATCGCGGGCGGCATACTGCGCGCCACCTCGCTGGAGCTGGTGGGTTCGCTCACCGAGTCCACCTTCCGGCAGATCAACGTGGGCACCGCGATCGTCGGCTGTGACGGCATCAGTGTCACCGGCGGCCTCACCACCCACGACGACGTCGAGGCAGCAACGAATCACACCATGCTGGAGCGAGCCCAGCGCGTCATGGTGGTGGCGGACGGCTCGAAGGTCGGCAAGGTGACGCTGGCCAAGATGGCCGATGTCACACTGGTGGACATCCTCATCACCGACAGCAACGCCGACCCGAACGAGATCGCGAAGATCCGCCAGGTCGGCGTCGAAGTCAGGGTCGTGGAGGTCGACAGGGCCTGAACCGGCCCATTCCAGATCAGGCAGCAGTCACCATGCGCTGGCCGAGCTCGGCCCGGGCGACCTTGTCGCTGACGGTGCTGAGCACCTGGGACAGCGGCACGTCGAGGGCGCTGCAGATGGACACCAGCAGCTCGCTGGAGGCCTCCTTCTGCCCACGCTCCACTTCGGAGAGGTAGCCGAGGCTGACGCGTGCCTGCATGCTGACGTCGCGCAGGGTACGCCCCTGGGCAAAGCGAGCCTCCCGCAGGGATTCACCCAGGAGTTCGCGCATCAGGATGGGCTTCATGTCTCACCTTTCTGCTCCACGCCCCGGGGAGCGTTGCTCCGAGCCGGTTCCGTGGTGCTCCTTCTCAACACCGGCATCACAGGCCCTATTCCCGCAGCGATCCCCCGCACCCCTTCAGTCGAGTTCCTCGAGCAGCAGGCGCAGGGCAGCGAGCACCGTCTGTTCCCGCACGGCCCCACGGTTGCCGGACAGCTCCAGCAGGCTGGACCTGGTCCCCCCCGCAGTAGCGCACGCAATCCAGACGGTGCCGGGTGCAGCGCCATCCTGCGGGTCGGGGCCTGCGACGCCGGTACATGAGACGCACAGGTCCGCCCCGGCCGCCACCCGCGTTCCCTGCGCCATCTGCTCGGCGGTGGCGGCGTTGATGACCCCATCCCGCGCGATCAGTTCGGCGTCCACCCCCGCCCACTGGGACTTCAGCTCGCTGGCGTAGGTGATGAACCCACCCCGGTAGACGGCCGAGGATCCGCCGATGCTGGTGATGGCGGCCCCGATGAGACCGCCGGTCAGTGATTCGCACGTGGCCACGGTCACATGCCTGGCCGCGAGTTCGCGCACGAGCTGGTCAGCGAGAACGGCGATGCCGTCCCCCACCAGGGCGTCAGCCACGGAGGTCAGTACCCTCGCCCGCGCGTGCGTCCTGTCGGGCCCGAAGCGCCATGCGCACGTAGTCCAGGCCGGTGACGACGGTGAGGACGAAGGCCGCTCCCATCAGGACCCAGGCGACCCACTGGACGACGGTGGGCTGTTTCGGCAACCAGGTCAGGTACAGGATGAGCGCGAACGACTGGGTCAGGGTCTTGAGCTTGCCGCCCTTGGTGGCAGCCATCACCAGACCGTACTTGAGGACGACCCAGCGCAGGAGGGTGATCCCCCATTCGCGAAGCAGGATGATGATGGTCACCCACCATTGCAGCTCGCCCAGGAGTGACAGGCCGACGAAGGCCATGCCGGTGAGCGCCTTGTCAGCGATCGGATCCCACAGCTTGCCGAAATTGGTGACCAGGTTGTACTTGCGGGCGATCTTGCCGTCGAAGAAGTCCGTGGCGATCGCCACGATGAAGACCAGGGTCGTCCAGTAGCGCCAATGCTGGTCGTGCGGGTGGCTGAGCAGCATCCACGCGAACAGCGGCACCAGGACCACGCGAATGGCTGTCAGGACATTGGGCACGTTCCAGGAGGAACCCTGCGGGGCGGCCGTGCTCATGCGATCACCTCAGCGGTCAGGTCGACGCCATCGGCAGCGGTGAGGGACACCAGGACCAGCTCACCCACCGCGGCGTCGCAATCGACGATGGTGGTGGTTCCATCCACCTCCGGGCCCTGGAACTCAGCGCGGCCGACGGCAGCGCCGCCCTCATGGCCCTCCACCAGGACCGTGGTGGTGTCGCCTAGACGCTCCTCCGCCCGCTGGGCGCACAGCTCCGCAGCCAGGTGCGACAACTCGGCGGCGCGAGCCTCGACGACATCCTGCTCCAGGTGCCGGTCGAGGGTGGCGCCCTCGGTGTTGTCCTCATCGGAGTAGCCGAAGATACCGACCACGTCGAGACGGGCGCGGATCATGAAGTCCTTGAGGATCTCCACATCCTCCTCCGTCTCGCCCGGGAAGCCGGCGATGAAGTTGGAGCGGATGCCCGCATGGGGCACCTTGTCGCGGATCTGGTCGATCAGCCCGAGGAAGGACTCCGCCTCACCGAAGCGGCGCATCCGGCGCAGCAGGGGGCCGGAGGCATGCTGGAAGCTCAGGTCGAAGTAGGGAACCACCTTGTCGGTGGAGACCATGGCATCGATCAGCGTGGGGCGGATCTCGGCGGGCTGCAGGTAGGAGACGCGGATCCAGTCCAGTCCGTCGACCTTCGACAGGTCGCCGAGCAGCTTCTCCAGGGCGCGGATGTCGCCGAGGTCCTTGCCATAGGAGGAAGAGTTCTCGCTGACCAGAAAGACTTCGTGGACGCCATGGTCGACCAGCCAGCGGGCTTCCTCCAGGACCTCCTGGGGGCTGCGGGAGAGGTAGGAGCCTCGGAATCGCGGGATGGCACAGAAGGCGCAGCGACGATCACAACCCGACGCGATCTTGAGCGCCGCATAGGGGCTGTTCCCCAGTCGCTTGCGCAGCGTCCTGGGGCCGGAGCCGGGAGCAACGCCAGCAGGCAGGTCGGCGTGTCCTGGCACGGCCACGCCAGCAGCGGCCTCGCGGCGCTTGACCGGGGTGATCGGCAGCAGCTGGCGGCGATCGCGCGGCGCATGTGCCTCGACGTGGCCGCCGTTGAGGATGGTGGTCAGTCGATCGGCAATATCGGTGTAGGAGTCGAAGCCCAGCACTGCATCCGCCTCGGGCATCGAGTCGGCCAGCTCCTTGCCGTAACGTTCGGCCATGCAGCCGACGGCCACGACAGCCTTGGTGCGGCCCTGTTCCTTGAGGTCAGCGGCCTCAAGCAGGGTGTCAACCGAGTCCTTCTTGGCCTGCTCCACGAAGCCACAGGTGTTCACCATGACCGTGTCCGCCTCATCGGCGTTGTCGACGAGTCGGAACCCGCTGGCCTCGAGACGGGCGGCGAGTTCTTCGGAATCGACCTCGTTGCGGGCGCAGCCGAGCGTAACAAGGTGGACGTTCATGAGCGTGGACATCCGCACCATTATGCGCCCTGGCCGCCCTGTCGCCGAATGCACGCGCTCAGCAACCCTGGTGAAGCTGCCTTCCCAGGTCCACCAGCACCCCCATCGCTTGCCGAATGAGGCGCGAAGCCTCACCATCCCCTCGGCATCCGGGCCGATCCACAGTCTCGGTTGGTCCACCGCCAGGATCCCGGATCGCCCTCATCTGGGTCGTCGACTGCCGGCGCGCTCAGAGCCTGTGCAGGGGGATCCGCAGTTCCTTCCCCTCCTGGTCCGCGATCACCTGTGAAGCCTGCCGGACATCGTGGGGGGCCGGGATGTGGATGAACCCCATGCGGTTCTCGTCCGGTCGAATCCACCGGTAGTCCTTGCGGTCGATGCCCTGGAGCTTTGGTTGATTGCCTTCGACACCAATGACGAGTCCCCACTTCGCGCCGCGCGCGCTCCACACCCACACGTCGTCCATGGGCATGTTCCCCAATGTGGCCTCGCCGCCGTACACCACGCAGAGCCGGCCTGCGGAGTAGGCCCACAGTTGCGGCCCCAGCTTGCTACCCGCCAATCTGTCGGGGGGCGAGCCGAGGAAGTCCCCAGTGCGCAGTCCGGCCGCCAGTTCGGAGAACTGCCAGTCGTCCAGGATCGATTCCACCGCCACGCTGTGCCCCAGCAGGTCGACGGGCTTCATCACCAAGGAGTCCACCCCGACGCCGGAGAGATGGATCCACTCCGCCGGCGGCGTCATCGCGAGCTGCACAGTCTGGAAGTCGTTGGTGGGGTGCGGCAGGCGCAGCAGGGCTGGGCGGTGCCCCATCCGGGTCGATCCCAGCATGCTGCCCTCATGGGTCACCACCAGAGTGGGGCTTTCGGTGGTCCCATGGGCCACGAGGTCCAGTGTCAGCAGGCGGTCGACCCTGACGGTTCGTCGCGCGAGTTGTGGCCCGAGGTCAAACGCGGACAGCGACGGCGCCGGGGCGGCCGAATCCTCGGTGAGCCAGCGGTGCGTCTGCCTGGCGCCCACGCCCAGGCCGAGTACCAGAGCGGCAGCTGCGCCCAGGCCCAGCAGCGTGCGGCGACTCCGCACAGCACCGCTGCGCGCTGCGATGCGTTCGGCGTCGACCCCAATCGTGGGCCACCCCGACTCAGCCACCGCCTCCAGTGCCGCAGGGTTCGATGACCCCTTCCGCGCATGGTGCAGCAGTCGCTCACGGACCCGCTGGCGCGTGGCCTGCTCACCCGACGCCCAGAGCGGGCGCGCATCGGCATAGGCGCGCTCCGCCAGTTCCGCAGCGGCAGCTTCCTCCCCGGTCAGCGCGAAGGCCAACCGCCCGGTCTCGTCTCGGGTCCGAGCGACGAAGTCGTCGAACTCCTCCTGGCTGGGAGTGGAGAAGTCGGCATCGTCGCGTGGCATGGCCCGAATCCTGCCTCGCGGGCGTCCCCTTGGCAAGGGACGCGCACGAGCGTGACCGACAGGAGATCAGCCGGCTCGCAGGTTGTCGATCACTGACTCGAGATCGTCGGGCTTGACCAGAACCTCACGGGGCTTGGAACCCTCCGAGGGGCCAACGATGCCACGCGTCTCCAGGATGTCCATCAGGCGTCCGGCCTTGGCGAACCCGACGCGCAGCTTGCGCTGCAGCATCGAGGTCGAGCCGAGTTGCAGCTCCACCACCAGCCGAGCGGCGTCGATGACGAGTTCCAGGTCATCGCCGATGTCCTCGGCCACCTTCGCAGGCCCGGAAGCGGCCTGGACGTCCTCGCGGTACTGCGGCTTGACCTGGTTCTTGATCGACTCGGCGACCGCGCGGATCTCGGCCTCCCCCACCCAGGAACCCTGGACACGGATCGGTTTGGAGGCACCCATCGGCAGGAAGAGCCCATCGCCCTGGCCGACCAGCTTCTCCGCGCCCGGCTGGTCGAGGATGGTGCGCGAATCGGTCATCGAGCTGGTCGCGAACGCCAGTCGGGAGGGCACGTTGGCCTTGATCAGGCCGGTCACGACATCCACCGAGGGACGCTGGGTTGCCAGCACCAGATGGATTCCCGCCGCACGTGCGAGCTGGGTGATGCGGACAATGGAACCCTCCACGTCACGCGGGGCGACCATCATCAGGTCGGCGAGCTCGTCCACGACCACCAGCAGGTAGGGGTAGGGCTCGAGTTCCTGCTCGGCGCCCTCCTGGGCCTTGAGCTGCCCGGAGCGCACCGCCTTGTTGAAGTCGTCGACGTGGCGGAAGCCGTTCGCGGCCAGGGCGTCGTAGCGCAGGTCCATCTCGCGCACGACCCACTCCAGGGCTTCGGCAGCCTTCTTGGGGTTGGTGATGATCGGCGTGACCAGGTGCGGGATGCCCTCGTACTGGTTCAGCTCCACCCGCTTGGGGTCAACCAGGAGCATCCGCACCTCGTCGGGGGTCGCGCGCATCATGATCGAGGTGATCAGGGAGTTGATGAACGAGGATTTGCCCGAACCAGTCGCACCCGCCACGAGCAGGTGCGGCATCTTGGCCATGTTGGCGACCACGAAACCGCCCTCGACGTCCTTGCCCAGACCGACCGTCATCGGGTGATGGTCGCTCATCGCCCGAGAGGAGCGCAGCACGTCACCGAGCGAGACGATCTCCTTGTCCTGGTTGGGGATCTCGATGCCGATGGCGGACTTGCCCGGGATCGGAGACAGGATCCGCACATCCGGGGACGCGACGGCGTAGGCGATGTTCTTGCTCAGCGCCGTGACCTTCTCGACCTTCACGGCCTGGCCGAGTTCGACCTCATAGCGGGTCACCGTCGGGCCACGGGTGTAGCCAGTGACCGTCGCGTCGATGCCGAACTGGTTGAGCACCTCGGTCAGGCGTCCCACGATCGCGTCGGAGGCCGCACTGCGCGCCTTGGGTGTGGAGCCGGGCTTCAGCAGCGCCGACTCGGGCAGGGAGTACTGGATGTCGCCGGTCAGGGTCAACTGCTCGACCCGGGGCGGGGGCGCCGAATGCGGTGGCGCCGCGAGTTCTGGCTGCTGGGGTTCCTGGATCAGTCCGGGGGCAGGCTTGTCCGTCTTCTCCGCTGCGCCGGCGGCGGTGGCGCCAGTCGACCTGCGGGTCGGGGTGTCCTCCTGGTCCAGTTTCTCGATGTCGAAGACCTCGTCCTGATCATCGGACGCGTCCCACTGGTCGACGTGCAGGTCCACCTCCTCGGTGGCAGTCTCTGCGTCCCGCACCAGCGGAGTGTCGTAGGCCTCGTCCACGCCGAACTCGGGCTTGTCGCGGACCGGCCGTTCGGCGCGCCGCTGCTCGGCGGCGTGGCGGGCGGCATGCACGCGGTCACCCATCTCGTGCAGCGGCATCCCGATGATCACGAGCACGCCGAACAGGGTCACGAGCACCAGCAGGATCACTGACAGCCAGACCGGCATCAGCTGGGTGGTCATCGAGGACGCCAGGTGGCCGAGCGCCCCGCCTGCTGCGCGAAGGCCTTCCGGATCGGCGGGCGTGGGGCGTCCCCGGCCGATGTGGATGATGCCCAGCAGGCCGAAGAGGGTCAGGAACCAGCCGATGACCTGGCGGCCGGGGGCTCCGGACTGCTCGGGATGCCGCATGGTGTACCAGGCCATGCCCAGGAAGAGCAGTGGGGTGGCGTAGCCGATGGCACCGACGATGGTGGCCACCAGGACGTGCACGAAAGCGCCGAAGAAGCCGGGCATGCCGTACCAGAACTCGGCGGCCAGGATGATGGCGCAGGCGATCAGGAAGAGCGCTGTCCCGTCGCGGCGGACCCCCGGATTGATGTCGGCGGCACCGTCACCGACACCGCGCACCGCGTCACCGACGAGACCGGCGACCCCACGCCAGACCGACGCAATGCCGTTGAGGATGGGGTTGCCGCCCGGGCGGGCAGAGTGGGCGGCACTCGCACCGCCGGAACGGGTCCGGGACGTGGAGCGCGGGGCCGCCTTGCGGGGGGCTGGTTTCTTTGCCGACGACCGCGAACCGGTCGAACGCGTGGTCGCGTTCTTGGGCCGCGGCGGGGAAGACTCGCGGGTCGCCATGCTCCGAAGGCTACAAGATGGACGCCGGGATCCCCCGGTGCCCACGCCGTCCACCCGCCTCCGCCGGGGGCCGCGGATCAGGTGCTACTCGAAGTGGTCCCAGCCGCCGGAGCCCTCGGGGGCCTCGCCATCCACCAGCACAGTGGGTGCACCGCGGCCCGAGACGTCGAGCACCCGACCGATCACCGTCCATCCTTCAGGCACCGATCCTTCGTCGAAGGTGGCCGCCAGGGCCTGGTCCTCCCCGCCGGTCAACGCGAAGGTGAGCGGGTCCGTTCCGGTCGCCTGGCCGACCACGCGCAGCGGCTCATCGACCGGCACCAGGGAGCTGTCGATGTCAATCACCACCCCGGACGCTGCTGCGATGTGGCCCAGGTCGGCGCGGAGCCCATCAGACACGTCGATCATCGCGGACGCCCCGGCTTCGGCGGCGACCCGGCCCTGTCCGTAGGGCACTTCCGGCGTTCGCTGGGCGGCGACTGCGGCCCGAGGTGAGCGGAACCCACGCTGCAGGGTGGCGAGCCCGGCACCAGCCCAGCCCAGCCGGCCGGCGAAGGCGACAACCTGGCCGGGGCGCGCCCCGGAGCGCAGCACCGGGGGGCGGCCGTCGGTCTCGCCGATCACGGTGATCGCGATCATGATGTCCCGGGAGCGGGTCGTGTCGCCACCCACCAGGGTGAGGCCGGCACGCCCAGCTTCCTCGACCAGACCGCCGAAGAAGTCGCGCACCCACGGCACGGGCAGGTCCTCGGGAGCGCTGAACCCGAGCACCACACTCACGGGGCGGGCTCCCATGGCCTCCAGGTCAGAGGCGTTGACCGCGATCGCCTTGCGTCCAATATCAGCTGGGTCGGACCAGTCGCGGCGAAAATGCACCCCCTCGACCAGGAGGTCGGCAGACACCACTGCCGAGCCGCTGACGAGGAAGACTGCCCCATCGTCGCCGGGCCCCACCGAGACCGCCGGGGAGGTCGGCAGGTCGTGGAGCAGTTCCCGCAGCAGGGTGAACTCTCCGGTGTCGCCCAAGGTGCGTCCAGCGGGTCCGGGGGTGGATCCAGTATCCATGCACGCCACGCTACCGTGGTGGTCATGCGCGCAACGGTGATGGCCCCGCTCCTCGCGGGCATGCTGCTGGTCACCACTGGCTGCAGCAGCGACAGGGCCCTCGAGCAGCCCTCCCCCGCCGGTTCGGTGGCCGACCAGTGCAGTCAGGTGATGGGACTGCTCCCCGAGGCCCTGGTCGGCCAGCCGCGGACCAGTCGGGAGGCCAATGTCGCCACCTGGGGAGACCCGCGGATCAGCGTGCGCTGCGGCGTCCCCAAGCCCGCGAAGCTCGAGCCCACCAGCCGTTGCGACGTGCTCAACGGCGTGGGCTGGTTCGCTGAGGACCCGGGTACCGCAGTGCGCAAGGCGTGGCGCTTCACCACCATCGGGCGCTCGGGCTACATCGAGGTGGTGGTCCCCGAGAAGTACGAACCGGCAGCCGACGTGCTCATTGAGTTGACTGGGGCGGTCCAACAGATGCCCGTGGTCAAGCCCTGCCGCTGAGTCCCTCAGTGCAGGGCCAGCTCAGCGCATGCCCAGCTCACCGAAGGCCGAGCGGACGCTGCAGTGCCAGATCGAGCAGTTCATCGATGAGGTCCGGGTAGGCCAGTCCGGTGGCCCGCCACAGCGAGGGGTACATCGAGTACTGCGTGAACCCGGGCATGGTGTTGATCTCGTTGACCAGTACCTGGCCGTCAGCCGTCACGAAGGTGTCCACCCGGCTCAGGCCCTCGGCACCCAGCACCTCGAAGGCACGTGCCGCGACCTCCTGGACACGTCGCTGCAGGTCCTCCTCGATGGTCGCCGGGATGTCGAGCGTCACCTGTTCCCCGGGCAGGTACTTGGCCTCGAAGTCGTACCAACCGTCGTTGAGCATGCGCACCTCACCGACCAGCGAGGTCCGCGTCGGCTCACCGGGCCGCCCCTGCAGCACCGCGCACTCGATCTCCCGCACATCGGGCAGGCCGGCCTCGACCACCACGCGCGGGTCGTGCCCCCGGGCAGTCTCGATGGCGTCCAGCAACGCAGCGAGGTCGTCAACCTTGGAGATGCCGATCGAGGAACCGGCGCGTGCCGGCTTCACGAACAGCGGCAGCCCCAACTCGGAGACCTTCGCCAGGGTCTGCTGGCGGCGGAAGGTCCAGTCGGCATCGGTGACCAGCCACCACGGACCTTGCGGGATGCCGTGGTGGGCGAAGGTGGTCTTCATCAGGGCCTTGTCCATGCCCAGCGCGCTGGCGGCCACACCGCTGCCGACATAGCGGACGCCGGCCATCTCGAGCTGGCCCTGGATCGTGCCGTCCTCGCCATAGGGTCCGTGGAGCAGGGTGAAGGCGACGTCAACGGCGGCAACCTGCTCACCATCTCCAACCCCGATCAGTCGTCCGCCGGGCAGCAGCACGACCTCGGTGCCCCCCGGGTCGACTTCGGGCAGGCGGTTGTCGATGGTGGCCATCGCGGCGGCCTGTTCGATGGGGACCAGGGTCCAGTGCCCCTCACGCGTGATGCCGACCGGAACAACCTCGTAGCGCTCACGATTGATGGCGCCGAGCACGGCGGCAGCGGTCAGGCAGGACACCCCGTGTTCCGAGCTGTGGCCGCCATAGACGAGCAGCACGGTGGGTCGGTTCATCGCATCTCCGTTCGATCCCCAGCTGGGTTGAGTCGCATCCACGGTAGTCCGCTCAGGCCTCGAGGGTCGGCTGGCTGGGGACTCGTCGTTCCAACTTCCTGTTCCAACGGCCCTCGGCCGGCGGTTCCTCCTGGCGCAATTCGGCGAGCAGCCGAGTGATCGCATCCATGATGCGCTCGGTCGCCGCGCGGGTTGCCTCGTTCTCCCGGGGGGTTCCGACGTGGACGCGCAGGTCGTCCAGATCGACGGGTTCACCGCAGACCACGGCGGTGTCCTTGGGCGGGAACAGCCTGGGGAAGGTGGGCCTGCGGCCCGGCATGATGCGGTGGGCCCCCCACTGGGCGATCGGGATGACCGGCCAGTTGCCCTTGAGGGCAAGCCTGGCGGCACCAGTGTGGGCGCTCATCGGCCACAGGTCGGGGTCGTAGGTCTCGGTGCCCTCCGGAAAGATGGTGACGGCCTTGCCGTCAACGAGCGCCACCTCCGCGGCATTCAGCGCCTCACCGGCCCGCGCCGAACGTCGGTGCACCGGGATCTGGCCGCAGCTGCGTGCCAGCCAGCCGACCACTGGCACCTTCCACAACTCCGCCTTGCCCAGGAAGCGGGGCCAGCGCCCCGACCAGATCATGTACTCACCCAGGATGAGGGCGTCCATGTAGCCCATGTGGTTGCTGACCACCACGATGCCCCCGCTGGAGGGCAGGTTCTGCGAGCCGTACCAGTGGCGGCGGCTCGACAGCGTGAGGATGCCTCGGACCACGCGTCCCAGACCTCGGAACACCGGCTCGGCCGGCTCCTGGTTCGCCCTGGAGAGCGACCAGCGGCTACGGAAGGTGGTGTCCGGCGGGAGCGTGGGCAGGTTGCCCTGGGCGACGTCCTTCACCGCGCTGCACCCCACTGGGCGCGGTAGCCGGCGATCCGAGCGAGCATCGCCTCGTCCAAGCGTCCCTGGCCACGCAGGGTGCCCACGATCTCGTCGATGGTGGCGATGGACGTCGTGGGGATGCCCCATGTTTCGCCCACCTCCGCCAGCGCGGTGCGCTCGCCGGTCCCCCGCTCCTGCCGGTCGACGGCGATGACCAGGCCAACCACCTCGGCCCCGGCGTCGCGGAGCGCAGGCATGGACTCACGGATGGACGTGCCAGCGGTGGTCACGTCCTCGATGATGACGACCCGATCACCAGCCTGGACACTGCGGCCCAGCCAGGCGCCCTTGTCGCCATGGTCCTTCTCCTCTTTGCGCAGCGAGGAGAAGGCCACCTGGCGACCTCGCGCGGCCAGGGCGATCGAGGTGGCCACCGACAGCGGGATGCCCTTGTAGGCGGGGCCGAAGAAGACATCGAAGTCCCCGAAGGCATCCAGGGCGGCGTCCGCGTAGAACTCACCGAGACGGGCGAGCTGGGGCCCGCTGTGGAACTTGCCGGTGTTCACGAAGTAGGGCGTCGAGCGTCCGCTCTTGGTCACGAAGTCACCAAAGGTCAGAACATCGGATTCCAGCAGGAAGTCGATGAACGCTGCGGTGTCAGTCACCCGGACAGTCTGTCAGAATGCGGCGGGTGAGCGAACAGATGCCACCGAGCGAGGCCGCCTTCACCTCTGCGGTCACCGGGGCCCAACGCCGGGCCCCCTCCCCCATCTGGGGGGACGAGCGGGAAGCCGTCAGCGCCGCCCTGCACTGGGCCGCCACCTACGCGGTCGAGGGCTCTGACCCCAAGGCCACCATGCGCAGCGCGGACGCCCTGCTGGCCGATGCGGGCGAGACGATCACTCCCCAGGGCCTGGGCGCCGCCCGGGCGCTGGAGATCTTTGACACCATCCTCCGCCCCGCCACCCGCTCCACTGATGATCCGATGAATCTGGCCTACATCCCCTGCGCACCGACTCGGGCGGCGGTCGCCTTCGACACCGTGGTCTCGGCCGCCAACATCTACGGCGGCCTCTGGGAGGGCGGCGCGGGCGCGATCTTCGCCGAGAACCAGGCCCTGCGCTGGATCGCCGACCTGCTCGGCTGGCCCGCGGAGGCTGCGGGTGTGTTTGTCTCCGGCGGTACCTCGGGCAATTTGTCGGCGCTGGCGGTCGCCCGCGAGCAGGCGAGAGCACGTCGCGGTGGACGCCCTGAGGAGGGCTGGGCGGTGGCCTGTGCCTCGACGGCCCACTCCTCGAACGTGACGGTGGCCAAGGTGCTCGACATGACCGTCGTGGAGGTGCCGATCGACGATGCCGGGCATCTGACCGGGCCGGCGCTCGCAGCAGCGATCACGCAGTTCCCGAACATTTGCGCCGTGGTGGTGTCGGCAGGCACCACCAATGCCGGTCTGGTCGACGACATCGCCTCGGTGGTGGACGTCGCCCACGCCCACGACGTGTGGGTACACGTGGATGGCGCCTATGGCGGTGCCGCACTGGCCGCCCCCAGCGTGCGCCACCTCTTCGACGGGATCGAGAAGGCCGACTCCTTCATCGTCGACCCGCACAAGTGGCTGTTTGCTCCCTATGACTGCTGTGCGTTGCTCTACCGAGACCCGCATGCCGCCGCCTCCATCCACGCCCAGCACGCGGCCTACCTGGATTCGATCGACCGCGGCGAATCCAATCCCAGCGACCTGGCGGCGCACCTCTCGCGCCGGGTTCGAGGGTTGCCGTTGTGGTACTCGTTGGCGACCCATGGCACCGACAAGTACAGCGAGGCGATCGAGGCGGGGCTGGCTGCGTCCCGGAAGGTCGCTGACTGGATTGGCGCCTCGACGCACCTTGAACTCGTGCTCGAGCCGGAGCTGTCAGTTGTCCTGTTCCGGCGTCCGGGGTGGTCGGACGCTGACTACCGGCGCTGGTCGCGCAAACTTGCCCTCGAGGGGACGATGCTCTGCGTCCCGACCAGGCATGCGGAGGAGATGGTGCTGCGACTGGCGTTCGTCAACCCCGACACCGATCCCGACCACGTGATCGCGGTACTCGACCAGACCATGCGGAGGCCCCCGGCGGAGTTGTGACCAGAGGACCCAGCGTAGGGTGGCGACCATGATCGCGCTCACCCTCGGCATCCGGCAGGACGACGGCTCCTGGACGGCCGTCACAGACCGCGGAGAGCGACTCCACGTCCCGGCGACGGCGGTCGAGGGCTGGTCACCGGTCGGGGGACAGCGTGTGGTCGCTGACCGTGACCAGACCGGCGCCGTGGTGAGGGTGCAGGTTTCCGGTAGCTCCCTGCCCCTCCCCTGACGCGAACCCCGGCCCGGAGCGACAACCCGGCCTGGAGCGACAACCCGGCCCGGAGCGACAACCCGGCCTGGAGCGACAACCCGGCCTGGAGCGACAACCCGGCCTGGAACGTGATCTCAGTCGGCGACTCGCGCCGGGATCGTCTTCGGCTTGAACGAGGGACGTAGCGCCTCGTACTCGCTGATGGCGTCCTCGTGCTGCAGGGTCATCGAGATGTCGTCGAGCCCCTCGAGGAGGCGGTGCCGGGTGAAGTCGTCGATCTCGAAGGGGTACGTCGTGCCATCCGGAAGGGAGATCCTGCGATCGACCAGGCAGACCTCGATCTCGGTGCCCGGGTTGGCCTCGACCCAGTCCCACAGGCGCTCGACGACGTCCTGCTCGACCTTGGCGACCAGCAGCCCTGCCTTGCCGGAGTTGTTGCGGAAGATGTCGCCGAAACGGCTGCCAATCACGACCTTGAAGCCGTAGTTCTGCAGGGCCCACACCGCATGCTCGCGGGAGGAGCCGGTGCCGAAATCCGGGCCGGGGATCAGGATGGTGCCGTTCTTCCAGGCGTCCTTGTTCAGCACGAACTCGGGATCATTGCGCCAGGCGGCGAACAGCCCGTCCTCGAATCCGGTGCGGGTGATGCGCTTGAGGTAGACCGCCGGGATGATCTGGTCGGTGTCGACATTGCTTCGGCGCAGCGGAACCGGCACGCCGACGTGGTTGGTGAACTTGTCCATGTCAGGTCTCCGATCAGTTCTCGGCGGCAGCCAGGTCGGCGGGAGAGCTGAGCTTCCCAGTGATGGCGGTGGCAGCAGCGACGGCCGGGGAGACCAGGTGGGTGCGCCCACCCTTGCCCTGCCGGCCCTCGAAGTTGCGGTTGGAGGTGGACGCGGAGCGTTCGCCGGGAGCCAGCTGGTCGGGATTCATGCCCAGGCACATCGAGCAGCCCGCAGCACGCCACTCGGCCCCGGCGTCGATGAAGACCCGGTCGAGGCCCTCTTGCTCGGCCTGGATCAGCACGCGGGCTGAGCCGGGCACCACAAGCATCCGCAGGTTGTCGGCGATCTTCTTGCCCTTGAGCACCTCGGCCGCCAGGCGCAGGTCCTCGATGCGTCCATTGGTGCAGGAGCCGAGGAAGACGGTGTCGACGGCGATCTCACGCATCGGGGTGCCGGCGGTCAGGTCCATGTACTCCAGCGCGCGTTCAGCGGCCGAGCGGTCGACCGGGTCGTCGAAGTCTGTTGGATTGGGCACGGACGCCGACAGCGGGACGCCCTGGCCCGGGTTGGTGCCCCACGTCACGAAGGGGGCCAGCTCGGCGGCATCGATGACGACCTCGCGGTCGAAGATGGCGTCCTCGTCGCTCTTTAGGGTGGACCAGTACTCGACCGCCGCGTCCCATTCGGCGCTCTGCGGGGCGTGCGGGCGTCCCTTGAGGTAGTCGAAGGTCTTCTGGTCGGGGGCGATCATGCCGGCCTTGGCACCCCATTCGATGGACATGTTGCAGATGGTCATCCGGCCCTCCATGGAGAGCGCCTCGATGGCCGATCCGCGGTACTCCACGATGTAGCCTTGGCCACCCCCGGTGCCCACCCTGCTGATCAGGGTGAGGACCAGGTCCTTGGCAGTGACGCCCTCGGGCATCTCGCCGTTGACGGTGACTGCCATGGTCTTCGGACGGGCCTGCGGCAGGGTCTGGGTGGCCAACACATGTTCCACCTCGGAGGTGCCGATGCCGAAGGCCAGCGCCCCGAAGGCGCCGTGGGTGGAGGTGTGGGAGTCGCCGCAGACGATGGTCATGCCAGGCTGGGTAACGCCCAGCTGGGGCCCGACGACGTGGACGATGCCCTGGTCCCTGTCGCCCAGGGAGTGGATGCGCAGGCCGAACTCTTCGGCGTTCCTGCGCAGGGTCTCGACCTGGGCGCGACTGACGGGGTCAGCGATCGGCGCGAGGATGTTGAGGGTGGGGGTGTTGTGGTCCTCGGTGCACAGGGTGTTCTCCGGGCGACGCACGGCGCGCCCGGCAAGGCGCAGGCCATCGAAGGCTTGGGGGCTGGTCACCTCGTGGACCAGGTGGAGGTCGATGTAGAGGAGGTCAGGCTCCCCCCCGCTGCCCCGACGTACGACGTGTGCGTCCCACACCTTGTCGCTCAGTGTTCTACCCATCACCACTCCGGTTGGTCGTGTCTCGCCCCCCGCGGTGGGGCGACTTGCTGATGGGTGTCAGACTACTTGCCATGTCAGGATCTGAGACCGTAGTCTCAGTACATGGACGATTCATCTGGTGTCGGGGTCCTTGACAAGGCCGCTCTCGTGCTCAGCGCCCTTGAGTCAGGACCCACCACCTTGGCCGGACTGGTCACGGCAACCGGACTCGCTCGACCGACCGCCCACCGGCTCGCCGTGGCGCTGGAGCACCACCGCCTGGTGGGCCGAGACCTGCAGGGCCGCTTCGTGCTTGGTCCGCGACTGGGCGAACTGGCCGCGGCGGCTGGCGAGGACCGGCTGCTGGCGACCGCAGGACCCATTCTGGCGCGTCTGCGTGACATCACCGGCGAGTCGGCGCAGCTGTTCCGTCGCCAGGGTGACATGCGCGTCTGTGCCGCGGCCGCTGAGCGGCCTTCGGGCCTGCGTGACACCGTCCCCATCGGGACCACGGTGACCATGGGTGCCGGCTCTGCCGCCCAGGTCCTGCTGGCCTGGGAAGAGGCCGACCGCATGCAGCGCGGGCTCGCTGAGGCAAGCTTCTCTGCGGTGGCATTGGCTGCCGTGCGTCGTCGGGGCTGGGCCCAGTCGGTGGCCGAGCGTGAGGCCGGCGTGGCCTCGGTGTCCGCACCTGTGCGGGCGCCCTCGGGCAAGGTGATCGCTGCGGTCTCGGTCTCGGGCCCGATAGAGCGGCTCACCCGTCAGCCCGGACGCCTCCATGCGCCAGCGGTGATGTCTGCTGCCGAACGCCTGAGTGAGGTGCTGCGCAGGGCCTCTGCGACCGAGTAGCTCCAGGCGTCCCCGGACAGCGACGGCACGCCCCACCCCACGCCAGCATGGCAGCGGCCCGCCCCCCACGATGGGCGCGGGCCGCTGCGATGTTCCTGCCGGGACGGGGTCCTCAGGGGAACAGCGTCACTTCTTGGCCGAGTTCTTGAGCGCGGTGCCGGCCGAGAGCTTGACGCCCTTGGATGCAGGGATCTGCATCTCGGCGCCGGTCTGCGGGTTGCGGCCAGTGCGGGCGGCGCGGTCGACGACCTCCATGGTCAGCAGTCCGGGGATCGTGACCTTCTCACCCTTGGCAGCCGCGTCGTTCAGGATGGCGCCGAAGGCGTCGAGCACGTCGGACGCGGCAGCCTGGGTGGTGTTGGCCTTCTCGGCGATCGCCTTGACCAGTTCGGTGCGGTTCATGGTTCTCCTAGGTTCTGACGTCAATGGTGACTGTGACCACGTTAGGGATATTTCCGCCCGATGACGCGGATTGTCGCGTTTTCTGGCGCGTCGTGGGGTTTCGGGGGCGCCCGGGTCCGGGCTTCAGCAAGGTTCTGGACGCTGCTCGCCACCTGGTGGTCGACCTGCCCGCGCAGGTCACGCGCTTTCATGAATGCCCGGGGTAGCTCCACGTCGCCAGCAAACACAACAACCCGCCTCATGCGAGGCGGGTTCTCTGTTTCTTGGTACCCCCGACCGGATTCGAACCGGCGCTACTGCCGTGAGAGGGCAGCGTACTAGGCCGCTATACAACGGGGGCGAGCTAGAAGATCGTAGCAGAAGCCTTGTCGCTCCTTCAACTCCACTTCCGCAGGGGTACTAGGACTCGAACCTAGAATAAATGAACCAGAATCACTCGTGTTGCCAATTACACCATACCCCTATGCTGCCGATTGGCCGGCTCGAACTCCCTCGGGAGGCCGTCCGTGCACTGCTCGGCAACGACGCCTCACACTAGTGGATCGACGCCTCTCGAATCAAATCGAGCGCGAGGGGGTCAGGGTGGCCACCTGCAGCCTCCTCCCCAACCACCACGTGACCAGGGCAACAAGGCTGAAGCCGACCAGGTCCTGGACCAGTTGGGCCGGGCCGATGGACTGCAGTGCCCGCGTAGCTGCCACCCCGCCACCGAAGACGGCATAACTGAATGCGAACACATTGTTGGCGACATGGGCGGCAATTGATGCCTCCAGGCCGCCGGTCAGGAGCACCAGGGCGCCCGCCAACAATCCGAAAGCAAATCTATCCGCGAATAGCCACACATTCTGCACGCCGTGGAACAGAGCAAACAGCAGCGCAGACGCCACCACCCCCACCCACCGGTTGCTCGACAGCGAGCCAAAGGCCTGCATCAGGTAACCGCGGAAGAAGTACTCCTCGCCGGCTGCCTGGAGCGGTGAACACAGCAGGATCGCCAGCATCCACCACTGCCACCCGGCGGTGACGCTGAGATGGGTCTGCTGCCCTATCCGTGCGCCCCACATCACGGCGTTGAGCACCAACGCGGCCAGCGGCAGGCAGAGCAGCAGGTAGCGCCACCGCAGCCCCGGCTGCACCGAGGACGCGTAGGGAACCGGACGCCCATGCCACCCGCGCACCATCACGATCGCGATGGGGATCAGGCAGGCCAGCGCCAGGTGGCCGGAGACCATGCCCTGCACCAGCTCATAGCGTCCTGCCCGCATGGCCCACTCGGCGAAGGAGCTGGGCCGACCGTCGAGAAGCCAGAACAGCCCCTGCAGCAGTTGGGCCACCAGGGGCACCACCAGCGCATAGGCGAACAGCGCCAGCGCCAATCCGAACCAGCTGCGAACCGGGACGAAGGAGGGGCCCCGCAGCACCTGCGTGAATGGGACCCCGGCGGGCGGCTCGGTCAGCCGCGCGAGGAACTGTCCCGGTCCGAGGGCGGGGGCGTCCGCGGGCCGGTCTGGTCGAGCGCTCACTGGTCCTCGGCGACGACGGTGTTGGTGAGGGTGCCGACCTGGTCGATCGTCACGCTGACCTCCTGCCCGGGCACCATGCGGCCCACGCCCGCGGGGGTGCCGGTGAGGATCACGTCGCCGGGCAGCAGGGTGGTGAAACCGCTGATGTGGGAGACCAGGGCGGGAATGTCGTGGACCATCTGGTTCGTGTTGCCGTCCTGGACGACCTCTCCGGCCAGTTCGGTCGTGATGTGCAGCTGGCCCGCCTCCTCGAGGCTGAGGTGGGTGACGATCCAGGGCCCGAGCGGGCAGAAGGTGTCCCAGCCCTTGCCGCGGGCCCACTGGGGCTCGGCCTTCTGCAGGTCGCGCGCCGTCACGTCGTTGGCGACGGTGTAGCCGAAGATGACCTCGCCGACGCGCTCCTTCGGCACCTGCTTGCAGATGCGCCCGATCACCACGGCCAGCTCACCCTCGTAGCTCAGCTCCTCCACGACCGCGGGCTCCACGATCGGGTCCTGGGGGCCGATCACCGAGGTGTTCGGCTTGAAGAAGATCAGCGGGGTCTCGGGCACCTCGTTGCCCATCTCGGCGGCGTGGGCGGCGAAGTTCCGGCCCACACCCACGACCTTCGACCGCGGGATCACCGGCGCCAGCAGACGGACCTCGTCCAGTCCGTGGCGCTTGCCGGTGTAGTTCACCGGACCGGCCAGCGGGTCACCCGTCAGCGTGGCGATGGTGTCGGGGTGCTCACCACCATCCACGGCGAGTTCGACGATTCCGAAGGCGGGGTCCTGACCGGGAGCGGCGTAACGAGCGATGCGCATGGGCCCAGCCTAGTGGCGAGGCACGCGACGGCCCGCCACCGATCACCCAGCCCCACAGTCGTCAGATGCCTCTGACAGACTGACCCCATGGCTGAATTCGCTGTCGTTGACCTCATCCGAGCCAAGCGTGACGGGCGCCCCCTCGAGGACGCCGAGATCCGGTGGTTGATCAACTCCTTCACCGGCGGTGCGGTCGACCCGGAGCAGATGTCGGCCATGGCGATGGCTGTCTTCTTCCGCGGCATGGACGACCGGGAGCTCTCCACCTGGACCACCGCGATGATCGAGACGGGGGAACGGCTGGACTTCTCCGGGCTCTCGCGTCCCACGGCTGACAAGCACTCGACCGGCGGCGTCGGCGACAAGATCACCCTGCCGCTGGCCCCCCTGGTGGCGGCCTGCGGAGTGGCGGTCCCCCAACTTTCCGGGCGCGGCCTGGGCCATACCGGCGGGACCCTGGACAAGCTGGAGGCGATCCCCGGATGGCGCGCCTCCCTCAGCAACGAGGAGATGCTCCGCCAGCTCGAGGAGGTGGGCGCGGTGATCTGCGCAGCCGGCTCAGGACTGGCCCCGGCCGACAAGAAGCTCTACGCCCTGCGCGACGTCACCGGCACCGTCGAGGCAATCCCGTTGATCGCCAGCTCGATCATGAGCAAGAAGATCGCCGAGGGCACCGATTCACTCGTCCTCGACGTCAAGGTCGGCTCGGGTGCCTTCATGAAGAGCCGAGAAGACGCGAGCGAGCTGGCTCGTCGGATGGTTTCGCTCGGCGCTGCGGCCGATGTGCGCACCGTCGCGCTGCTGACCAGCATGGAGGCACCCCTGGGCCTGACTGCTGGCAATGGCCTCGAGGTGGCCGAGTCTGTCGAGGTGCTGGCCGGGGGTGGCCCGGCGGATGTCGTCGAACTCACCCTGGCACTTGCCCGCGAAATGGTGCAGGCTGCCGGCGTCGACGTTGACCCGGCCGACAAGCTCGCCGACGGCTCCGCGATGGACGTCTGGCGCCGCATGATCGCCGCCCAGGGTGGCGACCCCGACGCCGAGCTGCCCAGCGCCCAGCACGTCGAGGTCGTCACCGCCGACCAGACCGGCTACCTCACCGCCCTGGACGCCATGGCCGTCGGGCTTGCCGCCTGGCGCCTCGGCGCCGGACGCGCCCGCAAGGAGGACCCGGTGCAGGCAGCAGCGGGTGTCGTCATGTGCGCCAAGCCGGGCGACCGGGTGACCGAGGGCCAGCCGCTGTTCGAGCTGCACACCGACACCCCCGACACCATCGCCCGGGCCAGGGCGGCCCTGGCCGGTGGCTGGGAGATCGGTCCCGACGCCCCGGAGTCCCAGCCGCTGATATTGGACCGCATCACCGCCTGACCTGGCGCTGCCCCACCTCGTGCTGGAGTGCGGCGTGCTCAGAACTGCTTGAGCAGCCCGTAGAGATAGGCGTCCGAGAGTGCCTCCCAGGAGGCCTCCACGACGTTGGTGCCCAAGCCGACGGTGGTCCAGGTGTGATCGCCGTGGGTCATGTCGATGAGCACCCGCACGATCGAGTCGGTGCCCACCGTGTCGTTGTCGAGGACGCGCACTCGGTAGTCGATGAGCTGGTACTCCTCGATCACCGGGTGCGACTGGGCCAGAGCCCGCCGAAGCGCCGCGTCGAGGGCGTTCAGCGCACCATTGCCCTGCCCAGTGAACTGGGCATCCCCGAGGTGGATGACCGCTTCAGAATCACCGGCGCCAGATGCGTCGTGGGTGGTGGAGACCGTCCAGGTGTCAACGGTGAAGGGACGGTCGAGCATCCCCAGCTCGGCCCGCAGCAGCAGCTCGAAACTGGCATCGGCTGCCTCGTAGGAGTAACCCTCGGCCTCACGCTGCTTGATGCGCTCGGCAACGCGTCCGGCGGCGTCCCGATCGGTGAGGTCGAGGCCGAGCTGTTCGGCCTTGATCTGGACGTTGGCGCGGCCCGACATGTCCGAGATCAGCATCCGCATCTGGTTCCCGACCAGGTCGGGGTCGGTGTGCTGGTACAGGTCGGGGTCGATGCGGATCGCGGACGCGTGCAGGCCAGCCTTGTGCGCAAACGCGGAGCGTCCGACATAGGGCTGGCGGGGCTGGGTCGGCTGGTTGGTGATGTCGGCGATGGCGTGGCTAATGTGCGTCAGCGAGCCGAGCCCTCCCCCGCGCAGGACACTCCAGGCGTACTTGAGTTCGAGGTTGGCCACGATGGTGGTCAGGTCGGCATTGCCGGTCCGCTCGCCGTACCCGTTGACGGTGCCCTGGATCTGCATCACACCAGCTTCGACGGCGGCCAGCGAGTTGGCCACTGCACAGCCGGAGTCGTTGTGGCAGTGGATGCCCAGGTCGACGCCGATGGCGCTCGCAGCGGAGACCACGTCGCCCATCCGGCTGGGCAGCATGCCGCCGTTGGTGTCGCACAGCACCACCACCTCCGCGCCCGCCTCGGCGGCAGCGCGGACCACCTCCAGGGCGTAGTCGGGGTTCTGGTAGTAGCCGTCGAAGAAGTGCTCGCAGTCCAGGTAGACGCTCTTGCCCTCGTTGACAAGGTGCGAGACGGTGTCGCTGACCATGGCGAGGTTCTCGTCCAGGGTGGTGCGCAGCGCGTCGGTGACATGGCGGTCGTGGGATTTGGCGACCAGGCAGATGGTGCTGGTGCCGGCATCACGCAGGGCGGCCACCTGGGGGTCATCGGCGGCCTTGGCCCCGGGCTTGCGGGTCGAACCGAAGGCGACCAGCGTGGCATTGCGCAGGGTGAGGCGCTCGGCGGCCTCGGCGAAGAATGCCGTGTCACTCGGGTTCGCCCCCGGCCACCCGCCCTCGATGTGGGTCACCCCCAGTTCATCCAGCAGGGTCGCGATCCGCATCTTGTCGGCGACGCTCAGGCGCAGGCCCTCCTGCTGCGCACCATCGCGCAGGGTGGTGTCATAGATGTGCAAGCGCTCGGGAGCGGCAGGGATGAGGCTCATCGGTTCTCCAGTGGTGTCGGCGCCAGTGGGCGGGCGAGCGGCGGACGCGGTGCTACCGAAGGCCCAGTGTTGCGCGTCGCTCCGGCCGCCCGAGGCCGGCCCGCACTGTGGGATTCGCATCTCAGGGATTGGTCGGCGCTCCTAGACTCATGCCCATGACGCAGAACAACTCCACCCCCACCATCGCCGTCATCGGGGGCGACGGCATCGGCCCCGAGGTGACCGCTGAGGCTCTCAAGGTTCTCAGGGCCGCCGCGGGGGAGGATGCCTTCTCCTTCGTCGACTATGACCTGGGGGCGGAGCGCTGGCAGCGGACCGGTGAGGTGCTGCCCGATTCGGTGCTGGAGGAGTTGAAGGGCGTGGACGCCATCATGTTGGGTGCGGTCGGCGCAGCCCCGGGCTCCACCACGATTCCCAGCGGCCTGTTGGAGCGCGGTCTGCTGCTGAAGCTGCGTTTCGCGCTGGACCATGCGGTCAACCTGCGCCCGAGCATCCTCTATCCCGGCGTCCCCACTCCCCTCTCCGAGACCGTGGTCGCCGACAAGGAGGTCGACTTCGTGGTCGTCCGTGAGGGCACCGAGGGCCTGTACTGCGGCAACGGCGGCGCCGTCCGTGTCGGCACGCCGCATGAGATCGCCACGGAGGTGAGCGTCAATACCGCCCATGGCGTGGAGCGCGTCGTTCGCGATGCCTTCGAGCGCGCCACCCGGCGACGCAACGAGCTCACCCTGCTGCACAAGCACAACGTCCTGGTCAACGCGGGTGGGCTGTGGAATCGCATCGTGGCCGAGGTGGGCCAGGAGTACCCCCAGGTCGAACGCAACTACCTCCACATCGACGCCGCCATGATCAAGATGGTCGTGGACCCGGCCGCTTTCGACGTCATCGTCACCGACAACCTCTTCGGCGACATCATCACCGATCTGGCGGCCGCTGTCACCGGGGGCATCGGGTTGGCCGCCTCGGCGAACATCAACCCCAGCCGTGAGTACCCCTCCATGTTCGAACCTGTCCATGGGTCAGCCCCCGACATCGCCGCTCAGGGCATCGCCGACCCGACTGCTGCGATCAGTTCGGTGGCGTTGCTGCTCGACCACCTGGGACGCTCCGAGGAGGCCGAACGCATCACGTCCGCGGTGGCCTCCGACATTGCCCGGCGGGGGGCTCGACCACGCTCGACCACGCAGGTGGGCGACGACATCGCAGGAGCCGTGGCACGCTGAGCTTCGCGCGTCCCCACCCTTCAGGGTCCATTCGAGGAATGGACTTCGGGAGATGATTCGCCTTTGGCCCCGGGGCGACGTACTCTTGAAGCAGTGTTGAGGGGTTTCCCCTGAAGTGTGAGCAGTATGGCGAGGTTCATCTCCCGAGCCAGGTTTTTCCCGAAGACGGTTCTCTCAGCATCACAGGGCGCGCAATCCGACGCTCCCGTCTTCCACAGAAAGGCCAAGCATGGCTACCGGTACTGTCAAGTGGTTCAACGCCGACAAGGGCTTCGGCTTCATCTCCCCCGACGACGGCTCGGCCGACGTCTTCGTGCACTTCAGCGCGATCCAGTCCAACGGCTACCGCAGCCTCGACGAGAACGACAAGGTCTCCTACGAGGTCGAGCGCGGACCCAAGGGCCTCCAGGCCACCTCGGTCTCCGTCATCTGATCCACGATCACTGAGTCGGTTCCCTGAACCGACGCGCTGATCCGGCAGACGCACAGGAACCCGCCCCCTCGAGGGGGCGGGTTCCTTGTGGTTTATCGGGATTGGCGCGGATCAGCGGGCCGCGGTCCCCTCGACATAGTCGGAGTCCGCAGGCTTGACCCAGGCCATCAGCTTGCGCAGCTCGCGGCCGGTGGTCTCGATCGGGTGGGCCTCACCCTTGGCGCGCAGCTCCTTGAACTCGGGAGCGCCGGCGTCCTGGTCGTCGATGAAACGCTTGGCGAAGGCACCGTTCTGGATGTCGGCCAGCACCTCCTTCATGTTCTCCTTGACGCGCGGATCGATAACTCGCGGACCGGAGACGTAGTCGCCGTACTCGGCGGTGTCCGAAATGCTCCAGCGCTGTTTCGCGATACCGCCCTCGATCATCAGGTCAACGATCAGCTTCAGTTCATGGAGGCACTCGAAGTAGGCGACCTCGGGCTGGTAGCCGGCCTCCACCAGGGTCTCGAAACCGTACATGACCAGCTGCGATGCACCACCACACAGCACCGCCTGCTCACCGAACAGGTCGGTCTCGGTCTCCTCGGTGAAGGTGGTCTCGATGCCGCCGGCACGCAGTCCACCGATGCCCTTGGCGTAGGACAGCGCCAGCTCCAGCGCGTGCCCGGAGGCATCCTTCTCGACAGCCACCAGCACCGGGACGCCGCGGCCATCGGCGTATTCGCGGCGCACGAGGTGGCCGGGGCCCTTCGGAGCGACCATGCACACGTCCACGCCTTCGGGCGCCTCGATGTAACCGAAGCGGATGTTGAAGCCGTGGGCGAAGAACAGCGCGTCACCAGCGGCCAGGTTGGGCTTGATCTGCTCGGCGTAGAGCTTGCGCTGCACCTGGTCCGGGGTGAGGATCATAATCACATTGGCCTCTTCGACGGCCTCCTCGACCGTGACCACGCGCAGGCCCTCGGCCTCGGCCTTGGCCCAGGACTTCGAGCCCTCCTGCAGGCCAACGCGCACGTCGACACCGGAGTCGCGCAGGTTGAGGGCGTGGGCGTGTCCCTGGGAGCCGTAACCGATGATGGCGACGTGGCGGTCCTGGATCAGTGCCAGGTCGGCATCATTGTCATAGAACATCTTGGCCATGGTGCTGCTTCTCCTTCGTGGTTCCGGTGCCACCTGGCACCGAGGTTCTGGGGATCTGTGACGTGTCTGGGGGGACGCCCGGGAGGCGTCAGTTGGGGTCGCGTCCGGCGCGGCGGTCAGTGATGGATCGGCCCCCGCGCCCGAGGGCAACATGTCCGGAGCGGACGAGTTCAAGGATGCCGAAGGGCTCCAGCATCGCGATGCAGGCGTCGAGCTTGTCCTTGCTGCCGGTGACCTCGAGAGTGAGGGAGTTGTGCGAGACATCGACGGCCTTGCCGCGGAAAAGGTTGACGGTGTCGACGATCTGCGACCGGTTCTCGATGTCGGAACGGACCTTGATCAGCATCAGCTGGCGCTGCACCGCGGACTGGTCGAGCTCGACGACCTTGAGAACCTCAATCAGCTTGTGCAACTGCTTGGAGATCTGCTCCAGGACCAACTCGTCCTCCACACCGGCCACCACCGTCATGCGACTGATGTTGGGGTCCTCCGTGGTACCGACTGTCAGCGACTCGATGTTGAAGCCGCGACGGCTGAACAGGCCGGCGATGCGGGCGAGCACACCGGGGTGGTTGTAGACCAGAACGCTGAGGGTGTAGGTGTTCACAGCACTTCCTCTTCCCAGTCCGGAGCCATGTCCTTGGCCACCTTGATCTCATCATTGCTGGTGCCGGCGGCCACCATCGGCCAGACCATCGCGTCCTTGTGAACGACGAACTCCACCACGACGGGGCGATCGTTGATCTCCATCGCCTGCTTCAGGACCTCCTCGACCTCCTCGGCGGTCTCGGCGCGCAGCCCCACGCATCCCATGGCCTCGGCAAGCAGGGGGAAGTCGGGCACTCGGCTGGAGTGCAGCTCGGTGTTGGAGTATCGCCCCTCGTAGAACAGGGTCTGCCACTGGCGCACCATGCCCAGCACCTGGTTGTTGATCACGGCGATCTTGACCGGGATGCCCTCGAGTGCACAGGTCACCAGCTCCTGGTTGGTCATCTGGAAGCAGCCGTCGCCATCGATCCCCCACACGACGGTGTCGGGGTTGCCGACCTTGGCCCCCATCGCCGCCGGGACGCAGTAGCCCATCGTGCCGGCTCCACCGGAATTCAGCCACTTGCGGGGCTTCTCGTGGGGCAGGAAGTGCGCCGACCACATCTGGTGCTGGCCCACGCCTGCGGCGAAGATCGCGTCGGGGCCGGCGACCTCGCCGATCCGCTTGATGACGTACTGCGGGCTCAGCGTGCCGTCAGTGGGCTCTTCGTAGCCTGTGGGGTAGCGGCGCTTCAGGCTGGCGACGAAGTCGTGCCACGCCCCCAGCTCCGGACGCTCGTGGTTGCGCAGCGCATGGACCAGCCCCGCGAGCACCTCCTGGGCGTCCCCCACGATCGGCAGGTCCGCGACACGGTTCTTGGAGATCTCGGCCGGGTCGATGTCGGCATGGATCACCGTCGCCTGCGGCGCGAACGTGTCCAGCCGGCCGGTGACCCGGTCGTCGAAGCGCGTGCCGATGGCGATCAGCAGGTCCGCACGTTGGATGGCCCCCACTGCGGCGACGGTCCCGTGCATACCCGGCATGCCCAGGTTGAGCTCATGGCTGTCGGGCAGGGCACCGCGTGCCATCAGTGTGGTGACCACCGGGATGCCGGTCAGGCGCACCAACTCCGCCAGTTCGTCGGTGGCCTCAGCCTTGATGACCCCGCCGCCGATGTAGAGCACCGGACGCGTGGACTCGGCGATCATCCGGGCCGCCGCCTTGAGCTGCTTGGCATGGGGTTTGGTGTTGGGGCGGTAGCTCGGGAGGTGGATCTCCTCGGGCCAGACGAAGGGCGCGCTCTTGACCAGGGCGTCCTTGGCGATGTCGACCAGCACGGGGCCGGGACGTCCGGTGGAGGCGACGTGGAAGGCCTCCTTGATGGCGCCGGGGATGTCCTCCACCCGGGTCACCAGGTAGTTGTGCTTGGTGATCGGCATCGAGATGCCGCGGATGTCGGCCTCCTGGAAGGCGTCGGTTCCGATGGAGGTGGAGTTCACCTGACCGGTGATGGCCACCATCGGGACCGAGTCCATGTAGGCATCGGCCAACGGGGTCACCAGGTTGGTGGCGCCGGGGCCGGAGGTGGCAATACAGACTCCGACGCGTCCGGTCGAGGAGGCATAACCCTCGGCGGCGTGGCCGGCACCCTGTTCGTGGCGGACCAGGATGTGACGGACCGAGGAATCGAACAGCGGGTCGTAGGCGGGCAGGATCGCCCCGCCCGGAATGCCGAAGACGACCTCGACACCCATACGCTCCAGGGACGTCACCAGCGCCTGGGCGCCGGTGAGGGTCTGTGTACCTGCCTCATCGGTCATCGTGCGGTCCTTTCGGGAATGGTGGGTGCATGGCTCCTGCAACAAAAAACCCTCGTGAGCCGGGGTGGCATACGAGGGAGCGCTGGTCGGGGCGGGCGATGCCCTGGCGACTCAGCGCGAGGTGATTACACGAAGGAACTTCTGCACAGGTCAACCCTCCCGCATGACCGCCACTCGGTCAAACGATGAACATCAAATCTCATCTGGTGGACGTGGCTCCCAGCATGCGAACGGCGCCGCTCTCGGGGAACGGCGCCGTCGACAGGAGGACAGCCGGAGGTCAGTCGGTGGCACGGGTGGCGCCGTCGCGATCGGCCACCGCAGCGGGGAGGCGATCCTTGATCGACATCAGCGCGAGGCCGATGAGGGAGAACAGCAGTCCCAGACCTGCGACGAGGGCGGAGACGCCGTAGGTGATCACCGAGCTGAACAGCGAGGATCGGAGGAAGGCGCCGTTCATGACAGTGGTGCGCTTGGCGCTGGCAGCGTCGACCTTGGCCTGGGCGGCCTCCTTCTCGGAGTCGGTCGTGGCCTTCTCGAGCTCAGCCTTGGCGGCGTTCACATCCGCACCGAGCTCGGCGTAGGTCTTCCCCTCGGAGGCGTGGAGCGCGTGCTCCTTGATGATCTCGGCTTGGCCGTAGGCAGTGATCGGGCCCTTGACCTCCTTGCCGGCGACCTTGATGCCCATCACGGGCTTGGCGTCCTGCGGCACGGTGATGCGCTCGTCCATCAGCTGGCTGGTGACGATGTTCCAGGTGACCAGACCCGCGATGATCATGATGATGCCCGCGATCAGCGAGAGCAGCCCGGCAATCCTGGGAAGCTTGCTCATGATGGTTCCTTTCGGAGAAGTCGAGAGCCATTCCCGTTGATCTTCAACTACTACGTTGAGTAGTCAACCACATGTCCTCATCGGGTCACAGCCGGGGGCCATATCCTGGAGGGTAGGCGGGGTGCCACTACCGCCCCCACCAGGACCAGAAGCCCCACCCACGGCCAGGTCAGCGGCGAGGCCATCAGCCCCGCCGCGCCGCACAGGACCACCCCCAGGGCAAGCGTGGGACGCGCCACCCATAGGCGACCCGAGACCACCGCGACGGCGAGCGCCATCCCACCGGCGAGCAGGCCCGCCAGTCCCGGCGACCAGGCGTCCACGAGCCTCTCAGTCTGGTCGGGGAGGACCATCCATCCCACGCTGGCGGCAGCCACCCATGCGGCGAACCCGCCCAAGGCCCTTCGGCGTTGGCCCGCGAACGCCAACGCGACAAGAACCCAGGCAAAGGGCAGCCAGACCGCGGCCGCGAGACCGACGCCCACCCCCTGCGGCAGGAGACGTGGCCGACGTCGTGGTACCGCCGCTGAGGGGGCCGCTCGCGCCAGCACATCGGCCACCACCAGCGCCAGCAGCGGCAGGATCACCTGCCCCCGCAGGAAGGCGTCCAGGACGGGAGGAAGCGCCAGGACGGCCACCGACGCCGGGACGATCCACCAGCCGTGAACGCCCCAAGCATGGCGCACCACGTCGACCAGGGCAAAGGAAGAGGCCAGGGTCACCAATACCTGCCAGGCACCCAATGACAACAGCGCCAGCGGCGACAGCGCCAGGGCGCCAAAGGGTGTGAAACCCAGGTCGGAGGGTGCCTCGGGCCCGAAGACCGGCTTCCCCTGCGCCATGGAGCGTTCCACCAGCACGATGTCGGCCAGGTCGGTGGTGGCTGGGTGCCAGGGCACCAGGGTTCCCCCACCCAGCCACACCATCGCGACGGCGGCCACGAGCGAGACGAGCAGCACGGCGGCCAGGCGAGGCACCAGCCTGTGGGACCAGTCCTCCCCGCCCACGGGAACCTCCCCTTCCGTCAGTCCCCCCTCCGGCGGCTCCCGTTCAGGCGCCGTCGTCTCAGGCATCACCGCAGAGCAGGCCCACCACGGCCTCGCGGTCCGCCGGCTTCTCCGACTGGCCATAGAAGGGGACGAGGTGGACGTGCAGGTGGAAGACCTCCTGGCCCGCCTCCGCCCCGGAGTTCACGACCAGCTTGATCCCACTGGCCCCGAGCTTCGCCTTCAGCCGTGCGACAGTGCTGGTGACCAGCGGGGCGATGCGGGCGAAGGCGGCGGCGCCGTCCCCGAGGTCCCGCACGTGTTCCCTGGGGATCACAAGGGTGTGGCCGGGCTGCTTGGGGTGCAGGTCGAGGAAGGCCAGGCCGGTCTGGTCGCGCGCCACGACGTCGGCGGGAATGCCCCCCTCCGCGATGGAGCAGAAGACGCAGCTCATCCTCGACCTTCCACAACGTTGTCCAGTGATT
Organism: Aestuariimicrobium sp. p3-SID1156; assembly: GCF_025144225.1. Classification (GTDB taxonomy): domain Bacteria; phylum Actinomycetota; class Actinomycetes; order Propionibacteriales; family Propionibacteriaceae; genus Aestuariimicrobium. The sequence goes on from NZ_JALXXB010000003.1 coordinate 223,139, forward strand.
CATCCTTCGCCCAGTGCTGCAGCTGCCGACGCAGCAGGGCATCCCGGCGAGGTTCGAAGGCCCGGGTGTAACCGCCGACATGGGGGCTGAAGAAGACGCCCGGCGTGGTGCGCAGCGGATGCAGCGGCGGCACCGGTTCGGGATCGACGACATCCATCGCCGCGGTGATGCGGCCTCCCTGGCAGGCCTGGATGAGGGCCTGGGTGTCGACGATCGGCCCACGACCGATGTTGACGACCATGGCGCCATCGGGCAGTGCCGCCAGCGCCTTCTCCTCGATCAGCCCACGGGTGGTCTCGGTCAGTGGGGCGATGATGAACAGCACATCGGTCTCCGGGAGGACCTCCATCAGCTCGTCGATCGCGCGAACCTGCACGTCCTCGCCGTCGACCGATTCTGTCCGCGCGGTGGTGGCCAAGCGGGTGATCGAGGCCACCTCGAACCCCGCCAGGCGTCGCTCGATGGCCTTGCCGATGTGACCGTACCCGAGGACCGTCACACGCTGGTCGGCCAGCCCTGGAGCCCAGTGTGGCTTCCACACCCCGGCGGGCTGGTCCCGGGCGTAGAGGTCCAGGTCGCGGGCCCTGGCCAATGCCAGGGCCAGGGCGATCTCGGCGGTGGCTGAGTCATGGACGCCGGCCGCGTTGCACAGCACCACCTCGGCGGGCACCTTCGGGGCGATCGCGTCCACCCCCGCCATCTGCGACTGCACGACCTCGAGGGACCCCATCTCGCCGATGCGGTCGAGGATCTCGGGTTGTTGGGCATAGGGCAGCACCATGAAGCCGACGCGGTCGATGCCCTCGGGTGGGGTGGAGTTGTCGGTGAAGGGTTCGTAGCGGATACCGGGGTGAGAACCCAGCACTCGCACTGCCTCGTCGACGCTCTCGTAGGGCACCCAGGCGATGCGCTCAGACATGGACCTCTCCTTCTCGTACCTCGAAACCGGCCTGCGCCAGACCCTTCTTCACCTGGCCGATGGACAGCCTGCCGAAATGGAAGACGCTGGCTGCCAGCAGCGCGTCAGCCCCGGCCCGGGCCGCTTGCGCGAAGTGTTCCACGGTCCCGGCCCCGCCTGAGGCGATGAGGGGGACATCGACCGCGGACCGCACTTTCTCGAGCAGTTCCAGGTCGAAACCGTCGTTGGTGCCATCGGCATCCATCGAGTTGAGCAACACCTCACCCGCCCCGCGGTCGACGGCCTCGCGGGCCCACTCCACGGCATCCAGACCGGCGGACTGGCGACCACCGTGGGTGGTCACGCCGAAGCCGGAGGGCATGCCGGGCTCGCGGCGGGCATCCACTGAGAGCACCAGTACCTGGTTGCCGAAGCGGTCGGCGATTTCGCCGATGGCCTCCGGGCGTCGAATGGCGCCGGTGTTCATGCCGACCTTGTCCGCTCCGTGCCGCAGGAGGATGTCGACGTCCGCCACCGATCCCACTCCCCCACCGACGGTGAGCGGGATGAAGACTGTCTCGGCGCACCGGGCGACCATGTCGCGGGTGGTGGCGCGTCCCTCACTACTGGCTGAGATGTCGAGGAAGGTGACCTCGTCGGCACCGGCCTGGCCGTAGGCCCGGGCCAGCTCGACAGGATCCCCGGCGTCACGCAGGTTCGTGAAGTTCACACCCTTCACGACTCGCCCCGCGTGGACATCAAGGCAGGGAATCACCCGGATCGCAACAGCCATGCCCCCACCATAGTCCGGGCGACCCTCCCCGGCGGTGGGGCGTTTTGTCCGCGGCGTTCCCTAGAGTGGGCACCATGCCCCAACTCGATCCGACGTTCACGGGATTGCCCCTGGACGCCCTCGCCGATGCCGCCCTCAGCCGGGCCCGGGAACTCGGCGCCACCCACGCCGATGTCCGCGTCGAACGCCATCGCACCTCCGTCACCTCACTGCGGGACGCCGTCGTCACCGGGTCCAGCGACTCCAGCGACCTCGGCCTGTCGGTGCGAGTTGTGCACCGCGGCTCCTGGGGTTTCGCGGCGGGTGTCGCCCTGACCCCGGACGCAGCGGCCGGGCTGGCCGAGCAGGCCTGCCGCATCGCGGAGGTCTCTGCCCCGTTGACCCCGCGGCCGGTCGAGCTCGCCACAGAACCGGTGCACGTGGGCGAGTGGGTCTCCGACTACGACCTGAACCCCTTCGATGTCCCCAAGGCCGAGCGCACGGCGCGGCTGGTGCAGCTGCTGGAGGCGCTCGGCGCCCAGCCCGGGGTCGACCACACCTCGGCCACGGTGATGGCAGCGCAGGAGAACACGTTCTTCGCCGACCTGGCCGGGACCCGCACCGTGCAGCAGCGGCTGCGCGTGCACCCCGAGTTCACGGCCATCGCCGTCGGTGAGGGCGGCATCTCGACGATGCGGACCATCGCACCGCCAGTGGGCCGGGGCTGGGAGTACCTGACCGGGACCGGTTGGGACTTCGACACCGAGATCGCCGGGCTCGGTGAGCTGCTCGCCGAGCTCGTCAAGGCGCCCAGCGTGGAGCCGGGAGCGACCGACCTGCTCATCGACCCCAGCAACCTGTGGTTGACCATCCACGAGTCGGTGGCCCACGGCACCGAGCTGGACCGCGCCCTGGGCTACGAAGCCGCCTACGCCGGCACCAGCTTCGCGACCATCGACAAGCTCGGCAGCCTGACGTACGGGTCACCGGTGATGAACGTCACCGGGGACCGCACGACTGACCGAGGCCTCGCGTCTATCGGCTGGGACAGCGAGGGCGTGGAGGCGCAGAGCTTCGACATCATTCGCGACGGCATCCTGGTCGGGTACCAGCTCAACCGCCAGATGGCCGCTGAGCGCGGGCTGAATGGCGGACGCTCCAACGGCTGCGCCTTCGCCGACTCCGCCTCGCACATTCCGCTGCAGCGGATGCCCAATGTGTCGCTGCAGCCCGCTGTCGAGGATGTCACGCTCGACGACCTGCTGGCGCAGTTGGGCGACGGTCTGTACGTCGTGGGCGACAAGTCCTGGTCCATCGACATGCAGCGCTACAACTTCCAGTTCACCGGGCAGCGATTCCACCAGGTGAAGAACGGTCGCATCGTGGGCCAGGTCCGCGACGCTGCCTACCAGGCGACCACCACCGACTTCTGGGGCTCGATGGAAGCTGTGGGCGGCCCCTCGACGTACGTGCTGCAGGGTGCGATGAACTGCGGCAAGGGTCAGCCGGGGCAGGTCGCTGCCGTGAGTCACGGCTGCCCAGCCGCCCTGTTCCGTGGGGTGAATGTGCTCAACACCGTGGCCGAGGCCGGCAGCAGCTCCGAGGACTCGAACTCCAATGACACGAATGAGGGGAACGACTGATGCGCGCGTGGATTGACCAGGCCCTCACGGCCGCGCACGACCTGCCCGGTGCCGACCAGGGCTGCGTGGTGATCCTGACCGAGACCTACGAGACCAACGTGCGCTGGGCAAACAATGCCCTGACCACCAATGGCCAGATGCACCACCTCAAGGCGCAGGTCGTGGCGATGGCCAGCGTCGAAGGTGGCACCGCCTCGGGCTGCCTCGAGGGGCCGGTCGGCTCACCGGAAGAGGTCGTCGAACTGGTTCGCCAGGCTGCCCTGGTGGCCCAGGCCGGGACGCCGGACGAGGACGCCCACGAGCTGCCCGCCGGGACCGAGGACGAGGACTTCGCCACCGGCGCCGAGGCCACCACCTTTGAGGTGCTGGCCGGGGTGTGCGAAGGGCTCGGACGAGCTTTCGAGCAGGCCGGGGACAAGCACCTGTTCTTCGGTTTCGCCGAGCACATCGTGCACACCACCTGGCTGGGAACCTCGTCGGGGTCGCGGCGACGCTCGGTGACCCGCCTGGGTCGGCTGGAGCTCAACGCCAAGCATCCCGACATGGTCGGCTCGGCCTGGGTGGGTCGCTCGACCGCAGACTTCTCCGACATCGGCATGGACGGCTTGGTCTCCGAGGTCCTGGAGCGGCTGTCCGGGTGTGAGAACCGCATCGACCTGCCGGCGGGCCGTTATGAGGTCATCCTGCCCCCCTCCGCGGTGTCAGACCTGATGATCTACGCCTACTGGAGCATGGACGGACGCTCCGCCCGTGAGGGCCAGAGCGTCTTCGCCGGCAAGCAGCCGGGCTCCACGCGTGTGGGCGAGCAGCTGGCCTCGCTCCCTCTCACCATGGCGTCGGATCCCGGGGTGGCGGGGATGGAGTGCGCCCCCTTTGCAGTGGCAGGCAGTTCGCGGGCCGGGATCATGTCGGTCTACGACAACGGTGCCACCGTGGGACGCACGGACTGGATCTCGCGCGGGGTTCTTCGGCAGCTGGTGGAGACCGGCTACGAGGTGGAACGCTCGGGGCAGCATCCGGCCACGCTGCCCTACCCGACCGGGAACTTGCTGCTGGACGGCGGCGGGACCGCGACCCTCGACCAGCTGGTGGCGTCCACGAAGCGTGGTCTGCTGCTGACCTGCCTGTGGTACATCCGGGAAGTGGATCCGGACACCCTCCTGCTCACCGGGCTGACCCGCGACGGGGTGTACCTGGTGGAAGATGGGAAGGTCGTCGGCGCGGTCAACAACTTCCGCTGGAACGAGTCGCCGGTGTCCCTGTTGGGGCGCATGACCGAACTGTCAGCCAGTGAGCGGACGCTGTGCCGGGAGTGGAATGACTGGTTCCAGCTGACCCAGGCGCCCGCGATGCGCGTGCCTGACTTCAACATGTCCACCGTGTCCCAGGCCTCCTGATGAGTGAGCACCCACGACCGGGGGGTCGGCGGGTTCGTCGCAAGGAGGAACCCGCCGCCCCCGTCCAGCCGGCCAAGGAATCGGACCTGCTCGCAACGGTTCTGGACGACTTGGTCAGGATCCCCGGCACGAACTTCGGCATCGGTCTGGACGGCCTCATCTGCCTGATTCCTGGGGTGGGAGACTCGCTGACCACGGTGCTGGCCAGCACGATGCTCACCGACGCAGTCCGCCGACGGGTCCCGATCCCCGTGCTGCTGCGAATGGCGTGGAACCTGCTGTTCGACACCGCGCTCGGCTGGGTGCCCTTCATCGGGGACGCCGCCGACATTGCTCATCGGGCGAATCGCAAGAACTACCGGCTCCTGCGCCAAGCCATTGAGACCGGCGAGTTCAGCACCGACCCGCACCGGGTCTACCTGGCCAAGGCGGTCGCCGTGGTGCTCGGCGTCGTGCTGGTCATGGCCGCCTCGGCCATCGCCGCCATCTGGATCATCATCTCGGTCCTGGCCAAGCTCGTGGGCTGAATCCCTCCCGCCGCCTGACGTGTGCACGTCCCATATCGTGCATACGGGGCGGTCGAGAGGATCGCCACTCAGTCCTCGTCGGGGTCGAAGGTGACCACGCCGCGGCGCATCTGGTCCACCACCATGCGCAGCTGGCGGGGCAACTCGTCTGCCGGTCCGGGCGGGGCACCCTCGGAGACCAGTGCCTGGGCGCGCATCCCGGCGGCAACGGCCAGCTGTCCAGTCATGTCGGCGACCTGGCGGATCCAGCGGACGAAGTCGCCGGCGGGCAGCTGGCAGAGCTCCAGCACCTCGGCCAGCGGGCGTCCATCAGCCCAGGCGTAGGCCGCCTCGGCAAAGCCAATATCCGGCTCGGCAGCCCGCTCCAGCTTGTGCTCACGCTCCAGCTGCCCGACACGACGCCAGATGTCGCGCAGTCGGCTCTGGGCCTTCTCCGACTCCCGGTCCGGCATGCGCGACATGCGACCCAGTTCAGTGCGGCGCGCCTCGTAGACCAGGCTGGAGGCGACGGCGGCCAGCTGGGGCACGTCGAGGGTGTCGAAGACGCCCTCCTGCAGCGCCTCTGCCGCGACCAGGTCCAGCTCGGAGTAGATCCGGGCGAGCATCTGGCCCTCGGCGGTGACCCGATCCGGGTCCTCCGCGCTCAGGTACCCCAGGCTGGTGAGGACGGCGCAGATCTTGTCGAAGGAGTTCGCGATCGTGTTGGTCCGTGCCGCCAGCTTCTTCTCAGCCCGTACCTGGTCACGTTCCAGTCGCATCGCGCGTTCGGCGAAGCGGGCATGGGATTCCCGATCCGGGCACTGGTGACAGGGGTGCTGCTTGAGCCGGCGACGCAGCCCCTCGATCTCGTCCAGGATCTCCTGGTTGGGTCGGGCCACCATGGGGGCCGGGGGCTCGGGCTGCAGCTCGTTGAGCTTGTTGTGGAAGCTGGCGGCCAGTGACTTTCGGCTCGCCGCCTCACGGGGGTTGAACTTCCGAGGCACGCGCACCCGGCCGACCACGGAGGTGGGGGTCGGGAAATCCTTCATCGTGAGCCGGACCAGCTCGCGTCCGATGGTCATCACCATCGGGTGCGGCTCGACGTCGCGACCGCGGCCGGGATCGACGACGACCGCCCACCCCTCGTGGCGCCCGCCCGGGACCCAGATCACCGAACCAGGTTCCAGGTCGATCAGGGACTCGTACACCTCGGCTCGGAAGTCCGACTTCCGGGCACGGGCCATCTCGTTCTCGAGCTGCTTGATCTCCTCGCGCAGCCGGGCGTACTCGCTGAAGTCGCCCAGGTGGCAGGTGGCAGCTTCCAGGTACTGCTCGCGCACCTCGGCATCGCGCTCGGCGCCGCGTGCCAGCTGCACCACCGAGCGGTCGGTCTGGAACTGTGCGAAGGACTGCTCCAGCATGCTGCGGGCCTGTTCCCGGCCCAGGCGCCCGACCAGGTTCACCGCCATGTTGTAGGTGGGGGCGAAGGAACTCTTCAGCGGGTACGTACGGCGGGATGCCAGACCTGCCAGGGCGCGCGGATCGAGACCGGGCGCCCACATCACCACGGCGTGGCCCTCCACGTCGATGCCGCGACGACCGGCACGTCCGGTGAGCTGGGTGTACTCCCCCGGCGTGATGTCGACGTGGGCCTCGCCGTTGAACTTGACCAGCTTCTCGATCATGACGGTCCGCGCGGGCATGTTGATGCCCAGGGCCAGGGTTTCGGTGGCGTACACGACCTTGATCAGGCCCTCGGCGAAGCCCTCCTCCACGATCGCCTTGAAGGCGGGCAGGATGCCGGCGTGGTGAGCAGCCACGCCGCGTTGCAGGGCTTCCAGGAAGAAGTCGTAGTCCAGGGCCAGCCGGTCCTGGGCGCTGAGCCCACCGGCGTGGCGTTCAGCAATCTCCAGCAGCCGCGCGGCCTCGCGCGGGGTGGTCAGCCGGGCACCGGACCCCACCAACTGCCGCACCGCCCCATCGCAGCCGGCACGGCTGAAAATGAACACGATTGCCGGGAGCAGGTGGGCGCGTTCGAGGGTGATCACCGCGCTCCAGCGCGAGGGCACCAGGCGTGGGCCCTGCTCGCTGCGGTCGCGTCCGCGGGCATCGTGTCGGGACGCCGCCCCGCCGAAGCGACCCGAACCCTTCGTCGGCGTCTTGCCCTTGCCCGAGCGCCCCCGGGGACGCCGCGAGTCGTCGCGCTGCCCGCGTGCCTCCTGCTTGGCCAGTTTGACCAGCTCGGGGTTGACATCGGGGGCGTGCTTGTTGGGCAGCGCCACCGCCGTGGGGGCGTCGCCGGCGAACAGGTCATAGAGGGTGCGTCCGGCCAGGACATGCTGGTACAGCGGGACGGGACGCCGCTCCGAGACGACCACGGCAACGTCGCCCCGGACTTCGTCGAGCCAGTCGCCGAACTCCTCGGCATTGCTCACCGTGGCCGACAGGCTGACCAACTGGACGCTCTCGGCCAGCCCGAGGATGACCTCTTCCCAGACGGCACCGCGGAAGCGGTCGGCCAGGTAGTGCACCTCATCCATCACCACGTAGCCGAGGTTGCGCAGGGTGCTGGACTCGGCATAGATCATGTTCCGGAGCACCTCGGTGGTCATCACCACCACCGGAGCCTCGCCGTTGACCGTGGTGTCGCCGGTCAGCAACCCCACGTTATCGGCACCGTGGCGTTCCACCAGATCGTGGTACTTCTGGTTCGACAACGCCTTGATCGGGGTGGTGTAGAAGCACTTGGTGCCCTGTTGCAGGGCGCAGAAGACAGCAAACTCCCCGACCACCGTCTTGCCCGCCCCGGTGGGGGCAGCCACCAGGACGCCGCTGCCGGCTTCGACGTGGGCGCAGGCCTCCACCTGGTAGGGGTCGAGGCTGAAGGCGTAGCCGCGGGAGAACTCCTCGAACATCGGACCGGGCGCAGGCGGCAGGGAATCGAGGTCCGGGACCTCCAGGACTTCCGGGTCGGGACGCTCGTCAGCCCGGTCGTGGGGCCCAGCAACGAGAGGGTCCAGTTGGTCGAATTCCGGGTCGTCCATGGATTCGACCCTACTGGACCTCAGCCGCGCCGAGCGGGAACCGGCTTCGGCAAATGCACCGAGAGGGATTCGGGTTCGACCTCCACCCGCAGGGGTACCGTCCCCAGGGGTTCACCATCTGCCATGCCGACCAGGTCCTCCCCGTCCACCATCACGCTGGAGGCCCGCAGCAACTCGACCTCGGGCCGCTTCACGAAGCCGCCGGTGTAGATGGTGGGCAGCAGCTGTAACAGCTGCATCCGGGTGAGGGCGTGGATGATGGTCACGTCGAGTTCCCCATCGGTGACCGAGGCGCGAGGGGCGATTTTCATCCCGCCGCCGAAGTAGATGCTGTTGGAGACCGCAACCAGCATGGCCTCCAGCTCGCGCACCTCGCCGTCAATCTCCAGCCGGTACTTCAGGGGCGAGAAGGCGGCCAGTTCCCGCAGCGCCACCCAGCCGTAGGCCGGAGCCCCGAGGGTGAACCGCAACCGGTTGGCATGGTCGTTGACCCTGGCGTCATAGCCGGTCGACACGGTGCAGCCGACATGGCGTCGGGTGTCGCCACCGGTGAGTGCGCCCTCGACGCGATTGGTGTCGATGCGCGTCGTGCTGCCGGCCAGGATGGCGCGAGTGGCCTGGGCCAGGTCCGTGGGCACACCGATCCCGCGGCAGAAATCATTGCCGGTCCCCGCCGGGACGAGGCCCAGGTTCACCTCGGTCCCGGCGCACGCGTTGACGCCGAGGTGGGCCATCCCGTCACCGCCGACGACCACCAGTGAATCACCCGGGGACGCGGCAGCGACTGCCTCGCGAGTTCTGGTCGCGGCGTCCTGAAAGCTGGTGGTCTCGTAGAGCTGGACGTGGGTGCCGGGCAACCCACGCACCAGCTCAGTGATGATACGGGGAATGGCGCGGCGGGCACGGCCGCGGCCGGCGTGGGGATTGGCCACCACGCTCAAGGTCCTGGCCTCCACCGCCGCTCAGTCGTCCTCGTCGTCGAGCTCGATCAGTTCGCCGCGAGCGCGGAGGCGGCGGTCGTGGGCGTGCGTGATGACCTCAGCGACCATATAGAGAATCGCCATGGGAGCCGACAGGGCCAGCATCGAGAAGGGGTCGGTGCTCGGGGTGGCGATGGCGCCGAAGATGAAGCAACCGAAGATGGCAGGCAGCCTGAACTGGGTGAGCGTGCGGGCGCGGAGCACGCCGACCAGGTTGAGCGCCACCAACACCACCGGCAACAGGAAGCTCAACCCGAAGATGAGCAGCATCTGCAACTCGAACGTCAGGTACTTGTTCATCTCGTTGATCTGGGTGGTGTCCGGCGGGTTGAAGCTCATCATGACTTCGAAGCCCTTGGGCAGGACCAGGTAACCGACCGTCACCCCCATCAGGAACAACGGCACTGCGGTGAGCATGAACCGCAGGCTGTACCTCTTCTCGTTCTCCAGCAGGCCGGGCATGATGAACGCCCAGATGTGCCAGATCCACACCGGGCAAGTGACGATCAGGCTCGCAATCGCAGCGATCTTCATCCGGAGCGCGAAGGCGCCGGTGATGCCCTCGGTGGTCACCATGACCGTCTGGCCCGTGCGGCTCTCGAAGGCGTGTTTGGCCTGCATCAACGGCTTCGTGATCACGTCATAGAAGATGTGGTACTGCATTTCCACGACGAGACAGGCGACCAGGAAGATCAGAAAGATGATGAAGGACCAGATGACGCGGTAGCGGAGCTCGCGCAAGTGGTCCACGAGCGCCATGGTCCCGTCGGGGTTGTCATGCTTGACCGGCTTGAGCCAGTCAGGCATCAACCCCCGACGGGTCCTGGCCTCTGTTGCAGGCATGGTTCAGGTGCCCGGCTGGTTCAGCGCTGGTCGGGGCGGCGCAGGGTGTCGTCCTCGACGAGCTCCGCGTCCACGACGCGGTCGTCGCGGGTGACCGAGGCGCCGCGAGCAGCGTTGGTGTTCATGACCTCGTCGACGGGCTCGGTGCAGCCCTCCTCGACAGCATTCGGCTTGTTGGTGTGCAGGTCGCGAGTCTCTTCCTTGAACTCGCGGATGGCGCGGCCCGAGGCCTTGCCGATGCCGGCCAGTCGGCTACCGCCGAACAGCAGCAGCGCGACGGCCAGGATGATGAGAAGTTCCTGCCAGCCAAGACCCATGATGGTTCCTCACAGAAGGCGGTCCGATGACCGCAGTGGTTCGTGGTGTACCCGGGAACGCGGGGTGCGCACCGTGCACAGGGGGGAGCCTACCCGACCTGCTCCACTCGTCCGAAACGCTCGGTCGGAGCGTCCGGGGCATCCTCGAGCGGGCCAAGATCCAACTGTCCGAGCAGGTCGGCGAGTTCCTGCCCGCGCCTGCCCAGCATCTGGATCTCGGAGTAGACATCAGCAGCCTTGTGGAACAACCATACAGCCCACCCAACCATGCTGACGAGGCCGGCCAGGGCGATGCCCAGGAAGATCCACACCCACAGCACGGTCATGCTCCCCACAGTAGCGAATAGGCCTGCAGCGCGTCGCGGGCGACCCGGGCGGCCGTTTCCCCGGCGTCCTGCGGCTCAACCACCGCCACCGCATCAGCCAACTGCAACAGCCGACTGGTCAGGTAGGTCTCTGACACAAGCGGCATGGTGACCCGACGGGTGGGGCCTCGACCCTCGGTATCGGGCAGGTCATGCCACTCATCGGTCGGGTCGTACTCCACGATCCAGTGCGCTTCCGGGGCCAGGTCGAGGGTGACGCGCTCTGCCTCCTGCCCCGAGAACCACGTCTCCGGCAGGGCGGGGGCCGGGCCGTGGTCCACGGCGGAATCCTCCAGGATGCGGGCCCGCGCGACGCGGCTCACCTTATAGGTGCGCCAGCCCTCGGACTCGACATTCCAGGCCTGCAGGTAGGCGGCTCCCCCGCGCACCACCAGGCTGACCGGGTCCACCACGGGGTGGGTGGTCATGCCGCGATTCGCACCGTCATAGCTGAGCTGGATGCGGCAGCCGTCCTCGATGGCCTCTGCCAGCGTGCGACGCACCTCGTCAGCCCCGGAGGCGACCTGGACCACGACACGGCTGGCGGCGTCCCCGGTCAGGCGTTCGAGCTTGGCCAGGGCACTGGCGACATGCTCCGTGGCCTCGGAACTCACCAAGGGCTGCAGCGCGCGCAAGCCGATGACAAGGCTGAGTGCCTGGTCGGCGGTGAGGTTCAGGGGCCGCTGGACGTACTCGGAGGGCCGCACGACGAAGGTGCCGTCGTCGAACTCCTCGAAGTCGATGAGGTAGCCGAAGCGTCCCTGGGCAATGGCCTCCGGGTCGGCCCCGATCATCGACAGCTGCTCCAGCTCGTGGCGCAGCCGCTCGGGTCGGATACCGAAATGATCAGCCGCTTCCGCAAGCGTCAGGCCGGGGTGTTGTTCCAGCCACGGGATCATCAGGAAGATCCGCTCCACGTCATCGATGGCCTTCACGAGGCACCTCCATGGGCCGCGACCACCCGCTGGAGGTGGTCGATCACGGTCTCCCGAAGAGCCGGCGGGCTGACCACGAGGACATCCGCCCCATGGGTGGCGACCTCGGCCGCCAGGTCCGCTTCGCGATTGAAAGGCACCTCATAGGTCCGGTAGCCCTCCGGCAGCTCCGGTCCGTCCCCCACGACAACCATGGGACGCCCGCGGCGCCGCAGCATGGGCGCGTATTCCCCCCGAATCGCGAGGACTGCCTGCTGGGTTCCGGGCGCCGGCGCCAGGGAGGCGAGCAGTGCGGCTCGGTCGATCTCGGGCACCTCGTAGGACGCATCCGGGCCCTCCGCGCGCGGCTCGGAGGTGATCCGGGAGAGCTTGAAGGAGCGCCTCTCCTGCCGGTCACGGTCGAAGCCGATCAGGTACCAGGAACCTGACCGGGAACCGAGCATCCAGGGCTCGACGTGGCGTTCCGAAGTGGTGCCGGTGCTGGTTCGGTAGCTGAAACGGACGCGGCGGCGGCGTGCCGTCGCCTCCCACAGTGGCTGGAAGGCCTGCTCACGGGCCGAGACCGAGGGCTGGAAGGCCAGGCTGGGCGCAGCGTCCAGCTCGACACCGGCCGCCGCGAGCTTGCGCAGCGCGTCCTGGGACTCCCGCGCCATGGCGTTCTCACTCCACACCCGGCCGGCCAGGGTCAGCATGGCGCGTTCCTGGGGGGTGAAGTCGATCTCGGGCAGGGTGAAGCTGCGGTCGCGCAGGCGGTAGGCCTCTCCCCCGTCGGTCTCGCTGGTCTCCAGGTTCATGCCGAGTTCACGCAGGGTCTGCTTGTCCCGCTCGAACATGCGCTGGAGGGTGGGCCCGTCGCCGGTCTGGCGGTATTCACTGACCAGGTCGATGATCTGGCGGCGTGTGATGGGCTGCACCGCTGACATCAGCACGAAGACCAGCTCGAACAGTCGTAGGGAATTGGCCCTCGCCACCTGCGAACGTGCCGTCGCCATGCTTCCTCCGCCCGCCACCGAGTTTCCTGCCAGCTGGTCTCTGGTACCAGACTGGGCCTGGTGGGAGGCTACCAGCGTCCCGACATGCCAGTTTCGCCGGTGAAGGAGTTTCGATGACCGGTCGGTTCGCGCCCAGCCCGACCTCTGCCATGCACCTGGGCAACCTGCGCACGGCCCTGCTGTCCTGGGTCTTCGCCCGGCGCGAGGGCGAGGGTTTCCTGGTGCGCATCGAGGACCTCGACCAGCAGCGGGTCACTGCGGCGCACGGTGTGGCCGACCAGCAGCTCACCGACCTCGCCGCGATCGGTCTCGAATGGGACGAGCCGGTGGTGAGGCAGTCCGACCGGCTCGGCCTCTACCGAGACGCGATCACCAGTCTCGACACCTACGAGTGCTACTGCACTCGCCGCGAGGTCGCCGAGGCCTCCCAGGCGCCCCATGACGGCCATCGCCCCTACCCGGGCACCTGCGCGAACCTCTCCGATTCCGAACGTGCACAGCGTCGGACGCAGCGCCCCGCTGCCCTTCGGGTTCGCTCCGAGGGCGCCAGCTTTGCGATCCATGACCGGTACGCCGGCGAGGTGACCGGCCTGGTGGACGACTTCGTGGTGGCGCGTGGGGACGGCACCCCGGCCTACAACCTGGCCGTCGTCGTCGACGACGGCCTCCAGGGCGTCAGCCAGGTGGTCCGCGGCGACGACCTGCTCAGCTCGGCCCCGCGACAGGCCTGGCTCGCCGATCGGCTCGGGTTCCCGGTGCCGGAGTACATGCACGTCGGGCTCGCGGTGAACGCCGAGGGCCAGCGGCTTGCCAAGCGCGACGGTGCGGTGAGCCTGGCCGACCTGGCCGAGCTCGGGCATTCAGCAGTTGAGGTCCGCGGGTGGTTGTTGGCCTCCCTCGACCTCGAGCCGGGGCTCACCAACGCAGAACTGCTGCAGCTCCCGCTCGAGGCGTGGGCTGCAGCAGCTCGCAGGTGGGTAGTGGATCCCGATCAGCTGGCGGGGCTGGTGAACAGGATGTCCACCACGTAGACCAGGGTCTCGTCCGCGGCGATCGAGGGGGTGGCATTGCCCTTCGGGTAGGCGTCGGCCGGGGGCACCACGAGCAGGATGCGCGAACCGGCGGGCTGGTTGACCAGACCCTTCTGCCAGCCGGGGATCAGGCTGCTCAGGAGTCCGGACTCGGGACCGGTCTCGTAGTTGGAGGCCACGACCTTGCCGGTCTTCCAGCTGACGGCGGTGTAGTTGACCACGATGCCGTCGGTCTTCTTCACCGCGGGGCCGGTGCCCTTGATCAGCGGCTGGATGACCAGGGAGGTCGGCTTGGTGGCGCTGCCGATGGTGATGGTCGGCTCCTTGCCCTTGCCGTTGTCCTTGACGGTGGGCAGGCCGGCCTTCGGGGTCACTGGGGTACCGACCGGGCCGTCCAGCTGGGCGGAGACGATGTCGACCACGAAGATCAGCGAGTCGGTGCCCAGGATGCCGGCCTGTGGGTTGCCCTGGGCGTAGCCGTCCTTGGGCGACATCATGATCAGCACGCGGGAGCCGATCTGCTGACCCTGCAGACCGGTGCGGAAACCGGCGATGACCTGGTCGAGCGGGAAGGAGACCGGGGTGCCCTTGCCGCCCTTGAAGGAGGTGTCGAACTGCTTGCCGGTACGAGCGTTGAAGCCGGAGTAGTTGACCTGGACAGTCCCCTTGGTGACCTTGCCGCCCTTGCCGGGGCTGAGCACCTTGGTGGTGGTCTTGGCGATGGTCAGCGGCCACTTGGCGGTGACCTTCGGGGGCTGGCCATAGGCACCGGTCGCGGTGATGGCGTCCAGGTTGGTGATGGTGCTGGGTGCCGCCGCGGAGGCCGAGGCCGAGCTCGATCCTGATGCCGACCCGCTCGGGAGGGCGCTGGCGGTGTTCTCGATGCTGGGGAGCTGGGTTCCCGAGGCGGTGGCCGTCGGGGTGTCCTCCGTGCCGGGCTTGTCGCCATTGCAGGCGCTCAGGGCCAGGCCGGCCACCACCAGGGAGGCAACGACACCGGTACGGAGGGTGTGGCTCTTCAGGTCACGAGAAATCTTGGGCACCGCTGCAGATTACCCGACGCGGGTCCATGCGCCGAACCGGCTGTGGATGGCGGCGCCAGATCGTTCAGATGGGGCGGTCCTCGAGGATGAAGCTGTCCGAACGCCTCCGGCGTGGCTCGCCCTCCATCCGGGCCAGGAGTTCCTCCACCTCTGGATTCTCGTGTTCCAGGGGGTCGGGCATCACGACGGTCCCCTGCGGCAGGTCCCGGCAGGTGAAGGTCATCCAGTCGCAGGTGAAGTCACGCCCCTGGGCCCGCGCCGTCTGGACCAGCCGCCCGCGAAGCCAGGCCCGGGTCGTCGGCACGGGATGGGTCTTGGCACGGCGCACCTCGTCCTCGTCCGCGAGTCTGTCGCAATGCCCGGACACCTCCGCGTGCGCGAACAACCCGCGCGCCCGGGCATCGGTACCGCGGTGGATGTCGTGGTAGGCCAGGTCGAGCTCGGCCAACACCGCCGACTGGGAAGTGAGGTGGTGCCGGCGTGCGTACTCCAGCATGATGCGTTCCTTGATCGCCCAGTCGACCAGCCGCTCGATCCTGGCATGCTGCCGATCAGCCACGGCGCCCAGCACCAGCTGCCACAGCGACAGGGCATGCACCAGGTCCTTGTCATCGGCATAGGGCTCGACGACGGTCCGGATGCGGTCAAGGATGTCCAGGGGCGTGACGATCCGACCCGAGACCAGCTCCAGGCGTCCCCTGCCATCGCGATGGCGTGCGACCTCCCGAATCGCCGCCGACGGGTTGCCCAGCTCCAGGTCAGCGAAGTCGTGCCCGTCCTCGATCGCGCGCAACACCAGTTCGGTGGCGCCGAGCCGCAGCAACAGGGTGTGCTGGGCGAGGTTGGAGTCCCCCACCATGACGTGGAGGCGACGGAACTTCGTGGGATCGGCGTGTGGTTCGTCGCGCGAGTTGATCAGCGGTCGCGATCGCGTCGTGGTGTTCGAGACCGGGTCCCACATGTGCGCAGCGCGCTGGGAGAGCCACAACTTGCCGCGTCCGTCCTCACCAGTCACCCACTTGCCGGCCCCGCAGAGCAACTGCCGGGCGACCAGGAAGGGGGTCAGCGCCGCGACCCAGTGCTTGAGCGGCAGCTCGCGGGTGACCTGGTAGTTCTCGTGGCTGCCATAGGAATTGCCGTGGCTGTCGGTGTTGTTCTTGTA
Organism: Aestuariimicrobium sp. p3-SID1156; assembly: GCF_025144225.1. Lineage (GTDB taxonomy): Bacteria > Actinomycetota > Actinomycetes > Propionibacteriales > Propionibacteriaceae > Aestuariimicrobium. The sequence goes on from NZ_JALXXB010000003.1 coordinate 239,067, forward strand.
CAACTGGACGCGCGCCACCAGACCGTCCTCGCCCATCAGTGCCGTGGCGCGGGTGGCGAGGTCGTCCATGATCCTGTCCCCGGCACGGTCGTGGACGATCAGGTCGTGGATGCGATCACATTCGGGCGTGGCGTACTCGGGATGCGAACCGACATCCAGGTAAAGCCGGCCACCATTGCGAAGGTAGGCATTGGTGGACGCCTGCTTCATGGTGACCGGCCGGAACATCTGCTGGGCGGCCTCGTCGGCCCCGAGTGGACGCCAGACGTCCTCACTGATGCCGGGAGCGATGTCATGGCTGGTGAGCACCTGGATGCCCAGGCCGTACTCGGTTTCCAGCCCCTTGATCCGTTGCTTCATGACCGACACACGGCCCACCCTAGCTCTTGGGGCTGGAGGCCCTCACATGCCCACCAGGTCCATCAGCTCGCCGATCTCCTCACGCGTGAGGTGGCGCGACTCCCCCACGCGCAGGTTTCCCAGCCGCACCGGGCCGATGGAGATGCGGGAGAGGCGACGGACCGGGTGGCCCACGGCGTCCATCATGCGGCGGACGATGCGGTTGCGGCCCTCGTGCAGGGTGATGCGGATCAGCGACTTGGTCTCGGTGGCGTCGATGAGCTTGACCCGGTCGGGCTTGACCGGGCCGTCCTCGAGCCGCAGGCCCTTCTCGATGCGCTCGACCACCTTCATGTCGAGCTTGCCCTCGACCTCGGCCAGGTAGGTCTTGGAGACCTCGTAGCTGGGGTGGGCCAGTCGGTGGGCGAACTCACCGTCATTGGTGAGCAGGATCAGGCCCTCGGTGTCGGTGTCCAGGCGGCCGACGTGGAAGAGGCGCTCCTTCTGCCGATCCATGTAGTCCTTGAGGGTGAGGCGGCCCTCGGGGTCCTCCAGGGTGGACACGACCCCGCGCGGCTTGTTCAGGACGAAGTAGAGGTGGTGGCGGGCCGGTGGGATGCGGGAGCCGTCGACGCGGATGACATCGCGGGCCGGGTCCACGCGCACGCCCTGTTCCATGATCACCTGGCCGTTGACCTCGACTCGGCCCTCCTCAATCATCACCTCGCAGGCGCGCCGTGAGGCCACACCGGCCTGGGCCAGCGCCTTCTGCAGGCGGATGCCCTCGTTCTGCTCCTGGGGCTGGTTCGTGCCAGAGGGCTCGCGGTCGTGCTCACTCATCGGTCTCGTCCTCACTCGTCGTCGGTCCGGTCGGCCCTGCCTGCGGCCCTGCAGCCGGATCGACCTCCACAATACGGGCCAGTTCGGATTCCAGGTCCGTCGCATCGGGCAGGTGCGGGGCCAGCGGCGGCAGCTCGTCCACCGATTCCATGCCCATCCGCTCCAGGAAATGGTCGGTGGTGCGGAACAGGGCCGGTCCGTGGTGATCGGGCTCCTGCTCGGCCTCTTCGACCAGCCCGCGGGAGAGCAGCGTGCGCACGACCCCGTCCACGTTGACCCCGCGTACGGCCGATACCCGGGAGCGCGAGATCGGCTGCAGGTAGGCGATCACGGCCAGGGTTTCCAGCGCGGGCTGGGAGAGCTTGGACTGCTGCCCCTCCAGCACCCAGCGCGAGATCAGCTCACCATGTTCGGGCCTGGTCCACAGCCGCCAGCCGCCACCCACATTCCGCAACTCGAAACCGCGCCCGGACTCGTCGTAGAAATCCTTGAGGTCCAGGCAGGCCTCGGTCACCTGTTCAAGGGGGACGCCGAGGGCTTCGGCGAGGGTCATGGCATCCACGGGTTCGGTGGCCATCAACAACAGGGCTTCCAGCGCGGGTGCGATCTCTGCGGGGCTGGTATTCATGGGGCCTCCTCACCGGCCGGCTGGTCGAATTCGTCGGAGATCTCGTGGTCCGTGTCCTGGTCCCCGGTCCAGCGGATGGTCAGCTCACCCAGCGGCGAGAGTTGCTCGAAACTCACTGCAGCGTCCCGGAACAATTCGAGCAGGGACAGGAAACGTGCCACCGTGGTGAGCCGGTCCGCGTCCGCACACAGGTCGCGGAAACTCATCGTGCCGTGTTGCTGGAGCCGGGCCACCACGATGCGGGCCTGTTCCTGCACATTGACCTTCGCACCGTGGAGGTGGGCCAGACCCACCTCGGCCACCTGCTCGGGCTGCAGCAGTTTCGCGAGCAGCTTCGCAAGCCGGTCGGCGGGCGGCAACGTGACCGGCGGCACCAGGGCCGCGAACTGGGCCTCAAGACCACCGGGCCGGGCAAAGCGTGAGGCCTCCTCCCCCAGTCGGGCGGCGAAGATGGTGGAGACCTCCTTGAAGGCGCGGTACTGCAGCAGCCGGGCGAAGAGCAGATCGCGGGCCTCCAGCAGGGCCAGGTCCTCCAGGTCCTCCACCTCTCCGGAGGGAAGCAGCCGGGCGGTTTTCAAGTCCAGCAGGGTCGCTGCCACCAGCAGGAAGGAGGAGGTCTGGTCCAGGTCCCAGGCCTTCGAGCCGACCTTGATCCAGGAGATGAACTCGTCAGTGACCCGACTGAGGGCTACCTCGGTGACGTCGAGCTTGTGCTTGCTGATCAGCTGCAGGAGCAGGTCGAAGGGGCCCTCGAAGTTGTCCAGCTTGAGCACGAAGCCGCTCGGGGCGTCCTCGCTGCCCTCCAGGCGTGTGGTCACCGGGTCTCTCGCAGGCGGGTGACCAGGTCGGAGTCCTCACCGCGCTCGGCGAGGTCGGCGAGGGCCCGGGCCACGGCGGCACGGACGATGCGTCCCCGGTCGACCGCAAGACGGTGCTCGGCGCGCAATTGCAGCCGGGCCTGTTCCAGGGCCACCAGCTCAGCCGAGGAACAGTAGACGGTGATCTTCTCCTCGTGCCGGACGCGTCCGGTCGGCTCCGCCTCGGTCTTCCGCTCGGCACCGCCGTCGTCGATCCGGGCCCTGCTGGGGGTCGTTTGGGGCTCGGTGCGTCGGAAGAGTTCGGAGGCCCCGGGCAGGTTCACCCGGCGTGGCATCGGGCGAGCACCTCCCGGGCGAGCATGCGATAGGCCTCGGCTCCGGCGGAGTTGCTGGCATAGCTGGTGATCGGCTCCCCGGCGACCGTGGTCTCGGGGAACTTGATGGTACGCCGGATGACGGTGTGGAAGACCTTGTCACCAAAGGCATCGACCACGCGCTCGAGCACCTCGCGGGAATGCAGGGTGCGGGCGTCATACATGGTGCCGACGATGCCCAGCAGGTCCAGGTCGGGGTTCAGTCGGTCGGACACCTTGTCGATGGTGTCAGTCAACAGCGCCACCCCGCGCAGGGCGAAGAATTCGCACTCCAGCGGGATGATGACCTTGTCCGAGGCGGTCAGTGCATTGACCGTGAGCAGGCCGAGCGAGGGGGCGCAGTCGATCAGGATGAAGTCGTACTGGTCCTCCACCTTGTCCAGGACGCGCAGGAGGGTCTGCTCGCGGGCGACCTCGCTGACCAGCTGGACCTCGGCGGCCGACAGGTCGATGTTGGCCGGGAGCAGGTCCATCCCCTCAATGACGGTCTCCTGGATGACCTCCTCGGGGGTGTGGCGACGGCTGAGCAGCAGGTCGTAGATCGAGCGCTCAAGGGTGTGGGGGTTGACGCCCAGGCCCACCGACAGCGAGCCCTGGGGGTCGAAGTCGACCAGCAGCACCTTGCGACCGAGCTCCACCAGGGACGCCCCCAGGTTGATCGTCGTGGTGGTCTTGCCCACGCCGCCCTTCTGGTTGGTCATGGCGATCGTGATGGCCTTCTTCGGCCCCTCGCCGACGGGCGGGACCTCGGGAAGCACGGGCCAGGGACGTCCGGTGGGGCCGACGTCGGAGGTCTCGGGGTCGACGCGCGTCACCGGCAACCGCAGCTCGGGGGTCTCGGACGCCTCCACGTCGAAGAGCGCGTCGACGCCCTCGCCCTGCCCCGCGGTGTGCAGTTCGTTCTCGTCCAGCCCGTACTCGTCGGCCACGTGAATCCCTTCCGAAGTCATTCTCCCCGAAGTCTAGCTGCGGGCGCGGGGGTGGGAGCTGCGGTAGACCTCGCGCAGGTGCTCCACGGTCACCATCGTGTAGATCTGGGTCGTGGTCACCGAGGAATGGCCGAGCAGCTCCTGCACCACGCGAATATCGGCCCCACCGTCAAGCAAGTGGGTGGCGAAGGAGTGCCGCAGGCTGTGCGGGGAGACCTCGACCCCCAGTCGGGCCTTCTCGGCGGCGGTCTGGACGATCGCCCAGGCGCTCTGCCTGCTCAACCGGTTACCCCGCGTGTTGAGCAGCAGCGCGGGGCCCGGCTGCCGTGCCCGCGTGGCCCACCCGGGACGCCCGCGGACCAACCACTGGTCGACCGCTGCCCGGGCGAAGGAGCCCAGCGGGACCACGCGTTCCTTGTTGCCCTTGCCGAGCAGTCGAATGGCGGCATCCTCGTCGTCGAGGGCCCTGCTGACGTCGTCGACGTCCAGGCCGCAGACTTCGCTGATGCGGGCACCGGTCCCGTAGAGCAGTTCCAGCAGCACGGCATCGCGAAGACCGTCGACCGTCGTGGTGTCGGGCGTGGCCAGCAGGGCTGCCACTTGGTCCTGGGAGAGCGCCTTGGGCAGCCGCTTGCCCACGGCTGGCGGGGTCACCTCGACGGCGGGGTCGGCGGCGGTGATGCCCTCCCCCGCCACGAACTTGTGGAAGCCGCGCACCGCGACCACCGCTCGACCGACCGAGGATCGCGCCATCGGTGTGCCGGTCCCCGCGCCGGCGCTGAGCCATTGGCTGAACTCGTCCACGTCGGAGGGCGCCACTTCCCGCAGCGCGATGACCCCACGTTCAGTGAGGTGGCGCAGGTAGCGCTCCAGGTCGCGGCGGTAGGACTCCAGGGTGTTGGCCGAGAGCCCTCGTTCCACCGTCAGGTGGTCCAGGTAGTCCTGGAGGACCGTCGCCAGCTCACGCGGGACGGGCGTGGGCTCAGTCGCGGGGGCGTCCGGCATGGATCTCACGCACCGGCCACGGGGCGTCGGGCTGGCGCAGGGAGTCCAGGCGTCCGGTGGCACGCGCCGCAGCCAGCGCCATGATGCCGGAGACCAGCAGCGGAGACTGCAGGCGTCCGGCCAGGATGCCGTCGACCAGATCCTCGAACGGGACCCAGGCGGCCTCCATGTCGGCCTCTTCGTCCTCGGGTGCGAAACCGTCGGGGTGCGGCGCCTCGGAAAGGTCGGTGGCGAGGAAGACGCGGGCCGACTCCTCCGAGCCGCCGGGGCTGGTGCACACGTCGACCAGCAGTCGCCAGGTCCCGGCTTGCAGCTGGACCTCCTCGGCGAGCTCGCGCTGGGCGGCGCGCAGGAAGTCCTCGCCCTCGACGTCAAGCAGGCCGGCGGGGGGCTCGACCAGCTTCAGGCCGACTGGGTGGCGATATTGGCGAACGACGGCGACCCGGTCCTGGTCGTCCACGGCGATGATGCCGACGGCGCCGGGGTGGGAGATGAACTGCCGCCGAAAGGCGGGGCCACCGGTCGGCGGGACCAGCTCATCCTCGACGAAATGGCAGACCCGGCCGCGGGCCAGCACCTCGTGATGGGCGACCTGCCAGGCTTCCGGGCTGTCAGCGAGGACCTCCGCTGCTGAAGGACTATGCCGGTCGGCGTTCACTGATCCTCCCCGACTGCCTTCTGGGCCTCGGCACCCTCGGCGCCGTTGACCGGGAGCCGATCGGAGTGCTTGCGCTTCAGTGCGGCCTCGACCAGCCCGGCGAACAGCGGGTGCGGGCGGGTGGGGCGCGACTTCAGTTCCGGATGGGCCTGGGTGGCGACGTAGTAGGGGTGCACCGAGCGGGGCAGCTCGACGAATTCGACCAGGTTGCGGTCGGGCGAGGTGCCGGAGATGACGAGGCCTGCCTCCTCCAGCTGGGGTCGGTAGGCATTGTTGACCTCGTAGCGGTGGCGGTGGCGCTCCTCGACCTTGGTCTTGCCGTAGGCGCGGGCGACGACCGATCCGCGCACCAGCTCGGCCGGGTAGGAGCCCAGACGCATCGAACCGCCGAGGTCCCCTTCACCGGAGACGATGTGCTGCTGCTCGGCCATGGTGGCGATCACCGGGGAGCCGGTCTCCGGGTCGAACTCGGTCGACGCGGCGTCCTCGATGCCAGCCATGGTGCGAGCCGCCTCAATCACCATGCACTGCAGACCCAGGCAGAGACCCAGGGTGGGGATCTTGTTCTCGCGGGCAAACTTGAGTGCCCCGAGCTTGCCCTCGACGCCGCGAATGCCGAAACCGCCCGGGACGCAGATGGCGTCCACGTCGCCGAGTTCGGCGAGTGCACCCTCGCGGGTCTCGCAGCTGTCAGAGGCCACCCACTTGATGTGGACCCTGGCGCGGTGGGCAAAACCGCCGGCGCGCAGGGCCTCGGTCACCGACAGGTAGGCGTCCGGCAGGTCGATGTACTTGCCGACGAGCGCGACGGTGACGTCCTCGGTCGGGTTCTCGACGCTGTCGAGCAGCTCGTCCCAGCGGTCCCAGTTCACGTCGCGGAACTTCAGGTTCAGGCGGCGGACGACGTAGGCGTCCAGGCCCTCCTCGTGCAGCACGCGGGGGATGGCGTAGATGGAGGGGGCGTCGATGCAGCTGACCACGGCCTCCTCGTCCACGTCACAGCTCATCGCGATCTTGCGCTTGACGCTGTCACCGAGTTCGCGGTTGGCCCGGCAGACGATGGCGTCGGGCTGGATGCCGACCTGGCGCAGGGCGGCCACTGAGTGCTGGGTGGGCTTGGTCTTCATCTCACCCGAGGGTCCGATGTAGGGCACCAGGGAGACGTGCAGGAAGAAGCAGTTGTCGCGGCCAACCTCGTGGCGGACCTGGCGGGCGGCCTCGAGGAAGGGCAGCGACTCGATGTCGCCCACGGTGCCGCCGATCTCGTGGATGACCACGTCGATGTGCGGACCACCGACGGCCATCATCCGTTCCTTGATCTCGTTGGTGATGTGCGGGATGACCTGCACGGTGTCACCCAGGTAGTCACCGCGACGCTCCTTGGCGATGACGGTGGAGTAGACCTTGCCGGTGGTGACGTTGGCGGCGCCGTCGAGGTTGACGTCCAGGAAGCGCTCGTAGTGGCCGATGTCCAGGTCGGTCTCGGCGCCGTCCTCGGTGACGAACACTTCGCCGTGCTGGAAGGGGTTCATGGTGCCCGGATCCACGTTGAGGTAGGGATCGAGCTTCTGCATCGTGACCTTCACGCCACGCGCGATCAGCAGGCTGCCCAGGCTGGAGGCCGTCAGGCCCTTCCCCAGGGAGGAGACGACTCCGCCGGTGACGAACAGGTGCTTGGTTTCCTTCGCTTTGCCCACGGGCTCCCATCATAGGGTGTCACGCCCGGATACGTGTCCCCGTGTGATCGCCCTCCCTCGCACCGCAAGTCACCACTGCGCGAATGTTCCACCCCGCTGGGCAGCTGGGGCGGTTCATGAGAGCATGCACTCATGCGACTGCCCATTGAAGCGCCAGTGGCACCCATGTTGGCCCGTCTCGTCGACGACATCCCTTCACAGGACTCCATTCCCGGCGGCTACGTCTACGAGCCGAAGTGGGATGGTTTTCGGTGCGTGGTGCTGCGCGACGGCGACCAGCTGGAGCTGGCCAGCCGCATGAACCGTTCCCTGAACGCCTACTTCCCCGAGGTGGTCGAGTCCCTGTGCCAGACCCTGCCGGACCGTTGTGTCATCGACGGTGAAATCATCATGCCCTTCGGCCCCGAGGGTTCCCAGCGCCTCGACTGGGACGCCCTCTGCGAGCGCATGCATCCCTCGCTGCGGCGGGTCGCTCGTCCCTCGGAGCAGCACCCGGCCCACTTGGTGGTGTTCGACGTGCTTGCCCTGGGTGATCGTGACCTCACCGACGAACCGCTACGGACGCGCCGGGCTGTGCTGGAGGACATCTTCCTCACCATCCCGGACAGCTCCGGCCTGCACGTCACGGCCCAGACCGCGGACGCCGAGAGGGCACGCGAGTGGTTCGACCAGTTCGAGGGCCACGGCCTGGACGGCATCATGGTCAAGGAGTGCGAGAGCAGCTACGAGTTCGGCCGGCGGAGTTGGCAGAAGGTCAAGCATAACCGCACCGCTGAGGTGGTCGTGCTGGGCTATCGGCGGACGCCCCGGCACCGCGGCGTGGGGCGTGTGCTGCTGGGCCTGTACGGGTCCGATGACGAGGCGCTCTACTACGTCGGGTCCGTCGAGCACCTCACCGCGGGCCAGCGGGTGGACATGCTGCAGGAGTTCGCCGGCCTCGAGATCGCTGAATCCCGGGTGGACGTGATCGGGCTCTCGCCGATGAACTCAGTGACCCAGCCGACGATCTTCCTGCGCCCTGAGTTGGTGATGGAGGTCGAGTTCGACCAGTTGGAGGGACGCCAGTTCCGCCACCCCGCCAAGTTTCGTCGCTGGCGACCGGACCGTGATGCCCACTCCTGCCGAGTGGACCAGTTGGGCGTGGGTTCGGCCTACGACCTGGCGACAGTCCTCGACTGAGGCGCTGCGCCACCGGACGACTGAGCCTCAGCCAGGAGTTCTCGGGCATGCTCCCGTGCGGCCTCAGCCTTGTCCATGCCGCCCATCATGCGAGCGAGCTCGGCTTCGCGCTCGGCGCCCTCGACCAGGCTCACACCGCTGGCGGTGACCTCGCCATCTGACTGCTTGTGGACGACGTACTGCTGGTCGGCGAAGGCAGCCACCTGGGCGAGGTGGGTCACCACCAGCACCTGGGAGTGTTGGGCAAGCCGAGCCAGGCGTCGACCCACTTCGAGCGCGACCGCGCCGCCGATACCGGAGTCGACCTCGTCGAAGACGAAGGTATGATCCTGCGCGTCTCCGGCCAGGATCACCTCCAGGGCGAGTCGGACGCGCGAGAGTTCGCCACCCGAGGCGACCTTGCCCAGCGGTTGCGGCGGGCTGCCGGCGTTGGCGGCAAAGACCAGGTGCACGCTTTCTGCCCCGTGCGGGCCGGGTTCGGGGAGCGGGTCGAGCTGGAAGCCCAGCCGGGCATGCGGCATGGCCAGCGCGGACAGTTCCACGGTGACAAGTTCAGCCAGCCGCTCGGCTCCCTCGCGGCGGGTCGCGGTGATCCCTGCTGCGGAGCGGTCCAGTTCCTGGGTGAGTCGGGCAACCTCCGCTCGCAGGTGCCCGATACGTTCGTCGCTGCCCTCGAGTTCGCCGAGGCGGAGGGCTGACTCCTCCGCCCACGCGAGCACCTCGTCGATGGTGGTCCCGTACTTGCGGGTGAGCCCGGCCAGGGCTGCCTGCCGAGCCACGACGGCCTCGAAGCGGGCCGGGTCGGCCTCCAGGTCCTGCCGGTAGGAGGCGACATCGGCGGCGAGGTCACTAACCAGGACCAGGGCCTCCTCCACTCGGTCCGAGAGATCACGTGCAGTTGCGTCCAGGTCGGCGAGGGTGGACAGGGTGCGACGTGCTGAGCCGACCAGTCCGACGGCCCCGGGCGCTTCCAGGTCACCCTCGTCGCTGCCGCTGATCTGGAGCGAGGCCTCCTCCGCGAGGCTGCGCAGCTGGTCCAGGGAGGCGAGCCGCGCGGCCTCGACCGCCAACTCGGAGTCCTCCCCCGGCTGGGGGTCGACGCCGGAGATCTCCTCCAGCCCATGGCGGAGAAGGTCGGCCTCGCGGGCACGCTCCATCGATCGCTGGACCAGATCGTCGAGTTCAGCCTGCAAGGTACGACGGCTCTGGTGGAGCTCCTGGTGAGCGGCGAGCGCCTGCAGGTGGTCTGCCCCGCAGAAGCGGTCCAGAACATCGCGCTGGCGTTCGCTGCTGGCCAGTCGGACCTGTTCGGACTGGCCATGAATCGTGGCGACGGTGGAGGTCAGGGCACCGAGCCCACCAATCGTTGCCTGGGCGCCGCCGACGACGGCACGCGAACGACCCTGGTGGCTGACCTGACGGCTGACCAGCAGTTCGCCGTCCTCCAGGTCGCCACCGAGTTCCTCCACCAGAGCCGGCTCAATGCCCTCGAAGCGGCCCTCGACGAGGGCACGGTCGCTGCCATGGCGCACGACTCCGGCATCCGCGCGGCCACCCAGCAGCAAGCCGAGGCCACTGGTGACCATCGTCTTGCCCGCACCTGTTTCGCCGGTGAGGGCGATCATGCCGGGACCGAGGTCGATGCTCGCCTCCGCGATCACACCGAGGTTGCGGATCCTCAATTGGCGGAGCATCTCAGCCCCGCCAGCCCTCGACGCTCAGGTCGAACTTCTTCACCAGACGCGTCGTGAAGGGCTGTTCGGTGAGTCGCGCCAGGCGCAGCGGATGGTACCCGCGGCGCACGGTGACCAGGGTGCCGGGGGTGACGTCGACCGTGCGCCGCCCATCGCACCAGACCACCCCTCCGGACAGATTGTCCCCCTGCAGCGCGACGGCGACGTGGGAACCCGGGCTGAGCACCATGGGGCGGGCGAACAGCGCATGGGCCGATAGCGGGACCAGTTCGATGGCCTCGACATCGGGCCACATCACCGGACCACCAGCGCTGAAGGCGTAGGCCGTGGAGCCGGTGGGTGTCGAGACCAGGACGCCATCACACCCCCACCGGGAGATCGGCCTGTCGTCGACACTGACCAGGACCTCGAGCATGCGTTCCCTGGCCGCCTTCTCCAGGCTGACCTCGTTGATGGCGAAGGACTCCCAGAGGGTGTGGCCCTGGTCATCACTGACGGTCACCCATAGTGTCAGGCGTTCCTCCACCGCGTAGCTGCGCTCGAGGACTCGTGTGGTCAGCGAGGGCAGGTCGGATCGCTCGAGTTCAGCCAGGAAACCGACGTGCCCCAGGTTGACGCCCAGCAGCGGCACCTCTGCCTCGTGCGCCCACTCGGCGGCACGCAGGATGGTGCCGTCGCCACCGAAGACCACCACGAGCTCGACGGTGTCGTCCAGGTGCTCACGGACGCGAAGGGCGCCTTCCTCCACGAGTTCGGGCAGCCGGCTGCTGACCCGCTCCCACTGCTCGGGGGCGACCACGCACATGGCCTCCTGGGTGGTCACCTGCTGGATGAAGACGAGGGCGGAGTAGAGGGCGTCCTCGCGCCAGGGGTGCACCATCACCGCCAGCGTGCGCTGCGTCGTGGATTCCACTCTTGCCTCCCCTTCTGCTCGTCCGCGCTTCCTCGGCGGGGCGGACCGTTGTCACCCTACTGGGATGCTCCGACCTTATCGGTGAGGCTGTGGACGGCTGAGCGCCAGGAAGAACTCCTGGTTCCCATGCGTTCCCGTGATCGCCGCTGGTTCACCGGCCACCACCTGCCAGCCCAGGTCGGATGCCTGCGCCGCCACGCGGTCCACCGTTTCCTGCTGCAGCACAGGGTCGGTGACCACCCCACCCGGCCCCAGCAGTTCTCGCCCCACCTCGAACTGGGGCTTGACCATGAGGACGGCCATTCCCGTGGGTGTGAGGACCGACAGAAGTTGCTCAAGCAGCATGGTGAGCGAGATGAAGGAGACGTCGCAGACCACCAGGTCGACCGGGCCGGGCAGGTCGGCGGGGGTGAGGTGGCGCAGGTTGAAGCCTTCGACGACGTGCACGCGGTGGTCAGCTCGCAGGCTGGGGTGGATCTGGTCGTGGCCCACGTCGATGGCGTGGACCAGGCTGGCGCCGCGCTCGAGGCAGACCTGGGTGAAGCCGCCTGTGGATGCCCCAGCGTCCAGCACCACCGGGTGATCCGCGAACAGCTTCCCGCCGGGGTCAATGGCGTCCAGGGCTGCATCGAGCTTGTGCGCTGCCCGGCTGACCCAGCGCTCGGGCTCGACGACGAGCACCTCGTCGGCGGGGTGGATGGGCTGACTGGCCCGCACTGCCGGCGTCCCGTTGACGTGCACGCGGCCCTGGGACACCAGGCGCTGGGCACGGTTGCGTGAACTCACCAGACTGCGCTCGACGAGCGCGATGTCGAGGCGGACGCCGGCTGTCACTGCTGTTGTTGGGGTCTGGGCATGGGGTTGGGGTTCTCCAGGACCGAGGCCAGCACTTCCTGCACGTGGCTAAGGCGAGCGTGGTGGTCGGCAGCGTCATGCTGGTGGATGTCGCCGAACTCGGCCAGTGCTGCGTCCACGCGGTGGTTGCCGGTCTGGGGAGCCGGCGGGAGCTGCTCACTCATGGTCTGGGACTCTACCGCCACGGACTCCATCCTCTGGGATGCGCCTCTGGGGGGACCTGGGGGTGCCGGCGTCGCCGAGGCCACGAGCACCCAGTGCCTCGCCGGTCCGTTGGGCGTAGTAGACCGCATCCACCACGACGGGGGTGACCCGGGCGAAGAGGTTGCGTTCGATGCCCCGAGCTCGCGCCGCCTCCCCCACGCGACTGAAGGCGTCAGCCAGGTAGGGCACTGACCTCAGCATCACCATGGCGGCCAGCCCGAAACGTTCCGCGCCGATCCCCACCCAGTCCAGCGGCCTGGCCAGCCACACCATCGCGTCGACGAGGTCCATCATCGGCGTGGTCAGCGTGATGACTCGGCTCAGCAGCAAAGATCCGATGATGATGCACGCGGTAACCAGCGCTTGGACCCGGCTCCCGAAGAAGAAGGGGTAGGAGCACACGAAGGCGACCATGAACAGGAACAGGGGTGAGATCAGGAAGGCCCGGCGCCAGGGAACGCGGCTGGCCACCAACAGGACCACCGCCAGCACGAGCAGCCCCAGCCCCGCGGGTACGGTGCGGGTCCAGGCAGCCGCCAGGATGACCAGGCTGATCGCGGTCAGCTTCGGCAGTGCCGGGATGCGATGGACCCAGGAGCCAGTGGGGGTGTGCACCCCGAACAGCTGGTGGTGGTTCACAACCCGCCCAGCATTCGTCGACGGTACTCCTCGATGGCCTCATTCGGATTACCGTCGTGCACCAGGCGTCCTTCGTCGATGACGAGGACGCGATCTGCCGTGGCGGCGAAGTCCAGGTCGTGGGTGGCGACGATGAGCTGCTGGTCCAGGGCGGTGAGGGCGTCGATCACCTCGCGGCGGTTGCGCAGGTCGAGCAGGGTGGTGGGCTCGTCGGCGACGATGATGCTCGGCTCCACCGCCAGCACCGTGGTGAGCGAGACCAGCTGGCGTTCCCCACCGGACAGGTCGTAGATGGAGGACTCGGCCACCCGCCCCAGGCCGCGGGCGTCCAGAAGCTGGCGGGCGGCAGCACGACGGACGCTGCGGTCCCTGATGCTGGACCGCAGGCTGAGCTCGATGTCATCGGCCGGAGTGGTCATGACGAGTTGGTGCAGCGGATCGGTGAAGATGAAGCCCACCTGTCTCCGCACCTTGGCGGCGTCCTTTCGGGTGTCGAGGCCGTTGACCTCGACACTGCCACGAGTGGGCGCGGTGAGCCCGTTGAGCAGACGCAGGAAGGAGGACTTGCCGGAGCCGTTCGCGCCGACCACGGCGATCCGCCGCTCCCCCAGGTCCAGGCTGAGCGGGTGCAGGATGGTGCGGCGCACCATCCTGCCGGACTGTGCGGTCTCGACGGTGATGCCCGCTTCACGGAGGCTGATCACTCCTCGACAACATCCCCGGGACGCGCTGCCAGCAGCTGCGGGAAGGCCTTGTGCACTGCCACGGCGATGACGGCGGCTGCGGCCAGCTTGATGCAGTCGCCCAGCCAGAACAGGGCGTCCGCCTTCATGGCCTTGCCGTAGGCCATCGGAACGTTGCGGGCGATACCGGCCGCGCCGATCGGGAAGATGACCAGGAAACGGCCGAGGATCGCAGCCACCAGGAGCAGTGCGGCGCGCAGGCCGGTGTTGGCACGACGCACGATGAGCTGGGCGCACAGGCCGACGAAGCCGGCGAAGATCGGGAAGGCGATCAGGTAGCCGGCGGTCGGGGTGCCGAGCACGGCCACGGTGGAGGCACCCCGGGCAAACACTGGCAGGCCGGCAAAGCCGACGAGCAGGTACAGCAACGTCGCGGCGAAACCCCGCCACGGGCCAAGCACCATCCCGGCCAGACCGATCGCCAGCACCTGAAGGGTCAGCGGGACGCCGGTACCCGGCATCGGGAGGGTCACCACGGAGAAGACGACGATGAGGGCAGCGAAGACGGCGATCAGCGCCAGGTCCATTGCCGGGTTGCGGTTGGCACGCATGGGGCTCCTGAAGGGCTGGAAGGGACAGCAGGACAGCCTAGTCCCCTGTCCCCCGCTCAGCGAAGCGCGTCCAGCCGGTCGAGGGCCACGCCGGCGTCAGCCTTCGTGCGCCAGACCAGGTTCGCCACACACCACAGGGCATCCAGCTGCCCGTCCCGGTCGACGGGAACGTGGTCGAGGGCCACTTCGCCGCCCTCGACGCGGGCGCTGGCGCCGTTGCAGGTGGCGGTGTGCGCATCGGGGAATTCGACGACACGGGGTGGCTCCTGCAGGGCTGCCAGATCGTACCCCACGTGGGTGGGGCGACCCTTGGCCGGGGCTCCCACCAGGTCGCGCTTGCCGTGCGCCCCGGTGAGGACGAGCAGGGAGTCCATGCCGACGCCGACCGCCCCCATGATGTCGGTGTCGATGCGGTCACCGACGAACAGGGGACGCTGGGCACCCAGGCGGGTGATGGTCTCCTCCATCAGGGGTGCATACGGCTTGCCGGCGATCGTCGGCTCGGCATCGACCGCGGTGCGGACCAGTCCCATCAGCGCACCCGCGCCGGGGACCAGCCCCTTGTCGGTGGGGCGGGTGGAGTCGGTGTTGGAGACGTACCAGCGGGCGCCGTTCTGGATTGCGTGGCAGGCATCCTCCAGCCGCGGCAGCGTCATCTCGGGGTCGTAGCCCTGGACGACAGCGGCCGGGTGGTCGGCGCTGGAGTTCACCACGGCCAGGCCCACCGCCATGACCTCGTCGCGCAGGGCCCGTGTGCCGGTGACCAGGACTGGCGCCCCCTCGGGGAGTTCGCTGGCCATCAGCCGTGCAATGGCCTGGGCGCTGGTGACCACGTCGTCCACACGTGCTTCGACACCCAGCTCGGTGAGGTGGTCGGCGACGGTCTGCGGGGCGCGGGCGGCATTGTTGGTGACGAAACCGACGCGGACGCCCTCCTCCCTCAGGGTGGCGATCGCCTCGGCGGCGCCGGGGATGGCCTGGGGACCGAGGTAGACCACCCCGTCAAGATCGAAGAGGGCGGCGTCGTAGGCGCTGATCAGGCTCACTCGTGATCCTTCTGGTTGTCGATGTCGATGGGGTCGGGGGTTGACGCTGTGGATTCGCCCTCGTTGGACCCGCCAGCAGCGTCCCCAGCCGAACCTTCCGAGGACTCCTCGGCGGGCGGCTCTTCCTCCTCCTCGATCATGGCGAGGATGTCGACGTCCTGCTCCACACCTGCAGAGACCCCGAGACGAGCGAGACGGACTGGCGAATCGAGCAGTTCCTCCTCGTCGAGTTCCATCGCACGCTGGAATCGACGGATCGCCTCGGCCTGGTGGCCACGACGTTCGTGGAGGTCAGCAGAGGTGTAGAAGAGTCGGGCGAAGGCCTCCCTGGGGCCGCGACGGGTGTTCAGTGCCTGGTCGACCAGGCGCAGCGCTTCATCCACCTGACCCAGATCGGCCCGTGCCCCCGCCTCGACGATCACCATCTCCAGCTGCATGGCAGGGTCGAGCTGCTGGGATGCAGCGTCCTTCGCGAGCTTGAGCGCTTCACGTGGACGCCCCAGGGCGCGCTCGCAGTCGGCCATCACGGGAAGGTAGTCGGCGGCCCCGCCCATGCGCTGGAGCGCACGGTACTCGGAGAGGGCCGTGGCCCAATCACCAGCCGCGTAGGCGGTTTCGGCGGTGGCCTCCCGGACGATGGGTAGCCGGGCTGCGCGTCGGCGTGCTGCGTGGGCGTGGGCGAGCGCCAGCTGTGGGTCGTCGTCGATCAGCTCGCCGGCCATCACCAGGTGGGCCGCCACGATGGACGCCAGGTCCTTGGGCAGTCCTCGGAGTTCGGCACGCACGGCACGCGGAAGCATCTTCTCGTCAATGTCCGTGGGGGTTGGTGGCTCGTCGGCACGGCGCTGCAGGCCCGGGCGGACCTGACGCTCCTCCTCGCGGATCTCCTCACGGGAACGATCGTCGCGGCGCCCACCGAAGCGGCGATCATCGCGTGCACCCAAGGAACGACGGTCGTCGCGACCGCTGTCGAAACGTCGGTCATCGCGGCGCTGGAACCTGGGGCGATCCTCCCCACCCCGGTCATCGCTTCGACGGTCCTCGCGACGCTCAAACCGGGAACGATCCTCGCCCCGCGGACTGTCACCGTCACGACGCGGACGGTACTCACGCGGGCGATCCGAGCCCCACCGGTTGTCACGGGCGTCCCTGGATCCGCCGCGCTGTTCGCTTCGGCCGCCCTCTCGACGATCGCCCTCACGCCGATCTCCGTCCCGGCGCCGATCCTGACGACCATCACCATCCCCATCACGGGACGGGCGCGCACCGGAACGGCTGAAGCCGCCCGAACGTCCACCCGAGCGGCCGCCGGCACGCTCGCCGGACCTGCCGCCAAGCCCGGGGCGGCCGCCCCGTCGTCCGCCGCCACGTCCCAAGCCGTCCCCGGACCGTCTGCGGGAATCGTCCCGGCCATCACTGTCGTCGATCATGCTGTCCATCCTGCCCTAGTCCCGAGACTCCCACGAATCATTGCGCTCCATCCCCATCGGTGGGCGCTCCACCGTCTCGCACAGCCAGATCAGGATGAAATGTTCCTGAAACAGAAAATTGCCCCCCGCAACACA
>NZ_JALXXB010000030.1 GCF_025144225.1 Aestuariimicrobium sp. p3-SID1156
AACGTATCGCCGTCCCGACAGGCAGCCAGCGCCTGCCGCAGGCCCTCACGGTCGGCGTTGCGGCCCGTGAGCCCGTGATCGACGTAGATGCGCTTGGGATCGACGCCGAACGCCGCGAGTCCGTCACGCTGCGCGGTCAGTCCTGCTCGTCGGTGGAGACTCGGGCATAGCCGACCTTCAAGGGGGACATGCTCCCCAGTGTGTCTTATAGCCTCCCTTCACCGGACGGGTCTTACGGGACAGCCCGCCAGGCGTGCCGTCGTTCCTCTCGATAAGCAGCGGTGGTGTCCGGTGTGGGTTCCCCTTACGGGCATGCGATCTGGGCTGACGCCTGTGACCGAGTGTTCACTGCGCGCTGTATAGTTCAGTCCATGCTGACTATTGCTTCGCGTCTCGACGTGATGAACCGCCTGGGTCGTGCACTGGCCGACCCCACACGATCCCGGATCATCTTGACCCTGCTT
>NZ_JALXXB010000031.1 GCF_025144225.1 Aestuariimicrobium sp. p3-SID1156
ACGGGTCTGCCTCGTGTTTGGTTGACACGGGTTTTCAGGCGGCGGTAGCCGCCTGGGTTGATTGAACCATTTCGAACTCGACGGGTGTGAGCCGTCCGAGGCGAGCCTGGCGACGACGGCGGTGGTAGGTCCCTTCGATCCAGGTCACGATCGCCAACCGGATCTGCTCGAACGAGGTCCAGCGGCACCGGTTAAGCACGTTCTTCTGCAGCAGAGCGAAGAAGGACTCCATCGCCGCATTGTCCCCGGCGGCACCGACCCGGCCCATCGACCCGACCAAGCCGTTGGCCCGCAGCGCCTCCACATAGCGGCGGGCTCGAAATTG
>NZ_JALXXB010000032.1 GCF_025144225.1 Aestuariimicrobium sp. p3-SID1156
TGCCGTCGACGCGTTGCAGATGGCCGTCGCCCGCCGCGGCGGCAAGGCCAACGTCCAGGGCTGCCGGGTGCATTCGGATCGAGGATCGCAAGGCGGATTCAACTGGTCGTCGCAACACCTCGTGAGAGGGGTGTGTGATGGGTCGTCGTCAGCAGGCTGCGGATCGGGCTGTTCGTCCGAAGTTGCGTTCGCCTGGGCATCCGAAGTTCCAGCGGCCGGTCGAGGCGGCGTTCTGGAGGGCGATTGCGCAAGGGCTGCTGCCA
>NZ_JALXXB010000033.1 GCF_025144225.1 Aestuariimicrobium sp. p3-SID1156
AACAAGGCCGCCAAGGAGCGGCTGGTCTCGCAGGCGGAGTCGTTGGCGAACTCATCCGATCTGCGGTCGGCATCGGACCAGATGCGCAAGCTCGGTGATGAGTGGAAGCGGATCGGCCCGTGCGAGAAGGCCGACAATGACCGGCTGTGGTCGCGGTTCAATCAGGCCCGCACTCGTCTGAACGACCGCAAGAAGCAGGAGTTCGAGAAGCGGCAGCGTGAGTGGGCGTCA
>NZ_JALXXB010000034.1 GCF_025144225.1 Aestuariimicrobium sp. p3-SID1156
CCCTTAGCTCCACCGCTGTGATGAGTCGAGACATCGTTCATAGATGAGTCGGGTCATCGTTCACATTCTTCAAAGCCTCGGGCCATCGGCCCGGGGCTTTGTTGGTGTTGCGCCAGTAGCCCTTGGTGGGGTCGATGGTGTGTTCGGAGAGGACTTCTCCTGTGGTGGCGTGGATCACGGTGAGGCTGGCCGGGTCGGCCAGGATCAGGACCGGTTGGGTGGCGTT
>NZ_JALXXB010000004.1 GCF_025144225.1 Aestuariimicrobium sp. p3-SID1156
CTTGCCAACGGTGGCGACAACATCGGCGTCTACACCCCTGTCTTCCTCAGCGTGGAACCTCTCGCAGTAGTCGCCTACTGCATCGTCTTCCTCGCGCTCGTCGCGGTCCTGGTGGCCCTGGCAAAGTTCGTCGCCACCCGCCCCCCGATCGCCGAAGTGCTCGAACGCTGGGAGCACATCCTCTTCCCCATCGTTCTCATCGGCCTCGGCATCGTGATCCTCGTCAGCGGCGGAGCCTTCGGACTCTGACGTAGCGGCAGCGATCCAAACGGCCCCGACCGGGCGCACCCCTCTCGGTTCAGACCGCGACACCTACCTGCAGCCAGTCCTGCGTGATCGCGGCAACAAGACCGCCACGGAGCGCTGCAAATACCCCGCCACCAAGCGAACGAAGCCACAACGTAGCTGACCAGCGATTCACGCGTCTCAAGGAAGGGGCCATCCGACACCACGACCTCATTGCCGGAATGGGACAGAGTCATGGTCAGCCCAGGATCGGCCAGCCCCTCAGAAGCGACGAACTCGCCCCGCCGGCGCAGGTCGTCCTCGAAAGCCGCGTACTCGCGGCAGATCCTGGCGACCTCCTCCTGGGTCACCGAATGCTCATCCCACTGGCTCGCGCCGGTGTAGGCCAGCAACAGGTACTTCATCGGTGTGATCCTTCCTCGACGCGGGTCATGGTGGCACGGTAACCGCCCTGCCCGGCATAGTCCCACTCTCCGACGATCTGGTTGCCGTCCGGGCTCACCGTTCCGGTGTACACCACCGGAGAGCCCGCCTCCCCGGCCCATATGTGCAGCGTCGACCCGTCAAAACCGTAGACGTAGTCGAGCGTGTTGCCCGAGTTGTCATAGAAGCGGGAATGAATGTCGGCGCTCGGCCCTTCACCGAAAGGACGCAGGTGCCCGATCACCGCGAGACCCTGGATTCGATGGCCGTCCTGGGTGAGGTCGACGTGCTGCAACAGAAAGTGCTGGCCCGGAAGCCACTCGTACGTGGCGGTGCCCTCGGCGCCCCCCTCAACCCTCCACGTGCCGATGAGGGACTCCAGCGTGGTCATCTTCGTGTCTGTCATGACTCCTCCATGGTGGTGTGACGGTGTGTCACCCATGAGTCGGAGCCGGGGCGGAATCCTCGACATCCAGGCGAGGCGAAATCTGATGTCGAATCCGCGTGCTGGCCCCGACCCGGGCAATCTGTCGCAGGGCAGGCCGCTGGGCTGGTTCAATCGCGTCCACGTGGTGGCGTGTCTCGCGTTTCTCGCCGCCTCAGGTGGCGCCAGAGCAGCCACTGGAACACGATGAGGCCCCCCAGCCACACCACGAAGCAGACCCCGATCACCGTCCACGGATAGAGCGCCTGCTCCGCCCGCCACTGGTCGCAGCGCTCCCGATCCAGATACTGCAACTCGACCGTGCACGGGCCGCCGTCCTTGCCGAGTTCATGCGAGATCTGCAAGAAAGCGACCGCTGCGAGAAGCGCCGCGGTGGCGAGGGCCAGCACGAGGGTCCACAGGGTCCTGCGTCGCCGGTTCATGGCCCCATCGTTGCACTCGCCAGGCACACAGGACGCGTCAGTCCCCGCGCACCACCCGGTCTGCGCGCTCCCGGCAGCCTGCGACCAACACGGCGTTGGGCTCGTCCACCTCGCGCACCCACGCCTCGGCGTGCTCGGGTGTTTTGCCGAACCTGACATGACGCGCCACGAGCCGCTCACGGCGCACCTCGTCGTCGACCTCGACGAACCACGCCACGTCGAGCCGATCGCGCACACCCGCCCACGGCCCCTGGTCGAGCAGCAGGTAGTTGCCCTCGGTGATGACGAACTCCACGCCGGGCTCGACCGCGATCGCCCCGGCCAGCGGCTGCTCCAGGTCTCGCTCGAACGCCGGCGCGTACACGGTCTCCGGCCCGGCTGCCCGAGCACCGTCGAGCACGGCCACGTAGCCTGCCGTATCGAACGTCTCCGGGGCGCCCCGCGTCGACGCACCCTGCCCCCCGCCCGCGACGTAATGGGGGACATGACCTCCGCGCCTGAAGCCGTTACCCCGTTCGAACTGCCCACCCGACTCCATGTCGGCGCGCCCTTGTCAGAACGCCATCCGTGGCTCTACCCGATCGCGGTCAAGTACCACCAGACGCGCCGCTGGTCCCGTTGGCAGGCGGGCAAGGAGCAGTGGGCACACGACCGATCAACGGAAACCCCTGGAGTTTCGCGTCAAGCAGCACAAGTCGCTGCTCCTGCGCCATGGGGGGAGTCCGAGATGTGGCTCAGGTCAAGTACGAACCGGCCGATGTCGAGGTCATCGATCTGGACACCTGAGCGCGCTCGACATGATTCTCGCGCGATCACGTGGCATACTTGGTGCGCCGTCGCGAGACGGCATGCGGATGTAGCTCAATGGTAGAGCCCTAGTCTTCCAAACTAGCTACGCGGGTTCGATTCCCGTCATCCGCTCCACCCGGACGCCCGTGGCACTGCGCCACGGGCGTTCTGCGTTGTCAGCTCGTGGCAGCCGCCCCGCTGCTCTTTGGGGCCACCAGGGACGATCTCGACTCCTGACGCGGACGCCAGTAGCTCCCTGCCGGGGGGCGTCCCCTGCGCCCCTCGCGATGTGCTGCCTGTGCGGCAGCACATGGCGAGCGCCAAGGAAGGGTGCGCCGATGGTTGGTGGCTCCGAGCGGGCATCGCTAGGATTGCACGGTCAGACCCCATTGCACGGTCCAACCTTGTGCGCACCAGTGCTGCGCGCGGGGGCACCCGAAGACGATCCAGGAGAACACGTGCCCAGCACTCTTGAGCAGCTCAGCCCCACCCGGGTGAAGCTCACCATCGAGCTGCCGTTCAGCGACCTCAAGCCGGCCCTCGACAAGGCCTACAAGGACATTGCCGCCCAGGTCAACATTCCCGGCTTCCGCAAGGGCAAGGTCCCCGCGGCGATCATCGACCAGCGCTACGGACGCGGTGCGGTCCTCGAGCAGGCCATCAACGAGTCCCTCCCGCAGGCCTACGCCGCTGCGGTGGAGGAGCAGGGCATCTTCCCGCTCGGCCAGCCCGAGGTCGACGTCACCAAGCTGGAGGACGGCGAGCTCGTCGAGTTCACCGCTGAGGTCGACGTGCGTCCCGATTTTGACCTGCCCGACTTCTCCACCATCACCGCAGAGGTCCCCAACCTCGAGTCCGACGAGGCCCAGCTCGACGAGCGTCTCGAGATGCTTCGCCAGCGCTTCGCCACCACCACCGAGGTCGACCGCGGCGCCCAGGAGGGCGACGTGCTGACCCTCGACCTGGTCGGTTCGCAGGACGGTGAGAAGCTCGAGGAGGCCACGGCCTCCGGCATCACCTACAAGCTGGGCTCCGGCGGCATGCTCGAAGGCCTCGACGAGGCCGCCACCGGCCTCAAGGCAGGCGAGTCCAAGACCTTCACCTCCACCCTGGTCGGCGGCAGCCTCAAGGGCCAGGAATGCGACATCGAGCTCACCGTCACCAAGGTCGCCGAGCAGGAGCTGCCCGAGGTCGACGACGAGTTCGCCCAGATGGTCAGCCAGTTCGACACGGCCGAGGAGATGCGCGCCGACCTGGCCGAGGCCATCCTCCGCCAGGCCCGTCTCGAGCAGGCCGGCGCCGCCCGTGACAAGGTCCTCGAGGCGATCCTGGAGAAGGTCGACTTCGAGCTGCCCGAGTCCCTGGTGGCCGGCGACTTCGAGGCCCGGCAGCAGCAGATCAACTCCCAGCTCGCCCAGGCCGGCCTGACTGTCGAGCGCTACCTCGAGGAGGTCGAGGAGGAGGAGGCCAAGACCCCCGAGGAGTTCTGGGCCACCATTCAGAAGCGATCCCACGACGCCCTGCGCGCCCAGGTCGTGCTTGACAAGCTTGCCGAGGAGCAGAACTTCCAGGTCGGTCAGGAGGAGCTCACCCAGCTGCTCTTCCAGAAGGCTGCCCAGTCCGGCTCCACTCCGGAGCAGGAGATGCAGCACATGATGGAGCACAACCACGCCCCGGAGTGGATGGCTGAGATCCGCCGCAACAAGGCGCTGGCCCACATGGTCAACGCCGCCACCGTCACCGACGCCGACGGCAACGTCGTCGAGCTGTCCCGCCTGCAGGAAGATGGCACCCTGGCCGAGGGGGACGACGAGGATTCGGCCGACGAGGCTCCCACCAAGCCGGCCAAGAAGGCGGCTGCGAAGAAGGCCGCCACCAAGAAGGCCGCTCCGAAGAAGGCTGCCGCCTCCCAGGAGCCTGCTGGCGAGGACGAGGGTGACTCCCCGACCGAGGGTGGCGCTGCTGACGAGGGCGCCGAGGAGAAGCCAGCCAAGAAGGCGGCTGCGAAGAAGGCCGCCACCAAGAAGGCCGCCACCACGAAGGCTGCGGCCGCCGACCAGGGCGAGGCTCCCACCGAGGGTGGCGCTGCCGACAAGGCCGAGGTCTCCGACGAGGCCTGAGCTCCCTGAGCCAAGCGCCGCCGAACAGTGGACGCCTGCCGCATCCCGAGGGGTGCGGCAGGCGTCCATTTCTTGGCTCATGTCATGCACGCAAGCCCGGCAGGCGCCCCTCGATCTGAGACCATGGAACGCGGTCGCCCGACCCACGCAGTGAAGGAGCAGTAGTGAGCCGGTTTTCCGAGATCGTCAGGAAGCGCATCGACCGGAGCGATTCCGCCCCCGCGCCAGTTGCCGAGCGTCCCAGCCCCGATGCCGGGCCCGCGAACCGTCCCGCCGCAACCGGTGCAACCCGCGGAGACGTGGTGAAGGCGGAGGCAGAGAAGCACATGCAGCAGGCTGCCCGTGCGGCTGCCCGGCAGGTGTCCCCTTCGACCCCGCCCCCGTCGGCGTCGACTTCGCCGGCGGGCGACCAGCCGAGCGCCGAGCGCGGTGGTTCCAACAAGTTGCTCAAGGTCGTCCTCGGTCTGGCCGGCATCGGCCTGTCGTTGACGATGATGCACAACTACGCCAGCTTCGTGGCCCCCATCTTCCTCACGCTCAACTTGATGATCACGGCCTATCCGCTCTACCGGTTGCTCACCCGCTACCGCGTCCCGAAGGCCGTTGCGACCACCGTCACGGGCCTCACCGTGGTCGCGATCCTCGCGCTCTTTCTCTACGGCATGTACTGGTCGGTGCAGTCGATGGTGGACAAGCTGCCTGAGTACTCCGAGCAGTTCAACCAGTTCTACACCCAGATCATCGACCAGCTCGCCCGCCTTGGTCTGGACGAGGCGAACATCGCCAAGCAGATCAAGCAGATCGACCCCAAGTCGGTGGCGGGGTTCGCTGCCGGGCTGCTCTCCAATGTCTCCTCGGTGGGCAGCATGGTGCTGATCATCCTCACGTCGATGATCTTCATGATAATGGACACCCCCGAGATCCACGAGCGACTGCAGCTGGCTCGCACCACCCACTCCAGCTTCGTGGACTCGCTGGGCGATTTCGCCCAGGGCATTCGCCGCTACTGGGTCGTGACCACCGTCTTCGGACTCATCGTGGCCATCCTGGACGGGGCTGTGCTGCTGGGGCTGGGGGTCCCGCTGGCGCTGGTGTGGGCGATCTTCAGCTTCCTGACCAACTACATCCCCAACATCGGTTTCGTGATCGGACTGGTGCCCCCGGCGTTGCTGGCTCTGCTGGCGAACGGGCCCAAGACCGCGATCGCGGTGGTGGTGGCCTACTCAGTGCTGAACTTCGTGGTGCAGTCAATCATCCAGCCGAAGTTCGCGGGCAATGCGGTGGGACTGACCCCCACCCTCTCGTTCATCTCGCTGCTGTTGTGGACCGCCGTCCTGGGCCCCCTGGGCGCCTTGCTGGCGCTCCCCGCCTCGCTGCTGGTCAAGGCCTTCCTGGTCGACCCGGACCCCGAGACCCGCTGGGTCAACGCGCTGATCTCCTCGCGGCCGCAGGACGCCATCGACCCCGAACCGGTGCACTACAGCAACTGAGCCCTTCGCGGGGCGTGGGGGCCGGCGTGCCGCGGGCTCCGCTCGCCCCCAGCGAAAACAAGGAGCCAACACTCCGGTTTTGTCGGTGCGACCGGGTAGGTTCGAGAGCGTGAACACTCCAGACATGACCAGTGCCGCTGCGGCCATGGCCGCACCGCTGCGCGCTGCCGCCAATCCCGGAATGGGGATGTCCGACAACGTCTACCAGGCGCTGCTGGCCAACCGCATCATCTTCCTCGGCTCCGAGGTCAAGGATGAGAACGCCAACGCCATCTGCGCGCAGATGCTCCTGCTCAATGCGGAGGATCCCGAGAAGGACATCTACCTCTACATCAACTCACCCGGCGGATCGGTCGACTCCGGCATGGCCATCTTCGACACCATGCAGTGGATCTCCAATGACGTCGCCACGGTTGCCATGGGCCTGGCCGCCTCGATGGGCCAGTTCCTGCTCTCGGCCGGCACCCCGGGCAAGCGTTTCGCCCTGCCACACAGCCGCATCATGATGCACCAGCCCTCCGGTGGCCTGGGTGGCACCGCCTCCGACATCCGGATCCAGGCCGAGCAGTCGCTGCACATCAAGCGCACGATGGCCAAACTGATCGCCCAGCACACCGGCCAGACCGTCGAGCAGATCGAGGCCGACTCCGACCGCGACCGTTGGTTCACCGCTGAGCAGGCCCTCGAGTACGGGTTCATTGACCACGTCTACGAGCGCGCCAGCCAGATCAAGACCGACGCCCCCAACCAGTGACTCCAGTGAGGACCACCATGACCACGCCTTTCCTTCCCGGTGGCACCGCCCCGGCCGGTCCCTCGATGGACTACTACATCCCCCAGTGGGAGGAGCGCACCAGCTACGGCGTGCGCCGAGTCGACCCCTACACGAAGCTCTTCGAGGACCGGATCATCTTCCTCGGCACCCCGGTGACCGATGACATCGCCAATGCCGTCATGGCCCAGCTGCTCTGCCTGCAATCGATGGACGCCGATCGCCAGATCTCGATGTACATCAACTCTCCCGGCGGCTCGTTCACTGCGCTGACCGCCATCTACGACACGATGCGCTACATCAAGCCGGACGTCCAGACCATCTGCCTGGGCCAGGCCGCCTCTGCGGCGGCGGTCCTGCTTGCGGCCGGCACCAAGGGCAAGCGCCTGGCCCTGCCGAACTCCCGCATCCTGATCCACCAGCCCGCCACCGAGGGCGGCTATGGCCAGTCCTCCGACCTGGAGATTCAGGCCAAGGAGATCCTGCGCATCCGTGAGCTCATGGAGAACATGCTCGCCAAGGACACCGGCCAGCCGGTGGAGAAGATCAGCAAGGACATCGAGCGCGACAAGTACCTCACCGCCGAAGAGGCAGTGGAGTACGGCATCATCGACGACGTCCTGACCTCGCTCAAGGACATCCAGGACTGACCAGCGTTCACACCGGTGGAGACTTTGATCCGTTCGGGTGGCGTGCCCATGGGGTGCGTTCCCGACGGGTTAGGGTTCATGGAACGGAGGTTCCACGGATCCCGGCCGGGTGAGTGGCCCAACCAGGGGAGAGGAGGACGTCATGGCCCGTATTGGTGAGAGCAGCGACCTGTTCAAGTGCTCGTTCTGCGGCAAATCGCAGAAGCAGGTGAAGAAGCTGATCGCCGGACCAGGCGTCTACATCTGCGACGAGTGCATCGACCTGTGCAACGAGATCATCGAAGAGGAGTTCTCCGAGGCCAGCGACGTCGGCCTTCTCGACGAGCTGCCGCGACCTCGGGAGATCCGCGAGTTCCTCGACACCTACGTGATCGGGCAGGACTCGGCGAAGAAGACCCTGGCTGTGGCGGTCTACAACCACTACAAGCGGGTTCAGGTGCAGTCCAGCACTCCGGCCCGCCGCGCCGAGGACGACGGCGTCGAGCTCGGCAAGTCCAACATCCTGCTGATCGGCCCCACCGGCTGCGGGAAGACCTACCTCGCCCAGACCCTGGCGAAGATGCTCAACGTTCCCTTCGCGATGGCCGATGCGACTGCCCTGACCGAGGCGGGCTATGTCGGCGAGGACGTGGAGAACATCCTTCTCAAACTGATCCAGGCCGCCGACTTCGACATCAAGAAGGCCGAGACCGGGATCATCTACATCGACGAGATCGACAAGGTCGCCCGCAAGGCGGAGAACCCCTCGATCACCCGCGACGTCTCCGGTGAGGGCGTGCAGCAGGCTCTGCTGAAAATCCTTGAGGGCACTGTTGCCGCGGTACCCCCGCAGGGAGGGCGCAAGCACCCGCACCAGGAGTTCCTGCAGATCGACACCACCAACATTCTGTTCATCGTGGGTGGTGCTTTCGCGGGCCTGGAGCACATCGTCGGCCAGCGTGTCGGCAAACGGCCCCTGGGCTTCAACAACGATGCGACCAGTCGCAAGGTCGAGAACGCGGACCTGATCTCGCAGGTGACTCCCGAGGACCTGCACGAGTTCGGTCTCATCCCCGAGTTCATCGGCCGTCTGCCGATGATGGCCACCGTCTCGCCGCTGGACAAGACGTCGTTGATGCGGATTCTTGAGGAGCCGCGCAACGCGCTGGCCAAGCAGTTCCGCAAGCTGTTCGAACTCGACGGCGTGCAGCTGGAGTTCACCGAGGAGGCCATCGAGGCGGTCGCCGACAAGGCCTTGCTCCGCGGGACCGGCGCCCGTGGCCTGCGCGCCATCCTGGAGGAGTCCCTGCTCGAGGTCATGTACGAGGTGCCCAGCGATGACGATGTCGCCGGAATCCTGGTCACGGCCGAGGCCATCAATGGCACCGAGTCGCCCAAGCTCCTGCCACGCGCGAAGCTGGCCCCCCGCGGCAAGTCGCGTGGCAAGGGCGGCGAGATGAGCGCCTGAGGACGCAGCCAATGAGTGCCTCGTCGGGCCAGGCACCCACCGTGCGGGTGGCTGCGGCCCAGTTCCGCAGCACGCGGGATCCGGAGGAGAACCTGCTCGCGGTCGAGCGCTGGGCGCGCCGTGCGGCCGACCATGGTTCACAGCTGCTGGTCTGCCCTGAGGCGACCATGGTCAACTTCGCCACCAAGCTGGCCCCCTTCGCCGAGCCCCTCGATGGCCCTTTCGTCACTCGGCTGCGCCAGATCGCCACCGACAGCGCGCTGTGGCTCGTGGCGGGGGTCTTCGAACCCAGCGGTGATGGAAGAGTGTTCAACACCGCCGTCGCCACCAACGGCCAGGAACTCCATGCCTACCGCAAGATCAACCTCTACGACGCCCACAGCAGCCAGGAGTCGCGCACAGTGGCCCCGGGCCAGGAGTTGGTGACCTTCAACGCCCTCGGGACGACGATCGGGCTGTCCACCTGCTTCGACGTCCGCGTCGCCGAGCAGTTCGTGGCGCTGAGGAGGGCAGGGGCGAAACTTCTGTGCGTCCCGGCATCCTGGCAGGACGGTCCGGCAAAGGTCGAGCAGTGGTCACTGCTGATCCGCTCCCGCGCCATGGATGCGCAGGCCTTCCTGGTCACCGCTGACCAGTCGGCGAACCCGGCGAGAGATGACGGCGGCAGGCCACTGGGAGCCGGCCACTCCATGGTCGCCGGTCCACTCGGCGAGGTCGTGGCCGAGCTGGGCGGCGAGGACGGGCTGTTGGCCACCGAGGTCGACCTGGCCGAGGTGGACCGGGCCAGACAGCTCGTGCCGCTGCGGTGAATGTGTGGGGCGGGGTGGCTCGGGCTGGGTCCCAGGGGCTGAGTGCCCGCGGATGTGGGGTTCCCACAACCACAGCCTTTCGACCTCAGAGCCCTGCTCCTGCACGGCAACAGCCAGCGCCACTAGAGTTCTGGAGAATGCCCCACCATCCGGAGGTCCCCATGGAGGAGAAGTCCGTCCCCCTGCTCGTGGACGTCGATGACGTCCCCAACGTGCCCTACCTGATCCGCAAGCGTGCCGAGATCGCCCCAGAACAGGTCGCCTATGCGGTGCTCCGCGACAAGACCTACCATGACGTCACCACCACCGAGTTCGTGGCTGACGTCGTGGCCGTGGCCAAGGGACTGATCGCACAGGGCATCCAGGTGGGCGACCACGTCGCCATCATGTCCGCCACCCGCTACGAGTGGACCGTCTGCGACTTCGCCACCCTTTTCGTCGGAGGGGTCGTGGTGCCCATCTACGAGACCAGTTCCCAGGACCAGGTCGCTTTCATCCTGCGCGACTCCGACACCAAGCTCGCCTTCGGCGAAACCGCACGCCACGGCAAGCTGCTCGCCGCAGCCGCCGAGACCAATGGCGGGCCTCTGGCGTCCGGAATATGGCGCATGACCGGCGACGTCGAGAACAGCATGGACGCGCTGCGAGCCAGCGGCAAGGACGTTTCCGACGAACAGGTGCGTGAGCGCGAGAGCCTTGCGCGCCCGGACACCGTGGCGTCCCTGGTCTACACCTCGGGCACCATCAGCGACCCGCGCGGTGCCGCTATCACCCACGGGAACCTGGCGCATCTGTGCGTCAACGCCACCGAGGAGCTCAACGAGATCTTCTA
This sequence comes from Aestuariimicrobium sp. p3-SID1156, assembly GCF_025144225.1. Taxonomy (GTDB): domain Bacteria; phylum Actinomycetota; class Actinomycetes; order Propionibacteriales; family Propionibacteriaceae; genus Aestuariimicrobium. The sequence continues at coordinate 10,446 of NZ_JALXXB010000004.1, forward strand.
CGACGGGGCCAGCACCGTGCTGCTGCTCCCACTGGCCCATATCCTGGCCCGCTTCGTGCAGCTGGCCGTCTACTGGGGAGGCGCCAAAACCACCCACGTCCGCGACGCCAGTCGCATCGTCCCGGTGCTGGCGGCAGCGCAGCCCACCTTCATGGTGGTCGTGCCGCGCGTGATGAGCAAGGTGCTCGCCGCCGTCCGCAAGGGTGCCGACGAGAAGAAGATGGGCAAGGTCTTCGACCGCGCCCAGAAGGTGGCCATCGCGTGGGGCCAGCACCTGGAGCGGAGCAACAATGGCGAGCCCAGCCCCGTCGGGCTGGGGCTGAAGCTCCAGCATGCCCTGTTCGACAAGCTGTTCTACTCCAGGATCCGCCAGACCATGGGTGGCAAGCTCGAATACCTCGTGTCAGGCGCGGCCCCCTTGGATGCCGAGCTCGGGCAGTTCTTCATGGGTGCGGGCATTGAGGTGCTGCAGGGCTACGGGCTCACCGAGACCACCGCCCCGATCACCGTCAACCGACCCCACCGGGCCAAGTGCGACAGCGTCGGCATCCCGATGCCGGGCAGCTCGGTGCGCATCTCGCCCGACGGTGAGATCCAGGCCAAGGGGCTGGGTGTGTTCGCTGGGTACCACCACAGTGACGCGGCGGAGAACTTCACCGAGGACGGCTGGTTCCCCACGGGTGACCTGGGCCAGCTTCTGCCCGACGGGCGCCTCAAGATCACCGGTCGCGCCAAGGACATGATCATCACCGATTCGGGAAAGAACATCTCCCCGCAGCGCTGGCAGGGGATCGTGGATCGTTCCCCGCTGGTCGCCAATGCGGTCGTCGTCGGCGACAAGCGCCCGCATCCAGTGGCGCTGCTGGTGCTGGACCACGAAGGTGTCACGGAGTGGGCGAAGGCCAACAATCGCGCCGACCTGGCGTCCAAGTGGGACCAGAAGCTGCCCGCGGTGCCCGGCGAGGTGGTCACCGACGAGCAGTTGCGGGCCGCACTGCAGGAGGTCGTGGCCGAGGCGAACAAGGGAGGCAACCACGCCGAGCGCATCAATGACTTCGCTGCCGTGATGGTCGACGTTTCCGAGGAGGCCGGCTACACCACCCCCACGATGAAGCTGAAGCGGCCCAAGTTCATCGAGCACATGGCGCCGGTGATCGAGGACCTGTACCGCAAGTAGCCCCCTCCACCGCACCTGCGCAACGGCCGCCCGGATCATCCGGGCGGCCGTGGTGGTGTGGACGGCTGGTCAGTCGTCGAGGTCGCGGCTGATGATCTCCCCGAGCAGGTCGGAAGTCCGGCGCTGCAGCTCACGCATGGTGTTCTTGCCGGAACGTCCCTTCATGCTGGCCACCAGCGGGAGGCGCTCGCGGATGGAGCTGGCCTGACGGAGCCACCGGGTGGCATCACCGGCCTGCTCGGGGCGCTCGGCGGCTTTGAAGGAGTACTCCTCGATCAGGTCGAGCTGCTTCTCCAGGCGGGCCTGGGGGCTGCCGCTGCTCACGGCGTGGGCGAGTTGCCCGCCCAGATTGCGGATCGTGTTGCTGATGCGGTCGTCCTTGTTGATGACGTCCCAGACCTCGGCTGCGCCCTTGGTGCCCACGACGATCAGGCTGCTGATCGCGGCGATCTGGTTCTTGTCGAGCTTCTTTGCTGCCATGCTCCCAGTGTAGAAGTGCGCCGCCTGCGGAACGCTGCGACGCACTTCGACGATGTCAGAACACCGCGGACAGCCTGCCGAGGGGTGCGGCGGGCTGCTCCGGGGTCAGCTTTCGGTGGGGACCAACTCGACCTCGACGGCGATGGGCTGGTCGCTGACCATCCATTCCGCGTCGCCGGTGATGCGGCCGACCGCCCGAAGATCACCCTCGACCTTGGTCAGTCGCTCGACATCGGCCTCGGGGCCGCTGAACACTGCCCGGGCCACCTCGGTCTTCATCGAGACCTTGGCGGTCGACTTGGCGCCACGGATGCCGACCAGCGCGGCCTCGACCGCGTCCAGCACGGCCGGGTCGCCGCTGGTCGTGAGTTCCTCGGCCTTCGGCCACGGGGCGTGGTGCACCGACTCGGAGTGGCTCCAGGACCAGACCTCCTCGGTGACGAAGGGCAGGAAGGGCGCGAACAGGCGCAGCATCACGTCCAGCGCCTGCTGCAGGGCAGCACGCGCGGAAGCGGCGGCCTCCTCACCCTGGGCGCCGTAGGCGCGCTCCTTGACCACCTCGAGGTAGTCATCGCAGAAACGCCAGAAGAAGGACTCGGTCGTCTCCAGCGCGGAGGTGTAGTCGAAGTCCTCGAAGGCGCTGGTCGCGGTGGTGACCACCTGGGCGAGCTGAGCCAGCATGGCGAGGTCGAGCGGATTGGTCACCTCGGCGTCCGTGATGCCGTAGCCGAGCACGAACTTTGACGCGTTGAGCACCTTCATGGCGAGGCGGCGGCCCACCTTCATCTGGGTCTCGTCGAAGGGCGAGTCCAGGCCCGGACGCGCCATGGCAGCGCGCCAACGCACCGCGTCCGCGCCGTACTTGTCCAGGATCTCGGTGGGGACGACCACATTGCCCTTGGACTTGCTCATCTTTTTGCGGTCGGGGTCGACCACGAAGCCGGAAATCGTGGCACGCTTCCAGGGCAGGCTGTGGTTCTCGAAGTTCGCCCGCACCACCCGGCTGAACAGCCAGGTGCGGATGATGTCGTGGGCCTGCGGGGCCATGTCCATCGGGAAGGTGAGCTCGAACAGCTCGGGGTCACGCTCCCAGCCGGTGGCGATCTGCGGGCTCAGCGAGGAGGTCGCCCAGGTGTCCATCACATCCGGGTCACCGATGAAGCCGCCGGTCTCGCCGCGCTGGGACTCGTCGAAGCCGGGCGGGCACTGCGACTGCGGGTCCACCGGCAGCGAGGCCTCCTCGGCCATGATCGGCTCGTCGTAGTTCGGCTCGCCGTCCTCGTCCAGGCGGTACCAGACGGGGAAGGGGACGCCGAAGAAGCGCTGGCGGCTGATCAGCCAGTCGCCGTTGAGGCCGTTGACCCAGTTGGAGTAGCGGTGGCGCATGTGCTCAGGAGTCCACTGCAGTTCGTCGCCCCGGCGCAGGAGCTGCTCCTTGAGGTCATCGGAGCGTCCCCCGTTGGTGATGTACCACTGGCGGGTGGAGACGATCTCGAGCGGCTTGTCGCCCTTCTCGTAGAAATTGGCCATGCGCTGGGTGGGCTTGGGCTCACCGTCCAGCTCGCCGGTCTCCCGGAGCTTTCCCACGATGGCCTCGCGGGCGCTGAAGGTGGTCTTGCCGGCGAGCTCGCCGTAGAAGTCGGCGTGGGTGAGCCACTCGGGGGTCTCGCGCAGCAGGCGGCCATCGCGTCCGATGACGGTGCGGGTGGGCAGGTTGAGCTCACGCCACCACGTCACGTCGGTCTGGTCGCCGAAGGTGCAGCACATCGCGATGCCGGCGCCCTTGTCCTTCTCGGCGGCCTCGTGGGCCAGGACCGGGATCTCCACCCCGAAGATGGGGGAGCTGACGGTGGTACCGAACAGCGGTTGGTAGCGCTCGTCGTCGGGGTGGGCGACCAGGGCGCAGACGGCAGGGATCAGCTCCGGGCGGGTGGTCTCGATCCACACTTTCTCCCCGTTCGGGCGCGAGAAGCCCACGCGGTGGTAGGCGCCCGGGTACTCGCGGGCCTCGAGCTCTGCCTGGGCCACCGCGGTCTGGAAGGTGACGTCCCACATGGTGGGAGCCTCGGAGAGGTAGGCCTCGCCGCGGGCGTGGTTGCGCAGGAAGGCCTTCTGGGCCACGACCTGGGACTCTTCGCTGATGGTCGTGTAGAGAGTGTTCCAGTCGACCGACAGGCCGACCTGTCGCCACATGTCCTCAAAGGCCTGCTCGTCGATCGCGGTCAGCTCGTGGCAGAGCTCGATGAAGTTGCGGCGGCTGATGGGCACCTGCTTCTTCGGGTCGGGCTTGGCGGGGGGAGTGAAGTCGGAGTCGTAGGGCACCGAGGGGTCGCAGCGCACCCCGTAGTAGTTCTGCACGCGGCGTTCGGTGGGCAGGCCGTTGTCGTCCCAGCCCATCGGGTAGAAGACGCGCTTGCCGGTCATCCGCTGGTAGCGGGCGATCAGGTCGGTGTGGGTGTAACTGAAGATGTGGCCCACGTGCAGCGACCCGGAGACGGTCGGCGGGGGAGTGTCAATCGAGAACACGTCCTCGCGGGTCTCCGGACGCCGGAACGCGAAGGTCTCATTCGCCTTCCATACCTGCGCCCACTTTGCCTCGAGACCTTCCAGAACCGGCTTCTCGGGCAGGTTCACGATCGGGGCGTCGGGAGCGGTCGCGTTCGCGGGGTCAGTCATGCGTCCAAGCCTAGTGAAGGTGACCAGTGGCATCGAATCGCTTTCGGGAGGGTGTTCTTCGCCACTCGCGATGTGCTGCCGTACAGGCAGCACATGGCGAACACTCAGCAGGTGCTGCCGCAGAGGCAGCACATGGCGAGCGCCGGGACACAGACCCCCGGGGACGCAGAACGCCCCCGCAGCGAGGCAGGGGCGTCCAGTGTTCGGGTCAGGAGATCAGGCCTTGGCGTGCTTCTCGATCAGCTTCTTCCAGTCAGCAGTGGTGGCCTGGGTGTTCGGGTCGAGTTCGGTCCACCAGGCGACGTCCTTGCCGTCAGCGTCCTTGATCTGGGGGTTCTTGCCGTTGATCTTGAGGGTCGGGGTTCCGGTGACGCCCTGCTTGCCGGACTGCTCATCGACCAATCGGACGAAGGTCGCGGTCGACTTGTTCTCGAAGCACTTCTTCCAGGCGTCGAGGTCGGCGCCGGTGAGGCCGGCCTCCTGCGGGACGGTCTTCTGGGTCACCTCGTCGGTGTACAGCGGCATCGTGGCGTTCTGGTTGTTAAACGCTGCCGTGTGGAACTGCCAGTACTTGCCGCGGGTGTCGGCACAGGCGGCGCCGATGGCGAGCTGGGTGGAGTGGTCGGTCTTCGTCTTCTCGTCCATGAAGGTCATGGTGTGGACGCGCAGCTTGATGAAGCCCTCATCGGCCAGCTCCTTCCACACCGCGCCGTAGGCCTTCTCGGTTTCAGCGCAGTAGGGGCACTGGTAGTCGATGAACAGGTCCATCGTGTACTTGGCCTTGTCGGCGGTCTTCGGGTTGACCGTGATGCCGCCCACGCCCTCCTTGTCCGCGGCATTGGGCGGGGTGATCTGACTGCCCGCCTCAAGGCGTTCGCGCTCTCGCTTGGCGGCCTGGTCCTGCCAGATGACGGTGCCCACGACAGCCAGAATGGCCAGCGCCACGATGCCGGCGACGATCATCATGATGCGCGAATTGCGCTGCGAGCGGGCCTGCGCGGCCTGCTGCTGGCGCAGGGCCTCACGACGCGACTCGGACGCCCCTGCGGCGCGCGCTCCCGACTTCTTCGCGGCGGTCTTCTTGCCGCTTTCCTGGCTGGCCGGCTTCTTCGTGCTCATTCGTGTCCTCGTTCTCGGGTGGGGGTCAGGAGAAGTCTTCGTCAGGGAACAGGTAGTTGTCGACCGCAAACCTGCTGCGGGGTCGGATGATCAGCCAGAGGCCAGCCAGCATGAAGCCGGCGTCCCGGGCGATCGCCTGCGGGTACTTGGTCTGGCTCGCGGCCACTTCGCCGCCCCCACCGAAACAGCCGCAGTCGATCGTCAGGCCACGTGCCCAGGCCGAGGCGATACCAAACACGAAGGCCGCCATCAACAGCGTGCCGAGCAGCGCGGTCCAGCGAGTCAGGAAGCCGACGATGATCATGGCGCCCAGGATGATCTCGAAGATGGGCAGGCCATAGCCGATGTACTTCGCCAGGTCGTAGGGCAGCAGCTGGTAGGCGCGCACGGCGTCGACACTCTGCTCCAGCGACCCGACTTTGGTCAGGCCTGCGACCAGGAGTACGCCGCCCAGGATGAGGCGCGCCAGCAGGCCGACCCAATCCTTCCAGCTGGGTCGCGGGGAACTGAGGTCCGCGTCAAAGTCGGCGTCCTCGATGCTTGCGGTGTCGGTGGCGGGCACACGGTGATCATATCGGCAACCCCAAGGACGCACGGATGCAGCGCTCCGCGGCGGGCACCGCACACGTCGACGCGGCTCGCTCCGGCCATGGGGATGTCCGGGCGGCGCGCACTAGGATGGCGCCATCATGGCGAACACCCCCACCCACACCGAGCTGGTGGCCCAGCTCCAGGCCCGCTGGCCCGAACACCGCATCGGCCCAGGGCTGGCACGCGTCCGGGCCCTGTGCGACCTCCTGGGCAACCCCGAGCGCAGCGCCCCCGTGATCCAGGTCACGGGGACCAACGGCAAGGGGTCGACCGCGATCGTGATCGATGCGCTGCTTCGTGCGCAGGGGCTCCGTACCGGACGTACCGCGAGTCCGCATCTCACCGATGTGACCGAGCGCATCTGTATCGACGGGGAGCCGATCGCCCCGCAGACCTTCGACGAGATCTGGGCGCAGGTCGAGCCGATGGTGAGGATGGTCGACGAACAGCAGATCGACGGGATCCCGATGACCTTCTTCGAGGTCATCACCGGCATGGCCTTCGCCGCCTTCGCGGACGCCCCCGTCGACGTGATCATCCTCGAGGTCGGCATGGGAGGCACGTGGGATGCGTCCAATGTCGCCGACGCCCAGGTCGCCGTGATCACCCCGATCGATCTTGACCACACCAACCATCTGGGCACCACCATCGCCGCGATCGCCACCGAGAAGGCAGGCATCATCAAGCCCGACGCCACGGCTGTGATCGCCGGTCAGCAGCCCGAGGCTGCGCGCGTCCTGATGGAGCGCTGCGCGGAAGTCGGTGCGATGCCAGTGCTGGAGGGTCCGGGCTTCGGTCTGTTCGAACGTCAACGCGCGGTCGGGGGCCAGGTGCTGCGGATCAACACGGCGGGTGGACCGGTGGGTGACCTCCACCTGCCGCTGCACGGTGAGCACATGGCCGCGAACGCCGCCCAGGCCGTGGCTGCAGTCGAGGCATTCCTTGGGGGCCACCCGCTGGAGGCCGAGGTGATCAGCGACGCGTTCTCCGCGCTCGAGGCGCCGGCCAGGCTGGAACTCATGCGGACCTCCCCGTCGGTGGTAGTCGACACCGCCCACAACCCCCACGGCGTCCGAGCGACACTCGCTGCGGCCGAGGAGGCCTACGGTTTCCAGCCGCTCATCGGCGTGGTGGCGATGATGCGCGACAAGGACATCGACACCGTGTTGGACCTGCTCTCGCAGACCTTGGATCGCATCGTGGTGACAACCGTGAGCTCGACCGACCGCGGCATGCCCGTGGCTGAGCTGGTCGAGGTCGCCGAAGGCATTTTCGGGACTGCCCGGGTCGACAGCGCACCCACGATGGACCAGGCCCTCGAGCTTGCCCTGTCGATCGCAGACCAGACCGGCGCGTCGGCGGGTGTGCTGGTCATTGGCTCGGTGATCGCCGCCGGGGAGGCACGGGCCATCCTGTTGCCGGGCAAGTTGCGTGAGCAGGCAGAGGCCGCACACGACTCGATCCTGCGCGTGGGACCGACGAGGGCAGACGTCCCGTCGCTGAGTGAAAGTGAGTCGGACTGGTGAGGCTGCGTCCCGACAACCCCATGAACCGGCCCATGCAGATGATCCTCATCTTCGAGGTCCTGGTCTTCCTGCTGGCCCTCCCCGGCATGGTCCTGGTGGAGCATCTGGATTGGACTCCTGTCCTGCTCGCGGTGGGCGCCGCAAGTGTGGCCGCGATCCTGGCCAGTGGGGGACTCACAAAGTCCTGGGGCTACCCACTGGGATGGCTCGTCCAGCTCGGCGCTGTCGCGATGGGGCTGATGACCTCAATGATGTACGCAGTCGGCATCGTCTTCCTGGCCATCTGGGTGATGAGCTTCGTGATGGGCCGCCGCATCGAGCAGCGACCCACTGCCTGACGGACCGGGCGGCAGGTGATGGCGTACCCCAGCGCCGCTCAACCCTGAATGGTGACCCGGGCCGCCCATCAGTAGGGTTTGTGCCATGACGCAGAGCCCCGATCCCCACGCCTCCTTCAGCCCCGCCGACGGTTCCCAGACCCTGGTCATCCTCAAGCCGGACGCCGTGCGCCGCGGCCTGACGGGAGCCATTCTCGACCGTTACCTCACCCGCGGGCTGACCTTGGCCGCGATGGAGTTCATCCACGTCACCCCCGAGCAGGCGCAGGCTCATTACGCCGAGCACGAGGGGCGCCCCTACTACCCAAGCCTGATCGAGTTCATCACTTCCGGCCCGGTGGTGGCGCTGGTGCTGCAGGGACCCCGCGCCATCGAGATCGTCCGTGCCATGAACGGTTCCACCGATGCCGGTACCGCCGCTTCTGGCACCATCCGTGGCGACTTCTCGATCTACTACCAGCACAACATCGTCCACGCCTCGGATGCCCCGCAGACCGCCGAGCGCGAGATTTCGCTCTGGTTCCCCCACCTCTGACGCTGCTGATCTCCCCTGGAGCGCTTCCCACCCCGGAGCCAAGCTCACCCAGGAGGTCTTGATCTCGTCGCTCGCCATGTGCTGCCGCAGAGGCAGCACATGGCGAGCACCTGGAAAGGGTCTCCTCCGGCCTGTGAACTGGCGCAGCGGCAGGAGGCCAAGCGGCATCATCAGGGGGTGAAGCCGCCGCCTGCGCGTGGGTCTGCAGGTGCGCGAGTCGTTGAATGCCGGAGCACCGCCGTATCCTTGTCTGCGATGAGCACGACATATGAGCCCCGAAGCCTCTTCGCCGAGCTGGAACCGCTGCTTGCCCAGGTGAGCAAGCCGATCCAGTATGTCGGCGGTGAGCACAACTCGGTGCGCAAGGACTGGAACTGCGGCGCAGAAGCCGGGCACGAGACCGTCCGCTGGGCTCTGATGTACCCGGACGCGTATGAGGTGGGGCAACCCAACCAGGGTGTTGCGATCCTCTACGAGATCCTCAACGAGCGCGACTGGATCCTTGCTGAGCGCACCTATGCCGTGTGGCCCGATCTCGCGGCACTCATGCGGGAGCACAACCTGCCCCAGTTCACTCTGGATTCCCACCGCAGCGTGGCCGAGTTCGATGTGCTGGGCGTCAGCTTCGCCACCGAACTTGGTTACACCAACCTGCTCCAGGCCATTGACTTGGCGCAGATGCCCCTGCATGCCGTCGATCGCCGGGAGCAGGACCCCATCGTCCTCGCCGGTGGCCACGCCGCCTTCAACCCGGAGCCCATCGCCGACTTCGTCGACGCCGCGGTGATCGGCGACGGCGAGGAAGCGTCCCTGCTGGTCAGCGAGATCATCCAGGAGTGGAAGGCCGAAGGGCGTCCCGAGGGGCGTGATGGGCTCCTGCTACGCCTGGCCGAGACCGGCGCGGTCTACGTGCCGAAGTTCTACGAGGTCACCTACCTACCCGACGGACGCATCCAGCGCGTAGCGCCGACCCTCCCGAGCGTGCCCTTCCAGGTCCGCAAGCACACGCTGATGGACCTGGACCAGTGGCCCTACCCGAAGAAGCCGATCGTCCCGCTCGCGGAGACCGTCCACGAACGCTACTCAGTGGAGATCTTCCGCGGCTGCACCCGCGGTTGCCGCTTCTGCCAGGCAGGAATGATCACCCGGCCAGTCCGAGAGCGATCCATCGAAACGGTCGGGCACATGGTCGCCGAGGGGCTGCGTTCCACCGGTCTGGAGGAAGTGGGACTGCTGTCGTTGAGCTCTGCTGACCACTCCGAGATCGGTGACATCACCAAGCAGCTCGCTGACTGGTACGAAGGCACCAACGTCTCGCTCTCACTGCCCTCCACCCGCGTGGACGCCTTCAATATTGACCTCGCGAACGAGCTGTCCCGCAACGGGCGTCGCTCGGGTCTCACCTTCGCCCCTGAGGGCGGCAGTGAGCGGATGCGCAAGGTCATCAACAAGATGGTCAGTGAGGACGACCTCATCCAGACGGTCGCCACTGCCTTCGGCAATGGCTGGCGCCAAGTGAAGCTGTACTTCATGTGCGGGCTGCCCACCGAGACCGACGAGGACGTCCTGGCAATCGCCGACATGGCCGCCCGCGTCATCGAGACCGGCCGGGAGGTCTCGGGGACGCGCGACATTCGGTGCACCGTCTCCATCGGTGGGTTCGTGCCCAAACCGCACACCCCGTTCCAGTGGGCCGGACAGGCTTCCGCCGAGACCATCGACCACCGTCTGTTCGCGCTGCGCGACAAGATCAAGGCCAACCGGCAGTACGGCAAGGCGATCGGCCTGCGCTACCACGACGGACGCCCCGGCATCATCGAGGGGTTGCTCTCTCGCGGGGATCGTCGCGTCGGCCGGGTGATCGAGCAGGTCTGGCGTTCGGGCGGCATCTTCGACGGCTGGAGCGAACACTTCAGCTACGACCGCTGGGTGGAGGCCTGCTCCACGGCACTCGCCGACCAAGGCGTCGACCTGGACTGGTACACCGTGCGCGAGCGCGAGTACGACGAGGTGCTTCCTTGGGACCACCTGGATGCTGGCCTCGACCGTGACTGGCTGTGGGAGGACTGGCAGGACGCTCTCGACGAGACTGAGGTCGAGGACTGCCGCTGGACCCCGTGCTACGACTGCGGCGTGTGCCCGCAGATGCAGACCGAGATCCAGATCGGCCCCACCGGTCGCACCCTACTGCCGCTCACGGTGGTAAGCCGTGACCTGGGACGTGCCGCGAACTGAGCCTGATGGAGTCCCTACGGGTGCCCGACCAAGCGAGAGGTCTGAGCGCTTACAGCACCGGTAGCGGACTGGTGACCTCGCACTGGCAGGTGCACTCGGGGATGCAGGTGATCTCCTCGTGGCACTCCATTTCGCACAGGCAAGGTGGGGTCTCCACGAAGTCGGGACGAGCCCGGTACCGGGCCCACTGCTCTTCACGCCAGGCCTGACGGGAGCGGTGGACCTCAGCCAGCCACGCATCATGAATCGTGCTGGTGGCGGGTTCCGGGAGCCGCCTCACCACCGGCGGTCCCGGGACCTGGATCCGTTCGCCGGGCTGGTAGCACGGAACAAGCCTCCGCAGTCGTCGCCGTCCGGGCCGATAGGGCACGTGGAGGTAGCGCCCGGGGGTCTCCCGGCCGCGGCTGGGCGACTCATCCCACGATGTCAGGAAGGCGTCCAGATGGGCGGGGAGCCTTCGTCCCAGGCTGTCCCGCACGGTGTTGTCGGGCCACGGCTCAGCCAGATGCGCTGGCGCGTCGGGCACTGAGGCATCTCCCGCCAGATCGGGTTGCGAAGCCGGTCCCTCGTCCCGTGCATCGACCTCCAACTGGGAGGATTCGGGTTCGCACGTGGCCAGGGCTGGAACCACCAGGGCCAGCTTCAGACCTGCGAGGCGTGCGATGCGAGCCAACATGGAAGCAACGGGCTCCCGTTCACCCGTCTCCCAACGCGCCACTGTCGAATGGCAGACGCCCAACGCGCGAGCCAGGTCACGCTGACTCAGGTCAGCGATTCTCCGGCACCGCAGGATGAACCCCACGACGTCACACATCCCCTCCACCACCCGTCTCCCAGTCACGAATGCTTCGGGAGTGTTATGGACGGGAAACGACGTGATGATTCAGATGGACAACACTTCCGCCCCAACGGACAACACTCTTCCAGAAGAGACACCATGGGCCACCCCGCCGCGACGCAACCGGTGTCCCGGGGAGCGACACCGGCTGCTCGCCTCGTGCCCGAATCAACAGTCTGCCCGCGCATGGTCTCCAGGCCCCTCGCCATCTGCTGCTCCTGCGGCAGCACATGGTGAGGGCAAGGAGACAGCTGTCCGGAGCGTCAGGCCCTGCGTCTATGGGGGCAGTTCGTTGGAACTTCCGCGGGCATGCGGCAGCGGGCCGCAGTCGGCGTGATCGCTACGCGGTACTTTTGGGCCCCGTGGCCGAGCACGGCTTTTGCGGCCGCCGACAGGCACGGAGGCGAGCATGAGCTGGTAGCGACGAGGCAGCCTTGTTTCCTCTCTGTCGTGCCATCGCATCGTCGGCCCCCAGCCAGGCTATGCGAGTCCAAGTTCGTCCTCAATGAAGGGCCTGGTCATGGCGACAATCGCCACCGCTCCCATCACCAGATTCACCGTGGTCATGAAGGCCAGGGACGCCGACCAGGAGCCGGTCTGGTCGTGCAGGATCCCCATCAGCAGCGGTCCAAGGAGGGCGATCACGTAACCTCCACTCTGGCCGAGTGCACTCAGCGCCGTGGTCCCCGCCGAGGATCGTGCCTTCAGCCCGAACAACGCCAAGACGATGGGGAAGCTGGCCGTGCCGATCGCGATCAACACCGCCCACAGCCAGGGCATCACGGAGGGTGCGAAGATCAGCCCCAGGTATCCGGCGGCTCCGCAGAGACACACCACCACCTGCAGACCGATCGGCCGTGGATGCCGCCCCACCCAGGCTGGGAACAAGAACGCCAGCGGGATCCCCGCACCAGTGGCGACGCCCAGCATCCAGCCCGCCTCACCCTGGCTCAGGCCCGCCGCCATGTAGATCGTGGGCAGCCAACCGAAGACGGAGTACGCCTGGGCCGATTGCAGGCCGAAGAAGACCATCATGGCCAGCCCCAGGGGCGTCCGGACCACCGCGGAGAGGGCGATGCGTGAGCCGCCCGTGGTGTGGGGACGGAAGTCCGGGGAGCTCAGTACGATCCAGATCCAGGGCACCATCGCCAATACCGCGACGGAGGTCGAACCCAGGTATGCGGCGCGCCATCCACCCAGCTTCGTCGCCATGGGGACAGTCAGTGCGCTTGCCGCCGTCACACCGATGGACAACATCAGCGAGTACAGCGCGGTCACCAGCCCGACCTTGTCGGGGAAGTGGTGGCGCACAATGCTGGGGGCCAGGATGTTGCCCATCGCCAGCCCGGCCAGCGCAAGCGTCGAGAGGGCGAGGAAGGTCCCGGCGTCCTGGGCCAGGGTGCGCCCGATCGCCCCGGCGCAGAGCGTGGACACACCGATCAGCAGCGTCCGGTGGACCCCCCAGCGTGCGGCCAGCCAGGGCGTGACGATCCCGAAGACTGCGAAACAGAGGGTCGGCAGCGAGGTCAGGATCCCGGAGGTTACTGGTCCCATCGTCAGGTCCCGCTGCAGGTTGGGCAGCACCGGGCCGATCTGGGTCGCGGTGGGACGCAGGTTGTAGCTGAGCACCAGAAGTGCCAGCAGGATCAGTCCTCGCCCTCGCCACGTCACCGCAGGGAGCCTAACCCAGCCTGTCAGCCCGGCCCGCTGCGCCGTGGGGGGACGCCCGCAGCAGGGCAGTACCCTAGTCCGGTGACCGAGCCCAACAAGCGACGCCAGCCCGAGCAGCAAGCGCCTCCGGTGCAACGACTCCGGGTGCGCTATGCCAAGCGCGGACCAGCCCGCTTCACCAGCCACCGCGACGTCGGTCGCGCCCTGGAACGGGCGCTGCGGCGCGCGGAGATCCCGATGGCCTACTCCTCGGGTTTCAATCCGCATCCGCGCATCTCCTATGCCAACGCTTCCCCCACCTCAGCTGCCAGTGAGGCTGAGTACTTGGAGCTCGGTCTCAGCGACCGCTGCGATCCTGCCAAGGTCGGTGCCGCCCTCCATGAGGTCCTGGGCCCCGGCCTCGATGTGGTGGAGGTTTCCGAAGTGCTCCCGGGTGCCGCATCCCTCAACGACCTGCTGGCTGCCTCCGCCTGGCGCATTGAACTCGGACAGTCTGATCCCGAGGCCCTGGCCAGCGCCGTGGGACAACTCCTCTCCCGCGACGAACTCGTCGTCCAACGCATGACGAAGACCGGCCTGCGCGACTTCGACGTCCGCGGTGCGATCGTCGAGCTGCGCGTGACCCCCGAGGGGGCTCTTCTCTTCCTGGGACGCCATGAGGTGCCGCTGGTCAGGCCTGATGATGTGGTGACAGCCCTGCGCCTGCTCGTCCCCGGTCTGGGCGGGGAGCGTCCGGCGATGCTGACCCGGTTGGGTCAGGGCGTGGTGGCAGAACCGCACGCCGCCGGCACGCTGGTGGACCCATTCTCCGGGGAGCTCGCTCAGCTCTTCTGACGCTGCGAGCAGGGATGCCCGCAGTGGATGTTCCGCGTCCCGTTGCGCATTTGTGACATACTGAGCGGCAGGGACCCACGACATCCGACATGTCTGGGCAGGCACCAGTTCTGCCGCCGTACCGCGACGAGACCTCGACCGCGGGGGCCGCCGGAACGATGCCACCCGCCAGCATTCGTCACGGCCATGCCGTGGCCACGATCGCACCCACGTGGTGCCGAGGAGCCTCCATGCTCGACGACAACGCCGATTCGGTGAACCCGGAAACCTCCGCCGAAACCCCTGACCAGGCACCTGCCCGCCCGCGCCGCCGCCGGGCCGCCAGTCGCCCCGCAGGACCCCCTTCTCCTGCCCCCTCACGATCTGCTGCCTCTGCGGCAGCACATGGCGAGGAGCTGGCGAGCGCCCCCCAGCAGGACGCCGAGCCGGCGTCCGGCGAGAGGATCGACACTGTCACCCAGCCGCAGCGGGTGGTCGAGCCCGTCATGGCCGCCGAGGCAGGGGAGCAGCCGGATACCGCGGCATCGCCCGAGGGCGGGAAGCCGGTTGCGGACGAACAGCCTGCTGTGGAGGAGAGGACCGCGCGCCGCCCTGCCCGCAAGCGCGTCACTCGCGACGCTGGTGCCGCGACCCCCCGTCGTCGTGGTCGCTCCGAGCAGGTCGCAGAAGCTCCTGCTCCCATGCCTGACTTCGCGCAGTCGGCCGTCGGTGAGGAGGACGAACTGGGCGCTCGCCTCCGTGCTGCCGCCGAGGCTGCTGCTGTCGGACGGGGGCGCCGCCGCAAGGTGACCGGCGTCGTCGCCAGTCCCTTCGGCGCCGACGCGGACGCCGACCCTGATGCCGTTTTGCAGTCCCTCGCCGCCTCCATCGCTGGCACCGCCGCTCCTGCGGGAGAGCCGCCGGTGACCCCGGGGGACACCGGCGACAGCGCCAGCCCCGAAGAACTGCCCGCGGACAGCGAGCCGGACGCCGCAGCCGTTGACGGGCAGTCCACCGAGCCCGTGGAGGCTTCCGACTCCGATTCCGCCGCCCCGGCGGGCGCGGTGAGCTCCGGGGAAGCCGACGATGACGTCGACACCGACGTGCCCGACAACGAAGAGGATCCCGACAACGACGAGGATCCCGACAACGACGAGGATCCTGATACTGCTGACGACTCTGACAACGGCGAGGGTGCCGACAACGGAGAGGATTCAGGCGAGGATTCCGACGACTCCGAGGGCCCCCGCCGCCGTCGCCGTCGTCGCGGGGGACGCCGTCGTCGCCGCAGCAGTTCCGATGAGTCCGACGATGACTCGGACACCAACGGTTCCGACCAGGACGACAACGGCGAGTCCGACCAGGACGAGGACTCCCAGGACTCCGATGACTCCGACAACAGTGAGGCCAGCGACTCGGGTCGTCGTCGCCGTCGTCGCCGTCGCCGTCGTGGTGAGGACAACGGCGGTTCCGATGATGACCCGAACGAGGTCGTCGTCCGGGTGCGGGAGCCGCGAGCCAGCCGACGTTCGGCGTCCGATGAGGTCACCGGTATCGAGGGGTCGACCCGCCTCGAGGCCAAGCGCCAGCGTCGCCGCGAGGGACGCGCCGCCGGGCGCCGCCGCACCCCGATCCTTTCCGAGGCAGAGTTCCTGGCTCGTCGCGAGTCGGTGAAGCGCTCCATGCTGATCCGCCAGCGCGAGGACTACACCCAGCTGGCCGTCCTGGAGGACGACATTCTGGTCGAGCACTATGTCGACCGCGCCTCCGCGACCTCGCTGATCGGCAACATCTACCTGGGACGCGTCCAGAACGTCCTGCCCAGCATGGAAGCCGCCTTTGTCGACATCGGCCGTGGCCGCAATGCCGTCCTCTACGCCGGCGAGGTGGACTGGGACGGTCTGGGTGCCCAGGGTGACCAGCGCAAGATCGAACAGGTCTACAAGTCCGGCCAGACGGTGCTGGTCCAGGTGTCCAAGGATCCCGTTGGCGCCAAGGGAGCTCGTCTGACCGGCCACATTTCCCTGCCCGGACGCTATGTCGTCTACTCCCCGGGCGGCCAGCTGTCCGGCATCAGCCGCAAGCTTGCCGACACCGAGCGCCACCGTCTCAAGGAGATCCTGGGCAACCTCATCGAGGACGACGCCTCCGTCATCGTCCGCACCGCCGCCGAGGGCGCCTCGGAGGATGAGCTGGTGCGCGACGTGACCCGGTTGCGAGCCCAGTGGGAGTCCATCGAGAAGAAGGTGAAGCAGGGCTCTGCCCCCCAGCTGCTCTACTCCGAGCCCGACCTCACCCTGCGCATCGTCCGGGACCTGTTCACCGAGGACTTTGACGAGCTGGTCGTCCAGGGTTCTGGTGGCACCGAGGACATCGGTGAGTCGATCCGCAACTACGTCGACCACGTCGCTCCGCATCTGGCCGACCGCCTGGTCCGCTGGGACTCTGCCGACGGCGATGTCTTCGGCAAGTACCGCATCGACGAGCAGATCGCCAAGGCCCTGGAGCGCAAGGTTTTCCTGCCCTCCGGCGGCTCGCTGGTCATCGACCGCACCGAGGCGATGACGGTCATCGACGTCAACACCGGGCGCTTCACCGGCACTGCGGGCAACCTCGAGGCGACCGTCACCTCCAACAACCTGGAGGCTGCTGAGGAGGTCGTCCGCCAGCTCCGCCTGCGCGACATCGGCGGCATCATCGTCATCGACTTCATCGACATGGTGCTCCCCAGCAACCGTGAGCTGTTGGTGCGTCGCCTGGTCGAATGCCTCTCCCGTGACCGGACCCGCCACCAGGTCGCCGAGGTGTCCAGCCTTGGCCTGGTCCAGATGACTCGCAAGAAGATCGGCACCGGGCTGGCCGAGGCGTTCACCGAGGAGTGCACCCACTGTGGTGGGCGCGGCTACCACCGTTTCGAGGAGCCTGTCGAATCCCAGGCCCCTGCCGACGGGGGCGACCGTGGGGGACGCCGCGGTCGCGGCCGCCACGGGTCCTCCGGGGGTGGTTCGGGTCAGTCCTCGGCGCAGGACGGCGCCGCGGCAGCAGCTGCTGAGGACGCGAACACTTCCGGCTCCGGGTCGGCCCGCCAGCCCAGGTCGCGTTCGCGCCGCGGACAGGTCGAGGAGGCTCCCACCGAGGAGCAGCTGAAGACTCAGGAGCGCACCGAGCAGGAGGCGGCCACCGAGCAGGAGGCGTCCACCGAGGTCGCGGGCGAGCAGCTGCCTGAGGAGAAGCCCGTCCGTCGCCGCGGCCGCCGCGTCCGCAAGCAGGTCGAGGCCCACGAGGCCCCGCACGAGGGGGAAGCTCCCGGGGAGGACCGCCAGGAGGCGGCCGAGGTCGTCGCGGAAGCCGAGCAGGCCGAGGTTGACCCGATCGAGGACGCCCCTCTCAACGAGGAGCCCAGCCAGACGGCCGAGGAGCGGGACGCGACCGCGGAGTTGTCCGATCAGTCGACCGGAGAGTCGGGTGAGATCCCCGCCGCACAGCCGACACCCGCAGAGGACGAGACTCCCACCGAGGAGTCGGGGGAGTAGGTAGGCGAGTTTGACCCGGGAGGGCGCACCGACGTAGAGTTGACCCTCGGTGTTCCGACCGGGTCATTCGCTACTCAGGGGAACTGGGGCCAGGCGTCCGTGACGAGGCCCGACACATCAGAGTTTTTCATTCAGAGGAAGTGGTCACGTGTACGCAATCGTGCGCAGCGGCGGACGCCAGCACAAGGTTGCCGTCGGCGATGTTCTTGAGATCGACAAGATCGATGACAAGGTCGGCAGCAGCGTCAAGCTCCAGCCCCTCCTGCTGGTCGACGGCGATGCCGTGACCTCGGCGAAGGCTGATCTTGACAAGGTCGAGGTCACCGCAGAGGTGCTGGCTGAGACCAAGGGTCCCAAGATCCGCATCCTGAAGTACAAGAACAAGACCGGTTACAAGAAGCGCCAGGGGCACCGCCAGCGGTACACCCAGGTCAAGGTCACCGGGATCGAAGGCTGAGGAGCTGAACCATGGCACACAAGAAGGGCGCATCGTCCTCCAAGAACGGTCGTGACTCCAACTCGCAGCGCCTGGGCGTGAAGCGCTTTGGCGGCGAGCAGGTCAACGCCGGTGAGATCATCGTCCGCCAGCGCGGCACCCACTTCCACCCCGGCGTGAACGTCGGACGTGGCGGCGACGACACCCTGTTCGCCCTCGCGGAGGGCAGCGTCGAGTTCGGCACCCGCCGCGGACGTCGTGTCGTCAACATCGTTCCGGCCGAGATGGCCTGAACCTCCCCAGAACGTCGCTGACGGGCCACCCCACTTCGGGGTCGGCCCGTCAGTCATTTCATCCCTCCGCCGGGTCACTAGACTCGCGGTAGAACCCCAGGGCCCGGCGGGCCCGGAACGAGGTAGCACCATGGCCATCCCCTCCTTCGTCGACCGTGTGACCCTGAAGGTCAGCGCCGGCAACGGCGGCCACGGCTGTGCGTCCGTGCACCGGGAGAAGTTCAAGCCCCTCGGCGGCCCCGATGGCGGCAACGGTGGCGACGGTGGCTCGGTGATCCTCGAGGTCGACCCGCAGGTCACCACCTTGGTCGACTACCACCACCAGTCCCACCGCAAGGCCCAGAACGGACAGCCTGGCAAGGGTGACCACCAGAACGGGTCGGTGGGCGAGGACATCATCCTCGGCGTCCCCGAGGGCACCATCGTCAGCGACGCCACCACCGGCGAAGTTCTGGCCGACCTGACCGGTCCCGGCTCGCGCCTGGTGGTGGCGCAGGGCGGAAAGGGCGGACTGGGCAATGCCGCGCTCGCGTCCGCGGCCCGCAAGGCCCCCGGTTTCGCCCTGCTCGGCGAGGACGGGGACGAGAGGACGCTTCGCCTGGAGCTGAAGGTGCTCGCCGACATCGGCCTGGTCGGCTTCCCCAGCGCCGGCAAGTCGAGCCTGATCGCCGCGATCAGCCGGGCGCGTCCCAAGATCGCCGACTACCCGTTCACCACGCTGGTGCCCAACCTGGGTGTGGTGGTCGCCGAGGATGTCACCTTCACCGTCGCCGACGTCCCGGGCCTGATTGAGGGCGCCTCCGAGGGCCGTGGGCTGGGCTTTGACTTCCTGCGCCACATCGAGCGCTGCGAGGCGCTGGTGCACGTCATCGACACCGCCACCTTCGAACCCGGACGCGACCCGCTCAGCGACCTGGACACCATTGAGGCCGAACTCACCGCCCACGGTGGTCTGGAGGACCGCCCGCGCATCGTCGCCCTGAACAAGGTTGACGTGCCCGATGGGGCCGAGATCGCCGAGATGGTCGCCGACCAGATCCGCGAGCGTGGCCTGCCGGTCTACCAGGTCTCCACCAAGTCCGGCGAGGGTCTGAAGCAGCTCGTCTTTGCCATGGCCCAACTGGTCGCCGCACGCCGTGCGATGCGTCCGGAGAAGGCTGCCGCACCCACGGTCCTCACCCCGGCCCCCGTTGGCAGCAAGTCCCCGACCGCCGGAGGGGCGGAGTTCACCATCAGACGGCAGGGCGATGGTGAAGGGGGCTTCGTGTGGCGGGTTCGTGGCACCAAGCCCGAACGCTGGGTGCGCCAGACCGATTTCAACAACCCCGAGGCCGTGGGCTACCTGGCCGATCGCCTCAACCGGCTCGGTGTCGAGGACGCCCTGGCCACGCAGGGTGCCGTCGCCGGCGATGCGGTCGCCATCGGCGGTGAGGACGCCGTGGTCTTCGACTTTGCCCCCCAGATCGACACCGGTGCTGAGATCCTGGCCCGTCGCGGCGAGGACCAGCGCCTGGAGCGGGAGCGCCCCTCCGCGACCCGTCGACGCCAGGAGGACAAGGAGTACCACGAGGCTCGGGCCGACCACGGCGTGGTGGGTCGCGACACCACCGGACGCTCCTGGCGGGCGGTCGACTACGCCCTCACCGGGCTTGACGAGGACGAGCGCAGCCCGCGCCGCGACCCCCGCGAACTGTGGGACCAGGAGTGGCAGGACGAGGACGTCGAGGTCGAGTGGGTGGGCCAGCCCGATGAGGACTGACCCCCTGGCCCCGGCCGAACCCGATCCCGTCCGGCAGTCGATCCGGTCCGCCGAACGGATCGTGGTCAAGGTCGGCTCCTCCTCGCTCACCCGGGAACAGGGCGGCACACTGGACCCCGAGCGCCTGCGCCAGTTGGTCGACACGCTCGCCGACCTGCGCGCCTCGGGCAAGCAGGTGGTGCTGATCTCCTCCGGCGCGATTGCCGCAGGTCTGGCGCCACTGGGCTTCCGGCGCCGACCGCGAGACCTGGCCAGCCAGCAGGCTGCCGCGTCCGTGGGGCAGGGGTTGCTCGTACGCGCCTACACCGAGGCCTTCAACCAGCACGGGCTGCAGGTCGGGCAGGTGCTGTTGACGGTCGACGACCTCACCCGGCGCACGAGCTACAAGAATGCGGTCCGCACCCTGGGGAGGCTGTTGCGCCTGCAGGCGGTGCCGATCGTGAACGAGAACGACACCGTCGCCACCCATGAGGTGCATTTCGGTGACAACGACCGCCTGGCGGCTCTGGTGGCCCAGCTCGTTCGCGCGGACGCGCTCGTGCTGCTCAGCGATGTCGATTCCCTCTACACCGCACACCCCGACGAGCCCGGTGCCGAGCCGATCCACCTGGTCACCGACATGGACCAGTTGCAGGTCGACACGTCCCGCATCGGCAGTGCCGTGGGCACCGGTGGCATGGTCACCAAGCTGCAGGCCGCCCAGATCGCCACCTCTGCCGGTATCCCGGTGGTGCTGACCTCGGCTGCCCATGCGCGTGAGGCCGTCTTCGGGCAGCGGGTGGGCACCTGGTTCGAGCCCAGCGGCAAGCGCCGCCCCCGCCGGCTGCTCTGGCTGGCGCACGCCTCCCACGCACGGGGCACCCTGCTGGTCGACGAGGGCGCGGCCCGGGCCCTGACCCAACGGAAGGCGTCCCTGCTCGCGATCGGCATCACCGGAATCGACGGGGACTTCGTGGCCGGTGACCCGGTCGACATCGTCGCTCCCACCGGACGCACCATTGCCCGCGGGCTGGTCGGTTTCTCCGCCGAGGAACTGCCCACCATGTTGGGGCTCAGCTCAAGGGAACTGGCCGACAAGCTGGGCGCGGAATACGAACGTGAGGTCGTCCACCGTGACGCCCTCGTCCTGCTGCGGGGCGCGCGGACGCGCGCTGCCTCCTGAGACTCGGGAGGGCATCATGCTGACCGTGCTGGGATGGGTCGCCGCTGCCTGCGGCAGCGCACTGTCGTTGCCGCAACTGGTGCGCATCCTGCGTGCCAAGACCTCGGCCGGCCTCTCGCTGTTGCTCTGGCAGCTGCTGATGGCCGCCAGCATCGGGTGGACCCACCACGGCCTGCTGGTCACCCACCGACCCAACATCTGGTTGCCGAACCTGGCGACAGCGATCACCAGCGCCCTGCTGGTCCGCTTCCTCGCCAAGGACCGCGGGCTGCGATCCACGGTGTGGATCCTGCCGCTGGTGCTCTCGGGAGTGCTGATCGGCATCGACCTGACCTTCGGCGCGCTCGCCTACGGCATCGCCACCTCCATTCCACAGGTGATCGGTGCTGCGGCCCAGCTGCTGGACGTGATCCGCAGCATCGACATTGCCGGGGTGAGCGTGGTCTTCCTCGGGTTCTCCGTCGTGGTGCAAGCCCTGTGGCTGATCTGGGGAGCGCTCGCCGGAGAAGTATCGGTGGTCGTTTCGGCAACCTGCAATGGTGCCGTGGTGCTGGTCACCTACCTCTGGTACCTGTTGCGTCGCGCCGGGTTGCTGCGTGCGATGCCGCTGGGTGGCACGGTCTGAGCAGCGTCCAGTCGAGGCGGACGGCAGCACTAGTCTGGGACGCATGGAGTCCGCAGCCACGCACGTTCCCCACACCGGCGACCAGTCCGCCGGGGTGACGCCCTTCCAGGCCCAGGCGCAGGGTGCACGCCGAGCAGCGCGCGAGCTGGCCACCGCCTCCCGCCAAACCAAGGACGCGGCGCTGCACGCGATGGCCGACGCCCTGCTCGAAGCGCGTCGGGAGGTGCTGGGAGCCAATGGTCGCGACGTCGCCACCGCCCGTGAGCAGGGCACCAGCGAGGCCATGGTCGATCGGCTCGCCCTCACCGATGCCCGCCTCGAGGCGATGACGCAGGGCCTGCGTGACCTGGCCATGCTGCCCGACCCTGTCGGTGAGGTGCTGCGCGGCTGGAAGACAGGTGCTGGTGTCCGCATCGAGCAGGTGCGCGTCCCGCTGGGCGTGGTCGGCATCATCTATGAGGCCCGGCCCAATGTCACTGCCGATGCCGCCGGGATCTGCCTCAAGTCGGGCAATGCGACCCTGCTGCGCGGTTCCAGCTCGGCCCTGGAGTCCAACCGTGTGATCGTGGCCGCCCTGCGTGCTGGCCTGGAGGCTGCCGGGCTGCCCGCCGATGCCGTCAACCTGGTCGAGGGCGGCCGCGAGGTCACCACCACGATGATGCGAGCACGCGGTCTGGTCGACGTGCTCATTCCTCGAGGGGGAGCAGGGCTGATCAACCACGTCGTCGAGAACTCCCAGGTCCCGGTGATCGAGACCGGCACCGGCAACTGCCACCTCTACGTCGACGCGTCGGCCGACCTGGAGATGGCGCTGGAGATCGCGCTGAATGCCAAGACCCAGCGCCCCAGCGTGTGCAATGCCCTGGAGACCGTTCTGGTCCACCAGGACGTGGCCGGGGAGTTCTGGGCTGCCGCCGGGCCGGCCCTGTCCGGGGCGGGGGTGACCGTCCATGCCGACCCGGGAACCGTCGACCTGGTGCCTGGAGCAGTCGCGGCCACCGAGGAGGACTATCTGGCCGAGGCGCTGTCACTGGACCTGTCCGCCCGCGTGGTGGGTTCGATCGACCAGGCCATCGAACACATCCAGGCCCACACCACGGGGCACTCGGAGACCATCGTGAGCGAGGATGCCAGGGCCATCGAGGAGTTCGTCGGGCGCGTCGATGCCGCCGCGGTCCTGGTCAACGCCTCCAGTCGCTTCGTCGACGGGGGAGAGTTCGGCTTCGGCGCCGAAATCGGCATCTCCACCCAGAAGCTGCACGCGCGCGGGCCGATGGGGCTGGAGGAGATGACCTCGACCAAGTACGTGGTGACCGGACGAGGGCAGGTGCGGGGCTGAGGTTCGCTAGGCTGTCGACATGCTACTTGCCCTTGAGACTGAGTACATGCCCTTCGTGATCGCGGGCATCGCCCTGCTCCTGCTCATGATCGGCCTGTCGATCGTGCTCTACGTCGGTTCCAGCCGGCCGCATTCCTGAGCCTGTGGTCAGCGACACCTCGATTGTCGCCACCCGGCCCGGACGCCGTCGTCTGGGCGTCATGGGTGGCACCTTCGACCCCATCCACCACGGTCACCTGGTCGCCGCCAGTGAGGTGGCGGCCCGTTTCGACCTCGACGAGGTCGTCTTCGTGCCCACCGGCGTGCCCTGGCAGAAGGCCGGGCGCACGGTGTCCGGACCCGAGGACAGATACCTGATGACGGTCATCGCGACCGCGTCCAACCCGCAGTTCTCGGTGAGCCGGGTGGACATCGACCGCCCCGGTGACACCTACACCGTCGACACGTTGCGGGACCTGCATGCCCTGCGCGGTCGCGACACTGATTTGTTCTTCATCACCGGTGCGGACGCCCTGGCCCAGATCCTGACCTGGCATGGCGCGGAGGAGCTGTTCGACCTCGCCCACTTCGTCGGGGTGTCGCGGCCGGGGGTGGACCTGGGGGAGAAGGACATCTCGCACCTGCCAGCCGAAAAGGTCACCCTGGTGGAGATTCCTGCCATGGCGATCTCCTCCACGGCCTGCCGCGAACGCGTCAGCGAAGGGCTGCCGATCTGGTACCTGGTGCCCGACGGCATCGTGCAGTACATCGCCAAGCGGGGCCTCTACAAGGTGGGCTTCGCCAACCCCGACAATGACGACACCGATCCCGGCGCCACAAGGAGCTGAAAGCCATGACCGAGCCGACTGACATCACCGAACCCACGCATCCGGCCCACGAGCCTGCGGTGACCGATGGGCAGGCACCGGCGGCGCCAGCGTCCGGGGCTGCCACTGAGGCGATCGCCGCCACGCAGGTTGCTGCCCGAGCGGCAGCAGCCAAGCGCGGCAAGAACGTCATTGCCTTCGATGTCAGCCAGCACCTGGCGATCACCGATGTCTTCCTGGTCGTGTCGGCCAGCAACGAGCGCCAGGTCGGTGCCATCGTGGACGCCATCGAGGAGGCGCTTCTCAAGGCTCCCGAGCGACGAAAGCCGACCCGCCGCGAGGGCGACCGCGAGAACCGCTGGGTGCTGCTGGACTACATCGACATCGTGGTCCATGTCCAGCACGACGAGGAGCGCGAGCTCTACTCCCTGGAGCGCCTGTGGCGTGACTGCCCCCGCATCGAACTCGACCTGGACGACGTCGAGGCCGAACCCGAGCCCGACACGATGGACGACGAGCAGGCCCGCGCCTGGGGCTGGGGAACCCCGCAGCACTGATCCAGCCCCGCCGCCCACTCGGCTCCCACACCACTGGCCACAAGCGATAGGACGCCCATGACCACCACCCTGCTCCTGCTCCGACACGGCCAGACCGACTGGAACGCCTCCGGCCGTTTCCAGGGCCAGAAGGACGTCCCGCTCAACTCCACCGGGCACCAACAGGCTGCTGTGGCGGCCCGCGCGCTGGCGGCCATGAATCCCGATGCCCTGTGGTGTTCACCGCTGACCAGGACGCGCGAGACCATGGCTCCACTGGCGCAACGCACCGGGTTGCCCGTCAGCTACGACGACCGGCTCAAGGAGATCCACGTCGGCAGCTGGGAGGGGCTGACGATGGAGACCGTCGACCAGGTCGACCCCGGGTTCCGACGCGCGCTGGCGGAGGCTCGCGATTACCGCCGTTCACCGCAGGGGGAGACCGCCACCGAGACCGGATTGCGTTGGGCGTCCGCCATCAGCGACATCTCCACAGCGCATGAGGGCCAGCTGGTGGTGGTCGTCAGCCACGGCCTGGCGCTGCGGCAGGGCGTCTGCGCCTTCCTGGGCTGGAGCTGGGAGGTCAGCCAGCAGCTGGGCAGCTTTGACAACTGCTCGTGGGCGACGCTGGAGGATCGTCACGGCCGGTGGCGGCTGGCCACCTACAACGAAAACGTGTCCTCGATGATGGCGCTCATGGACGACCCGTCCCCGGAACAAGCCTAGGGCTTGAATACCTTGTCAGCGGGTGGTTCCGGGCTCGATTTCACAAACCGGTTCGGAGTGCGCTAATCTCTTCTAGTCCCAAGCGGAGGTCGGAAGACCGAAACGAGGGGCCACCCGCCGCAAGGCTTGGGGCTATGGCGCAGTTGGTAGCGCGCTTCCATGGCATGGAAGAGGCCAGGGGTTCGAATCCCCTTAGCTCCACCAGATCGGACGTAGTAGAACACCTGACATCGTTGGGTGCGAGGGCGGCGAACGGCTCGTTGAGCTGGATCGCCGCTTTTTCGTCTTCGGTGATGAGGACGCATTGGTAGAAGGCTTGGTTTGCGAGGCGCTTGCCCAGGTCGTCGGTGCGCTCGTACATGGTGGCGCAGTCGGCCAGCAGCCGTAGTGCGGTGGCGAGGTGCTGGCGGGGGCCGTCGTGGTCGTGCCGCTCAGCTTCCAGGCGGCGGGTGACATCGGCCAGAGCGATCCTGATCCGGTCCTGGTGTCGTTTCAGGGTGTCGAGGTCGATGGCGTCGGCGAAGTGGGCTTCGAGGAGTTTGTCTGCTTCGGCTTCCAGCCGCTGTTTGGTGGCGGTGAGGTCGTCGATGGCTTGGGACCGTTCAGCCAGGCGCTCATCGAAGGCCGCTTCGACCCGTTCTGCGAGCTGTGCGTAGGTGGTCGGGGTGGTGGCGATCTGTTGGTAGCAGTCGGTGACGAGTTGTTCGGCGATGCCGACGGGCACAGCCTTCCTCGTGCAGCGGGTGCGTTTGGTGGCTCGGCCGGTGCAGATGTAGTAGTGAACCGCACTGGGTTTGATGGAGACTCGCCCTATTTGATTCCTACCAGCACCTGTTCCTTCGGCATGACTCCATCCTCGTTTCCAAGACCAGGTGTCTCCAACAAACTCAGTACGTTTCAACCAGCCACGAAGTTGAGGTCACGTCACCGCGGTACGTGGCCCGTGGGTGGGGGTCTTGTCATGCGAATGGGCGGGTTCATCTCGCTTGTCGGCGCTGGGCTGCAGGATACTTGTATCTGAGCGCGGCATCAGGGCGCTTCGTCGGTAGAGCGCAAGGAGACAAGATGTCATTAGCCTGCACCGCTACAAGGAATCTAGCCCACGCGGCCGTTGAACTGTCGTTTGGATTCGCTCTACTGCGCCTTCAGGGTGGGTTGGTGGGCGCGTCGAGTGGCTATCGAGAGTTTGTGGCCTGATGTGGATTACTGGCGACGTCGAGTTACCTGACGAGATCCTCGATGCCCACGAGCATGGGGAGCTGGTGTTCTTCGTCGGTGCAGGGGCTTCGGTGGGCAAACCGTCGAACCTTCCACTCTTTGAGAGCCTCGCGGAGGAACTTGCGGGACTGGCTTCGCACCCATTCTCAGGGAGCGGCGGGCTGGACTTTTTTATTGGGCAGCTGGAGTCGCTCCCTCAGGGATTCGACGCCCATCAGCACGCCCACACGCTGATTTCTGATCCGAGGTCACGATTCAATTCGCTACATAGTGCGGTTGTGGACCTCGCGGCAATCGGAGGAGCGTTCCGCGTGGTGACCACTAACTACGACGATCACCTTGCCTCTGCTGCAAGAAGCGAATCGATCGCGGTACCTGACACCTGGTACGCCCCGGCGTTGCCTCTCGGACATGACTTTGCTGGGCTCGTGCATCTGCATGGTTCAATACGGCGCCCGAAGGAGGAGATGATCCTCACCGACCGTGACTTCGGCCATGCATACATCACCGATGCGTGGGCAGCACGGTTCCTCCTTCCCATGTTCGATCGATTCACAGTGGTGTTCGTCGGCTACAGCCATGACGACGTGATCATGCGGTACCTCGCGCTCGGGCTGCCCTCCAGTGGCAACGGCAAGCCCTCCAGGCGGTTCGCGTTTACGAGCGACCCGACGAACAGCAAGTGGGGATATCTGGGGATACGGCCGATCGCATACCCGGTGGTCGGGCGCGATCATCATGCGCTCGTGGCGGCGCTTACCGCGTGGGCGGATCGAGCGAAGATGGGGCAGACTGACCACCGGTCGCGTGTCCAGGAGATCGTTGGCGGCGGTACTGCAATGCCATTGCCCGACCGCGACTACCTCCATGGTCGTCTCCGGACGACAGACGGCGCCCGCGACTTCGCGCTTGCGACGGAATCGCTGCCCGACGAGACCAAGCTCGAATGGCTGACTTGGATGGAGGACAACCCTGAGTTCAAGGGCCTATTCTCGCCGCGGGACGTGCCTGCCGCGACGGCGGTGCTAGGCAACTGGCTCGCACGGACCTTCATCGAGTCAACGACGCTGAACGGTGCGGCACTCCAGACCATGCAACGACTCGGGCAATCGATGACGGCTTCGCTCTACCGGACCGCCTGCTGGCTCGCTGACGATCTCAGCAAACAAGACTCGTCTGCCGGAGAACGGTGGCAAGTGCTTCTGGCTACATCGATACACGGACAGTCGGCTCCGCTAGGAACCGAGTTCCTCATGCCGTTCCTGCCCGATTCGACGGCACGCAGCACGGCTGTGCTGCGTGCCGCGCTGCGGCCGTTCCTCAAGCTGGAACGGCGTTGGTTCGTCGATGAGTCGACGGAACGCACGGTCCTTCCCGATGCAAGGGTCACCTGGAACTCGGAAGAGTACGCGCTGACCCAGCACATCATGCTTATCTTGCAGAAATCTGCCCCGGCAGATCGCTCTCTCGGTGGTGTCCTGGAAGATGCCATCGCGGCGGCGTACGACCTGCTCGATGCGTATCACGGCGACCGAAATTGGGACCCCCTCACGCATCACCGATCTGCAATCGAACCACACCCCCAAGATGCATTCCGGGAGCCGCTTGACGCAGTCATAGACGGCCTCCGCGAATACGGGATCAAGGCGCTGCCCCTCTGGCCAGACCTGCCCGATCGATGGTGGAATCTCGACCGTGCGCTCATGCAGCGCCTGGCCTTGCATCTGGTAGCGATCGACCCGGAACGGAGTGGGGATGACAAGCTCTCGTGGCTCCTCGATCGAACTGGACTATACGCACACGATCTGAAACATGAGACCTATCAGATACTCGCCGCCGCAGCCGGTACTGCGACGCCACCGCTCAAACAGCGAGTCTTAGACGCTGCCGACGCTGGACCCGACTATCCCGAAGAGATTCCCGACCGCGACCGTCACTTCGCGTACGCGAAGTACAACTTGCTCGCATGGTTAACGCAAGCCGACCCTGACTGGGCGGAGGCGCAGGCCGCGTTCGACGCGATCCAAGCTGAGAACTCTGGTTTCAGGGTGCGAGAACATCCTGATTTCGACACGTGGATGACGAGCGGAACCTGGGGTGGGAAGCCGCCGATGGACATCGAGGAGTTTATCCAGGCGCTCGATCAGAACGTGAGTGCTGCACTCGATGAGCTGCTGTCCCACGACTACTCCGAACGCCACTTCGATCAGCCCGACTGGCGAGATGCGCTCGGGCTTGTGCAACAGGCCGTCGAGCAACGCGCGGACCTTGGCGTTCAACTCTGGGACGCCGTCATCAGCCGCGACGAGCGTGACGAGAAGCAGGTCGACCTATGGCGCGCGATCGCCGAGGGATGGGGGAAAGCCCAGCTGCGAGATTTTGGCCTCAGGGCTCTCCAGCGCCTCACCACGCTGCTTGCGGACAAGAACTCCGCCTATGCATTAGGGCGGTTCCTGCTTGAGCAGATTCGACAGCAGATCGACGCAGATGAGTCGCCGGTGCTCGCGGCCATGCGCGATCTGGCGCGAGCACTCTGGCGTGAGCAGGGCGCAGGGTTCAAGCATCGAGAAGATTCGCCCCCCCTGTCGTTCGCACCGCTCTACTTGAACTCTTGGCCGGGCTTCGTGGCCGAGTACTGGAATAGCGAGGTCGATCGTCGCTGGCGACACTCACGTGAGGATTGGGCTGGACTCAACGACGAGGAGTCGGAGGCGCTCGTCGCGCTGCTGAACGGCAACGAGGATGCACTGGACGCTACACAACCCGCGATTGCTGGTCAGGTGTTCTTCTACTTTGCCGCGGACGCTGACTTCGCGGCGGCGCATTTGCTCCCTCTCTTCAACGACCCGCAGCGACACGCCTTTGGCTGGTACCCGTTCCTGCACCATCCTCGGTGGAACGACCGGCTCCTCGCGGCCGGGCTGTTTGACAGCATGGTCGCCGAACTCAGCCGTATCGACGAATTGCCAGACCAACAACTGCATCACATCTTCCTAGGGTTCATAACCTCCGTGGTGTCATACGCAGGCATCACGAGTACCGACCGGAAGCGCCTGCTTGATCAGACAGTGCTCGCGTCAAACGGCTCGCACGCCGATGGCTTCGCTGAAGCGGTCGCCCGATTCCTCCGCGAAGATGGCGTCGACGGGGCCGATGTCTGGCGCCGGTGGCTCGGCGAGCATCTGGAACGCCGACTCAGCGGGCAGCCGCGGGTCGCATCCGCAGAAGAGCTTGCATGCTGGGCGGACGTCGTTCCTGTCGTGGGTGAATTCGTCCCTGCCGCAGCGATCCTTTTCGGCGGACACGGTATCGGTCTGGGTGAGCGATTCTTCAATCGAGAGTTTCCGGATGGAGTTCTCGCCGCTTATGGCCCTGAGCTCGTTGCCTTCTTCGCCGAG
The DNA here is from genome assembly GCF_025144225.1 of Aestuariimicrobium sp. p3-SID1156. Lineage (GTDB taxonomy): Bacteria > Actinomycetota > Actinomycetes > Propionibacteriales > Propionibacteriaceae > Aestuariimicrobium. Next base: position 40,276 of record NZ_JALXXB010000004.1, read on the forward strand.
CGTGTTCGAAACACGATCAGCTCTGAACACATGGTGAGGTTCCGGGTGCAGCAGTTGGCTGAGACGATACAGAGCGCGGTCGGCGCTGCAGTTGCACAACCGCTGGTCGAAGCCGCGGAAGAAATGGGCTTCCTCGACTCGAACAGGTGAGCAAAACCTCGAATGGATTAGGTTGGCCGTTGGTGCGTTTGTCTGGAGCCTGTCCTTCTTGCCAGTAGACGGTTTGTGTGGATTCCTGTCGCGGATCGTGTAAGCCTTATGTGTTCGTCCAGACGGTTGTTCGGTGAATATTGAACCGTCGGCAGCCTCTTCCTCTCCGTTTGCGCGGGCGGTTCGGATTGCGTTCACTTCTTCCGGAGCCAATGGTGTTCGTGACCGTCTCGTTGGGTTCGCCACGCCCCAGGATCCGGCTCGGCAGCCGGCCGCTCCTTGCTCGCGTCATCCCGTTTCGCCTGTTCCCAAGCGGAACTCAGCCGTTCCAACCGCTGCCACGTGTTCGGGCTGAGTCCACCGGAGGCCACCAAAGGGTTCTTACTGGAACCGCTTGGGTGGCAAGACCCGAGATAGTCATAACCGCCGGACTCAGTCGAGTCCGGCGGTTCTGCGTTTTCTTCCTCCAGTCTGTGCTCGGCAAGCTCCGCGCGGCTTGGATCGCCTCGGCGAATACGGTGCGCTCTGCCTCGGTCAGCGGAGGCTCGTTGGGGCACTCCGGTACGGCATCGATGTAGATCCGGCTGAACCATGCGTGATGAAACCGGCGGCGGTCTCCGTCGCTCAGTTGCTGGCAGGTGGGCACGGGATCGGTGATGAGTGCCAGCACGGCGTCGAGGGTGGCCTGGGTATCAATGCCCGCACGCTCCAAGGCGTCGAGCTCTGCCTCGAGCCTCGAGTTGATTGCCGTATTCGAGCAGCGGAATGTGAATACGCGTCGAGCACTCCTGCCTGACAACAGCCAAGCATCGTCTCAGGTCGCCATGGACACCTTCATGAGTACCTACGTTGATGACCATGCCGACCCCAGCACGGGCGAGCCGTATCGACTGATCTCCTGGATGAAGCAGGGCTCAATCGAGCGTGGTGATATTGCCTATGGCTTTTGGGCTCGATGCGGCACTGACGGCACGATCGTTGACATCCTAGGAACTGGGCCCGTGGGAACCTTCACCATCAAGCTTGAAAGTGGTGGCTACTACTGCGCCTCGAACCAGCCGTTGTAGTTCCCGCTCGACATGGGTCACGCGGGCTGGTGTCCCCACTCAACTGCGTATCGGTGTCGGTGCATCGCGATAGGAAGGGTCCATGAGGTTCACTCTGGCTCGTCAGCAGTTTGAGTTGACGGCCGATGACGTGCGGGATCGGCTTGTTGGCTGCCAGCCCGACTCTATCCACCAGTACTGGGTTGACGTCGACGGAGTCCGCTGGCCGGTCAAGCAGGTCATGGCAGTTGCCACTGGTCTCAGCAAGGGCGATTTTCAGTCACAGAACTGTCGACGGCTCCTCGCGAAGCTCGGTTTCACGATCGGCAAGGGCGGTTCGCCGCTGAGTGTGCCAGCGCCGAAGCGACAGGCTGAGCGCTGCCGCCGACAGCTTCCGCCATGGGAGAGCCAAACAGCCGACGTCGTGCTGGTCGGGTGCGTCAAGAGCAAGCGGTCACAGGGGGCGTTGGCGAAGGATCTCTATACGTCTGACTACTTCGCCAAGATGCGTGCGTACGCCGAGCGCATGGGTCGGCCGTGGTTCATCCTGTCGGCCGAGCATGGGCTGGTCACCCCGGAAGAGTGGCTTGAGCCTTACGATTGCTACCTACCCGACATGAGCGTTGAGTACCGCCGCAGTTGGGGGCAGCGCGTGGCCGCCCAGCTGTCCCAGACTATCGGATCGCTGGGGGGTCTGGTCATCGATATCCATGCAGGCTCGACCTACGTCGACTCGGCTGAACCGGCCCTCGTCGCCCTTGGAGCTGTGGTGATCGACGATCGAAAGGGCCTGTCCTTCGGCCGCCGACTCTCCTGGTACCTGCAGCGCGGGCAGACTACTGAGGTGAGCGTGGGAGCGGTCGCGGAGCAACTCAAAGACTCCTTGCGGGCATGGTCGCTGCCAGCGTTCCTTGCAACCAACGGCGACGGATTGCGCTCCGCAGGGATGTACAGCTGGTGGGTCGACGAGATGGGCGCCGACGACCTGAGCCGGGGTCTGGGGCACCACATTCCAGCGGGGCTTGTCTATGCCGGGCTCGCTGGCGCGACTCGGAGCGGCGGAGCCGCATCGTCGAACACGCTGTGGGGCCGGATCGCCACCATGCACCTTGGTACCCGACATGAGTTCTCGACCCTGCGTCGGACCCTCGGATCTATTCTCGCGGAAACCCATGGGTTGGTAGCGATCGACGAGGCAGAACTGTCGCGGTGGATGCACGCGCATCTCAAGGTTGTGGCGATTCCGGTCGCTGATGGTGACACGTTGGATCAGATTGAGACGGAGCTGCTCGTGGCACTCGACCCACCGCTCAACCTGGCCAAGGTCGCGAAGACTCCGCTGCGTGCTCGGATATCGGCGCTGCGAAAGCAATACTCGTCAACGGACAGGATTGCGGAGGCCCCCGCCAGGGAGTGACGTGACGGCATGAGCGCCGGTGCGGGATGTCAATAGTGACTCTGTCGGTGTCCTCCGCATCCGAGCAAGAGCTGGCGGCGAAACAGACGGAGGGTCTGCTTGCTATCGGTGACGCGTCATGGGAACTGACGCCAGACCGGTGGGTGCAACCGGGCGTTCTGCACGAAGGTCTTCATCGACGAGGGCACCGCCGTAGACGCGAACAAGGCCCGGCGTCGGTGCGGGTCCGGGCGCCGGTGGAGGTGCGGATGCTGGCGCCTATTCGTCCTCGGGTTCGGGCAACTGACCAAGTGGGGGCGTCCACTGTCCCCGCTCGGCGCGCTCCAACCACTGCCGGCGCAGCAGGTTGACCGGAAGGTGGGCCACCTCGATGCCGACGATCCCGCCGGCGGTACGCAGGTCCGCCAGCGGACCGGACACCAGTTCCTGCAGTCGTTCGGCATCCTCGGCACGGGCACAGGCCCACAGGATGTGCCGACCGTTCGCGACGGACACCTGGGCGTGGGCGTCCCCGATCAGCTTCGAGGTGGCCTCGGGGGTGAGGCGTCCATGCTCGTCCAAGCGTCCGGGGTCCATGGCGTGCGTGGGCCCGAGGGAGGGGAACGCCACGACCAGGGCGTCCCCGCGTAATCCGTCGAAGACGTACTTGGCGGCGCTGTCGGGATCCGAGACCTCAAGCCGGGTGTCGCCGTACATCCCGGTGAGCGCGGTCACGTAGCGCATCGGGGACACCGTGCGCGGACGACCGGTCATGGTGTTGCCCCCGTTCCGGTGGGGTCGGCCTCCAGGGCATCGAGATAGGCCGCCCCGTCCCGGACATGATCGCGGATCCGGTCGAGCACGAACCTGACTGCCCCGAGGTCACCACCGGGCGGAAACAGCAGCGCGACGGCGTGGGCCAGCGTCGGCAGTTCCGCCCCGGCCGAACCCCACAGTGCGGTGGCAACGATGTCGATCTGGGTGATGCCGTGTTGTGGCCGACCGGAGCCATCACGAGCCGCGCCCAGGCTGCGCAGGGGTGCCGGGCCCGAACGGCTCAGCATCTCGGTGGTGGACAACCCGGCCAGCAGCGGGCGGAACACAAGCCTCCGCAGGTCCTGCAGGGCGCTCGGGCCGCGCACCCGGTGCACCAGTGCGCGCTGTTCGAGACGGTCCAGGGCGTATTCGGTGTTGCGCAGCCCCCGTTCCCGGGCTGCGGCCAGCAGTTCTTGCACCTGGCGCTCACCGGAGGGCGCGAGGGTGTCGAGGTCGCGCACGAGGGCCCACAACGCCCCCTCATCGGCATCGAGGACTTCCGGACGTCCGGCCACGCGCACCATGGTGGGGACGTCGTCGGTCGCATCGACCTGGAACCCGATCGGCAGCACACACAGATCGGTGTCAGCGCCGGCCGTGAGGGTGAGCCGTGCCGGGTCGACGACATTGTTCGGGGCGCAGGACTGTGCCGGCACGTCGAGGTAGGCCACATCCTCGGCAAGCAATGGCAGCAGCTCTTCGGCGATCCGGTCGGCGGTCCGGTGGGTGGACCGCTCTGTCGTGGCACCCTCCACCCAGGCGGCCCCGATGGCGTCGAACAGGCCGTCATGGGTCGGGCCCAATGCCAGGACGTCTCGGATCAGCTGGCTCACCGGAGTGGTCGCGTGATCGAGACCGCGGGCGGCTCGAGCCCTGGCGACGATGCCGGTCGGTGAACTGGTGTCGGAGGCGAAGGTGCGCAGGGGCAGCAGGCGGAGCCGGGACAGTTGGTCGCCCAGGGTGGTGTCCTGGGCCCACGCCTGGACGACGAGCCCCTGACGGGTCAGGTCCTCCACCGCGTCCTCGCGGGTCACCTCGTACGGCCACGGGAGCCGTTCGAGGTCGAGCGCACCGAGTGGGCGTCCCAGGTCGGCCGGTCGGTGCCGTAGGGCCAGCCAGATGCGCGCCGCGGGTGCCGGGATCGCGCGCGAGCGCCCACCGAACTCGACGCTGTAACGCTCGCACTGTGCGTCCAGGTACCCGAGTGGACGGCCCAGGGGCAACAGCATGGTGGGCGCCAGGTCGGCATCGGTCAACTCCCCGGCGGCAGCGAACAGCTCCTCGGCGCGTACCGTGCGGCGGCCGGGGGAGGTCTGCTCACCGAGCAGCCCGCTCACCTCGGGGACGCGAATGTCGATCGATGCCTCGGGGAAGTGCTTGCGCTGGGAGGCCACCAGAGAGATGACGTGGTCACGCAGTACGTCCGCGTCCGAGGCGCTCTGGAACAGCCAGGCGATCCGGCTGCCGGCTGAGGCCCAGACCTGCTGCAGGGCGATCGACAGGTAGTAGCGCAGCGCTTCGGTTCGGGCCGTTGCGCCCAGGGCGGACAGGCCTGCATACGGCACGACGAATAGGAATTCGCCGTCGCGGAACCCGTCGAACGTGGCCCGGCTGCCGCGCGGCCCACTCGCGACGTAGGTGTCGGTGCCCGGTGTGCCGGTCGCGCGGAGCCGGAACGCTGCGGGGGAGTCCATGTTGTATTGCACGTCACGATTCTCGCCCCTCGAGGGGCCATTGCCGGGACGATCACGAAGTCGGTGGAAATGGTGCGGTGGCGAGGAGGTCAGCGGTTGCGGCGCCACAGCTCGGCGGTGAGAGCGGTGGCGAAGACGGCCCAAGCGGCATAGGGCGCAAGGACGAACCCACGCTCTTTGTGTCGACCGACCCGTCGCACCAAGTCTGCGGAGCTCGCGGCTAGGGCCGCGGCCACGCCGGTGGCGGCCGGCATCGAACGCAACTGCCAGAACACCCACGACCATCCGCCATTGAGGACGAGGTTTACGCCGAGCGCTGCGGCATACTCCCTGGCCTCGTCGGCCTTTTCTTCGTCGAGCAGGTCGGCGAGGTGGACGGCGGAGACGAAGGCGAGGTCGGCATAGAGCGCCGTCCATACGGGCCCAAAAACCTGGTTCGGCGGCTGCCAGACGGGCTTGTCCAAGCTCTTGAACCAGCGGGTGGCAGGCACTGTTGCGGCGACACCGGCGGCAGCCGTGACGGCCACCGCGGCCCCCGTGGCGCCCAGGAGCTTCCAGAAGCGGTACTGGTCAACGCCGACGGTCTCCCGGCGTACGGCTTCATCGAAACCGATCGTCCCGCCCTGGGGGGCTCCCACGAGCTTGTCGAGGTCGCGTTCGAGGACCACGTTGTCGTGGTGCAGCGACTCGACCAGTGGCCGGGCCATGTTCGCCGCTATGGGCGTCACCAGGCTGATCCAATAGGAGGCCAGCCTCGGGGTCCACACCGGCGCAGTGACCGATGGCCGCGGCCCAAGGCCTTGGATGGCGGCATAGCGGCTCATCATGTCGGCGTAGCTGAGCACGTCGGGACCGCCCACATCGAAGGAGCGGGTCAGCTCGCGCGGCAGGTCGGCAGCTCGGATCAGGTAGTGGATGATGTCATCGACGTGGATCGGTTGGATGCGGTTCTGCAACCAGCGCGGCCCCACCGAGCCGGGTAACCTCTCCGAGAGCGTGCGCAGCATGTCGAACGAGGCCGAGCCGTTGCCCAGCACCACCCCGGCCTGAACGGCGGCGGTCGGAACCCCGCTGTCCATCAGGATCCGGCCCACCTCCACCCGGCTGGCGAGATGAGGGGACAGCTGCTCCCCCTCGGGGTGCAAACCACCGAGATAGACGATGCGCTGCACGCCCGCCTTTTTCGCGGCGTCGGCGAAAGCGGTGGCGATCCGGCGGTCGGTGGCGGCGAAGTCGTCATCACCGCCCATGGAGTGGATCAGGAACCAGGCCACGTCGACGCCCTCCAGGGCGCGGGCCAGGTCGGCGGCGGAGTTCGCGTCACCCTCGGCGACCTCCACCCGCTCGCGCCAGGCATCGGGCAGCTTCTCCGGGCTGCGAGCCAGCACCCTCACCCGCCAGCCCTCGCCGAGAAGTCGTTCGGTGACGCGACCGCCGATGTAACCGGAGGCGCCAGTGACCAGGGCGGTGCGCTGCCGGTGGCGGACGCCGGTAGAGGAACGGTCAGAAGTGTCGTCAGAGCTCACATACCCCATCCTGCCCCGGTTGGGCCCCGACCCGCAGCACTTCCGCCTCGAAGGAGCGCGGATGGCCTGCTCCATGGCGTTGCCCAGATAGCCTGAAGACCACCCCGACGAGAGGTGACCCCGATGGTCCCCATTCCCGTGCGGCGCTTCGTCTACGCGTCGTTGCTGCAGCCAGCGGCCAACGCCGAACCACGCGAAAATCGCGCTCGTCGTGCCACCGTGTGCGCTTTCACCCTGCTGGCCGGGGCCCTGACGCTGCGCTGGTCGCTCCGGGTGCCCCCCGGTGACCCCCTGTTCTACCCGGCCACGTCGGCCCTGGCCCTGGTGTGGCTGGTGGGAGGCCGACTGTCGGGGCCAGTCACCCGGCGCGCCGACCGCCGTGCCGACGGTGCGTCCGAGAACCACCGCATTGCGGAGTCGGTGTTGTGGGGCGGGCTGTTGCTCGTGCTCTTCCTCGTCGGTGCCGTCGTGGTGTCGCGCATCCCCCCACTGGCCGGCCCGGTGCAGGGTCTGCTCGACCACGCCCGCCGCGGCTCCCTGCCGCTTGTGGCATTGCTCACCGCCGTCAACGGGCTGGCCGAGGAGTACTTCTTCCGTGGAGCCCTCTTCCAGGCGCTACCGTCGCGCTGGCGCGTGGGGGCCAGCACCGTCCTCTACGCCGTCGTGACCTCCTTCAGCGGCATCCCGCTGCTGGTTCTCGCTGCCGCGATCCTTGGGACACTCGTCGGCTTGCAACGTCGCGCCACGGGCGGTTACCTCGTCCCCACAGTCACTCACCTGGTCTGGTCGCTCGGCATGCTCTTTCTGCTGCCCGGCGCACTGGCGATGGGGGCACGATTGCTGTCGTGAGTTCCATCTCTGGGCCATTGCGGAGGGCGGCCTCTGCCGGGGTGGCGCATGAGACGATAGAACATCGCACGCCGCCCCAGGAAAGCCGATGACACCCGCCTCTTGTGTCCACGACCCCTCGCCCACCTTGCTGTGGCTGCGAGAGGACCTGCGCACCTCGGACCATGAAGCCCTGATGGTCGCCTGCGCCGATGGTGGTCCGGTGGTGGCGTTGTGGATCCGGGAGGAATGCGCCCGGGGGCCCGGTGGTGACGTCGTGGGCCCACGCCCACCAGGTGCTGCCGTTCGCTGGTGGACCCACCGCAGCCTGGAGGCGCTGACCGGCCAGCTCGAGGAGCTCGGCATCCCGCTGCTCTTCGCCCGGGGAGATGCCCGCATGATCATCCCCGCGGTTGCGCACCGGCTGGGGGCGGGGGTCGTTCGCTGGCAGCGTCGCCATGCCCCCGCCGCGCGCGCACTGGACGCCCAGGTCAAGGCAGCCCTGCTCAACGACGGCCTGCAGGCCCACAGCCATGCCGGGGCCCTGCTCGTCGAACCGTGGATGCTCACCACCCACGCCGGTGAGCCCTATGGCGTCTTCACCCCTTTTTACCGGGCCGCGTCCGACATCCCGGTGGCTGCCCCACTGCTCGCCCCAGACCCAGTGGTCCTTCAGTCACGCTCACTGGCCCCGGCCCTGGAGGCCATGCGTCGTGACGGCCTGCTGGTTGACCTCGATGCCCTGGGTCTGCTGGACCGGCATCCCGCCTGGTGGGCCGAGACCGTCGAGCGGCACTGGATACCAGGGGAGCCCTCGGCCAGCGAGCGGCTCGATCACCTCGAACAGTGGATGGTCGGCTACCGCAGCTCGCGTGATCGCCCTGGCGATCCCGAGTCCACCAGCCGCCTGTCGCCGCATCTGCGCGCCGGGGAACTGTCACCCCGTCAGCTGCTGCACGTGGCCCGCACCGCCCGGGATGAGGGCCGGGTGGGGGCCGCGGATGCGGCCGCGTGGGTGCGCCAGCTCTACTGGCGGGAGTTCTGCTGGCACCTGGCCTTCCACCGCCCTGACGTCTCCACTGTGCCGATGCGACCGAACTTCGCCCGCTTCCCTTACCAGCACGACGAAAATCTGGCACGGGCCTGGCGGGAGGGCGCCACTGGCATCGACCTCGTCGATGCCGGCATGCGGCAGCTGTGGCAGACCGGCTGGATGCACAACCGGGTGCGGATGTTGGCCGCCTCACTGTTCACCAAGAACCTGCTGCTGCCCTGGCAGGAGGGCGAGCAGTGGTTCTGGGACACGCTGGTGGACGCCGACGAGGCCAACAATCCCGTCTCTTGGCAGTGGGTGGCCGGCTGCGGCGCCGATGCCGCACCCTACTTTCGGGTCTTTAATCCCGAGCTCCAACGCGAACGCTTCGATCCCGGGGCCAGCTACACCAGCCGCTGGCTGCCTCAGGGAACGGTTCGCCCGCGGACGCCGGTGGTGGACCTGAAGAATTCGCGCGCCGTGGCCCTGGCCGCCTACCAGCAGATACGCAGGGGCGGCAGCCACGCCAAGCAGGCCACCCAACCCGTCCTTCCCTCCGCTGGCACCAGGGGCCAGGCGTGACCCGCACCGCCCTGGTGGCGAGCTCACCGATCGTCGCCCACACGTTGAATGCGACGCCAGTGGTGCAGGCACTGGTCGCAGCCGGGGTGCGGGTGGTCTGGTACGTGGCACCCGCATTCGCGGCGCACGCCCGCCGCGTCACCGACGACGTGGTGGTGATGGACCACGGCGTGGCGGCCCTGGCCGAACACGACCCCGCATCGCGGGGAGTGATGGGATCGCTGGCAGGGGTGAGACGGCTCTACCGCGACGCCCTGGTGGCACCCGTGGACGACCACCTGCCGATACTGCACCAGCTGGTCGTCACGCATGACGTCGACCTGGTGGTCTCCGACACGCTGATGCTGGCGGCAGGCCTGGTCACCGAGAGCCTGGGCCTGCCGTGGGCGACGATTGGCGATGGCCCACTGCAGTGGCCCCACCCTGACGTGCCCCCCTTTGGCACCGGACTGCCGCCGATGCACGGCCCTGCCGGTCGGCACCGCAACCGCAACGTCAAACGCGCCATCGACGCGGTGTTGTTCTCCCAAGCCCTGGGCATTCTCAACCGGACGCGGCACAGGCTCGGGTTGTGGCCGGCCGCCGACCTGCTCACCGCTGGCGTCTCCCGCCAGCTGCACCTGCAGGGCTGTGTACCGTCATTCGAACAGCCCCGCGATCCATGGCCCGAGCACATCCACTTCGTCGGCGCCCTGGGACCCGGGCCGGGTGCCGCTCCGCCACTGCCCGAGGCGTTGCGCCGACCCCGCCGAAGAAGCCGGCTCGCCTTCGTCAGCCAGGGGACCCGCCGCGACGACCCCCGCGAACTTGTGGACCCAGCCATCGACGTGCTGCTCGCAGAGGGCTTCGAGGTACTCGTCGCCGGGGTGACCCCCAGCAGAGTGCAGCACTCCCGCGTCCACGCCATGACGCGGGTGGACTACCATGACGCGATGCCCCAGGCGGAGCTGTTCGTCACCAACGGCGGCTACACCGGCGTCACCCTGGCACTGGCCACCGGCACCCCCGTGGTGCAGTGCGGTGCCACCGAGGAGAAGGCCGACATCGGCAGGCGGCTGGCCGCCACCGGTGCCGGAGAGTCCATACCCCTGGTCCGGCCGCCGCGCTGGCTGCTGCGCCGGGCCATACGACGCTGCCTGGACGACCCGCAGCGTCGGCAGGCCCGCCAGCGCATCGCCGAGGAGTTCGCCGAGCACCCGACCAGCCAACTGCTCACCGACCACCTACTGTCCCTGCTGGAGGACAGCCGGCATGGCTGAGACCGCCCTGCACCTGGAACAGGTCGGCAAGCGCACCCACGACGGCACCGTGATCCTTCACGACGTCACCCTCACCCTGGAAGCCGGGCAGATGATGGCGCTGATGGGCGGCAACGGGGCCGGCAAGTCCACCCTGCTCGACCTGGTTTGTGGTCTAACCACCCCCACCAGCGGCCGTGTGACGATCCACGGCCACCCACCCCGCGCGGCGATCCGTGCCGGCGGGATCGGCGCCATGGTGCAAGGCGGCAGCCTGCTGCCAGAACTGACCGTCGCCGAGACCATCCGCACCATCGCCGCACTCCATCGCGTGCCCCGCCCCACGCTGGACGAGGACCTCCTGCCACTGGCCGACCGACGCGTGGGTGCCCTCTCCGGCGGAGAACGCCAACGCGTGAAATGGGCCCTCGCCATCCTTGGCAACCCCCGGCTGCTCGTCCTGGACGAGCCCACCGCCGGCATGGACTGGCACAGCAGGCTGCGCTTCTGGAGGCAGGTGCGCCATCACCGCGACCTCGGCACCACCGTGCTCTACGCCACCCACTACGCCGACGAGGTCGACGGCACCGCCGACCTGGTAGCACAGCTCGAAGCCGGAAGGCTGGTCTCGCTCGCCACCCCAGCCCAGGTCCGCGCAGCCGGCACCCAGGAAGTGGGAGGAGCTGGGCTGTTCACCGGCCTCGCAGCCCTGGCCGGGCACAGGCTGAGCGACCAGAAGCCAGCCCGCACCGAAGGTCACCGGTCATGAGGCGTGCACTGCTGCGGGTCGAGCTGCTCAGACTGCGGCGCGACCCGGTGGGCCTGCTCGTGATCATCGCCCTCCCCGTGGTTTTCTACCTTGGCTTCGCCCTCGGGGTGCCGTCCCCCGGCGCCGACCGGGCGGTGGTGCGGGCCAACTTGATGGTGGGCATGGCCTCCTACGGGGCTGCCACCGCTGCCTCCTCCCTTGCAGGGCAGGCGGCGGTCGACCGGGTGCAAGGATGGGGCCGCCAGCTGGCACTCACCCGACTACGAGACGTGGACCACGTCCTGGTGAGAGGCGCTACCGCGGCAGGGGCGGGACTGCTGCCCACCGTCGTGGTCTACCTGACCGGAGCCCTCACCGGGGTCCGGATGTCGCCGACGGCATGGCTGCTCAGCGGCGCGCTCGTGGTCCTGGGGGCCTGGCCATGGGCGCTGTACGGGATGGCCGTCGGGCTGGCCGGACGCACCCAGTCGGCCACGGCCGCCGCCTCGGCCGGACTGGTGCTGTTCGCCTTCGTCGGAGACGTCTTCCTGCCCCTGTCCGGGGTCATGCAGCAGCTTGGCCGGCTGAGCCCGATGTACGGCTCGGTGCAGCTTGCACGCTTTCCCATCGATCGGGGACGGCCACTTTTCGACGGCCAACTCGCCGATCCCTGGTGGCAGTCACTGCTGGTGGCCGTGGCCTGGGGGGCCATCTTTGCCCTGCTTGCAGTGCGGCAGGTGGCGCGCTCCCGGGAGCGCGGCTAGCTTCCTGCGCCCTCGGTGTCAGGCGCTCCTGGCCGGGTGTGGCTGGCCTCAATGATGATCTCGGCGAGCTGGTCGGCGCCTCCCGCCTCGGCGGCGATCACGGGGGCCAGCCGGGATGCGGTGTCAGGGATGGGTTCTTCGAGCGCCCGCTTCAGACAGGCAGTAAGGGCGCGGCAGGTGAGGCGCCAGCGGGGCGGCGCGGAGATCCCGACGCCCAGCTCGGCCACCCGTCGGGCATGCCAGGCCTGGTCGCCCAGATGGGGGACGACCACTGCCGGGGTGCCCGAGGCCAGCGTGGTCAGGGTGGTGCCGGCCCCACCGTGGTGAACTACGGCCGCCACACGTCCCAGCAGCTGACGGTGGTCGGTACCCGGCGCATTCCAGGTCACTTCGTCAACCCGGCCGGTTGGCAGCAACGGAGTCTGCAGCACCAGCGGACGCCCCACGCGGCGCGCGGCGCGTCGAAAGAGCGACACGTCGGCCTGCGGATCCGGGGAGGGGCAGGAGCCGAAACCCATCAGCACCGCGTCGGGATGGTTGTCGAGGAAGCTCGCCAGGCCCGCGTCCAGCGGCTGGGGGGTGACGGGGCCGGTGTCGATCCAGCCCGCATCGGCGGCGCCGGCCGAGAGCGTGGTGCTGGTGGCGCACACCAGGGACTCGACGAGGTCACGGTGGCGGTTGGTGCGCTGCCTGCTGTGGCTCAGGCGGCTGCGTATCGCCTGGTCGGGCCCGGCGCCCAGGCCCGAGGTGAGTCGCCACATCACCGTCGAGACCAGCCAAGCCGCCGCCGGTGGGGCGAGCCTTGGCGCCAGAACGGACTGGTCAGCCCGGGTCGAGGGACGCAACGGCGCCATCAGCACCGTCACCATCGCACTGCCGCGGGCCGCCGCCAGACGTCGCACCATCCGGCGGGAGGCAGTGCCGGCCACGATGACCTCACAGGCCTCAGAGGCCTCGACCACCGCATCCGCCAGTGCCGCCGCGGTCACGGACAGGTTGCGGCGCATCATTAGGTACATGATCCCCGGCTGGGCCAGCGCGGCCCGTCGCAGCCAGGAGTTCTCGGGCCACAGGGCCCGGGATGATCCGGCCGACGCCGGGTGCACAACCATGCCGGTGCCCTCGGCGAGGTGGGCGTAGTCGGCGAGCACGACCAAGCGGACTTGGTGCCCAGCCGCCGCCAGTCGCGCACCGATGGCGACGAAGGGGGCCACATCACCGCGGGAGCCCAGGGCGACCAGACAGCACTTCACCTGACCACTTCCCTCATGCGCGGCCGCGCACCAGGTGCAGGATGTCTCGTTGCCAGCCGTCCACGGTGCGCGCGGCGACGTCGTGGAAGCCCGCCGCCGAGAATCGCGCGGCGAGCTCGCCGACACCGCAGAAGTCCTCCACGGAGCGGTGCAGGTAGCGATACAACTCTCGTTCACCACCGACCAGGGCGGCCAGGGGTTCGATCACCGTGCGGTTGACGCGTCCCCACCGTCGGGCGGCGGCCGGGGACTCGCGCACCGAGTAGTCCTCGGCGACCAGGCGCGCCCCGGGGCGCAGTGCGCGACGGATCCCGGCCAGGGTGGCGTCGAGGTCGTCGACATTGCGCAGCAGGTAGCAGGCCAGTGCCCCGTCGCCCGGCGGCAGCCCCAGCTCGTCCAAGGCCTCGCCGCGCCCCTGGACGAAGACCACGCCCTCGGGCCAGTGCTTGGCGCGGGCCCGGTCCAGCATCCCCTCGGAGGCATCCACACCGATGATGCGAGGGGTGAGGCCCCGGCGACGGGCGGCTCGCAGCAGTTCCCGGGTGCTCAACCCCGAGCCACATCCCAGGTCGAAGAGCGTGGGCATCGGATCGGTCACCTCGTTCACGACGGCCTCCGCCGCTAGGCGCAGATGACGACGGTATCCCGGGTTGAGCGCCACCATCAGGTCATATCGGGCTGAGGCCTGGTCGAAGCCGGTGGACAGGCTGAAGGGCGTGTCGCGCATGGGACTCCTTGGCAGGGTGCCTACAGGGGGCGTCGTGGAGTGGCCTGGGGCGGGGATGTGGTGGAGGGGCCTGCTCAGCGGCCACCGAGTCGACGCGCTACCTCGGCCGCGGCCGCCTGGCCAGAACCGAGCGCCCCATCGACGGAGGCATTGCCGAACTGGTCACCACACAGCACGGCCTCACCCTGGAAGCCGATGCGGCCCCGGGCGAACTGGCCGGGGGCCACGGCCGGCAGGCTGTGGGGAATGTGGTGCACGGCCAGGGTGCGCCAAGCCTCGGTCTCGGTGCCGTAGATGTGGCTGGCGTGGGCGCGCACGGCCTGCTCGTCCACTTCGCCGTCGGCCAGTGTGAGCGCCGCCACCAGATGCTGCCCGGCGGGGGCATGGTCGGGGGCGGTGTGGCTGACCACCGCGGTGGTGACGATGGGCCCGCGTCGTTCTGCGTCCGCGTGGATCGCCCCGCTCGGGCTGGGCGCCTGGTGGGTGGCGAACCACCAAGTGGTGGTGGGGTGCGTGCTGGGGCGGCCTTGGCGGGCCAGTTCGGCGGAGGACACCGGCCCGGCGGCCAGCACCACGGCGCGGCCGGTGAAGCTGCCGTGCGGGGTCTCGACCCGGCCTGCATCGGTGTCGACAGCGGTCACCGGATGCCCAAGACGGACATCGAGACCCCCGGCGAGCGCCTCACCCAGCCGACGCATGCCACCGGTCGGCAAACCGGGGGTGCCCAGCAGGAACATCGACGCGAGCCAGGCTGTGAAGCGCGCCGAGGTGGAACCCTCGTCCTCGCACACCACGCCCGCCAAGAAGGGATCGACGACCTTGTGGCGCAGCGGTCCGGTGAATCCGGCCGCGTCGAAAGCATCACCGCGACGACGGTCGGCTCCCACCAGGCTGGTAACGAAGCGGGCCGCCGCCACGTCGCGTGGTCCCACCAGGCCGGTGCGCAGGTCGCGTGGTAGGGCGGTGGGGTGGCGTGTCGGGTCAACGAGCTCGTCCAGCCGCCCGTCGTGTCGCACCCGCACCGCACGGGGGAAGGCGTTCATCCCCAGCTGCTCCAGCACACCGGTGGCGCGAAGGTGCGGGTAGGCAGGGTTGAGCACTTGGAAGCCGCGTTCCACCACAAACCCGTCCACCTCCTCGCTGGTGGCACGCCCGCCGACCTGCCGCTCGGTCTCCAGCACCACGGGGCGCAGCCCACGGGCGCGCAGCGTTCGGGCGCAGGCGAGGCCGGCCAGGCCAGCTCCCACCACAATCACGTCGTGAGCGGTCATGAATGTCCTCCAGGGGTTGGTTGGGGAGGTTGGTCGGGTCGGTTCGTGGTGGATGATGGGTCACAGCTCGACGGTGTCGTGTTCCCCGGCCTGGGGCCTTCCGGGCCGCTCTCGGTGTAGGCACTCTCGTGGCAACGCTCCACAGCTGCTTCTTGAGCTCGACATCATCGCGAAGCGGATGTCCCTGACCAGGTCATGCACCTTCTGGTGGTCGGCCAGCTCGTCCATCGCAACTCCTCATGGCTTCGGACGCACCCAGTTGGCGCGGTGAGCGTGTCAAGGACATCATGCACCAGTCGGCCGATTCAATGGGGCAGACTTTTGTCATGGCTGAACCAGCGCCCCGCAAGGCCGTCGAGACCACGCCTGACGGGCACCACATCGTGGTTGACGGCCGCAGGTGGCGAGCCAGCGACCCGCGCATCCCCCCGTTGCTGAGAGCCGAGCTGGTGGCGGAGTTGATGCGGGCTCGCCGCGAGTTGCGTACCCGCGGCGATGCGGTGAGGCCATACGTGCACGACGCGAAACTGGCCCTGGGTGAGCGCGGCGACCCGTGGTGGGAGGGCACGCCTCAAGGTACCAGGGTGAGGTTGGCGGCGACGATGCGCACGCTGCTGCGCCACCGCAGTGGCAGCACCATCTGCCCCAGCGATGCCGCCCGTGTCGTCGGGGGCGAGCGATGGCGTGACCTGATGAACGTGGCCCTCGAGGTGACCGGCGACCTGGTCGCCGCCGGTGAGGTCGTGGTACAGCAGCAGGGCGCTGAGGTGCAGCTGGCCGATGCCAAGGGGCCGATCAGGCTGGCTCCGGGTCCCTGTTTGGGACGTTGAGACCGTTCGGGCGAGCCTGTCTCGGTGCGTGGCCGAGAAACCCTGGTGTTGGTGGAACAGACGACAGCTGTGGATCCAACCCGGCTGGGGAATGGTGTGGTCAACTCACCCGAGCCGAGCTGGATACCGTCGAGGCAACGCTGAAGCTGGTGCTGGAACTCCGCTGAGCGCAGCGGGGCACCGGCTCAGAGCAGCGCGTCCGTCAGGTGGTCCGGGCTTCCGAACCGATGTGCAGTGATCGAGACGGCCTGCTCCAGCAACCAGGGCAGCATCTCCACGCGCCCTGCCTCGACCAGTTCACCCCGGTAGATGGTCAATTCCTGGGACGCCGCAGCAGCCACGGCGTCACCTCCCGCGCCGACATGGCGCAGGCGACCGGTCAGCTTCCCCACGCGCCGGAGGAACTCGTCCCGGCTCTCGATTCGAACCTCCACGCCAAGAGCACGCAGCGCCTGCTGAGTGGCGTCCGGGAGCTCGGAGCTGACCGAGAGCGCTGGCGTGACCCCCGCACGGAGCGCTGCGATCACGCTGCGCAGTGCCCTCACCGTCGCGTCCGGGTCGGATGCGCGCACGAGTGCCGGGCCATCCCACGGCAGGTAGCGCACGATGTTGCGCTCCCCGGCCAGGCCCTGCACATCCCGTGCGATGCCGAACTCGGCCTGCCAGGCACGTTCGTCGCTGGCGGCGGCGCGGTCCAGCATGGGGTGGGGGTGCGCGCGGACCACACGGCGAACCCGCTGGTCAAGGACGAGGGCAGGGTCAGCGGCCGCCTCGGCAGTACACCAACGCACCAGCGGCACCAGCGTGTTCACGCCTCCGGCCTTCGCGGTCGGGCCCACCGCCGACTTCTTCCAGCCGCCGAAGGGTTGGCGCTGCACGATCGCGCCGGTGGTGCCGCGATTGACGTACAGGTTGCCCGCCTTGACCCCGGCGAGCCACTGCTCGATCTCGGCGCTGTCGAGGGAATGCAGGCCTGACGTGAGGCCGAAGTCGGTGCCGTTGACGATGTCGATCGCCTCGGCAAGGTCGCGCGCGCTCATCACCCCCAGCACCGGCCCGAAGTACTCGGTGCAGTGGAATTCCGATCCCGGCTGTACGTGGGCGCGGATACCGGGGGACCACAGGCGGTCGGTGTCGTCCAGCTTCTGCGGCTGGAGCACCCAGTTCTCGCCCTCACCCAGTTCGGTGAGGCCGCGACGGAGCTTCTGCCCGGGCGGGGTCACCAGCGGACCCATCTGGCTGGACGCATTCTCCGGCCAGCCGACTCGCAGCGAGGTGACCGCGTCCAGCAGCTGCTCACGGAAGCGTCGTGAGCGTGCCACCGGTCCCACCAAAACCACCAAAGAGGCTGCCGAGCACTTCTGACCAGCGTGGCCGAACGCGGATGCCGCAACGTCGGCGGCCGCCAGGTCCAGGTCGGCGCTGGGGGTGACGATGATGGCGTTCTTGCCGCTGGTTTCGGCGAGCACCTCCAGACCGGGGCGGACGCTGCGGAACAGCTCGGCGGTCTCCCAACTGCCCGTCAGCATGACGCGGGTCACCGTGGGGTGGCCGATGAACTGGCGCCCCAGGGTGTCCTCGTCGAGGGTGAGCAGCGCCAACGCGTCGCGCGGGATGCCAGCAGCCCACAGCGCCTCGACGACCACTGCCGCCGTGCGAGGGGATTCCGGGGCCGGCTTGACCGCCACCGTCGCACCCGCGGCCAGCGCCGACATGATCATCCCAGCCGGGATGGCGATGGGAAAGTTCCACGGCGGGGTGACGGCGACCACGCCGGGAGCCTCGGCCACGGCACCGTCCACCGTCTCCAGCTCGCGCGCCAGGTGGGCGTACCAGTGGGCGAAGTCGACCGCCTCGGACACTTCGGGGTCGGACTGGTCCAGCGTCTTGCCGGTCTCATCGGCAGCCACCGCCATCAGCTCGGCGCGGCGCCCCTCGAGTTCAAGCCCTGCCCGATCGAGCACGTCGGCCCGTGCGGCAGGAGAGAGGCTGGGCCAGTCGCTGGCTGCCAAGCGTCCCATGACCTGGTCGAGTTCAGGTTCGGAGGCCACTCGAGCGGCTTCCACCAGGTCGGCACCCAGGGTGCCGCGATCTGGACGCCTGCGGATCGACTCGGCCCAACGCTGGTTCGCGGGAATCGCCGGGTCGGTGTCAGGAGCGTTGCGGAACGGTCCGCACGGCGCCTGGGCCGGCTGGGCGGTGCGGTCCTGGTTGCGATGGGCCACCGGGGCCGGGGTGCTGGCCCGCACCTCCAGCGAGGCTGCGAACCGGTCCCGCTCCCGCGCGAACGCGGCGGCGTCGGTGCCCAGGTCGAAGACCGCCGACATGAAGTTCTCCGGGGAGGCGCCCTCCTCCAGTCGGCGGACCAGGTAGGCGATGGCGACGTCGAACTCAGCGGGGGAGACGATCGGGGTGTAGAGCAACAGCCCACCCACATGGCGACGGACCACCTCGGCCTGGGTGGTGGCCATGCCGAGCAGCATCTCGTACTCCACCGCCTCGGTGACGCCACGCTGGTTCGCCAGCAGCCATGACCAGACCACGTCGAACAGGTTGTGCCCGGCGATGCCCACATGCAGGTGCCCGGCGTGGTCGGGACGCAGTGCCCAGTCCAGGCAGCGCTTGTAGTTGGCGTCGGTCTCCACCTTGGAACCCCACGTCGCCAGCGGCCAGCCGTGGCGTTCGGCCTCAATCGTCTCCATCGGGAGGTTGGCGCCCTTGACCAGACGCACCTTGATCGGGGCGCCACCACCATCCACGCGCTCGCCCGCCCATGCCCCCAGACGTTGGAGAGCCCCCAGCGCATCGGGCAGGTAGGCCTGCAGCACGATCCCGGCACGCAGCCCGGTCAGCGCCGGCTCGGCGAGCAGGCGTTCGAAGACCGCCATGGTCATCTCCAGGTCGCGGTACTCCTCCATGTCCAGGTTGATGAAGGTGCCGGTGCGCGCAGCCTCCAGGTACAGCGGACGCAGCCGGTCCACGACCTGGGTCACGGTCTCCTCGAAAGCGAAGGGCTGGTGGGGGGCGGTGGTCGCCGACACCTTGATCGAGACATAATCGACGTCATCACGGGCGACCAGGGCACGGGTGCCCGACAGTCGTCGATCAGCCTCCCGGCGTCCGAGGACGGCCTCACCCAGCAGGTTCACATTGCACCGCATGCCCTGCGCACGCACCCGGGCCAGCGCAGGCCCCAGCTTGTCGGGACGCGAATCGAGGACCAGGTGACCCACCAGGCGACGCAGCGCGGCACGCGCGGTGGCGGTCACCGGAGTCGGGGCCAGCGGGGCGGTCAGCCCACCCAGCCGAACCGCAGCACGAAGGTGGGCGGGCAGGAACGTCGGCGTCCCCTTGGCCAACTCTGACAGGTTGCGCGCCGCGGTGCGGTTGTCATCGGGGCGCACCACCCGGTCGACGAACCCGACGGTGAAAGCCAGACCAGCGGGGTCCCCCAGCACATCGGCCAACTGCTGCCCGGCCGGGTCCGGGGGAAGGGTGGCAGCCTCGGCGAGCCATTGACTCACGAGCTCGGAGACGGCCTCGACGGTGGGCCAATCATTCTGCCGATCGAGTTCTGGCAGGGGCATCTGGGTACCTCGACGTGGGGGTAACGGTGGCTTTGGTCTCAGCCTAGGGCACGGTCTCGACAAGAACGTGCCACGCGCCAGCCCCCGTGCGCGGGCTAGAATCAGCCTCGTCATTGCCTGCCTGGTGCGGGCGTCCCGCACCGGAGGCCCTCATGAGCACACACACCGCCTCGCGCTTCTCGCTCGGTCCTGGCCCTCGTTGGTGCGGTCATCGAAGAGAACGCTGGCACCTGGGGCACTCTCTACATGCGCAGTGAACTGCATGTCAGCGGCTCGCTGGCGGCTTCGGGCTACATCACCGCGATGGCCTTCCACTTCCTGGGGCGCGTCAGCGGCGACGCGCTGGTCAACCGTTTCGGGCAGCGCCGCATGGCCCTGTTCGGAGGCCTTCTGGTGGCAGTGGGAGTCGCCGTCGCCTTCCCCAGCCCCCTGACGACCGTTTTCGGCTATGCCAGCGCGGGCTATGGCGTGGCCACCGTCATTCCGTCGGTCTTCGAGGCTGCCGATGCCCTGCCGGGGTTCAAGCCGGGCACCGCGCTGACCGTCACCTTGCTGGTCCTGCGGGTCGGCTTTTTGGTCGCGCCCCCGCTCGTCGGTCTCATCGCGGACGCCTCCGCGGTCCGCTGGGGGCTGCTCTGCGTCTGCGCCGCCGGTCTGCTGGTGGCCGGGCTGGCCTGGGTCCTGTCCCCGGGGCGCGAGCCCTCCGACGTCCCGGTGGGGGCGACCAGGTGAGCGTCGTGGACGCCCGGCCAGTGCTGGGCCCCGAACAATGGCAGCCCCTGGCCGAGGCGCACGAGCGTCGCGCCCGGACGCTCCTGGCCGATGTGATCGCTCGCCGGGCCCGCGGCGAACGGCACCCGGTGGAGGACTTCATGTTCGACTACTACCGGCTGCGTCCGGGCCAGTTGGTCGAGTGGCACCCCGGTGTTGGCGTGCGCTTGCGATGTGCTGCCTCTGCGGCAGCACATCGCTACTACCGCGAAGAGGATGGCCTGACTGGGGTGGACGCCCCCGCCTTCGTCGCGTCCCGGGGCTCGACGCTGAGGTTCACCCGCGAACTGCTGGTGGCCACCGGCGCCCGGCAGGGCCAGTTCAACTGCTTTGGCATGCACGAGTGGGCGATGGTCTACGGTCTCACCCCCGACCAGACCCGCCACTCCGGGCTACCGCTGCGCTTCGCCCCAGACCGGATCCGCGAGGTGGTCAACGAGAACGGCCTGCGCTGCACCCACTACGACGCCTTCCGCTTCTTCACCGAGGACGCCGCCCCGCAGAATGCCCATCAGCTCACTCGCGCCGACCAGGTCCGCTTCGACCAGCCCGGCTGCCTGCACGCCACCATGGACCTCTACAAGTACGCGGGCAAGCTGCTGCCGCTGACCAGCTCGGAGCTCCTGCTCGACTGCTACGACCTTGCCCTCGAGATCCGTGAGCTCGACATGCGGGCCAGTGCCTACGACCTGAGCGGCTGGGGGTATGAGCCCGTGGCGGTGGAGACCCCGGAGGGCAAGGCCACCTATGTGCGGATGCAGCGCGGTTTCTCCGAGCGCGGGCAGGTGCTCCGCCGACGACTGCTCGACGTCATCGACCAGACCACAGAACTGGCGGGGGCGTCAGCACTTCGAGACTGACGGTCTCTGGTTCCACTTCGTGGCGAAATAGGTGATGCCACTGGACGCCACAGCCGATCCGAAGGCGCCCAGCCAGACCACGCTGCCGTAGGGCGACATCCCGACGATCAGCAGGAGCAACAGGGTGCATCCCAGCGCCGCCACGGTCAGGAACCCGAAGAGACCCATCGCGAATGCGTGGGCAACCGCCTGGCTGTCGCTGGCCGCTGGCGCAACGGGCGCAACCTGCGCTCGGGGGAAACCCGACCCCTGGCACTGCCCCGGAGCAGCCGCCAGCGGTTCCACCGGGGGAAGGTCGTCAAGCAGCAGGAACAGGTCCATTCGCGTGCGTGCGTTCACGGCCTGGGACATGCGCTCCTCCAGTTCTGCCCGGTCCAGTCGGCCAGCGGCGTAGTGGTGTGCCAGCTGGTCGCAGGTGTGGGTGCGCTCCTCATCTCCGATCCTCGTCGTCACGGGAGTCGTCATCCGTCCCGGGTGGGCGGACCGTGCGAGTCCGGTGGCGTGGTGGGCTGAGGGCAGGGGACGCAGGGGAGTGGGCTGTGCGTGGGTCATGTCCTGATCCTGTGACAGCGCAGGGCTACGAAACCCCCTCCAGCGGCCACCGCGGGACCAGCGGCTCCAGTCCGTGGACGAGGGTGACACGGACCTCGCCACCCGGATCAGACCGCAGTCGGATGTCGCCAGAACGGCGAGCCAACTTGGTGCCCACGGTGCGCTGAACTACAGTTTCGGTGATTTCTTCCCCCGGAGGTCCCATGTCCCGCTCGCGCACGTTCTCCGTCCTCGGCGCCGTCCTCTGCCTCGGCATGGCCGGATGCGCACGGGACGCCTCGCTCGCCGGCGTCCCTCCGCAGCAGACCTCGCACACCGTTCGCGGCGTGCCCAAGCCCTCGGAGATGGCGACAGCGAGTCGGCAGCCCGAAACCACGCTGGCGCCCAGCGCGCCCCAGGCGACCCCCACGCCCTCGGTGGAGAGCCCGGCTCCCGCCAGCAGTGCGGCGTCCACCAGCCAGACCCCGACGCCATCGCCGACACCTACCCCGTCGAGTACCCCGTCGAGCACCCCGTCGAGCACCCCGACGCCGGACCCGGTGACTCTGCCCGCGATCCTGAAGTCGGGCGACGAGGGCGAGAAGGTGCGTGAGCTGCAGCACCGCCTCCTGCAGCTCGACTGGTATGCGGGCAAGATCACCCCCCACTTCGGCTCCAGCACCGAAGCTGCCGTGCAGGGTTTCCAGGGCAAGCGCAACCTGCCGACCACCGGTGAGGTGGACCAGAAGACCTGGGATGCGCTGGCCGCCATGACGCGCCAGCCCACCCGGGACGAGATGCACAACGTCCTGAAGGCCGGCCCGGCACTGCTCAAGAGCGGGGACAAGGGCGACAAGGTCAAGGACCTCCAGGCTCGCCTCAAGCAGATCGAGTGGTACGCGGGCCCGGTGACCGGCACCTACGACGCCACCACGGTCAAGGCCGTGCGCGACTTCCAGGCCAAGCGCCAGATCCCGGTCACCGGAGAGGTCGACCAGCGCACCCTGGACCAACTCGGCGAGATGACCTCCACGCCCACCGCCGAAGAGCTGTCCAACAAGCCGCCCAGGAAGCCCGCCCCGCCGGCGATCGACCAGCGCTGCATGACCGGGCGGGTCCTCTGCATCAGTAAGTCCACCAACCAGCTCGCGTGGGTGGTCGACGGCAAGGTCCTGCGCACGATGGACGTCAGGTTCGGCTCCGAACTGACCCCGACCCGTGAGGGTGTGTTCACCCTCTACTGGAAGTCACGCGACCATGTGTCGACGCTCTACCACACGGCCATGCCGTATGCGATGTTCTTCTCCGGCGGGCAGGCCGTGCACTACTCGGCCGACTTCGCGGCGCGCGGGTACAACGGTGCCTCCCACGGTTGTGTGAACGTTCGCGACAAGGACGCAGTGAGCTGGCTGTTCGGGCAGGCACGGGAGGGCGACAAGGTCGTCGTCCACCGCTGAGCCACCCGCTGGCGGGCTTGCTCAGCCCTGCGCGGTGAGCGCGGAGATTTGGCGCCCCAGCGCGTTGGCGAGGTAGACGGTGGTGTCCCCACGATCCTTCTCGAAGACGACCAGACCCGTGATCTTCTCGCCCTCGTGCACTGTGCCCTGGGTCAGCGCGTTGTGGTCGCTGATCGGGATCGGGTCGTAGTCCTCCACGGTCTTGTTGTCCAGGGCGAAGAAGGAATAACGCAGGGTGCCGCGGGTGACCTTGATGGTGACGGTCACCTCGAGCCCACGGTCGGTCCAGCGCGTGGAATCAATGCTCCACACCCCGTCGGCATTGTCCATCGGTGAGTGGAAGGGCACGGAATTGCCCGAAGCCGCAGCCGTGGGCACCTGCCGGGAGGACGGTGCACTGATCGGCGCAGAGGGTGCCATCGGCAACTCGGGCGTGGGTCGACGGCTGGTCAGGAAGGCTGCCACGGCCAGGCCGAGGATCACGAGCGCTGCAATCGCTCCCAGCCACCGTCCAGCGTTGGATTTCGGCAGCTCGTACTGTTCGATCGACACGGGCTGGTACTGCGGCTCGCCCATCGGGCGCCGAGGGTCCCACTGGGGTTGGTTGCCCCAGGGGGGTGCGGGAGGCGGCTGGTGCGGGCCCCGTGGCTGGTTGGTCATGGTGTGGCCATGGTACCTGCGCCTCAGACGTCGACCGAGCGGCTGTGGACAACCCAGCGGCGGGGAGCCCGGCTGTGGACAGCGAGCCCCTGCCCCCCGATCCCAGGCACAAACCAGGCATGACGACGACCATCAAGGCAACCAGCACCACCGACATGCTCTCCCTCGTCCCCTACCTGCTGGGGTACCACGTCGACGACGACGTGGTCATCCTGCTCCTCTCGCGGCACACCGTGGAGGTGGCCATGCGGATGGACTACTGGATGTTTGATGCCCCGGCCATGGTCAACGCCCAGCTCACCGAGATGATGGGACGCTACGAGTCAGCGAAGGTCTTCTTCATCGCCTACAGCCAGGATCGCGACAAGGCCGAGGAGGTGTTGGGGAAGTTGGAGACCTTCGTGGAGCCCGGGCAGGTCGTTGACTCGGTGCGAACCGATGGCGTCCGCTGGTGGTCCAGGCTCTGCGTCGGGGACTGCTGCCCTGCCGAGGGGCACCCGTGTGACCCGTCCTCGCCGGCGGTGGCAGCCGCCGTGGTGGCAGGCTCCACGGCGTTGGCTTCCCGCAAGGACCTGATGACCCTGGTGGAGGGCCCTTCACTGGTCGACCAGGGCTGCCTCCTTGCCGAGCTGGTCGGGGTGGAGGAACGCATTGCCCGCCGCACGCCGCGTGCGCGCGTCCAGCGCACGAAGCGCCTGCTCGCTGACCATCTGGGGGAGGAGGATGTCGACGACGCGGTCTGCATGGAACTCGGGCTCCTGGCCAAAGGCATCCCGGCGCGGGACGCCGCCTGGCTGGAGATGTCACGCGCAGGGGCGAAGCACCACCTGCGGCTGTGGCAGCAGGTGGTGCGGGTGATGCCGGATCGCCATGCCGTCCCGGCGCTGTGCCTGATGGCTGCGGCTGCGTGGCTCGACGGCAATGGGGCACTGATGGGCTGCTGCTTGGCTCGCGTGGAGGGCCTCGATGCCGACTACGGCATGTTCCAGCTCCTGCGCCGGGTGCACCATTCGGCGGCACCGCCGGAGCTGTGGGCTGATATCCGTGACGCGGTGTGACTCGTCGTTTGTGCGCCTGACGAAATCGGTTCGGAGGATGGGGGAGGACAGCGGTAGCGTTGGGGGCTGAATCGACCGGCAGAAAGAGGAATCGTGGGCGAGCACTCGGCAGAGCGCAGCGGGTACGACGCGGCGGCCGCGCAGGAGAAGTGGGCGCAGTACTGGCAGGACAACCACACCTTCGCGGTGAGCGAGGACGACTCGCTGGAGAAGCGCTACCTCCTCGACATGTTCCCCTACCCTTCCGGCGACCTGCACATGGGCCACGCCGAGGCCTGGGCCATCGCCGACGTGGTGGGGCGCTACTGGAAGATGCAGGGCCACAACGTCCTGCACCCGGTCGGCTGGGACTCCTTCGGCCTGCCTGCTGAGAACGCGGCGATCAGGAACAACCAGAACCCTGCCGAGTGGACCTACAAGAACATCGAGACCCAGGCGTCGTCCTTCAAGCGCTACGGCATCGGTTTCGACTGGTCGCACCGCCTGCACACCTCTGACGAGGAGTACTACCGCTGGACCCAGTGGCTCTTCCTGAAGTTCTTCGAGAAGGGCCTGGCCTACCGCAAGGACTCCTACGTCAACTGGTGCCCCCAGGACATGACCGTGCTGGCCAACGAGCAGGTCAAGGATGGGCGCTGCGAGCGGTGCAATGCCATCGTCACCAAGCGACAGTTGAACCAGTGGTACTTCAAGACCACCGACTATGCCCAGCAGCTGCTGGACGACATGGAGCAGCTGAAGGACGGCTGGCCCGAGCGCATCCTGGCCATGCAGCGCAACTGGATCGGACGCTCCCAGGGTGCCCACGTCAACTTCCAGATCGAGGGCCGCGAGGAACCGGTGACCGTGTTCACCACGCGCCCGGACACCCTGTTCGGCGCCACCTTCATGGTGGTGGCCCCCGACGCGGCCCTGGCGGCCGACATCGTCTCCAACGATCAGCGAGCCGCCTTCGAGGCGTACCTGGAGGAGGTCAAGAAGCAGACCGAGATCGAGCGCCAGTCCACCGAGCACACGAAGACCGGCGTCTTCCTGGGCGTCCACGCCACCAACCCCGTCAACGGAGAGAAGATCCCGGTCTGGGCAGCTGACTACGTGCTGGCCGAGTACGGCACCGGCGCGATCATGGCCGTCCCCGCCCATGACCAGCGTGACCTGGAGTTCGCGCGGACCTTCGACCTGCCCGTCCGCATGGTCATCGACACCGGGGAGGGTGACCCCGCCAAGACGGGCATCGCCACCGCTGGTGACGGCACCTATGTCAACTCCGGCGTGCTGGATGGCCTGACCAACAAGGCGGAGGGCATCGCCCGCATCACCGAGCAGCTGGAAGCCGACGGCCTGGGCACGGCGGCAATCACCTACCGCCTGCGCGACTGGCTGCTGAGCCGCCAGCGCTACTGGGGCTGCCCGATCCCGATCATCCATTGCCCCCGTTGCGGCGAGGTTCCGGTGCCGGAGGACCAACTTCCGGTGACGCTGCCCCACCTGCGCGGGGAACAGCTCGCACCCAAGGGCACCAGCCCGCTGGCGGCAGCCACCGAGTGGAAGATGGTCAACTGCCCGAGCTGTGGTGGCCCCGCCGAGCGTGACACCGACACCATGGACACCTTCGTGGACTCCTCGTGGTACTTCTACCGCTACGTGTCCCCGCACTACACCGAAGGTCCCTTCGACGTCGAAGCCGTGCGGCAGTGGATGCCGGTGGCCCAGTACGTCGGCGGTGTGGAGCACGCCACCATGCACCTGCTCTACGCGCGTTTCTTCAACAAGGTGCTGCGCGACATGGGCATGGTCGACTTCGACGAGCCCTTCCTGCGCCTGATGAACCAGGGGCAGGTCATCAACCAGGGCAAGTCGATGAGCAAGTCGCTGGGCAATGGCGTGGACCTGGGCCAGCAGATCAACGAGTTCGGCGTGGACGCTGTCCGCACCACCGTCATCTTCGCCGGTCCCCCGGAGGAGGACATTGACTGGGCCGACGTCTCGCCCGGTTCGACACTGAAGTTCCTCCAGCGCGCCTACCGGGTGGCCACCGATGTCACCAGCGAGCCCGGTGCCGACACCTCGGCCGGGGATCGTGCGCTGCGCCAGGTGACCCACAAGACGATTGCCGAGATCACCGAACTGCTCGATTCTGGCCGGTTCAATGTGGTCGTCGCCCGCGTGATGGAGCTGGTCAACGCAACCCGCCGCACCATTGACTCCGGTGCCGGCGCCGCGGACCCCGCCGTGCGCGAGGCAGCGGAGTTCGTCGCCCAGTCCCTGTCGCTGGTGGCTCCCTACGTCGCCGAGGAGATGTGGGAGGTCCTGGGCAACCCGCCCTCGGTTGCCCAGTCCCGCTGGCCCACTGCCGACCCGGCGCTGCTGGTCGCCGACCAGGTCACCATGGTCGTCCAGGTGCAGGGCAAGGTTCGCGGCAAGCTCGAGGTCTCCCCGGACATCACCGAGGAGGAGGCCACCGAGCTGGCCCTCGCCGACGCCGGGGTCCAGCGCGCGTTGGCCGGCCGTGAGGTTGTCAAGGTGATCTGCCGCCTGCCCAAGATGGTCAGCATCGTCCCGGGCAAGTAGCGCCCACGCGAGGACTCGACGCGACATGAAGGACGCCGGGGCCCGCGCGCTCCCGGCGTCCTGCACGGTGGGCTCAGTACTGGTAGAGGACGCCGTAGCTCGGTGCCCAGAGGTCCTTCGCGCTGCCGTTGATGCGTCCCCAGATGGAGTGCAGACGCAGGTCATTGGAATAGACCACATCATGCCGCTTCTCGATCACGAGGCTGGTGCGGAGGCGGCGCCCGCGCAGCTGGTCGGCGCGAACCTCGAGGGTCTGTTCGATGGTCATGTGGTGCTGGTTCCAGTGCACGGTGGTCTCGCGCACCGGGCTCGAGATCAGCGTTCCCGCGGGACGGCCCCGGGCATCCAGCGGCTCGACCTCGATGTGGGTGCCCAGCTTGCTGCCACTCCCGGAGGTGCTGCCGCAACCCGGGTAGATGTCATAGGGGGCGCAGGTGGTGACGTTCAGGTGCATCAGCACGGTCGCGGTGTCGATGCCTTCATCGAGCCTCATGTCCCGGGTGAGGACGCGGGCCGATTCGGCGCCGTGCAGGACGCGATCCTGCGTCGGTTGCGGATCGGTCCACTGGTGGGCACAACGGGTGGTGCGCTCAGGACCGATCCGGGCGGCATTTAGACTGGCGCCGGTGCGAAGGACGTAGTCATAGGGCTTACCGGCGCCGTAACCACTCATCCAGAGCGCGCAGCGGTAGGTGCCCGTGGCCGGTGCGGTGAAGACTCCCCGCAGTACCGGGGTCAGCACGCGCTGACTGGGGGCCTGGAAGTTCTGGCCCATGTAGAAGCCCTGCAGGTGGCCTGCCGAACCTGGCAGGCAACGCACGGCGACCGTGAGGCCCGGGTCGATCTCGGGCTGACCCAGGGCAGTGAGCTCGACACGGAGACTGTTGGTCCACAGGTCCACCGACTCGCCCTCGGTGAGCGCCAGGTCGATCCCGGTCCCCGGCACCTCATGGAGCTTCGCCGTCGGACCACCTCGGAAACCGTGGTCGCTGTTGAGGCGGGCGGTGAGGTATTCGGGCTGAACCGGGGCATGGGGATTCACAGGGTGTTGTCCTTGTGGGCCGAAGTGTTGTCCGTTTATCCCAGCCTAGGGATTCGGGTGCATAACCATTGCATGAGAGTGGAGACAGATGCCGGAGTGCGGCTCCGTCGTGTCCTGGAGCAGGCACCGGCCTTGCGACGGGGGCCTCGGCGAGCTGCAGAACCGGAGGGCACCGTCCAGCTCAGCCCAGAGCCCGGCGCGCCGCCGGGAGAGCTCGACGAGCTCCTGTCGGTGGCGGAGGAGCCGACGCCGAAGATCCGTCGGGTAGGTCCCCAACACCTGCAGGGCCTGGCGATCCTGGCGGTGGTGGTGCTGGTCTTCGTGGCCATGCACCTGCTGCGGGCGAGGCCGAGCCAGGTGCCCCTGCAGGCGCCCTCGCTACCCGCCGCCTCCGCAAGTGCCCCTGCGGGTGCGCGGGCCCCCGCTGCTGCCGTGCCGAGTTCCCGCCCCTCCTCGACGGTGGTGAAGGTCCACGTTGTCGGAGAGGTGCGCCGACCCGGAGTGGTGACCCTGCGTGAGGGTGCTCGGATTCAGGACGCGATTGATGCCGCTGGCGGATTCACGGCGAAGGCCAAGCCGGGGCTGTTGAACCTGGCCTCACCGGTCACCGACGGGATGCAGGTGGTCGTGGCCGGGCCGGGGGCGACGTCGACGGTCAATCCACCGAGCCTTCCGTCGGCAGCTTCCACTGCGGGCACGAATGCTGGTCAGGGCACGAATCCCGGCCAAGCAGCGGGAGGGGGGTCGGGGACTGACGAGCCGGCCAGTGGTGACCTGGTGAACCTCAACACGGCAACCCAGGCGCAGCTGGAGACCCTTCCCGGGGTTGGACCGGTGATGGCGGGCAAGATCCTGGCCTGGCGACAGAAGCACGGGCAGTTCACGCGGGTGGAGGAACTGCAGGAGGTCAGCGGTGTGGGCGCAAAGACCTTCGAGCGACTCAAGCCCCTGGTCACGGTGTGAACCGACCGGACCTCCGGCTAGCCCTTCCCGCGGGGGCAGCGTGGCTGGCGACCGGGTGGACACTCACTGCGTCACCGAGGGCCGCGGTCGTCCTTGCCGTGTCGCTCGGCCTGGGGCTGGCAACCTGCTGCACCGCCAGGAGATGGCAGTCGGCGATGACGGTGCTGCTGGTCCTGCTGTGCATGGTGTGTGCGTCGCTTCGGGCTGGGCAGCTGGCGCGTTCCCCCGTCGCGGTGGCCGCTGGTGAGGGCGCTGTGGTGGTGGCGGAGGTCAGGCTCACGAGCGATGTGCGGATCGTCGGCCAGCCGGGTCGTGAACGTGCCATGGTCCCTGCGACCACGCGGTGGGTCGAGGCGCGAGGAATCCGATGGCGTTCGGCGTCTCCGGTCGTCCTGAGCGGCAGCGGTGAACGCATGGCCGACCTCCAGGGTCTGACGGTGGGGTCGGTCGTCAGAATCGTGGCGATTCCCGCGCTGCCCGATCCGGGACGCCCGGAGGCTGCGGTCCTCAGGCTTCGTGCTGCTCCCGAGTTGGTCTCGGGGCCGGGCTGGTGGCTGCGGCAGGTGAACCGCACCCGCGCCGGGCTGGTGTCGTCCATGGGGTGGTCGAGTCGTGAGCAAGCAGGTCTGACCCCTTCCCTGGTGGTGGGCGATACCAGCGGCCTGTTGGAGGAGACCCATGAGGCCTTCCAGGCCACTGGCCTGACCCATCTGACGGCCGTCTCGGGGACGAACCTCACCCTGCTCTTGGCAACAATGCTCGTGGTGGCCCGAGCGGTGGGCGTCCGGGGCCGGTGGTTGCATCTGGTGGGCGCCTGCGGGGTCGTGGTCTTCGTCGTGGTCTGTCGCAGCGAGCCCAGCGTGGTACGCGCTGCCGCCATGGGGCTGGTGGGCATGGCGGCGGTGGGGGCTGCCGGCGATGCACGACGGGGGCTGCGGCACCTGAGTGCGGCGATCCTGGTGCTGATGCTCGTCGACCCGTGGTTAGCCCGCTCCTGGGGCTTTGCACTGTCCGCAACCGCCTCGGCCGGCATCCTGTGGTGGGGCCCGCCGTGGCGAGCCAAGCTGCTCACCTGGATGCCGGGCTGGCTGGCTGAATCCCTGGCGATCCCGTTGGCTGCGCAATTGGCCACCCAACCCCTGGTCACCGCACTGTCGGGCAGCATCTCCACGACGGGCCTGCTGGCCAATGTGCTCACCGGACCGTTCGTGGGGCCGACCACCGTGCTGGGGATGGTCGCCGCCCTGTTGGCGCTCGTGTGGCCACCGCTGGCCCTGCCCGTGGGATTCATGGCCGGGTGGAGTGTGCAACCGGTGATCCTCATCGCGCACGCCGGGGCGGGTTTGCCAGCAGCCACGTGGCCGTGGCCGGCCTCCGGCCCCGCCCTGGCAGTCCTGGTCGCACTCACTCTGCTCAGTGGGGCCTTGACTGGGTCGATCCTCGAGCGGCGCTGGGCAAGCCTGCTCCTTTCCCTCGTGCTCATCGCGGCCATGTTCCGGCAGCCACCTCCCGCCGGGTGGCCCGGCCAGTGGGACGTGGCATTCTGCGCGGTGGGCCAGGGAGACGCCACAGTGCTCAACGCGGGGTCGGGGACTGCGGTCCTGGTGGACACGGGCCCTGAACCGGGACCCGTCACCAGGTGTCTGAGCAGCCTGGGCGTCCACACCGTGGTGTTGGTGGTGCTCACCCACTACCATGCCGACCACATCGGCGGCCTGTCAGGAGTGGCGAGGAGTGTTCGGGTCCAGGCCCTCCTGGTGAACCCCTACGCGGAACCGGCCTGGGCGCGGGTGGGGGTGGCGTCCGCCATGAACGCCCTGGGGGTTCGAGAGGGGCTGGCCGTGCCCGGCTCGACCATCATCCTGGGACGTGTCTCCCTGGAGGTGCTGCACGCCGGTCGTGTCGGGCGCAGCCAGGAGTCGTCGGCGGGGGAGAGTTCGGCTGAGAACGACTCGTCCATCGTGCTGCTGGCGACGGTGGGGGAGACGCGCGTCCTGCTCCCCGGCGATGTGGAACCGGCGGGGCAGCAGGCGGTGCTGGCGTCCATCGGAAAGTCGACGCCCGAACTCAGAGCTCACGTCATCAAGATGCCCCACCACGGCTCCAGCAGGCAGGAGGAGGACTTCTGGAAGGCCAGCGGCGCTCGCTTGGCGGTGGCCTCCGCAGGGGAGCGGAACGTCCATGGCCACCCCTCCGGCAGGGCGCTCACACTGGCCCAGAGACTGGGGATGGAGGTCGTACGGACGAACGAGGGTGAGTCGTTCACGGTCTGGGTACGCGGCGGCCAACTGCACGTGCGGGCAGCGCGCTTGGGGGGCTGAGAGCTTGCTGTCGGAACCGGCTGGCAGACTGTGGGGCGTGACCAAAGCCATCTTCGGGGCGACGCTGTTCGTCCAAGGCCCTGAGGCCCTCCTTGCCGAACGGGCGGTTCGCCATCAGGTCCTCGCCGCCCGGCGGGAGCGTCCTGGGGTCGAGGTGACCCACCTGGACGCCGAGGGCCTCGATTCCGGCACGTTCAGCGAGGTCACCGGAGGGTCGCTGTTCTCCGAATCGCAGGTCGTCATCATCGACGACATCTCCCGGCTCGACCAGTCGCTGTTCGATCTGGTCGCCGCCACCGCCATCACCACCCCGGAGGACCTGGCGCTCGTCCTGGTTCATCCCGGTGGTGTCAAGGGCAAGGGCCTGGTGGACAAGCTGAAGAAGGGCAAGGTGCCCACGACCGAAGCTGCCGCCATCAAGCCCTGGAAGCTGCCGGAGTTCGTCACTGCCGAAGCTCGCCGCGTTCGACTGCAACTCGAACCAGGAGCGGAAGCCGCGCTCATCCAGGCCATCGGCACCGACGCGCGCGCCCTCGCCAGCGCCCTGGAGCAGTTGGCCGTCGACCTGCCCGAGGGACGCCTGGGGCCGGATCACGTGGCGCAGTACTTCGCCGGACGCGCCGAGGTCTCCAGCTTCTCCATCGCCGACGACATCATGGGGGGCCAGACCGGGGAGGCGCTGCTCAAGCTGCGCTGGGCCCTGGACACCGGCGTGGCGCCCGTGCTGATCACTTCCGCCATCGCCGGCTCACTGCGTGCGCTCGGCAAATACCACGACCTGCGCTCGCAACGCATGCCGGAGCCCGAGCTGGCGCGGCAGATGGGCGTCCCTCCGTTCAAGGTCAAACAGGTCGCCCAGCAGTCCCGCTCATGGACGCCCACGGCGATTGCCCAGGGCGTTCGCGCCGTGGCGAAGGCCGATGCTGCGGTTAAGGGTGCCGCCCACGACCCCGCGTTCGCGCTGGAACAAATGGTGGCCGCCCTGGGTGCGGCCCGTGCCGGAGGCCGCTGAGGAGCTACGAATGCTCAACTCTGGGCGTCCCGGAGCTGCTGCACGACAAAACCAGCGTCTCGATCACCCAGAGGATCGAGACGCTGGTTCAGTTGACGCCCGCTACGCAGGCGTCGGAAAAATCAGAGTGCGGCAGCCTTGGAGGCGATGGCCGACTTGCGGTTGGCAGCCTGGTTGGCGTGGATGACGCCCTTCGAGACGGCCTTGTCGAGGGCGCGGTTGGCGACCTTGGCGTACTCCTGTGCCTTCTCGGTGTCGCCGGCCTCCACAGCCTCGCGGAAGTGGCGGACGTGGGTACGCAGAGCGGACTTGACAGCCTTGTTGCGCTGGCGGGCCTTCTCGTTGGTCTTGATGCGCTTCATCTGCGACTTGATGTTTGCCATGGGGCGGTGTCTCCAAACTGTGATTCTGGGTGGCGCGCCCGGGCCGAAGGACCACCAGACGCAGGGCATGACTTTACCAGTGCCGCCCGCATCGCCCAAATTGGACCACTGCTGCACAAGGATGAGGGCCATGAGTGATGCGCCCATCAACCATGTCCCGCTCAACCGGGCCATCGCCGACTTCGCGCTGTTGACCTATGAGAACCAGGAGACCTTCAACCACCGTACCGGCGCAGGCGCCTTCCAGCTCGACCTGATGACCTCCCAGCTCGAGCTCGGTGGGCAGGTGTTCCGCGTCGCCTTCCTGGGCACGTGGAGTGAGATCACGCGAACCTGGATGTGGGGATGGGCCAATCCGAGTCGACAGGAAACCGACCCGGTGGTCGTTCCCGTGGTGAAGGGGCTGCGCGACAGAGCGCGGGAGCTCGGCCTCCACGAGCTCGAGGTGCCCACCTTCCCGACCGAAGGCATCAACGACCTGGATTGGCATCCGGCCATGGGGCTGGTCACCGTGGCCACCTCTCTGTTGGGCGGGCAGGCCTTCCATGCCGCGAGCTATGACGGCGGGTGCGCCTTCGTCGCGGTGCTGGATGCGCCGCCGGCCCAAGCCGACCCGGTCAAGTTCATGCGCTTCTCGGCAATGGCCTGGGAAGCCGCTGCGATGTCGCCCACGGCGGGCCAGGATGGCGTCCGGCACCGGCATGCAGTGGACACCTATGCCCGGTGGCGAGGCCTACGGGCTGAGCACGCGGAATCAGCGATGCGTATGCACTATCCGCACGGCAGTCTCGCGGAGATCACCTTCGATGAGCTGGGGCGAGCCGTGAACACGAAGGTCAGCATGCAGCCGGGTGACGTCCCGGAGCCGCTGCCCTTCACTCCGCCAGAGGAGTAGATGAGGTAGCCGAGTGGGCTGGCCAGCCGGGCGAGTTCTACGTGATCGTGAATGGCGCCCTGAGCGGACCGTCGCTGGTGATGGGCACGTCGGTGACCGTGCCCGTCGCGTACTGCACCGTGTAGGTGGTGGGCATGGTCAGCGTGAAGGTACAGGCGTCCAGGCCCTCATCGGCCAGGAAGTGCAGGGTGCCGCGCTCTGCATAGCGCCAGTCCTCGAGCTTGATCACCGCCGCGCGGGCGTAGAAGTAGCCTGGCCCGTCGTCGCTGGTGACCACGCACCGCTCGCTGGCCTGGAAGCTCAGCTTCGTGTTCCAGCGTGAGGTGAACTTTGGGTCGAAGTTGAGTGTCAACCAGCGCTTCCCCTCCGGCGCCCAGCCCAGATCAGGGATGAAGTTCGTGTAGTAGGACTCCTTCCAGGTCAACTCCAGGGCCAGGGTGTCGCTGTTGCTGCTGTCCCGCCAGGAACCCAGCCAATGGGCGGTTTCCTCCTTCCAGGACAGCCGCCCCACCTGGCGTACAGAGGCCACCATCATGGCCGTGTTCGAGTCGTTGCCCAGCTCCCCGGTGCGCGCATCCGCCTGGGCCATTTTGGACGCGTCGTTCAGCCGCAGTACAGCTTCGCCTCCGATGGGCAGGGAGGCGACGAGCAGCGTGCCCAGCTTCCCGTAGTCGTCGTCCGGCACCCCCCAGGTGGCCGAGACCAGATGTCCGGCGTCCGTGATCAAGGTCAGGGTCGGCACCGGCCGCCCCTCCCGCCACGGCCAGTTGGCCTTGGCTCTCACGTGGATGACCAGGAACTCCTCGCCATCGGGGGCAGTGAGCGGAGCCGACGAGGCGTCGGTCCCGTACCCCAGCTTCCGCGCCTCGTCGTGTTTCAGCTGGTTCGTTGTTCCCGAGGTGATCGTCAGGTCCAGATGGGGGGAGTACATGGCGAAGGTCTTCTTGTCGGTGACCTCCGGCGGTGTTAGCCCCTTCTCGCTGCGGGTGGCAGTCCATCCCGAGGGGGCGTTCCTGGTTGTCGGTCCGGCCGAGGAACTCGGATCCACGGAGTCCTGCCCGCGGGAACAGGCGGCGCTTGCGGTCGCCGCAAGGGCCACTGCGAGCATGCTGCGTCGCTTCATGGCAGCACAGTAGGGGCGCAGTGGCTCACAGAGCGTGGACCACTGACGCTGTTATGCCGTGTCGTTACTCGTGGAACTCGCTGCCCGGTGCCGCGGGCGGGGGAGTGGAGAGTTCCAGGTCCTCCGGGTCGGGGGTGTTCGGGATCAGCGAGACCACCTCGCCGTACTTCGGGATGGCGACATTCCAGTCCAGCTCGTCCTCGATCCGTGCCTTGAAGACATCCTGGACCTGCCGTTCGCCGTGGACCAGGAACAGGGTCTCGGGTTCGCGGTCGAGGTCCTTGAGCCAGTCGAGCAGATCGCTGGCGTCGCCATGGACGCTGAACTCCCGGTCTCGGATGACTTCTGCGCGCACCCTCACGTAGCGTCCGTGGATCTTGACCTGGCGCGCGCCCTCTTCCAAGGCGCGGCCACGGGTGCCCTCGGCCTGGTAGCCGGTCAGCACGACGGCATTGCGTGGGTCGGGCAGGGCACGGGAGAGGTGGTGCAGGACGCGTCCGCCCTCCAGCATGCCCGAGGAGCTGATGATGATCGCTGGACCGTTGGCGCGGTTGATCCGCTTGGACTCCTGGCTGGTGCGAGCCTCACCGATGCGGGGCATGCCCATCCAGTCGTCGACCGAGACGTCCTCGCGCATCTCGTCGAGGGACTCGTCGCGGTAGACGTTGAGGGCGGCCATCGCCATCGGCCCGTCGACATGGACCGGAACGTCGGGGATACGGCCCTCGCGGTACATCTCCGACAGTGCCATCAGCACCGTTTCCGTGCGGTCGATCGCGAAGGCTGGCACGATCACCCGCCCCCCGCGATCGATGACACGGTTGATGACGTCGGCGAAGTCCTGGTGGGGCACGGTCGGCTCGGGGTGCTCGCGGTCGCCGTAGGTGGACTCCATCAGCACGTACTGGGCTCCGGCCGGGGTGCCGCGGGATTTGAGGATCGGGTGGTCGTGTCGTCCGAGGTCACCGGAGAACAGGACGTCGACCGCATCCTTCCACCGCACGTTGACCGAGGCGGACCCGAGGATGTGGGCGGCGCGGGTCCAGCGCGCGATCAGACCATCACCCAGGTCGACATCGGTGTCGAAGGAGACGCTGCGGAACAGGCTCAGGGACCGGTCCACGTCGGCGGAGGTGAACAACGGCTGGGGGTTCTCGTGCTTGGAGTAGCCGCCCTCGATGGCCTCCTGGGTCTCAAGCTCCTGCAGCTTGCCGGCGTCCCGCAGCACGATCTCGGCCAGCCGGACGCTGCCTTCGGTGGCCCACACGGTGCCCTGGAAACCCTGTCGGACCAGGGCGGGCAGGTAGGCGACGTGATCGGTGTGGGCGTGGGTGAGGATCAAGTCGCTGATGCTGGCGGGGTCCACGGGGAAGGGCGCCCAGTTCATGTCACGCCAGGCCTTCTCGCCCTGGAACATGCCGGCGTCGACCAGGACGCGGCGATCGTTGAAAGTCAGCAGGTACTTCGAACCGGTGACGGTGCCCGAGGCGCCGAGGAAGGTGAGGGTGCTGGTGTCGGCCATGGGTCCACACTGGCAGGCCCCCGGCTCACGGGGGTGGCATCAGGAGAAGTTGCGAACCTCCCGAACCAATTAGGCAACGATGGGCTTGCCATTAGGTGAGGCTTGCCTTACTTTGGTCGTCGTGCCCACAGCTAGTTATCGAAGCTTCCACGCTCGAGTGCGCCGCCGGGAAGCATTGAGCCCCACCTTCACCCGCGTCACCCTTGAGGGCCCGGAGCTGGCCGACTTTGGGGGCGTCTGCCTCGACCAGCGGGCCAAAGTGGTGATGCCGCTCCCCGAGGGAGTGGGATTCGCCCACTTCCCGCGGGGCGACGACTGGTATGGCCAGTGGCGAGGTCTTCCGGAGGGCCAGCGCAATCCCTTCCGGACCATCACCGTGCGTGATGTGCGCCCTGAGCAGTGCGAGGTCGACATCGACATTGCCCTGCATGGAGACCTCGGCCCGCTGAGCCGGTGGGCCAGCACCTGCGCAGCCAATGACGAAGTGGTCCTGATCGGGCCGGACGCCCGAGTCGCCGAATCCAGCGTGGACGGCATCGAGTGGCGCCCCGGGCCGGCGACCCAGGTCCTCCTGGCAGGCGACGAAACCGCCGTCCCCGCCATCGCGTCCATCCTGGAACGCTCCAATCCCGAGCTCCTCGGGGACGCCTACCTTGAGGTGCCACTGGCCGAGGACCGCCTGCCGCTGCCCAACCCGACCGGGATCCGGGTGCACTGGGTGGTGCGCGGCGATCGACCGCACGGTGAGGCTCTGGTCGAAGCCGTCACCGGGTCGGCGGTGCCACCCGAGGTCACCTCCGAGGATGTGCTCTGGGAGGTCCAGGCCGGACGGGGCGGACGGTTCGCCTGGGTGGCCGGAGAGGCCGCCGCGGTGCGTGCCATCCGCCGCCACCTCGTGGCGAATGGCTGGGACAGGCAGCACGTCGCCTTCATGGGCTACTGGCGTTCGGGCCACTCCGAAGCCTGACCCCTCCTTCTCTACTCCATCTCTGAAAGATCACTCAAGGACAACCATGCACTCAAGGACAACCATGACCCTCTTCAGCCGCCGTTCGCTCGTCCTCTCGTTCGGTGCCCTCGCGACCCTGTCTGCCTGTGGTCAGGGGGATGCCGACCCCTCCTCGTCCACTCCCGCCAGCGCGACGGGTGGCGCCGGAGAGGGGGCGACTGATTCCTTCCCGGTCACCATCACCCATGCCCTCGGCAAGGCGACCATCGAGTCCGAACCGCAGCGCATCGTCACCCTGGGTCAGGGATCCACCGAGACTGTGGTCGCGCTGGGCATTGTTCCGGTCGGCGTGGAGAAGTACGACTGGGCCGCCGACAAGAACGGCCACCTGCCCTGGGTCAGCGAGGCCATCACCAAGCTTGGCAAGCCACTGCCGCCGACCTTCGCCGGCATGACCGAGCTGGACATCGAGAAGATCATCGAGCTGGAACCCGACCTCATCCTTGCCCCGTGGTCGGGCATCACTGCCGAGCAGTACGGCAAGCTCTCCGACATCGCCCCCACCGTCGCCTACCCGAAGACGCCCTGGACGATCGGCTGGAAGGAGCAGATCACCACGGTGTGCACCGCCCTGGGTCGTTCGGCCGAGGCCACGAAGCTGATCGAGGGCATCAGCAAGGAGTTCGCCAAGGCCACCTCCTCGCGTCCCGCCTACAAGGGCAAGACGTTCAGTTACATCTACAACACCGGGCCCGGAACGTTGGGCGTCTTCATGCCGCACGAGCAGCGCGTGGAGTTCGTCAGCAGCTGCGGCCTCACGGTCGACCCCTTCGTGACGAAGGAGAAGGAGGTTGCCGGCACGGCCTCAGCGGTTCTCGGCCTCGAGAACGCCGACAAGCTGAAGAACTCCGATCTCGTCTTCACGTTCTACACGGATGCCGCCTCGCGGAAGAAGATCGAGGCCCAGCCCCTCTACGCGGCGATTCCTGCCGTCAAGCGGGGTGCAGTGGTTGCCTTCACCGACAACCAGGTGGTGACCGCGGCCTCGATCATCACCCCGCTGACGGTCCCGTGGGTCATGACGAAGTTCCTCAGCGGCGTGGACGCAGCCATAGCGAAAAGTGCCTGAAGGCCCGAGCAGCACCAGGCTGCCGGTGGTGATCGCCCTGACCGTCTGCCTCCTGCTGGCCGTGGTGCTCAGCCTGGCCCTGGGTTCGCGTCCGATCAGCGTGCCCGAGCTGCTGCAAGCGCTGCAGGGTGAGGGCGATCCGATCGTCCGCGACGTCCTGGCCAGTCGCGTCCCCCGCACGGTCGTGGGCCTGTTCGTGGGTACCTTCCTGGGGGTCGGTGGCCTGTTGATGCAATCGCTGACGCGCAACCCCCTCGCCGACCCGGGGCTGTTGGGCGTCAATGCCGGTGCTGCGGCCGCTGTCGTCGCAACCGCCGCGGTCCTCACTCCCGGGGCTGCGATTCTGGCTGCGATGCCGGGAGCCATGCTCACGATGGCTCTGGTGACAGCCCTGTCATGGGGACGCCGCGGGCTGGTGCCGGTGCGAGTAGTGCTCGCGGGTGCTGCCGTGACGGCAGCACTCACCGCCATGATCCAGGGAATCACCCTGTCCGACCCCCGTGCCTTTGAGACCTATCGGCTCTGGGCAGTCGGATCGCTCTCGGGCGCTCGGCTGGATCCTGCCAGCGCAGCCGTGGGGCTGGTGGCGCTGCTGGGTGCCCTTTCCCTGGCGCGGCGGCTCAACGCCCTGGCGCTCGGAGATGACACTGCTGCAGCCCTGGGCCAGAAGCCCTCGTCCAGCCGTCTGATGGGGCTGTTGTCGGCGGCCCTGATGTCGGCCGCCGCGACCACGATGATCGGCCCCGTTGCGTTCCTGGGGTTGGCCGCGCCGCACATTGCGCGGGCCCTGACAGGGGCTGACCACCGCTGGCAGCTGGCTGCAGTGGCCCTGCTCGGCCCCTCCCTGCTGCTGCTGGCTGATGTGTCAGGCAGGGTTCTGGTCCGTCCCGAAGAGCTGCCCGTGGGCGTGGTGGTCGCTTTCGCCGGCGCCCCCGCCCTACTCGGCCTGGTGCGGATGGGCAGGCTGCGATGACCCGCCGCGTGGTGGTCTGCCTCGGGCTGGCCCTGGTCCTCACCGGCCTGGTGGTGGCGACCCTGACCATGGGACGGCTCGGCCTGGACCTCTCCGACCTGCCGAAGATTGTCACCCGGGACCTGAGGGGCCGCGACCGCCTCGTCTTCCACAGCCTGCGTGGCCCCCGAGTCGTGGTGGCCGTCCTGGTCGGTGCGGCCTTCGGCCTGGCGGGGTCCCTGTCCCAGACCGCGACCGGCAATGCCCTGGGTAGCCCCGACATCATCGGTGTGACGGCAGGCGCCGGGGCAGGCGCTGCCCTGGCAGCCCTGCAGTGGCCCACCCTGCCGCTGGGCGTCGGGGCGCTGGCC
This sequence comes from Aestuariimicrobium sp. p3-SID1156, assembly GCF_025144225.1. Classification (GTDB taxonomy): domain Bacteria; phylum Actinomycetota; class Actinomycetes; order Propionibacteriales; family Propionibacteriaceae; genus Aestuariimicrobium. Next base: position 80,335 of record NZ_JALXXB010000004.1, read on the forward strand.
GGAGCACTGGTCGCGATGGCCGTGGTCTGGTCCTCTACCGGGACCGGCTTCCGCCAGGCGATCCCGATGGTGTTGGCCGGCATCGGCGTGGCGGCCATGTCAGGCGCCTTCACGCAGTACATCGTGGCGATGAGCCTGCGCGACCACGCCACAGGGCTCGCCGGCTACCTCGCCGGCACCCTCAACTCCCGCTCCTGGTCCCACGCCGTGATCGTCGCCGTGACTCTGGTCGTGGTCGCACCCCTGCTCTGGTTGCTGAACGAGCGCCTCAACCTGCTCGAGGTCGGCGAGGAGCTCTGTGATGCCTTGGGGGGACGCGCCCAGCAGACCCGTTCGCTGGCCCTGGTGCTGGTGGTCATCCTGTCCGCCGCCTGCGTCGCCGCAGCTGGTCCCATTGCCTTCATTGCTCTCACCGCGCCGCACCTGGCTCGCCGACTGGTGGGCTCGGGAGGCACCCAACTGGTGGCGTCCGCACTCGTCGGCGCGGTGCTGTTGGCGACTTCTGATCTGGCGGCCCAGCAGGTCCCCGGCCTGAACGCCCTGCCGGTAGGGGTCATCACAGCCGGCCTGGGCGGCACCTACCTCGCAGCGTTGCTGTACAGCCTGTGGCGAAAGGAATCGGCATGAACCCCCCGGCGTCCCCCGTGCAACCGCGGTTGGCCTGCCGCAACCTGGTGCTGGGTTACGGCAGCAAGACCGTCTGTCGCGAGGTCACGCTGACCTTCCCCGACGGCGCCTTCACGGCGATTCTGGGCCCGAACGGATGCGGCAAGTCCACCCTGTTGAAGGCTCTGGGCGGGTCATTGACCCCGACCAGTGGGCAGATCAGCCTCAACGGGCGCCCCCTGGGGGAGTACTCGGCTCGTGAAGCCGCCCGTTCGGTCTCGCTGCTACCGCAGAACCCCGTCGTGCCTGAGCAGATCACGGTGCGAGAACTGGTGGCACGGGGACGCTACCCCCACCATTCGCTGTTCCGGCGTTCTTCCCCGGGGGATCGTCGCGCGGTGGGTCGCGCCCTGCAGGCCACGTCGACGGAGTCGATCTCCAACACCGTCGTCAGCGAGCTGTCCGGTGGCCAGCGCCAGCGGGTCTGGCTCGCGCTGGCGCTGGCCCAGGACACCGACGTCATCCTGCTGGACGAGCCGACGACCTTCCTCGACATCGCCCACCAGTACGACATGCTCGAGCTGTTCGCCCAGCTCCGTGACGAGGGACGCACGCTGATCGCCGTGATGCACGACCTCGGCCAGGCCGCCCGCTACGCCGACCACCTCGTCATGATGCGCGATGGACACGTGCGTGCTGTGGGGGCGCCAGCCGACGTGCTCACCGAGGAGTCCGTCTCGGACACCTTCGGGCTGAAGGCGCGAATCCTGTTCGATCCGGTCACCGGGACACCGCTCGTCGTGAGGTGAGCGGGGCTAGGTCGTCCTTGAAGAGCGGTGCCCTGGGGATCAGCGGGCGTGAAGGACGCAGCGGGTCGACCATGGCCTGAACTCCAGCCGCGCCTCACCGATGGGTTGGTGGCAGACGTCGCATAGGCCGTAGGTGCCGGCGTCCAGCTTCTCCAGAGCGTGCTCGACCTCGAGGAGCGTGGTGTGGATCGCCTGGGCGGCGGAGGCGTCCTCCATCTGCTGGATCGCCTGGATGGTGCCCTCGCCGATGCGCTTGCCAAAGCCAATGGTCGCGCCGCCCTCCGCGGGACGCGTGAGGTCGGCGAGCTGGGCACGCAGGGCGTCCGCCTTGGCGTGGAGTTCGGGGCGAGGGTCGGGCGTGGGCATCACACCATCCTATCCGCGGCCAGCACACCCGGGGAGGAGCGGGCGAGGTCCATGGATCGTCCCTGCGACGCACTGGTGACGTTGTGGCCAACGTGGCCGCGCATGAGACAATGGCGCGTCAGGCCGCGCACCCGCGGCCCTCCGCCCTCCCGCTCCTCTGGAAAGACTGCATGCCCGCCACGACGCCAGCCGTTCCGCAGCCCGGATCGACCCCGCCGGAGATCATCCGGAACTTCTGCATCATTGCCCACATCGACCACGGCAAGTCCACCCTGGCCGACCGCATGCTTCAGCTCACCGGGGTCGTTGATGAGCGCGCTGCCCGCGCCCAGTACCTGGACCGCATGGACATCGAGCGCGAGCGCGGCATCACCATCAAGTCCCAGGCCGTCCGCATGCCCTGGGAGGTCGAGGGCACCACCCACATCCTCAACATGATCGACACCCCCGGGCACGTCGACTTCACCTACGAGGTCTCCCGCTCCCTGGCCGCCTGCGAGGGCGCGATCCTGTTGGTGGACGCAGCCCAGGGCATCGAGGCCCAGACCCTCGCCAACCTCTACCTCGCGCTCGAGGCAGACCTGCACATCATCCCGGTGCTCAACAAGATCGACCTGCCCAGCGCCAACCCCGACAAGTTCGCTGCCGAGCTGGCGGGCATCATCGGCTGTGACCCCTCCGAGGTCCTGCGCGTCTCGGCCAAGACCGGCGTCGGTGTCACCGAACTGCTCAACGAGATCGTGGGGCAGATCCCTGCCCCGGTCGGTGACAAGGACGCGCCCGCCCGCGCGATGATCTTCGACTCCGTCTACGACACCTACCGCGGCGTGGTCACCTACGTGCGTGTGGTCGACGGCGAGCTCTCCCACCGTGAGCGCATCCTGATGATGTCCACCAAGGCCACCCACGAGGTGCTGGAGGTCGGCGTCATCTCACCCGAGCCCATCAAGTCCGGCGCCATTGGCGTGGGGGAGGTGGGCTATGTGATCACCGGTGTGAAGGACGTCCGGCAGTCCCGGGTCGGTGACACCGTCACCACCGCGACGCGCCCAGCGGAGAAGGACCTGGGTGGTTACAAGAACCCGGTCCCGATGGTCTTCGCCGGCCTCTACCCGATCGACGGCGACGACTTCGGCGAACTGCGCGAGGCCCTCGAAAAGCTGCAGCTCAACGACGCCGCCCTCACCTACGAACCCGAAACCTCCGCGGCCCTGGGCTTCGGCTTCCGTGTCGGCTTCCTGGGCCTGCTGCACATGGAGATCACCCGCGAACGCCTGGAACAGGAGTTCAACCTGGACCTGATCTCCACCGCGCCCAACGTGGTCTACCGCGTCGTCATGGAGGACGGCACCGAGCACGTCGTCACCAACCCCTCGGAGTACCCCGATGGCAAGATCAACGAGGTGCACGAGCCGATGGTCAAGGCCACCATCCTCGCGCCCAGTGAGTACATCGGCACCATCCTGGAGCTCTGCCAGAACCGCCGTGGCATCCAGCAGGGCCTTGACTACCTGTCCGAGGACCGCGTCGAGATCCGCTACCTGCTGCCGCTGGCCGAGATCGTCTTCGACTTCTTCGATGCCCTCAAGTCCCGCACCAAGGGCTACGCCTCCCTCGACTACGACGAGGCCGGTGAGGAGGCCGCTGACCTGGTGAAGGTCGACATCCTCCTGCACGGCGACCCGGTGGACGCCTTCAGCTCGATCGTCCACAAGGACAAGGCCTACGCCTACGGTGTCGCGATGGCCGGCAAGCTCAAGGAGCTCATCCCGCGGCAACAGTTCGAGGTGCCGATCCAGGCTGCGATCGGCTCACGCGTCATCGCCCGCGAGACCATTCGCGCCATGCGCAAGGACGTCCTCGCCAAGTGCTACGGCGGCGACATCAGCCGCAAGCGCAAGCTGCTGGAGAAGCAGAAGGAGGGCAAGAAGCGCATGAAGATGGTCGGACGCGTGGAAGTCCCCCAGGAGGCGTTCGTTGCGGCGCTGCAGACCGGCGAGGGCGGCAAGGACAAGGAAGGCAAGGGCGGCAAGTAGCCGCCGGGGGGACGCCATGGGGCTGGCACGACGCACACTTCTCGGCGCAGCGGGCGCCGGCCTGGTCCTGAGCGGGTGCACCAAGAACTCGGACGCCCCGAGCCCCTCCGCGTCCAGTTCGGCGCCGAAGCTCGACAAGCTGCCCGATGGGTTCGAGACCACGCCCAGTTGGTCAACCGCTGAGTTCGGCTGGATGGGCGGACCGGTCGTCCAGACCCATGGCCGACTCTGGTTCATCGCCACCCAGAAGGTCTACGTCGACGGCGCGACCCCTGCACCCGGTGGGGACTGGCCGTGTTGGATCGTGGGCGTTGACCTCGCCAACCCCGGCAAGCCGATCGTCTCCGAGAAGTTGCCCCACTCCGAGGGCACCTCTCGCGATCTGGTCACCATCGACCAGTCCAAGAACCTGTACGCCTGGCAGCATGACGCCGAGGAGTTCATGGTCGTGCAGCTCTCAGCGTCCGGGGTCAAGGAGGTCTGGCGAGGCAAGCCACCCCGGGAGGGATTCATCCTGCAAGCGGGCAACAACCCGATCGCGATGTCCATGCACCCAGACCAGGGCGCCACGCTGGTTGGCTCCTCCTGGAAACAGGTCACCGGACACGGGCAGCTGATCGGTGCCAATGCCGCGGCTGGGCAGACGGCCTGGCTGGGGCGTGACTCCTCGCTGTGGATTGACCGCAAGAAGGTCGCCGCGCTGTCCCTGGGGGATGAAATCGGTCCACTGTGGGCGACCTGCCCGGCAGGCATCTACGTGATGGATGCGGCCGTGCTCAAGGAGTACTTCCACACATGGAAGGGCCAGGTGCGTCCGGTGACGCGCAGCAAGGACCTCGCCCCCGCAGCAGCCATGACCTGGGGCAACACGGCTTTCTCTCCTTCGGGCCGCTTCGTGTACGGCACCGGGGGAGCTTTGGACCAGGAAACGCTGACCATCCACAGCACCCTGCAGCGTGACGGCGCGGTCGGCAGTGCAGATGCCGTGGTCTGGGTCGACGAGTCCGACTCGAAGTCAGCGGTATTGCACCGAATGGACCATGACAGTGGCCTGATGAGGCTGGAGAAGCTCACTGCTGGTCAGCCCGAGCGCCTCGCGACAGCTGAGGGGATCCGGCCCTTCCTCGGCGCCACGACCGACAAGGGCGGTAGGACGCTGGGCCTGTTTGGCGGCTCCGTGCTCGCCGGTGCAGCGTGGGACGCGGGGATCGGCGTGCCCCTGGCCATCTGCCAGCGTCCGGCCTGACACACCGCCAGCTGCTAGGAACGCGCAGCTGAGGTGAAAGGGTGCGGGGCGGGCTGCTCAGGAATCGACGTCGCAGACCTCGGACCAGTCTGATTCCACCAGCCGGCGCTCATCCTGGGGACGCCGACCCCCCAACAACACGCGCGACAACTCCTCGGAGTCGTCCAGCATCTGGTCCGTTGCCTGCGCCAGGTGCTCATCGCCCACCTCGACGCCCGCGATGGTCGCCAGCAGCACGGCGCGACGCACCAGTTCCTTCGCCAGCGAAGCGGTGGTGTCCTCCAGGCGGGCGGCCGTCTGCTCAATCACCGACTCGCTGAACGCTTCGTCGGGGGAGTACAGGTGCAGTAGCGCCATGCGTCCCTGCAGGTCGGGCAGAGGGATTTCTGCGGCCAGGTCCACGCGCCCCGGACGTTGGGTCAGCGCGTGCTCCATTTCCTCCACGCGGTTGGTGGTCAGCAGGAAGGTCACATCGGCGTCACCATCGAGGCCGTCCATGGCGTCCATCACCTCGAACAGCAGCGGCTGCGGCCCGACGGCGAAATCCCGGTCACCAGCGACCAGGTCGACATCCTCGAGGACGACGATGGCGGGCTGCATGGTGCGGGCGATCTGCGCGGCGAGGCCGACGAACTGCATCGTCACCCCGCTGAGCAGCACCACAGTGTGGTCTGTTGCCCTGCTGATCAAATGCCGCAGGGTGTGCGTCTTGCCGGTCCCGGGAGGTCCGTAGAGCAGGATGCCGCGCTTGAGGTGCTGCCCGCGAGCGCGCAGTTCATCCGCGTGCTCGGCGATGCCCAGGACGTGCTGGGTGATGCGGTCCAGCGTTCCGGCAGGCAGGATGACGTCCTCGGCGGCAACGTCGGGCCGGGCCAGGAAGGTGACACCTCGAGCATTGGGCTCATAGCCGGTCTGCTTGAGGGAGATCACCTGTCCCCTCAGCACGCTGTGCTGGGTGGCGAGGTCCCGGACCTCCGCCAGCAGGCGTCCCGAGACGGCCTGGTCGGGGCACATCACCTCCAGCGTGGCGGTGTCCTGACCACGCCGCGGGTTGGCCTCTCGTTGGAGCACCGCCACGGGCTGGTCCTCGTAGCGGAAGAGGCGAACACCGAAACCGAGGCACTGGCGTTCGGTGGTGGCCGAGTCGGGGAGCACGGTGAGGTCCGGCTGGCTCACCGGGATCTTCGCGCTCCATTCGTTCTGGATCAAGTCTGACATCGCCGAGTGGTAGCGCATGTCACCACCGCCGATGCCGATCATGGCGTTGTCGGGATCACGATCAGCCACCAGCTGCACAGCGATGTCGAAGTCCACGAAGCGGTGCCCGGGGACGTCCTCGGTGAGGACGCCGATCTGGTCTGCGCGCAGGCCAAGATGTGCACTCAGCCGATCGATCAGGAGCTCGCGGCCGGTGTTCGGGGAGTGCTTCTGCACGATGGTGAGCAACTCGCTGAGCTGGTCCAGAACGTTGGTGGTGGCCTCAGTCATGGGCCAACGCTAGCGTGCGCTGCTCTTCTTCGCGGTGGCGCTGATGACGATGCTGGCCCGGAGCATGTTCGCGGAGCTCTACCGGCTCCTACCTGTTCTCTCCGGTCGTCGGCCTGGTGGCACGGTGCGCTACCTCCGCATCGGGCTGGCGCTCAGGACGATCCGCCCACGCCGTTCCTAGCGGATGCCCGAGGTCTCCACGCCCTGGACCAGCCAGCGCTGCAGCACCAGGAAGACGACCACCACCGGCACGATCGCCACCAGGCCGCCGGCGAACAGCTCGGGGTAGCGGACCCCCTGGGAGGTCATGTACTGGCTGAGCGCCAGCTGCACGGTGGTGGTCTCGCTGCGGGTCACCAGCAGCGGCCAGAGGAAGGCGTTCCAGGCGCCGATGAAGGTGATCGTCCCCACGGCGGCGACGATGCCCAGGGTGTTGGGGACTACGATCCGCCAGAAGGCGGTGAACGGGTTGGCCCCGTCGATCAACGCTGCTTCCTCCAATTCGGAGGGGAAGGTGGCGAAGGTCGCCCGGAACATGAAGGTGGCGAAGGCGGAGAACATCACCGGGATGATGAGGCCCCGGTAGCTGTCGATCCAGCCGAACTGGGCCGTCATCACGAACATCGGCACGAACACCACCGCCATCGGCACCATCAGCGTGAACACCGTCAGGGCCGAGAACAGCTTGCCGACCCAGTTGTCCAGCCGAGCCAGCGCGTAGCCGGCGAGCAGCGAGAGCACGATCGTCGCCACGGTCTGGACCACCGAGATCACCGCGGAGTTCACCAGCGCGTTGACCAGGTTGAGCTGCTTGTCCTCGAACATGCTGGGGATGACGCCGAAGTCCCATTCCTTGGGAATCCACTGCCATCTGGCCGCCACGATCGTCTGGTTCGTGCTGAACGCGTTGCGGACGATGACGTAGAACGGGATCAGGAACAGGATCGCCAGGATGACCAGCGCCACGTAGCGAAGGACCTGCAAGGCACGCGAACTGCGTCCACCCACCATGGGGATCAGCCCCTTTCCTTGCGCTCGGAGCGCCCCAACAGCCAGTTCTGGCCCAGGCCGAAGAGCACGATGATGGTGGTGATGATCACGGTCGCCGCGCCGCCGAGGCCGAGGTCCTGCTGGGTGCCGCCCAGACTGATCAGGTACATGTGGACCAACGGCGGGCGGGCGTAGGGCGGGTAGCTGCCGATGGAGCCGAACAGGTTGTAGAACTCATCGAAGGCTTGGAACGCGCCGATGAGCAGCAGCATCATCACCGCAACGGTGGAGGTGCGCAGCTGGGGCAGCGTGATGTAGCGCAGCGTGCGCCATCCCGTGGCGCCATCGAGTGCGGCGGCCTCGTAGGTGTCCTGGGGGATGCGGTTCAGGCCAGCGATCAGCAGGATCATGTAGAAGCCCACCTGCAGCCACAGCCGCAGGCTGATCACCACCGGCCAGTACCACCAGGTGGTGCCGCCGAGCCAGTTGATGTTCTCCCCGCCGAGCTGCCGCAGGATCGAGTTCGCCATGCCGAAGCGGGCGCCGTTGAACAGGCTCAATCGCCAGACCATCGCGGCGATCACGTAGGAGACTGCTGTCGGCAGGAAGAAGACCGATCGGAAGAAGGCCTGCCCCCACTTCGCCCCCTGCAGCAGGAGCGCCAGCCCCAGCGAACACACGTAGGTCAGAGGGACGATCAAGAGAGCGAAGACGACGAAGACGCCCAGCGAGTTGCGGAACATCTGGTCGTTGAGCAGGTAGCGGTAGTTGTCCAGGCCAACGAATCGCGTCGGCTGGATCGTGTTGCGGGCGTCGAAGAACGACAGGTACGTCGACCACACCATCGGGATGTAGACGAAGGTGACCAGCCCGACCAGGAAGGGCAGGAAGAAGCCGATGTACCAGAGGTTGCGGCCCTGGTGACCGCGGAAAACCCGCCACCACGAAGCTTTCGGGGTGGCGGGCTCCGCCGACGGGGTGGCTGGACTCATCAGCCCTTGACGCGCTTGAGCTCGGCAGCGGCCAGGGTCTCGACCTTCTTGAACTCCTGGGCGGGATCGGCATTCTTCTTGATCACGTTGGTGACCGCGGCGCCGAAGGCGTCGCCCAGCGGGCCGGTCCACATGATGTCGTTGGTGAACCCGTTCTCGCTGACGAACTTGGCAGCGTCGGCACCGGGGCCCTCCTTCAGCTTGGAGGCCTTCTGCACCAGGGCGGTCTTGGAGGGGATGTGGGTCCCGAACGCGTCAGCGAACTCGACCTGCTTGTCCTCCTGGTCGATCCACAGCCACGAGACGAACTTCTTGGCTGCTTCGACGTTCTTGCCCTTGGCGTTCACGCAGGCACCGAAGGCGCCGAAGGGCACGGCCACGCGTCCCTTCGCGCCGATCGCCGGGAACGGCAGGACGCCGAAGTCGTCGCCCAGCGCCTTCTGGATGTCGGGCATCGACCACAGTCCGCCCCACTGCATCGCGGTTTCGCCATTGGCGATGGGGGAGCCGTCGTACCACTCCTTGGAAGCCGACTGCAACAGGCCCTTGGTCTTGGAGAAGTCGCGGTAGGCCGTCAGCGCGTCGTAGAACTGCTGCTGGGTGAAGGTGGCCTTGGTGCGGGCCTCGTCGAACTGGTCCAGCCCGGACGCCCAGATGAACAGGGTGCCCAGCACGCCGACGCCACCGTCGTTGCCCGCGAAGAAGCCGCCCATGTCACCGGTCGCGACCTTGTTCGCGGCAGCGGTCAGCTCGGCGAAGGTCTTGGGAGGCTGCACGCCCGCCTTCTCCAGCACCGACTTGCGGTAGTAGAGCAGCTGCATGTCCACGACCTGGGGGATCGAGTGGTACTTGCCGTTGAACTGGAAACGCTTCATCACGGCCGGGTTGAACTGGCTCTCGACCGGCTTGACGATGTCGGTCAGGTCAGCGATCTGGCCCTGCTGGATCATGTCCAGGGTGCCGCCCTGCTCGACCTCGAAGACGTCAGGGGCATCCTTGGTCAGGAGCGCGGAGCCGAGCTTCTTGCCGTAGTCACCCGGGTTCCAGGTCACCTTGACCGAGGCGTCGGCGTAGTCGGCGGCGTACTTCTGCACGGCCTCCTTGACGCCGGGCTCGCCGTATTCGTGGTACCACTGGTTGAGCACGGGCTTGGCGCCCCCGCTGCTGCCGGTGGACCCGGTCGTGGCTGAGGTGGAACCACCGAGGTCACCCTTGTTCGAGCCGCAGGCGGCAAGGGTTGCGGTGGCGGCGAGACCGCTGGCGGCGGTCAGGAGATGACGACGGTTCAGGTTCATGATCCCGATCATAGGAGACAGGCTGTCGCCAACAGCGCACTGGACCCGCTGTCGATATCAATTCGCGATCTGACTTCGCTGTGGGCGGAACCGCATTCCTGTGCCCCCACGGGGCGTGGGTACGATCCTTGCCCATGGGATCCCAGCTGCCCGACGGCGAACCGATGCCCGCCAACGGCCTGCTCCCCGAGGGACGCCTGCCGCGAGCAGGGGTCGAGTTCTCCGCGTACCTGCACGTCCCCTTCTGCACGACCCGCTGCGGCTACTGCGACTTCAACACCTACACCGCCAACGAGCTGGGCGGGATGGGCATGGACACCTGGGTCGAGGCGATGCACCGGGAGATCGACCTGGCCGCGCGGGTGCTCGCCGATGGTCCCGCCCGACCGCTGGCCACGGTTTTCGTCGGTGGGGGGACGCCCAGCCTGGTGCCCGCGAACGATCTGGTCGGGCTGCTGACCCACCTCGAGTCGGCCTTCGGCCTCGAGGGTGATGCCGAGGTGACGACCGAAGCGAACCCGGAATCGGTCAGCCCCGAGTGGCTCCAAGGGCTTCGAGCAGGTGGCTTCAACCGCGTCAGCCTGGGTATGCAGTCCGCCCGCCCGCACGTCCTGCACTTGCTTGAGCGACGCCACACCCCCGGACGTGCCCTCGAGGTCGTCGGCTGGGCCCGCGCGGCAGGGTTCGACGACGTCAGCCTCGACCTGATCATGGGGACGCCGGGGGAGTCCGCCGACGATTTCCGTGCCTCACTGGAGGCGGCGCTGTCGGCCGACCCTGACCACATCTCCGCCTACTCCCTGATCGTGGAGGAGGGGACGCGCTTCGCGGCCAAGGTCAAGCGCGGCGAGATCCCGATGCCCTCCGATGATGACCACGCCGACAAGTACCTCCTGGCCGACGATGTGCTGACCGGAGCCGGGTTCGAGAACTACGAGGTGAGCAACTGGGCGCGTCCCCGAGAGGGGCAGCCGCACCGCAGCCGGCACAACCTGGCCTATTGGCGTGGGCAGGACTGGTGGGGGTTCGGGCCCGGAGCCCACTCGCACGTGGACGGGGTGCGCTGGTGGAATGTGAAGCACCCGCGTCCCTATGCCGCTGCGCTCGGCGATGCTCGTTCGCCGGGGGCTGGTCGGGAGCTGCTCACCTCCGAACAACGGCGTGAGGAGCGAGTGCTGCTGGAGTTGCGGATCGCCGACGGTCTTCCTGTCGAGGTCCTGCTCCCGGAGGAGCGGGGTCGCCTGGACCGCTGGATCGCGTCGGGGCATGCGGTGCTGCGGGATGGCCGGGTCCGGCTCACGCTCGACGGACGCCTGCTCGCAGACGGGATCGTGCTCGACCTGCTGGCGGGGTGAACCCGCCCTCAGTTCGCGTTGGGACCGCCCCGATATCGTCGATCCCACCTGTGCGACTGGCTTCCGAACATGCTCCACGGCTACGGCGTTGCGCTCGAGGAGGTCGTCCCTGGCGATGACCCGGCCGCAGCCTTCGCCCAGCACTCCGCCAACGTCCAGAAGCTCCTGGAGGACGAGGACCGCTTGGCCGCGCTCATCGGGCGTGACCCGCAGTGGACGTCGGCCGGCTGAGGAGCCAGTAGTTCTACACCCTCGCGATGTGCTGCCGCAGCGGCAGCACATCGTGAGGGTCTGCGGCGTAGGGTCGATGCATGAGCGCAGTGGATAGTGACCAGGTCATCGGCAGCGTCCCCCGGGGGCAGTTCATCGGCGGGCAATGGGTGGTCAGTGACGCCACCTTTGCGGTCGAGGATCCGGCGACGGGCAGGCCACTCACCGAGGTCTGCGACGCCACCCCCGAGGACGCGGCAGCCGCGCTCGACGCCGCTTGCCACGCAGCCGACAGCTGGGCGTCCACGGAGCCGCGCGAGCGTGCCGAGGTGCTGCGGCGCGCCTTCGAGTTGGTCATCGAGCGCGCCGACACCTTCGCGGCGTTGATGACCCTCGAGATGGGCAAGCCCCTGGCGGAGTCCCGCGGCGAAGTCACCTACGGTGCGGAGTTCCTGCGCTGGTTCAGCGAGGAGGCCTGCCGAGTGGAGGGGCGCTGGAGTGTCGCGCCCTCGGGCGGCACCCGCATCCTCACCATGAAGCAGCCGGTCGGGCCCGTCTACGCGATCACCCCGTGGAACTTCCCGCTCGCCATGGGCACCCGCAAGATCGCGCCGGCGCTCGCTGCAGGGTGCACGGTTGTGATCAAGCCCGCCTCGGCTACGCCGCTGACGATGCTCTACTTCATGCAGGTGCTCCAGGACGCCGGGCTCCCCGACGGGGTGGTGAACTGCGTGGTCAGCTCGAAGTCCAGCGACGTCTCCACACCGATCCTGAAGGATCCACGCCTGCGGAAGATCACCTTCACCGGCTCCACCGAGGTGGGCCGTTCGTTGCTGGAGCAGGCGGCACCCCACATCCTGCGCACGTCGATGGAGCTCGGCGGCAACGCCCCCTTCCTGGTGCTGCAGGACGCCGACGTGGAGGCTGCGGTCGCCGGTGCCATGCCCGCCAAGTTCCGCAACAACGGGGAGGCCTGCACCGCCGCCAACCGCTTCTACGTCCACCGCGACGTGGTCGAGGAATTCCAGACCACGCTGGTCGAGGCCACCGAGAAGCTCATCGTCGGCCCCGGCATCGAGCCCGACACGACGCTTGGCCCGCTGGTCGACCAGAAGACCCTCGACAAGGTCGACGAACTCGTCCAGGACGCCGTCGCCAAGGGCGCCAAGGTTCTCACCGGCGCCGCTCGCCTCGACAGGGACGGGTACTTCTATGCCCCCACCGTCCTCGCCGATGTCCCCGACAACGCCCGACTGCTGAAGGAGGAGATCTTCGGACCCGTCGCCCCCATCGTGGTCGTCGACTCCGATGAGGAGGCCATCCAGAAGGCCAACGACACCGAGTTCGGGTTGATGGCCTATGTCTACTCCCGCGAGCTTGGACGTGGCATCCGCGCGGTCGAAGCCCTCGAATCCGGAATGGTCGGGCTCAACACCGGCGTGGTCTCCAACCCCGCAGCGCCCTTCGGCGGGGTCAAGCAGTCCGGTCTGGGCCGTGAGGGCAGCCACGAGGGCATCGAGGAATACCTCGAGACGAAGTACGTCGGCATCACCCTCTGACCGGCAAGGAGGCGATGGCGGCGGGGCGTCCACCTCGGGGCGCGCGAGTGGGGGTAGCCTCGACGACCGTGGATCGATACTCCGGTGACGTGCTCAGGCAGGGTTGGCGCAAGGAGGGCCGTCCCCAGTCCAGGGATGTCCCGATGGAGAAGGGCCTGGTCGTCGAGGAACCCACCAGCGGCTTCGTGGGCGCGGTGATCGGCTGGGAGAACGGCATCGTCCTGCTGGAGGATCGCAAGGGCACGAAGCGCGGCTTCCCGATCGGCCCCGGATTCTGGGTGGAGGGCAAGCCCGTGACCCTCCGGGTGCCGCTGCGCCAGGGCAGCGCCAAGCCCAGCTACACGGCCTCCGGTTCGAGGGCCGATGTGGCACCGACACGCCCCAAGGTCGCCCTGCCCAGCCGCATCTACGTCGAAGGACGCCACGATGCCGAACTGGTGGAGAAGGTGTGGGGTGATGACCTGCGCCACGTCGGGGTGGTCGTGGAGTACATGGGCGGCATCGACGAGCTGCCGGCGATCGTGGCCGAGTTCGACCCTGCCCCGGGACGCCGGCTGGGCGTCCTGGTGGACCATCTCGTGCTCGGGTCCAAGGAGTCCCGCATCGCCAAGCAGGTCGCTGATGCCGGCTACCGTGACGTGGTGATGGTGACCGGGCATGACTACATCGACATCTGGAATGCCATCAAGCCTGCGACTGTGGGGCTGAAGAAGTGGCCTGAGATCCCGCGTGACGTCGACTTCAAGAAGGGGACGCTGGCCGCCCTGAAGCAACCCCACGAAACCCAGACCGATGTGGCGAACTTTTGGAAGGCCCTCCTGGGGCGGGTGACCAGCTACCGTGATCTTGATGGGCATCTGGTGACCGAGGTCGAGAAGCTGATCGACTTCGTCACCGCGGACCACATCCACGAGGACTGAGGAGCGGGCATGGACACCGAGGCGGTACTGGAACTCATCCAGGAGGTGGCAGCAGAGGTCATCAACCCCCGGTTCCGTGCCCTGGCCGAGCAGGACATCGTCGAGAAGCGGCCCGGGGACCTGGTCACCATCGCCGACCAGGAATCCGAGGCGATCCTCACCCGCGAGCTCGCCGCCGCGCACCCGGACGCCGTGGTGATCGGCGAGGAGGCCGTCTTCGCCACCCCAGCCCTGCTGGAAGGCATCGAACAGCACGACCATGTCTTCCTGGTCGACCCGGTTGATGGGACGCGGAACTTTGCGCGGGGCAGCGTTGACCATGCCGTGATGGTCTCCGAGCTGCGCAGGGGAGAGACCACGCGCGGTTGGATCTGGCAGCCCCAGCACCACCGGGCCTATGTCGCCGAGCGCGGCGCCGGCGCCACCAGGAACGGGCAGCTGATCCCACGGCGCGACCCCGGGGAGATCGTCGATGCGCCAGACGGCCGCACCTCCCGGAGCAGGTGGTGGGGGATGGAGGACCCCTTCCTCGGCACGGTCAGCCGCAGCGCCTGGTGCTGCGGGGTCGACTACCCAAACGTGGTTGACGGCATCGCCGACTACCTCGTGTATGTGAACGTCAAGCCCTGGGACCACGCTCCCGGCTCGCTCCTGCTGGCCGAGATCGGGGGAGCGGTGCTGACCCGTACCGGTGAGCCCTACACCGCTGGCTACTCCGGGCCGGGTCTGTTCTGTGCTTCCACCCAGGCACTGGCCGAGCGCGTCCGCACCCAGTGGCCCACCATCGGCTGATGTCGGGCGCACCCGTCCTGCCGCCGCTGCACGCGATCGCCGACGAGCTCTACTCGCTCGACCCCAGTGAGTTCACCGGCCGCCGCGACGCGTGGGTGAAGCAGGCGAGAACCCTCAAACGCAAGGAAGAAGCTGCCCAGATCCAGGCGCTGCGGCGTCCGACGGTGGCTGCCAGCTACCTCAACCGCGCAATCCGCAAACCCTTGCCGGCACTGGAGGAATTCCTCGACCTCGGCGAACCCATGCGCGAGGCGCAAGCCGCGCTGAGCGTGGGCGAACTGGCCGAGTTCGGCCAGCAGCGACGTGCCCTCGAGGAGGCCGTGGTCCGCGAGCTGTCCGCCATGCTGGCGGAGGAAGGCGTGACTGCGAGCCCGGCCAGTCTGGACGAAGTCCGCTCAACGTTGACCGCTGCCCTCGCTGACCCGGACGCCGAACAGGCTGTGCGCTCCGGGACCCTGGCACGCGCCCTCAGCTATGCCGGGTTCGGACCGGTCGACCTCGACCGCGCACTGGCCGCCGACCCGGCCTCGATCGCCCCAGTGAAGGGGAAGCGTGACCGTTCGCACTTGTCGGTGGTGCCCGACCTGCCGCCCGAAGCCGAGCCGGATCCCGAAGAGGAACGCCGCCGGGGGGAGGAGAAGCGCCGAGCTGAACGAGAGCGAGCCGAGCGACTGCTGGCCAACCTCGAACGTTCACAGGAGCGAGCCGAGCAGCGCCACGCCAAGGCAGTCTCGGCACAGGAACGCGCCGCCGAAGCCCGCGACCGAGCACAGTCGGTGGTCGACGAAGCGCTCGCGGCGCTCAAGGCCGCCGATGACAAGCTGACGGAGACGACCGAGGCCGCCGACCTGGCCGCCGCGGAACTCTCGGACGCCGCTGGCGAGGTGGAACAGCAGCGCCAATTGCTGGCTGACTGGGAGTAGCCCGCGAGTGTAACGAAATGTACATTTCAGACATTCAGGCGTACAGTGTGTGCATGACCGAACTGACTGTCACTGATGCTCGTGCCCGTCTCGCGGATGTTGTGGACGAGGCGCGCGTGCATCACCGCCCCGTCTATCTGACTCGTCGTGGTCAGCGCGTGGCGGCGGTCATCGACGCCAATGACCTGGATCGCTTGATCGAGGCTGCCGAGGACCTCGCCGACATTGAGGCAGCGAGCGCGGCGCGCGCCGAGATCGAAACCAGCGGGACCATCCCCTGGGAGCAGGTCAAGCGTGACCTGGGTCTCGCGTGAATTCTCAGATTGGGGTCAGCCCGCAGGCCGCGCGGCAGTTGCGGAAGCTGGACCCCGCGGCTCGCCGCCGGGTCCAGGCAGCAGTAGAGCTGCTGGCTGACGACCCCCGGCCACCGGGGGCCAAGAAGCTGGTCGGCGGTGACGGGGAGTGGCGAGTCCGGACGGGGGACTATCGCATCGTGTACGAGATCCGCGACCAGGTTCTCGTCGTGCTCGTCCTGGCGTGGGGCACCGTCGAGAGGTCTACAGGTCGCGCTGACCAAGCGGCGCTGACCTGATCTCCTGCTCGAACTCGTCAGCGAGGTGAGTCGGCAACCAGAAGATGACGGTGTCCTCGTGCCACACGATCACGTGGTCATCCGGGCAGACGTCGATCTGCATGTCCATCGCCAGGTTTGGATCAGCCCAGTCACCGTCGAGGTCGAACTCCGCTTCTCTGTGCCATCCGCCCACCCGGTAGCGGAAAATGCCGG
The DNA here is from genome assembly GCF_025144225.1 of Aestuariimicrobium sp. p3-SID1156. GTDB lineage: Bacteria > Actinomycetota > Actinomycetes > Propionibacteriales > Propionibacteriaceae > Aestuariimicrobium. The sequence continues at coordinate 96,709 of NZ_JALXXB010000004.1, forward strand.
TGCCGGCGTCGTTGTCCAGCTCGCAGAAGACATCACTGACCTGGTCCCACGTGCCGGCTGCTCGTGCCAGTTCCTCCAGCCGCGTCGGGTAGGAGTCGTCATCCTCGACGAACTCCGCGTCCCAGTCAAAGACCTTGTCGAACAGGTATCCGTCGAAGTCCTCCAGCTGGAGCAGCTGGGGGAGTGGGTCCTGGACGAAGCTCTCCCAGCCGTACCCGTACTGCGACACGTCCTGGGGAACGGGAGTGCGTCGCGGCGTAAAGCGGTAGTACGCCGCGCGCTCCAGAGTGCGGGCGAACAGCTCCGGGTCGGGCTCGGTCGCAGGCTCGGTTGCAGCGGGCTGGGCGTTCTCGCGCCCGAAGAGGCGTTGCAGGAACCCCGTGGTCACATCCGTCCCAGCAGGGGCAGCTGGGTGCGCGGGGTCATCCCGTGCGCGGCCAGCTCCGCGTAGACCTTGGGCAGGGCTGCCTTGACGGTCTCGGTCGAGAAGGGCCATTCCCATTCGGACGCGGAGGGGCGCGGGTTGCCGTTCTCGTCCAGTGGATTGTCGATGGCCTTCAGAGCAGCATCGAGCTTGACGCCGCGACGCACCAGTTGTTCGCCAGCGCCGTAGAGCATCGAGATGTTGGCGCGCTGCTCGAAGACGTCCATGCGCGTGGCGACAGGCCCGTGCCCGGGGACGTACCGGTGCTCGTCGGTGGCTCCGCCGAGGATGCCGTCCAGGGCCATCGGCCAGGTCTCGATGCTCGAGGTCTCGTCGAACTGGGGGTCGCCGGAGGTTTCGAGCAGGTCGCCGGTGAACCACACCTTGCGGCTCGGGATCGACACCAGCAGGTCGCCCTGGGTATGCGCGGGCCCGAAATGCAGCAGTTCGACCCGCAGGTCACCCAGGTCCAGCGCTCGCACGAGGGAGAGTGGATTCGACGGGGCGACCAGTTCGTCGGCGTCCACGTTCAGCTTTGCGCGAAGCTCGGCCATTGCCTCGCCGCGGGCGTCCTCGACGCTGGATTCGACGCTCTCGTGGGCGTGGGAGGTGACACCCTCGAAACCTGCCAGGCCCCAGAGGTGGTCCCAGTGGGCGTGGGTGATGACCACGTGGTCAACGCCGCGCCCGAGGAGATCGCGTACCGACGCGGCGATCTGGCGTCCCTGCTCCGGGCTGGAGCCGGTGTCGATGAGCAACACCTGGTCGCTGCCGGCGACCAGGCCGATGTTGACACCTGCCGGGTCACAGGCCATGACCCACACGTTGTCGGTGACAGGAGTCCAGGTTCCCAGGGAGAATTGCACAACCCCAAGCCTGCCATGAAGTGCGAGTACACTGGCACTCGTTTGTCGTGAGTGCCAAGAGGCTGCGGATTCAACGAACGGAGGGGACATGGACGATCGCAAGCTGGACGTCCTGCGCGCCATCGTCTCCGACTACGTGTCGAGCCGCGAGCCCGTCGGCTCGAAGGCCCTCGTGGAGCGACACCAGCTGGGTGTCTCGCCGGCCACCATCCGCAACGACATGGCCGTGCTGGAGGAGGAGGGCTACATCACCCAGCCGCACACCAGCGCCGGCCGCATCCCCACTGACAAGGGATATCGTCTCTTCGTCGACCGGCTGGGCGAGGTCAAACCGCTCTCCGCAGCCGAGAAACGCGCCATCCAGGCCTTCATGGCTGGCGCGATCGACGTCGAGGACATCGTGACCCGCACCGTGCGGCTGCTGGCCCAGCTGACCCAGCAGGTGGCGATCGTGCAGTACCCCACCAGTTCGGCTGCAGTCGTCAAGCACGTCGAGCTGGTCAGCCTCAATGTCGATCGGGCGCTGGTGGTGCTGATCACCAGTTCGGGACGCGTGGAGCAGCGCGTCATCGAGCTCCCCGCCCACACCGAGGAGCAGCTGGCCCAGGTGCGCCAGCGCGTGAACGCGGCGATCGTGGACCACGCCCCCTCGAGCGCGGCCGAACGGCTCCAGCACGCTGTTGACGACGTCACCCCCGACCAGCGTGGCCCGGTCGCGACGGTGGTGGCGACGCTGCTGGAGATCCTGGCCACCGACCCCGGCAACCGGATCGTGGTCGCGGGAGTGCCGAACCTGACCCGCTACGGCATGAACTTCGAGCTCTCCATCCAGCCCGTGGTGGAGGCACTCGAGGAACAGGTCGTGCTGCTGCGCCTGCTGGGCGAGAGCGCGGTGGACGACGTCACCGTGCGCATCGGCCAGGAGAACCCCTACGAACCGCTGCGCGCCACCTCCCTGGTGACCAGCACCTACGGCGACCCCGGCGACACCTGGGCCCATCTGGGCGTCGTCGGCCCCACCCGCATGGACTACCCGTCGACCATCGCCTCCGTGCGTGCTGTGGCACGATACGTCGGCCGTTTCCTCTCGGAAGGATGAGCACACTCTGATGAGTCGTGACTACTACGAGGTGCTGGGCGTCGCCCGTGACGCCAGCGCTGAGCAGATCAAGAAGGCCTACCGCAAGATGGCCATGAAGTACCACCCCGACGTGTCGCCGGGCGAGGACTCCGCGGAGAAGTTCAAGGAGGTCCAGGAGGCCTACGAGGTCCTCCACGACGACAACAAGCGGGCCATCTACGACCGGGGCGGCGACCCCACCGGTCGTGGCGGCGGTGACCCCTTCGCCGGGTTCGGCGGCTTCGGCAGCGCTGGCGGCTTCGACTTCACCAACCTCGTGGACGCCATGTTCGGCGCCCAGACCCAGCGCGGCCCGCGCTCTCGGACGCGACGCGGCCAGGATGCCCTGGTGCGGCAACCGCTGACCCTCGCCGAGGCGGCGTTCGGCGTCACCAAGCCCCTGACCGTCGACACCGCCGTGCTCTGCCCCAAGTGTTCGGGCACCGGCGCGGAGGAGGGCTCCGAGCCGGTCACCTGCCAGACCTGTCATGGACGCGGAGACATCACCCAGGTGCAACGCTCCTTCCTGGGTGACATTCGTACCTCCCAGCCCTGCCCGACCTGCCGCGGTTACGGCACGGTCATCCCGCATCCCTGTGGGGAGTGCTCGGGCGAGGGTCGGGTGCGCCACAAGCGCAACATCTCGGTGAAGATCCCTGCCGGTGTGAACACCGGCAACCGCATCCACCTGGAGTCACAGGGCGAGGTCGGGCCGGGCGGTGGTCCTGCCGGCGACCTGTACGTCGAGCTGGTCGTGGCACCGCACGAGGTCTTCACCCGCGAGGGCGACGACCTGGAGATGGTGCTCACCATCCCGATGACTGCTGCCGCCCTGGGCACGTCGATCGACGTGAAGACCCTGGAGGCCGAGCGCGAGGACTCCGAGCCTGCTGACCGGAGCGTCCGCGTGGAGGTGCCAGCTGGGACCCAGTCGGGGACCCGCGTGGCGCTGTCCGGCCGGGGCGTCCCCAGGCTTCGTGGCGGTGGACGCGGCGACCTGGGCATCACCTTCATCGTCCAGACGCCCACCAAGCTCGACGATCGGCAGCGTGAGCTGCTGCGCCAGCTCGCCGAGTCTCGCCACGAGACCTCGGTGGAGGCCAACGTCGGCACCAATAAGCACAACAAGGGCATGTTCGACCGCTTGAAGGAAGCCTTCAGCTGATGACCGATGCCCTCTACCTCGGCGACCCCGAGCGGGTCCGCACTGCCGCTGTCGGTGGGGTGTTCCTGCTCGAGGGCGACGAGGCCCGCCATGCCGCGACCGTGAAGCGGACCCGACCGGGGGAGACCATCCTGGTCTCCGACGGGGCGGGGGCGGGCGTGCGGGTGGAGGTCACCGAGGTCGTCGGCTCCCGGGTCTCCGGGACGGTGCTGGAGGTGCTGGGTGCCCAGGGCTCGTCGAGGTACCAGTGGCATGTGGTGCAGGGCCTGGCCAAGGGCGATCGCAGCGAGCTCTCGCTGGAACTGATGACTGAGGTGGGCGTCGACGAGGTGGCGGCCTGGCAGTCGCGTCGCTCGATCGTGAAGTGGGATGCCAAGGCGGACAAGGCGCTGGCCAAGTGGCGGTCGACGGCGCGGGAGGCAGCCAAGCAGTCGCGCCGACTGAGCGTGCCGCGCGTGCACCCGGCGGTGTTGACGCCCAGGACCGTCCTCGACTACCTGCGCGGGGTGGGCGGGCTGGTGCTGGTGGCCCATGAGGAGGCCGAGCAGTCGATCGCGTCGGTCGAGCTACCCTCCGAGGGCCCGGTCACGGTGCTCGTCGGTCCTGAGGGCGGGATCTCGCCGGAGGAGATCACCGAACTGCGCGAACTGGGCGCCGTGCCGGTACTGATCAGCGACGGTGTCCTGCGGGCGTCCACGGCTGGGGCGGTGGCGCTGGTGCAACTGAAGCTGTTGGCAGGGCAGGCGGCCAGCCGGTGAGTGAGGAGTTCGGCTTCGCTCCCGGCGCCGTCCTGGACAACGGGCTCGGTCGAACCGGGACCATTCGGACGCCGCATGGGGAGATCCAGACCCCGGCCTTCGTGGTCGTGGGCACCAAGGCGACGGTGAAGGCCGTCCTCCCCGATGATGTCGCGGCGTTGGGGGCGCAGGCGGTGCTGGCCAATGCCTACCACCTCTACCTGCAGCCGGGCTCCGACCTGGTCGATGAGGCCGGTGGTCTGGGACGCTTCATGAACTGGTCGGGCCCCACCTTCACCGACTCGGGCGGTTTTCAGGTCATGAGCCTGGGCGCCGGGTTCAAGAAGGTCCTGGCGATGGAGACCGAGCGGGTCACTGATGACCAGGTCATCGCCGAGGGCAAGGAACGCCTGGCTCATGTCGATGACGATGGCGTGACCTTCAAGTCGCACCTTGACGGAACCAGGCACCGGTTCACTCCCGAGGTGTCGATGCGGGTCCAGCACGAGTTGGGCGCCGACATCATGTTCGCCTTCGACGAGCTGACCACGCTGATGAACACCCGCGCCTACCAGGAGGAGTCCCTGGAGCGGACGCGGCTGTGGGCCGAGCGCTGTCTGGCCGCGCACCGGACGCTGACCGAGGAGCGAGTGGGGAAGCCCTACCAGGCGCTCTTCGGCGTCCTGCAGGGTGCCCAATACGAGGACCTGCGCCGCAAGGCCGCCCGGGACCTGGGGTCGATGGAGGTCAACGGGCAGACATTCGACGGCTTCGGCATCGGTGGTGCGCTGGAGAAGGAGAACCTCGGCACCATTGTCGGCTGGGTTGCTGAGGAACTACCCTTCGACAAGCCACGACACCTGCTCGGGATCTCCGAGCCGGACGACCTCTTCGCGGCGTGCGCGGCCGGCGCGGACACCTTCGACTGCGTCAACCCCTCCCGCGTGGCCCGCAATGCGGCTATCTATGCCGCGGACGGTCGCTACAACGTGAACACCGCGGCCAACCGGCGGGCCTTCGTGCCGCTGGAGGAGGGCTGCGACTGCTACACCTGCACCCACTACACGCGGGCCTACCTGCACCACCTGTTCAAGGCCAAGGAAATGCTGGCCTCCACGCTGGCGACGATCCACAACGAGCGGTTCACCGTGCGCTTGGTGGACCGGACCCGCGAGTCGATGCAGTCCGGTGACTTCGACGCCTACCGCGAGGAGTTCCTGGGTCGGTTCTACGCCTCGCGGGGCTGATTCGGCTTCCTCGTCGCCCGAATCCTCGTCGACGTCGAGATCGATACGGATCCCGAGCAGTCTGCCCTCGGAGTACCCCAAAAATCTTCGCGCTGGCCCTTGAATGAGTCTGTCCCCACGATAGAATTGGTACAGGTGTTCGACGCGGGGGTGGGGGCATGACATTCAGCATTGCTGCGGCGCGAGGCAAGATGATCAATCTGCGACTCGCGCGACTGAAGCAGCACGAAGCCGAGGCGGAGCAGTTCGCGATGGTTGCTGACTGGGCCGATGAGTACCGATGGGTGCCTGACGATGGGCCAGTCCTTGAGGGCACGGAGCGGCTGGTCCAGTGGGGTGGCGAGGGAACGTCGCAGGTCGCGGAGTTCTGCAGCCTCGAACTGGCGGCCGGTCTGGGCATGGACGACCTGAGCGCCCGCCTGCTCTTGCGCGATGCGCTGGCAATCCGCTCCCGGTTTCCGTCCGTCTGGCAAGCTGTCGCCGACCTTGACATGCGGGTCTGGCAGGCGCGTGAGGTCTCGGCACTCACTCTCGACCTGACCTTGCTGCAATGTCGCGAGTTGGACGCCGAACTGGATGCTGTCCTCGACACCATGTCCTGGAAGCGGCTTGAGCAACTGATCCGTGCCCGCGTGATGGAGATGAACGGCGAGGCAGCCCAGGACGAGCACGAGCGCAGGCGGAACTCCCGCGGTGTCAGGATCGGCGACTCCCACCTCGGCATCACCGACGTGGACGCCCGACTCGACGCGGCCGATGCAATCTTCCTGAACGCCCAGCTCAACCGATTGGCCGGAATCCTCGGCCAGGGCGGCAACACCGAGACCTTCGAGATCCGACGGGCACTGGCGCTGGGCGTGCTGGCCTCCCCGGCCTGGGCATTGCAGCTGTTACAGGCTTCCCTGCTCGACGAGCTGCCCGAGATCGAGGACGCTGAGTGCCCGAGTCGTGGCCTGCGTGGCCACACCTGCGGTTCGGTGACTGTTCCTGCCGACCAGCTCATGCCCCGCGCTGACCTCGTGGTCCACCTGACCGACGAGACCGTCGGCAGCGGCTGTGGGCTCGCCCGGGTCGAGGGTATCGGGCCGCTGCTGGCGGGGTGGCTGAAGGACCTGCTCGGTCACACCCGAGTGCAGGTCCGCCCCGTCCTCGACCCAGAGCAGTTGGTTCCCTCGGACGCCTACGAGTGCCCGCCGCGAATGCGGGAGTGGGTCACGCTGCGTAACGAGTACGAGGTCTTCCCTTTCTCGAACCGCCGAAGTCGCCGGCTCGACCTCGACCACACCCGGGCGTTCAAACCCGGGGTGAAGGAACAGACCAGACCGGACAACCTCGGGCCGCTGTCCCGAAAGGCGCATCGAGCGAAGACCCATGGCGGTTGGCAGGTCGCCCAGCCTGAGCCGGGCGTCTTCCTCTGGACCTCGCCGCTCGGCTTCCAGTACGTCGTCACACCTTCCGGTACCCAACGCATGGCGGCCGCCGCCTGACACTGCATTGCCGCACCCGCCGCTCACCCCGGCGGGCCATCGACATGCCCAGATGTGGATACGGGAGGCTGTTGACGAAACACTGGCCCGCTGCGTCTTGTCTGGGTGAAGGGGGGTGACGGCGTGGATGACGAAGCCTTCGTCGCGCTGGCCGAGGAATTGCAGCCTCGACTGTCACGTACCGCCTGGGGCCTGTCCGGCGAGGTCGAGCTCGCACGAGACCTCGTGCAGGAAACGCTGGTCCGCGCCTACCAACACCGTTCCCGAGTGGGGCGTGCCCGTTCCCCCGAGGCCTACGTGCGCACCATCCTGCTGAACCTGTGGCGAAGCCAGCTGCGGGGGCGACGCGAGCTCCTCACCTCGCAGGTCCATGATGCGCCACATCGTGATGACCTTCATCTGGAGCGTGCAGCCCTGTTGGAGGCGCTCGCCGGACTCAGCAACCAGCAACGCATGATCGTCGTCCTGCGCCACATCGATGATCTCCCCGTGAAGCAGGTGGCCGACCTCGTCGGCTGCAGCGAGCAAACCGTCACCACCCAGGACGCGCGTGCGCTGGCGCGACTGCGATTGCGCACCGACCTGGCTGACCTCCTGGAGGAGTGAGATGACCAAGACACTGAATGACCTCGTTCCACCCATCGTCCCCGTCGACCTTGATGAGGTGATGCGCGAGGGACGCCGGCGACGCCGCCGGGCAACAGCCATCCAGGGCGGGCTGGCTGCTGCCCTCGCCGTGGTGGTCGGTGGCACCACTGGCTACTGGTGGGTGAATCGGCCCGATGCCGTCCCAGCCACCCCGGCGACATCGCCAGCGGTATCGGGGACGTCGACCTCAGGGGTGGTGTGCCCGACTCCCACGCCTCCTCCCAATGGCGAGAAGACTCTGGCCAGCTACAGCGGACTGCTCTACTGGGGCGGAAGGACCTACTTCTGGGAACAGGGGCAGGAGCCTCCGACGCCCGGTGCCAAATTGGGTGAGGTGACCTGCGACATCGTGGCGATCCAGGACAAGGCTTTTGCCATCTGGCGGGGAAGTTGGCCTGACGGTTCGTCCACGGTGGCCTCACGCGGAGCGCCAATTCACGAGGTCAAGGGGGAGGACCCCAGATGCGAGCTCACCGTGAAGCGGCGCGGCGACTCCCGATGGGTACGGCTGCGAGTCAAGGACTGTTGATGGGCAGTCACGGACGCTCGACCGGCAGCGCACACGCCGCCGAGCCGCCCGGCATCCGGTGACGATTGCCCGCCACCCATCGGTACACCGCCGCCGCGGGACGCCGCATCACCCGCGCACCTAGCACGCGTCCAATCACTCGCAAAGGCAGGGTGCCGGTGAGAAGGATCTCGGCCCAAGCCTGGTGACCCCACGCCACCCGCCCGGTCGACAGCACCACCGGCATCTCCACGATCGCCCGCTCCGGGTCAACACCCAGCGCCAGCAAGTCCTCCGACTGCAGCGAGGACACCCGAATCCGGCAGCCCAGCCGGGGTACCAGCCGCGCACACCGCGAGCAGAAGCCGCAATCCGCATCGTGCAGCATCACCGGCAACGGGGGCAGCTCAGGCACTGGCCAAGGCCTCTTGGTAGCTCGGCTCGTGCTGCTTCAGCCAGCCGATCACCAGCCGGGTCACCGGCACGAAGGCGTACTCCACCAGCGTCTTCCACAGGAAACCGAAGAAGGTGTAGTTGGCCCACTGCCCGAAGCTGGTGATGCCGATCGCACTGGCCGCGATGGTGCAGAAGATGATCGTGTCCAGCGCCTCGCCGACACCGGTCGAACCCATGAGCCGCAGCACCAGCCCGCGCTCGTGCGTGCGGGCCTTGAGGCGGCTCATCACCCAGGCGTTCGAGAGCTGGCCCGCCACGAAGCCGAGCACGCTGGCCAGCACGATCTGCCAGACAGGCCCGGGGGCGCCCTCCAGGGCGGCCTGCTTGGCGACGCCGTAGTCATCGGTGAAGCCGGGGAGCTTGATCATGATCCAGAAACAGACCACCGCGAACAGAGCTGCGCCGAAGCCCATCAGCGTCGCCCGCCGCGCCGCCTTGAAGCCGTAGACCTCGCTGATCACGTCGCCGACGATGTAGGCGATCGGGAACAGGAAGAAACCGCCGTCGGTGATGATCGGGCCGAGGACGACACCCTTGGACGCGCCGATGTTCGACAGCACGATGACCACCGCCATCAGCGCGACGAGGATGTCGAAATGGGACGATCCGCGGCTGGCGTAGGCGGGGGACTGGTGGGGGGCCTCAACGGTCTGGGTCACCGCAGCAGTGTAGGGCCGACACCCGTGCCGAGGCCTCATCAGACCGATCTCAGGGTCAACAGGCCCAGATGCACCCACCCTATGACACCCCTTCGGAGGGCTGAGCAGCGGGGCTTCTTCCACGGTGCCGGGGCGGGTGGCAGAATCTCTGCATGGCACCTGACTTCGAGATCCCGGACCTCGGCAGTGAACGCGAGGTCGACCAGCTCCAGGCGTCCGACACCCTGGTTGACAGGGGCGTCGACGACCTGCTGGACGAGGGGATCATTCCCCCCGACCAGTACTCGCCGTTGCAGGGCTTCGGCAACACTCCTCGTGAGATGCGGGAGGGTGAGACCCTCGAGATGCGCATCAAGCAGGAGCAACCCGACCGTGAGCTCCCCGACCCTGACGCTGACTGGAACCCGCTCCGCGAGCGCCGTGAGGTCGGCGCCAAGCGTGCGGGACGCCTGATCGGCCACGCGGACGGCTACGACAGCCCCGACCACGAGCCGGAGTCCATCGGCCGGGACGTCGGCCTCGACGGTGGCGCAGCCTGCGCTGAGGAAGCGGCGATGCACATCATCGACGACACCCACGTCGACGGCGACGACCCCGAATACTGATCGGCCCGAATACTCCTCAGCGCCTGATCAGTCCTGGGAGACCCGCGCCGGACTGTTCGTGCGGTAGCGCCAGAAGGCCGGCACCAGCGCCACCGCGAGGATCGTCCCCGCCACGACCAGCGCACCGCCCCACATCGTGGTGGGGCCCGCGCCGATGCTGGCTGCGGGGCGTCCATGGATCAGGTCCGCGATGCGCGGCCCGCCGACCACGACCACCAGGAAGACGCCCTGGATGCGTCCGCGCACCTCATCGGTCGCGGCAGTCAGCAGCATCGTCTGCCGGAAACTGGCCGAGGCCATGTCCGCCGCTCCACCCAGCGCGAAGAACAGGACCGCCACCCACAGCCAGGGCCAGATGCGTCCCTGTGCCTGCCAGACAGCGAAGCCCATGCCGACCATGGTCAAGCCCCACACGACGATCGCGACCGTCACGGCCCTGCCCTGGCGCTCGACTCGCGACACCCATCCCGACAGGACGCCACCCAGGAAGGCGCCGGCCGGCATCGCCGCGAACAGCACTGCCAGGCGCCACCCACCCTCGATCGGGCCCCCGAAGTCGACGTCGGCCATCTGCGGGATCAGGATCCGCGGCATGCCGAAGATCATGGCGATCAGGTCCACCACGAAGCTCATCAGGATGATCCGATTCGCCAGCGTGTAGCGCAGACCTTCGGCGATCGAACGCATCCCGACCGAGCGCCTCGCCCCACTGTCGGAGGCCATCGGCGGCATGGGTGGCAGCTTCATCACGGCGTAGAGGGTTGCCAGCAGGAAGAGCCCATCCACGAAGTAGAGCAGCGCAAAGCCCAGCACCGGGATGAGCATGCCCCCAACCAGGGGGCCGGCGATCCCGCCAAAGGTCATCACCGTCGTGTTGAGGGCGTTCGCGGCGGGTAGCAGCTCACGCGGTACCAGGGCGGGCAGGATCGCCATCCGCGCAGGGGAGGTGAGCCCGAAGAAGGCCTGCTGCACGGCGAACAGCCCCAGGATCACCCAGACGTTGTGCCACTCGAAGAAGGCCTGCGCGGCAAAAAGGAACTGCAGCACGATCAGGCCGAGTGTCGAGACGAGCAGCACCAGCCGCCGGTCGAAGGCGTCCGCGATGGCACCGCCCCACAGGCCGAACACGACCAGCGGCACCAGCCCGAACAGTCCGGTCAGCCCGACATAGCCCGAATCCCGCGTGATCGCCCAGATCTGCGCCGGTACCGAGACCACCGTCAGCTGCGCGCCGATCGTGGTGATGATGTAGGCGAACCACAGACGCCGGAAATCGGGGTGCTGGAGTGGCCTGGTGTCGGCGAGAATCGATCGGAGGCGAGCGGGCACCCCGCGAGGCTACCTGCTCGACCCGGCTGTGCGACAGGTCGCATAGAATCGGACGCACACCCAGACACGGAGGACACCCTGAGCACCCGACAATTCGAGATCCCGACCTCGATCCCCATGGTGAACGTCCTTGGCCCGCGCGATGAATTCCTGCGCCTGCTCGAGAAGCAACTGGACGCCAGCATCCACGTTCGCGGCAACATCGTCACCCTCGAGGGCAGCGCGGAGGAGATCAGCTTCGCTGTCGACGTGCTCACCGAGATGGTTACCATCCTGCGCATGGGCCAGGGCCTGACCGCAGAACTGGTCGAGCGCATCGTCTCCATGACCGGCACACCTGAGCAGATCGCCCCCGCCGAGGTGCTGACCCAGAACATCCTTTCGACCCGCGGCAAGTCGATCCGCCCCAAGACGCTGAACCAGAAGCGCTACGTGGACGCCATCGACCTGCACACGGTCGTCTTCGGCATCGGTCCGGCCGGTACCGGCAAGACCTACCTGGCCATGGCGAAGGCCGTCCAGGCCTTGCAGGCCAAGCAGGTCAACCGGATCATCCTCACGCGCCCGGCCATCGAGGCCGGGGAGAAGCTGGGCTTCCTGCCGGGCACGCTGAACGACAAGATCGACCCCTACCTGCGTCCCCTCTATGACGCGCTGCACGACATGGTCGACCCGGAGTCGGTTCCCAAGCTGCTCACCAGCGGCACCATCGAGGTCGCCCCGCTGGCCTACATGCGCGGGCGTACGCTCAACGACGCCTTCATCATCCTCGACGAGGCCCAGAACACCTCGATGGAACAGATGAAGATGTTCCTGACCCGTCTCGGTTTCGGGGCGAAGATGGTGGTCACCGGCGACGTCACCCAGATCGATCTGCCCGGTGGGCAGAAGTCCGGCCTGCGCGAGGTGCAGCGCATCCTCGACGGGCTCGACGACATCGCCTTCTGCCAGCTGACCAACCACGATGTGGTCCGCCACAAGCTGGTCAGTCGCATCGTCCAGGCCTACGACAACTACGAGATCGACGCCACCCCCCGCCCGCACGAACCCCGCGCGCGACGCGGTCAGGAGGGCCACCGATGATCGACATCAACAACGAGTCCGGTGAAGTCGCCGACGAGCAGGGGCTGGTCGCGCTGGCACGGTTCGCGATGGACCAGCTGCGCATCCACCCGCAGTCGGACCTGTCGATCCTGCTGGTCGACGAAGCGACCATGGCGAACTACCACGAGCGGTTCATGGACCTGCCGGGCCCCACGGACGTGATGAGCTTCCCCATGGATGAGCTGCGCAGCCCCGATCCGGACGCCGACCCAGCCCTGGGCATGCTCGGCGACATCGTCATCTGCCCCCAGGTCACCCATCGCCAGGCCGCCGAAAACGGACGCCGCCCTGAGGAGGAAGCCGAGTACCTGCTGATCCACGGTCTGCTGCACCTGCTCGGCCACGACCATGCCGAGCCGGAGGAGAAGGCGGTCATGTTCGGCCTCAACGACAAGATCATTGCTGCCTGGCAGCGCGAGAGGCCAGGTGCCTGACCAGTGACCGTCCAGGAATGGACCCTGCTGGCCATCGCACTGGTCAGCGCCATCCTCGCCAGTCTGTTCGCCGCGGCCGACTCCGCGCTGCAGTCGATGTCCCGCTCCCGCGCCCAACGGCTCGCCGAAGAGGGCAAGCGCGGTGCTGTGCGCGTCCTCCGTATCGCGGAGGACCCCGCCCCCTATGTGAACACCGCGATGTTCATGCGCACGGTCTGTGAGACCACCACGATCGCGCTCACCAGCATGGTCGTCTTCGACCACCTCGACGTCCTGTGGGTGGAGTTGCTGGTGGCGATCGGTGTGCTGGTGATCGTCTCCTTCATCCTGTGGGGGGTCGCCCCCCGCACCCTGGGACGCCAACGAGCCGACGGGGTGGCCCTGTCCCTTGCTGGCCCCCTGGCCGCGCTCAATGCAGTCCTGGGTCCCATCCCCCAGCTGATGATCTTGCTGGGCAATGCGCTCACCCCGGGCCGAGGTTTCGCCGACGGACCGTTCTCGTCGGAGGCCGAACTACGCGAGATGGTCGACATCGCCGAGGCGACCGACCTGATCGAGGCCGGCGAACGGAAGATGATCCACTCGGTCTTCGAGCTGGGCGACACCTTGATCAAGGAGGTCATGGTCCCGCGTACCGATGTGGTGTTCATCAGCTCCGACAAGACCTTGCGCCAGGCCCAGTCGCTGGCGCTGCGCTCCGGATTCAGCCGCATTCCGGTCGTGGGGGCCGACGGTCTCGATGAGGTGCAGGGCATCGTCTACCTCAAGGACATCACCCGCCGCATCTTCGACAACGCCCAGGCCGCCACCTCCGAGACGGTTGGTGAACTGGTGCGTCCGGTGAGCTTCGTGCCTGATTCCAAGCCGGTGGATGAGGTCCTCAAGGAGATGCAGCGCGACCGCAACCACATCGTGCTGGTCGTGGACGAGTTCGGCGGCACCGCAGGACTCGCCACCATCGAGGACATCCTGGAGGAGATCGTCGGCGAGATCGTCGACGAATATGACGCCGAACCCACCCACACCGATGACCTCGGTGAGGGCACCTACCGGATCAGTGCTCGGATGCCGGTGGATGACATGGCTGAACTCTTCGGCAAGCAGGCCGACGATGATGATGTCGAAACCGTCGGAGGCCTGATGGCCAAGCTGCTGTCGGTCGTCCCCATCCCCGGAAGCCAGATCATCTGGGAGGGTCTGGAGATCACCGCCGAGAAGGCCACCGGACGCCGACACCAGATCGACACCTGCCTGGTCCGTCCGGCACCTGAGCTCGACCCCGACGCCGAGGAGACGGCCGATGCAGAATGACGTCCACGACCACCAGGGCCAGCCTGAGGAGGTCCCGTTCCGCTCGGGCTTCGTCTGCTTCGTCGGACGCCCCAATGCCGGCAAGTCGACGCTGACCAACGCGCTGGTGGGGGAGAAGATCGCGATCGCCTCCTCCAAGCCGCAGACCACACGCCACGCCATCCGCGGCGTCGTCACCCGGCCGCACGCCCAGCTGGTGATCATCGACACCCCCGGCCTGCACAAACCGCGCACCCTGCTCGGCGAGCGCCTCAATGACCTGGTTCGCTCCACCTGGGACGAGGTCGACATCATCGGTGTCTGCCTACCCAGCGACCAGCGCATCGGCCCGGGTGACACCTTCCTGGTCCGGGAGATCTCCAAGCTCCGCAAGCGGCCCAAGCTGGTGGCACTGGCCACCAAGACCGACCTGATCAGCAAGGAACGCCTCCGTGAACACCTCCTGGCCATCCACGGCCTCGAGGAGGAACTCGGCATCCGTTGGGAGCACATCGTCCCCTGCAGCGCGGTCAGCAATGACCAGCTCGACGACGTCGAGGACGTCCTGGTCAGCCTGCTGCCGGAAGGGCCGGCCTGGTACCCGGAGGGGCAGATCACCGACGAGCCCACCGAGACGCTGGTGGCAGAACTGATCCGTGAGGCCGCGCTCGAGGGCGTCCGCGATGAGCTGCCGCACTCGATCACGGTCGTGATCGACGAGATGGGCCTGCGCGAGGGACGCCCGGAGGACAAGCCGCTGCTCGACATCTTCGCGTCCATGGTCGTGGAGCGGGACTCGCAGAAGGGCATCGTGATCGGCCACCAGGGCAGCCGCCTCAAGGAGATCGGGACGAACGCGCGGATGCAGATCAGCGCGCTGCTGGGGACCCCGGTGCACCTGGACGTGAAGGTCAAGGTCATGAAGGAATGGCAGCGGGACCCGAAGTTCCTGAATCGCTTGGGCTTCTAACCCTCCGTCGGTCAGGGGCCGGGACGAGCTGGCCCCTGGCCGGAAACGAGTCCTAGACCGGCTCCTCGACCTCCACATACGGCGCCTCCAGCGGCGTCACGTCGGGGCGAAGTCTCCTCAGCACGGGTTGGCGCAGCTGTCCAGCCTCCGGTGCACTGGCGGCGTTGTCGAGGCTGAAGGAGCCGGGCTGGCCGAGGAAGCGGACCTGGATGCAGAGGATGGGCTCGACCCAGTGCGCCCTCTTGAGCTCGGGGCCGGTCGGGCGCGGCACGAACGGGCAGGCGTCCACCTCGATGCTCGTCAGCACGCCGAGCAGTTCGTCGCGCACGGCGCTCGAGAGCCCCGAGCCGGCGCGCGTGATCGGGTAGAGGAGCCCGTCTGTCGGAAAGGACTCCTCGTCGTGCGGATGCCCGATCCACAGGGCGCCGAGGCGTTTCGGGTTATCGGTCTCGGGAACCCAGCCGCCAATCACGCCCACGAACTCCGTGCGGTGGGGGACCTTCAGCCAATTCGTTGACCGCGTGCCGGGCAGGTAGGGGGAGTCGCGGCGCTTGGAGATCACACCCTCCAGGCCCGCATCGAGGGTGACCTGGCTGAGCAGCTCCCCGTCGTCGTACTGCGGAGGGACCTGCCAGGACGAGCCATTGGCCTCCAGCCCCAAGCCCTCCACCAGCTCCCGGCGCTCGCCCAGGGGGAGACGAGTGAGGTCCCGGCTCTCCAGCCGAAGCACGTCGAAGACCATGTACTGCACCGGACGCGCTGCCGCGATCTGGGCGATGCGCTTGGGGTCACGCAGGTGGATCCTGGGCGCAATCGCCTTGAGGTTGGAGGTCCCATCCGGGTTGACCGCCACCACCTCGCCGTCCAGCAGCACGTCCTCGGGCATCCCACCTGCCCAGCCAAGCTCGGGGTAGGCCACGGTCACGTCGATCCCGCGCCGATTCGTCAGACGCAGTTCACCACTACGGACATCTGCCATCAGCCGGATGCCGTCCCACTTGACCTCGTGCACCCACTGCTCCCCGGGGGGAATCCGTCCGGTGGGGGAGTGGGTCGCCAGCATCGGCTCCATGCTCAGCGCTTCTCCAGCACCAACTCGGTGCCACCCGCCTTCAGCCGCATCACGCCCTCAACCACGGACGCCTCCGGCTGGGCCCTGAGCAGCTCCTGCACGACCTGGGCGGTCTGCGCGGCGTCACCTGAGCACGTGTTGCCATCGGTGGCGATGGGTCCGACGAGGAGCTTCCCATCGCGCAATTCCACGCGAGCCTTGATCGGGCCACAGCCGTCGCTGCCCGTGAGCTCCTTGCCCAGGATGTTGAACTCCACCATCTCCACTCGCGGCGCGGCCTGCTGCGAGGTGATCTCCACCGCTCCCCAGGAACCGTCGATGCGCGGCTCGTCCGACGTGCAACCCGCCAACATCAGCACGACCGACAGCAGCACCAGGCCGAGTTTCTTCATGCCCTACAGCTTGTCACAGGTGATGTGCCCGCCGACCATGGTCAACACCGGACGCACCCGGCGCAACTCGGTCTCGTTCACCTCGAAGGGGTTGCGGTCCAGCAGCACGATGTCCGCCTCGGCCCCGACCACCAGTGACTTCACCCCACGGGTGGACGCCAGGAGCGCCTCGGAGACGGTCAGCTTCTGTTCGGCGTGCCAGGCCGCGCGTCGGTCGCCACTGCGCCGGACGGCAGCCTCGATGGCGAGCCAGGGGTCCAGGGAGGCGACGGGGGCATCGGAGCCGAAGGCGAGCTCCACCCCGGCGTCCCGGAGCGAGCGCAGCGGGAAGGCATGCTCACCGCGATCAGCCCACAGCAAGTCCATGGCGTCGCGGTCGTCCAGCAGGTGGGCGGGCTGCACGCTGGCGCGGATGCCCAGGTCAGCCATGCGGGCGACGTCCTGGGGTTGGGCGAGCTGGGCGTGCTCGATGCTGCCGCGGGCCCCGGTCTCGGTGTAGGCCTCGAGGGCCTGGGCGAGAGCGCGGTCCCCGATGGCGTGCACGGCACACTCCAGTCGCGCGGACCGGGCGCGTCCCATCAGCTCGACGAGTTCGGGCAGGTCAACGGTGGCCACACCGTGCTCGTGCGTCCCATAGGGGTCGTGGCACCACGCGGTGCCTGAGCTGAGCGATCCGTCGGAGATGATCTTCAGCGGTCCGACCGCGAACAGGTCAGTGCCCAGCAGGTCACCGCCGTGCAGGCCCTCCTCCTCGAACTGGTCCAGCCACTTCGGGTAGGTCGCGGCACGAACGCACAGCGTCTCGAAGCCCTTGCCGAAGCGGCGGGCCCAGTGGCCGATGTTCCACTCCATCGTGAAGTCGTAGATGCCGACGATCCCGAGCTCGGCGGCCCGGCAGGCGGCATCCGCGACCCACTGGTCGAGCACATCGTCGGAGACCTGCTGCAGGCGACGCTGCAGCGCGAAAGCGGGCTCTTCGCGCAGGACCCCGTCGCACTCGCCGAGATCGAACCGGTCGATGGCGGCGCTGTTGACCCACACCGAGTGCACGTCACCACTGATGAGGACGCAGGGACGCTGCCCGGTCACGGCGTCCAGTGCCTCGGCGGTGGGAGGTGTGGGCCAGGTGGAGTCGCGGAAGCCGAAACCGATCACCACGTCGTCCTGCACCGCATCGACCTTCTCGGCCAGGATCGCCGCCACTTCCACCGCGCTCGACCCGGCCGAAACGTCAATCCATCGCGAGCTGGTGGCCCACTGCGACATGTGGACGTGGGCGTCCCAGAGGCCGGGCATGATCACTGCACCATCGGCATTGATGACACGAGCCCGCTCCGGTGCCATCCGCGTGATCATGCCCCCGGCGATGTGCAGGTCCGTGGGTTCACCGACGATTCCGCTGGTCAGGTCGAGGTGGCGGACATTGGTGATGGTCATCGAGCCGGGCATGGGAACAGTCAATCCCCAATGGCCGCACTGTGGAATTCCCATCCGCACCGTGGACAGGAGTGTAGGTTGTGGGACATGTGTGGTCGGCGGCTCCTTCACTGCCGCAGCGAGGCCCAGTGATCCTGCGGCCCCCTCGCTGCGGAGTTCGACCTGCCCTGCCGCTCCACCACTCCTAGTGAAGGAACACATCATGCCTCGCCCCCAGCCGACCCCCGTGCAGCAGCCCAGCCCGATGCCGTTCGGCCGTTACATCCCCTTCGAGCCGATCTCGCTGCCGGACCGCACCTGGCCCACCAAGCGCATCGAGAAGGCCCCCCGCTGGCTGTCCACCGACCTGCGTGACGGCAACCAGGCCCTGATCGACCCGATGACCCCTGCCCGCAAGCGCCGCATGTTCGACCTGCTGGTGAAGTTGGGCTACAAGGAGATCGAGGTCGGTTTCCCCTCGGCCTCCCAGACCGACTTCGACTTCGTTCGCCACCTGATCGAGGATGACGCCATCCCCGAGGACGTCACCATTTCGGTACTGACCCAGGCCCGTGAGGACCTGATCTCGCGCACCTCGGAGTCCCTGGTCGGTGCCCATCGCGCCACCATCCACATGTACAACGCCACCGCAGAGCTGTTCCGTCGCGTGGTGTTCAAGATGAGCGAGGCCGAGTGCATCGCGCTGGCGACCCAGGGCACCGAACTGGTGATGAAGTACGCCGAGCAGAACCTGGCCGATGTCGAGTTCGGCTACCAGTACAGCCCCGAGATCTTCACCCAGACCCCCACCGAGTTCGCTGTCGAGGTCTGCAACCGGGTCGCCGAGGTCTGGCAGCCCGGCGACGGCCGCGAGATCATCTTCAACCTGCCCGCCACCGTCGAGCGGTCGACCCCGAACACCTACGGCGACCAGATCGAGTACTTCACCCGTCACATCGACAACCGGGAGAACGTGGCCGTCTCCCTGCACCCGCACAACGACCGCGGTACTGCCGTGGCAGCCGCCGAGTTCGGCCAGATGGCCGGCGCCGATCGCGTCGAGGGCTGCCTGTTCGGCCACGGCGAGCGCACCGGCAATGTCGACCTGGTCACCCTGGCGCTGAACCTGTTCAGCCAGGGCATCGATCCGCAGGTCGACCTGTCCGACATCGACGAGGTGCGTCGTACCGTCGAGTACTGCACCGGCCTGCCGGTCCACCCGCGCCACCCCTACGCCGGCGACCTGGTCTACACCGCCTTCTCCGGCTCCCACCAGGACGCGATCAAGAAGGGCCTGGAGGCACTCGAGCGCCAGGCCGAGGCCGAGGGCAAGGGCCTGCACGAGATCGCCTGGGAGGCCCCCTACCTGCCCATCGACCCGCATGACGTCGGACGCACCTACGAGGCCGTGATCCGGGTCAACAGCCAGTCCGGCAAGGGCGGCATGGCCTACATCATGAAGTCCGAGTACAAGATGGACCTGCCCCGCCGCCTGCAGATCGAGTTCAGCCGCGTCGTGCAGTCCCACACCGACAGCCAGGGCGGCGAGATCACCCCGGCCCAGATCTGGGACGCCTTCCAGACCGAGTACCTGGCCGCCACCGAGCCGCTCCAGCTGGTCGCCTCGCGTCAGACAAGCCAGGACGGTCGCTACTCGCTGCAGGCGACCGTGCGCTTCCGTGGTGAGGAACAGACCATCGAGGGTGAGGGCAATGGCCCGCTGTCAGCGTTCGTGGACGCCCTGGGCAACCTGGGCATCCAGGTTCGCGTCCTGGACTACTCCGAGCACGCCCTCACCGCAGGCGGTGACGCCCAGGCTGCGGCCTACGTCGAGGCCGAGGTCGGCGAGGGCGACGACACCCAGGTGCTCTGGGGCGTGGGAGTCGACCACGACATCCTGACCGCGTCCCTGAAGGCCGTGGTGGCTGCGGTCAACCGCGCGGGCTGAACGTCAGCGTCCGATCGCCGCGGCTCAGCTCCAGCTTGGAGCCATTGCGGCGGTAGGTCGGGTTGCCAATCATGACTGAGACGTAGCGTTCGGCTGCCTCTGCCTTCGGACCGAGGCAGCCGGCCGCGGTGGACTGGACCTCGCTGACCACGAGGCGTCCGTCCTTGAGCTCATAGTGGCCCTCGTAGGTATTGCAGCCGTCGTACCAGCTGATCCGGGAGTCCTCGGTCTTGAGCGTGGCCCCCTCCGGCAGGTCGGCGGCAGGGCTGGCCAGCTGCCAGTTGCCTTTGACCCCTGAGGAGTCGGTGCAGGACGCCAGGGTGAGGGCGAGTAGAAGAGTCCCCACAAGCTTGACGGAACTGGATCTGCTGAGCATCTTCGGGTCCTCCTGTGGATCTGGGAGCGCCGTTGCTCCACACTGTTACGGTACGCCTCACATGGACAGGCGCTCAACAGGCCAGGCCATGGAAATGTGGGCTGTGCGCGGGCTTCGTCTAGCGGGTGACCTCGTTGGGAACCGCCCCGCCGAAGCGCCGGTCGCGCGAGACATAGGTCTCGATGGCCCGCCAGAGGTCGCGGCGGTCGAAATCGGGCCACAGCCGGTCCAGGAATACCATCTCGGCATAAGCGGCCTGCCAGACCAGGAAGTTGGACGTGCGCTGCTCGCCCGAAGACCGCAGGAACAGGTCCACGTCGGGGACATCGGGGTGGTACAGGTACTTCGCGAAGGTCTCCTCGGTGACCTTCTTCGGGTCCAGCCTGCCTTCCCGGGCGGCCTGGGCGATGCGGGCGGCCGCGTCGGCGATCTCGGCGCGTCCGCCGTAGTTCATGCAGAACTGCAGGGTGAGGGTGGTGTTGCCACGCGAGTACTCCTCGGCGTCCACCAACTGCTTGGTGACACCGGGCCAGAGCTTCGGCGGACGCCCAGCCCACACGATGCGCACGCCCATGTCGCCCAGCTCATTGCGGCGCCGACGAATGACGTCGCGGTTGAAGTTCATCAACCAGGCGACCTCGTCCGGCGAGCGCTTCCAGTTCTCGGTGGAGAAGGCATAGGCGGAGACGTACTCCACGCCGATCTCGATGGCTCCGGCCAGGACATCCATGAGGGAGGCCTCGCCGCGAGCATGGCCCTCGGTGCGCTTCAGTCCGCGCTGCTTGGCCCAGCGGCCATTGCCGTCCATCACGATCGCGACATGGCGGGGAATGGCCTCGCGGGGCAGCTGCGGCGGACGGGCGCCACTGGGGTGCGGAGGTGGCGGAACGGGCGTCACGGGGAGGTCCTCCTCAGGGCTTGAGCAGCGAGGCGAGCACGGGGTTCCCGGCGAGGGCGGCGCCACCGGTCGCCTTCGTCACCAGCGTGGGCAGGAGGAAGACCCCGGGCACGGAGCGCACCTCATTGCGATAGCTGGTCTTGGGGTTGTAGGCGATGGACCGGCCCTCCTGCATCGCTGCCACGACCTTGGCCAACCGCGAGGCGAGCGGGGCGGGGTCCCGGTAGATGGTGCTGAACTGGGTTCCCGCAGCGACTGCTTTCACCCCGTCGACGGTGGCGCCCGAGCCGAGCAGCAGGGGTACTTTCCTCTTCAGCTTGCGGCAGGTCGCCTCGACGGTGCTGCGGTACGCATCGCCCGGCATTACCAGGGCATCCAGCGTGTGCCGGGGGTAGGTCACCTCGAAGGTGGTGGTGAGGCGCTGCACGAACGCCTCGTGACTGCCCGGGGCCACGGCTGCGGTCTGGAAGGAGGTCTGCCCGGACTTCACGATCAGGCTGCCCTCCTTGGACAGGGCCTTCATCGCGAACGCTTCACCATCGAACCGGCCCTTGGCTCGCAGGTCTTCGGGTGCGCCGGCGAACAGTTCGATGTGGTGGGGGGGACGCTCGGAGGTGCGCCGGGCCATTTCCTTCGCGACGGCCGCGATCTCCTTCTCCCCGGCGCTGAACTCGTCCCAGCCTAGGACCAGGGCCAGCCCCTGGTGGGACTGGGGGATCGCGTCGAGGGCGATGATCTGGACCCCGTCGTCGGCCGCCTTCTTGATCGCTTTGCCGATCGCCTGGGTGTCGATGGACTGCAGGACCACCAGGCCGATGCCGCGGTCAGCGGCCGTCTGCAGCTGCTTCGCCTGGTCGGCATGGGCGCGGTGGCTGGTGACTGCCGCGTCGGGGAGCGCCTTGGCGACCAGTTCGGCCATCGGGGTAGTGCCGGGGGGCTGGGTCGCGGTGGCGTCCAACAGCACCTCGACGGTCGCGGCGCGGGGGGAGACGTTCGTGCTGGCCGTGGTGGTTCGTGGCTCTCCGCACGCGGCCAGCAGGCCGACGGAAACCGCCCCCACCAGCACCTGTCGGCGGGTGGGGGCGGCTGTCGTCATGACGGAAATGGTACCGCCACGAAGGCGATGTGGATCAGCCCTTGGTCAGCGGGGCGACGACTCGTGGCGCTTGGGACTCATGCTGGACATGGTACCCACCGGGGTCGCTGGGCTCAGGTGCGCGCCACGTGCGTGGCACCGGTGATGGCGGCGAGAACGTCCTCGTAGCTGGCGGCGGTGGCCGAGAAGCTACCGTTGTTTCGGCCGTGGCGCAGGACTTCGACGCGATCCGCCACTGCCCGGATGTCGGTCAGGTTGTGGCCGATGAGGATGACTCCGAGGCCGCGGTCTCGCAGGTCCTGCACATAGGACAGGACGTCGGCGGTCTGGCTGACTGACAGGGAGGCCGTGGGTTCGTCCAGCACCACCAGGGAGGGACTGGAGACCAGAGTGCGAGCGATGGCGACGCACTGGCGTTGGCCCGCCGAGAGCGTCCGCAGCGGCACTGTGAGGTCCGGGATGCGGGAGTTGACGGCACCCAGGTGCTGTTTGGCCAATTCCGTCATTCGGGTCGCGTCCAGCAGCCCCCACCGACTGCGCAGCTCCTGGCCGAGGAAGACGTTGTCGGTGACGTCGAGGTTCTCCACGAGGGAGGACTCCTGGAAGACCGAGGCAATGCCGAGTTCGGTGGCTGCACGTGGGGATGAGATCGAGACCGGGCGCCCGTGCCACTCGATGGTGCCGGCGGTCGGTTGGTACACCCCGCCGATGACGCGCGCGAGGGTCGACTTGCCGGCGGCATTGTCCCCGACGAGAGCGACGACCTCGCCGGCCTCGACCACGAGGTCGACGTCCTCGGCCGCGTGGACGCCACCGAAGAACATGCTGATGCCGGTGAGTCGGAGCAGCGGTGCTGATGGGCTCATCCGACAATCCTTCCTGCCGGGCCCGGTGTCTGGACGCTGTCATACGCAAGTGCCGCCGCGCCGATCGCCTCGGCGTGGCGAGTGAGTTCGCTGGCCACCAGGAGCTCATCGGCCGACCCCAGCAGGGGGCGTGCTCGCAGCGCGTCACGAATTGGCCCGAGGAAGAGCTCTCCGGCGGTGGCCAGTGCACCGCCGATGACGATCGCCTCGGGATGCAGCATCAGGGCCGAATTGGCGAGCACCGGGCCAACCACCGCGCCGGTGTCGGCAATCACCTGGCGGCAACCAGCATCACCACGCTGCGCCGACGCGACGATCTGGCGCAGGTTCATGGGGCCATGGCTGAGGCGCAGTAGGTCGGCCAGGGCATCTTCGGAGACGGCGGTGTTGAGGCAGCCACGGGCACCGCAGCGGCAGATGGGCCCGCTCGGGTCGACCTGGACATGACCCAGCGCGCCAGCCGGCCCGCGGATGCCCCGATGCAGCTGTCCACGGATCAGGATCGCGGCTTCGATCGTCTCCTCCGCGCGAACGTAGATGGCGCAGGAGGAGCCGCGCAGGCTGCCGAAGCGGGCTTCTGCCATGGCGGCGGCGTCGGCCTGCTGCTCCAGGACCACGGGACGGTTGGCCCTGCGACTGAGGGTCTCGGCCACGTCGACGTCCTCCCAGCCGTGCAGAGCCCCCCCGGTCATGGTCGCGAGCAGATTCGGGGGAAGGGCCACACCCACGGCGACCACGTCGTCGAGGGTGGCGCCAACCTCCTCGACTGCTTCGCCGAGGAGCAGGGCAGCCCGATCGAGCGTGGTGTCAAAGCGATGGTCCACGGGCAGTGGAAGCTCGGAGCTGTGCTGGACGGTGTTGGAAATGTCTCCCAGATAGGTGCGCAGCGACCTGGCGGTGATGTGGACGCCGAAGGCGAGCTGTGAGGTGGGAGCCAGCGACACCTGCTGGGCGCGCCTGCCTGACCGCGTCGTGGCGCTTGTCACCAGCACGGAATCGCATTCCAGCTGCTTGACGATGTTGGAGACGGTGGCCGCGGAGAGCCCGGTGGCGGCGGCGAGTTCGACCTGGGTGATGGCGCCGAAGGTGCGGACCGCCTCAAGGATGCGCTGGCTGTTGGCCTCCCGCAGGGAAGACTGCGAGCCCGGTGCCCTCATGGCACACACACCTCCTCGGATCGGCCGTTGAGTCACCATTGTGCGCCCTCGTGAAGCCAAAAGCGAGGAGCTGGCTTCAAAGACTGAAGCCAAGATGGGCGGAACGCCGCACGCTCGTGTCGTGTTGGGCAGGGCTCGCCTCAGCGTCCGAAGCGTCAAGGGGAGACGAGCGTCTCGTCACGGAACGGTCACGCTTGGCTTCAAGTCTTGACTTCATGACGGCAAAAAGGTCTACTTTGAGTTAACCCGGCAGATGCTGGGGCAGTCAAAGGAGACGGCATGTCCAATGACGGGCACATCATCCTCGAGATGGCCAACATCACCAAGGTCTTCCCTGGTGTGAAGGCGCTCGACGGTGTGACGATGAAGGTCAGGCGGGGTGACGTCCACGCCATCTGCGGCGAGAACGGTGCCGGCAAGTCGACCCTGATGAAGGTCCTCTCGGGCGTGTACCCCCATGGCACGTACACCGGCGACATCCTGTTTGAGGGTCGCACGATGAACTTCAACAACATCAAGTCCTCGGAGCAGGAGGGCATCGTCATCATTCACCAGGAGCTGGCGCTGATCCCGGAGCTCTCGGTGACGGAGAACATCTTCCTGGGCGAGGAGGTGACCAAGGGCGGCCTGATCGACTGGGGGGAGGCCCGCTCCCGCGCACTCGAGCTGCTCGCTCGCGTGGGCCTGGACATCAACCCCGACACCGCCATCAAGAAGCTCGGTGTCGGCCAGCAGCAGTTGGTCGAGATCGCCAAGGCCCTCAACAAGAACGTGAAGCTGCTGATCCTGGATGAGCCCACTGCGGCCCTCAACGAGGACGACTCGGCGAACCTGCTCGACCTGATGCGGGGCCTGCAGGGCAAGGGCATCACTCAGATCATGATCAGCCACAAGCTCAACGAGATCGCCGCCGTCTCCGATGCGGTCACCGTCATCCGCGACGGCCGAACCGTGGAGACCTATGACGTGGTGGCCGGTCAGGTGGACGAGGACCGCATCATCCGCGCGATGGTCGGTCGCTCGATCGAGAATCGCTACCCGGACCACGAGTCGAACCCCGGAGAGGTGCTCTTCGAGGTCGAGAACTGGACCGTCGAGCATCCCGACCTGCCCGGACGCCTTACGAGCAAGTCCGCCAGCTTCACCGTTCGCGCCGGGGAGATCGTCGGTTTCGCCGGCCTCATGGGCGCCGGGCGCACCGAGCTGGCCCGCTCGCTGTTCGGCCGCAGCTACGGCATCCACCGCGGCGGTCGGATGATGCTTGAGGGCAGGGAGATCACGCCCAAGAACGTCTCCCAGGCCATCGATGCCGGCCTCGCCTATGTCACCGAGGACCGCAAGGTGCTGGGCCTCAACCTGCTCGACACCATCAAGACCACGATCACCTCGGCCAACCTGAAGAACATCGTCAAGCGGGGCCTGCTCGACCTGGAGAAGGAGACCGAGGTTGCCAACGGCTACCGCGACGACCTCCGCATCAAGACCCCTAGCGTGGACGTCGGGGTCGCGACTCTCTCGGGTGGCAACCAGCAGAAGGTCGTGTTGGCCAAGTGGATGTACACCCAGCCCAAGGTGCTGATCCTGGACGAGCCCACCCGCGGCATCGACGTCGGCGCCAAGTACGAGATCTACAAACTGATCCAAGCCTTGGCCGACCAGGGCAAGGCAGTCATCGTCATCTCCTCGGAGCTACCCGAGGTACTGGGCATCTGCGACCGGATCTACACCATCTGCGAGGGCCGGATCACCGGTTGCCTGGCAGCCGGTGAAGCCGACCAGGAGACCCTCATGCGCCGCATGACCACCACTGTCGGCCAGCCCAACGAAGCCATTCCGGCCTGACCGCCGCACCACCAACGGAGCAGACACATGAAAGCCCTCAAGCAGATCTTCGGATCCAACCTCCAGCAGTACACGATGGTGCTGGCCTTGGTCGCCCTGGCCGTCGTCTTCCACGTCATTTCGGGCGGGCGCATGCTCACGCCCTCCAACCTGCAGAACCTGGTCTCGGGCAACGCCTACGTGCTGATCCTGGCAATCGGCATGGTCATGGTGATCGTCATCGGGCAGATCGACCTCTCTGTCGGATCGGTGGCAGGATTCACCGGCATGATGGTGGCGCTCACTGCCGTCGACTACAACCTCCACTGGCTCGTCGCCGTGGGGCTCGGCCTCCTGCTCGGCCTGGCCATCGGCGCCTGGCACGGCTTCTGGCTCTCCAAGGTAGGCATCCCCGGCTTCATCACCACCTTGGCCGGCATGATGATCTTCCGTGGTCTGGTCATCTGGGTCTCGAAGTCCATCTCGGTGGCCGCGCCCTCCGAATTGCAGTTCTACGGCTCGGGATACCTGCCGGAATGGGGCCCGGCCTTCACCCAGATGAACAACTCAACGCTGCTGCTGGGAATTCTGGGCTGCGCATTCTTCATCGTCAGTGAACTGCGCCGCCGCTCCCGTCTGGTGCGTCGTGGCCACGAGGCCCCGCTGTGGGCCAGTCTTGTCCGCATTGCACTCATCGTCGGCGTCATCGGCTACCTGACCTACCTGTTCGGCACCGGTCGTCCCGGCACCTCCTTCCCGGTGCCCGGTGTGATCCTGCTGGTTCTGGTCGTGATCTACCACATCATCACCGAGCGGACTCGCTTCGGTCGCCACATCTACGCCGTCGGTGGCAACAAGGCTGCAGCCGCGCTGTCCGGGGTCAACACCCAGCGCACCTACTTCCTGGTCATGCTCAACATGTCCTTCCTGGCAGCCCTGGCCGGCATCCTCTTCCTCGGCCGCTCCACCGCCGCCGGCCCCGGCGACGGCACCAACTGGGAGCTCGACGCCATCGCGGCCGTCTTCATCGGCGGTGCAGCGGTCTCCGGCGGTATCGGCACCGTCGTCGGATCTGTCATCGGCGGGCTCGTCATGGCAGTCCTCAACTCCGGCCTCATGCTGATGGGTGTCGGCGCCGACAAGACCCAGGTCATCAAGGGCTTGGTCCTGCTGGCCGCCGTCGCCTTCGACGTCTACAACAAGCAGCAGGGCAGGCCGTCCATCATCGGGCGCATCACCCAGAACTTCGGCAAGAAGGACCCCCAGTCCACCGACGCTCCCGCCGTGGACGCCGGCCCCGTGGTCACCGCCGAGGACACGATGCCGAACACCGGCATCCCCACCAGCACCAATTGACCCGCGCAACGCTGCCCACCCCCATCGGAGACCTTCCGATGACCACCGAAAGAAGGAACGCAATGAATCTCAACCGTCGAAGCATTCTCGGGTCCATCGCCGGACTCGCTGCACTGACCACCCTGAGCGCTTGTGGCGGCGAAGGCCGCGAGGGTACTGGCAATTCGAGCAATGCCGGTGGCGGTTTCGCCGCCGACTCCACCATCGGCGTGGCGCTGCCGTGGCTGGGCACCCAGAACTGGAAGGAGGCCGAGGCGATGTTCAAGAAGGAGCTCGAGTCGGCCGGATTCAAGGCGCTCGTCCAGTCCGCCGACAACAAGGTGCCCCAGCAGCAGTCCCAGATCGACACCATGATCCAGCAGGGTGCCAAGGTCATCGTCGTCGGCCCCGTTGACGGCAAGCAGCTCGGCTCCACCCTGAAGAAGGCCCGCGAGGCCGGCGTCGCGGTGCTGGGCTACGACCGCATGCTCGAGAACACGGATGCCGTCGACGGCGTCATCCAGTTCGGCTCAATCCGCACCGGCGAGCTCCAGGGCCAGGCCCTGCTCGACGGCCTCGCCGAGGTCAAGGGCGGCAAGGGCCCTTGGAACATCGAGCTCTTCGGTGGCGGCCCGGCAGACCCCAACGCCCCCCTCTTCTTCCAGGGCGCGATGAAGGTGCTGCAGCCCAAGATCGACGACGGCACCCTTGTGGTGGTCTCGGGCCAGAAGGAGTTCACCCAGTGCGCCACCACCGACTGGGACAACGCCAAGGCACAGTCGCGCATGGACTCGCTGCTCTCGGGCAACTACTCCGGCAAGAAGATCGACGGCGTGCTCTCGCCCAATGACGGCATTGCCCGGGCCATCCTGACCTCCTGCAAGCAGGCGGGCCAGCCAGTCCCGGTCATCACCGGGCTGGACGCCGAGAACGAGTCGGTTGCCCTGGTGTGGGCGGGCACGCAGTACTGCACCGTGGCCAAGCCCACCGACAAGCTGGTCGGCAAGACGATGGAGATCATCAAGGCCCTCCAGAAGGACGGCAAGCTGCCCGAGACCAAGGAGAAGGGCAACAACGGCAAGATCGACGTCCCGATCTTCCAGCTCGACCCGGTCGTTGTCACCAAGAAGAACGCCAAGGAGGTCTTCGCCAACGATCCGGAGCGCATGAAGCTGCTCAAGTGATGTGAAGTGAACCTCGAAGGGCCCTGGGCATCGGCGCAGGGCCCTTTCGCTTCGCCCTAGAGTTGAACCCATGCCGAGCTACAGGGACGAGGCCATCGTCCTGCGCACCCACAAGTTGGGGGAGGCCGACCGCATCATCACCCTGTTCACCCGTGGACACGGCAAGGTGCGGGCAGTCGCCCGGGGCGTACGGCGCACCTCCAGCAAGTTCGGGGGCCGGCTGGAACCCTTCACCCACGTCGACCTGCAACTGGTCGAGGGGCGCAGCCTTGACATCATCACCCAGGCCGTCCAGTTGCACGCCTGGGCCGACCCCCTTGCTGCCGACTACGAGCTCTACACCGCCGGGCAGGTCATGCTCGAGACCGCCGACAAATTGGTGCCGGTCGAGGGCGAACCGGCCCTGCAGCACTACCTGCTCCTGGCTGGCGCACTGCGCACGCTGGGCCAAGGGACGCCCGATGGTCCGCGCCCCGCGTCCATGGTCCTCAACGCCTACCTGCTGCGTGCCCAGGCCGTGGCGGGCTATGCGGCGACGCTGGATTCATGCGCTCGGTGCGAAGTGGGGTTGCCGGAGCCGGACACCCCGGCGGCGGTGTGGTTCTCCCCGCAGGCCGGCGGCATGGTCTGCCGTCGGCATCGGACACCAGGGGCCGCGCGGGTGTCGGCGCCCACACAGAACCTGCTGGTGGCGCTGTTGACCGGGGACTGGGAGGCCACACGGGCGGCCGGAGTACCGGAGCAGAAGGAGGCGAGCGGTCTCGTCGCGGCCTTCACCCAGTGGCACATGGAGCATGGCCTGCGAACGATGGGCTTCCTGGAGCGCGGCTACGAGACCTAGCCGGGGACTCAGCAGTCGGAGCAGAGGCCGAACATCTCCAGCTCGTGGCCGGCATCGCGGAAGCCGTACTCCGCAGCCACCTTGGCGGCCCAGGCCTCCACGGCATGGGCCTCGATCTCCACCGCCTTGCCACAGTTGCGGCAGATCAGGTGGTGATGGTGCCCCGATGAGCAGGCCCGGTAGGTCATCTCGCCATCGGGAGAGCGCACCGCGTCCAGTTCGTCGGACTCCACCATGCTCTGCAGGGTGCGGTAGACGGTGGCCAGTCCGACCTTGTCCCCGGCCGCAGCCAGGGCGGCGTGCACCTGCTGGGCGGTGCGGAACTCCTCGTTGCGGGAAAACAGATGGCGGATCGCCGCACGCTGGCGGGTCTGGCGGACGGGAGCGGACATGCGTCGAGTGTAGCCACGGCATGGTTTCAGCGTTCAACGGGATTCGGGTTCCGGGTGGGGCTGGGGGTACCCTGCGTCCATGCAGCGACGTGGATTCCTCCGTTCCGGTGTGTCCGCAGCCGCCCTCGTGCTGGGTGCCTGTGGCACCTCCGACGACCAGGCCGGCAGCGACGAGGCCAAGCTGATGGTGAGCGATCCCTGGGTGCGCACCACCACGGGCAAGAAGGACCCGATGATGACGGGCGCCTTCATGGACATCACCAACCCCACCAGCGAGGACCGCGTGCTCCTGAAGGTCAGCACCGATGCCTCTGATCACACCGAGCTCCACAAGATGGAGAAGGTCGACGGCACGATGGTGATGTCCGAGGCCAAGGACGGCATCACCGTTCCCAAGGAGGGACACCGCCACTTGGTGTCAGGCGGCTACCACATCATGATCATGAAGCTTGAGAAGGAGCTCAAGGTCGGTGACGAGGTGAAGATCACCCTCGAATTCGACAAGGGCGAGAAGATCGAGGTCACCGCCATGGTGAAGGAGTTCGTCGAGGAGGAGGACCACTACCACACGCCCAAGCCATGAGCGTTTCGGGCATGTGCTGTAGTGGTGGACGATGACCTCTGAGAGTTTCCCGCGGACAGGCCACGGCATGGATCGCCGTGGCCTGTTCGGCGTGGTCGCGGGCGGATCGGTGGTGGCCGCCATGGCCGCAGGCTGCACCCGCAAGAATGCGAGCTCCCCGGAACTGAACGGCGATGACCCCCGCGACCCGCGCGGCCGAACCTGGAGCCCCCATCAGGAGCACCAGGCCGGCATCACCTCGCCCACCCCCGCGGTGACCGTCATTGTCTCCTTGGACCTGGTGAAGGGCGCCGACCGGGACGCCCTGCGCCGGTTCCTCAAGATGTGGTCGGCCGACATCGAGGCATTGATGGCAGGGCGCAAGGTGCCCGGTGACCCGCTGCAGGACATGGCCCAGCCCAATGTCTCGCTCTCGGTCACGGTCGGTTTCGGCCTCGGCTTCTTCAGGGTTCCCGGCCTGGAGAAGTACCTGCCCGACGGGCTGGCCGAGATCGCGCCGATGAAGCACGACAAGCTGGTCGAAGACTGGAGCGGTGGAGACCTGGTTGTCCAGATTTGCGCCGACGACCCCACCTCGGCGGCCTATGCCCAGCGCATCCTGGTCCGCGATGCCAAGCCCTTCGCCACCCCTCGCTGGGTCCAACATGGCTCCTGGCGAGCCATCGGCGGCGACGGCAAGCCGATCACCGGACGCAACCTGTTCGGCCAGGTCGACGGCACGGGCAATGTCCTGGAGGACGCCGGCAACAAGATCTGGACCGACGCGGGCCAGTCCTGGTTCACCGGCGGCACGATGATGGTGGTACGCCGTATCGAGATGAACCTCACCACCTGGGACGAGCTCACCCGCGAGCGACAAGAGAAGGCGATGGGCCGCACCCTCGACGTCGGCGGCCCCCTCAGCGGGCCCAACGAGGAGATGAAGCCGCTCAACTTCAGCGCCCGTGACCAGGACGGCAAGCTGCTGGTGCCCATCGACTCCCACGCCCGTCTGTCCAACCCGGCCAGCAACGGCGGTCGCACCATGTTCCGCCGCTCCACGAACTACACCCACGACGAGGGCGGCAAGACCACCCACGGACTCATGTTCGTCAGCTTCCAGACCTCGATCCCCGGGGTGTTCACCCCGGTGCAGAAGCGCCTGGACGCCTCCGACGCCCTGAACGAGTGGACAACCGCCATCGGCTCGGCCGTCTTCGCCGTGCCGGGCGGCTGGCCCCAGGGCAAGTTCCTGGCGCACGGGCTGTTCGCCTAATCGTGGCGTTGCAGGGACCACTAGGCTGCTGACGTGCTTGTCGTGAACAGGTTCCGTGTGCCCGAGTCCGAGCGTCCCGTTTTCGAAGGACGCGCCCAGGCGGCGGTCGAGCTGTTTCGCACCAAACCCGGCCTGCAGAGCGCGGACCTGGTGCAAAACCTCGATGACCCGGAGTTGTGGGCAATCGTGACGCACTGGGACCAGGTCGGGTCGTACCGCCGTGCGCTCGGCGGTTTCGAGTCCAAGATGACCATCGTCCCGCTGCTCAGCCTGGCCATTGACGAACCCTCGGCCTATGCCGACCCGGCCGATGTGGGCTCCAACCGTCCGCGAGGTTTTCACCGATAGGCTGGGCCCACTGCACGCTCCCGCCTGGTGCGTGTGCCAATGAGGACTTGGAGAAGAATCGTGGCCCCTGACAGCAAGCTCGATGCGGTCGTCAGCCTGTGCAAGCGACGCGGGTTCGTCTACCCCTGCGGTGAGATCTACGGTGGCACCCGAGCCGCCTGGGACTACGGACCGCTGGGTGTCGAGCTCAAGGAGAACATCAAGCGCCAGTGGTGGAAGTCGATGGTGACCGGACGCGATGACGTCGTCGGCCTGGACTCCTCGATCATCCTCCCTCGTCAGGTGTGGGTTGCCTCGGGCCACGTCGGTGAGTTCACCGACCCGCTGACCGAGTGCACCAGCTGCCACAAGCGTTTCCGTGTGGACCACATGCAGGAGGCGCTGGCCGCCAAGAAGGGCGATGTCGACCCCGACTCGATCCCGCTGTCGGAGATCAACTGCCCGCACTGCGGCACCAAGGGTCAGTGGACCGAGCCCCGCGAATTCAACATGATGCTCAAGACCTACCTGGGCGTCATCGAGGACGAGACCGGCCTGCACTATCTGCGACCGGAGACTGCCCAGGGCATCTTCGTGAACTTCAAGCAGGTCGTCCAGACCCAGCGGATGAAGCCCCCCTTCGGCATCGCCCAGACCGGCAAGAGCTTCCGCAACGAGATCACCCCGGGCAACTTCATCTTCCGCACCCGCGAGTTCGAGCAGATGGAGATGGAGTTCTTCGTCGTGCCCGGCACCGATGAGGAGTGGCACGAGTACTGGATCAACGAGCGCAAGAACTGGTACGTCAACCTGGGCATCGCCGAGGACAACCTGCGCCTCTACGAGCACCCGCAGGAGAAGCTCTCGCACTACTCCAAGCGCACCGTCGACATTGAGTACCGTTTCGGCTTCACCGGCTCGGAGTGGGGCGAGCTCGAGGGGATCGCCAACCGCACCGACTTCGACCTGTCCACCCACACGAAGCATTCCGGGCAGGACCTGTCGTACTTCGACCAGGTGAACAACGAGCGCTACGTCCCCTACGTCATCGAGCCGGCGGCCGGCCTGTCGCGTTCGCTGATGACCTTCCTGGTCGAGGCCTACACCGAGGACGAGGCACCCAACACCAAGGGCGGGGTCGACAAGCGCACCGTGCTGCGCCTGGACAACCGCCTGGCCCCCGTCAAGGCTGCCGTGCTGCCGCTCTCGCGCAATGAGGACCTCTCACCCAAGGCGCGTGACCTCGCCGCCCAGCTGCGCAAGAACTGGAATGTCGACTTCGACGACTCCCAGGCCATCGGCAAGCGCTACCGTCGCCAAGACGAGATCGGGACGCCGTTCTGCATCACGGTCGACTTCGACACCCTGGAGGACCAGGCCGTCACCATCCGCGAGCGCGACACCATGGCGCAGGAGCGGGTGGCACTGGACCAGGTCGAGGGCTACCTCGCCCAGCGCCTGATCGGCTGCTGAGTTCTCCGGCTACCGGCCTTTCCCGGCTCCCGCCCCTTCGCGGCTCCAGGCCTTTCCCGGTTTGCCCGACCTGCATGCCCTCGCCCCCGACATATCGCGGGCGAGGGCTTAGCAGCCGAGCAAAGGCAGGGCGGGGCAGGGCCGCGCAGCTTCAGTGGACGCCCCCCGGCCGACCCCCAGGTCGCGATCCTGGGCGCCCTTCCCAAGCGAGGTCCCACCTCGTAGGATTTGTTGCGCCGTGTAACAAAGTCTCCGGAGGTGACCGTGAACTCGACCCTGATCGCCCTGCAGAACGACCGTGTCAGCCTGCTGCTCGCCAGTGACGGGCTGGTGCCCGAGGTGGTCCACTGGGGCAAGCCCCTGGGCCAGCTCGACGCCGAGACCGTCCAGACGCTGCGTCGTGTCTCACAGCACGCAGGCCTCCACAACGGCCTCCCCGACACCGGGTACCGGCTCTCGATGCTCCCCGAACAGTGGACCGGCTGGAGCGGCCACCCCGGCATCAGCGGCTCCCGCAAGGGTCAGGGCTGGGCGCCGCGCTTCGAGGTCACCCGCACCACCCTCGACGGCCAGGACGTCACCGGTTTCGCCTCCGCGGACCGCGGCACCGCGGTCTTCCACGCGCACGATGAGCTGGCAGGGCTCGACCTGGAACTCACCGTCGAACTCACCGCGTCCGACCTGGTGCGCACCCGCGCCACCCTCACCAATACCGGCGAGGACGGCTACCAGCTCGACCAGCTGCTGATCTGCCTGCCTGTCCCCGCCGGCGCCACCGAGGTCCTCGACTTCGCCGGACGCTGGGGCAAGGAGCGCCACCCCCAGCGCACCACCCTCCCGGTCGGCACACACTGGCGCGAGGGCCGCCATGGACGCACGGGCGCCGACTCCGCCTACGTCCTGCACCTGGGCGAGGCCGGCTTCGACTTCGGCCGTGGCGAGGTCTGGTCGGTGCACACCGCCTGGAGCGGGAACCACGTCCACTACGCCGAGAAGACCCTCACCGGCGACCAGGTGATCGGCGGCGGCGAACTGCTGCTCCCCGGCGAGATGGTGCTCGACCACGGCCAGAGCTATATCAGCCCCTGGGTCATTTCCGGCCACGGCACCGGTCTGGACGAGATCGCCCGCAATCATCACCGCTACCTCCGCGACCGTGCGAACCCCGTCAACACCAGGCGCCCGGTCACCCTGAACGTCTGGGAGGCGGTCTACTTCGACCACGATGTCGACCGCCTCCGGGACCTCGCCGACCGGGCTGCGCAGCTCGGCATCGAACGCTACGTGCTTGATGATGGCTGGTTCGGTGCTCGCCGCAACGATGGGGCCGGGCTGGGCGACTGGGTGGTCAGCAGCGACGTCTGGCCGGATCGTCTCCATCCGCTGGTCGACCACGTCACCGGCCTGGGCATGCAGTTCGGCCTGTGGTTCGAGCCCGAGATGGTCAACCCCGACTCCGACCTGGCCCGGGCCCACCCCGACTGGGTGATGCAGGTCCCCGGACGCCGACCCCTGGAAGCCCGCCGCCAGTGGGTGCTCAACATCGGCATCCCCGGCGCCTATGAACACGTCAAGTCCCAGATGATGGCCCTGCTCAACGAGTACGACATCAGCTACATCAAGTGGGACCACAACCGCGACGTCTTCGACGCGGGGACAATGCCCGCCGGCGTCCCCGGCGTCCACGAGCAGACCATCGCCTTCTACCGCCTGGTCGACGAGCTCAAGGTCGCCCACCCTGGCTTGGAGATCGAGTCCTGCAGTTCCGGTGGCGCCCGCATCGACCTCGAGGTGATGCAGCACTGTGACCGGGTCTGGGTCAGCGACAACATCGACCCCACCGACCGGCAGCAGATGATGCGCTGGACCACCCAGCTGCTCCCGCCGGAGATGTTGGGCTCCCACATCGCGTCTGGCGCGTCCCACACCACCGGACGCCACCACGACATCAATTACCGGGCGGCCACCGCCGTCTTCGGCCACCTGGGCGTGGAGTGGGACCTCGCGAAGGCGACCGAGCACGAGCTGGAGCGCCTCGGGGCCTGGATCGCCTGGTACAAGCAGCATCGCGACGTGCTGCTGGCCGGTGACCTGGTCCGTGTCGACCTCCCCGTCCCCGGCGTCTACCTCCACGGCGTGGTCACCAAGGACCAGGCGATCTACTCCTTCACGACCCTCGAAAGGCCACACACCTGGAGCCTGGGCATGGTGCCGCTTCCCGGCCTCGACCCGGACGCCCGCTACCGCCTCACCGAGCTCGACCTGACCCTGGACGGCGGGGAACACCCCGTGGCCGGGTCCGCCGAACCGATCGAGCTGACCGGGCGCCAGCTCGCCACCGTCGGCGTCCGCGCACCGCTGGTCAATCCCGAGCGGACAAGGATCATCATCGCCGATCGGGTGTGAGCACGTAGAATCGTCCTTTGTGACTTCTGCGACCTCCACCCTGACTGCGCCGCTGCGGCTGAGCGCCCCCAGTCGCCGGGACGCCGTGGTCGTCGACACCCCGGTCGTCCTCGCGCCGATGGCCGGCATCACCAACGCCGCCTACCGCGAGCTCTGCCTCGAACAGGGCGCCGGCCTCTACGTCTGCGAGATGATCACCTCCCGCGCGCTCGTCTACGGGGACGCCAAGACGCGCGAGATGCTCACCTTCTCCCCGGCCGAGAAGATCCGCTCGGTGCAGCTCTACGGCGTTGACCCGGCCATGATGAGGGACGCCACCACGATCCTGTGCGAGGAATACGGCGTCCACCACGTCGACCTCAACTTCGGCTGCCCGGTCCCCAAGGTCACCCGCAAGGGCGGTGGGGGAGTGCTGCCCTGGAAGCGTGACCTGCTCGCCGCGATCCTCACCGCCACCGTCGAGGCGGCTGATGCCCACGGGGTTCCGGTCACCATGAAGACCCGCATCGGCATCGACGCCGACCACACCACCTTCCTCGACTCCGGACGCATCGCCCAGGACTGCGGGCTGGCCGCCATCGCCCTGCACGCCCGCACCGTCTCCCAGGCCTATGCCGGGCAGGCGGACTGGTCCCGCATCGCCGAATTGGTGGAACTGGTCGACATCCCGGTCATGGGCAATGGCGACATCTGGGAAGCGCCCGACGCCGTGCGCATGCTGCGCGAGACCGGCTGCGCCGCAGTGGTCATCGGACGCGGCTGCCTGGGGCGTCCCTGGCTCTTCGGCGACATGGCCTCCGCATTCTCGGGGCGCCAGACACGCGCCCTGCCCAGCCTCGGTGAGGTCAAGCGAATCGTGCGACGCCACGGTGAGTTGTTGGCGTCCGTGATGGGCGAACAGCACGGGTTGACCGACCTGCGCAAGCACATGGCCTGGTACTTCAAGGGATTCCCGGTGGGCGGCGAACTTCGGCATTCGCTGGCGATGATCTCCAGCTTCGCCGAACTCGACGAACGCCTCGCCCAGTTGCCCGACGACGTCCCGTTTCCCCACCGTGAACTGGGGCGCCCCCGCGGGCGCCAAGGTGCCCCGCGCGGAAAGGTCGCCATGCCCGAGGGCTGGCTGGCCTCCGAGCGCGGGATGGACCTCGACCTCAGCGAGGCCGAGCTCGACACCAGCGGCGGCTAGGCGAGGGCGAGCCCAGGAGGGCATCTCGGGTCAGGCGGGCATCTCGGGGATGAGGATCGCCATGAAGACCACGAAGCAGATGACCGGCGCGGCCAACGCGATCGCCAGGGCGAAGCCCCCGGTTCCCTTCGAGCCGCGCTTCCCCATGGCGCGCCCGGCGAGGACGAGCGAGATGATGCCCAACACGGTGGGGACGAGCTGGCCCATCGCAGTAAGGCCCACGGTCAGCAACTCGCCCTGCAGGTGGTCGGGGAGGGTTTCGCTGTCAAACTCCGTCCCCACTTCCCGGACGATGTCCACATAGGCCAGTGCGCCCCAGATCGCCAGCCCCAGCCCGAGGCCCAGGGCGATGAGGGACAAGATGAGCGCGATCCACCCCGGGCCGGGGTTCTCAGGCTCAACGCCGTAGTAGCCACCATAGGGCTGCATGCCTCCGTAGCCCTGCTGGCCGTAGCCGGGTTGTCCATAGGGCTGCCCGTAGGGGGAGGGCTGGCCCTGCTGTTCCCATCCCTGCCCGTACTGCTGCCGATAGGGGTCGGTGTTGTAGCTCATCTGCCACCTTTCTTGGAGCTGCCGATTCTAGTCGGCCGCAGGCTCGTCGAAGTCGGGGGTTTGGCGTGGGCCGAAGGCCCCTAGGTGTTGGTGGCGGACAGGTTCATGACACTCGGGTGATGGGAGGTTTCCCGTTGAGGGCGCTGTGGCCTCGTTCAGTGTTGTAGAAGGTGAGCCAGTCGGCAAGGGCATCGCGGCGGGCCTGGTTGCTGGTGAAGGGCTGCCGGTAGGCCCACTCGAGCGCGAGGGTCCGGTTGAGGCGCTCTACCTTGCCGTTCTGCCAGGGGCAGTGGGGCTTGATGAACTTCTGCTTCGCGTCCATGGCCTTGACTGCTGCTTTGAAGTCACGGCTGTTGCGGTAGGCGAACGCGTTGTCGGTGATGATGCGCTCGATGCGGGTGATGCCCTGGCTGGCGAAGAACGCTGCGGCGCGGGTGAGGAAGCCTGCGCAGGTCGTGCCCTTCTCGTCGTCGTGGATCTCGACATAGGCCAGCCGGGAACAGTCGTCGACGGCGGCGTGGACATAGTCATAGCCGATCCGTTCCCGCTTGTTCTTGGCGGCGCTGGTGGCGGCACGTCCGTGCAGGCGCCAGCCCCCGCCGTCGGGGATCTTGCCGATCTTCTTCACATCGATGTGGATGAGCTCACCGGGGCGTTGGCGTTCGTAGCGGCGCCTGCTGGCCTGACTGCCGCGGATCACCGCGCCGGTGATCGGGTCAAGGTGCGCCAGGGGCGGCATGTGGTGGCGGCGCAGGATCGCGGTCACGGTCCGGGCGGGAACGTTGGTGGCAGCAGCGATCCGGGCAGGGCCTCGGCGATACTGTGCGCGGTGGGCCAGGACCCGGGCCTCGACGGCTGGGCTGGTGCGCCGTGGCATGGTGTGGGGCCGGCTGGAACGGTCGTGAAGACCTGACTCGCCGTACTGGTCGTAGCGCTTGAGCCAGTGGTGGGCGCATTGGCGTGAGATGCCCATCGCTTTCGCGGCGTGAGCGACAGGCCAACCCTGCACGCGC
Source organism: Aestuariimicrobium sp. p3-SID1156 (assembly GCF_025144225.1). GTDB lineage: Bacteria > Actinomycetota > Actinomycetes > Propionibacteriales > Propionibacteriaceae > Aestuariimicrobium. The sequence goes on from NZ_JALXXB010000004.1 coordinate 135,350, forward strand.
ACACGCTGGACCAGCAACAGTCGCCCGTTGACGTTCAACCGGGCCTTAGGGTGGGACATGAGGACCTCCGTTGTTGAGATGTGACCTTCGACAAGCCACAGCCCAGCGGGGGTCCTCCCTTCACGTCAACCGCACAACTGTCATGAACGTCCCTGCCACCAACACCTAGGATTGGGAGGAGTCTTCGTATTCACGAGGGGGGGAAGCATGGGCAACATCGGACGCCGCGCGGTTCTGGCAGGGGGCCTCGCCGGTCTGGCGGGATGCGTTGGGGGCGAGACCCCCCCAGATGTCAACAGCACTCCGACGGGGCCGAGCTCGGAGACGCCCTCCGAGGCAGGCTCGTCCGGAGCTGCGAGCCCCTCGGAATCACCGAACCAAGGCCGTCGTCTCACCATCGTCACCAGCGGCGACCTGCTCTGGCACAACACCCTCTGGCTGGCCGCCGCCGCCGACCATTCCCGCACGGGCAAAGGGGAGACCTACGACTTCGACCCCATGTTCGCGATGATGAAGCCCATCATCGAGGGGGCCGACCTGGCCATCGCCCACAACGAGGTGCCCTTCGCCAAGCCCGGTGGCAAGCCCACCGGCTATCCGAGCTTCGCAGCCCCCTCCGACATCGCACCGTGGATGTCGACGATGGGCTGGGACCTGGCCACCACTGCATCCAACCACTCGCTGGACCAGGGCTTCGACGGCTTGGTGCGCACCCACCAGCTGCTCACCGACAACGGGATCAAGGTGGTCGGCACCTACCCGAGCAAGGCCGCGAAGGACGAGCCGTTCATGGTCGAGAAGAAGGGGGTCAAGGTCTCCGTGGTCTCCGGCACCTATGACCTGAACGGGTACGTCCCCCCGGCCGGCAAGGAATGGTGCGTCGACATGTGGGATGTCGACCGCATGATCGCCGAGGCGAAAGCAGCCAAGAAGGCCGGCGCCGACATCGTGATGGCCCACCTCCATGGCGGGGACGAGTACCAGACCCAGCCCAATGCCGACCAGGTCACGCGGGCCACAGCGCTCGCGAACACCCCCGAGATCGACCTCGTCTTCGGCGAACACGTCCACGTCGTCCAGCCGATCACCCAGATCGACGGCACCTGGGTCGCCTACGGCATGGGCAACATGGTCGCCCAGCACCTCACCAGCGTGCCGCGCGGCTACGAGGGCATCACGATCCGCTGGACGCTGGCCGAACAGGACAGGCCCCGTGACGGCAAGGTCGGTCGCTTCGTGGTGGAGAAGTGCGAGTACATCCCGACCATGATCACCAACCTGCGGGAGAGCGGCTCCTGCCGTCTCTACCCGGTCAAGCAGGCCCTGGCGGAGGGCAGGGGTCCGAAGGATCGGCTCCAGGTCGCCCTCGACAGGACACGCAAGGCCGTGCTCTCCCTCGATCCGCCCAGCGGGCTCATCGAGGCCTGATCGGCCGGGCCGCCCAGGGGGGTGGGAGCCTCAGGCGGGGCGAGTCCAACCCCGGGCGTCCTCGCGGCGTCCGTACTGGATGCCCAGCAGCGCCTCGCGCAGCTCAGCAGTCTTCGGGCCCACCTCACCGTTGCCTACCGCGAGTTCCCATTCGGGAGCCTTGAAGCCGATGATGGGCGTGATCACCGCAGCAGTGCCGCAGGCGAAGCATTCGGTGATGGTGCCGTCCTCCAGTCGCTGCTTCAGCTCGTCGACATCGATCGGACGCGCCACGGCGCGCAGGTGGTGGTCCTCTGCGAGCTGGAGGATCGAGTCGCGGGTCACGCCCTCCAGGATGTTGGGCGACTCGGGGGTGAGCAGCTCGCCATCGGAGGTGACGAACATGATGTTCATGGTGCCGCACTCCTCCAGCCAGCGGCGCTCCGCGCCGTCCAGCCAGAGCACCTGCCCGCACCCGTGCTCGGCGGCCTCGTCGGCCGCAATGAGGGACGCCGCATAGTTGCCGCCGCACTTGGCCTTGCCTGTGCCACCGACCGCGGCGCGGGTGAAGTTCGGGGTCAGCCACAGCGTCATCGGGGCGTTGTAGTAGGCGCCGGCCGGGGTGAGCAGGACGCAGAAGAGGTAGGACTTCGAAGGACGCACCCCGATCAGGTTCTCGTTGGCGACCATGAACGGGCGGATGTAGAGGTTCTCCTCGTTGGCATTGCCCGGGACCCAGCGGCCGTCCAGGGCGAGCAGCTCGTGGATCGAGTCGAGGAACAGGCTCTCGGGCAGTTCGGGCATGCCGAGGCGCTGCGCGGACCGATTGAAGCGTGCAGCGTTCAACTCGGGGCGGAAGAGGTGGATCGACCCATCGTCCCAGCGATAGGCCTTGAGGCCCTCGAAGATTTCCTGGGCGTAGTGGAGCACGGCGGCAGAGGGGTGCAGGGGTAGGGGAGCGGTGGGGACGATGCGCGCATCGTGCCAGCCCTGGCCCTCGTCCCAGTTGATCAGCACCATGTGGTCGGTGAAGTGGGCGCCGAACCCGGGATTGGTCAGAATCTCGGCAAGCTGGGCCTCCGAGAGGGCGTTCTGGTTACGGGTGACAGGCAGCGTACCGGGGTTTTCGACCATGCCCCCAGCGTATCCCCGCCTCGCCGTTTTCCGCGGCATCTACCATGTGGACGGACATCTCGAATGGCGGACCGCGTCGGGAGCGGGTGCGGTCGCAGGGATGGCGGCAGGTATCGTGAGCGGCGTCATGTTCGACAGCCCTCCTCCCCGAGAGGTACGCACCATGAGTGGAACCGCGTCCCTGCATCCCATGCTGGTCCCGATGTTCGAGACCGTGCTCCAGCGCAATGCCGGTGAGCCGGAGTTCCAACAGGCGGTCCTCGAGGTCTTCCAGAGCCTTGGCCCCATCGCCGAGCGCCGCAAGGAATACACGGATTGGTCCATCATCAAGCGCATCTGCGAGCCGGAGCGCCAGATCATCTTCCGAGTGCCCTGGGTCGACGACAAGGGTGAGGTCCACATCAACCGCGGCTTCCGCGTCGAGTTCAACTCTGCACTGGGTCCCTACAAGGGTGGCCTGCGATTCCATCCTTCGGTGAACCTGTCGATCATCAAGTTCCTCGGCTTTGAGCAGGTCTTCAAGAATGCCTTGACCGGCATGCCCATCGGCGGCGGCAAGGGCGGTTCGGACTTCGACCCCAAGGGTCGCTCGGACAACGAGATCATGCGGTTCTGCCAGTCCTTCATGACCGAGCTGTACCGCCACCTCGGTGAGTACACCGACGTGCCCGCCGGTGACATCGGCGTGGGTGGACGCGAGATCGGCTACCTGTTCGGCCAGTACAAGCGCATCACCAACCGCTACGAGGCCGGTGTCATCACCGGAAAGGGCCTCACCTGGGGCGGCTCCCAGGCCCGCAAGGAGGCCACCGGCTACGGCGTGGTCTTCTTCGCCGAAGAGATGTTGCGTCGGGTCAACGACTCCTTCGACGGCAAGCGCGTTGTCGTGTCCGGTTCAGGCAACGTCGCGATCTATGCGGTGCAGAAGGCGACCCAGCTGGGGGCGCACGTGGTGGCCGTCTCCGACTCCTCCGGTTTCGTGGTGGATGAGGACGGCATCGACGTGGACCTGCTGGTCGATGTCAAGGAGGTGCGTCGCGAGCGACTCACCGAATACTCTGCGCAGCGTCCCCATACCATCTACACCGAGGTCGGGGATAACAGCTCCATCTGGAACGTGCCCTGTGACATCGCGCTGCCCTGCGCGACCCAGAACGAGTTGGGCGAGGAGCACGCTCGCGAGCTGGTCGCCAACGGGGTCAAGCTGGTCGCCGAGGGTGCCAACATGCCCACCACCCCGGCCGCAGTGCACCTGTTCCAGGACGCCGGGGTGCTGTACGCCCCCGGCAAGGCGTCCAATGCCGGTGGCGTTGCCACCTCGGCGCTGGAGATGCAGCAGAACGCCAGCCGTGACACGTGGGACTTCGAGACCACCGAGGACCGTCTCCGCGAGATCATGATCGGCATCCATGACGAGTGCGTGCTGACCGCCGAGGAGTTCAACGTCGACGGCGACTACGTGGCGGGGGCCAACCTCGCCGGATTCATGCGCGTCGCGACCGCGATGTCCGCACTGGGCGTCATCTGATCACAGATTTCACCGGAGAGTCATCCACAGGGCACCCCGGTGGCCTTGGACCGTTGTCCCCCGGCCTCTAGAATTCGGCGTGTTGGCGTGACATGTCGAAGGGATGGGGGCACAATGCGTCGCTGGTTCGCTGCACTGGTGGTGGTCCTGGCGGGGGCCATCTCGGCGGCCTCTGGCATGCCAGCCGCCGGAACGGCGTCGCTGCCTGTGCAGCCCCCCAGCCCCACCCCAGTGCCGGGTATTCCGGAGCCCTGCGTCTCCACGTCCGCCTGGCCCACCGACCTCGCCCCCGAAACCACTGCCGAGCGCCTGCAGAAGAAGTTCGGCGTGGTGCTGATGGGGCAGTGGTGGACCGACCACCACTACCGCCCTCTGGTGAAGGTGGTCTGGCAGACCCTTGATGCCGTCTCCTGTACCGACTACGTCACCACCATCAAGGCCCGCAACCACGGGGTGCTCGTGCTCAACGCAGCCCCCATCAGCGGGTGGGCTTGGGGCGACTGGAGCCTCACTCAGCCGGGTGCTCTCACCCTTGACTTCTCCAAGTGGACCGCCGCCCTCGACGAGGGTGACACCGGTCGGCTGGTGCGGCTGCTCATTCACGAGATGGGGCACGCCTACACCGTGAATCGTTTCTCGCAGCCGCCCTATTGGAACAAGTTCGCCGAGCTCTATGCCCGAGAGGGCCGATTCAGCAGCTATGGCACCAACCTGGAGGAGACCTTCAGCGACGTGCTGGGCTACTACGTGGGTCGCTGTGCCAAGGACAACCCCTTCGACAAACCCGGCTTTGGTGCCTACTACGCCTACGCCCGCGATGTCGTCTTCAACGGCGTCGAGTTCGGGGGTGAGCCCGGCGGGCCGCTCCATTGCGAAACCACGGAGGCCCCCAGCGCAACCTCCAGCCCCGCGACCCCGTGGAGTGCACCCCGCGGCTTCCGCTGAGGTGGCTCAGTGGGTCGCTCGCCCGTAGCCCGCCCGCAGATGGCTCACCACCACGCGCGTGGCCCGTCGCAGGTCCATCGGGAGGCGGCGGCGAAGCTCTCGGGGCGCACCGGCCAGGCCCGGCCCCCCGAGCCAGACGGTGATGGGGGGGTTCATCCCTGAGACCTCCTCGGCCAGGCGTTGCGCCGCTTCCACACCTGCGGGCGTTGCCACCGCGAGGATGACGGCACGTGGTCGCAGCTGCCGGGCGGCCGCGGTCCACGACTCATGGTCAATCCCACCGCCGAGATAGCGGACGTCGACCTCGTGCCGGCGCAGGGCGATGCTGAACAGCAGCGGGGCCAGCTCCGAGCCACCCTCCTGCTCCTGGCCCACCAGCACGATCGGGCGGGAACTTCCCTCCTCCGAGGCAGTCCCCAGGCTGTCCAGCAGGGTGCCGAGGCGTCGCTTCAGTGCGCGCTCGGCGGCGTGCACGTGAGCGACCGTCAGGTTGCCCTCCTGGTGCTGTCGTTCCAGCTCCACCAGGGCGGGTTGCACCCAGTCGCTCACCACTGTGTCGAAGTCCTCCACCCGGAGCAGGTCGGTGAGCAGCCGGGTGATGCCCTCGATGTCGAACCTGCCGGCCAGCGCGCTGAGGGCGTCCGGCTCGTGCGAGGGAGGGTCGGGCGCAGGCGTGGGGCTCAACGAGGGGTCATTCATGACCAAGTCGGCCGCGCGCCCGGCGGTGGCCCCGGCCTCGATCAGCTGCACCATCACTCGCAGACGAGCCACGTCCGCCTCGCTGAACATGCGGTAGTGGCCCGCGGTGCGTCGAGGGTTGACCACTCCGTAGCGACGCTCCCAGATGCGGAGGGTCGCCGCAGTCAGGCCGGTCATCGCCACCACCTGCTTGACGGTGTACATGTCCCTCGGAAGCCCTCCCATGGCGGATATCGCGCTCTGCATCCCACACCCCTGCGGGTGGCACCGGAAAGAGCCTGCAGGCTCAGGGGTCTGGACAGGCGACTCCCGGTGTGGAATGGTGGTCTCAACGTTGAACAAACATTGTACGTCGCGGGACTGCTCTCGGTGGTCCGCGCAGAAGATGGAGGCAACGAATGACGCAGAACAATGTGCACCAGTCGTGGGTGGAACTCGCGCGGTGCCGGGGTGCCGAGGATGATCTCTTCCCCGAGGGCAAGCAGCAGAAGCGTGCTGCGGCGATCTGCATGGGCTGCCCGGTTCGCACCGAGTGCCTGATCGAGGCCCTGGACAACAAGCTCGAGTGGGGCATTTGGGGTGGTCTGACCGAGCGCGAGCGCCGTGCCCTGCTGCGTCAGCATCCCCACGTGACCTCGTGGCGTGAGGTGCTCTCGCCCGAGCGCACCGCCACCGCCGCCGGCTGAGCCTCCCCATACCCCTCATACGTACGTACCCCTCATACGTACAGGAAAAGGCGCCCCACACTGGCGGGGCGCCTTCCTTGTCTCCTGGGGTGAGCGACTCAGCTGGTGGTGGTCCACTTGACCCTCTGCAGCAGGGAGGAATAGCAACCCTTCATGGTGAGGGGCTTCTTCTCCGAATCCCTGCGGCTGCCGTTGGTGGCCAGGTAGTTGTAGTTGATCGTGGCCTTGATGACGTAGCACGGCTGGGAGATGCTCCCCTTGACGTACTCGGCCCTGGATGCGGCATCCGAAGGACTCGCCTCCCACTTCATGTCCGTGGGGTACTGGGCGTCGGTCGGAGTGTTCCGCGCGGTGAAGGGGCAGTTGTAGAGGTAGAAGGTGGTCTCCTCCAGACAGGTCTTGAAGGCCTCCTGCACCGATTTCTTGGTGTCATCGAGCCATTCTTTGGTCGGCTCGGCGTCCAGCGGGACCGAGACGGTGTCACCGGGCTTGATGGTCACCTTCTCCTTCTTGGGCTTCCAGAAGATGGTGCTGTCGCTGCTGTATCCGGCGTCGGGCTTGATGGTGTAGACGCCGGGGTAGTACAGCTCCTTCTTGCCGGGCTGCTTCTTCGAGATCGCGCTGTCGTTGACCTTGAAGTAGAGGTCCTTCTCGTCAGAGGTGAAGGTCACCGAGGCGAAGGGACGCACCAGCTTCCAGTCCTCACCGTCCTGCTTCACGGCCATGTCGGCCTTGATCTCGGTGCCGTCGTGGGAGAAGGTCACCGGGACCTTGCCATTGGCCACATCACCCACTGATCTCACCTTGTACTGGCCGCCGGGGGAATTGTTGGTGGCTTCGTAGAAGCCCATGGTGCCGACGTCGGTGACGAACTTCTCGAAGTCATTCGAGTTGGGCTGCTGGGTGTTCAGCAGGTCGAAGAAGCCCTCCACGGCCTTCGAGATGCCCGCACTGGTGGGGCTGGGGGAGCTCGACGTGCCTTCGCCACCCTGACCACCCTCATCGCCGCCATTGCGGGTCAGGGCGTAGATGCCGCCACCAAGTAGGAGGACCGCCAGCGCCACCACGATGGGGATGATCGGGTTGATCTTCTTCTTCTCGGGGGTCACAGCCTGGGCGCCACTGGCGTCCCACTGCCCCCAGGCCTGATGTCCCTGGGGCTGCTGGTTGCCCCAGGACTGCTGGCCCTGCTGGTTGCCCCAGGCCTGCTGGCTCTGCTGGTTGCCCCAGGCCTGGTCCTGGCCGCCCTGGAAGGTCGGGCGATCCCACCCGCCGTCGTGGCTGGTGGGAGGGTTGGCGCTCGGCTGGGGGTTCGCGCTGCCCCAGACATTCTGCTGGCCGCCGTCCCATCCTTGCTGGGAGTTCCAGGCCTGGCCCTGCTGGTCCCACCCCTGCTGGTCCCACCCCTGCTGCGGCGGGTTCGCGCTGGAGGGAGGGTTCGCGCTGCCCCAGCTCTGCTGGCTCCAGTCACTGCCCTGGTTTCCACCAGAAGTCGTCATCGTTCATCCTCCTGCGCGTGGGGGCCCGGAGAGCTCCTTCGCCCGGCCATTCGTCCGTAACAGGGTACTTTGAGGTGGGTGCGACGGAGGTCTCAACAGACGTCGATCTGCACTTTCATCACATGATTGTGACCTGTCGCCACCGTGATGGCCACCGAGAGCACGTCTCCCGGGTGACGCAGACCATCCGGTGGTCCTCCTCGCCGACCTCGGCCATGGTGCCGCAGGTCAGGAGTGGTCATGATCGAAAGCCAGCTGCTTCAATGGCCGGGGGCCCCGAGCAGGTGAATCCCGCCGCCGCGGACGCCCCTGAAAGGTCACAGATGTCGACGATCGTCTACCTGCACGCCCACCCCGACGACGAGTCCACCCTCACCGGCGGGTCCATGGCGTTGGCCCACCGGCGCGGGCATCGCGTGGTGTGGATCTGCTGCACAGACGGCTCCCTGGGCACTGCCAGCGAGCACGAGCCGGTGGCCGTGATGCGCCGCCGGGAGGCCGAGGGCAGCGCCCGCGTCCTGGGTGTTGACCGGCTGATCTTCCTTGGGCACAGCGACTCCGGAATGACCGGCTGGGAATCCAATGCCGCCCCCGAGTCCTTCATGAATGCCGACGTCGCGGCGGTCGCACGCGAGGTCGCCGACATCCTCGACGAGGAGGACGCGGACTTCCTGGTCGGCTACGACTGGCACGGCAACTATGGTCACCCCGACCACATCATGGTGCACCGGGTCACCCACCCCGCCGCCGAGCTGGCTGCCCGGCGTCCGCGAGTGCTCGAGGCGACCATGAACCGGGACGCCTCCCGGCGGCAGTTCGAGCAGCTTCTCGCCACGATGCGCGAGTCCGGCGATGGCCAGGACCTCCCGGAGGGCGAGATCGACTTCAACCCCGACGCTCCCGCCGACGACGGCAACCCGATCGGGACCCCCGAGGTGGAGCTGTCCTGGGCTGTCGACGTCTCCGAGGTCGTCCAGGTCAAGCGCCAGGCGTTGGTGGAGCATTCCTCGCAGAGCGATGCCGCCCAGATGCTGTCGATGCCGGAGAACTGGTTCGCGGCCGCCTTCGGCTGGGAGTACTACATCGAACAGGGTGTGACTCCGATGCGTGTTGGCTGGCCCTTCGGTGACGTGCTCGCGGGGAGATCGGTCAGTGGGGGCGAGCCGCCCGCCTGACCATCCGCACCAGAGCCACCGCACCCCAGGCGAGGGCCCCTGGCGTCCCGTGGCGTTCACGACAGTGAATGTCAGGTCACGTGGGGGCGGTTATCGTGGGGCCGTGATCGTGATCCCCGCTGGTTCCCCCGACTTGATGGATGCCCACCTGCGGGTGCGTCGCGAGGTCTTCTGCGGCGAGCAGGGCGTGACCGCGGCCGAGGAGATCGACGGCCGCGATGAGGAGCCCGGCACCCTGTGTGCGGTGGGCATCGTTGACGGCGAGGTGATCGCGGCCGGACGCCTCCTGGACCTCGGCACCCCGGTCGTGCACGTGGGACGGGTCGCGGTGCTGGCATCGGCTCGCGGCACCGGGCTAGGCCGCGAACTGATGCGCGGTCTCGAACGACTCGCCGTCGAGAACACCACCGGGTCGCTGACCCTGGTCCTGGACGCCCAGGAGTATGCCCAGGGGTTCTACGCCTCACTCGGGTACGAGCGCACCCCCCGTGAGCGCTTCCTGGACGCCCGCATCTGGCATGTGGAGATGGCCAAGCAGGTGAATCCTGAGGTGGAGCAGGAGCGGACGGCCTAGAACAGGCCCTCGGGAGTCGGCGGGGCGTGGGTCGGGTCGACGCCCTTGAACAGCTTGGACACTGAGCGTCCCTCGTGGATGCGGCGGATGGCATCGGCAAACAGCGGGGCGACCGAGCGGGTGACCAGCTGGGGCCAGTCCTTCGGCGGCGGGACGGTGTTGGTCGCGACCACTTCCTCGATGAACGGATGGTTGCTGAGCCGCTCCACGGCCCGGCCTGTGAACAGGCCGTGGGTGGTGGCGACCGAGGCCCCGGTGGCGCCGAACTCCTCGAGACGTTCCAGCAGCTCGATGATGGAGCCGCCGGTGGCGATCTCGTCGTCGAGCACGATCGCCTTCTTGCCGTCCACGTCGCCCACGATCGAGTCGATCACGACCCGGTCGTCGGCCAGTCGTTGCTTGGAACCCGCAGCGACCGGCAGGTTCAGCAGGCGGGAGAAGACGGTGGCCTGCTTGGCATTGCCCAGGTCCGGGCTGACCACGATGTGGTTGGAGAGGTCGCGTCCGCGGTAGTGGTTGGCCAGCTCGCCGATGGCGGTGAGGTGGTCGACCGGGCAGCTGAAGAAGCCGTGCACCTGGGGCGCGTGCAGGTTCATGGTCAGAACCCGGGTGACCCCGGCGGTGTTGAGCAGGTCAGCGACCAGACGCCCGCCCAGGGAGATGCGCGACTTGTCCTTCTTGTCCGAACGGGCGTAGGCATAGTGCGGGATGACCGCAGTGATGGAATCGGCCGAGGCGCCGCGGGCTGCGTCCACCATCATCAACAGTTCGACCAGGTGTTCCTGGGTCGGAGGGACCAGCGGCTGGATGATGTAGACATCGCGGCGGCGGCAGTTGGCGAGCAGCTGGGCCTGCAGGCAGTCGTTGCTGAAGCGGCTCAGGTGGGTGCCGGAGAGTGGCACGGAGAGGTTCTCGCAGATCTCCTCCGCGAACGCCTTGTGGGCGGAGCCGCTGAACACGACGATGTCCTTCACGGGCCCAGCTTATGGCGTGTTGGCTTGGGGGTCGATCACTACACTGGCGGGCATGAGCAGCGCACCCGAGAACCGAACCTCCCACAATGGAACCCCCCAGGGCAGCACCGCCCACGGCAGCACCTCCCAGAACAGCACGCCGCAGTACAACGTCGGCATCCCGCAGCAGGAGCCCCTTCGCCAGGGCCTGTTCTACCTCGCGGTCGGCCTGAGCGTCCTGATGCTGGCGATGGCAATCCTGGGCCTGATGATCGCCGGCGGTGTCGGGGGGCTGGGGACGATGCACTCGATCATCGGCTACTCCACTCTGTTGGTGGCGATCCTGGCTGCGGTGGCGGCCTGGCGCTTCTCGAAGGCAACCGCCCAGAAGGGTGTCTTCTACCACGCACTCTCGCTGCCGATCCTGATGCTGCTCCAGATCGCGCTGGGGGAGATGCACCAGAAGCACATCCACATGGCCCTGGGCATCGCGATCCTGATCGCTGCTGTCGGTCTGGTGATGATGACGCGTAAGAAGATCCCCGCCTCCATCTGAACGGGTTGATCGGGTGAACCAGATGGAACCCGTCGTGTCGGCGGGAGCGAACCTCATCGTGCCTCCGACTACACCGGAGGAGCGGCTGCTCGCCCGCAACCCCTTCATGGCGCTGGTAGGACAGTACGGGCGCGTAGCGATCGGCGGCCGGCTGCACGTCTACCCGGGAGCGCTCGTCTTCCAGTCGCACAGTGTCAACTTCAGCCGCCCTGATGGGGTGATCCGGTTTGAGGAGATCGCCGACATGCGCACCAGCTGGCGGATGGCCTCAGCATTGCTCGTCATCACCACGACAACCGGGCACGTGCTGGAGTTCGTCTGCTGGCGCCGCACGCGGGTGATCGAGGCGGTCCGTCGGCTCAGGGGTTGGTGAGCGCTGCCAGGAAGTCGTCGACCTCGGCGGCGGTCGGTGCGGTGTCCGGTCCCTTGCGAGTCACCTTGATGGCTGCTGCCGCATTGGCGTGACGACAGGCCTCGACCCAACTGTCGCCGCTGATTCGGGACGCCAGGAGCGCGCCGGTGTGTGAGTCCCCCGCGCCGTTGGTGTCGACCGGGACCTGGGGAAACCCGGGAACCACGGTTGTCTGGCCATCGGCGTGGACCGCGCATCCGTTCTCCCCGTCGCGCACGATGGCGACTGCTCCCGGGGGAAGCAGGGCGGCCACGGCGGTGGCGGCCTCGGCCATGTCGTCGATGCCGGTGAGGGCGGTGCTCTCTTCGAGGTTGCCGGTCCACACGGAGGTGAGCTGCAGCACGGTCTCCTGCAGGTCGGCGTGGAGGTCCTCGAAGATTGCTCCCGGGTCGAGCACGACGGCCACGCCCTCGGGGAGCATCGCCAACCAGGTGAGCAGGGGCGTCCGGGTGGACTCGATGCCCAGACTGTAGCCGCTGACGCAGATGACGTCGCCGGGCTGGGGGTCGCTGGCCTGGAGTTGCTCGACTGACAGGTCGCGCTCGGCGCCCAGGGTGGTGACGAAGGTCCGCTCGGCGCCGGGTTCCAACATCACGAAGCAGATCCCGGTGTCCTTGTCGGCAACCGGATGACCGGCGACCTCGACGCCCGCCTCCCCGAGGGTCGTGCGGATCAGGTCGCCGTTGGGGCCAGTGCCGATGGCGCCGGCGTGGACGCAGTGCGCGCCCTGCCGGCTGGCGGCCAGCAAGATGTTGACAGCGCTGGCCGCATAGCGGCGGAAGTCGGTGGCCATCACATTGCCACCCCGGCGGGGGAGGGTGGGGACCTCCGCGACGGCGTCGACGAGGGCCTGGGCGGTGTGGATGAGGCGACGGGTCGCTGGTTGGTACGGGGGCGTCATCAGGCGAAGCCCGCCCACTGGCGAATCCTGGCGGTCAGGTTGTCGTGCTGGGGAAGCTCGTGCCCGTCCAGGGTCAGGATCGGGACGACGCCACGCACGGAGCTGAGGAACCAGGCACCCTCGCAGCCCAGGGCCTCGTCGGTAGTGATCAGGCCGATGTCGGTCTCGAAGCCATCGCGGGCCGCGTTGTCGAAGACCACGCGCTGGGTGATCGAGTGAAGGATGCCGGTGCCCTCGATCGGCGTGGTGACCAGACGACCGTCGAGGAGGCAGACCAGGGCTGAGGTGGGTGCCTCGAGGCAGTAGCCGTCGGTGGTGGTGAACAGGACGTCCTGGGCCCCGCGGCGCAGGGCCTCGCGCTTGGCGGCGACGTTGACCGCGTAGGACAGGGTCTTGACCCCGCCGAGCAGCCAGGGTCGGTCATGGAAGGCATCGCTGGGCATCCCGCGGCTGAGCATCGCGACGTGGACGCCGAGCCGGTCGCGGACCGCGCCCTCGGTGAGTTGGGTGAGGGTGAACAGCTCGGTCGGGCTGAGGTCGTCGCCCAGCGGGTGCTGGGACTCCTGCCCGTTGGAGTACATGATCTTGAGGACCGCTTCGCCGGGGAGCGTCCACTGCTCGAGGGCCTCGTCGATGGTGGCCTGCCAGGCACGACGGTTGATCAACGTGCCACCGATGCCGGTGATGGAGGCATCGAAACGGTCCAGGTGGAGCTCGAGGTGGTCGACGCTGGATCGTCCGTCGCGGTCGGTGACCACGCGGGTGGCGTCGAAGACGCCATCGCCGCGGGTGAAGCCCAGGTCGTCGGCAGAGACGACGAGGTGGCCGGCGGGGAACACTCCCCGTCCGACCACCCCGACCAGTTGCTGTGCAGTCATGCGCCCACACTAGCCAGCATCAGCCGGCTGCGGCAGGGCCCGGATGGGACGCCCGCGACAGTGCCGCATGCGGCCCTTGCGCCGGTGCCGGCTCAGGCCTGCTTGATTGCGGAGATCTCGATCTCCAGGGTGACGTCGTCGGAGACGAGGACGCCGCCGGTCTCCAGGGCTGCGTTCCAGGTCAGTCCGAAGTCCTTACGGGAAATCTTGGTCTTGCCCTCGAAGCCGATGCGCACGTTGCCGAAGGGGTCGGTGGCCTCGCCGGCGAAGTCGAACGGAATGGTGATCTCGCGAGCGGTGTCCATGATGGTCAGGTCACCGGTGACGTTCAGGGTGTCCTCGTCAACGACCTCAACCTTGGTGGAGTCGAAGGTCATGGTCGGGAATTGGGCAGTCTTGAGGAAGTCGTCGCCGCGGACGTGCTCGTCACGCTGCTCATTGCTTGAGTCGAAGGACGCCGTCTGGATGGTGACGTTGACCTTGGCGCTCTCGGGGTTCTGGCCGTCACCCGATGCGGTCCCCTCGAAGTCGTTGAACGAACCGCGCACCTTGGTCACCATCGCGTGGCGGGTGACGAAGCCAAGGCGGGAGTGGGCGGGGTCGATGGCGAAGGTTCCGTTGATGGTGGTCAGACCGGTCATGGGGGATGCTCCTGAGTCGTTGAATGTTCAATCTATATGGGTCTAACGAGGCACTGAGCGGAGTTATTCCTGAACCCCGAAACTTTCTTCGGCGCGGTCGGCGGAGAGCTCCATTACGGCTCCCTTGCGCCCCCACGACCCTATGAACTGGAGGGCAGTCTCGCTGGGGGCGGGCCGAAGTCGTGGGGGCGGAGGGTGCTGTCAGCTCCCTACCGCCATCTGCTGCCTCTGCGGCAGCAGATGGCGGTAGCGCTCCGGCGAACGGCTGCTGGTGGATGGCTTTCGGGGGTGCCTGACGAGCACGAGGCGAAACGTTATCCACAGGGTGTTGTCAATGTGGCGCATGCAGGGGCTTTCGTCGGCATCATCCCCTGCGAATGGGGGTGGCCAATGGGCGGAATGCTTGACGTGGTGGGGTTCATCCTGCGTTGTCGTCGGGTGGCGGACATGAGCCAACGTGACTTGGCGCGGGTGCTCGGCGTGTGCGCGTCGACGGTGGCGCGGTGGGAGACGGGTGAGCGGGAGCCGGTGGCGTCGATGCTGGCGCGGATCGCTTGGGTGGCGGGCCTGGAACTGACGCTCACGATTCCGTCCGCCTCGTCAGCGTCGTTGGACGAGTTGGCGGAAGCGTCCGCGGCGGAGGCGCCGAAGGGCGGGGATCCGAGGGACGGAGAGCTGAAGGACTGGGGGCCGACGGCGCCGGGACGTGGAGCGGGGCCCGCTACCAACGGGGAATGGGTCCAGAAGGTGGAGGAGTGGCCTGAGGACACGGAGAGGGATGCGCTGGGGCGGCGGTGGCCCGCCCACCTCGACGTATTCCTCACCTCGCGTGGGGAGTCGCCCACGCGTTACTACTGGACTGAATCGCGGCACATCCACGTGCCCTACCGGGCGGGGCGGGACCGGCTGCGGGGGTGGGTGCCGTGGTACGACCCGGAGGAGGTTCCCGAGGTGCGTGGGCCACTGGTGGTGCGGCGCCTGAGGGAGACGGTGACCCGCGCAGATCACCGCGCCTGGTTGCTGATGCTGAAGAGGTCGTATCGGGAATACCAGGAGCGCCGGGCCGCATTCCTTCGTTCGCTCCCGGGCTACGTCGAGGAACCGGATTGCCAGTGCGAGGTCGAGTGCCACGAGGCCATCACTTGCGTCGAGTCCTGCGAATGCCGGTGCGAGGTGGAGGGCTCGCGGATCGTCGCGTGATGAGGCTCACGCCACCCACCTGGCAACCAGCGGCCTCACGCGTTGGGCGTGCAGGGCGTCGCCTCCTCCCGGAAGTCATCCAGCCGTCTGGCAGGGAGCCGCCGAAGGGAACGTGACCGTTCATCGTTGGATACGTTCTGGTCGCACACATCGGCTACCCTCGGAAACCCATGACTGCCTTCCTCCCGGAGGACCCCTCCGACGCCGCGTCCGCGGGAGCAGTCCACCCCGAGCAGCCCACCCTCCCCAAGAATTTCGACCACCTCTCCCCGGCCTTCCCCGGCCGCGCGCCGTGGGGTACCGCCCAGTCGCTGCGCGCCTGGCAGGCCGAGGCGCTGAACCTCTACCTCGAGCGACTCCCGCAGGACTTCCTGGCAGTGGCCACCCCCGGCGCAGGAAAGACGACCTTCGCGCTGCGGGTGGCGTCCGAACTGCTGCGACGCGGCAAGGTGCGCAAGGTGATCATCGTCTGCCCGACCGAACACCTGAAGGTCCAGTGGGCCGAGGCCGCGGCCCGTGCGGGGATCAAGATCGACCCCGGTCTGGCGTCCGGCAGTTCGCGCAAGGGACGCAGCCGGGAGTTCGACGGCGTGGCGGTCACCTACGCGGGCGTCGCGGTCAACACCTTCAGCTACGAGGCCCGCTGCTCCGGTTCGCGGACGCTGGTGATCCTCGACGAGGTCCACCACGCCGGTGACGCGCTCAGCTGGGGGGACGCCATCAAGCAGTCCTTCGCGCTGGCCACCCACCGCCTGATGCTCACCGGTACTCCCTTCCGCAGCGACGACAACCCGATTCCGTTCGTCACCTATGACGAGATGCCCGACGGCACCCGCAAGTCCCACGCCGACTACACCTACGGGTACGCGAATGCGCTGGCCGACCATGTCGTGCGGCCGGTGATGTTCATGAACTACGGCGGGCCGATGCGCTGGCGCACGAAGTCTGGGGACGAGCTCGAGGCCAACCTCTCCGAGGCGCTCACCAAGGACCTCACCGCCCATGCCTGGCGCACCGCCCTCGACCCCAAGGGGGAGTGGGTGCAGTCGGTGCTCGCGGCCGCCGACAAGCGACTCAGTGAAGTGCGACGCCACGTCCCGGACGCCGGCGGGCTGGTCATCGCAACCAACCAGACCACGGCCCGCGCCTATGCGCGGATCCTGGGCGAGATCACCGGCCAGAAGCCGACCGTGGTCCTCTCCGACACCCCGGGGTCGAGCAAGAAGATCGAGCAGTTCGCCGCCAATGAGGACCGCTGGATGGTTGCCGTCCGCATGGTCTCCGAGGGCGTGGACGTCCCGCGGCTGGCGGTGGGGGTGTACGCCACCGCCACTTCGACCCCGCTCTTCTTCGCCCAGGCGATCGGGCGCTTCGTGCGGGCACGCCGACGCGGTGAGGTGGCGACCGTCTTCCTCCCGACGGTGCCGGTGATCCTGGCCCACGCGACCCTGCTGGAACGCCAGCGCGACCACGTCCTCGGCCGCCCCCGCAGTGATGAGGAAGGGCTGTGGGACGAGTCCGAGGCGCTGATGGAGGAGGCCAACCGTACCCGCGACAACCCCGACGAGCTGCTGGGGAGCTTCGAGGCGCTGGCGTCCGGAGCGGCCTTCGACCACGTCCTCTATGACGCGCAGCAGTTCGGCATGGTCTCCCCCGTCGGTACCGAGGAGGAGCAGGACTACCTCGGGCTGCCCGGGCTGCTCGACCAGCAGGACATCTCGCGTCTGCTGAGTGAGCGGCAGCGACGCCATCTCGCCCGCCACCAGAAGCAGGAACGCCGAGAACGCGTCCCCGAGCAGGTCAGCCTGCACCGGGCGCTGGAGCAGCAGCGCAAGGAACTCAACTCCCTGGTCAGCCAGTTCGCGGCGAGCTCCGGCAAGCCGCATTCCCATGTCCATGCCGACCTGCGGCGAGAATGCGGCGGTCCGCCGCTGGCCAGGGCAACCACTGACCAGGTCGACCACCGCATCCGCACCGTGCGGCGCTGGCTGGGACGCTGAACGAGACTCAGCTGGTCGGTTTGCGACGCGTCAGCACCTGCAGGGTTCCGGCGTACATGATCACGCAGAAGGTGACCAGAGCGAGGGCATCGAGCAGCCAGATGCCGGCGCTGTGCTCCCACATCCAGTCCTCCGGACGTGTCGGGTTCATGCCGATCAGGTCGATCGTGCTGGCACCCATCGCGAAGGCCCAGCGGGCCGGGACGAACAGGGAGAGGAAGTCCAGCGGCTGGCGTCCGGTGATGTCGATCAGGCCACCGCACATCAGCAGCTGGATGATGACGCTCACCGCGAGCACCGGCATCGTCTGCTCCTGGGAGGTGACCAGGGAGGAGAACAGCAGGCCGAGCATTCCGGTGGCGAAGGTCATGAGGAAGACCATCACGATCAACTCGAAGGTGCCCGCATCCCCGAAGGCCGCCGCTCCCGACGGCGCGTCCTTGTTGAGCCGTACGGTCAACACCAACAGGATCGCCTGGATCAGCGTCAACCCGGCCATGACGCAGACCTTCGAACTCAGGTAGATCACCGGCGAGACCCCGACCGAGCGTTCTCGCATGTGGATGGGCTTCTCCGCAATCAGCTCCCGCACCGAGGAGGCCATGCCCATCAGCGCGCCGCAGAGCACCAGCACGAGCAACAACTGGCCGGACTCCGCGGTCGGGCGTCCGGGAAGCGTCGAGGAGAAGCCCTTGTCGCCCTCGATCACCCAGGAGATGATGCCCAGAACGATGGGCATCAACAGGGTGAGCGCCGCATAGGACTTGTCGGACAGGATGATCCGCAGCTGGCGACGCACCAACGTCCCCCACTGGCGATCAACCTTCGGCGGACGCGGACGCGTCAGCTGCGGCGGCGGTCCCTGCGGCACCGGGGCCTGGGCCGCGGCGACACCGCGCTGCATCTGGGCATGACGCTCCGCCATCTGCCAGCGATCCGGCTCTGACTTGATGTAGTCGAAGATGTCGGCGTAGTTCGAGGTGCCGAACCGCTCCTGCACACCCTCCGGTGGGCCGAAGTAGGCCAGCTTGCCCCCGGGGGCGAGCACCATCACGTAGTCGCACTCGGCCAGGTTCGCCACCGAGTGGGTGATCACCAGCACCGAGCGGTCGCCGTGGGCCTGCTCGCGCAGGAGCTCCATGACGTCACGGTCAAGGCTCGGGTCAAGACCTGAGGTCGGCTCGTCGAGCATGAGCAGGGTCGGCTGCGTGATGAGCTCCATCGCGACCGAGGTGCGCTTGCGCTGGCCGCCGGAGAGCTTCTTGACCAGAGTGCCCTGGTGCTGGGCCAGGCCGAGGTCGTTGATGACCTCGGCCACCTCCCGGTCGCGGGCGGCCTTGTCGTAGTCCGAGGGCAGGCGCAGCTCAGCGGCATAGGTGAGCGACTGGCGCACCGTCAGGTCACGGTGCACCACGTCGTCCTGGGGGACGACGCCGATCCGGGTGCGCAGCTGCTCGTAGTTCGCGTAGAGGTCATGCCCCGCGTAGCTCACGCGTCCCGAGGTCGCCGGCTGGGTGCCGGTCAGCGCCTTGAGCAGGGTCGACTTGCCCGCGCCGGAGGGGCCCACGACTGCCACCAGGGAGCCCGGCGGGATGTCGAAGGAGATCTGGTCCATCAACACCTTGCCGTCCTTGAGGCGGAAGGAGATGTTGTTGGCGACCAGCGCGGAGTCCTTGTCGTCGAGCTCGACCAGGATGCCGTGGTTGTTGGCGAAGCTGGTGCGCCCGATGGTGAGCCGGTCGCCGGGGGTCAGTTCGGCCTGGGTGATGTCATGGCCGTTGATCTGGGTGCCATTGCGCGACTGGGCATTGCGGACCAGGAAGTTCGGGCCCTGGCGCATCAGCATTGCGTGGTGGCGGGAGACCAGCGGGTCGTCCAGCACGATGGTCGAGGAGGGGTCACGCCCAATGGTGACGGTGGCGCCAGGGGCCGAGTCGATCCTAATCAGGGGACGCTGCCGCGGGGCGCGCTTGGACTTGTCCTCGCGCTTCGACACGACCATGCGCACGGTCTCGCCGGGCTGGGCCACAGCTGCGGAGGGCGCGGACTGCGCTGGCCCTGACGACTGCGGGTAGGGGGCCGCCGAAGGCTGTTGCTGCGGGGCGGAAGGCTGCTGGTAGGGCTGCTGGTAGGGCTGCGCCGAGGGCTGCTGGTAGGGCTGTGCGGACGGCTGCTGGGGGCCCGGCCCCTGCGGGGGGAAGGGCTGGCCGGGGAAGGGGGGCCGCCCCGGGAAGTGCTGCGGGGGCACCTGCTGGGGTGGGAACTGCTGGGGTGGGAACTGCTGCGGGGGCACGCCGGGCTGTCCGTAGGGTCCCTGCTGGGGCGACCACGGCCCCTGGGGACCGGACGGATAGGGCGGTTGTCCCATGACGCGGGCCTTTCCTCGCTGGTGATTCGCAGGTGACTCTACCGGCCACGGGGTGAAATCCTCCTGAACGTCAAATCCATCCGGGGGCGGATGCCGGTCGAGGGATGAACTGCCTACGGTGGAGGGGTGACATTCGTGGACCGTGTGCTGCGCTGGCTGGGCGCCGAGGATGACTGGCAGCGCCCGCGCCCGCGCATCGGACGCTCGGACTGGCTGGTCGCGGGCTTCTCCTTCCTCCTCGCGGCGATGACGGTGGAGGCACTCCGTTCCTTCGTCGGCCCCTCCGGTACCAGCGTCTGGCAGCAATACCTGACGCTCGCCACCGCCGGTCTGCTGCTCATCTTCCGGCGCCGCTACCCGATCGTCACGATGGTGGCGCTGGGGCTGCACTTCTTCATCGCCTGCACCTGGGTCCCGGAGGTCGGCTACTCCTTCACCTACCAGATGATCCCCTTCCTGGGCCTCTACTCGGGCATGTCCTGGGCGCGGGAGCGCAAGGCCGCGCTCATGGCCGCCATCGGCCTGGCGCTCGGCTTTGTCCTCTGGCTGACCTGGATGTTCGCGCTCGGTCGGGCTCTCGAGGGCTTCAACGCCGAGCAGGCGACGGGGCGCGGTCTGTTCAGTCCTGCCGTGGGTGCGGTCATCTACACCGCCATCTGCAATGCCATCTACTTCTTCGCGGCCTTCCTGATGGGTGCGGGGGCGTGGAACCAGGCCCGCCAGCATGCCGCAGTGGTTGAGCAGGCGCGCATCATCCAGGAGCAGTCCGAGGACTTGGCCCGGGGCGCGGTCCTCGCAGACCGTCTGCGTCTGGCCCAGGAACTGCACGATGTGGTCGCCCACCATGTGGCGGTCACCGGTGTCCAGGCCGGGGCAGCCCGCAAACTGCTCAGCCGTGACCCCGAGCAGGCTGCCCTCGCCCTGGCGAACGTGGAGGCGTCCAGCCGTGACGCGGTGGGGCAGATGCGTGACCTGCTCGGCACGCTGCGGGCCGACGACGCCGACCAGTACCAACCCACCGTCGGTGACCTGCCCTCGCTGGTCGACTCGGTGACGGGGCCAGGGTTCGAGGTCGACCTGCAGGTCATCGAGGACGCGCCGGGGGCCGCAGAACGGCTCCCGCTCCCGGTCGGGCTCTGCCTCTATCGGATCACCCAGGAGTCGCTGTCGAATGTGCGCCGGCACTCGACCGCCCACGGCGCCCGGGTGGTGCTGCGTGTCGATTCCAGCCGTGCAGAAGTCGAGGTCACCGACGATGGGCGTCCGCTGGGCAACACCTCGGGCTCACGCTTCGGGCAGCAGGGGATCCGCGAGCGGGTGAACGCGCTCGGCGGTGAACTGGACATGGGCCCGCGCCTGGACGGCGGCTACCGTGTCCGCGCCCGGATGCCTCTCTCCTGACCGGTGCTCAGCTGCGATCAGGCTGAGCCGTACACTCGGCGGGTGACTGAAGCCAACCAGCCCCTCCGCGTCCTGCTGGTGGACGACCAGGCGATGATTCGCGCCGGCTTCCAGATGATCCTGAATCTGGAGGACGACATCGAGGTCGTCGGGCAGGCCGGCAACGGGGCCGAGGCCATCGAGGCAGTGCAGCAGCTCCACCCCGACGTGGTGCTGATGGACGTGCAGATGCCCGTCATGGACGGCATCGCCGCCTGCACCCGCATCAGCTCCGAAACCTCGGCCAAGGTCGTCATCGTCACCACCTTCGACCGCGACGACTATCTCTTCGAGGGCCTGCGCGCGGGGGCGTCAGGCTTCCTGCTCAAGAATGCCGAACCAGAGGTGCTGGTGGACGCGGTGCGTGCCGCGGGGCACGGCCATGCGCTCCTCAGCCCGGAGGTGACCAAGCGGGTGGTCGCGCAGCTGACCAGCGTGCCGGCTGCTCCGGCGTCCCCCTCGAGGCCCGAGCCCGGCGATGATCCCCGCCTGGCGCGCCTCACCGAGCGGGAGCGCGAGGTGCTGGTCCTGGTCGGACGCGGGTTGAGCAACCAGGAGATCGCCGCGGAGCTGTTCGTGGGGGAGGCGACGGTGAAGACCCACGTCAGCAACCTGCTGTCCAAACTCCACCTGCGAGACCGGGTGCAGGCCGTCGTGCTCGCCCACCAGGTGGGGCTTCTCCCCCTCCGGACTGAGGGCTGAATTCCGTCCCACGGCTGATCCGCCGCTGGTTCACCCGGCGACAGAGTAGAGGGGTACTGCTCCACAGCCCAGGAGGACCTGATGCTCGAAGTCCATGGACTCACCCGTCGCTTCGGCGATCGGGTGGCCGTCGACGATGTCTCCTTCACCGTGCCCACCGGCACGACAGTCGGATTCGTCGGTGCCAACGGTGCCGGCAAGACCACCACGATGCGCATGATCATGGGTCTTCTGGCCCCGACCGCCGGCGAAGTCCTCTGGAACGGGCGCCCCGCCACGGACGCCGACAGGCGCGGTTTCGGCTACATGCCCGAGGAACGCGGGCTCTACCCCAAGCAGCCGATCCTCACCCAGCTGGTCTACCTCGGTGAGCTTCGTGGCATGCCGGCAGCGGACGCCCGCAGTGAGGCGACCGAGCTGCTCACTGCCCTGGGTCTGGGGGAGCGCACCAAGGACAAGCTGGAGAAGCTGTCGCTCGGCAACCAGCAGCGCGTCCAGATCGCCGCCTCGCTGATGGCTGACCCCTCGATGCTCGTGCTCGATGAGCCCTTCTCCGGTCTCGACCCGATTGCGGTGGACGCCATGAGCGCCATGCTCCAGCAGCGCACCGCCAGCGGTATCCCGGTGTTGTTCAGCAGCCACCAGCTCGACCTGGTGGACCGCCTCTGCGATGCGCTGGTCATCCTCAGCCAGGGACGTGTCGTGGCCGCCGGCACCCGCGAGGAGCTCATCGCGATGGGCACCACCCGCCACCGGATGGTCCTCGACTCCGACGCCGGTTGGCTGCGCGACATGCGCGGCATCACCGTCGACGACGTCCACGGGAACGCCGCCACCTTCACCCTCGATGCCGCCGGTGTGGAGAACGACCTGCTGGCCGAGGCGATACGACGCGGAAAGGTCCTCGAGTTCGCACCCCTGCGTCCCACCCTCAGCGAGATCTACCGAAAGGTGACCGGACAGTGAGCACCCCGCAGCAGCACACCGAACACCAGCGCCGCTGGAGCCAGCCGAAGAACGCCTGGGGCATCGTGATGCGCCGCGAGATCTTCGCCAAGCTCACCGACAAGGCCTTCCTCAGCGGCACCATCCTGACCCTGGCGCTCATCATCGGCGCGACCGCACTGGGCATCTTCGCGGGTAACCGCGGCACCAGGGCCACCATCGCCGTCACCACCGACCAGGCCGCCGCCGTGGTGCGGACCACCGACCAGATGCAGAAGGCGACCTCGGACAAGAATTCCTTCACCGTCGAGCAGGTGGCGTCCGAGGAAGCCGCCCGCAAGGCCGTCAGCGAGGGCGATGCGGACGCCTGGCTGCGCCAGCAGGACGGTGCCTGGACGCTGGTCTTCAACAAGAAGTCCACCCCGGAGGTGACCTCGGCCATCAGTCAGGCGGTCCAGACGCAGCTGATGGGTGAGCTCGGGGCCAAGGCCGGAATGAAGCCCGAGCAGCTCACCAGAGCTGGCACGGTGCAGACCGAACTGGTCGACGGTGGCACCGACAAGGCGCTGCTGACCATGATCGCCACCTTCGCCTTCTCGATCCTGTTCTTCATGTCCAGTCTGACCTTCGGCATGCAGATCGCCGGGTCGGTGGTGGAGGAGAAGTCCTCCCGGATCGTGGAGATCATTTCCGCCGCAATTCCTGTCCGGCAGCTGCTGGCGGGCAAGGTGATCGGGAACACGCTGATGGCGCTGGGGCAGATGGCGCTGTTCGCGATCGCGGGGCTGGTCGGCCTGAGCTTCACCCCGTACAAGGACATGCTGCCCGCCGTCGGCGCCGCCGTGGTCTGGTTCCTGGTCTACTTCATCGCCGGCTTCCTCGCGCTGGCCTGCGTCTGGGCGGTCGCCGGTGCGCTCGCCTCTCGTCAGGAGGACCTGCAGTCGACCACGACTCCGCTGACGATGATCCTGACGCTGGTCTACATGGCGGGCTTCTTCGCCTCCGGCACACTGGCCAAGGTTCTCAGCTTCGTGCCCGTGATCAGCTCGGTGCTGATGCCGGCTCGCCTGGTTGCTGGGGACGCCAGCTGGTGGGAGCTGGTCGTGGGCCTGCTGCTGAACCTGGCCTTCGCGGTCGTGACGGTGCTGATCGGCGAGCGAATCTACCGCCGGGCGCTGCTGCAGACCCAGGGCGTGATCAGCTACCGCCAGGCCCTCAAGCTCACCGACTGAAACGTCGCCTCATGTCGATTCCTTGAGCGACGGACGCAAACCTGCCCATCATTGTCAGCCCTGCCCGCAATGGCAGGTAGGGCTGACAATGATGGGTGCGTTTGCGTGCTGAGCTGAAGGCTGCTCAGAAGGTCGGCTTGCCGCCGGTCACACCGAGCACGGTGCCCGAGACATAGGACGCATCACTCGGGGAGCCCAGGAACACGTACGCGGGCGCCAGCTCAGCGGGCTGGCCGGGGCGACCCAGCGGGGTGTCCTCACCGAACCCGGTCAACTTCTCCGGGGTCTGGGTGGCCGGCTGGAGCGGGGTCCAGATCGGTCCGGGGGCGACGGCGTTCACGCGGATGCCCCTGGGTCCGAGCTCCGCGGCCAGGTTGATGGCCATGTTGAGCTCGGCGGCCTTGGTGGCGGCGTAGTCGATGAGCTTCTCACTGGGCGAGTAGGCCTGGATCGAGCTGGTGAAGATGATCGAGTCCCCCTCGCCCAGATGCTTGAGCGCCTCCTGGGTGGTCCAGACCATCGCGTAGATGTTGGTCTTCATGATCCGGTCGAGCTCTTCGGTCTTGACGCTCTCGATGCCGCTGTCACGCTTGGCCCATTGGTGGGAGGCGTTGTTGATGACGATGTTGAGCCCGCCGAGCTGCTCGGCGGCCTGGTTGACGACCTGACGGCAGTGCTGCTCGTCGCGCAGGTCGCCGGGCAGCAGGACGCACGCGCGTCCGGCCTTCTCGACCCACGTCTTGGTCTCCTGGGCGTCGTCCTCCTCCTCAGGGAGGTAGGCGATCGCCACGTCCGCGCCCTCACGGGCGTAGGCGATGGCGACGGCGCGACCGATGCCGGAATCGCCACCGGTGATGTAGGCCTTGAGGCCCTCGAGGCGGCCGCTGCCCTGGTAGGACTCTTCGCCGTGGTCGGGGCGAGGTGTCATGTCGTCGGTGTGGCCGGGAGGATTCTGCGACTGCTCAGGGATTCCCTGGGTGGCGAGGTCCTCGGCGGTCTGGTCTGGTTCCTGATGCTGCTCAGTCATGAACCCATTCAACGTCCCCATGGCGTCGCATGTGCGGAGTCGTCAGCGGCCCGCCCACAGGGGTGGGAACCGCCAGCGAAGGATCCTGAACGCATGTGCGAACCACCCCTGCAGGGTGTGCACCTGTGGCCCCCAGCCTGTGCGAGCACCTCCATCCGTCCTAGGGTGGAGGCAACCACCTCAAGGGGGAGGACGCATGAAGAAACTCAGTGTGGATGTGGTCGTCATCGGCGGCGGCGCGACCGGAGCGGGCGTCGTCCGCGATGTCGCGATGCGCGGCTACTCGGTCGCCATCCTCGACAAGGCCGACCTCGGCCAGGGAACCACCGGCCGGTACCACGGCCTGCTCCACTCCGGGGGCCGGTACGTGGTCAGCGACCCGCACTCCGCCACCGAATGTGCCGAGGAGAACGAGGTCGTCCGCCGCATCCAGGCCCACGCGGTCGAAGACACCGGCGGCCTGTTCGTCGTCACCCCCGATGACGACCTGGACTACTCCAATGGCTTTGCCGCTGCGGCAGCAGCCGCCCAGGTTCCCTGCGAGGAACTCACCATTCGTGAGGCCCTGCGCCGCGAGCCTCGACTGAACCCGGGCATCAAGCGTGCCTTCGCCGTCCGTGATGCGTCCGTTGACGGCTGGCAGCTGGTCTGGGGTGCGGCCAATGACGCCAAGCGCCACGGCGCCCACATCCTCACCTACCACCGCGTCACCGGCATGGAGGTCGTCGACGGCTCAGTCCGTCAGGTCACCGCGATCGACGAGAAGCGTGGCGAAGAGGTCCAGATCGACTGCAACTTCGTCCTCAACTGCGCTGGCCCCTGGGCCGGTCAGATCGCCGGCATGGCGGGCTGTGAGGAGGTCGAGGTCGTCCCCGGCCGCGGCATCATGATCGCGATGAACCACCGGCTGGTGAACAGCGTCGTCAACCGCTGCATCTACCCGGCCGACGGTGACATCCTGGTGCCGGTGCACACGGTCTCCATCATCGGCACCACCGACGTCAAAGCCACCGACCCCGACCAGCTCGCCATCCCCCGCGACGAGGTCCAGCAGATGTTGGACGCCGGTGAGGCGCTGGTCCCGGGCTTCCGCGAAGCACGTGCGGTCCATGCCTGGTCCGGGGCACGTCCCCTGTTCAAGGACCCGAAGGTCAGCGCCAGCGACACTCGCCACATGACCCGCGGCATGAAGATCCTTGAGCACGACACCCGCGACGGGGTCAACGGCATCCTGTCGATCATTGGTGGCAAGCTCACCACCTACCGCCTGATGGCCGAGCACATGGTCGACATCATGGAGGAGAAGCTCGGCAACCAGAACGAATGCAAGACTGCCGAGGAGATCATCCCCGGTAACGAGGACCGCAAGACCTATGCGGTCACCCACCGCCTGGAGGAGCGGGAGCACGACCGCTTCGAGGACCAGATCATCTGCGAGTGCGAGCTGATGAGCCGCGGCATGATCACCCAGTTGATGACTGAGCAGCCCACCGCCAGCTTCGACGACCTGCGGCGCCAGCTGCGACTGGGCATGGGTCCCTGTCAGGGCGGCTTCTGCTCCATGCGCGCCACCGGTATCGCCGTCGAGGAACAGATGGTGGACGTCGAACGCTCCACCGAGCTGATGCGCCTGTTCCTCAAGAACCGCTGGATCGGCCTGTGGCCCATCCTCAACGGTGACCAAGTTCGCCAGACCGCGCTCGACAACTGGATTTTCCACGGAACCTTCGACATCGAGCACCTCCCGCAGTCCGAGGAAGAGGCCCTCTGATGACCAGCCACACCGCCCCCATCGCTGACAGCAGCCTTGCCACCTCCGCCCAGCGCTCCGCGGCCGAGCGCGTGGTGGTGGTCGGGTCCGGCATCGCCGGTCTGACTGCTGCCCTCACCCTCGCCCGCGCCGGGAAGCCGGTCACCCTGGTCACCAAGGGCATTGGCGGCCTGCAGCTCTCCCAGGGCACCATCGATGTCCTGGGCTCCCGCGACGGCAACTACGTCCCCTTCGCGTTCGACGCCTTCGACGGCCTGCCCGACTCCCATCCCTATCGCCTCATCGGCAAGGACGCGGTCCTTTCCGGTGTCGAGACCTTCGCACGCGAGCTGGGGGAGGGCTACTTCGAGGGGCAGGCCGGGGTCAATGCGCTCTACCCCACCGCCGTCGGGGCCCTGCGCCCCACCGCCCTGGTGCCCGCCAGCATGGCCGCCGGCCGCGCCGAGGTCGGCAGGAGGATGGTCATCGTCGGCGTCCGCGAACTGAAGGACTACCACCCCGAACTGATCGCCGGGAACCTCGCCCGCACAGCCCTGCCCGAGGGCGACCCGATGGACGTCCGCGCGGCCTCGATCTCGCTGCCGGCCCGCGAGGGTGAAGTCGACTCCAACCCGGTGATGTACGCCAGGTCGATGGACCGCCCGGAGTTCCGCGCCAGGTTCATCGCCGAGGTGAAGAAGGTCATCCAGCCCGGCGAGGTCGTCGGCGTCCCGGCGGTGCTGGGGCTCAACGACCCGACCGTGCATGCCGAGGTCGAGAAGGGTCTGGGCGCTGAAGTCTTCGAGATCGTCAGCCAGCCGCCCTGCGTCCCCGGCATGCGGATGAACCAGCACCTCACCGTGCGCCTCAAGGAACTCGGTGTCCGCATCGTCCTGGGTGCCGAGGTCGTCGGCCTGCAGGCCCACGAGGGCCGGGTCACCGGAGTTGACGTCCGCACCGCCGGACGCGTGCGCACCCTGGCGGCCGAGGCAGTCATCCACTGCGGCGGCGGATTCGAGTCCGGTGCCCTGGCGGTTGATTCCCACAACCGCGTGTCCGAAACCCTCTTCGACTTGCCCATCACCGCCACCGACGCGACCGAACTCATCCACGGCGACTACTGGGGTGCGCCCCAGCCGCTGTTCGAAGTGGGCGTTCGCGTCGACGAGGCGATGCGCATCCTGGACGCCGAGGGCCACCCCGTGTACCCCAACCTCTTCGCCGCCGGCGGAATCCTGGCCGGGGCGATCCGCTGGCACGAGAAGTCCGGCGAGGGCATCGCCCTGGGCAGTGCGCACAAGGCGGCACGAACCATCTGTGAAGGAGACCTGTCATGACCAGCCACGAGGTCGTCCAGCAGGGCGAGAGCCACGAGCACAACACCCTGGCAAGGGCCAGCCTTGACAACTGCGTCAAGTGCACGATCTGCGAGACCCAGTGCCCGGTCTCGCGCGTGACCCCGCTGTTCACCGGACCCAAGTTCGTCGGCCCCCAGGCCGAACGTTTCCGCAATGGCGAATCGGTGGACAAGTCGTTGGACTACTGCTCCTCCTGCGGTATCTGTACCCAGGCCTGCCCCCAAGGCGTCAAGATCGCAGAGATCAACACCGTCGCGCGCGCGGTCATGAAGGAGGACCACATGCCCGTGCGCGACCGCCTGATCGTCCAGACCACGCTAATGGGCAGGTTCATGACCCCCTTCGCACCGGTCGCGAACATGGCGCTGAAGAACAAGCCGGTCCGCAAGATCATGCAGGCCGTGGTCGGGGTGGCCGAGGACGCGCCCATGCCGCCGGCCCAGATGCAGAGCTTCGAGGGCTGGCTCAAGCGGCGTCCCCGACCGAAGACCCAGCCCACGCGTGAGCCGATCGTCTTCTTCCACGGCTGCGCGGGGGGCTACTTCGAGGTCGAGACCTCGAAGAAGACCGTCGAGGTGCTGGAGCACTTGGGCTACGAGGTGCTGGTCCCCAAGCAGGGCTGCTGCGGCCTGGCGCAGCAGAGCAATGGCCTGTTCGCCGGTGCCCGGCGCAGCGTCAACGCCCTGGTGGACGCCCTCCTGTCGGCAGGCAAGGGCCTCACCATCGTGTCCAGCTCGGGATCGTGCACGGGCATGCTGAAGCATGAAGCCCACGAGATCCTCGGCATGGACGACCCCCGCCTGATGGAGGTCGGCAGCCGGATCAGGGAGACCTCGGAGTTCCTGCTGGAGCTGCTCGACGAGGGCATCCTGACCCCGGACATGCTCTCGCCGATCGAGGCGACCATCCCCTACCACCAGCCCTGCCAGGTGAAGTCCCAGGCCATGGGAACCCCGGCGGTCACGGTGATGGAGGCCATCCCAGGGGTGAAGGTCGTCGAGTCCGGTCAGCCGTGCTGCGGTATCGCGGGCACCTACGGCCTGAAGAAGGAGAAGTACGAGATCGCCAAGGCCGTCGGGCAGCCGGTTTTCGACATGGTCAAGGAGACCAACCCCGATCTGGGCACCTGTGACACCGAGACGTGCCGCTGGCAGATTCAGAAGCACTCCGGCGTCCGGATGGTGCACCCGGTGGAGCTGTTGCACCAGTCGCTGGGGCTGTCGAACGACCTGAAGGTGTAGGTGGAAGGTGTGACCCCACGAAGGTTCAACCGCAAGAGGCTCATGCCTGTGGATCGTGCTCAGACGGTGTGAGGCCGGCCTCCCGCAAGTAGGGCACGATCGCAGCGATCTCCTCATTCGACAGCGGAACATAGGGTGGGGCCGTGAGCGCACAATCGATCAGCCCGAGCAGTTTCAGTGCAGCCTTGAACGCTCCAAGGGCCGATGACCCCCGGCCCATGCGGTTTCCAGCCGCTACATTGACGAGCCCGAACATCCGAAACAGCCGCTCCTGTTCGGCGCGCGCCCTACCATAGTCGCCCTCCTGACAAGCTTCCCACAGGCGGACATAGCCTGCGGGATCGACGTTGCCGAGACCGGGAACGACTCCGCTGGCACCATACAGAAGGGCACCGTCCACTGTGAGCTCCGAGCCCGTGAGCAGGCTAACGTCATGCAGGTTCTTTTCTTGAGCGCCAAGAATCAGAGCACGAAGGCCGGCATCGCTGCCTGAGGAGTCCTTGACACCGGCGAGGATCCCTTCCTCCAGCAGCGGGAGGACTTCCACGGCATCGAGCTTTGTGCCGACGGATACCGGCAAATCGTACGCATAAACGGGCAGGTCACCGGCTGCTTCTTTGATCAGCTCATAGTGGCGGCGAATCTCGACGGGGTGAGTGCGCGTGTAGAAGGGGGCGGTGGCTACAATGCCTTGCGCCCCCAGGTCCTTCGCGCGTCGAATATGCTCGACCACCAGGAGTGTGGTCATATCGATGACACCTGCCACAACCGGCACACGGTCGGCTGCCCTTTCCACGATGGTGGCCACGACGGTGTCGCGGTGCTGATCGGTGAGGAACGCCGCCTCGCTGGTGGATCCGAGAGCGAACAGGCCATGGACGCCGCCATTGAGCAGATGATCGACCAGCCGACTTAGGCTGGATGTGTCGATCGACAACTCGGGAGTGAAGGGAGTCGAGACTGGGGGCACAACGCCACGGA
Source organism: Aestuariimicrobium sp. p3-SID1156 (assembly GCF_025144225.1). Classification (GTDB taxonomy): domain Bacteria; phylum Actinomycetota; class Actinomycetes; order Propionibacteriales; family Propionibacteriaceae; genus Aestuariimicrobium. The sequence goes on from NZ_JALXXB010000004.1 coordinate 165,582, forward strand.
GCGGGTGGAACATCAGACTCCTTCTGTGAAGAGGATCAGGACTCGTGGAGGATTAGATCGCTGGAATGCAGCACAAGCTCGCCGCGAACGCCAAACACCGTAGAGTCGCGACAGCGCAGAACGATGGTTACCTGCCGATCAGGGAGTCCCGCCGGCCAGTGGATGGGTAGGTCCTGCCAGCCGGAACCCGTCAGCGAGGAGCCGGTGGCGACCCGCTCACGAGTCAACAAGTCGATCACCTCGACATCGATCACGCCACCAGGATTTACATCCGCATGCAACTCCAGGTCCGGCCCCAAAACTCGAAACGGGCCGATACTAAGCGTTCCTTCAGAACCCGTAGGTTCGTATCCGGCCAAGCGATCGAGGTCGACTTCCGCACGTCCCAACGCGGTTTCGCGAAAGCCGGTGTGGCGCCCATTGCTGCCAAAATAGTACAGCCACCAGCGAGTCCCCACCTGGACCGGCGCTGCGGCGTACAGGCAAGCTGCGTCAAAGGCTCCATCGGGGTAGGCCCCCTCTCCCCGGGGCAGGAAGGGACGGTAGGCCATGGGGAACTGCCAGTGCCTCAGGTCTCGGGCGCACATCAAGCTAAGGTCAACAGTGTCCCAGTCCTCCCGGAGCCGATCACCATCGTGGTAGATCGAGCCGAATCCGATCCAGAGGTCATCCAGCCTCATCACCGGGAAGGAGTACAACTGGTGCCAAGCATCCACCCCGCGCGCGCAGGGTTCGGGCTCGGTCCAATGGATGAAATCCGTGCTCGTAGAAAGCGCCTGGACGCGCAGTGCGTCGACCCAGATTCGAGTGATCACCGCATAGCGTTGGAACTCTTCGTCCCAGAAAACGACATTGTGGGTGTCCGCCAAGGGGCGATGTTCGGGCCAAGGCACCAGCTCGCCGAAGTGCAATCCGTCTGCGGAATAGCCGGCCGCGAGGTGATGACCGCCGCCGGGGTGGTCGATACGGGTCACCACCTTGTATCGACGCGCGGGATCCGGGTCTCGCTCATCGAGCATCACCCCGGCGCCATGGGCATCCATGATGAGGATGTTGTTGTCTGTTGTGCCGTCAAGTTCCACGATGCCGAGGTTAGGTTTTTCCCATTTGATGCCGTCTGTCGATTCAGCGTAGGCGAGCGCCACACGGCGACCTACGGCGGGGACATAATCCATGTGGGCACGGTCAGCCAGAGGCGTTGCGGCTGAGACCTCATCCACCACGAATTCGGTGTAGTAGAGCCGATACACTCCAGCCCGCTGGTCGTGAATGACATTGGGATAGCCGTTGTCGATGCGAGGCTCGTATGGTCGGCTGGGGGTCGCGAACAGTTCCTCCTCAAGCAGCGGTGCCCGTTCATCCTTGCGCACTGGACCTGGCCGAAGGACCATGCCCGAGCACCAATGGTGGAGGATCGTTCCCGGGTCGAGGAAGCGGTAGGTGTTCATCATTGCCTCCTGAGCGGGCTCATGGCTGGGGGTTCGGGCAGGTGACATGCCACCTGGTGCAGATGGTCAGCGTCGCGCGCGGCTCTCAAGAGGGGTTCCTCGACACGGCACACTTCCATGACATAAGAGCAGCGGGTATGGAACGGGCATCCGCTCGGCTTGTTAATGGGGCTCGGAACATCGCCCCGCAGCACGATGCGTTCGCGCCGCGCGGTTTCGTCCATGGTTGGCACTGCCGAGATGAGCGCCTGCGTGTACGGATGCTCGGCGCGCTCATGCAGGGTGGCCGAATTGAGCACTTCCACTACCTTGCCGAGGTACATCACCATGGTGCGCCGGCTGATGTACTGCGCCACACCCACGTCGTGGGAGATGAAGAGGATGGATACGCGCGTCTCTCCTTGGACCGTACGAAGGATATTGACGACTTGGGCTTGAATCGAGACGTCGAGCGCGGACACGATCTCATCCGCGACGATCAGCTCCGGCCGTACCGACAGGCCTCTAGCGATCGAGAGCCGCTGTCGCTGCCCGCCAGAGAACTCGTGCGGGTAGCGCTGGAGGTACTCGGGGCGGATATTGACCATCTCGCAGACCTCGGTGATGCGGTCAGCACGTTGCTCCGATGAATCCATGCCGTGCACCGAGAGCAACTCCGCGATCGCGTCTCCCACTCGCTGGCGCGGGTTGAAGGACGTGTACGGATCCTGGAAAATCATCTGAACGCGCTGCCGAAAGGCAAACTCGTCACTCCCACTCGTTCTCGTGACGTCCTCGAGGCCCTGGCCTAAATCGTATTCGAGTACGCCAGAGGTCGGTCGCTCCAATCGAGCGAGCACCCGCCCAAGGGTGGTCTTGCCGCAGCCGGACTCGCCGAGGACCGCGACCGTCTCGCCACGGCCGATCTCGAGATCCACGCCGTCCACAGCTTTTACGTCACCTACATGGCGGCGCAAGACACCTCTACGAACAGGGAAGTACTTGGTCAGTTTACTGGCTCGATAGAGGGAGGCGATGGCTTCAGTGCCGGTCACGTGCGAGCCTCCTGACCGGAGGAGTCTTCGACTCTGGCGTCGTCCCTTCTGGAGCATTCCGACATCCCGTCCTCATCGAGCAGCACACAACGGGCCACATGTCCATCTGCGGCTTGTCGGAAGGCGATCTTGCCTGTCAGACATCTGTCCTGGACGTAGGGACAGCGACCAGCAAACTCGCAGCCGTCGGTCACCGACGCCGGTGAAGGCGTTTGTCCGGCGATCGTGCGCAGGGGGACGTTGGGGTCCATACCCATGAAGGGCACTGACTGAAGCAGGGCCTGTGTGTAAGGGTGCTGAGGATTCTTCAGCACCTGCTCGCGAGAGCCGTGTTCCACTACGCGGCCGAGGTACATGACCGCGACATCATCCGCGACCTCAGAGACCAGCCCCATGTTGTGGGTGATCAGAACGACCGTCTTGCCCGCCTCCTGCTGCAGCGTCTTGAGCAGTTCCATGATCTGGGCCTGAATCGTTACGTCCAGCGCCGTAGTCGGTTCATCCGCTATTAGTAGATCCGGGTCGCAGATCATCGCCATCGCAATCATCACGCGCTGCCGCATCCCGCCAGAGAACTCATGGGGATAGGCGTCAACGCGGCGTTCTGCGTCCGGGATACCTAGCCTGGAGAACATCTTGACCACTAACTCACGCGCCTCGCGGCGGGAGATCTTGCGGTGCTGATGCAGGTTCTCTGCAACTTGGCGCCCGACCTTGTGAGCTGGGTTCAACGAAGACATGGTGTCTTGGAAGATCATGCCGATCCGAGCGCCGCGGATCCCTCGGATCTGCGCCCCGTATCGCGACATCGAGCTGATCTCTTGGTCTCGACCATCGACGGTAAACAACACTCGTCCACCTGTGATCTCGCCATTTTCGGGTAGCAGCTGGACGACGCTGTGGACCGTCACCGATTTGCCACAGCCTGACTCTCCCACGATGCACAGGAAACTGCCGCGCTCAATGTCGAGACTTACCTGGCGCAGGATGTGCACCTCCCCCTCGGATGTTGTGAACTTCACATCAAGATCCTGAATCGAGAGGATCGGATCGGTCCCAAGCCGACTCATGACTCGACCCTCTTTCCGAGCAGATTGTCCCGAAGGATCTTGCGCACTGGGGTTCTACGCGTCTTGGGGTCAAGGACATCGCGCAGACCGTCACCGACAAAGTTGATTCCAGTGACGAAGATGATGATCGCGAGGGCTGGTGCGACCCACAGCCACCAGTAGGACTTCATCACCTCAGATGACTCGGCTGCCGAAAGTAAGTTACCCCACGTTGGGGTAGTCACGGGGACGCCTAAGCCGAGGAAGCTCAGACCCGCCTCAGCGATGATGTAGTGGGCGATGTTGATCGTGAATGCCACCACGATGGGGCTGAGAGCGTTCGGCAGCATGTGCTTGAACACGATCCGCGGTCGGGAGTACCCGAACGAGCGTGTGGCCTCGACGAAGGTCTCCTCGCGCAGGGACATGAACTCACTACGTACGAGTCTGAATGTCGTCATCCATCCGGAAAGCGCGAACACGAGCACCACATTGTTGACGCCTTGGCCGAGCAGGGACACGAAGATCATTACGAGGATCAGGTTCGGAAACGTCATCACGACCTCAGAGATGCGCATGAGAATGCCATCGATTGGACCGCGCATGTACCCCGCAATTGCACCCAATACCGTCCCGAGAAGAGTCTCGAGTAGTGAAGCAGCGACCCCGACGTAAATAGAGGTCCGAGCCCCGTGCAGCACGCGCGCGAACACATCTCGACCGAGTTGATCGGTACCCAGCCAATGGTCGGCGCTGGGTGGCTGTCGTGACTGAGCGGGATTCATTTGCGTCGGGCTGTAACCCGTGATTTGTTCAGCGAACACGGCAGCCAGGACCATCAGTACAATGACCGTCAGGCCAAGCATCGCGTTGCGATTGTGCAGGAACGACCTCGCATAGGCGTGGAGCGATGACTCTGGTTTGCGGAGGGCTTGTCGCCCTGCCTGCCGGGGAGTCGGAACAGGCTGTAGGGAAGAAGCGGCGTTGTGGGTGTGGGAGCTCATGCTAGTTCCTTAGCTCAGTCGCACGCGGGGATCGAGAATGGACTTGACGACGTCGATCAGGAAGCTGGCGAACAAGATCATGAGCGCAATAAGCATGCTGGTCACCATAATTACCGGATAGTCCGAACTCGATACCGCCGAGACCACGGTGTGTCCAATGCCGGGCCAACGAAAGATCGTTTCGATGAGCACCGATCCGCCGACCAGCAGAGGCAAACGGAAGGCCAGAATCACCATCACAGGTCCCAAGGAGTTCCGGAAGACGTGGCCATACAACACCTTCCATTCTGGGACGCCCTTGCTGCGCGCTGTTTTCACGAATTCCTTGCCCATGGTGTCGAGGACCGAGTTTCGGGTGTAACGGATTAGTACGGCAAGCATGCCGAAGGTAAGGGCGGCTACGGGTAGAACTAACTGTGGCAGACGATCCAGGAAAGTGATCTGGCCAGGAAGCATTCGGCCACCCGCGGGCAGCCAGCCGAGGCGGTACGAGAAAATTTGCAACAAGGCTATGCCAAAGAAGAAGTCCGGCACAGCAATGCCGATCACCGCGATCGTTCGCGCGAGCTTGTCAGCGATTCCGCCGGGCTTTGCGCCGGCGAAGAGTCCTAGACTCAGAGCGATAGTGGTGGAGAGTAGCATGGCCAGCCCCACCAGCTCAAGGGTCGCGGGCAACCGTAACGCAAGTATGTCCGAGATTCTCTGGCCCGAGGAAATGCTGTATCCAAAGTCACCGGTGACCATGTTGCCCAGCCAACGTAAGTACTGGATGGGCAAGGGGGCGTTGAGGCCCAGTGATTCACGCAGTCGTTCCAGGTTGGCCGGATCGTTGGCCGCATCCGGAGGCACCATGTACAGGATGGGATCCACGGGGGAAAGGCGGATCGCAAAGAAAATCAGCATGCTGATTAATAGGGCCATGGGCACGAGAATCAAAATCCGTCTAATGAGGAAGGTGATCACCGCTCACTCCGATCTGCATCAGATAGCAGGCTCACATCGCCGGCGCGGATCAACGAGCCGACCCGCGCCCCGAGGTCAGGACAACTTCCATTTTGCGAAGTTGTTGTCGTAGATATACAGCGGATTTCCAAACTTGGCGGTACCGTTGATGCGCTTGCTGACGAACACGTGTTGCTGCAAGCGATAAAGTGGCATTTTGAGCTGCTTGTCCTGCTCGAGTTTTTGCAACTCGCCTAGGATCTTCTGGCGTTCACCCTGATCTACCGTCTGGTTCAACTTGGCGTTAAGTGCGTCAAATTCTGGTTGCGCACCTATAATTTGCCCGAAGGTCGGATTGTTGGAGTACTCGGAGTACCACTCGCCGACACTAAAGGCCGATAGTCCCTTGAAAGCAATGTCATATTTGCGCGTGGAGTAGAGCTCCGAGGTTGCATCACCCTGGAACTTGAGCACCTCAACCTTCATGCCGAGCTCCATCAATTGCTGCGCGACAGCCGTCATGAAATTGATGGAGGTCTGGTCATCGTAATAGTAACGCAGGCGCAGTGTCCGATTCATGTCGACACCGGCCTCCTTAAGGAGTTCCTTGGCCCTGTTTTGGTCGAACGTGTACTGCTCGATTGTAGTGTCATGCCCTTCCATCCCCTCGGGAACACCAGAGGCGATTATCTTGCCAACATTCGGGTAAAGGCCACCTACCAAACTCTTCCAATCAATGCCGTACCGGAGGGCCTCGCGTGCCTTGACGTTTGTCATAGGGTTGGAGTTGTCAGAGAGGTTGAACACGAAATATCGGTAGAACAGTACGTCGACGGGGTTATCGGTGAACGTGTCGACTTCGGCCATCGCCTTGATGATCTCTGGATCGTTCGTCGCGAAGTAATCGAGCTTCCCGGATTTTGCATCGGATGCCGGGTCCGTGCTGCGAACTACGTTGATTTTTTGGATGCTCGGCTTGGCGCCCTCGTAGTTCTGGTTGGGGACCAAGGTGATGAAGTTACCCTGGCTCAGTTGTCCCACCTCGAAGGGGCCAGATGTGATCGGCTTCCTCCAATACGCGTCGGTGTCCATCTTCAACGGGTCGGACTTTTCAAGTGCGTGCCTTGGGAGAATCATGAATTGCGCCAGCACCGGCTTCAGGTCGCCAACGGGGTTGCTTAGAGCGATCGTCACCTTCTGTCCGTCGACCTTGACTCCGCTCAGATCGCTCGTCTTACCCCCGATGACCTCTTGGGCCCCCTCGATCTGCTTGAACGCCGTGACATAGATCGCGTTGGCCTTCGCGGCGCGCAAGATCGTCGATAGGGACCAGGCCACGTCGTCACCCGTGATGGGTTTGCCATCCGACCATTTGAGGCCATCCTTGAGCGTGACTGTGAAGGTCTTGCCGTCTTCGGCGAGCTCGGAGCTAGCAGCTAGATCGTCCTTGACATCAGTGAGGTTGGGTTCGGCGCGGAAGAGACCACGGAACATGACAGCTTGGGACAGGGCGCCCGAATTGAACCATGGGGTGCCGATCTGGTCGAGTGTGGCACCTTGGCCGAGGCTCTCGACGACATTGATGGTCGAGTTGTCCCCACCCGACTGCCCACCGTTGGCGCCGGTTGAGCCGGTGGTCTGGGAGTCAGGCTGAGCGCTGCAGCCGACGGATACAAGAGATAGCCCCATGAGGGCGGAGACACAAGTGCGGCGGGAGAACTGCATGGAAACTCCTGAGAGGGATCGGCGTTGATTCCTTGGACCATTCAGCGCTGATGGCCTCGTTCAATCAGGGAGCAGCGGCGCTGAAGCTCACCTTGAGTACAACAGATATGATCACCGTCGTCAAGGGGTAGAAGTCATACTATGTCTTGGTAGTCTGGGAGGGTGACGCTCACTCATAAGTCAAAACGTGATGATGCGGCGGCTTCTCTAATTCGCTACATACTGGACGAACGCCTACGCCCGGGAGATCCTCTTCCGTCCGAGGCGGAGTTGCTTGACCTGCTTCGCGCGGGACGCACGAGCCTGCGTGAGGCGATGCGCGAGCTGGAGGCGACCAGCATCGTCGAGGTGCGCCACGGGAGTGGGGCCTCGGTGGGACATTTGACCCTCCGGTCACTGCACACCGAGCTGCTCTTCCATGCCCGTCTGGCTGAGGACCCCGAAGATGGTCTCCGCCGAATCGTGGAGGTGCGTGAAGCGCTGGAGCTCGGACTCGTCACGGCACTGGCGGGCAACGGATGCAGGCCAGGACGGGTGAAGCTGATCGAGCTCTTGCAACAGATGGATGCTGAGGCCCGGAGCGGACATATCAATCTGGATACCGACCGCGCCTTCCATTTGGCCCTTTATGAGCCACTCGAGAACCCTGTGGTGATGGCAGTACTCAGCGCGTTGTGGGACACAATCAGCGAACTCATGCCCCCGGTGCAAGCCAACCGTCGCGCAGCAGAAGCCGTCGCAGATCGTCACCACTCCATCCTGCTCGCCGTCGAAGCCAGCGACCCGCGCGGCGCTCGGGCCGCCATGCAGATGCACTTCGACAACCTCCGAGACCGCCTCGGCATGTCTAGACCAGCGGCGGAGAACCCATGATCCGGGCCGTTGGAAGCGACATCGTGACGTGACCGCTACCCATCAGGTGGTCTGGGCGGAGGCGTTCTTACGCGCGCGTTGCGCTTGAGTCAATGACTGGGCGGTACTGCGTGGCGGCCACTTCCGTTTGGGTGTTTGCCCGGGTTCGGCGTGGTGGCGAGCGAGTCCGCCGCGCCACCGAGCTTCACCCAACGGCACAAAGGATTAGACCCCTTCCTGGCTAGATGCCGAACACCAAATCATGATCGGTGATGGGGATCACATAGCGTCTCACGCTGGGCTGCGCGACCCAGTCCAGGAGCTCGGCGTTGCGCGCGTCCTCAGCCATCCAGTAGCGCCACCACGATGTCGGCGGCGCGCTCGGAGACATTGCCCACCCGCTGCTCGTGCTCCTCGGCGGCCGCCGGACCGCAGAGGTCGCTGATCCCGCGCACGGAGACGAAACCGACGCCGTAGCTGTGGCACACCTGGGCGATCGCGGTCGACTCCATGTCCACAGCGATCACGTCGGGGAAGTTGGCCAGCACAGCGTCCAGCAGAGGCCCCTGCACGAAGACATCACCGGACGCGAAGGGGCCGGCGACCACGCCTTCTGCGCCCTGCACCGCACTGCGAGCGGCAGCATCGGAGCTGAAGCTGGCCGGCATGCCGGGAATCTGGCCCATGTCGTAGCCGAAGCCCACGGCGTCCGCGGTGGAGTAGCGGAGCGAGGTGGACACGGCGACGTCGCCGATGCCGACCTTGCCGCGAATGCCGCCCGCCGAGCCGACCGAAATGACCCAATCGGGCAGGTAGCGGTGCAGGGCCGCGACGGCAGCCGAGGCGGCGTTCACCGTGCCGATGCCGCTGTGGACCAGCACCACGTCATGGTCGCGCAGGGCGGCGGTGCGCATGAGGGCGCCGCCGACCTGGAAGGCCTCGCCCTGCTCCTCGGAGCGCTCGACGAAGGGCTCGATCTCCGGGGCCATCGCAGCGATGATGACCGCCTGGACCGGGATGCGTGGGTCGTCGGGTTCGGCATCCGTACCGAGGGGGGAGTGGTCGAGCTCAGGGTCGAGGTTCACGCCTGGTCCTGCTCCCACTCGCTGCGACGCTCGAGCATGGCGCGGGCCGCGGCCTGGGCTCCGGCCAGGTCATGGCTGGCAGCCCAACCGCACTGGGTTTCGTTGGCAGCCGGGACCTCGGTGGCGTCAGCGACGTCCTGCAGGGTGGTGGCCAGGGTGTCGAGGAAGGCAGGCATACCGCCCAGGGCGTCCTGGTTCACGACGGTGACGTAGAAGCCGGTCTGGCAACCCATCGGGCCGACGTCGATGACATTGTCGACGTGGTCGCGGATCTTCTCGGCCATGGTGTGCTCCAGGGAGTGCACCGTCGGCATCGGCAGGTGGTCACGGTTCGGCTGGCAGAAGCGGACGTCATACTTGGTGATGACGTCCCCGCCCGGCAGCGATTTGGTGTCAGCGACCCTCACGTACGGCGCGAGAACGGTGCGGTGATCGAGGTTGAAGCTCTCGACATTCATCTGGCCCATGGGTCAACGCTAGCTGCTGGAGCCAAGCACCTGCACCTGGGGCGGCCCTCGCGTCGAGGACCTGACGAGGGGAGTACTGCCCCATACATGGTGGGGAAGCTTCTCCCTGAGGCTGTGGCCCCGCACCCTGGAAGGTGACGGGGCCACGGCGGGAGTCGTCCGGACCGAGCCGATCAGCGGGACCCGGGGAGGGGACGTTCTCCTCAGCGAACAGGCTTGGCGTGCCAGATGCGATCCAGGTAGTCCTCGATCGAGCGGTCGGAGGAGAAGAAACCGCAGCGGGCCACGTTGAGGATGGCCTTCTCGGTCCAGCCGTCCTTGTCGGCGAAGGCCTTCTCCACCTCGGACTGGACGTCCATGTAGGACTGGTAGTCGGCAAGCGCCATGAACCGGTCGTTGTAGAGCAGGTCGGACACCAGGGGAGCAGCCGCCTCCTTGTCGCCACCGGTGAAGTGACCGCTGGCGAGCAGGTCGATGGCCCGCTTCAGCGACTCGTTCTCCTCGTAGACCTTGGAGGGCACGTAGCCCTTGGTCTGCAGCTCCGAGACCTCCGGTTCGGACATGCCAAAGAGGAAGAAGTTCTCATCGCCGACGAGCTCACGGATCTCGACGTTCGCGCCGTCATCGGTGCCGATGGTGAGCGCACCGTTGAGGGCGAACTTCATGTTGCCGGTACCGGACGCCTCCTTGCCCGCCAGCGAGATCTGCTCCGAAAGGTCCGCGGCCGGGATGAGCTTCTCGGCCAGAGTGACGTTGTAGTTCGCCGGGAAGGCGATCTTGAGCACGTCCTCGACGCGCTTGTCGGCATTGATGGTCTCGGCGACCTTGTTGATCAGGAAGATCGTCTCCTTGGCCATCCGGTAGCCGGGGGCGGCCTTGGCGCCGAAGATCACGGTGCGCGGGGTGATGTCGGCCGGCGACTTGTCCCCGGAGATGATCTGGTCGTAGAGGGTCACGACGTGCAGGAGCTTCAGCGACTGCCGCTTGTATTCGTGCAGGCGCTTGACCATGACGTCGAGCAGGTGGCCCTCGGGCAGGATGATGCCGTCACGCTTGGCGAGCAGGCGGATCAGGCGGGTCTTGTTCGCAGCCTTGGCGGCGGAGAACTCCTGGCGGAAGTCCTCGTCACCGGCGTAGGACTCCAGCTCGGCCAGACGGCTGAGGTTGGCCACCCAGCCCTTGCCGATGGTGGTCGTGATCAGCTGCGAGAGCGCCGGGTTCGAGATGCGTACGAAGCGACGCGGGGTGACACCGTTGGTCACATTGGTGAACTTCTCCGGCCACATCTCGCTGAAGTCCGGCAGGACCTTGTCGCGCAGCAGCTGGCTGTGCAGGGCAGCCACACCGTTGACCTTGGAACCGGCGATGGTGGCCAGGTAGGCCATGCGGACCGCACGCTCGGGGTGTTCGGCGATGATCGACATGCGACGTGCGCGCAGCTCGTCACCGGGGTAGGCGGCGCGGACCTCGGCCAGGAACTCATCATTGATGCGGTAGATGATCTCCAGGTGGCGCGGCAGCAGGCGTCCCATCAGCTCGGTGGACCAGACCTCGAGGGCCTCGGGCAGCAGAGTGTGACAGGTGTAGGCGAAGCAGTTGCGGGTGACCTCCCAGGCCTCGTCCCAGTCCATCTTCTCCTCATCGACCAGGATGCGCATCAGCTCGGGAATGCCGATCACCGGGTGGGTGTCGTTGAGCTGGAAGATGATGCGCTCGGGCAGCTTGCGCAGGTCGAAGTCGGGGCCGAGTGAGTCGATGAAGTCGCGCAGCGAGGCCGCCACGAAGAAGTACTGCTGCTGCAGGCGCAGCTCCTTGCCCTGGGGGGTGGAGTCCTCGGGGTAGAGCACCTTGGTGATGTTCTCGGCGAAGGTCTGGGCGCGCACGGCGTCGGCGTAGTCGCCGGAGTTGAAGATCTGCAGGTCGAAGGCGCGGGTCGCCGTCGCCGACCACAGGCGCAGGGTGTTCACCCTGTCGTTCTGGTAGCCGGGAACCATGTAGTTGTAGGGCACCGCCAGGACGTCCCAGCTCGGGAGCCAACGGGAGCGCTCCACGCCGTTGTCGTCATACTTCTCGGTGGTGCCGCCGAAGTTGACGGTGACCGAGGCCTCCGGGTGCGGGAACTCCCAGGGAGCGCCCAGGGAGAGCCAGTTGTCAGGCTGCTCGACCTGGCGTCCATCAACGAAGGTCTGGCGGAAGATGCCGTACTCGTAGCGGATGCCGTAGCCGATGCTCGGGATGCTGAGGGTGGCGAGGGAGTCGATGAAGCAGGCCGCCAGCCGTCCCAGACCGCCGTTGCCCAGGCCCGGCTCAACCTCCTGGGCGCGCAGGGTGGCCAGATCCAGACCACACTGGGCCATGGCCTCCTCGGCGATTTCGCTGAGACCGGTGGCGAGCAGGGCGTTGTTGAGCTGGCGGCCGAGCAGGTACTCGGCGGACAGGTAGCTAACGGTCTTGGCGCCGGCCTCGCGGTAGCGGGCACCCGACTGCAGCCAGGAGGCCATCATGTAGTGGCGCACGGTACGCGCCAGGGCCAGGTACTGGTCGTTGACGTTCGAGCGGCTCAGGGCGACGCCCTGGCCGTAGTTGAGCTCGCGGAGGAACTCCTTGACGAAGCCGTCAACGGTGTGGAGCGGGGACACCACCGGTCCCTTGGCCATCGGGTGGGAGACATCACCCCCGGGCCCGAGATCACCAACCTTGCGGACTGGAGACTCGTCGGCTGGGGCCTGGTCCTGCTTGGAGTAGATGGTCACAGTGGGCTTTCCTTCGCATCGAATCGGCGGGGCGAAGGTCCTGGAGCACGGTGCGCGCTCCGGTGGCACCGCCGCCCGTCCCGGTACCGCCCAGTTTTCCATGCGTTGAGACCTTCTGCCACCTGAACCGGTGCTCCGGTGTGTGGGGAACCCCGCAGGCCCGACCTTCGTGCCGGCGGCCGTAGGAGGCGGTCTTTTTGATTCCGGTGGGGGAGCCGTGATGGGGTGGAGCGGCGGTGCAGCGTGCCCCGCCCGTCCTGGTCGCTAATCAGCGGCTGTTCCTGCCCGAAACCCACCTAGGACTTCATGAACCACCAACTGAACAAGGTTTCCCCTCGAGTTTTCTGGCCCAGCGCCGGGATCATCGCGATCTTCGTTGCCGCGGCGCTGATCATCCCCGGCTCCCTGAAGCGGCTGCTGACAACCGTGAACGGCTCGGTCGTCAATGGGCTGGGCTGGTATTACGTGCTCATCGTGGTCGGATTCGTGGCGGTGGCGCTGTATGCCGCCTTCTCCCGCTACGGCGAGATCAAACTCGGGCGGGAGGAGGATGCACCCCGCTACTCCTTGTTCACGTGGTTCTCCATGCTCTTTGCCGCTGGCATGGGCATCGGCCTGGTTTTCTGGGGTGTCGCCGAGCCGCTCGTGCACTTCGCCTCCCCCCCTCCCGGCAGCCGGGCCCAGGACGCGCCCGGTCGCGCCCAGGAGGCGATGACGACCACCTTCCTGCACTGGGGGGTCCATGCGTGGGCGATTTACATCGTGATCGGCCTGGCCGTGGCCTTCGCCTCTCATCGCAAGGGTCGGCCCATGTCGATGCGCTGGATGCTGGAGCCCCTCTTCGGAGATCGGGTCAAGGGCGTCCTCGGCGACGTCATTGACATCACCGCGGTGGTGGGCACGCTCTTCGGTGTGGCCACGTCGCTCGGTTTCGGCGTGACCCAGTTCGCTGCCGGCCTCGAGCACCTGGGCGTCGTCAAGCAGTCGATCGGCCTGCTGGTAATCCTGGTCGCCGTCATCACGGCGATGGTCACCCTCTCGGTGAGTTCCGGCCTGGACCGCGGCATCAAGTGGCTGTCCAACAGCAACCTCGTGCTGGCCGGCATCCTGATGATCGCCGTGCTGCTGCTGGGCGAGCCCCTCTTTGTGCTGCGCGAGTTCGTCCAGTCGCTGGGCGAGTACATCCAGAACTTCATCCACCTCTCCTTCCGCACCATGCCCTATCGCGGTGAGGAGGGTGAGGCCTGGTTGGGCGGCTGGACCACCTACTACTGGGGTTGGTGGATGAGCTGGTCGCCCTTCGTCGGCGTCTTCATCGCCCGCATCTCCCGCGGTCGCACCGTGCGCGAATTCATCCTCGGCGTCATGCTCGTTCCCACACTGCTGACCTTCCTCTGGTTCTCGGTGCTGGGTGGCACTGCCCTGTGGCGAGAGGTCGGCGGTGGCGGCGGTCTTGTGGGCAAGGATGGGGAGGTCGACACCACGAGTGCCCTCTTCGACTTGCTGGCGACGCTGCCCGGCTCGACGGTGCTCATCGGCCTGTTCATGCTGCTGATCGTGGTCTTCTTCGTGACCTCCTCGGACTCTGCCTCCTTCGTGGTCGACATGATTGCCCACGGCGGCAACCCCAACCCGCCGCTGCGCTCGCGCGTCTTCTGGGCCGTGGCCCAGGGAACCATCGCGGCAGCCCTGCTGTGGGTCGGTTCGCGTCAGGGTGCGCTGACCGATGGCCTGAGCGCCCTGCAGACGATGGCGATCCTGGTCGCCGCGCCCTTCTCGGTGGTGATGGTGCTGACCAGCATCGCCACCATCAAGGCCCTCCACCAGGAGCACCGCCGGCGAGTGGCGGCCCAGGAGCGTGTCATCGCCGCCGAACTGGAGCGCCAGATCACCACTGTGGTGGAGGAGCAACTCGACGGGGCGACTACGGCCTCCCGCTGAGCTCCAGGCGTCAGGCCGGCTCCGGCAGTCCGAGAGCAGCATGCAGGGCAGCAAGGACGAGTTCCCGCGGAAGGCGGGCGTCCTGTCGGAGCACGGCCAGGCCCTGGACGACCCCCCACAGGTGCGCGAAGTGGACCGGAGCGGGGATGCCGGGGCTGAGCACCCCCTCCTCGATGGTCGCCGCCACGAGGCCGGTGAACCATTCCGCATGGACGGCGACCACCTCCGCCAGGGCGGCGGGCGCATTGCCGGAGCTGTTGATGGCCGGGTCGAAGGCCAGCGCGAAGGCATGGGGGTGCTGCTCGGCCCAGGTCACATAGGCCATGCCGACCGCGATGAGCCGACGGTGCGGGGGGTCCTGGGGGTCAACGGCCGTCCGCTGGGCCTCGACCAGCTCTGACAGGCACTCCGCCGCCACCGCAACCAGCAGCTCCTCGCGGGTGGCGAAGTGGCGGCGCGGTGCCCCGTGGCTCACCCCCAGGTGTTGCGCCAGAGTGCGCAGGCTCAGGGTGTCGCGCGGCTCGGTGCGCAGGTGGTCGCGTCCAGCCTCGATCAGTGCGGTGCGAAGGTCGCCGTGATGGTAGGGCATCTGACTCCTCATGTTGACAGCGTCTACCTTCGCGCCGCAGACTGGGTGCAAGCAAGTAGACAGTGACTACATTGGAGCCGCAATGACACCATGGTGGGCGGGGCAATCGATTCTCGTCACCGGCGCTTCCAGCGGGATCGGGCGGGAGCTGGCACGCGGATTCGCCCGCGACGCGTCCGCTCTCGTGCTGGTCGCACGCCGCATGGACAGGCTGGAGGAACTCGCGCAGGAGTTGCGCAGCGCCCACCCGGAACTGGCCGTGCACCTCGTGCCCGCCGACCTCTCCCGCCAGGAGGAGCGGTCGCGCGTGGTCGCCGAGGTCCGCGAGGCGGTGGGGGAGTTGGACGTGCTGGTCAACAACGCCGGTGTCGGCGACCAGGCCGCCTTCACCGACGCCCAGTGGGACCGACTCGAGCGCGTTGTGGACGTGAACGTCCTGGCCCCGCTGCACCTCACGCATGAGTTCCTCGGGTCGATGGTGGCCCGCGGTCGCGGCGGAGTCCTGACGATGGGTTCAGGCGCCGGTCACGTCGCCATCAAGGAGGCAGCGACCTACTCGGCCAGCAAGCACTTCATCGATGGTCTGATGGAATCCCTGCGGATGGAGCTGGTCGGGACCGGGGCCGTCGCCACCCAGGTCTGCCCCGGACCGGTGCCCACCGAGTTCGACGTGGCAGCAGGCGCTGCCGATGGGTTGAAGGGGCTCCCACCGGTTTTCGAGGTCAGCGCCGAACGCTGTGCGGAGGATGCCCTGGCCGGTTTCGCGCGTCGTCAGGCCATCGTCTACCCGGGGCGCCCCTACCGCGCCCTGATGGGCCTGTTGCCGCTGGTTCCGCGCGCGGTCCTGCGACGTGGGGCCCGCTGACCCTCACTCCGTGAGCAATTCGAGGACTGCCTTCTCCAGGGCGTCCTGACGCGCCTTCGCGCTGCGATGGTGCTTGCGGGCAGCCTCGGCGATCGTCTCCCCTGATTCGTAGTGGTCGATGATGCGCGGGTCGATGTAGGAGGACCGGGCGACGGTCGGCGTATTGCCCAAATAGCTCGAGACCTCCAGCACCGCCTGCTTGATCGCACGTTTCCGGGACGCCTGGCTGTCGCCCTTCTCCTCGCTCAGCGACAGCGCCTCGGCCGCGATCACGGTCGCATGCCAGGTGCGGAAGTCCTTGGCGGTGATGCTGCCACCGAACAGCTCCGAGAGGTAGGTATTCACATCGGACGCCTGGATGCGGCGCCACGTGCGTCCCTCCCTGTGGGCCAGCAGGTGCTGGTCCTCGTCACTGCGCTGGCGCATGGTGTTCAGCGCGGCGACGGCGTCCGGGTCGTCGACCTCGATCGAGTGCGCAATGCCGGACTTGCCCACGAAACTGAACACCAGCGCGTTCCCCCGGGCGCGGACGTGCTGGCGTTCGAGGGTGGTGAGCCCGAAGGAACCGTTGGCGTCGGTGTAGGCGTCGTTGCCGATGCGGAAGTAGCCGACGTCCAGGAGGCGTACGGCGGTGGCGCAGGCCCGCTCCAGCGGCATGCCCTCTCCGGTGAGGTCCTTCTGAATCTGCTTGCGGGCAGTCGGCAGCAGGGTGGCGGCCTCGGTCACCCGGTCGAACTTGGAGCGATCCCGCTTGGTGCGCCAGTCCGGGTGGTAGAGGTACTGGCGACGTCCGGCAGCGTCGGTGCCGGTGGCCTGCAGGTGGCCGTTGGGCAGCGGGCAGATCCACACATCTTTCCAGGCCGGCGGGATCGCGAGTGACTGGACCCGCTCGACGTGCTCCGTGGCGAGGGCATGGCCGCGCTCGTCGCGATAACTGAACCCCCTGCCGGCGCCCTTGCGCGTCCAGCCGGGCATGGAGGGTGAGACCCTTCGCAGGCGTGCCATGCGCACACGCTAACGGCGCTTGCCGGATTCTTCCCGGATTCGCGGAATAGATCGCCCCAGGGGACGGTTGTAGCCAAGGACAACCACTGGCGAAGGGGGAAAAGGGATGCGTCTGTGGCGCCGACTCTTCGTGGACTTCGCCATGCATGACAGCTGCCGGTGTTCGTGAGGCCGTGCCTCAACCCCCCTGCTCGTCCCCCCTTTTCTTCTGAAAGTTGTCGCTCCATGTCCACTTCTGTTGAATCCACCCTGCCCGCGGACGGTTCCGCACCGGCAAGCGACGCCACCCCCGCGAAGAAGCAGCGATTCCCCTTCTGGGCGCAGGTCATTCTCGGTCTGGTCGTCGGAGCCCTCCTCGGCTTCATCGCCCGCCAGTTCTCCCTCGACTGGCTCACCGAGACCCTGACCATCGTCGGCAGCAGCTTCGTCCAGCTGCTCAAGGTCGTCGTGGTGCCCCTGGTCCTGTTCGCACTCGTCGTGAGCATCACCCGACTGCGCCAGGTCACCAATGCCGCCCGCCTCGCCGTTCAGACCCTGGTCTGGTTCGCAATCACCTCGCTCTTGAGCGTCGTCATCGGCATCGCGGTGGGCCTGCTCACCAACCCCGGACGCCGCGCGTCCATCAGCACCGAGGGCGCCAAGGCCGTCTCCACCCAGGGCGGCTGGCTGGACTTCCTCACCTCGATCGTCCCCAGCAACTTCCTGGGCGCAGCGGTCTCGTCGAAGGGCGAGGTCACCGACCAGGCCGTGCAGATCACCAGCACCCTGAGCTTCAACGTGCTGCAGATCGTGGTGCTCGGCATCGCGCTGGGTGCTGCCGCGCTGGCTGTGGGCGCCAAGGCTGACCCCTTCATCGAGTTCAGCGAGTCGGTGCTGGAGGTGCTGCAAAAGCTGGTCTGGTGGATCATCCTGCTCGCCCCCATCGGTTCGGCGGCCCTGATCGGCAAGGCCGTCGCCACCTACGGCTGGGACCTGATCGCCCCGCTGGGCGTCTTCACCCTGGACGTCTACCTCGGTTGCGCCCTGGTGATGTTCGGGCTCTACCCGATCTTGCTGAAGCTGCACGGACTCAGCGTTCGTCAGTTCTTCGCCGGCGCCTGGGACGCCATCACCCTGGCCTTCGTCTCACGCTCCTCGGTCGGCACCCTTCCGCTGACCCGCGCGGCCACCATCCGCCTGGGCGTGCCCAGTGAGTACGCCTCGTTTGCCGCTCCGCTGGGTGCCACCACCAAGATGGACGGTTGCGCCGCGATCTACCCCGCGTTGGCGGCCATCACCGTCGCCCAGCTCTTCGGCGTCCAGCTCGGTATCACCGACTACCTGCTGATCGCCTTCGTCTCGGTGGTGGGCTCGGCCGCGACTGCGGGCCTGACCGGGGCGATCGTGATGCTGACGCTGACCCTGTCGACCCTCGGCCTCCCGCTGGAGGGTGTCGGTCTGCTGCTCGCCGTCGACCCGATCATCGACATGGCCCGCACGGCCACCAATGTGGCTGGCCAGATCCTGGTCCCGGTGCTGGTGTCGGCGCGCAACAAGATCCTGGGTACTGAGCCCTCGGACGCCACCGAGGAGCTGCGGGTGGACGCGGTTCCCGCCACCGCCTGAGTTCTCGGCTCGCGGTCACCCCCGCGAGCCACCTCTCACGCAAACCACCCCATCTTTGTCAGCCCTGCCTGCAATGACAGGCAGGTGTGACAAAGATGGGGTGGTTTGCGTCGCGCGGGGGGGGTCGAGGGGCTGCCGCTCGGGGCGGTCAGCCGGCAGCCTGCTCCCGGATGACGTCCCACTGGTAGGTGTGGTTCTCGCGCCGCAGCTGCATCAGGGTGAGCGTGGGCACCGCCTCCACCTTCTCCGGGACGCCCGAAGCCACCGCCCCCAGCGCGTCCTTCACGGCGGTCGCCTCGGTGGGGGCACTGCAGTAGGCAAGGCTCACGTGCGGCCAGAAGTCACGCCACTCGCGGGCTCCGAGCACCTCGTCGATGGCATCACGCTGCACCTGGTTGAGCTGCATCAGCCAGTCCGAACGCTCGGCGGCCAGCAGCACCCCTTCCTCCTCGACCCGCAGGTGGTCGAACTCGACCCGCGGGGTCTTGAGCGCCGCGAAGTGCTCGAACACCAGCCCGCCGATGGCGTCCAGTTGGGGAGGGGTGACCTGCTCGGTGGCGCCGAGCCCGCTCATCGTCAGGTGCAGCCAGGGCGTCTCGACCGGGTCGAGACCCTCGAAGCCGGCCAGCGCGCGGTGGGCGTCCTCGGAGATCTGCTGCACGGCCGGTGCCTGCTGCATGGTCAGGTGGAAGGCATACTTGCGCATCCCCGGGCGCCATTGCGGGTCGGAGGAGTCCCAGTGACTGCGCATCTCGGTCAGGCCAGCGGCGATGTCGATCCTCATGGGCCCATCGTGGCAGCAACCACCCTAGGCTCGGGGCATGGCAGACGAGATGCTCCAGATTCCCGCGCCCGGTGGCAGGGAGACGGACGGCAGCACGCGCGCGGTCAAGCTCTCCAGCCCGGACAAGGTGCTCTGGCCGGCCGAGGGCATGGCTGATGGGCGTCCGGTGACCAAGCGCGAGCTCGTCGAGTACCTGCTCGCGGTCGCCGAGCCCTTCCTGCTGGCCAACGGCGACCGGCCGATCACGCTGCAGCGCTTCCCCGAGGGTATCGAGGGGGAGGAGTTCTTCAGCAAGCGCCCGCCCCAGGGCAAGCCGGACTTCATCCGCACGGTGATGTGCACCTACCCCTCCGGGCGCCGTCACACCCAACTCGTGCTCCACGAACCCGCCGCCCTCGCCTGGACCGGGCAGATGAGCACGATCACCTTCCACCCCTGGCCGGTCCGGACCGCCAACGTCGACAACCCCGACGAGCTCCGCATCGACCTCGACCCCCAGCCCGGGCGCGACTTCCACGACGCAGTCAAAGCTGCCTTCGGGCTACGCGAGGTGATGACCGAACTGGGCTACACGCCGTTCGTGAAGACCTCCGGCAACCGCGGCGTGCACGTCTTCGCACGCATCACGCCCACGCATGAGTTCCAGGACGTCCGGCACGGCGTCATCGGCATTGCCCGCGAACTCGAGCGCCGCATGCCCGAGCTGGTCACCACCAGCTGGTGGAAGGAGGAACGCGGCGAGAAGGTCTTCGTCGACTTCAACCAGGCCAACCGCGACCGCACCATCGCCGCCGCCTACAGCCCGCGTCCGCTGCCGGGGGCGCCGGTCTCCATGCCCATCCACTGGGACGCCCTGGGCGAGGTGGTCCCCAGTGATTTCACGGTGCGCAGCGTTCCTGCGTGGCTGGCAGAGCACGGCAACGCCTGGCAGGACATGGACCAGCACCCCGGTGACATCACCAAGGCCCTCGCCCTCTGGGAGGCCGACCTGGAACGCGGCCTGGGCGAACTGAACTTCCCACCCGACTATCCGAAGATGCCCGGCGAACCCCCGCGCGTCCAGCCCAGCAAGCGCCGCAAGGACCGCGACGAGGAGGAGTACCTCGCCCCCAAGGCCGAGCGCAATGCGGCCTGGGGGACCGCGATCACCCCGCCGTTCGGCCCGATGCTGGCCAAGCCGGTGAAGAAGTTCCCCAAGCAGCCCTGCCTCTTCGAACCGAAGTGGGACGGCTTCCGCACGCTGATCTGGCGCTCGGGTGACATGGTCGAGCTGGGTTCGCGCAATTCGCGTCCGATGACCCGGTACTTCCCCGAGCTGGTCGAGGCGATCCAGCAACATCTCCCCGAGCACTGCTGCATTGACGGGGAGATCATCATGATCGACCCCGAGTCCGGTGACCGCCTCAACTTCGACCTGCTCCAGCAGCGGATCCACCCAGCGGCCAGCCGCATCACCAAGCTCTCCACGGAGGCTCCGGCCAGCTTCGTGGCCTTCGACGTGCTGGCGATCGGGATGGAGAACTACACCGTGCGGCCCTTCGAGGAACGCCGCCAGGCACTCGAGGACGCGCTCAAGGACGCGCAACCGCCGGTCTACCTGACCCCCGCGACCCGCGACGAGGAACTCGCCAAGGACTGGTTCACCCAGTTCGAGGGCGCCGGGCTGGACGGGGTGATCGCCAAACCGCTCGACCTGCTCTACGAGGAGGACAAGCGGGTGATGTACAAGCTCAAGCACGAGCGCACCGCCGACTGCGTGGTCGCCGGCTACCGGCTCTACAAGGAAACCGAGGACGCCATCGGCTCCCTGCTGCTCGGGCTGTATGACGAGGAGGGGGTACTGCATTCGGTCGGGGTGATCGGCGCCTTCCCGATGGAACGACGCCGTGAGCTCTTCGAGGAATTGCAGCCGCTGGTCACCGGCTTCGAGGACCATCCGTGGTCGTGGGCGGGGGAGGAAGCCCAGCGAACGCCGACCTCCAGCCAGCACAGCCGGTGGAACGCGACCAAGGACCTCTCCTTCGTGCCGCTGCGTCCCGAGCGCGTGGTCGAGGTGCGCTATGACCATATGGAGGGCAACCGTTTCCGGCACACCGCGCAGTGGGTCGGCTGGCGTCCGGACCGCGACCCGGAGTCCTGCACCTACGAGCAACTCGAGGAACCAGTCAGCTACGACCTGGCCGACATCCTCGACCTGTGAACACGGCCCGCCTCAGACCCGGTGGGAGCCCCCTCCGCGTAGGGTGGGGGCATGGCTGAGCAGCGGCGCATCCGCGTGGGGGATGCCGAACGAGAAGTAACCCTGACGGCGCTGCAGGAGGCCCATGCCGCCGGTCGATTGGAACTGTCCGAGCTCGACGAGCGTCAGGCACTGGTGCTCCAGTCCCGTGACGCGGACGACCAGAGGCCGAGTGCCTGAGGGCGACGCCGTCTGGCGGACCGCGGCAAGGCTGAACGAGGCGCTGGCCGGGCGTCCGATCACCGAATGGGAACTGCGCTGGGGCGAACTGGGGGCCTCTGACAAGCGCGGAGGCACCACCATCGAGGTCGTCCCACACGGCAAGCACATCCTCCATCGACTCGACGACGGCTGGACCCTGCACAGCCACCTGCGCATGGAGGGCCGCTGGTCGGTGGTCGAACGCCCGAAAGTCACCGCGCGCAACCGGCGCGACCCCTGGATCCGGGCGCTGGTCGGCACGGCTGAATCGGTGGCGCTGGGCAGGCAACTGGGCATGCTCAACCTGGTCCGCACCGACCGCGAGGAGGCCCTGGTCGGGCACCTCGGCCCCGACCTGCTCGGGTCCGACTGGGACGCCGAGGAGGCCCTGCGTCGGTTGCGCTCCCATCCCGATGCTGAGTTGGGCGCGGCACTGTTGGACCAGACCAACCTGGCCGGGATCGGCACCATGTGGGCGGCCGAGATCTGCTTTTTGGAGAAGGTGAACCCCTGGACGCCCACCGGGGCCCTCGACGATGCCGCGCTGGCAAGGGTCGTGGCACGGGCCCATCGGCTGCTCAACGGGACGCTGAAGTTCAAGGGGTCGGTGTCGACCGGAAACTGGCGTGACCCGCTCTACATCTACGGCAAACCCGGACGCCCATGCCCGAGGTGCGCGGCGCCGATCCGCAAGGCGTCCATCGGAAAGGCGCCGACCCAGCGCGAGCTGTACTACTGCGCGGTCTGTGCCCCGCGGCCTGACAGCGAGCCGGAGAAGACCAGGATCCCGACCGCGTAGACCGGAACCAGCCACAGGGCCCGCTGCAGCGTCAAGGCGTCGGCCAGGGCGCCCACGATGGGCGGGCTGACGAAGAAGCCGATGCGGGCGAGCCAGCCGACCAGGGTGATCCCGACGCCATGGGGCAATCCGGGCATGTCATCGGCGGCGCGGAAAGCGGCGGGGAACAGCGTGGCCACCCCCCAGCCGGCCATCGCGAAGCCGATCATGGTGGTCACCGAAGAGGGGAACAGCAGCGCGAAGCTCATCCCCACCCCCGAAATCAGCGCCCCAAGCCGCGCAGTCAGGCGGTCGCCGAGACGGTTGACCACCGCGTCACCGGTGAAGCGTCCGATGGTCTGGGCGCCTTGCAACGCGACGAAGGCGAGCCCGGCGACGAAGGGAGCGGCACCAAAGGCGGTGGTCATGTAGAGCGCACCCCAGGTGTTGCCGGCGTCCTCGGTGGACCCGGCAAAGACCAGCACCATGCCAAGGGCAAGCACCAGGAACAGGGCACGGATGCTCATCCCGGCGACCCGCCTGCCGGTAAACCTCGTGTCAACGGGGATGTCGCCAGCCGACCCGGGAGTGGCCCCCGCGACTTCGGTGCGTTCGGTGGAGTCATGGCAGGGCAGCATGAACCGGCGTCCCATCAAAGCGGCGGAGCCGAAGATCAGCACACCGAGCGCACCCTGGGCCCACAGCGGCAGCCCAATCTGCGCGGCGGCGGCGCCAAAGAGTCCGCCGGTCACCGCTCCCAGGGACCACCAGCCGTGGTAGCTGTTCATGATCGATCGGCCGTAGCGACGCTCGACGCGCATGCCGTGGGCGTTCATGGCGATGTCGGTGATGGCGTCCGCAGCGGAGGCAAACATCAACGAACCGGCCAGCCACAGCCACGAGTTCGAGAGGTAGATCAGCAGGTGAACGGTGGACGCCAGCACCTGCGCGAGGACCGAGACCGATGCGGACCCGAACTTGCGCATCAGCGGTGCCGCCGCCAGACCGGCGAGCAGACCCCCGATCGGCCCGAGCCCGACCGCCAGACCGAAGGCGGTCTTGGACAGCCCGATGGAGTGCACCATCTCGGGGTAGCGCGGCAGGATCGCGCAGAACGAGGCGCCGTTGAGGAAGAAGATCAGCGAGACGGCCAGACGGGCGCGGCGGGCGTCGCGTGGGGGAGCAGAAGGAGGCATCCCCCCGAAGTATTCCTTTGTTTCGTAGCGCAATCAATTACCTCCCGAGCGTCCATGCGGACGCGCCGGGAGGCGATGAGTTCAGGCGAGCGGCGGGTGCTCAGACGAGCACCGACCGGGTGGACGGGCCGAAGGTCAGTCGACCTTCTTGTCGGCGTCCAGGGCAGCCTTGGCCGCGGCCTCGGCGCTGGTTTCGCCCTGGGTGGCGAGCTTGCCGGCGTCGTCCTCCATGTGGGCGCGGATGAACCACTGAAACTTCTCCAACTCGGCGACCTGGGCGATCAGCATGTCCTGGGTGATCAGGTCGATGTCCTCGGACTCCTCGATGAGGGCGCGATGATCCTCGATGATGCCGCTGTAGACGATGTCGAGGGCACCGAGATGCTCGGCGGCCTGGGCCTGTCCGATGGGGTAGTCGTCCCAGGTGCGGTTCTCGACCAGGGCGCCGGGGCAGCCATTGGGGGCAACGCCCATGGTGGCCATCCGCTCGGCGATGACGTCGACCATGGCGCGCACAGCCTCAACCTGCGGGTCGAGCATCTCGTGGACGCCGATGAACTTCGGGCCGAGGATGTTCCAGTGCGCGTGCTTCAGCGTGAGGTGGAGGTCATTGAGTGCGTAGAGCCGCATCTGCAGCTTCTCCGCCAGGCCCTGGCCCTCCTTGAGCGGGACGCCTGGGACGGTGAACGACTTGCGCGCCGGGGTCGATTCCTTCGCCGGGGTGCTCTTCTGGGTGCTCTTCGTCGTAGCCATGTCCTTACGTTAGGACGCCCAGCGCCAGCCCGCTGGAGTTCTGTGCCGACGTCACCTTTGGGGTGAGGTGGGGCCGGGGAGGCGAGGGCCGGAACCTTTCGCGCTGGGGCGAAAGGTTCCGGCCAGATCCGGTCAGCTCTCCGCTGTCCAGCCCAAATCGCGCCAGATCGCGGCCAGGTTCGACAGCAGGTGGACGTTGTAGTCCACGCCGAGCTGGGACGGGAGCGCGAACAGCACGTAGTCGGCGGCCATGATCGCCTCGTCGGCGGTGAACATCTCGGCCACCTCCTCCGGCTCCCCGACATACGACGGCCCGCTGCGGGCAGCTGATCCATCCAGGAACCCGACGCCGTCCGAGCTGCCCTGCTCGCGCAGGAAGTAGCGGTGGTCATCCTCGTTCACCAGCGGGAAGGCGCTCCGGGTCACCGCAGCCAGGCCGGCACCCGAGCCGTCCTCGAAACCGGCCTCGGCCCGAGCCGCGCGGTACTGCGCGATCTGGTCGGCCTGCTGGACGTGGAACGGACGCCCATCATCCTGCAGCAGGAGGGTCGACGACAACAGGTTCATCCCCTGCTGACCAGCCCAGACACCGGTCGGGGTCGACCCGGCTCCCCACCACAGCCGCTCACCCAGCGCCGGGGAGTGCGGCTCGATCGGCAGGTCCGGCTCGCGTCCCCAGTCCATGGCCCGCTGGGAATGGGCCACCGGCTCTCCGGCGATCGCTCGGCGGATCAGGGCAGTCCGCTCCCGGGTCACCGAGTTCCAGGACTCGCCGTCCTCCAGCGTGTAGCCGAAGGCGGCCTGGCCGTCAGCCGCCGGTTCGGGCGATCCGCGGCTGACGCCCAACTGCAGGCGTCCACCACTCAACAGGTCGAGCGCGGACGCCTCTGAGGCCAGATACAGCGGGTTCTCATAGCGCATGTCGGGGTTGCAACACTCGTCCACGTAAGCTTGGTTGCATGGTCGAACTGGTAGCGCTGAGGAAGACGAACGAGGTGGCGGCCTACGTCCGCGCCTCCATGGACCGCAAAGGCGACCGCTGGACGGTCGATACACAACTGAGGAAGATCAGGGCATTGGCCGAGGCCAAGGACTGGAACGTGGTCGAGGTCTACGAGGACAACGCGGTGTCGGCGACGAAGAAGCGTCGAGCTGGCACCCGCTGGGCCGAGATGTTGGACGACGCCCGAGCAGGTCGATTCTCGATGGTCGTCGCCGTGGACATGGACCGACTGCTGCGGAGCACGAAGGACCTCAACACGCTGATCGACCTCGGCCTGCGCGTCGTCACAGTGGACGGCGAGATCGACCTCTCGACGGCCGACGGAGAGTTCCGAGCGACGATGCTCGCCGCTCTCGCCCGGTTCGAGGCTCGACGCAAGGCGGAGCGGCAGATCAGGTCGAACGAGCGCCGCCGCGCCGAAGGCATCCCGGCGTCCACCTGGAAGGCGTTCGGTTGGACGAGGGAGGGCGAGCTGATCGAGGAGGAGGCCGCCGCAGTTCGGCGGGCCTTCGATGCGTTCCTCGGTGAGCCGTCGCTGTCGATCCGTCGCATCCGGGAGGACTTGAACAGCGCTGGCCACCTCACCGCCCGCGGGTCGGAGTTCTCCGTCGATGCTGTGCGGTATCTGCTGGCGAACTCGCTCTACGCTGGCTTCATCCGCCACTACAAGACCGGCGAGCTGTACCCGGTGCAGGGCGAGGCGTTCCCGCCCATCGTCGGCGAGCAGACGTGGCGGGCCGCGGTGGCGAAGCTGGAGGACAACGTGCGGAGGTCGGCGAGGCAGGGCAATCAGCCGAAGTACCTCCTGTCCACGATCGGCCTCTGTGGGAAGTGCGGCGCGACGCTCGTCTCGGGGACGAACAGCCGCAAGCAGCCGACGTACCGTTGTGGCGAGCAGTTCCATCTCACCCGCCAGCGCGAGCCCGTCGATGCGATGGTCACCGAGGCGGTGCTCACGCGCCTGTCGTCCGTGGACGTGCACGACCTCGTGATGCCGCAGGAAGCCGCCGGGCCGGATCGCGAGGAACTGCTGACCGAACGGAACGCCCTGGTCGAGCGGGTGAAGGAGCTGAGCCCGCTGCTGCGCGACATCCATCAGCCGGTCCTGGAGATCACGGCGGCGATCAACGACGTGAAGGCTCGCATCGACGAGATCGACGCGGAGCTGCTCGACCGCTCGGTGTCGGTGGCGGCGAAGCTGCTGGCGGAGGTCGATGAGCCGGTCGGCACCGCGGAGCGCCGCGAGGTTGTCGAGTCGAAGTGGAAGGCGTTGGACATGGACCGTCGCCGGATGCTCGTGGACGAGCTGGTGACGGTGACCATCGAGCCCATCATGCCGGGTCACGTGAAGTTCGACCCCGATCTCGTGCGGATCGAGCCGAGACGCGACTGACTCATGACTCGACTCGTCATTGCACTGGTGAGTCGAGTCATGGAAGAATGGTTGCAGACAAGAAGATCCCACCGGGGCCGCGACTTACAAGCGCGGGGTTCTGCTCCCGGATGAGTAGCCGGTCAAACAGCCCAATTACCGTGGCGGGGAACCGGAAGATACTCATGTCTGAGGACTTCCGATGTCTGTCGTTATCGACGTTCCCCGCGCATCCGCGCTCGTCCGCCCTGGCCTCGATCAGGGCTCCGCTCCTTCTCCGCAGGCAGACGGCCACGATCCCGTCATCGCCGCCGCCCGCGCCGCTGGCCGCCGAGCCGGTGAGCGCCTGGCACTCACTCCGCTGACCCCGCGCCAGCGCGCCGCCGTTGCCTCTGTGATGGGCGGTGGTCGCTGATGAGCGCGAACTCCGCCGCCTTCGATCACTTGACCGGCTTCCGCTGGCGTCAGGGCGACCCGTCCCTCGCCGACGCCGAGGCCCAGCTCTACGACCTCGGCGTGCTCCGCTCTGTGCTGGAGGAGGCCGTCGAGATCGCCGTCGCCGACGCCCGAGCCGATGGGGTGACCTGGGCCAGGATCGGCGACGCCCTCGGCGTCACGCATCAGGCTGTCATCAAGCGCTACGGCCGGGGCGGTGGTCGCTGATGTACGCCGACGCACGCAACCTCAGCACCGCTCCCACCAACCTGACCCCGCCCGGAGGGCCTGGCCTGGCACCCGCCGAAGGCGGGCTGCCCGTCGTCGTGATGGCTGCCCGTAGCCGTGCTTCGCACTCCAAGAGTTACGAGACCCTCATTCGTTCCTACGGGCGCGGCAAGGGCTTGTCGATTGCCGCGCCTTGCAACAACATGCCTGGTCAGCGGCCTGTTCCGCCCTCGCTCCGTCGCGTGGTCCCGCGGGATCATATGGGGTCTCATTTGGGGGTCAATAGGGGGTCATTTAGGCGCCGCACTCCCTCTGAGGCCCTCCGCGCCGCCCGCGGCGGGGGTGGTCGCCGTGGCTAAGCAGGAGAACAACCCGACGAGCATCGGGCTCACGCAGTACCTCGATCCGTCGTACTGGGCCTGGGCTGCCGAGGACCCGAACGGGGCCGCGCTGCTCCAGCAGGGTGCCGAGGCGATCCTCGCCTACGTGGTGCAGCGGCTCGAGGCAAACGGCTGCCAGGTCGTCGAGGCCTACGGCATCGTGCACGACAAGGACGAGCGCGAGGTCTGGAGTGACACGGAGAAGGCCCTGGTGGTCGAACCGAAGCCCGAGCACCTGCACGCCGTGATCAAGTTCGCCAGCCGTGCGAAGAGTGCGCCGCTGGATCGGCTCGCGTTCGGCATCGGCGTCGAGCCCCAGTACGTCGAGAAGCCTGGCCGCGGGCGGTACGCCTTCGACAACATGCTGTCGTATCTGACGCACGTGAAGTACGCGGACAAGCACCAGTACGCGCCTTCGGAGGTCGCCACGGTGCGTGGGCCTGACTACCTCGGGATCGACGCCCAGCGCCGGGAGACGTGGCTGAAGGGCCGCGCCCACGTGAAGAAGAAGATCGTCGCCGAGAACTTCGAGGACATGCGGGAGCGCGTTCTCCAAGGTGAGATCACGCGGGATCAGATCATGCTCACGGACGAGCTGTTCGATATCTACTCGCGGCATCAGCGGGAGATCGACGACGCGCTGTCGGCCTACGGCCAGCGTCGCGCATACCGGGCGGCGGCGAAGCTGCGCGCCGGTGAGTTCTCGACGCACGTGGTGTTCGTCCATGGGGATGCCGGGATCGGCAAGACCCGGTTCGCCACGGACTTCATTACCGAGGCGATCAACGCGGCGAACGCGCACGGCGAGCGGTGGCAGGTCTACCGGGCCGCGACGGGGAACCCGCTTGATGACTGGCGGGGCGAGGAAGTGCTGCTGCTGGACGATCTGCGGGCCTCGGCGATGGATGCGAACGACTGGCTGCTGCTGCTCGATCCGTACAACGCCTCGCCTGCGAAGGCCCGCTACAAGAACAAGGGCGAGGTCGCCCCGCGCCTCATCGTCATCACGGCGACGATCGAGCCCGTCGAGTTCTTCTACTACGCCCGCCAGAAGGGCAACGTGGACGAGGCGCTGGACCAGTTCATCCGCCGGCTGGCCTCGGTCGTGAAGGTCTATCGTGCCGACGACATCAATCGTTACCTCGTGCAGCACATCGGGAAGATCGAGCCCTACGAGTGGCACCAGTGCAGCGTTCCGACCGCCGCGCACACGCCCGGTATGTACGGCAACGCGTACCACCAGAACGTCGGGTCGCGGGAACTGACCTACGGCCCGGAGACCTCGGCCGAACATGATGCGGAGGGCGCGGTTGCTGAGCTGCTGGGTGGGCTCGCGGTGCGGAGCCCTGACGTGCCGCTGGCGCTGATCGGAGGTGCCGCATGAGCACCGAACGCGATGCGCTCTTCCAGGGGGTCGAGGGGGCCGGAGGCCCCTCGCAAGCAGCCGGGGAGGACATGAGCGCCAGCGAAACGTCCGACACGGCTACTGCTTGCCACTCTGGCGTACAGGTGGAGCAGCAGACCGACTCCCAGGTGAACACCGGTCGGGCTGATGCGGAGGCTGTGCGCCAGAGTCACGGCGGCGCGAAGCGTCGTCGTGGGGGCGGCGGGAGGCTCGACACCCGCTTCGATGACGCCACGCTCGCGGCGCTTCGCACTCGTGCGAAGCGGCTCGGGCTGGCTCCGAGCACGTGGGTGCGGACCGTCGTGCGCGATGCCCTGCACGCCTCTCGGAGCGAGGAGCTGGATGCCGCCGTGGCCGCGCAGCTGCTCGGGGTCGAGGAGCGCGTGCAGGCGTCTGCTGATGCTCGGGAGCTGGCCGCCCAGGTGCGCCCGCTCGCGATCAACGTCAACGACCTGGACCGCCGTGCTCGCGCGGGTGAGCCGGTGGCGCTGTCGGCGGAGGTGCCCGAGCTGATCGAGCTGCTGCACGAGGTCCGCGCGCTGCTCGGGGATCGGGCGGCCTCATGAGCACGACGCATTACAGTCCGAGCGCCAACGCCGCCGACACCGAGCGCTACATCCGGGGCAAGGAGGACGAGCGCGGCGTCGCGATCACGGGCGACGTGCCGGGAGGCCCCGGCGCGTTCTCGGCGCGCGCCCGCGCGCTCACCCAGAACACGAAGCGTGACGTCGAGGCGCTGCACTACAGGCAGTCGTTCAGCGACGACGAGTTCGACCCAAAGAATCCTGAGGACGTGCAGCGGGTGAACGATCTGGGTTACCAGCTCGCGAAGAAGATGCACCCCAACGCGGACTGCCTCGTGGTGAGCCATGTGGACGGACGCGGGAAGAAGCCGCACAACCACATCTTGGTCATCAACCACAGCAATCGGACGGGGAAGGCGCTCTCGGACTATCGCACGTTCCACGACCGCAAGGCCGGGAACCAGCGGGGCGTTCAGTCAGCGAACGACGAGCTCATGCGCGAGCACGGTCTCTCGGTCGTGAAGCGTCTGGAGCACGCGCCGAAGGACTGGGAGCTGCGCCGCGAGGACTTCGCCGAGGGCGGGCTCGACCGCGAGATGGGCGACCGGATGAGCGCCGCCCTGGCTGATCCCCGTGCGGTGGACAAGGCCGGTCTCGAAGCGGTGATCGAGGAGCAGAACCAGCAGCTCGGCGATGACGGGGAGCGGGTGCCGCGGATGCGGTTGCACAGCCCCGTCAGCAAGAAGGGCAAGCGCGCCGGGCAGGAGACCTGGACGCTCTACATCGAGGACCGCCGCGGCGAGTCCGGACGCGCCGAGCGCCGCAAGCGCGCGAGCGCACTCTCGGCGGACTTCACCCCGGAGGGCGCGCAGGCGTTCTTCGACTATCACCAGCAGCAGGAGGAGCAGGAACATGAGCGCAGCGCTCGACAGGCTGAAGCAGCAGAACGCGCAGAGCGGATCGCAGCAGCAGCTCGACAGTCCGGAGACGATGGAGGCGTTGACCTCGATCCTCGCCGCCGTCGAGGCGCAGAACGCGAGGCTCGACCGGCTGGCCGAGCAGCAGAAGAAGCTCGCAGGGTTCGTGAAGGTCATGGACGAGGAGACGACGAGGCGGCTGGAGCGGATCACGGCCTCGGCGTCGACCTCCTCGCCCTCCAGCGACGCGTCCGCGAGGATCGCGAGTATCGAGAGCAGGCTGAACGAGATCGCGAGCACGCTCGGCGAGTTCGCGCAGAGTCTCAACGGCGAGAGCTTGAACGCCGCGTCGCAGAGCTTGGTCGCGGAGGCGCAGAGGAATCACGCGGCTACGGCATCGGCGATTGAGGGGCTCAAGGCGCAGGCCGCGGCGAACCAGAAGCTCGTCAGCCAGGTCGGCGGCGCGGTGCAGCGGATCGAAAAGCGCACCGAGGAGCGAGTCGTGAAGGCCGTCGAACAGGTCGCCGGGGAGGCGTCTGCCACGATCGCGGCAAACCTCGACGCATCGAACGAGCGCGCCGAGCGGATCATCGCTGCCACGGCGAAGCTGGAGGCCCGTCAGCTCTGGTCGGCCGCCGCCGCGATGTGCCTCGCACTCCTGCCGGTGGTGGTGGTCGTCGCCGGGCTCTGGATGGGCATCGCTGGGCTCATCACAGGCGCTCAGTGGGCGCTGGACGTGGACGGTAGCGTGTGGCTCGGGATCGGGCGCTGGCTCGTGATCGCCGCGGGCCTCGCGGCGGCCGGCTACGGGGTCTTCGCGTCCGTCCGCTGGGTTGCTGGCCTCGTGGAGACCTGGAAGGGTCGCGGGATGCCGACGTGGCCGAACTGGCGACGATGACTGGAGCCACTCGAACTACTGACCCCGGTCAGTAGTCGAACGATTGCCGCAGCAGCCGGTCGAGCGACGTCGGTGCCGCCGCAGTCGCCGGAGGACGATCGCCGCTGTGACGGCCACCCCGACTGCGATCCCGGCACCGATGAGCCAAGGGTTGCCGAGGAAACCTCCGATACCTGCGAGGGCTCCGCCCGCGGCGAGGAGAGGCAGGCCGCAGCAGATCAGCAGCGGAAGCGCGCAGCATGCCAACAGGAGCAAGCCCGTCCCAGCACCGACAAGCACGCCCGCGCGATGCGAGTCGTGGTCCTTATCGCCGCTCATCGTCTGTTCCTCTCCCAGCTGAGCGTTCCCCCCGATTGTCTGCGTGCGCGTTCACGCGCAGCACGACAGGAGCGACGGATCGGTGGTGAAGGCCTTGGCGGCGATCCGGATGCCCTCGGCCATGGTCAGGTAGGGGGCCCAGGCGTCGGCGACCTC
Organism: Aestuariimicrobium sp. p3-SID1156; assembly: GCF_025144225.1. GTDB lineage: Bacteria > Actinomycetota > Actinomycetes > Propionibacteriales > Propionibacteriaceae > Aestuariimicrobium. The sequence continues at coordinate 197,533 of NZ_JALXXB010000004.1, forward strand.
GGCGACCGTCTTGCCGAGCACGTGGACCCCGGCGGCGGCGAGCTCGCCGGCGTCCTTGGCGACGGCGGTGATGCCGAGAATCTTCCCGGTGTCGGCGTCCACGACGATCTTGACGAAGCCGCGGGTGTCGCGGTTGACCAGTGCGCGGGGCACGTGGTGCAGCGGCAGGACGCGGCAGTCGCAGCGGATCCCGGCGGCGACGACGTCCTTCTCGGTCATCCCGACCGCGCCGATCGCCGGGCCGGTGAACGTCACCCTCGGCAGTCGGGCGTAGTCCACGGCCCGGTCGGCGTCGGCGAACGCGTTCTCGGCGACGAGGGTGCCGTGGTGGGCGGCGACGTAGACGAACTCGGGGTGGCCGGTCACGTCGCCCGCGGCCCAGATCCGCGGGTGGGAGGACTGCATCCGGTCGGAGACGACCACCTCGCCGAGGTCCCCGGTCTCGACCCCGACCCTGTCGAGGCCGAGCCCGTCGGTGACCGGTCGTCGTCCGAGGGCGACGAGCACCTGGTCGGCGCGGAACTCCTCCCGCCCCCCGGCGACGTCCGCGGTGACGACGGCCTGCCCGGTCGCGGCGTCGCGGGACACCCGCGTCGGCAGCGCGCGGCGGACCACCCGGATGCCCTCGTCGGCGAACACCTCCTCCAGCGTCCTGGACACCTCCGGCTCCTCCTTCGACGCGAGCCGGGACCGGACCAGCACGGTGACCTGGGAGCCGAGCCGGGCGAACAGCTGCGCCTGCTCCAGGGCGACGTAGCCGCCGCCGAGCACGAGCAGGGACTCAGGGAGTTCGGTCAGCTCCATCGCCGTGGTCGAGGTCAGGTACCCGGTCTCGTCCAGGCCGTCGATCGGCGGGGCCCACGGCCGAGAGCCGGTCGCCACCAGGAAGTGCCCGGCCTCGATCGTCTCGGTGCTGCCGTCGTCCCCGGCGACCTGGAGGACCGGAGCGTCGGGGGTGCCGGCGAACGCGGCGTCGCCGCGGCGGACGGCCCACCCGTAGGAGTCGGCGACGTCGGCGTACTTCTCGCCCCGCAGCGACTCGACCAGCGCCTGCTTCCCGGCGATCAGGGCGGGCATGTCCACCGGCCCCGCCGTCGTCGCGATCCCCGGGAACCGGTCGGCGGCGTCGGCCGCGGAGTGCCGTGCGTCGGCCGCGGCGATCAGGGCCTTCGACGGCACGCAGCCGGTGTTCACGCAGGTGCCGCCCAGCGTCCCGCGCTCGATCATCACCACCGACTTGCCGAGCGTGGTCGCGCGGATCGCGGCGGCGAACGCACCACCGCCCGATCCGATGATGGCGAGGTCGTACTTCGTGGGCATCGCAGCTCCTGTCAACACTTGGTCTTCCGGTCTGTCTCAGCCATACTGGACCTTCCAGTGCAGGGGAAGGTCAAGAGGACTTCTGCCGAAAGAAGAGGGGGCCTGCGATGCGCATCGGGGAACTCGCCGAGCGGGCGGGAACGACGGCGAAGACGCTGCGGTTCTACGAGGAGCAGGGCCTGCTGCCGCCGGCCGAGCGCACGCCGTCCGGATACCGCGACTACGCGCCCGAGACGGCCGCCCGGATCGACTTCGTCCACCGCGGCCAGGCCGCGGGCCTCACCCTCGCCCAGATCCGCCAGATCCTCGACATCCGCGACGACGGCGCTGCTCCCTGCGAGCACGTGCGCGACCTCCTCGACGCACGCCTCGCCGAGATCGAGCAGCAGATCGCCCAGCTCGCCGCGCTGCGCGACACCATCACCGAGCTCAGACGCGACGCCGCGCAGCCCGACCCCGACTCGTGCAGCGCGGACCAGGTCTGCCGGTACCTGTAAACGGCAGAGCCGGTCGCACCAACGCCACAAGCCCGACATGCGCTACCTCATGTCGACCACACCGGTGCCCACCTCAAGTCGGCTCGTCCGCATCGCCATCGCGGTGAGCAGCGGGATCGGCGCCGACAGTGACTGGTCGAAGTGGTGGACACGGAGCCAGGCCCCGTCGATGCCCGCTTCCTCCGCGCCGACGGCGATCTCCACGTGGTTGAGCAGGCTGGTGCGGGCATCGGGGACCCTCGCCCCGGGCACATCGCGGTAGTGCCCGAAGCTCAGGAACCCGATCTTCTTGCGGCTCATCGTCCGACCCCCAGACTGTCCATCAGCGATTCGAAGTCCACGACCTCGGGCTCGGTGCTGGGCTTCTCCGCCAGGGCACCACGGTCAGCACCACCAGCCGCGGCGCCTCCAGCCGCAGCACCGGCGCCCTGCACCCGGGACGCCCCCGAGCCGGACGCCCGGGCGAGCAACTCGCCGGCTACCCGCGTCGCGCGTCCACTCAGTTCGGAGGACCCGAAGTCACCGGTTGCCGCAAACACCGCAGTGCGCAGCGGATCAGCCCCCAGGTACACCATCAGCGGACGCAGCGCGAACTCGAGCATCAGTGAATGGCGCGCGGTCCCACCCGTGGCAGCCAGCACGACCGGCGTGTCGGTCAGCGCCCCCGGCTCGATCAGGTCAGCGAAGGACTTGAACAACCCGGAATAGGACCCCTGGAAGGTGGGCGTCACCACCACGAGCCCGTCAGCGGCCAGCACCGCATCGAGCACCGCCTGCAGCTCCCCGGCGGCGAAGCCGGACAGCATCGCGTCCATGATCGCGTGGGCATGGTCGCGCAGGTCAACGATCTGCACGTCCAGGTCCGTGTCCGCCGAGGCAGCCGCGCCGGTGAGGGCGCGGCCCAACTCATCAGCGAGCATGCGCGTGGTGGAAGGCACGCGCAGGCCGGCCTGCAGGATCACGATGTTCATCGACCCTCCTCGATGGTGCGCGCGGCGTTGAGCTCCTCCGCGCGCGTTCCGGTCCACTCGTCACGCTGCGCGCCGCGCTCGTCCTCCCTGGCTCCACCGGCTGCTGCCACGCGGGCAGCATGCGTGGGGGCATCAGGGACGCCGGGCTTGCGCAGCTTGGCGAACTCTTCACGCAGCACCGGCACCACGCGGGTACCGAGCAGCTCCACCTGGTACAGCACTTCCTTCAGCGGCAGGCCGGCGTGGTCCATCAGGAACAGCTGGCGCTGGTAGTCACCGACGTAGTCCCGGGCGGCGAGCGTACGCTCGATCACCTGGTCCGGTGTCCCGACGGTCAGCGGGGTCTGGCTGGAGAAGTCCTCCAGCGAGGGACCGCCGCCGTAGACCGGGGCGTTGTCGAAGTAGGGACGGAAATCGCGGATGGCGTCCTGGGAGTTCTCGCGCATGAAGACCTGCCCGCCCAGGCCGACGATCGCCTGGTCGTAGGTGCCGTGGCCGTAGTGCTCGTAGCGGCGACGGTACAGGTCGACCATCCGGCGGGTGTGCTCTGCGGGCCAGAAGATGTGGTTGTGGAAGAACCCGTCACCGTAGTAGGCCGCCTGCTCGGCGATCTCGGGGGATCGGATCGAACCGTGCCACACGAACGGCGGCACGCCGTCCAGCGGACGCGGGGTCGAGGTGAACTGGTGCAGCGGGGTGCGGAAGCGTCCCTCCCAGTCCACATTCTCCTCACGCCACAGCCGGTGCAGCAGGGCGTAGTTCTCCACCGCCAGCGCGATGCCCTCACGGATGTCCTTGCCGAACCAGGGGTAGACCGGGCCGGTGTTGCCGCGACCCAGCATCAGGTCCATGCGACCTTCGGTCAGATGCTGCAGGTAGGCATAGTCCTCGGCCAGGCGCGCCGGGTCATTGGTGGTGATCAGCGTCGTCGAGGTCGACAGGATCAGGTTCGTGGTCTGCGCTGCCAAGTGGGCCAGCTGGATCGGCGGGTTGGCCGGCGCGATGAACGGCGGGTTGTGGTGCTCTCCGGTGGCGAACACGTCCAGGCCGACCTCGTCAGCAAGCCTCGCGATCTCGATCTGGGCCTTGATGCGCTCGTGCTCGCTGGGCGTACGACCGGTGGTGGGATCGGTGGTCACGTCGCCCACCGACATGAGCCCGAACTGCATCTGCATGACCACCCTTCCGTGGTGTTGAACCGTCAACTATATAAGCCGGGTGGACGCCGGTTTATTCCCGCGCCTCCCGGGCCTCTGTGCGGCCTTCGAGCTGGGCGCCGTCCTGCAGTCGACGCTCAGCGCAGCTGCGAGAGCACCTCGTGCCGTTCAAGGATCGCCTTGAGCATCGGCTCCACGGCTGCTGCGTTCTCGGCCGGCGGGGTGAAGACCTTGTTGTCATCGATGTGCTTCTGGGCGAAGGGGATCGACACGGCCGGCTGCACGCACAGCAGCATGAGCGACTGCATGATCTCCTTCAGGTGCGAGGCCGCCCGCAGGCCGGCCGACACCCCGCCGTAGCTGACCAGGCCGACCGGCTTGTTCGCCCACTCCTTGTTCAGGTAGTCCAGCGCATTGATCAGCGTCGCCGGAGGGCTGTAGTTGTACTCCGGGTGCACGAAAACGAACGCGTCACAGGCAGCCACCTGCTCTGACCAGGCAATCGTGTGCGGCTGGGTGTACTTCTGCATCCGTGGGTGGTTCGGCTCGTCCAGGAAGGGCAGGTTGATCTCGGCCAGGTCGAGGACGCGGATCTCGAAGCTGCCCTCGCCCCGGGCTGCGCTGGTGAACCAGTCGCCGATGGGCTTGCCGATGCGACCGGGCCGAGTGGACGCGATGATCACGCCCAGAACGGGCTTGGTGGAACTGTCAGTCATGCAGCCACTCTGTCACTGCCCGGCGGTGTTCACTGCTTCGCGGGAAGGGTGTGCACGAAGTCGAGGGCATAACCCACCCATCGGGACAATTCTCGCTCGGTCGCCACGTCGTCAGCGTTCAGGCGTAGCCATCCCTTCATCGGACGCCCGTGCATCTCCATTTGCTCGGCGGTTCCTGCGGCCGCGAGCTCGTTGCCACGCTGGGGAGCGACCCTCACCATCAACCCACCGCGGGAATCGGCCGCCACCGCCATGTTCCCGGCGACCAGGAAGGCGAGTCCGCCGAACATGGGCTGCACGGTGACCTCGTCCTCCTCGAGCAGCAGCTCGCGGATGCGGTCGGCCAGGACGGCGTCGTAGGGCATGGGTACTCCTCGGTCGGTCGGCGGCGTGGTCAGGGGGCGGCGTGGTCAGTGGGTGGGGTCGTCGGGCAGGTGGTACTGAAGGGTGTAGCGGTGGACGCCGGAATCGTCAATGGTCAGGTCCATTCGCCCCCGCAGGTCGGCCAGCGCTCCGGTCCCGGAGCCGTTGACGACTTGGTAGTGCAGCGTCTCCGCGCCCCGGTCGAGGTCACCGAACTGCTGGAGCAGGAAGGTGCCCTCGCGGCCCTCGAGGGTGCCGACCACCAGCTCGATCGCGACGTACCCGGCGTTTCCGGTGGCCGGGTCCCCGCCGCTCATCATGACCCCGCGACCCTCGGCGGTGATGTCGCCGGACCAGGTCTTTGTCAGGCCGAAGCGGTAGATGGCGCCGTCGGCCTCGCTGGTCTGCGGGCTGAGGTGGACCTCGAAGGTCCCTGTTGCCGTGCGACTGTCGCTTGTCTCGGTCATGGTTCTCATCGTAGGCCGAGGAAGGCGTCCACGAACTCGACGACGCCTTCGTCGAGGTGGTGACCGATCTGGAGACGGGCGATCTCCTTGACCTCCTCGCGGGCATTGGCCATGGCGATCGGCCAGCCCACGAGCTTGAGCCACTCGACGTCATTGCCGCCATCCCCGACGCCGGCGATGTGCTGCGCATCGAACCCGAGGTGCTCGATGAGGAAGCCGACGCCGTCCGCCTTCTCCGCTCCCGGGCCGATCACCTCGCAGGTCTCGTCCAGCGAGAGGCTGGCATTGGGCGCGATCTCCTTGAACCGTGGGAACAGCTCGGCCATGGTGTCCTTGTCGGCAGCCGGCATCAGTTTCAAGATGGTGTCCGGATCCACGGCGCGCAGGTCGGCGACCTCCACCTCCACCCCGGGGTTGGCGGCCTCGAGAAATCCGGTGAGGAAGGAGTCCTTGTTCACCAGGACGTCCTCGGCGGTCATGATCGAGCACGGAACGTCCGCCTCCTCGATCACATCCAGGGTCGCTGCCAGCATCTCGGCCGGCACGGTGCGGGTTCGCAGCACCTCACCGGTGGCGATGTCGGCAACATGGGCGCCATTGCAGGCACTGATCCAGCCGTGCAGACCGGCCTGGGTGAAGGTGTGTTCACACGACTTCGGTGCCCGCCCCGAGGCGATCACCAGCCGGACGCCAGCGGCATCCAGACGGCGCAGGGACTCGATGACGCGTGGGGGGACCTGATGGTCGGCATTTGTCAGCGTCCCGTCGACGTCGAAGACCATCGTGTCGACGCCGGCAAGTTCTGCGGGCAGCTGCATGTCAGCGCTCATCCCTCAGTCCACTTGGCGCGCGGCGCCCTTGTCGGCCGAGAGGGCGAACGTGGCGAAGATCTTCAGCGCCGCGGAGACGTGGCGTTCGCGCGACTTCGGCGTCCACCCGCGCTGGTCGGCGGCGGCGCGTCGGGTGATGAGGGTCTGCTCGTCGACGTCAAGGTGGATGCGGCGCTCAGGGATGGAGATCTCGATGATGTCGCCGTCCTCGACCAGGCCGATGGTGCCACCGGAGGCCGCCTCGGGGGAGATGTGGCCCAGGGACAGTCCCGAGGAGCCGCCGGAGAAGCGGCCGTCGGTGATGAGGGCGCACTTCGGGCCCAGGCCGACGCCCTTGAGGTAGCTGGTGGGGTAGAGCATCTCCTGCATCCCGGGGCCGCCCTTGGGGCCCTCGTAGCGCACGACCACCACGTCGCCTTCGACGATCTTTCCGGTGAGGATCATCTCCACGGCCTCGTCCTGGGATTCGGCGACCTTCGCGGGGCCGCGGAAGGCCCACTGGTGCTCGGGGACGCCGGCGGTCTTGACGATGCAGCCGTCGGGTGCGAGGTTGCCGGTCAGCACCGCCAGCCCGCCGTCAGCGGTGTAGGCGTGCTCGACCGAGCGGATGCAGCCGTTCTCGGCATCGGTGTCCAGCGAGGCCCAGCGGTTGGTCGAGCTGAACGCCTCGGTCGTCCGGACGCCACCAGGGGCGGCGTACCACAGGTCCTGTGCCTCCGCGGAGGACTTGCCCCCGCGCAGGTCCCAGGCGTCCAACCACTCGGAGAGGGAATCGGAGTGGACCGCGTGGACGGAGTCGTCGAGCATCCCGGCGCGATGCAGCTCGCCCATGATGGCGGGGATGCCGCCGGCGCGGTGGACATCTTCCATGTAGTAGTTGGTGGTGTTCGGCGCGACCTTGCACACACAGGGGGTGACGCGGGAGAGCCGGTCGATGTCGTCCTGGGTGAAGTCCACCCCGGCCTCGTGGGCGGCGGCGAGCAGGTGCAGGACGGTGTTGGTCGAGCCGCCCATGGCGATGTCGACGCGCATGGCGTTCTCGAAGGCGGCCTTGGTGGCGATCGAACGCGGCAGCACTGACTCCTCGTCGCCGTCGTAGTAGCGGTGGGCCAGCTTCACCGCGAGCTCCCCGGCGCGCAGGAACAGGTCACGGCGCTTGGAGGCGGTGGCCAGGGTCGAGCCATTGCCCGGCAGCGAGAGCCCGAGCACCTCGGTGAGGCAGTTCATCGAGTTGGCGGTGAACATGCCCGAGCAGGAGCCGCAGGTCGGGCAGGCGGACTGCTCGATCGTCTGGATCTCCGCGTCCGAGACGTTGTCGTCGACTGCCTTGATCATGGCGTCGATGAGGTCCAGACGGGTGCTGGCGGTGTTGGTCTCGGGGTTGATGACCGCATTGCCGGCTTCCATCGGACCGCCGGAGACGAAGACCGTGGGGATGTTCAACCGCAGGGACGCCAGCAGCATGCCCGGGGTGATCTTGTCGCAGTTGCTGATGCAGACCAGGGCATCGGCCTGGTGGGCGTTGACCATGTACTCGATGGAGTCGGCGATGATCTCGCGGCTCGGCAGGGAGTAGAGCATTCCGGAGTGGCCCATGGCGATGCCGTCGTCGACGGCGATGGTGTTGAACTCCTTGGCGACGCCCCCGGCCTGCTTGACGGCGCCGGCGACCAGCTGGCCCATGTCCTTGAGGTGGACGTGGCCCGGCACGAACTGGGTGAAGGAGTTGGCCACCGCGATGATCGGCTTGCCGAAGTCTGACTCCTCGGTGCCGGTAGCGCGCCACAGGGCACGGGCTCCGGCCATGTTGCGGCCATGGGTGGTGGTGCGGGAACGCAGAGCAGGCATGGGGTCGAGTCTAGTTCGCGCTCCCGGAGGCAGCCTCGGGCGTGCTCACCGTGTGGGCAGCGACCAGGGAGTTGAGGCTGCGGGCGGCGGCCTCGGCGTCGTCGATGGTCAGCACCAGGGTGCGCCGGTGGTGGCGTCCGACTTCGATGCCGGGGCCTTCGGAGGTGACGAGGGCCACCACCAGCAGGACGGCGCTCACGCCGATGGTTGAGACCCGTTTCCTGCAAGACTGCGCGGACCAGTGGGCAGGAGGGATCGTCCTCGCCCTGATTGCGCCTAGGGTGTCACCGTGGACTGGAGCCGCTTCCTCCTGCGCGTGGTCGAGACCGCCTCGTCGGTGGCGCGCGGTCGTCCTGACCCCGGGATGGTCGACGGCGACACCGAATCCTGGCTGGTCGCGCTCGCGATCGCCTTCGTGTCGGCGGTGTCCGGCATGGTCGCCCACGCCGGGTTCCTGGCCATCAACAGGGTCCAGGGACGCCGCCTGGTCGCGGCGGCGGTGCTGGCTTTCGCCCAACTCCTGGTCGCGCTGGCCTTCCAGGGGGTGGTGCTCTGGCTCTGCCTCCTGCCGCTGGGTGAGGTGATGCCGGTGGGAACCATCGTTCGCGTGGTGCTGCTGTCCACGGCTCCGCTGTGGTGGGGTGCCATCGCCATCGCGCCCTATGTCGGCCCACTCGTGGGGCGCGTGCTGTGGGCCTGGACGCTCATCGCACTGGTCGGTCAGCTGGGCGTCCTGCTGCCCTGGGAACGCCGGTGGCAGATCGTGCTCGTGGTCGCAGTGGCCTGGCTCGCCGCCCGACTCGCAGCCGCTCTGGTCGACCCGCCCGTGCAGTGGGTGAGGCGTCGGGTCTGGCGATCGGTGATGGGTGCACCGATGGTGCTCAGCATCGACGAGCAGCTCGTGCGGGAGGCGCCGGTCGCGGTCGCGCAGAAGCTTGCCCCACCCGGTCGGGACCTGGGTCACAGGGTGGCGCGATGATCGAGGGCTTGGTCCTGGTCGTGCTGGGCACCGCGGCCCTGGCCTGGCTGGTGTCTCCTGTGGAGTCCCTGGTCTGGTGGGAGCGTCGCGGTGCTCGGGAGATGGAGGCCGCGGCCCAGGAGTACCTGGCCGCGATGGACGAACCCGGGGACGCGTCCCGAACCCCACGGACATTCCTGGTCTACCTGTCCGGGATTGCCGCCTTCGACGACAACCTGATCGCGCGGGCAGAGAGCCTGCTGCTCAGACGTTTGCAGGAGGGCGTTCCCGAGTTGACCATCCTGCACGAGATCTATCCGTACGCGGTGGACAATCGCGGGCTCATTGATGACCGTCGCAGCGGACGGTTCTGGCGCTGGTTCGCCGGCTGGCAAGGGCACAAGCGCTTTGCTGCGCTGTTCAACCTCGTGGTGAACATCCGCAACGTCTACCAGGTGATGGTCTCGGTGGACCCTCGCTACGGACCGGTCTTCTCCGCGGGTATCGCCCAGACGATCTGGCGCCAGGTGCGCGACGCCGGCTACGCCCCGCAGGATCGCATCGTCCTGTTGGGCTGGAGCGGTGGTGCCCAGATCGGCGCCGGAGCGGCCTGGTACCTGGGCGCTGCCGGCGCGCATGTCACCTTCCTGTCGATGGGTGGGATCTTCCACGCAGACCCTGGCCTGGAGCGCTGTGAGCGGATCATCCACCTGGTCGGCACCCGCGACTGGCAGGCCCGGTGGTTCGCGCCGTTGGTCTTCCCCGGGCGTCGCAGGTGGGTGAAGCGTTCATCGTGGAACCGGGCCCTGGCCGAAGGCCGGGCCACCCAGCGCTTCATTGGTCCCTTCAAGCACGTGGGGCGAGGCTCCTACCTGTCGGGCAAGCGACTGCCCGGTGGTGAGAGTTGCTTCGCAGTCACCGTGGCTGCTCTGGTCGAGGAACTGACCGCGGAGTCCAGGTGATGACTGTCCCAAACCTCTGCCCCACACGACCCGCGCAGGCCCCGCCGGCGCCGTATGCTGAGGCTCGACCAGCGGAACCGTCGACAGGAGGTGTGGCGTGGTCAAGCTGAACCCCACAGTGTTCCTCGAATGGCCGGTCATTCGTCAGATCACCAGCGGTGACACCCTGGGGCGCGGTCCCGGAGTCACCTCCGCCAGGACACGCGAGATGCGCCCCCGCATCGCCGATGCCGACCGCGTCGCGCAGAGCGTTTGCCCCTACTGCGCCGTCGGGTGCGGCCAGCGTATCTTCGTCAAGGATGAGAAGGTTATCCAGATCGAGGGCGATCCGGATTCCCCGATCAGCCGCGGGCGCCTCTGCCCGAAGGGGGCGGCCTCCGAACAGTTGGTCAACTCCCCCCGTCGGGTGACCACGGTCCGCTACCGTCGCCCGCACGGCACCGAGTGGGAGGACCTCGACCTCGACACCGCGATCGACATGATCGCCGACCGCTTCGTCCAGGCCCGCCACGACTACTGGCAGGAAGAGGACGAGAAGGGCAACAAGAACCTGCGCCGGACCATGGGCATCGCCGCACTCGGTGGGGCCACCCTGGACAATGAGGAGAACTACCTCATCAAGAAGCTGTTCACCGCAGCCGGGGCAGTACAGATCGAGAACCAGGCCCGAATATGACACTCCGCCACGGTTCCCGGTCTGGGAACCTCCCTTGGGCGAGGGGGCGCCACTCAACCCCTGCAGGACCTGGCCAACGCTGACTGCATCATCATCCAGGGTTCCAACATGGCCGAGTGCCATCCGGTGGGCTTCCAGTGGGTGACCGAGGCGAAGCTGCGTGGCGCACGCGTCATCCACGTCGATCCCCGCTTCACCCGCACCACCGCCCAGGCGGATCGACATATCCCGATCCGGGTGGGCAGCGACATTGCCTTGCTGGGTGCGCTGATCAACCACGTGCTGAGCAATGAGCTGTGGTTCAAGGACTACGTCCTCCACTACACCAACGCGACCACGGTCGTCAGCGACGACTTCGTCGACACCGAAGAGTTGGACGGCCTGTTCAGCGGCTGGAACGACGAGACCCGCTCCTACGACATGAGCAGCTGGGCCTACGCCGAGCGCGACGACCTGCCCGAGGAGGCAGTCGACGGCGACTCCGGCGACGACGAGGTCGATGCACCCGATCCGGTCGACGAGTCCGGTCACCTGATGTCGGAGACCTCTCGCGCAGACACCCAGGGCTCGGGTGGCCCGCCGCTGGAGCACGCGCGGATCAAGAAGGATCCGACCCTGCAGAACCCACGCTGTGTCCTCAACATCCTGCGACGTCACTACGCGCGGTACACCCCGGAGATGGTCGAGCGCGTCTGCGGCATCAGTCAGGAGGACTTCGCCTACCTGGCCGACTCGATCGTCCAGAACTCCGGGCGTGATCGCACCACCGCCTTCTGCTACGCGGTGGGCTGGACGCAGCACAGTGACGGCGCCCAGATGATTCGCACTTCGACGATCCTGCAGCTGCTCATGGGCAACATTGGACGCCCGGGCAGCGGTGTCATGGCACTTCGCGGCCACGCGTCGATTCAGGGCTCCACTGACATCCCAACGCTCTACAACCTGCTGCCGGGCTACCTCCCGATGCCGTTGGCTGGCTCCAGCGACACCCTGGCCCAGTACGTGGACAACATCGCATCCACGAAGCAGAAGGGCTATTGGGCCAATGCGGACACCTACGCCGTCAGCCTGCTGAAGGCCTGGTGGGGTGAGAAGGCCACGGCCGAGAACGACTGGGGTTTCGCCTACATCCCACGCCTCACCGGCGCCCATGGCACCTACCAGACCGTGATGGCCATGCTGGAGGACAAGGTCGCCGGCTACTTCGTGCTGGGCCAGAACCCGGCCGTCGGTTCGGCCCATTCCCGCATGCAGCGGAGGGGCCTGGCGCACCTGAAGTGGCTTGTCGTCCGTGACCTGCAGATGATCGAGACGGCAAGCTTCTGGAAGGACAGCCCCGAGATCGAGACCGGCGAGCTGCGCACCGAGGACATCGCCACCGAGGTCTTCTTCCTGCCGGCCGCCAACCATGCCGAGAAATCGGGCACCTTCACCCAGACCCAGCGGCTGCTGCAGTGGCGCCACAAGGCGGTGTCCCCGCCGGGTGACTGCATGAGCGAGCTGCAGTTCTTCTACCTCCTGGGTCAGAAGATCCGCGAGCGGTTGGCCGGTTCACCCCTCGAGCGTGACCAGGGCCTGCTCGACCTGACCTGGGACTACCCGCTGGACGAGGAGGGGGAGGTCGACCCCGAAGCCGTCCTGAAGGAGATCAACGGGTACCAGTTGACCGGCCCGAAGGCCGGACGCCTGCTGTCCTCCTACACCGAGATGAAGGCTGACGGCTCCACCTCTGGGGGCTGCTGGATCTACACCGGCGTCTACGCCGACGGCATCAACATGTCGGCCCGTCGCACCCCGCACGGCGGAGACCAGCCGCTGGAGCACGAGTGGGGCTGGGCCTGGCCCGCTGACCGGCGCATCCTCTACAACCGCGCGTCGGCTGACCCCGACGGCAAGCCCTGGAGCGAGCGCAAGAAGCTGGTCTGGTGGGATGAGGACGCCAAGCGCTGGACCGGCGACGACGTCCCTGACTTCCCGGTCGGGACGCGTCCGGACTATGTTGCACCCGACACCGCCGGTGGTCCCGAGGCGCTCAGCGGCACAGACCCCTTCATCATGCAGGCCGATGGCCTGGGCTGGCTCTACGCGCCCCGCGGCATGGTGGACGGCCCGATGCCCACCCACTACGAGCCTGCCGAATCACCCGTGGTGAACCCGGTGTACGGCGTGCAGGCGAGCCCGACGCGCAAGACCTTCCGGCGCCAGGACAACCTGTTCGCAGCCTCCGGCAACGAACCGGGGGCCGAAGTCTTCCCGTTCGTGTTCACCACCTACCGCCTCACCGAGCACCACACCGCCGGTGGCATGAGCCGGTGGTTGCCCTACCTGTCCGAGCTGCAGCCCGAGATGTTCTGCGAGGTCTCCCCGGAGCTCGCCAACCTCCGCGGTCTGGAGAACGGCGGCTGGGCCACGCTGGTGTCGCCACGCGCGGTGATCGAGGCGAGGGTGCTGGTCACCCCGCGCATGCGTCCGCTGGTCGCCGACGGACGCACGGTGCACCAGATCGGCCTGCCCTATCACTGGGCCGTCGGTGGCCGCGCCATCGTCACCGGAGACTCCGCGAACGACCTGCTCGGCGTCGTGCTCGACCCCAACGTCAACATCCAGGAAGCCAAGGCAGCTGCCTGCGACATCCGGCCCGGGCGCCGACCCCAGGGGGCAGCGAGGTTGGAGATGCTGGCCGAGTACCAGGGCCGCGCTGGCCTGACGGTCGAGACCAGCCAGGAGGCCCCGGAGCGGCTGGAGCCTGCCAGGGGTCCACAGCCCGCTGAGCAGGTGGAGGAGGAGGCATGATCAACGTCCTCGAGGCGATCCGTCAGTGGGGGCCGGGCTCGCGAACCTGGTGGCAGAACCAGCTCAGCGGCGCCACCGACCCGATCACCGACGCCGGTTGGGGTGAGGGCCACGTTCGCAAGGGGTTCTTCACCGACACCTCCATCTGCATCGGCTGCAAGGCCTGCGAGGTGGCGTGCAAGGAGTGGAACCGCGTCCCGGCTCGTACGGCTTCTGAGCACGGCGGCCAGATGCTGGGCAGCTCCTATGACAACACCGGCCACCTGGGGGCCGACACCTGGCGGCACGTCGCCTTCATCGAGCAGGCTCCCGACCAGCTCGTCAGGGCCCGTGAGTCCGGCGCGGCATTGAGCAAGCCGGTCAGCCTGGGCATGCCCACGCGCCGCCGGGCCGACGAACAGGACGCACCCAGCCCGCCGGCTGGTGGCGTCCCCCACGCATCGATGCTGGCGACCGAACCGGTCGGCCTGCCGGCGGTGCGCTGGCTGATGAGTTCGGACGTCTGCAAGCACTGCACGCATGCCGGCTGCCTGGACGTGTGCCCGACGGGTGCCCTGTTCCGTACCGAGTTCGGCACCGTCGTGGTGCAGGCCGATGTCTGCAATGGCTGCGGTTACTGCGTGGCGTCCTGCCCCTTCGGGGTGATCGGGAGGCGGGAGGATGGCATCGTCGAGCTCGCCCCCGCCCACGACGGCAAGGAGGCGGTGACCGCCAAGGTCCTCAATGGCGGCGTCGCGCAGAAGTGCACGCTCTGCTACGACCGGCTGGTCGACGGCATGACCCCCGCCTGCGCGCAGACCTGCCCGACCACCTCGATCAAGTTCGGCGACCATTCCGACATGGTGGCGAAGGCGCGCGAGCGGCTGGCCGAGTTGCACGCCCAGGGTCATACCGAGGCGCGCCTGTATGGCGCCAACCCCGATGATGGCGTTGGTGGCACCGGCTCGGTCTTCCTGCTGATGGACGATCCGGAGGTGTACGGCCTCCCGCCGGACCCGGTGGTGACCACCCACGACCTGCCGAAGATGTTCACCATGGCCGGCATCGCCGGAACCGCCATGCTCGGCGTGGTGCTGTCGATGTTCGTGGGCCACGGGAGGATGCAGTGAGCACGAGCCCCTTCGACAACGACCGCGGAATGCCGCGTGCTGACCGTGCTGACCGTGCGGGCAGCGAGCGTTCGGGTGGTGGGCGGAAGCGTCGCCGCGACGGTGGCCGCCGGGGCGACCCGAACGCGACCGTCCCCGATGTGGAGTTCACCAGCTACTACGGCCGCAATGTGGTCAAGCCTGCCCCCTGGACCCACGAGATCGCCGACTACCTCTTCCTGGGTGGCCTGGCGGCCGGGTCGGCACTGATCGGTGCCGGCGCCTCGATCACCGGACGCAAGCGGCTGCGGCGTCGGGCCCGGCTCTCCTCGCTGGTGGCCGTGGGCCTGGGTGGGAACGCGCTGATCGCCGACCTGGGGCGTCCCGAGCGGTTCCTGAACATGATGCGCACGGTGAAGCTGACCTCGCCGATGAGCGTCGGGTCGTGGATCCTGGCCGGGTTCTCGGTGACCACCGGCGCGGCGACGGCGCTCGGCATTCTGCGCGATGACCTCGCGTTCACCAATGAGCTGCGCGAGAAGCTGCACCTCGAGGGGCCCGTGAGCTCAGAACTGCTGAAGTACGCCGATGGGTTGATGACTGGCGGCTCGGCCTTCTTCTCGCCTCCGCTGGCCGCCTACACCGCGGTGCTGCTGGCCGACACCGCCACCCCGCTGTGGCACCAGAGCTACCGCGAGCTGCCCTTCATCTTCGTCTCCTCGGGCACGGCGGCCGGGGCGGGGTTGGCGATGATCACCACCCCGACCAGCGAGACCGGCCCGGTCAGGCAGCTGGCCGTGGTCGCGGGCGCCGCTGACCTGGTCGCCGACAAGCTGCTGGAGAGGCGCCTCGGTGAAGAGGGCCAACCCCTGCACGAGGGTGCGGCCGGCAAACTCCACACCGCCGCGAAGGCGCTGACCATGGTGGGAATGGCCGGTGCGATCGTGGCCGGCCGGAGCCGGGCCGCCAATGCGGTGGCGGGCGTCGCCCTGCTCGCTGGATCCGCGTGCATCCGCTATGCCTTCTGGAAGGCGGGCAATGCGTCGGCGGAGGATCCGATCTACACGATCCGCCCGCAGCGCCGCCGCGCCGAGGCCAAGCGGGCCAAGGGCCTGGGCGTCGACCAGCCGGGCGGGGAGTGGCCTGGCCATTCGGGCCGCTGAATCACCTGACGACGAGGATGTGCTCTCCGCGGGGCACGAACTCACCGATCACGGGCGCGTTGATGCCGACGTCGGGCAGGGTTCCGGCGAGCAGCAGGCCACCGGAGGTCTGCGCATCGGCCAGTAGCACCAGCTCGTCCTCGTCGATGCCCTCTGCCGACAGGTGCGGACGCACCCAGTCCAGGTTGCGCCGGCTCCCGCCCGGGACGAACCCCTCGGCGAAACTCTCCCGGACCCCGGCGAGGTAGGGGACGGCCTCGGCGTTGACGACGGCCGTCACTCCGGAGGCGCGCGCCATCTTGAACAGGTGCCCGAGCAGGCCGAATCCGGTGACGTCGGTGGCGACCCTGATCCCGGCGGCGACGGCGGCCCGTGAGGCCACCTCGTTGAGCTGGGTCATCGAGTCGATCGCCTGGGGGAAGTCCTCCCCGGTGACCTTGTGGCGGTTGTTCAGCACCCCGACCCCGAGAGGCTTGGTCAGGGTGATCGCGTCGCCAGGTCGGGCAGCATCGTTGCGCAGCAGCTGCTCCGCGCGTCCCATGCCGGTGACCGCGAGCCCGTAGATCGGTTCGGGGGAGTCGATGGAGTGCCCACCTGCCAGCGGGATGCCGGCCTGGTCGCAGACGGCCAGCCCGCCGCGCAGCACTTCGCTGGCCAGCGCGGCCGGGAGCCGATCCCGGGGCCATCCCAACAGGTTGATCGCCAGCACCGGCCGGGCGCCCATCGCGTAGATGTCGCTGAGGGCGTTGGCGGCGGCGATGCGTCCCCAGGTGTAGGGGTTGTCGACCACCGGGGTGAAGAAATCGGTCGTCGACACGACCACCTCATCGCCGTGCTTGTCGTCGAGCCGGACAGCGGCAGCGTCGTCGCCGTCCTCGAGGCCCACCACCAGCTGGGGGTGCGGTCGGCCGACCAGCCCCGACACCATCTGCTCCAGCTCACCCGGCGGAATCTTGCATGCGCAACCGCCACCGTGGGCGAACTGGGTGAGCCGGGGGATCATGCGCTCGGCGGTCTCGGGCATGACAGCATCATAGGTAGGCTGCGGGGGCAGCACGGTGCGCGAGGGAGGCGTCTGGGTTCCTGGTGGGCTCCACGGTCTTCAACACCGATGAGGCCGAGTACCTCGGTCTGGCGGGTTCGATTCCCGTCCGCCTCCGCCACCGGCTGCTGACTTCGAGGGGAGCATTCGATGGAGGAGGACCCGCGGCGCCGGGTGCCGCGCACGGACCTGCTGCTGCGCGACCCGCGGGTGGAGGCCGCCTCCGACCGTCTGGGCCCGACCATGATCAAGGATGCCGTGAGACGCGCGCAGAGCCGGGTTCGTTCCGGTGAGCTCGCACCAGAGATGATCATGGACGCGGTGCTCGCCGACCTGCCGGGTCTTGCCTGCAGCCTGCGTCGGGTGCTCAATGCGACCG
The DNA here is from genome assembly GCF_025144225.1 of Aestuariimicrobium sp. p3-SID1156. Taxonomy (GTDB): domain Bacteria; phylum Actinomycetota; class Actinomycetes; order Propionibacteriales; family Propionibacteriaceae; genus Aestuariimicrobium. The sequence goes on from NZ_JALXXB010000004.1 coordinate 214,763, forward strand.
GCGTGGTCGTGCACACCAACATCGGGCGCGCCCCGCTCTCTGCCGCGGCGCGTGAGGCGCTGCTGGCTGCGTCAGGTTATGTGGACGTCGAGATGGACCTGGCCACCGGGCAGCGTGCCCGGCGTGGAGCGGGAGCCCTCGACGCGCTGCTGGAACGCGTCCCCGAGGCCGAGGCAGCGCTGGTGGTGAACAACGGCGCGGCGGCATTGCTGCTGGCCACCACGGCATTGGCCAGTGCTGGGGCTGGCGATGCGGGGGCTTGGGCTGGCGGCTCCGGGGTGGTCGTCGTGTCGCGCGGGGAGATGGTTGAGATCGGCGACGGCTTCCGGCTGCCTGAGCTCATCGAATCCACGGGAGTGCGGCTGCGCGAGGTCGGCACCACCAACCGCACCCACCTGCGCGACTACCAGGAAGCCACCGGGCCCGGCGTCGGCGCGATCCTGAAAGTGCATCCCAGCAACTTCCGGGTGGAGGGATTCACCAGCGAGGTGGGCATCGAGGACCTCGCCGGTCTTGGCCCACCGGTGATCGCTGACATCGGCAGCGGGCTGCTCACCCACGACGCCGTGCTGCCAGGCGAGCCGGACGCGGCCACCGCCCTGCGGCAGGGCGCTGCTGTCGTCACCTGCTCGGGGGACAAGCTGCTCGGTGGGCCCCAGGCCGGAATCCTGCTCGGGAAGCACGAGATCATCGAAAAGCTGCGTCGCCACCCCATGCAGCGCGCCATGCGGGTCGACAAGCTCACCCTGGCGGCGCTGGAGGCAACCCTGCGCGGACCCGAGCCGCCAGTGACCCGGTTCCGGCACCTGCGCGCCGAGGACTATGCCGAGCGGACCCACGCGCTCGCCGAGGCCGTCGGTGGCCGTGTCGTGGCGGTGGCTGGTCGCGTGGGCGGGGGAGGTGCTCCCGGGGTCGAGCTCCCCGGTCTGGCGGTGGCATTGCCGACCGGGCAGAAAGCCAGGGCGTCCAAACCTGAGCAATTGGCGCATGCGCTGCGCACCGGTGACCCCGCCGTGCTCGCCCGTGTGGAGGACGGCCAGTGCCTGGTTGACCTGCGCTGTATCGAGCCTGACCACGACCTATCGCTGTGTGCTGCCGTACAGGCAGCACTTGGCGACAGTGCTGTACAGGCCCTACCCCGAAGTGCTGCCGCTGAGGCAGCAGAGGGTGATAGCGCTGCGGAGACTGCCCGATGAGAGTGATCGCGACCGCCGGGCACGTCGACCACGGCAAGTCGACGCTGGTGCGGGCGCTGACCGGAACCGACCCCGACCGGTGGGCCGAGGAGCACCGCCGCGGGCTCACCATCGACCTCGGCTTCGCCTGGACGGTGCTGCCGCAGGGGCAGCAGGTCGCCTTCGTCGACGTCCCCGGGCACCAGCGCTTCATCGCGAACATGCTCGCCGGCATCGGCCCGAGCCCTGCGGTGCTGCTGGTCATCGCGGCCGATGAGGGCTGGCGGCAGCAGTCGACCGAACACCTGGCCGCGATCCGGGCGCTGGGGATCGAGCGCGGCGTGGTCGCGATCACTCGAGCCGACCTGGCTGACCCCTCGATGGCGGCTGGGCAGGTGGCCGAGCGGCTCGCCGGGACGCCGCTGGAGGGGAGCGAGGTCATTGCCTGTTCTCCCGTGACGGGGGAGGGGATGGAGGACCTGCGCGACGCGCTGTCCAGGCTGTGTGCGCAGATCGCCGAGCCCCGGCTCGAGGGACGCGTCCGGCTGTGGATCGATCGGGTTTTCACTGTTCGTGGCGCCGGGACCGTGGTCACCGGAACCCTCGAGGCAGGGACGCTCCGCGTCGGCGACGAGGTGGAGTTGCTCACTGATCACGGTCGGAGGTCGGCCACCGTGCGTGGCCTGCAGAGCCTGGAGGAGTCACACCGCAAGGTCGCGGCAGTGGCGCGCGTGGCGGTCAACCTGCGCGGGGTTGAGGTCGATGACCTCTCTCGCGGGGATGCCGTGGTGACGCCGGGTGCGTGGCATCTCACCAGGACGACCGATGTGCGGCTCCTTGCTCCGCCCGAGACCGTGCCAGAGTTGATCATGGTCCACGTGGGGACGCTGGCGGTGCAGGTACGGCTGCGCCCGCTGGGGGAGGGAGTCGCTCGGCTGACCTGGCCGCGTCCGGTGGCACTGCAGGTGGGGGACCGGTTGGTGCTCCGCGACCCGGGGCGTCAGCTGGTGCTGTGCGGGGCGCAGGTGCTCGACGCCGATCCGCCGGACCTCACCCGCCGCGGGGACGCGCGGCGCCGGGCGGCCTCGCTGGCCGAGGCAGGCACTGAGTTGGACGTCATGGCTGAGGTGATCCGGCGGGGCTGGATGCGCGCCTCCTCCTTGCACGCGTTGGGAGCATCTGCAGCGGACCTGGAACGGGCAACCGCTACTTGCGCAGGCAAGGAGGGGAAGGCGGTGAGGGTGGTCGGCGACCTCCTGGTGGCGCCGGGGCAGTGGAAGGCGTGGGGCGACGAGCTGGGGGCCGCAGTGGATCGGGCGATTGCCGCGAATCCGCTGCAGGCGCGACTCCCGCTCGCCCAGGCGTTCGATGCCCTGCGGCTCCCTGACCGCGCCCTTCTTCCCCTGCTGGCTGACGAGGCGGGGTTGGTGATCAAGGACGGCCACCTGGAACGCCCCGGGACGGGGGCCCATCTGGGGGAAGCGGAGGCAGGCCTGGCTGTTCTCGAGAGACGTCTGGCCGTCGACCCCTTCGCGGCTCCCGAGCGCCACGAACTGGACGCCCTCGGTCTCGGCTCCAAGCAGGTTGCTGCCGCCGTGCGGATGGGGCGGCTGATCGACCTGGGCGACCGCGTCCTGCTGGCACCGCTAGGGCCCGCGCAGGCCATGCGTATCCTGTCCCAGCTGGAGCAGCCGTTCACCACCAGCCAGGCCCGCCAGGCGTTGGGTAGCACTCGAAGGGTCGCGATCCCGTTGCTGGAGTTCCTTGATCGCAAGGGCTGGACCCGCCGTCTGCCCGACTCCACCCGCGAAGTGGTCCAAGGAGGGAAGAGCCGATGAGCAGGGTTACGCGGCGCCGTCCGGTCATCAAGGTCACCGCCCGCAGTACCGGTACCAGCTCCCGCAAGCAGGCCGACGTGCTCGCTGTCGAGGAACCACTGGAGATCCGCCTCAACGGCGAGCCCTACACCGTCACCATGCGCACCCCCGGGCATGACATCGAGCTCGCCCACGGGCTGCTGTCGGCCGAGGGCATCATCGCCGGCCCCGAGGACGTCGTCACCGGCCGCTACTGCGCCGGGTCGGTGATGGACGATGAATTCGGCCAGCCGCAGAACACCTACAACGTCCTCGACATCCAGCTCGCCCCCGGCATCAAGGTCCCTGAGGCGCGGCTGCGACGGGCCGTGACGAACTCCTCCTGCGGGGTCTGCGGCACGGCGTCCATTCACCTGTTGCGGCAGGACGCCCAGTTCGACCTCGGCGCCGACGACCTCCGGATGCCGGCCGAACTCGTCCTCGAGTTGCCGGACCGGCTGCGCGACGCGCAGAAGGTCTTCGACTCCACCGGCGGCCTCCACGGCGTTGGACTCTTCGACGCGAGGGGCGAACTACTCGTCGCACGGGAGGATGTCGGCCGGCACAACGCCACCGACAAGGTCATCGGCTGGGCCATGCTGAACGGTCTGCGCCCCGCGCGCGGCTGCGTCCTGGTCGTCTCGGGGCGCACCAGCTTCGAGCTGGCGCAGAAGGCCGTGATGGCCGGCATCCCGATGTTGGTCGGTGTTTCGGCGCCCTCGTCGTTGGCGGTCGAGGTCGCCGAGGAGACCGGCATGACCCTGGCTGGTTTCGTCCGCGGGGATCGGATGAACATCTACGCCGGCGCGGAGCGAGTCCTCCTCGAACGTAACGATCGACGCTAATATCGAGAAACGATATGATGGTGGGGCCCACGTCCTGACCCATCGTCCGAGAGGAACATTCCGGTGTCCAACCTCGCTTCTCGTGCTTTCCATGCGCCACTCAGCCGCACGGATGAACTCATCCTGAAGGCCACCCTCGTGCTCACGTCAGCTGGTGCCTTGGTGCTGGCTGTCTTCACGCTGATTCCCCTGGACGATCGAGCACCCCAGCTTTGGCCAGATGCTGCTCGTCGGTCCGCCCACGGTCATCGGCGCACCGGTATCGGGGCACTGCTCCTTCTGGCGCTGTCCCAGGTCTTCTCGAGGGGCATCGAGCTCCGCGAGGACGTGGAAGGACTCGTCTGATGCCCGTCGAAGAACCCCATCGAGTGACCTGCCACCTGGACGACCTGCTGGCATCCCGAGGAATGACCCTGGCGGCACTGGCCGAGCAGGTCGGCGTCTCGGTGGTGAACCTGAGCGTCCTGAAGAACAATCGCGCCAAGGCGATCAGGTTCTCCACCCTCACCGCGATCTGTGAAGCACTCGACTGCAGCGTGGGGGAGCTGCTGCGCGTCGAGTGAGCCTCACTCTGGTGGGTCGACCAGGCTGCGCATTCGCGCAACCTTCGTGGGCAGGACAAGTTCAAGCATCAGTTGAACAGGGGTGAGAAGGGGATCAGGATCCTCGCCCCCGTGACCAAGCGCGTTCCAGTTCTGGACAAGGCCGGGACCCCCATCTTGGACAAGGCGGGGGAGCCCGTGAAGCAGGCGCAGATTGTGGCCACCAAGCTTGTTTCAGTGTTCGATGTCAGCCAGACCAGCGGTGAACCCATTGCGGAGCCGCCGAGCCCCGTGCTGCTCGAGGGGGAAGCTCCTGAAGGTCTGTGGGACAGGCTGGCCGAGCTGGTGACTGCTCGCGGCTACACCCTGGAGCGCGGCGATTGCGGCGGCGCTAACGGCGTGACCATCTACGACACCCGCACTGTGCGAGTTCGCGCGGACGTGGACGACGCCCAGGCAGTCAAGACACTCGCACATGAGCTTGGTCATGTCCTGCTGCACGAACCCGGCGCCCAGGACGAAGCCCGAATGTTCTGTCGGGGCCGGTTCGAGGTGGAGGCTGAATCGGTGGCCTATCTGGTCACCCATGCTCACGGACTGGACAGCGGGCAGTACACGTTCAGCTACGTTGCCGGGTGGGGGCGCTCGGAGGTCAGCCGGACCGGAAAGACCTGGGCCGAGGTGGTGGCTGAGACCGGAAGCCGGGTTATCAAGGCAGCTCACCAAATCCTCGAGGTCACCCAGCCCGATGCCGGCGAGGAAGGAGCCGTCACGGCGGCCTGAAGGTAGCGGGCCGCGCCGGCCCCCTAGACGGGACCGGCGCGGCGGCGGCGAGGGCGTCTGTCCATCCGCAGGGCGCGCCGAACCGTAGTTGTCGGAGACGTCGCGGACTTTGCGGTCTCGCGAGAGTAAAGGGGGCTGGGGATGAGCGGCAAAGTGTGGCAGTTCGGGTCATTGGCTGATCGAGTTGAGTCGGCTCACCGGAGTCCTGCTGCGACAACGGTGCGCCACGCTTGGCTGGATGGGCACACACCCGTGCTGGTTGCCCACTGGCGACGCGGAGATCATGGCGCTTGGGAAGACCTCGTGATGGGTATTGGAGAGTTCGGCCCTGCCATGACGTGGGTCACTGCGGCTCGTTTGCAGGCGGCGCATGAACAGTCCCGCCCGAACGCGTCAGCGCAAGTTGGGGGTGAACATGACAACCCGACGCCCCGCTAGGCCATCCTAAATCCCGTAAATATTTACGAGTTTGAATCCGCCTCCGGCTGAGGGAGCTATGAGCGCTACACAGAATCGGCAGCAGCGCCGCCTTGAAAGGCTGGTTGAGCAGGGCATTCATCAGGCGAACGTCCTCGTGCATGAGGACAACCGCCCTGCCCTGGACCGGTTGCGTCCGCACCTAGCTGATGGGTCAGCCGCCCCCGTCTTGGAGCAGTTGGCGGCTTCGTTGGAGAAGTCGAGGCGATCAATGTGGCGCAGGTCCGCCAGATTTCGCCCTTCCGCTACCCAGGGGGCAAGACGTGGTTGGTGCCGGTTGCGCGCGAGTGGCTCACACTAGCCGGCCGGCCCAGCATTCTGCTTGAGCCCTTCGCTGGCGGGGGAGTGATCGGGCTCACTGCTGCCGCCGAGGGCTTGGCTGATCATGTGGTGATGGTTGAGCTGGATGAGGACGTGGCCGCCGTGTGGCATGTCGTCCTGGAGGGAAGCGATCGTGACGCGGCGGAGCTGTGCGACCTGATCACCGACTTCGAGGTGACCTTGGACAACGTGCGAGCGGTCATCGACGCTTCGCCACCGAACTCCGTGGCGAAGGCCTTTCGAACGATCGTCAAGAACCGTTGCCAACGAGGGGGGATTCTCGCCCCGGGTGCGGGATTGGTCAAAACTGGTGAGAACGGGCGTGGCTTGGCGAGCCGGTGGTACCCGGCCACGCTGGCCAAGCGGATTGAGGCGACCCGTGGGTTCAAGGATCGGGTGAGCTTCGTCCAAGGAGATGGATTCGAGGCCATCAAGAAGTATGAGGGGGCCGCAATGTTCGTGGACCCCCCCTATACAGCCGGAGGGAAACGAGCGGGGTCTCGGCTCTACCTGCACAACGAGATCGACCACGCCCACCTCTTCGAGTTGGTCGCTGAGTATGCCGGCGCCGCGCTGCTGACCTACGACGATGCCCCCGAGGTCAGGGAACTGGCCGACAAGCATGGCTTCTTGGTCGGCAACGTGGCGATGAAGTCCACACATCACGCGGTGATGCGGGAACTGACCATCTTCAAGGACTAGGCGTCATGGACCTTGGTCGACTTCTTGTCCCACAGGCTCTGTCGTAGGCCTGCCTCGAAGTCGGCGCGGTTCATCCGCTCGGTTGATTGCAGGACGTCGATGGAGGGGCCCAGTTCGGCCAGCACGACGCGATCAACGACCAGGTTCATCTGGTCGTTGAACCGCATGATGAGCCAGATGACTTCTGCGTTGTCGAAGTCATCGGCTGTCTTGTCGAGCTTGGTGAGCGAATCGAAGAAGGACTCGTCGACCACCACTACGACTTTGCGGCCCCAGGTGCGCATGACCGGGGACTTGGCGCTGAGCTGAGGTGCCAAGCGCTTTGCCCCCGAGGACCGGTAGTCGGGCCGGCGGTTGCCGGCGGGGTAGTGAAGTTTGTCGGGTGTGTCGAGGTAGGGGCGGATGTCATCCCAGATGTTGGTGCCGCTGAAGTAGACGGCTTGGGTTTCCACCGCAATCCAATCCATCCGGCTGTTGTCGCCGGCTGCTGGCGGCCTGGGTACCACCAGCCAGTCAATGCGTCCAGCTTGGCCGAGCGCTGCACGCCCTGGGCATCAGTGGTGTTGAGGAATGGGACCTCCTTGATGACCTTCGCGCCCGAGTTGACCCCGAAGAACTCGCGGGCGATGTAGGCGAAGATCGACTCATCTCCATACACCTCCAGGAAACGGTTCGGACACACCGCTGCGGGCTGGAGGTCAGGGATCCTCGACTTCTTGTTTGGCCCGTAGTCACGGATGGAGCAGACCCCACCCACCTTGTTGCAGCGGGCGTCAGGGCGCACAGTCGCCAGGAACGGACAGATTGGCTGCTCGACCTCGCTCATGCCCTTCTCTTTGGTGGCGAGTGCCAGTAGCGCGGCGTCGTGGCGTTCCTGGGGGGTCATGGAGCGCAGATCCTGCCCGTACCATTCAGCGATTTCCCACGACATGTCTCCCCTTCAGGCCCCAAGCTATGAACGTTGTCAGGATCCTACCGATCAGCTGCCAAGCTGCTTGCGCCGAGAACGAGCGCGATCTTCGCGTCGGTTGGCCTAGCTCGCCTATGGGCAGCGCCATCGTCCGCTATCTAGGGGCGATCCGTTGCTGGTACCCCGATAGTGGAATTGCTAGAGGGTTGCTGTTTTCGCCATAAACGTGAAAGGTTAAGTGATCCTCATCGGGTTCGCCGGGGTACAGAGACCAGCACACACTTATCGATATCTCCGATTCTATGGGTTCTAGATGGAGCTCCCCGTCGCCACCTGTGAACTCGAACGTGACATCCTGATACGGGGTGGGCCCCAAAGTTATATACGCTCTCAGCGACTCAAGCTGCTTATTCTGAGACTGGATCTCGGCCAGAATACGGTCTGCTAAATCAGTAAGATCGTGCAGCGAAATGGGGGCCCAGGACCAGCGAATCCGGATTTCAAACTCAGTCAGCGCACGATGTTCCCAATGCCCCATGAACTCCTTGTCGAGCTGCACCATATAGATGCGAAGGATTGGAATTCCCGGCTTCTCATCGACATCCACGTGGAGAAGGCCGTGTTCGTGAACCGCCGCATCAGCGTAAAATGCTTCCAGAAAACGGGGTGCTCCACTTGACTTCATCTTGGGAATCCGTTCAGTAGAAACATCGCTTGTCGGATCCGGTGCGACCGGTGCAGTCGGCGGTCTTAGCCCCGTCATCTACTGTTCGGTTGGGGGCACTGACCCGCATATTCACTGCGACAGTGAGGACATTTCCTGAGCGGGATGATGACGTCTTCAAAGTCATGTATCTCGTACTGCCGGAAGAGACCATGGTTTTCTGGGAACCGCACACCTGTCCGCGACAAAGCGCAATGGTCCCGTACTGGATATTCTTGAAGTTGCCTGCGTTTGGTAGGTAGGTTTCGCGCGTGAAGACGATTTTGGAGGTCTCGGTGCCAGGGTTCACGGTGACAAGAGTCTCGATCCGATCGGTCTCCACGCATTCCTTCGAACAGAACACGCCGCTGACAACTAGCTTCATTCCAGTCCAGTAGGAGCCATCCCCTGCCTTCGCTCCTCGAACCCCGTATGAGTTGGGGTCGGAATAAGAGTATCCAGCGGCTTTCATCTGGCTACTCCTCACGCCTGCAGGTTGTGGCTGGGTTGTGGTAGTCGCACTGGCGGGAATGCTACTTCCCCATCGCTGCAGCAGCGAAGCTGCTCTCGTGCCGACCTAACTTCATTCTGCGTGCCTGCCTATCTCTCGATGGGGAGTATGATCTTGGTGGAATCAGCGCCCCTGCCACAGTGGCAGACAAGCTCTCCACGGAAGGGGTGCTGTTCGATGGCGACGTTCGACCCCAATGGGCACGTGCGAAGGCAGCGATGCAGCTGGGCGTCTGAGTTGGGAGTGAAAAGGGCGACGGCGATAAGCCAGACAAGTGCCAGGCCGCCTGCAAGGGCAACTAGGGCTTGGGCAATACTTCGGACCATGGAAGAGCCTCTCTGCCTGATGGTTGCGCTGCTGCCCTTCAGGCTACACGGTCGTGGTTGCGGGCCATCTGCGTCTTTACGCATCCCGATGCACCTTCCAAGGCCCGGTGCCTGCACCCCGTGAGGTTGGGACCGCCGCGTGCTGACTGTCCTGCAACCTGATCCGGCCCGCACGCGGGCGGGGTTGGATCTGGCCCGAGGTCTACGGCATCTCGCGGGCAACCGTTTACCTAATTATTGCCAGATCCAGGCGGACTGAGAAGGCCGGACGCGAAGACCGGCCAGCTAGAAGGTCTTTGCCCGGGCCGTCAAGGATGGATGCCCCTGGGGCGCGGGCAACCGCCATGGACGCGACGTGAAGAAGTCCTCGAGCCTTGAGTTCGCGTGTGCCGCGGGCTCGAACATCCCTGCTGATCGAAGAACCGCTCTTCAAAAGGTCTGCATGCTCCACCACTGAGATGCGGTCTTTCCACGCGCTTCCTCCAGGACGATGAGTAGCATGACCAATGCGGCCCGCCTGAGAACCTCGCGAGGTCGGACGTCGCGGTGCCCGGAGAACCTCGCCTTCCTCGGTTCCTTTCTTGGGAGGCGTTTGGACCGTCTCGGTGACGATCGTCTGCTGAGACAGTCTCACCGGGGGCCGACCCCCCGGCATTCCTGTGACTTTTGAGTTTAAATGGCGGGGTTCTTCAGACGTTCCGTGGCGGGCCGGGGTCAGGTGACGCCGATGACCAGGGTGCTTTGGGCGGCTTCGATGACGTCGTTGGTGATGGTGTCGAGTTCGTTGATCTTCAGCACGCGCTGGATCTGGGGGATGAGGCGTTCGAGCAGCCGGAAGTTGCCGCGGGTGACCCGCGCGATGGCGGCGATGGCTTGGGCGTCGGTGAAGTCTTCGGGGTCGAGGGTCTTGCCGAGGGAGCGCCAGTGTCGTTGCAGGACGAACAACAGTTCGTCCTGACCCAGGGGTCGGTATTGATGGGCGAACCCGACCCGGCTGTAGAACTGGGGGTAGTGGCTGAACTGCTTCTCCAGTCCGGGCATGCCGATCAGGATCAGTGCGATGTCGTCTCGGTCGTAGCGGTCGCGCAGCAGTTCCAGGGCGGCGGGGCGAAGCCGTTCGGCCTCGTCGACGATGATCAGCTCGACGTAGTTCCTGCTGCGGCGCCATCCCCAGGTCTCGGGCGTGACGTCGCCGTGCGGCGCGAGGTGCTGTTCGATGCAGATGTTGGTGCGGGTGATGGCCTGATTGAGCTCATCCTTCAGGGTCCGCGGGGTGGTCAGCACGCTGGGGGTGTAGAGCACGGTGCGGCTCCGGTTCAGGGCGGCGTAGATCTTGGCGTCATCGTCGGAGCGCGGCCCCCAGTAGGTCAGCAGATCGTGGGCCTTGTCCCAGTGCGCGTAGCGGCGCGCCGAGAGCGTCTTGCCCACTCCGGCCGGCCCGAAACACAGGCCGATGGTGTGGCCGCGGCGCACGGCGTCGGCGAACTCGGTGAAGCGGCGGTGTTCTTTGGTGACGATGAAGCGCTGGCTCACCTCAGGTCCTCCTTGTAGACCTTCAACTTCCGTTTCGGCGTCTGCGCCGCCGCTGGTTCCTCCGCGGGAGGTGGTGTCTCGGTGGTGTGTGCGGCCACGACAGCGATGCGTTCGTTGATGCCGGCCCGTAGTGCCCGGCGTCTCGCGTTGCGAGCGGCCTGGATCTCTTTGAGGCTGACCTTCTGGTCGTGGTGCTCCTGGTTGACGGCCTTGCAGAGGAACTCGTCGTGGTCGAAGACGCGGATCTCGGTGATGTCGCGAGGGTCGTAACGGATCACGACCGACTGTCCGACGTAGCCGGCCAGGGTCGGGGAGACGTAGCGCAGGCCCTGGAATCGGATGCCATCGCGGCGCACGACGCGGGTCTTGGCCACGGTCAGCAACAGTCCGTCGAGAGCTTCCAGGCTCTCGGGCATGCGGGGCAGCCAGCCCTCGGCGATCCACGCGCTGCGCGGGGAGGTGCCGATCTCACTGTGCGTGCGGTCGTTGTAGGTGGCCACGAACCTTTCGACGGCGGTGTCGAGCTCGGCCAGGGACAGTGTCGGTGTTGGCCAGGGCTGGCCTTCGCCGATGTATCCGGGCAGGTCGGCCAGCAGCTCGGTGTTGACGGTGCCGAAGAACCGCTCGATCTTGCCCCGGCCCTGGGGTCGGGCGACGGTGGAGTGGATCAGTCGGATGTGGAGGTCGACGGCGGTGCCGGCGAGCTGGTGGCTGGTGAAGTCGCTGCCGTGGTCGACGTAGAGCACGTCCGGTAGGCCGCACATCGGCCAGGCCGGGTCGGTCTTGTGCCAGATCGCTTGGCGCAGCGCCAGGGCGGTGTTCATCGCCGACGGTGCGCCCAGGAAGACGGTATAGCCGCAGATCGCTCGGGAGCAGTCATCGAGGATGGTCGTCAGCCATGGCCGTGCAGGCTTGCCATCGGTGCCGACTACCAGGATGTCGAGCAACGTGTGATCGGACTGCCACATCGCGTTGGGCCACTCCGCCTGCCGGCGCAGCACCAGCTCGTGCTTGTCGCGGTAGGACGCCGCGCCTTCCAGGGCGAGGGTGACCATGCCCGGGTCCAGGGCGCGCACGATC
>NZ_JALXXB010000005.1 GCF_025144225.1 Aestuariimicrobium sp. p3-SID1156
CCCACCACCGCGTTCCCCTGCCCCCGCGCCGGTTGAGCCTCCACCAGGCTCGGCTCATCGCGTTGGCCGCCCAGGGCTTTGCTCGACCCCGCCCCGAAGGCCCGGTCACGATGCGGCAGGTGCAGCAGGTCATCACCCGGTTGGGACAATTCCAGATCGACTCCATCAATGTCGTGGAGCGAGCACACTACCTGCCCCTCTACTCCCGTCTGGGCCCCTACGACCGGACCCTGCTCGACCGATCCTTCGAGCGAGGACCTCGCCGCATGTTCGAGTACTGGGGCCATGCCGCCAGCCTGCTGGACATGACGCTCTGGCCGGCGGTCCAGTGGCGAATGGAGGCCAATGCCGTTGCCCCGTGGCGAAGCTGGGACGCCCTGCGTGAACGCCACCCCGAACTCGGCGACCAGGTGCTGGCGGAGGTTGCGCGCCGTGGACCACTGACCGCTCGTGAGATCGAGTTCGAGGAGGTCCGGCGTCGCGACCGTTGGGGATGGAATTGGTCCTCGGTCAAGGTTGCCCTCGAGCAGCACTTCTCGAGCGGCCGGGTCACCTCTGCGGGGCGCACTGCCTCCTTCGAGAGGCTCTATGACATTCCCGAACGGGTCATTCCAGCAGCGGTCTTCCAACAGCCGGCCCTCGAGCGTGAGGAGGCGATCCTCCAGCTGACCAGACGAGCTGCCAGCGCCCTCGGGGTCGCGAGCATCGGCGGCCTGGCAGACTACTTCCGGCTCTCGAAGGCCTCGACCGTGCAGGCCGTGCGTGAACTGGAGGCGAGGGGCGAGCTGGTCCCGGCCGAGGTCGAGGGCTGGCGACGTCCCGTGTGGTTGTGGCACGAGGCCCAGGTACCGCGACGAGTGCAGGCCCGTGCCCTGATCAGCCCCTTCGACTCGCTGGTGTTCGAGCGGACGCGACTGCACGAGCTGTTCGACTTCTTCTACCGCATCGAGATCTACGTGCCGGAGGCGAAGCGGCAGTTCGGCTACTACGTCTACGCGTTCCTGCTGGGCGACCAGTTCGTTGCCCGCGTGGACCTCAAGGCAGATCGCACTCGGGGCGTCCTGGTGGTGAAGGCCAGCTGGCTCGAGCCGGGCCGCAGTGTGCCGGTCGGGCAGGTCGCGGGGGAGCTGGCCGAGGAACTGGCCGAACTCGGTCGGTGGACCGGCTGCCCGGAGGTCCAGGTCGAGCCCCACGGCGACCTGGCCGAGGAGCTTTCCCGGGCGACACTCACGAGCCACTAGGATGGGGCGGGTCACCCGACGACGAAGGATGGAAGCGTGAGCTTTATCGACCGCCTGCTCAACACCGGCGACAAGAAACTGCTGAAGAAGCTCAGCAGGATTGCCGACCAGGTCAACTCCATCGAAGAAGACTTCGAGCAGATGGATGACGACGAGCTCCGTGGCCAGACTGCTGACTTCAAGCAGCGACTGGAGAACGGTGAATCGCTCGACGAGTTGCTGCCCGAGGCCTTCGCGACGGTGCGCGAGGCGTCTGTCCGCGTGCTCGGCAAGCGCCACTTCGACGTCCAGCTCATGGGGGGTGCAGCGCTGCACCTGGGCAACATCGCCGAGATGAAGACAGGCGAGGGCAAGACCCTGGTCGCCACGCTGCCCTCCTACCTGAACGCGCTGGAGGGCAAGGGCGTCCACGTCGTCACCGTCAACGACTACCTGGCGCGCTACCAGTCGGAGCAGATGGGCCGAATCCACCACTTCCTGGGCATGGACACCGGCGTCATCCTGACCTCCATGACCCCCGCGGAGCGCCGACAGGCCTACAACTCCGACATCACCTACGGGACGAACAACGAGTTCGGTTTCGACTACCTGCGCGACAACATGGCCCTCTCGCCCGACGAGCTGGTGCAGCGCGGACACCACTTCGCCATCGTCGACGAGGTCGACTCGATCCTGGTGGACGAGGCCCGTACTCCGCTGATCATCTCCGGACCGGCCGAGGACAACCACCAGTGGTACCCCGAGTTCGCCCGTTTGGTCTCACGCCTGCGCCGCGATCGAGACTACGAAGTGGACGAGAAGAAGCGCACCGTGTCAGTGCTGGCGCCCGGTATCGCGGCCGTCGAGGACCGCCTGGGCATTGACAACCTCTACGAATCGGCCAACACCCCGCTGATCGGCTACCTGAACAACGCCATCAAGGCCAAGGAACTGTTCAAGCTGGACAAGGACTACGTCGTCATCGATGGTGAGGTCCTGATCGTCGACGAGCACACCGGACGCACCCTGGCCGGTCGTCGCTACAACGAGGGCCTGCATCAGGCGCTGGAGGCGAAGGAGGGTGTGGAGATCAAGGATGAGTACCAGACCCTGGCCACCATCACCCTGCAGAACTTCTTCCGCATGTACGACAAGCTCTCGGGCATGACCGGTACGGCCAAGACCGAGGAGGCCGAGTTCCAGAAGATCTACGGCCTCGGCGTGGTGCCGATCCCGACGAACAAGCCGATGATCCGCGAGGACCAGAAGGACCTGATCTTCCGCACCGAGAGTGCCAAGTACAACGCCATCATTGAGGACGTCGTCGAGCGTCACGAAGAGGGGCAGCCGATCCTGATCGGTACCGCTTCGGTGGCCAAGTCGGAGAAGATCTCCGCCCTGCTCAAGGAGCAGAAGGTTCCCCACAAGGTCCTCAACGCCAAGCACCACGAGTCCGAGGCGGCGATCGTGGCCATGGCCGGGCGCAAGGGTGCGGTGACGGTGGCCACCAACATGGCCGGCCGTGGTACCGACATCATCCTGGGCGGCAATGCCGAGTTCATGGCTGACCTCGTGCTGCGCGAGAAGGGCCTGGACCCGGTCGAGACCCCGGAGGAGTACGAGGAGGCCTGGGACGAGGTCCTGAAGGAACTTGAGGAGCAGACCGAGGCCGAGCACGAGGAGGTCGTTGACCTCGGCGGTCTCTATGTGGTCGGTTCCGAGCGCCATGAGTCGCGTCGTATCGACAACCAGCTGCGTGGTCGTTCGGGACGCCAGGGCGACCCCGGCGAGTCGCGTTTCTACCTGTCGCTGCAGGACGACCTGATGCGCCTGTTCCAGCCCGAGGTGATCGAGCGGGCGATGGTGACCCTCAAGGTCCCCGAGCACCAACCCATCGAGCACCGTTGGATCTCCCGCTCCATCGAGAACGCCCAGAAGCAGGTCGAGTCGCAGAACTTCGAGATGCGCAAGAACGTCCTCAAGTACGACGACGTGATGAACCGCCAGCGACACGCGATCTACGGTGACCGCCGCCAGGTGCTGGATGGTGCCGACGTGGAAGAACAGCTGCGCGACACCGTCAGCCGCGTCGTCGAGGACACCGTGCGCGACCGCACCCAGGGCTTCCACGACGACTGGGACCTGGAGCAGCTCGTCACCGACCTACGCACCTTGTACCCGGTCGGTCTCGACATCGACGACCTGGATTCCATCACCGAACAGGACGCCCTGGTCGAGGAGTTCATCGCTGACGCCCAGGAGGCCTACGACAAGCGCGAGGAGCAGCTGGGGGAGTCCACCATGCGCGAACTCGAACGCCAGGTGCTGCTGACCGTGCTCGACCGCAAGTGGCGTGAGCACCTCTATGAGATGGACTACCTGCGCGAGGGCATCGGCCTGCGCGCGATGGCCCAGCGCGACCCCCTGGTGGAGTACCAGCGCGAGGGTGGCCTGATGTTCAACGCCATGATGGAGGCCTTCATGGAGGAGGTCGTCGGCTACCTGTTCAACCTCGAGGTCAAGTCCGAGGTCCCCGAAGTGAGCCTTCTGGATGCCGCCCCCATCCTTCCCGGGGCTGCCACCGGGGACGGTGACGAGGCGGAGGAAGCCTCCGAGGAGGCTGAGGAGCCCGAGGTCCTGGAGCATGCTCCCCTGGCCAAGGGGCTGGGCGGGCGTCGAGCCCGTGACCTGACCTACACCGCTCCGGACGAGACCGGCGAGGCCACCTCCACCGCCGAGGAGGAGGAGAAGCCGGCCCCCGCGCGTGGACGTGGGCGTCGCCGCAATGCGCCCGTGCGGAAGGCCGCCCCCGCCAAGGCCGTTCCGGCAGCGAAGAAGGCTGCTCCGGCACCCGCGAAGAAGGCTGCTCCGGCACCCGCGAAGAAGGCTGCTCCGGCACCCGCGAAGAAGGCTGCTCCGGCACCCGCGAGGAAGGCTGCTGCCGCCGCCGACGACGCTGCGGAGGGTCGCGTGGAGAAGGCCTTCGCCGGGACCGGACGCAACCAGCAGTGCCCCTGCGGGTCGGGCAAGAAGTACAAGGCCTGTCACGGCAGGGACTGACCCCGTGTGCGGCTCAGGTCGTTCCCACGCGCTGGCTGGTGCGGAACGGCGGAACCCGCGCCGGTAGCGGTCGTAGGGAGGCCAGGTGGACACAGCTCCACCTGGCCCCCTTCTGTTCCAGCCGCAGGGTGAAGGTCTCCTGCCTGCCGGGCCAGGCCAGGCTGAAGGACGCCTCCAGCATTCTCGGTGAGGTGCGAACGCCTCGAAGCCCGACCAGTCGGGGGACGCCTGCCGGCTGCGTCCGCCGCCAGTAGGTGAGTTGCGCGCACAGGGGTTCGCCGCAGAAGGCCTTCAGCACGGTGAGATCCCGGCGTCCACTGAGAAAGTCGAGCAGGAGCTGGACGAAGTGGGCGGCGACGGGGTCGCGCGGCTGCGGTTCACTCACCTGCACGGTGGGGGTCTCAACGGCTCTGGTCTGGGTCATGGGGCCAAGCCTTGACCACCGCAAGCTGCGGGCCAAGGGGTGCCCCGCAATCTGTGGAAAACCCCCCAATCGTTGCCTCAGGCGAACAGCAGGAAGAGCCCACCGCAGGTGTAGAGCACCATCACCGCGAGGAGTGGGAGCTGGGCGCTGCGCCACCTCTCGCGGGGGAGGTACCGCACTGCGATGTCATGGGCGGAGAGCACTCCCACGACATGGGCCCCCACGATGAGCAGGACCTGGCCCCACGCGACGACAGTGGTGTAGTCGAAGATGGCTCCGTTGACGCCCATCTCGGCCGTGCCGAACCAGTTGTCACCACGCACCAGGGGGTCGGACAGGTTGATGGCGACCCGCTGCCCCTCAAGGACCAGCAGGGTGGCGTAGTGGGCCAGCGCATAGCCAGCCACGATCGGGACCATCGAGCGTGCCAGCGAGTCCATCAGGGGCTGTCGGGGCGAGACAGCATGCTCCACTGCCCGGACTCCCCACCAGAAGGTCAGGGTCACCAGCGCGACACAGGCGGCCAGGCCCAGGGTTCCCGTCAGCCAGCTGGGGACCGCTGCGGACTGGGTGGTACGGATCCACCACGGGCCGTTGCTCAACGAATCGAAGGCTGTCGAGCCG
The DNA here is from genome assembly GCF_025144225.1 of Aestuariimicrobium sp. p3-SID1156. Classification (GTDB taxonomy): domain Bacteria; phylum Actinomycetota; class Actinomycetes; order Propionibacteriales; family Propionibacteriaceae; genus Aestuariimicrobium. The sequence continues at coordinate 5,329 of NZ_JALXXB010000005.1, forward strand.
AGCAGTACGCAGCACACCGCCCACAGACCGCGTCGGGGTACCGCGCTGGAGACATGGCGCAGGGGATTGACCAGGTGCAACACGCCCTCGCGTCGCTGCCACGGGCTCATCCGCGCCATCGTGCTGGCGAAGGTCTCGAAGGGTTCAGCGGAGCTGATCCAGCGGGGACCCGCCACCAGGGCACCAGCCAGCATGGCCGCTGCAAAGGCCAGGGCCCACCACTTCAACACCTGGGTGGTCGCCCGATCGGGCTGGACCAGCTCCAGCCACGTGAAGGCGAGCAGACCCAGGGCTGCCGGATAGAGCCCCATGGGTAGTGGCTCCTGGGATTCCCGACGCAGTGCACCACGCCAGAGGAGCAGGGTGCGCACGGGATTGAGGGTGCGCCACAGGTGTCCGCCCACCAGGGAGACGGGAACCAACCCCACCCAGACCCAGACGAAGAGGAAGCCCGGGAAGGGGTTGGAGATCTTGTCCTTTCCGGCGACCAGGGCGAGTATCGCGACGGCGAAGACGCCGAGCACCACCAGACGCAGCACCCACTGCAGGATCGGGTTGTCGACCAGGCGGGTCAGCCCCGGGAGCGGGCGCCCCCTGAATTCACACCACTTCGGGTCGCCCCACGAGCGGAGCACGAGGATGAACGTGATGGCCAGCGTGAGGCCGGCCCCGAGCGCGACGAGCTCCAGCGGGAGGGGGAGGTCCTGGCGGCTCCCCACCCCGTGCAGGGGCACCAACACCTCACTTCACCACCAGGAGGGCGATGATCCGGGCCGGGTCGTGCGCCTCGATCTCGAAGCTGCCGACCATGTCAGCGGTGAAGGTGACCTTGGCATCCTTGCCGGGTCCGGCGTGGAGTTCCTTGTCGTAGCCGTGTACATGGACCAGGAGGTCGACATCACTGGTCACGGCGACGGACACCTCCGAACCCTTGGAGATGGTGACGCGGTCCCCGCCGGGGGTCAGCTTCCCGTCCTTCATGACCACGTCGATGGACACAGGACCTGCCTGCTCGGAGCTTCTGGAGCATCCGCCCAGCAACCCTGCGCCCGATCCCAGTGCCGCGACTCCTGCTGTGAGGATGACTCGACGACGTGCGATGGCCATGTGTTCCCAACTCCCAAGCTACTGTGCGATTGTCAACGTCCTAGTAGCGTTGACTCTAGTCACACCGGACAGGAGGAGTCACATGGCGCAACGCGTGCTGGTGTGCATCCCAGCCCGTAGGGCGACCCCCGGCGAGTTGTGGACGCGCGCAGAGTCCGGTCCGGTGCAGGCCTTCACCGCCAACCGGGCCCTTTACGATGCTCTCGGCTACAGCGAGGACATGGATGAGGAGGCCGATCACGCGGCCCTGGTCCTTGCCTCGGTGTGGGGACTCACCCAGTTCGGCGAGCGGTTCGTGCTCACTGCCGAAGTCGGACCCGACCAGATCGCTCCCGGCGCCGAGGCAGCGAATGGGGGAGTCGCCGTGACGGGTCTGCGTCCCGGCCAGGTGGTGGCTTTCTTCACCGACCCCGACGAGGACGCCGAGGCGGCCGCCAGCGCTGCTGGGGGCCTGTCGATCGACGAGGCCTGGGAACTGCCCGAGATCGAGGAACTCCTGGTGCGCGACCTGCAATGGCATGACATCGACGAATGGAGCCGCTGATGCCTCCTCGTTCCATCTGGAAGGGCGCGATCTCGTTCGGGCTGATCACCATCCCGGTGAAGGTGTACGGAGCGACCGAAGAGAAGGACCTCAGCTTCAACCAGGTCCACGCCGCCGACGGTGGCCGCATCAAATACAAGCGGGTCTGCGAGAAGTGTGGTCAGGAGGTTCCCTTCGCCGAGATCGCCAAGGCCTGGACAGCCGGTGACGGGCGTGTCGCGGTTCTGGAGAAGGAGGACTTCGAGAGCCTCCCGCTGCCCTCCACGAAGTCGGTGGAGGTGGTCGAGTTCGTCGACCTGCAGTCGGTCGACCCCACCTACTTCGACCGCAGCTATGTGCTCGAGGCCGAGGGCCCGGGGGCCAAGCCCTATGTGCTGCTGCGCGATGCCATGAAGTCGACCGGCCGGGCTGCCGTGGTCAAGGTGGCGCTGCGCCAGAAGGAGAACCTGGCGCTGATCCGCTGCCACGGCGACGTGCTGCTGATGCACACCATGCTGTGGCCCGATGAGATCCGCGACGTCGGTTTCGCGGCTCCGCCCGATGACATCAGCGCCACCAAGGCCGAGGTGACGATGGCCACCTCCTTCATCAAGGAGCTGGAGGCCGAGTTCGACCCCAGCCAGTTCAAGGACACCTACCGTGAGGCCCTGGAGCAGGTCGTGGAGGCCAAGCTGACCGGCGTGGCGGTGGAGGAGTCCGAGGAGGAGACCGGCAAGCCGGCCGAGGTGGTCGACCTGGTCGCCGCGCTGAAGGCGTCCGTCGAGGCGGCCAAGAAGAAGCGCGAGGAGGCAGCCGCGAAGTCGGGCGGTACCACGACTGATGAGGCGAAGCCCAAGAAGGCGACGAGCAGGAAGAAGGCAGCCAGCTGATGGTGACCCGGGTACACCTTGAGGAGGAGGACGCCGCCCAGGCCCTCGCCGAAGAACTCGACCGACGCGGCCACGAGGTCGCGATCGTCAAGGAACGTTTCGCCGGCGAGGACGATGATGAGGCGCTGGAGTTCGTGGTCTGCACCACAGCGCCAGAAGGCGCCCTGGTCGACCTGGTCGACGAGGACGCCTTCGTGGAGGTGGACTGACCCGAAAGGGTTGCCCAGGGCAGGTCCCAGCAGGCTCAGCCCTGCTGGGAGAGGTACTGCTCGCCCACCGACTGCTGGGCGTCGAAGACCTTCTGCACCATGGGCGCGGCCTCCTTCTCCAGCTTCTTGCCGACCAGCGGGATCTTGACGTTCATGTCCATCTGGTAGGTCACCTCGGTGGTGCCCGAGGGGGTGGAACGCAGGGTGGCGGTGCCACGGGCGTCCACGGGCATCTTCTCGACATTCATGGTGAGGGTGCCGGTGCGCGAGCCGTCGGCGGCGGGCTCACCCCAGGTGATGACCTGGGTCATCGGCATCGAGGCGCCGACGAACTTCTGCACCTGCGAAGGTGCTGGCATGGCCATACGCACCGTGGAGGTGTTGCCCTCCACGGTCACGGTGCGCTCGGTGACGCCGAATCGATCGCACAGGGCGTTGAGGTAGGCCGGGTCGGTCATCATCGAGAAGACCTGGTCGGGGCTTGCGGTGTAGGTCTGGCGGGAATTGATCTCCATGTCCACCATTCTTCCCGGCGCGGGCGCGCAGTGCGCCGGTGCGAGAAGAATCACGTTCAGAGCGGGCCGTCAAGAGCTGGGCCGGGTGCCTGTGCCCGGGCGTGATCGGGCATGATGTCCCCATGCGCATCGACCTCCACACCCACTCCTCGGTCTCGGACGGCACCGACACGCCGACGGCCCTTGTCCACAAGGCCCACGACCTCGGCCTGGACGTCATCGCACTGACCGACCACGACACCTTCGACGGCGTCCCCCAGGCCATCGAGGCCGGCAAGCGCATTGGTCTGCACGTGCTGACCGGCGTCGAGATGAGCTGCAATGTCAACGGCGACTCGGTGCACCTGCTCGGCTACGGCTGCGACCGCAGGAATCGCGCGCTCAACGAGGAGCTCGCCACGAACCGTGCCGCCCGAGCCGACCGCCTGCAGCGCTTCGCCGACCGCCTCACCGAACTCGGCATGCCCCTGACAGTCGCGGACATCAAGGAGCAGTCCGGCGTGTCCCCGTCGGTCGGTCGGCCGCACATCGCGGACGCGATGGTGGTCAGGGGGTACGTCGGTTCCCGCGCTGAGGCCTTCGACCTGTGGCTGGCCGACGACAAGCCGGGCTACATCTCCCGCTATTCGACGCCGCTCGAGCACGCCATCACACTGATCCACGGCGCCGGCGGCGTGGCCGTCCTTGCCCACCCCTGGCGCAAGGGTCATGCCGCCGCCCTGACCGCGGAGTACATCAGCGAGCTGGCGACCACACACGGGCTGGAGGGGATCGAGGTCGACTACCCCGACCATGACGAGTTCACCCGGGAGCAGCTGTTCGCCCTCGGTGAGCGGTTGGGCCTGATCCGCACCGGCTCCTCGGACTACCACGGTCTGGGCAAGGTGGGACACGACCTCGGTTGCTGCCTGACCCGCGAGAGCGCCTACCGGGAGCTCGTCGCTCGTATCAAGCGCCGGGGCGGCAAGGCCTGACCGAGCTGGTCGCCACGGCACGGGTGTAGGGTGGAGGTGTGTTGACACGAACTCGCTCCTGGTGGTCGCCCACAGGCGACCACTGACGAGCCAATCCGGCACACCCACCCACACAAGGGTCGCCCCACCTGCGGAGGCGGCCCTTTTGCGTCCCCGCGTGGCGTGGGCGGCAGGCAGCACAGGAAGAGGACACCATGAACCAGACCATCACCGTCGACGAGCAGCTCTCCGAGGAAATCTCGGATGCATCCCTCCAGCGATCGCTCGCCCGTAGCCGCCAGATCGAAGAGGACATCTCCACCCACCCCGGTCGCTATCGCATCCTCACCGGGGATCGCCCCACCGGGCGGTTGCACATCGGTCACTACTTCGGTTCCCTCGCGAACCGGGTGCGTTTCCAGAACCTGGGCGTCCACACGATGCTGGTGGTGGCCGACTACCAGGTCATCTACGACCGTGACGGCGTCGGCCAGCTGCAGGAGAACGTCCTCTCCGGTCTGGCGGACTATCTCGCGTGCGGTATCGACCCGGAGCAGTCCACCATCTTCACCCACTCCTCGGTGACGGCGCTGAATCAGCTGCTGCTGCCCTTCCTCAGCCTGGTCACCGTCCCCGAGCTGCAGCGCAACCCGACCGTGAAGGACGAGCTGTCCAACAATCCGCATCGCCCGATGTCCGGTCTCATGCTGACCTTCCCGGTCCACCAGGCCGCTGACATCCTGTTCTGCAAGGCCAACCTGGTGCCGGTGGGCAAGGACCAGTTGCCGCACATCGAGGTCGCCCGCGTCATCGCGCGACGCTTCGACGAGCGCTACGGTCGAGGACAGGCCGGCGACCCGATCTTCCCCCAGCCGGACGCGCTGATGAGCCCGGCACCGGCCATCCTCGGCCTGGACGGCACCAAGATGTCCAAGTCGCGTGGCAACACCATTGAGATCGGCATGACCGCCGACGAGACCGCCAAGCTGATCAAGCGGGCCAAGACCGACTCCGAACGCCAGATCACCTTCGACCCGGTCAACCGTCCCGAGGTCAGCAACCTGGTGCAGCTCGCGGCGCTGGCCACCGGGGGCGAGCCGCAGCAGATCGCCGACGAGCTGGGTGATGCGGGCGGCGGCGGCCTCAAGAAGTTGGTCACCGAGGCACTCAATGAACACTTCGCGCCGATCCGTGCCCGCCGCGCCGAACTGGCCGCCGACCCCGACCACCTGCGCTCTGTGCTGCGGGAGGGCAACGCGAAGGCCACCGCGATCGCGGAGCAGACCCTCGCGGAGGTGCGCCAGGCCATGCAGATGGCCTACTGAACGCAGCTGGGTCCCCACAGGCAGCAACCCCGCCCTGCGTGGGCGGGGTTGTTGCTCGGCGTGGGTGGCGCTGGTGGCTCAGTCCTCGGTCGAGGCCTTGGCAGCCGGACGCCTGCGGCGACGTCGGCGGGGCTTCGTCGCGGAACCCTCGCCGGCCGCATCCCCCGCGTCAGCCTCCGGGGCGTCGGGCGTGGAGTCAGCGTGTGCGCCGGCAGCGGCATCCCCGGTGGTGGTCACCTCGCCGGTATGGAGCTTGCGGCGGGTGCGCTGGCGACGCGGGCGATCCTTCTTCTCGTCCCCATCGCGCCTTCCGCGACCGACGTCGGGGTCCTTCCGGGCAGGCTCGGCGACGCGTCCTCGGGTGCCCTCGGGGATGTCGAGGTCGGTGTAGAGATGGGGGCTGGTGGAATAGGTCTCAACCGGGTCCTCGAAGCCGAGGTCCAGGGAGCGGTTGATCACCTTCCAGCGAGTGACGTCGGCCCAGTCGACCAGGGTGATGGCCACACCCTTGTTGCCGGCGCGACCAGTGCGCCCGATGCGGTGGACATAGGTCTTGTCGTCCTCTGGGCACTCATTGTTGATCACATGGCTCACGCCGGTGATGTCGATGCCGCGGGCGGCGACGTCAGTGGCCACCAGAACGGTGATGCGCCCCTCGCGGAACTTCTTGAGCGCCTTCTCGCGGGCGGTCTGGTTGAGGTCGCCGTGGATGGAGGCGGCAGCAAAGCCCCGATCCTCCAGATCGTCGGCCAGACGCTGTGCGGCCCGCTTCGTCCGGGTGAAGACCATCACCTTGTCGACATCGCGCGCCTGCAGGATGCGGGCCACGATCTCGGGTTTGTCCAGGTCGTGGGCCTGGTAGACGAATTGGGTGGTGTCCGGGACGGTCGCCTGGGCGTTGTGGCCCTCGGCGCGAATGTTCACCGGGCGGGTCAGGTGCGTGCGGGCCAGGGCGGCGATGGCTGAGGGCATCGTGGCCGAGAAGAGCAGGGTCTGGCGATTGGCCGGTGTGCGTCCCAGCAGCTTCTCCACATCGGGCAGGAAGCCCAGGTCGAGCATCTCGTCCGCCTCATCCAGCACGGCGATGCGGATATGGGCCAGGTCGAGGCTGCCGCGGTTGACCAGGTCGAGGACGCGGCCGGGCGTCCCCACCACGACGTCCACACCCTTCTCGAGGGCGTCCAGTTGGGGCTCGTAGGCGACGCCACCGTAGACGGTGAGGACGCGGACATGGCGCACCGAACCGGCGAGGCTCAGGTCGCGGGAGACCTGCATGGCGAGTTCACGGGTGGGGCACAGGATGATCGCCTGGGGCTTGCCGGGGGCCTCGAAATCGTCGCCCTGCAGTTGCGGGGGAGAGACGCGCTGCAGCACGGAGACGCCGAATGCGAGGGTCTTGCCGGTGCCGGTGCGGGCCTGCCCGATCATGTCCACGCCGTCGATGGCCAGTGGAATGGCCATCTGCTGGATCGGGAAGGGGTGGGTGATGCCTGCCGAGGACAGCGCCTCGCTGATCTCGGGCAGCACGCCCAGGTCGGCGAAGGTGGGCTCAGCCAGATTGGCAGGCGCGGTGGTGGAATGGGAGGTGGTCAGAATCATGCCTTCGGTCGTCCGAGGCCTGACCCTGTTTGCGGTCGCCTCGGTAATGTTCGAGCTCGCTGCGCAATGGAACGGCGCGCGTGCTGGGGCCAGTGTATCGCGTTGGAGCGGGAGCACCGGATAGCCTGCATCCGTGACTGGCGCAACTGTTGAGGACCGTGCAATTGCCGGGCTGCTCGCCGCAGCCTGGTTGGCCTGCTATGAATCGATCTCCGACATGGCGCGACTTGCCCCCACCGCGCGCCTCGGGCTGGACGTCGCCCGGTGGAGCCTCGTGCTGATCCCCTGGGTCGACGCCGTGGACGCCGATGTCGATGCCGAGGAACTGGAGGCCCGGGTCCTGCCCATCCAGCGCGCGTTCACCGAGTTCAGCCTGCACGTCGCCCCGAGAACGTGGGGTGAAGCGGTGTTGAAGACCTGGCTGATGGTGGGGGCCGGGGAGGACCTCATGCGTCTCACCGGCGAGCACTGGCCGGCCGGCGCGAAGGAGCTCGCCGGGCAGGCGGTCTCGCGTCCCCTCGCCGAACCGCTGCGCGAGGTCCTCTTCGACCTTGCCGGAGACCAGCAGGAGCAGTGGCGGCTGGGGCTGTTCGGCCGTCGGGTGATCGCGGAGGCGACCGCCCAGTGCCAACGTATCGCCGCACGCCAGCCCGAACTGGCAGGTGCCCTCCTCGATGTCGAGGAGGGCAGCCTTGACGAGTTGTCGGGAACCACTCAGCTCATCGCTGACCTGGTGGAGGGCGCCGCCCAGCGCATGCTGGAGCTGGGCCTACAGCCCTGAGGCGCCAGGCGAGGAGTAGGGGCTCAGAGGACGCCGAAGCCCACTCGGCGCTGGTTCTCTGCACCGAGCTCCACGTAGCCGATCTGGTTGCCCGGGACGATCACCCGACGACCCTTGTCATCAGCCAGGTCAAGGGCCCCACCCTCGGCGATGGCTGCGTTGACGAGGCCGAGGACCTCCTCCGCGGTCTGGTTCGATTCGAGGGTGACCTCGCGGGCCACGTTCTGGATGCCGATCTTGATGTCCACGCCACAACGCTAGCGCGTAGCGCAAAAAATCAACGCGGATGGTGACGGGTCTCCGGTTCCAGACGGGCCAGGCAGACGGAGATGTTGTCGCGCCCGCCCTGGCCATTGGCCCAGGCGAGCAGCTCGGAGGCCAGAGCGTCCGCACTCTGGCGCCCCTGGGCGCCCAGCTGGTGCCACAGCTGACCGACCAGGGTGGCCATGGACGTGGCCTCCGAGCAGTAGTTCCACAAGCCATCGCTGCAGACGATGAGCCAGCCCGGGTTCTGCAGGGTCACAGCCACGGTGCGGGGCTCGAGGTCGACCGCTTCGGGCCCCAGCCACTTGGTGATGGCGTGGGCGTGGATGCTGGTCTCGGCCTCCTCCCGCGACATGCCAAGGTCCATCTGGGCCTGGGCCACCGAGTCGTCGATGCTGAGCTGGGTGCCGGGTGCATTGTCGGGCAGCCAGTAGGCGCGGGTGTCGCCGATGTTGGCGATCGAGACACGGGAGTCGTCGATCACGGCCGCCACCAGGGTGCACGATCCGACGGCCCGGCCGTCACGCCCATCCTCCAGGACGGCTCGGTTGGCGGTCTCGAAGACCTGGTCGAAGACCTCGTGGGCGTGTTGCTGGTCGAAGCTGCCCTGTGCGAGTCGGGATGCCAACAGGTCGCGCACGGTGTTGGCTGCTGTCTGGGAGGCGCGTTCGGCGTGGGGCGAGGAGGAGACGCCGTCGCTGACCACCATCACCGCACGCTGGCTCCGGCTGGGATCGGCCCACAGGGCAATCGAGTCCTGGTTGAGGTGGTGTCGACGTCCGATGTCGGTGCCGCCGGCCACCCAGAGTGATGCCTGCATGACGTAGTCACGGCGTACTTGATCGGCGTGCAGGGGCTCCTGGATCGCGTTGAGGTTGCGCGTCTCGTCCTCGTCGTGGGGCGAAGCCTGCATGTCGTGGTTCATCAGCGTCCTTCATCACTGCGCCGCGGGCGGGCGCACGGGCTGTCCCAAGTCCATCATGCCGTAGGGCCGCTGGCCCACCGGGGCAATGGGGAGGCGAGTTCATCACCCACCAGCGGTGCCCAGAGGTCGCCGAGCTCGGCCACCCTGCCCGGGACCTGGTCGATGGTGAACACGAGGGTGTCGTCGGGCCCCACGGCGGCGATCTCGTCCCACGTGACCGGCGTCGAGACGCGAGGCTGTTCGCGTCCCCGGCAGGAGTAGACGGTGATGGTGTTGCGGTCGCCGCGATTCTGCAGGGCATCGAAGTAGATCAGGTTGGTGCGGGCCTGCTTGGCCATCGTGGTGGTGAAGACGTCCTTGTGGCGCCGCTCGAGCAGCTTGCCCAGGGCCTGCATCTCGTGCACGACCGTGCGCCAGGGTGTCGGCTCGATGGAGGCCACCAGCTGGATGCCCTTGGACCCGCTCGTCTTCACGAAGGGGACCAGGCCCTGACCGGCCAGTTCGGTCGCGGTGATCATCGCGGCCTGGCAGATCTGGTGCATGGTGACCCCTGGGCCCGGGTCCAGGTCCACGACCACGGTGCTCGCCCTGACAGCATCCTCGCCCTCGAGGTGGATGGGCTCACGCCGGGCCTGGGGGGCGTCGGTCGAGCGCCACTGCGGGGTGTGGACCTCAATGGCGGCAAGGTTGGCCAACCAGACCAGGGTGGCGGCATCCTCGGCGGCCACGTAGTCAATCACCGAGTCCTGGGCGAGCACCGGGATGGTGCGCACCCACTCGGGCGTGCCACGCGGTGCATTCTTCTCGTAGAAGGAGTCGTCCTCGGTGCCGTGCGGGAAACGTAGCCGGGTGATGCAGCGGTCCTTGAGGTGAGGCAGCCAGGTCTTTGCCATGGCCAGGTGGTAGCTGATCAGTTCGGCCTTGGTGGTGCCATCAGGAAAGAGCACCTTGTCCAGATTGGTCAGCTGCAGCACATGCCCATCGACCTCGGTGACGACGGGGGCCTCGCTCATGGCGATGACTGTAGTGCCAGCCCGGGGTCTGGTGAAGCGATGTCAGGGGTGGAGACGCACTGAGGGGGAGCTGCCGGGCAGCTCCCCCTCGAGAATCACGAGCGGACGTGATCAGAGCGGACGAACCTTCTCCGCCTGCTGGCCCTTGGGGCCCTGGGCGATGTCAAACTCGACCTTCTGGCCCTCCTCCAGAGAGCGGAAGCCGCTTGTCTCGATCGCGCTGTAGTGGACGAAGACATCGTCGTGTCCGCCCCCGTCGACGGCGATGAAGCCGTACCCCTTCTCGGCGTTGAACCACTTGACGGTTCCCTGTGCCATGGAACTTCTCCTTGTTGCAAATCTGGCGGGAACGCACCTCACGAACCCCCGTCGGGTGTGACCTTGCGTCCCTCCGCGTCAGCGGACTTGCCCGAGCTGTTTCCACTCTCGCACGTTTCGGGGTCAGCCATGTGCACTTCTGTCAGAGGTCGATGGTTGAGTGGTGGACGTGACCGATCTGCAGCCCTCCGCAGCCCCCCTCGGCCCCCGGCAGCGCCTCGTCCTGGCCCGCTCCAGCGACCACGCTGCCGGGCCGCTGCTGGTCGTCGGCGGCCCCGGGACCGGCAAGACAGCGACCCTGGTCGAGGTGGTGGCCCAGCTTGTGGGGTCGGGTCGGCAACTCTCGGAGGTGCTGGTCCTGGCCCCGACCAGGCCGTTGGCCCAGAAGTTGCGCAACAGGGTGATGCAGCGGATCGGCGGGGCGCAGGTCGCACCGCGAGTGATGACTGCGCATGCTTTCGCCCATGCCGTGGTGCGGGGGAACCAGGGCGCCGACGACCGGGAGTGGTCTTTGCTGACAGCCCCCGAGCAGGAGTTTCGCCTCCGCGAGATGCTCGCCGGGCACGACACCTCCGGATGGCCCGTCGATGTGCGCAATGCCGCCACCACGCGCAGCTTTGCCGGCGAGGTGCGCGCCGCGACCGCGCGGGTGCGACAGCTGGGTCTTGACCCCACTGACATCCAGGTGCTGGCCGACGCCTCCGGACGCCAGGAGTGGCGTGTCCTGGGCGAGTTCATGGCGGAATACCTGGACGTCGTGGACGCGACCGCCTCCATGGACTACGCCGAGCTGGTGCATCGCGCGCGGCTGGTCATGACCGAGCCGGAGGCTGCCGCCCGGGTGGTGGCAGGCACCCCGTTCGTACTGGTTGATGATTTCACCGAGCTGGACCTGAGCCAGGTGCAGCTGTTGGCCGACCTCGTGACGGCGGGTGCCCGGATCATCGCCTTCGCCGACCCCACCACGTCGGTCTTCGGCTTCCGCGGCGCCGCCGCGCTCCCGCTGCGGCAGTTCGAAGCTGTCTTCTCGGGCGCGGGGGCGCTGGCCGAGCGGATCAGTCTGGTCCAGGACCACCAGCGGGCGTCCGCGATCACCACTGCCTGCGCGAAGGTGGCGGCCAGGCTGCCCCGCAATGACGAGGTGCCGCTGCCGCAACCGGCGCAGGGTGCGGAGGAGGGGAGCGTCGAGGTGATGGTGCTCGATTCCCCAGGTGCCGAAATCGACCAGGTCGTGGAAGTCCTGCGCCTGGCGCATCTGCGGGACGGCGTTGCGTGGCAGGACATGGCGGTCATCACCCGTTCCCATCGAGGGGGCCTGCTCGCCCTGGCGAGGGCGTTGACCTCGGCCGGGGTGCCGGTACAGATGGCGGGCAACGACGTGGCCCTGCGCGAGGCTGCCGCCGTGCGTCCCCTGCTGTTGGCCCTGCAGGTGGTGCTCGCGTTGGACGGTGGCGGCCAGGCGTCGCCAGACGATGCGCTGGCCCTGTTGCGCTCCCCACTGGGCGGTTTGGACAGCCTGGAGACCAGGCGGCTGGGTCGCCAGCTGAGACTGCTGCACCCCGGCGAGGCGGCCAGCTCCGCCGAATGGTTCGCCCGAATGCTCGCCGACCCCTCCCTGGCTGCAACGGTGGAGGGGGGACCTGCACGCCGCGCCACCGAACTCTCCCAGCGGCTGTCGCAAGCGGTCAGGGAGATGGCGGGTGGGGCCGATGCCTCCCGAGTGCTCTGGGGCCTGTGGAGCGGTTCGGCGTGGGCGACGCGCCTGCAGCAGGAGGCGCTGGGGGGTGGTGAACCCGCGGCAGCCGCCAACCGTGACATCGACGCCGTACGAGCGCTCTTCGACCTGGCAGGGCGAGACACCGGCATCACCGGCGCGCGTGCGATCCGCATGGTGCTGGAGGAGATCGAAGGGCACGAGATCCCCTCCGACACAGCCCGCGAGGCCGACATCAGCAATCGGGGGGTGCAGCTGCTCACCGCCCACCGAGCAAAGGGACTGCGCTGGCCCCTGGTGGTGGTCACCCAGGTGCAGGAAGGCACCTGGCCGGCCACGCGGCGTCGCGGCAGCATCCTCGAGATCGACCGGTTGACCCGGCACGGGCTGGCCGAACCAGAACCCTTCTCCCACCTGATCGACGCTGAACGGCGCTCCTTCCTGCTGGCCTGCAGCCGCGCCACCAGACGACTGGTGGTGACCGCCGCGCAGGGGCACGAGGGGGAGGGGGACCAGCGCTCCCGGTTCCTGGCGGAGTTGGGCGTGGAGCCCGAGGTGCGCCATGGCCGACCCACCGCCCCTGTGACCCTGCCCATGATGGTGGCCCAGTTGCGCCTCACCGCCACGGACCCGCTTGCCTCACCTGCGCTGCGCCGTGCGGCAGCGACGCGACTGGCGCGGATGGCCGCAATGGAGGACAGCCGTGGGCGTCCCCTTGCTCGGGGAGCCGACCCCGCCGGCTGGTGGGCGATGGACGACTTCACCAGGGCCCCGGGGCCCGTCGTCGAACCCGACGCCCCGGTGGAACTGCACGGCTCGGAACTGGCTGGCCTCATCGAGTGCCCGCGCCGCTGGTTCCTGGCCCGAAAGGCCCGCGGGGAGGCTGGGCGCTCGACTGCCTCCAGCGTGGGTTCTGTGATCCACACGCTGGTGGAGCATGCCGCCACCGAGGACCTTGACGCGGAGGCGCTGCACGGTCACCTGGACCAGATCTGGGACCTCCTGCGCTTCGATGCCAGCTGGATGTCGGCCTCGGAGAAGGTGCAGGCGGAGCTGGCCCTCGAACGCTATCTGGTCTGGGCGGACCAGAATGGACGCACCCTGCTGGGTACCGAGGTGCCCTTCACCGTGGAACTCGTCATTGATGACGAACACATCCGTCTGCGCGGGTCGGTGGACCGGTTGGAGCAGGACAGCCAGGGGCGGTTGCACGTGGTCGACTTCAAGACTGGACGCAGCCGTCCCACCAAGGCCAAGGCCGCCGCGGACCCCCAGCTGGGGCTGTACCAAGTGGCCATTCTCTGCGGGGGATTCGACGAGGTTGCCCCCGGCGTGCGAGAAGTGGGAGGCGCGGAGTTGCTGTACCTGCGGGAGGCGAAGGCGGAGTTCCCGGACCGCTTCACACAACCCTCGCTGAGCACCACCATGACGCTGCCTGACCAGGAGTTGCGCGTCGGACCGACCTGGATGCATGACGTGCTCGCCGACGCCGCGCACATCGTGCGTGCCGAACGCTTCCATGCGCAGTCGAACCCGGGCTGTGATTTCTGCGCCTTCCGTAGCGGGTGCCCCGTGCAGGCCGCCGAACCCACCACCGGACGCTGAGAGGACCTGCAGTGAGCATCGTGGAGATGATGTCCGGGCGAACCCTCGAGCGTCCGGAGCAGGTCAGTGAGGCACTGGGGATCCCGTTCAGCGAGGAGCAACTGGCTGCCATCACCGCACCACTGGAACCGGGCGTGATCATCGCCGGAGCGGGGTCGGGCAAGACCACCGTGATGGCGGCTCGAGTGGTGTGGCTGGTGGGCACCGGGCTGGTGCGTCCCGACCAGGTGTTGGGTCTGACCTTTACGCGCAAGGCGGCAGGGGAGCTGGCCCACCGCGTCCGTACTGCACTGGTCACCGCGGGCGTGTTGCGGCAGGGGACCGATGAGCAGGGCGAGGAGGTGATCATGACCTATGACGCCTTCGCCGGGCGCCTGCTGGCCGAACATGGGCAGCGCATCGGGGCAGAGACCGATCCGGTCATGATCAGCGGTGCCGACCGCTTCCGGCTGGCTGACAAGGTGGTTCGGGACGCCCCGGGCCCCTTCCAGTACCTCTCCCGGCTGCGGCCGGCGAGTCTGGGGCCGCGCGTGCTGGACCTGGACTCGGCGCTGTCCTCCCATCTGGTCACCACCGACCAGGTGCGTGCCAATGCGGCTGTGGTCCTCGACCAGCTACGCCAGGCGGCACCGAATCGCCGCGGGGACACCTACGCCTCCGTGCGCAATGCGATCGCGGCGATCGGGGAACGGTTGGAGCTGCTGGACCTGGTGGATGCCTATGCCGAGCTCAAGAGGAGCCGTGGGTTGGTGGAGTTCGCCGACCAGATGGCTCTGGCTGCCCGGATCGTCTCCGAAGTCCCGGCCGTCGCGCCGATGGTTCGCCGGCAGTTCCGTGCGGTTCTGTTGGACGAGTACCAGGACACCAGCTCGGCGCAGGCGAAGCTGCTGCAGGGCTTGTTCAGCACCGGCTCGGGGCAGGGGCACCCGGTCACGGCGGTGGGCGACCCGTTCCAGGCCATCTATGGGTGGCGCGGGGCTGCCGCCAGTAACATCCTGCACTTCCACGCCGACTTCCCCCGCCCGGACTCGGCCGCGGCCAGGTTCCAGCTCACGGTGAATCGTCGGAGCGGGCAGAAGATCCTGGACGTGGCCAACTCCCTGGCCGACCCACTGCGACACGACCCGATGCTGCGGCGTCACGACGACAGCGGCGAGGGCACGCCCCGTCCGCTGGTGGCGCCCGCGAACCGACCAGGGGGAGAAGTGCGCACCGCCGGCTTCGCCACCTGGCCCGACGAGGTCTCCTGGGTGGCTGACCGCATCGTCAACCTGCAGGAGCAGGGGCGACTGGCAGAGTGGAAGGACTGCGCGGTCCTGCTGCGGCGCAACCGGGACATGGGGGACATGTTCCGTGCCCTGACCGAGCGCGATGTGCCGACCGAAATCGTCGGTCTGGGTGGGCTGCTCGACCTGCCCGAGGTGGCCGATGTGGTGGACACCCTGCGTCTGGTCGATGACGTGACGGCCAACCCGTCGACGGTGCGACTGCTGACCGGTCCGCGATGGCGCATCGGGGAGCGGGACCTGGCACTGCTGGGACGCAGGGCACGCGATCTGGCTCGAACCCGGCAGGACACGGGGTCGCTGGAGGTCGAACGCGATCTGTTCTCCGACCTTGAGTCTGCGGTTGCCGAAACTGACACCGCTGACATCGTCTCGCTCCTGGACGCCGTGGACGACCCCGGCGACCTGGCCTATTCGGACGAGGCCCGTGAGCGGCTGGGGCGCTTTTCCCGTGAGTTGGCGCGGTTGCGACGACATGGCGATGAGCCGGTGCTCGACCAGGTGCGGCGAGTGATATCCCTGCTGGGGCTGGACATTGAGCTGGCCTCGGGCCTGCTGGGGACGCCGGGGGCCGACCAGTTGGCGGCCTTCACTGATGCCGTGGCGGCCTTCGTGGACGTGGACGCCGACGCGACGTTGTCGGGGATGCTGGCCTGGCTTGACGCCGAGCGTGACCACGCCGCCGGTCTGGAGCAGGCCACCCCGAGCGAACGCAACTCGGTCAAGCTGCTGACGGTCCACCGCGCGAAGGGGCTGGAATGGGAGGTCGTCTTCCTGCCTGGCCTGGCCGACACGGTCTTCCCCAGCGACCGGGTCACCGACAACTGGATGCGCAAGCCGAGCGCCCTGCCGGCGCCGTTGCGGGGGGACGCCGACTCGATCCCGCAGGTGTCCACCCTCGATGACAAGGGCATGGCGGAGTATGCGGACCAGTTGAAATCCGAGGCGAGGATGGCCGAGGACCGACTCGCCTATGTGGCCGTGACCAGGGCCCGCGAATTGCTGGTGGCCACTACGCATCGCTGGCGGGCCAAGGTGTCCCGACCGCGCAAGCCCTCGGACTACTTCGTCGCGATCGAGGCGGAGTCCACCCGTCAGGGCACTGTGGATTCGGTCCTGCCCCCCGAGGACGGTCAGCATCCACTCGACGGCGGGGATCGGATCATGGAATGGCCCGCGCCACCTGATCCCGAACTCCTGCGTCGTCGTCGGGAGACGGCTGCCATGGTGGAGAAGGCCAGGCACGCCCGCGAGGTCCACGGGTCGTGGCAGGACCCGGCCGGGCTGTCGGTGGCGGAGTCCGAACTCGTCGCGTCGTGGGATGCGACCCTGGAGTTGCTCGAGGCGGAGGCGTCCGGCGCGCTCCGTGCGGTGCCACTGCCGGAGACGCTGTCGGCCAGCATGCTGGTGGCGGCAGCCCGTGACCCCGAGGACTTCGCCCGCCAGCTGGTGCGTCCGATGCCGCGGCCGGTGTCCGAGGCGGCCGTCCTTGGCACACGCTTCCACGCCTGGGTGGAGCGCCACTACGGTCTCCATCAGCTCACCGACAGCCTGGTGGATGTCGAAGAGGTCGAGCCCATCACCTCCGATGAGCGCTTCGAACGGCTGAAGGAGTCGTTCCTGGCCAGCGAGTGGGCCGACCAGGTCCCCATCGCCGTTGAGACCCCTTTCACCCTCGTGCTGGGAGGGAGGGTCATCCGCGGACAGATCGATGCGGCTTTCTCGGCCCCCGGGCCGGACCACGATGTCCTGCTCGTGGACTGGAAGACCTCCGAACGCCCTGCCGACGACGTCCAACTGGCCATCTACCGGGAGGCCTGGGCCAGGGCGCACGGCGTGGATCCCGGGCGCGTGGACGCCATCTTCGTGCACATCGCCTCCGGCCAGGTGCAGCGGCCCCACCGCTTGGCCACCCGGGAGGAACTGGAGGACCACCTCAGTCGAGGGCTCGGAGCCATCAGCGAGTTGCAGCTGGGCTGACCGGAGGCGATCGTCTGCTTGACTGTGGGTCTCGCGTCTGGCTCGACGGGGCTAGGTTGTGGGCGTGAGTTCATCCTTGGCCACCTCCCCGCACAGCCCTCTGCACCGCGCTGGGGAAGGGGGACGCGACCACCGGACGCTGGAGGCAGCGTTCCTCGACCCCAACGCCCGACTTCTGGTCGTCGACGCGCAGGGACGCCACGACGTTCGGCGCGCCGAAGGTCCCTTCGACTCCGCCGTCCACGTTCACCTGGGCTCCTCGGTGGCTGGCGATGCCCCACCGGCTGATCCGGGGCCCCACGAATGGTTCGCGATGCGTGGGGAGCCCGGTGGACCGACCATCCGTGAGGTGCACCTTTCCCCACTCATGCATGACATCGTCACCACCGCCTTGGCGGTTCTGTCGTGGCATGACCGGTCTCCGGCGTGCGAACGGTGTGGCGGACAGACCAGGTTGGCCCGAGGCGGCTTCGTACGGGAATGCGTCGACTGCGAGGCCCTGATGTTCCCGCGCCAGGACCCGGCAGTGATCGTCGCCGTGGTCGACCCGCAGGATCGCCTGCTGCTGGCCCATCAGACCTCCTGGCCGGAAGGCAGGATTTCGGTGCTGGCCGGATTCGTCGAGGCGGGGGAATCCCTGGAGCAAACCTGTGGGCGCGAAATCCTGGAGGAGGTCGCCCTGGAGGTCGACGCAGTGACTTATGTGGGGAGCCAGTCCTGGCCCTTCCCGCGCTCGCTGATGGTCGGCTTCCGGGCCCGGGCGGCGGGCGAACCCGCACCCGACGGCGTCGAGATCCAGTGGGCGCGCTGGTTCACCCGCGAGGAACTGCGGGCTCAGCTCGAGGCGGGCGAGGTCAGCCTGCCCGGGCCCGGGTCGCTGGGGCGAGCCCTGATCGAGGCGTGGCTGACCGGCGAGCTCGGCTGAGACTCAGGAGATGGCCGGTCCGTCCTCCTCCACCCGCCAACGGGACGCCAGACCCGATGCCCTCGGGTACTCCGTACCGATCGCGGCCCGCAGCTGCTCGCGCGTCCCAACGATGGTGACCTGGGAGATGGCACGAGTGATGGCGGTGTAGACCAGGTCGCGGGTGAGCAGTGGCGACCCGAGCGGGGGGAGGATGACCGTCACCTGGTCGAACTGGCTGCCCTGACCCTTGTGCACCGTCATGGCGAAGACAGAGTCGACGCCCCGCAGGAGCGCTGGGCTCAACGTCCGAGGTGCCTGCCCATCATTCAAGGCGACGCGATTGCCCTCGGCAGTGGCCACCACCACACCCGTGTCCCCATTGGACAGCCCGAGCGCCCGATCGTTCGTGGTGAGGATGACAGGGCGGCCCGGATAGTACTCCCCGGCCATTCCGAAGCCCGGGTGCGTCCGACGCAGTAGTTCCAGGGTGTGGGCTGTCCAGGTGCTGACGCCCCAGGGACCCTCGCGATGGCCACACAGCACACGGTGCCGATCCAGACCGGCCAGGGCGTCGGCGACCCGACCCTCCTGCGCTGCCTCCACAACTCGGTTCCACTGGTCGGACACCAGCTCACGCCGATCGGGCAGGCTGTCCCAACTCGTCGAGTGGTTGAGCTCGAGTTCGACCAGTCGCACCGAGCCCTGCGAGGAGTCCAGCACTGCCAGCGCCGCCTCGGCATCACGCGCTCGGATGGCCTCGGCCAGGGGTTGGATGTCAGCCTCATTGCGCCAGCCCACGGTGAGCTCGGTGATGGCAGGTTCTCCAGAACCCCCTCCGACGGTGAGGCCGCTGCGCACCACATCGGCCAGCACGGTGCCGGCGCTGACCGACTTGAGCTGCTGCGGGTCACCCACCAGCAGCAGGCGTGCCGTGGGCCGCACCGCCGACAGCAGGATCCCGAACTGGTGCAGGTCGACCATCGACACCTCGTCAACGACCACCACGTCGTGGGGGAGCTGGTCGAGCGGCCCCGCACGGTACTCACCGGTGAGGCCCCGGGCGCCCAGCAGGGAATGCAGCGTCTGGCCGGCCCCCAGCGGTGGGAGTTGCCCCGCCAACTCACTGGCCTGCTCGGCGACGGATTCACGCAGTCGGCTCGCCGCCTTGCCGCTGGGAGCCGCGAGCGCCACTCGTGGAGCGGGCAGCGACAGGGCCTCGAACTGGGCCGCGACCGCAGCCAGGACGCGTGCCACAGTCCGGGTCTTGCCCGTCCCGGGACCCCCGGCCAACACGGTGGTCCACGATGTCAGGGCGCGCTCCACGGCCAGCCGCTGGAGTGCCTGCCGGCTGTCATCCGCCGGGTAGAGACGAGCAAGGCTTTCAGCTGCCACTGCCTCGTCGATCACCGGGGGGGTCTGGACCTGTCGCGCGTGCAGCAGGTCGACCACCAACTCCTCCTGGAGCCAGTAGCGCTCCAGGTAGACGCTGTGGCCCACCACGCGCAGCAGGACGCTGTTCGGCTCACTGCCGGCATCCCCGACCGGCGGCAGGACGGACAGGTGGTCAGCCCATTCCGATGCCGTCGGCCATTGCAGCGTGTCAAGCAGTTCCCGGCGCCGTGTGCTGAGCTCAGCCGCTCCCAGGTCTTCTCGCTGGAGGACAACATCGACGAATCGCTCCTCGGCGTCCTCCAGGTCCAGGACAGTGGAACCAGCCCTGACCGCTGCCAGGCCCAGCGCAGTGGTCAGCTCGAAGAGGTCATCGGGGCAGCGTGTGAGCTGCGAGAGGGTGCGGGCCAGCTGGACGTCGGAGACATCGATGGCGCCCACGGTGTGGGCGCGTGCCAGCAGCGTGTCGGAGCCGCGAATCAGCACTGAGAGGTCGTGTTCCCCGACACCAGCGTGTTCGCGCGTGCGGATCATCGCGCCACTCCTTCCGCGGACGTCGGCCGAGCGCCGGCCAGGACGGCATCCGCCGCCCGGATGAAAGCGGTCGGCGGCATCCAGGTGAAGACGCCCGCAGGCATCCCCCCGATCTCGGGGGTTTGGGGGCCCGCCATCCCGCGGACGAAGAGGTAGCCCACGCCCCCGAGGTGACGATCCGGGTTGTACCCGGGTAGCCGCCAGGCCAGGAAGCGGTGGAGTGCCACCGAGTAGACCAGCGCCTGGAGGGGGTAGTGGGCCAGCACCATGGCACGCGTCATCGCAGGGCCGCTGTAGTCCTGGACCGACAGCACCTGTCCGGCCTCGACGGGCAGGGTGTTGGTCTTGTAGTCGACCACCACATGGCGATGGTCGTCGCCATCAGGGATGCGCAGTACCGCATCGATGGACCCGTTGAGGAAACCATGCAGGACCTGGTCGGCGGCGGGAGTGTCGGCCAGGACCTCGCCATAGTGCGCCAAGGGATCACCGGCCGGGAGGAGGTTGCGGTCGCTGAAGAGGCTCGCCAGGTCGGCGACCGTGCTCCGTCCCTGCGCACTGCCCATGGTCATCTCGAAGTCCAGTTCCGGAAGGCGATCGCGAGCCGGCAGGTCGCGCAGGGTCCCCCCAGTGAGCGCACCCAGGGGGGTGTCAAAGACCAGTTCCAGCGCGGTGACGAGCTGCTCGCGATCCACCTCCGGACCGAAACCGCGCAGGTAGGGCTCTGCGGCGTCCTCGATGGCCCGGTGCAGGTCGGCAGCCTGGGGGTCGACGTGTTCGAGGATTGCGTGGACCAGGGAACCGAACTCGGCGCCGCCGGGGATGCCCGCCATCGGCGAGGGCACTATTTCGCCCACGTCACCAGGAGCAGGTGGTGGCCCTGCTGCACCGCTGTCGGGATCCTCGACCACGAGCGGTTCGTCCATCCCCGGCTCAGGGGACATGCGCAACTCCGGGGAGAGTTCATGCAGGTCGGCGGTGAGACCGGTGTAGGAGGTCCGCCGCCAGGTCCGGTCGATGGTGCGGGTCCAGGCCCGGGCCGCCACCCACTCCTGCTCCCGCTGCTCCCAGGGGTGTCGCGCAGGTTCGGGACGATCATCGATGCGCACGATGGAGAGTGATGTGAAGCGGGGCCGGTCCAGAGACGAGATGAAGGCGTCAACCCCCGAGGGGGAGAACTCGGCCCCCGGCGGCGGTGCCGTGCCGGGGTCGTCATGGGTCAGGAGGCGGTGAAGGGGGGAGAGCCCGGTGCGAGAGGTGTTCGCCCACCACAGCCGGAGGCCATACCGAGCGCGGGTCATGGCCACATAGGCCAGCCGGAGGGCCTCGGCCGACTCCTCCTCCGTCCGCTCCGCCACCGGACGCACGTCCAGCTCCGGGTGCCCACCCGGTTGGTGCACCACACGCGGCGTCCATTTGTCGGGCTTCGCCTCCGGGTTCGTGACGAACCACAGGTCGGGGATGAGCACCACGGGGAAGCCCAACCCCTTGGCGCCATGCATGGTCAGGACGCGCACCGCGTCCCGGTCGTTGCCCAGTCGTCGCGAGGAGCTTTCGGACCGTCGCTCGGCCTCGCGCAGCCAACGCCGGGTGCCCTCGGGGCGGGAGCGGGTGGCCAGTTCATGGGCGGACAGGGCTTCCCCCACCTGCAGCAATTCACTGAGGCGGTCCGCACCCCCATCGGTCGAGAGCAGGCGCTCGTGCAGGTTGAAGCGGGAGTAGAGGGCGTCCATCATGACCGCGATACCCCGGGTGCGCCAGAGCTGGGAGAGGGAACGGATCTCCTGGGCCAGCTCGTCGAGGTCGCTGGGCCTGGCGGCCACGAGGCGGTGGAGGTCCCATCCGATGAGTCCGGTCAGGCTGGAGCGCCGGATGGTCTCGCTGCGGACGTCCAGCAGGGTGTCGAGCAGGACCTGCCAGTCCTTGGCGGAGTCCCCGGTCAGCACCGAGGCCTCGCCGGCCGGCACAGCGGGGACGCCGGCCTTCTGGAGGGCGGCGCAGACCACGGCCATGTGGTGGCTGGTGCGGCAGAGCACCGCGATGTGGGACGCCCGGAGCCGCTCATCACCTGCGACACCATCGGGGGTGTTCGTCGGCAGGGGGACGCGGACCCCGCCACCCAGGAACTCCACCACGTGGTTGGCGAGGTCTACCGAGATCTCGTCCATGGCGGTCCAGGTGTCGGTGGGGGCAGTCATCAGGCGCAGTTCGACCGGTGGTACCGGCTGGTCCCCGATCAGGCCCACCGCGGAACCCTGCGAGGGATTGGTGGCGATTCCCTCGCCGAGCGCAGAGCTGTTCAGGATGGCGTCGATCCCGGCGAGGACGGACGCCCCACTGCGCCAGTTCCGCTGCAGTGAGAAGCGGGGATGGTCCTGGGCGGCCATCAGGTAGGCGTGGACATCGGCCCCGCGGAAGCCGTAGATGGCCTGCTTGGGGTCACCGATGAGGACGAGCAGGGCGCGCCCCTCGAAGGCCTCGCGGAGGATCTCCCACTGCTGAACATCGGTGTCCTGGAACTCGTCCACCATCACCAGGCGGTAGCGCTGCGACAGGGCGTCCTTGACAGCCCCGCGCAGGGGGGAGGAGGTGAGGGCCTCGTGGAGGCGTCCTGACATGTCGTCGTAGGAGTAGACTTGGCGGACGCGCTTGCGGTGTTCGAACTCACGGCGGGCCTCGTGCACCTGGTCCTGCCGCAGGTCCTGACGGCCATCCTCGACGCGGGCCAACGGCAGCGAGCCGTGCAGGAGACCCTCCCTGACCAGCTTCAGCGTGCGGGAGAAGTCCGGTATCTCGCCCACCGCGTCGTGGGAGCTGCGCAGGTGGACATCCTCGGCGATCTCCCGGATGAGGTCATCCAGCGGAGCCACAGAAGCCGTGGTGGCGTCGTGGTCCACGAGGATCCCCAGGTGGGAGAGCATGCGCTGGCTGAACCCGTGGTGGGTCAGGATCGTGGCACTGTCGAAGTCGGCGGTGGCGGCCTCCAGACGCGCTGTTGTCCCTGCCCGGTCGCGGTCCAGGGCGGCGGAGATGACATCATCGGGCGGAAGCTGCCCGGACCGGGCCGCGGTGAGGGCTGTGACCAGTCGTGCGTGCACCCGGCTGCGCAGCTCTGCGGTGGCCTTGACGGTGAAGGTCACCAGCATCACCTGGTCGACGGTGCAGAAGCCCTCTGCCAGTGCCCGAACCACGATCTCGGCGATGTTGTGTGTTTTGCCCGTACCGGCGCTGGCCTCGACCACCACCGTCCTGTTCGCCAGCTCCAGCTCGGCGACCTGCAATGTCGGGATCATCAGTCCTCCACCCTGTCGAACATGCTGAACAGGAAGTCCCCGGCCTCCTGGCTTGTCGCGGGCAGGCAACCTCCCGGGATGCCGATGCAGGTCTCGGTCTCGAGCAGGTGGCGCGCCCAGCGGGGAGCGAAGGCTGCCCAGTCCTGGTCCCGCTCCCGGTGCCAGTCCCGCCCGACCGCCTGGTCCACCTCTCCCGCGGTTCGTGCTGACCACAGCGTCCTGGGCGGTGCGATGAAGGGATGGGTCAGGCCATGCTGCTGCAGGCACACCAGTCTGGCCAGGTCCTGCTCTGCCGTCCTGCCCGAAGCGGACGTCCACTCGGCGCGCCCGGCAGGGGTGAGGGCCACCAGCCGAGGGTCGGTCCCGGTGCTGACCGCAAGGACGAGGGCGCGGACCCAGCCTTCCAACACCTTGCCGGCGCTGAGCCGGCGGGATGCGGTGATGACCTCGTGGTGGCCGGAGACTGAACCCACCGAGCCAACCACTTCGACTGGTCCGAAGGACGCCCCACCTGCCCTGCCTTCGACGATCGCGGTCACCGGCGTCGGCTCAGCCTCCCAACCCTGCTCGCGCAATTCCTGACCGAAGCGTGCCCCTTGTTGGGCAGCCCGCTCCACTCTGCGCCGCGCCGCGACGATGGGAGGCAGGCCGTGGTGGGCAAGCTGATGGTTGAGGAAGGATGCCAGCGGCTCGCCCCGACGAGCGGCCTCCATGGCCTGGGCCTTGACCCGCCACACGTCCAGGCCGTCCAGCGCCATGGGGATGGAACTGGTCTGCTCGCTCGACCACGTCGACAACCGAAGCCCTGCCCGGCGCTGCAGGAAGGCGCGCACGGGGTGGGCGAAGAAGGTGGCCAGGTCGTCGACGTCGATCCGGGTGTCCAGTGCGAGGGGAGGGTGGTCGCGGTGGCTTCGCGTCATCTTCTCGGATGTCCGGCGCCGGTGGGAGCCCGCGAAGGCGCGGCGTCCGCGCTCGTCGAAGCTGCGTGGCAGTTCGCCGCTGTCGGGGTTGGCGAAGTAGTTGGGGCCCGACCAGGACAGGGCAGGCCAATCCTCGACCAGCGTGCTGCCGGGCATGGCTGACTGTGCGGCGTCTAGGAGTTCCCCCACGGCCACAGGCGCATCCAGTCGCTCGAGGCTGGTGGGGGAGTAGCCCTGGTGGATGACTGTGAACTGCTCGGTGGCCGAGAGCAGGGCATTGAGCAGGTGTTGCTGCTGGAGCTCGCGCGGCAAAGGGGGCCCGTCGGCCTCATGCGCGGTGAGGAGGTCATCGCCGATCTCATGATTGCTGCCCGGGAAACGCTCGTCATCCAGGCCCAGGGTGACCACGATGCGGTGGGGAATCCCGGAAAGCTCCTCCAGGCCGGAGAAGACCATGGCGCCGGTGCCGAATGCGGGGCGCGAGCGGGCTTCGGCGGCAAGCTGCTCCACGGTGAGTCGCATGTCAGCCAGGGAGAGCTGCGCACCGTGGGACTCGGCATCCTCGTCCGAAGGGCCGGCCCAACGTGCCAGGGCGGCTCGCGCCACCGCCAGCTGCCAACGCTCGGCCCGGGGCATCGCCACCAGGTCTGACAGCAATGCCTGGAGCCTGGTGTTCCACACCGTTGCCGTGGCCGGTGTCGCGTCGACGTGGAACTTGCGGATGCGGCTGATGAACTCCCCGAGTTGGCCGGCCATCTCGGCGCCTGCCGCGTCAATCGCGATGGCCGGGGTGCGACTGTTCACTGCGGTCAGCGGCGCATCCCCGAGGACAGCGCCCAGGGCCAGGGATTCCACGCCGGATCGCCAGGTACCGCCGAAATGGCCGATGCGGGCGTCGCGGCGGTGTTCCTGGTCGATGCCCCACTGGACATGGCCCTTCTGCACCAGCATCCGGAGCAGTTCCCCCTCGTCCTGGCCGAAGCCGAACCTGGTGGCCACCGGGGTGCTGAGGCACAGCTCGACCAGTTCCTCCCAGGTGGCACGGCTGGAGCGCAGGGACATCACGGCCAACAGGAGGTTGAACACCTCGTTGGGCTGGCGGCCAGCCGTGGTCGAGATGGAGGCGCGCAGCTGGTGCCCCGGGTGGGGGTCGTCGCTCACGGGCTGGATGACCATGGCGGCATCCACCAGCGGTGCAAAGGACTCCAGGTCGGGGCAGAGCACCGCCACGTCGCGTGGCTCCAGGCTCGGGTCATCCTCGAAAAGGCCGCAGAGATAGTCCCGGAGCACCTCGACCTGTCGGTTGGGCCCGTGCGATCTGATCACGGTGAACCCCGGGCGCCGGCCCTGCACGGTGTAGGGATCACCCGGCTGACCGAGTACGGCAGCCTGCAGGCCTCCCGCAAGCGGCCTCGCGGTGGTCGGGCGGTGGACCGGAACGGGAGGCTTGCCCTCGGCGGTCCAGCCCCGCTCGGCCATCTGGTGAACCCGCCCGAGCCGACCCAGGGGACCGCCCTCCCGTGAGCTCGACAGCTGCCAGACGGTGACGGGACAGGCCTCCGCGAGCGCCGTCACCAGAGCGCGATCACGCGGATGCAGGGCGGTGACGACCAGGACGTGGAGGGCAGGGGGAAGTTCCAGACGCCCCGCGGCCAGGGCCTCCACCAACTCCTGGTGCCGTTCGAGGGGGGCCGGTGCCTCCACCAACGACCTGACACGTCGCCAGAGGTGCGGCTGCCAGTGCTGTGTCCGAGGAAGGGGATCACCCTGCGGGCCGACCAGCTCGCCCGCGTCCCAGGCTCGCACCATGTGCTCCCGGTCCAGGCAGTAGCGGCGTTGCAGGCGTGCGATGCGCCCCGCTGTGGCGAGCCGGCGGCCGGGCCGCAGCTCGTGATTGCGCAGGTGGTGGGCAAGGGGAGCAGCCCAGTCCTCCTCCAGGCCTTCATCGAGCGCTCTCACCACGGTGCGGGCGAGCAGGTGGGCTGCCCAGGGGTCGTCCTCCGGCCAGCCCAGCTCTGCGCCCAACCGGTGTCTCAGATGCGCCAGCGATGTCAGGTCCACGCCGGCGCAGACGCCGAACCCATTCCGTGCGGCGATCTGTTGTGAGACATAGCGCTGGTGCCCCGGCCCGGGGCAGGCGACGACGGGAGCAGTAAAGGGGCCGATCGCCGCATCATCGATGGCAGCGGAAATCCCCTCCACCAGGACCCCCAGATGGGGTGACGAGAACACCTGCATGACTTCCCTCTCCACGTTCCAGACCACCCTATGAGGCGGGTACGACAGAAGGTGCGCGGGCGGCCCGGGATGGCAGTCCTGCCGGTGCGCCCAGGTCGGCAGGATCAGGGTTTGTCGGGGCCGCGGTTAGGGTGGGGCACCGTGACCACCCAGCAGCGCATCAATGAGGTCCTCGGCGCCCTCGATCCCGACCAGCGGGCCGTCGCGGAGTGCGTCCAGGGCCCGCTGGTCGTCATCGCTGGCGCCGGGACCGGCAAGACGCGTGCGGTCACCCACCGCATCGCCCACGCCTCGCTGGTGGGTGCGGCCGACCCGCGGCGCACGCTCGCGGTCACCTTCACCACCCGCGCCGCCGGTGAGATGCGCGGACGCCTGGCCCAGCTGGGCGTCGAGGGCGTCCAGGCCCGGACCTTCCACTCGGCCGCCCTGAAGCAACTCCAGTACTTCTGGCCACGGGCCTACGGGGTGGAGTTGCCTCGCCTGGTCGAATCCCGGTTCGGCCTGGTCGCCGAGGCCGCCGCCCGTCAGCGGCTCTCGACGGAGACGAGCATGGTCCGCGACCTGGGCGCAGAGATCTCCTGGGCCAAGGTCTCCAATGTCACCCCGGGCAACTACGCAGGGATCGCACGCGCGTCGGCGCGTGAGGTGGCCAACCTCGAGCCCGCCGTGGTGGCACGCGTCCTCACTGACTACGAGGCCATCAAGCGGGAGCGCGGGGTGATCGACTTCGAGGACATCCTGCTCTGCGCGGTCGCGCTGATGCACGAGCACCCCGACGTCGCGGCCCAGATCCGTGATCGGTACCAGCACTTCACTGTCGATGAATACCAGGATGTCAGCCCCCTCCAGCAGTCCCTGCTGATGCTCTGGTTGGGGGACCGCGACGATGTCTGCGTCGTGGGGGATCCCGCCCAATCGATCCACGCCTATGCCGGTGCGCGGCCGGACTTCCTCACCGGCTTCGCGCGGCGTCATCGTGCAGCGAAGGTGGTCAGCCTGCACCGGGACTACCGCTCCACACCGCAGGTTGTCGAACTGGCGAACAATGTGCTCCACCCACCGCACTTCACCAAAAGGTCGGACTTCCGCCTGGTCGCCCAGCGTGCCCCGGGCCCGGAGCCGGTCTTCGAAGGGCACGCCACCGACACCGATGAGGCTCGCGCCATCACGACCTGGTTCACTGCACTCCACCGTTCTGGGACGCCGTGGAGCGAGATGGCGGTCCTGTTCCGCATCAATGCCCAGGCGCCTGCGCTGGAGGCGGCCCTGACCGAGGCCGGCGTGCCCTATGTGGTGCGAGGGTCCGAGCGCTTCTACGAACGCCCCGAGATCCGCCAGGCGCTGCGCCTGCTCGTCTCCCACGCGGGCAACACGCCGGACGATCCCGGAGTTCCTGCCGTGCGGGCCATTCTTGCGGGTGCCGGCTGGACCGCGGAGCCGCCGGCGGGGTCGGGGGCCGTGCGTGAGCGCTGGGAATCGCTCAGCGCGCTGGTACACCTTGCTGAGGAGATCGGGGAACCCCACACCCTGGCCGATGTGGTCGAAGAGCTCACCCTTCGGGCCGATCGACAGCAGGCACCGCAGGGTCAGGGGGTGACAGTCGCCACCCTGCACTCGTCCAAGGGACTGGAGTGGGATGCGGTGGCGCTGGCCGGCGTGGCGGAGGGAAGCCTGCCCTTCGCACTCTCCCAGACCCGCGAGGCCATCGACGAGGAGCGCCGGCTGCTCTACGTGGGCATCACTCGTGCCCGTGAACACCTGCGACTGAGCTGGTCGCGCTCCGGCGGGCCAGGGCGCGCAGGACGCTCGATGTCGCGCTTCCTGGTCGGGCTCACCCCCGGGACGCTGCGGGAGGCTGCTCCGGAGCCAGCCTCTCGACCCAGGCGAGGCAGCGCGCTGTCGCAGAAGTGCCGGGTCTGCGGGGAGTCCCTGGGCACGGCAGCCTCCCGCAAGCTGGGCCGACACGAGCAGTGCCAGTCCACCTACGACGAGGCGCTGCTGGCGGAACTGAAGGGGTGGCGCAAGGACGCCGCCGCAGGGGCCCCGGCGTTCGTCGTCTTCACCGATGCCACCCTCATTGCCATTGCCGAGGCCATGCCAAGCGACGCGGACCAATTGCTTGAGGTGCCAGGCGTGGGGCCAGCCAAGCTCGACACATGGGGCGATGCGTTGCTGGAACTGCTCGACAAGTTCCGCTGAATCGGCGAAACCCCTTGTCAAAAATGAGTTGCCGTGGCACCGGTGCTGCCCGCTAGAGTGGTGCCTGTTCGTTCCGGTGAGCCCATCGGAGAAGTCACGAGAAAGGGGGTGGAAGCCATGATCACAAGCAATGTCTGCTCGTGGACACGAGTGCGCAAGCCATTTGCAGCCGGCTCCGCCCTGCACCTTATCGACAACTCCATCGGATTCACCCTGGCACCCGGGGGCAGCCTGCCCCGCTGAGGTTGCCCCTCGCCTGCTGAGGCCGTGAATCCGACCACCGGGATTCGCGGCCTTTTTCCGTCTCCCGGTCACCCGATCCCCAGACTTCACCAGGAGACACCGATGCACGCCCGAGCGCTCGACACCCTCGACCAGGTGGTCGACCCTCTCGAGGTCGCCACGCTCAGCCTTCCCTGCCACGACGTCGACCCCGAGCTCTTCTTCGCACCCGAGCCCGAGCGCGTGGAGGAGGCCAAGCAGGTCTGCGGCCCCTGCCCCCTCATCGCCGAATGCCTCGCCGGAGCCCTGCGCCGCGCAGAACCTCACGGTGTCTGGGGTGGCCAGCTGCTCGTGGACGGGGCCGTGGTGGCGCGCAAGCGTCCGCGTGGCCGCCCCCGCAAGGAGAGCGTGCCCGTCGTGGCGCCCGCAGCCTGAGCAGCGACAGCCGGAGCAGGGGCGGCCCGGACGGCGTCCCATTCGCGAACCCATCACCCGGCCAGGGCCAGCCCGGCACCGCAACACTCGCGTTGCTGCCGGGCCGGCTCGAAGCCGGAATCAGCGCTGGACGACAGCCAGCGCCACCCCCTCGCCGGGCTCCCACCCCCTGAACGTTGACGCAACAGCAGAACCACCTGGCTGCGGACCCACTCGTCCATCCAGGCCGGCACCGAGCGTGACTCGAGGATCGGTGGTGGCGGGAGGCTCGTAGCCAGAAGACGTTCCGCAGCGGTGTCCAGCTCACAGAGGGTGCAGGGACCATCCGCCGGGAACCAGCCCACCCGGCAGCCTCCCGAGCTGGTGGTGATGACGACCTGGTCCAACCCGGAGCGGCGCACCAACCAGGACAACGTGTGGTCCACGGCCGCCCCGTGACTCACCACCAGTCCTTCATGGGCTTCCAGCTCCGCCCTGGTGGGCAGTCGGGGGAAGCGGCGCCGGCCAGTGAGGTGGTGGCGCACTCTCGCGTGGGGAGCGAGGCTTCCCTCCAATCCGGACCCCGATGGTTCGACCAGGAGGACGTCGAGTGGGTCGTCCCGGAGCAGCACCGAATCCGCCCGGAGCCTGTCGACCACCTTCCGGCATGCCGGATCCCCCGACACCCACTCCGGAGGAGTCGCCCAGGCCGATCCCAGGTGGCGCAGCCACCCGACCAGGCGTGGATCCACAGCGCGGAGCCGCCAGACACGGGCACCGAGACGAAGATCGAGGTCCCCGGCCGGCCCGGTCCCACCCGTCTGCACCACCTCGACGGCCGGGTGCAACCGCCACCGCCCCCGGGCGGCCGGGAGAGGACCAACAGGCAATGGCTGAACAGTCATGACAGCAAGTAGAGCCGGCTGCCAGGCGCCACGCCAGAGCTCCCGGGCGACGGACAACACCGGTCCCACAACGGACAACACCCCGACCCCGTCGGACAACACCTGGGCCAGGACATGGGGAAGGAGACGCCCCCGGTGGTTCCTCGCATGCCTTCCCCTGCACGCGCGACCCAACCGGGGGCTGGGTCAAAGCTAGCCGCCCCCGCTGGCCGCGTCAACCCGTTCGACCCTCCGGGACGGGATACTACGGCTCATGGACGGACAGCAGTGGGACGAGGTCCGCGCTCGCCTCCGGGCGATGCGAGCCGAACTGGATGCCCTGGAGCAGTTGGTGGAGCGTGGGGGCGCGGCGCGGCAGGTGCATCCCCCACATCCTCCTGCCGCCTCGGTGCCTCCAGGGGCCAGACCACACACTCCTCTCCGCCCGCCTCCCGGGCAGGTCCCACCGATGTACGCCCCGCCCATTCCTGGAGGTCAGTTCCGTCCCCTGCCCCCACCGCCCCGTCCGGTCAGCCCACGCGTGCCGTGGCACGAGCAACCCGGTGCCATGGCGCAGGTGATGGCAATGATTGGTGCCTTCGTGCTCCTGGTCGGCATCGTCCTCCTACTCCTGGGTGGCCGTGCGGACGTGC
Organism: Aestuariimicrobium sp. p3-SID1156; assembly: GCF_025144225.1. Taxonomy (GTDB): domain Bacteria; phylum Actinomycetota; class Actinomycetes; order Propionibacteriales; family Propionibacteriaceae; genus Aestuariimicrobium. The sequence goes on from NZ_JALXXB010000005.1 coordinate 35,989, forward strand.
TGCCGGCCCCCGTGGCAGTCGGCCTGGCAGTTGCGGCATCGGCCGCGATGGTCGCCTTCGGCTGGTCGCTCAAACCCCTCCTGCCCGTCCCGGCAGGGGAACCAGGGCAGGTCGGGCAAGGTGCCGAGGCGCCGCAGAACGCAGAGTCACCTCATGTGGAGTCACAGTCACCGCAGAATCCGGGCGCGGTCGCCCTCATGGGGGTGGGCTTCAGTGGTCTGCTGCTGACCCTGTGGGCGGCGACGAGCCTGTTCGACTGGGTGGACCCGGGGGTGGGCGCGGGGCTTGCAGGGATCCTTGCCCTGGCAGGGCTGTTGCTCGCGCGTCATCGTCGTTCCCAGGCACTCCACGTGATCATCGTCGGAGGAACCAGCCTGATGGGGCTCAATCTCGGCAACGCCATGGCGTGGAACGCGGTGTTCTGTCTCGTCATTGCGGCTGCCGGGCTGGCGATGCAGGATCGGCGCCTCCGGTGGCCCGTGGCGACAGTCGCGCGGAGCATCTTCGTTCCGTTCGCCCTGTTCTGGGCGGCCACGCACGTGGTCTCGGTGGTGGCCGCGGTGGGGTTCTCCGTGGTGGCCCTCGTGGACGTCATCCTCGAGACGAGGAAACGCCCGGAATCGTGGATGCCCATCCTTCCCATGCTCATGGCTGCACTTCCCTGGATGTACCTCACGGAGGTGGACGCCCGGCTCTGGTGGCCGGCCAGCATCCTGGTGGTCATCCTGCACCTCGTCACCGCGCTCGCGCTTCGAGCGGAGGCAGGAAACGCCGCAGTGATCGTCCTGCTCGCCGCCGCTTTCGTGCTCCTCCAGATGGACCGAGAGGTGGGGGCCAGTGAGGCATGGTTCCTCCCGGCCGCGGCAGCCCTCGGCTATGCGGTCTGGGCCAGGGTCACGGCTTTCGCCCCCGCCATGACGGCCTCCACCGTCGTGGGGGGCATGGTGGCCCTCCTGTGCTCGTGGTGGGTTGTCCCGCTGGCCAGCCAGCATCTGGTCGACCAGCAATTGCACCTGTGGCACCTGGGAACCGCCATCCTCCTGACCGGCGCAGTGGTCCTGCAGGCCAACTGGTGGGCCGGTCGCCGAGGTCTACCGGGCTCCATCCTGTTGTGGCGGGCGCTCGCCTCCCTGCTTCCGGGCAGCGCCGCCCTGATCCTCGCAGGGTCGCTGGCCGGACGCGCCGCAGGTCGACCGGAGACCGGTTTCGTGCTGGGGCACGTCATGGCGACGATCGCGTGGGCAGCCGTGGGCGTGTGGCTGCTGCTGTGGCTGCGTCCCCGGTCCCGGACCCCGCGCCAGATCAGTCGGCTTGGCGTCGTGCTCGTCCTGCTGGCGGTCGGCAAGCTGTTCCTCTTCGACCTGCAGGAACTCGACGGGGTGTTCCGCGTGGCAGCCTTCTTCGTGGTTGGCCTGCTGCTGGTGGCAGTCGGGGTTCGCCAAGGGAACATGGTGAGCCGCGAGGGTGCGGGCAACCCCACTGACCAGCCGCCCACCGCCCAGCCCCCGAGCGCCCAGCCCCCGAGCGCCCAGCCCCCGAGCGCCGAGCCCCCAAGTGCTCAGCCAACCCCTTCCAGGGCTCCGCTGGGCAGCCCGCACGCCCCGCCCCGGAACGATTGGAGCGACTGACGCAGGAGCCGCGAAGAACTCGGCCCAGGCTCAGTCCTCCGTGCGTCCCTCTTCGCGCAGCAATTGCTCAAGCCCCTTGTCCCACTCATCGGCCTCCGCCTGTGGACGTGCCTGCGGGTCAGCGAAGCCGAGCGGATCGTCAAGGTCGGCGGCCACGGGCAGGAGGTCGGGGTGCGCCCAGAGCGCATCGCGATCCGCAGCACCACGCTTGTCCAGCACGGCAGCCCACAGGTTCTCCGCGTCCCGGACGCGACGCGGCTTGAGCTGCAGCCCGACCAGTGTTCGCAAGACGTCGTCCGAGGCACCGGCTGCACCGCGTCGACGACGGACGGCCTCGGCGAGGGCCGGGGCCGTGGGCATCCAGCGTCCGGCCGCCTGGGTCACGACGTGGTCGACCCACCCCTCGACAAGCGCGAGCAGGGTCTGCAGGCGGTCCAGGACCTCGGCCTGCTCCGGAGTGGGCTCGGGGTCGAAAAGTTTGCCCTGCAGCTGTTCGCTCATCTCCTGCAGGCGTGCCGGGTCCAGGCCGCCCACGTTCTCGACGTCGATCGAGTCCTGGAGGGCACGCAGGTCGATGCGCGTCTCCCTCGCGTAGTGCTCGACCAGGGCCTGCAGCTGCGGTCCGAGCCAGGCGGCGTGGGCGAACAGCCGTTGGCGTGCGGCCTCGCGCAGGGACAGGTAGAGCCAGACATCGGTCTCCGGCAGGTCAAGCTCGCCGAAGTGCTTCTGGATGTTGTCGGCCAGCAGGGCGACGCGAGGCGCGGCCAGCTGAAGCCCGACATCGGAACTCGAGACCACCGACGTGGACAGTTCAGCCAGGGCCTGGGCGAACTGCGCGCCATACATCTGGCGGGCCAGGTTCTCCATCATCGGGGCCAGCATGGAGCTGAGCATCGCCATCGGGTCCTGCGCGTCGCTGCCTTCTTCGGGGGTCTGGCCCAGGCTCGCCGCCAGCGCCTTGATCACCGGTTCGGCCAGGGGACGCCAGGAGCCGAAGGTCTGCTCGATCCAGTCTGCACGGCTCCACACCGCAGGGGTCGCCTGCACCGCCGGGAACTCGACTGCCTCGTCAAGCCACATCTCGGCCAGCCGCACCGACTCCCCGAGTAGGCGCCGCTGTGCCTCAGTGGGGGAGGGGTCCGGCCCCAGGGATGCCGACATCTGCCGCACCATGTTCTTGAGCCAGGCCCAGTCGTCGGACTGACTCGCTCGACCGGCGGTCGGGGCCTGGAAACCGATTCCCCCCGAGGGTGGCTGTGGTGCGCCGGGCAGTTGGCCGAAGAGCTGGCTGAACTGCTGCATCAGCGCGTTGAGGTCCATCTGCTGGGCCCCAGCAGCGCCCCACGCCGGGTTCAGGCCAAGCTGGGCGAATAGTTGGGCGAGGGGGTCCTGCGGACCACTCGTCCCGCCGGTCGACGGCTGGTCGTGGGACCCCCGGTCGTCATGGGACTGCTCCTTGTCGGGCTGGTCCCTGTCCTCGGGCTGGTCCCTGTCCTCGGGGCGGTCCCTGTCCTCGGGGCGGTCCCTGTCCTCGGGGCGGTCCGGGTGCTCGGACATGCATCACTCCTGGCTTCCAGCGGGCTCGGTCTGCCCTCCACGGTGGGTTCCACTCTACGGGTGTCGCCCCAACGCCCGGCCGTTCCCGTCGTTCGCCTTGGGCAAGACGGTAGGCTTCTGCCAGTTCTTGCCCCGTCCTTCGAGCCAGGAGACCAGGTGTCCACACGTGCCGTCTCGGCGACCTCGCCCGACACCGCGACACCGCTGTCCGCGGCGCCCCCTGCTGTCGCCGAGGGCGCCAGGCCGCGGCGCCGCTGGGTGTCGGCCCAGTCTCTGACGGCCATCGTCTCCTCGGTGGTCTTCTTCGTGTTGGTCATGGTGGTGGCGCTGGCTCCAGTGCCTTTCGTCTCCTGGTCGCCCGGACGGACGGTGAACCTGGCCGCCCCGGCCGAGAACGGTGCTGCGGCGATCAGCATCGAAGGGCTTCCCACCTACCCCCTGCGCGGTGAGCTCCGCATGACCACGGTGGCGGTCACGAGCGTGGACTCGCGGCTCGGCCTGCTGCAGGCCCTCGCCTCCCACCAGCTCAGCGGCCGGGATGTCCTGCCCCGCAGGAATGTCTACCCACCTGGCAAGTCCGTGACCCAGGTCAAGGCCGAGGAGATCCGCATGATGGACGACTCTCAGGCCCATGCCGTCATCGCCGCCCTTCGCGCGGCCGGGCAACCCGTGAGCGAGTTGCCCCGTATCGATGCGGTGAGCCTGTCCGGGCCCGCCCTCAACCGCCTCAAGCCAGGCGACCTGGTCACCGCCGTGGACGGCACCGCCGTCCATTCGCCCAAGGACGTCGCAGAGGCCATCCGCCGGCACAAGGTGGGGGCCGCGGTGGTTTTCACCATCCTGCGCAATGGACGCCAGGAGACCCAGACGGTCACCACCGTCGCCTCCCAGCAGAACGCGCTCCAGCCGGTCGTCGGAATCGAGCTGGGCATCGGCTACCAGTACACCCCGCGCGTGAGCTATGGCATCAACCCCTCCATCGTTGGGCCCAGCGCCGGGCTTGTCTTCGCCCTGGCCATCTACGACCTGATCACCCCCGATGACCTGCTGGCCGGACGAAAGGTCGCCGGAACCGGCTCCATCACCCCGGAGGGCGGTGTGCGCCCGATCGGTGGGTTGCAGGAGAAGATCCGCGGTGCGGAGAAGGCAGGCGCCCAGGTCTTCCTCGTACCGGCCGACAACTGCGCTGACCTGGTAGGCGTCCGAACGAAGATGGATCTGGTCAAGGTGTCGACGTTGCGCGATGCCATCACGGGGCTGCAGAAGCTCAAGAACTCACCTGACGGAACCGGAGTGCCTCGCTGTGAACGCTGAAGATCCCCGCTCGACCCCCGCGGCCCCTGCAGAACCGCAGGCGGAGGGCACCGATGCCCTGATCGCGGTGCTGATGGACATCGAGCGGCATGTCTCCGCGCAGGGCTGGGACCAGCCGGCACGCCTGTTCGCGCTGGTGCGCACCGACGAACTGATCCGCAACGAGCCCTCCCTTGCCGCCCACCTCGCCGTCGGCAATGAGGACGCCCTCAGTTCCATCGAGCAGGAGGATTTCCACGCTGGTGAGAACCCGCTGGAGACGCTGGCGCGCATCCAGTGGCCGGCCTCCGTCGCCGGATGCGCCATTGCCCTGGAACGCACCTTCCTGCCCTCGCAGTACGAGGCCGACCTGCCCCGCGATGACGAGGCGGCGGCCGCTGCTGTGGCGAACCATCCGCTCAAGCAGGACATCCGGGTCGTCGTGGGGGCGCTGCGCGATGGTTCGCGCCATGGTGTCGCTCGGCTGGTGAGCAATCCGGAGCACCTGCTCGGGGCCACCGACCTGGTGCCCAACCTGACCGAGGCCGTCGCAGGGACGCTGCGATGAGTTCAGCAAGCGCCCTGCGCAGCAGTGGCCGAGGGCAGGGCTGGCGCCGGTGGGCCCTGGGCATGGCGTTCCTGGTACTGGGCGGCTGGCTCATCAGCCTGGTCTGGACCGACTGGATGTGGTTCCGGTCACTTGGCATGGCGTCGGTCTACACCACCCGCTTGGGTACCTCGATCTCGCTCTTCCTGGTCTTCGGGCTCGTCATGGCCACCCTCATCGGCGCGAACGCGTGGCTCGCCATCCGGGTCAAACCGAAGGTCCGCCCGCGCGCGGACTCCCTCATGGTGGAGCGGTCCCGGGAACTGGTCGAGCGACGCACCCGAGTGATGATCCTGGTCCCGGCCGTGGTGATGGGCTTCTTCGGTGGCATCGCCGGAGCCACCCAGACCATGACCTGGCTGGCATGGCGTCACTCCACCCCCTTCGGCATTCGTGAGCCGTGGACCGGCCTGGACGTCAGCTTCTTCGTCTTCGACTACCCCTGGTACCGCTTTCTGGCCAGCTTTGCCTTCACCGCGATGCTCCTGGCCGCGATCCTCTCGACGATCCTGCACTTCATCCTGGGTGCCCTGCGCTCCATGGGAGCGGCGTCCCCCGGGGCCCGCGGGGGCAACCCGGTCCGCCCAGCCCAACCGTTCAGCCCCGCTGCCCAGACGCACCTGTCGACCCTGTTCGCGGTGTCGCTCGTCTTCTGGGCAGGTGGCCAGCTGCTTGATCGTTACGCCTATGCCATCGATGCGTCGGGCAGCTTCACCGGCGTCAGCTACACCGACCACCATGCCCGCATGAATGCACGGATGGTGATGGTCGCCATCGCCCTCCTGTGTGCAGCACTCTTCGCCATCAACGCCAAGGTGCGCCGCTGGTCGCTGGCGGGCCTGTCGATCGTCGTGATGCTCGTCACCTCGCTGGTGATCTCCGGTATCTACCCGGCAGTCCTGCAACAGATCTATGTGCGGCCCTCGGAGCAGGACAAGGAGAAGCCCTACATCGAGGCCCACCTTGCTGCCACACGGGAGGCCTTCGGTCTGGACAAGGTGAAGATCCAGCAGGGTTACACCGCCCGGACGACTGTCAGCGAGGGACAGTTGAAGACCGACGCCTCGGCCCTTCCCGCCATCAGGCTGATGGACCCCTCCCTGATCAGCCCGACCTTCGAGCACCTCCAGCAGGTGCGTGGGTACTATTCCTTCCCCTCGGTCCTCGATGTCGACCACTACGACATCGACGGCAAGCCGACCGACACGGTGCTGGCCGCCAGGGAGGTCGACGTCAAGAACATCTCCGACCAGTCCTGGAACAACCTGCACACCGTCTACACCCACGGCTACGGTCTGGTGGCCGCCTATGGCAGTCAGCAGCAGACCAATGGCGAGCCGGTGTGGATCGCTGGCGGCATCCCGGTCAAGGGGCCGCTGCCCAAGCATGAGCCGCGCATCTACTTCGGCGAGCTGGCCAGCCAGTACGTCGTCGTCGGAGCTCCCCAGGGCGTTGCACCGGTGGAGTTCGACCAGCCCACGGGGGCACAGTCCGGGGGCGACGCGACGAAGAACACCTACGCAGGCAAGGGGGGCGTCCCGATCGGGAACCTGTTCAGCAGGACTGCCCACGCCATTCGTTTCGGCGACGCGAACCTCCTGCTCAGCAACCGGGTCAATGAAGCGTCCAAGATCCTCTATGACAGGCAGCCGCTACAGCGCGTCCAGCGGGTCGCACCCTGGCTCACCTGGGACAAGGAGACCTATCCCGCGGTCGTCAACGGGCGCGTGGTCTGGATCGTCGACGGTTACACCTCGACAGCGAACTTCCCCAACTCCCAGCGCACTGACCTGCGCCAGGCCACCAGCGACGCGGTCAGCGACGTGATGCGTCAACAGCAGGACCGCACTGTCAACTACCTTCGCAACTCCGTCAAGGGGGTCGTGGACGCCTACGACGGCACCGTCACCCTCTACGCCTGGGACGAGAACGAACCGATCCTGCGGACCTGGATGCGGGTCTTCCCGGACACGGTCAAGCCGAAGTCGACCATCCCCCCGGAACTGTTGGGCCACCTGCGCTACCCCCAGGACCTGTTCAAGGTCCAGCGACAGTTGCTCACGCGGTACCACACCACCAACCCGCTGACCTGGATCCAGTCCACCGACGTCTGGCAGGTGCCCGAGGACCCGGTCAAGGGCAACAACAAGAAGGAACCGCCGTACTACCTGTCCATCAAGTGGCCGGGTGACAAGGAGCCCGTGTTCAGCCAGACGGCAACCTTCGTGCCCAGCGGGCGCGAGAACCTGCGTGCCTACATGGCCGTCAATGCGGACGCGGCCAGCGCCGACTACGGCACCATCCGCATCCTGCAGATGGATGACTCCAACCAGATCGCCGGACCCGGCCAGACGATGAATGCGATCGTCACCGACCCGGTGGTGGCCGAGAAGCTCCGGCCCTTCCTGAACCAGGGGTCGGCGGCCGCCATGTACGGCAACCTGATGACCCTGCCGCTGGGCGGGGGGCTGATGTACATCCTGCCGATCTACACCGAACGCCAGGCGGGGTCGGCGGGCTACCCGGCGTTGCAGTTCGTGGCGGTGCGCTTCGGGGAGCACGTGGGCATCGGCGAGACCCTGCAGCAGGCCCTGGACACCGTGTTCAAGGGCGATGCGGGGGCTGACACCGGCGAGGACGGCACCAAGCCGGAGACGCAGCCCACGCCGACCACGTCGCCCGCTGACAAGGACGCCCAGATCTCCAAGTTGCTCACGGACGCCGACGTCGCCTTCAAGGCTGCCGATCAGGCGCTGAAGCAGGGCAACCTGTCGGAGTACCAGAAGCAGGTCGGCATCGCCCGCGCCAAGGTGGGTGAAGCTGCCGCGCTGCAGAAGGGCAAGAGGTGAGCGATGCTTACAGGTCGCCTTGCGCCGAAGGCTGAGACTATTGCCGCCCTCAGCGTCACAACTCCATCGCGCTGACCTCGAACCCTGCGGCTTCCAGGGGCCCGTTCAGTTGGTCGGCATTGCCCACCACAACCAGATGGCCCCTGCCGCCGCCCAGGATGCGGCCAGCCGCCGCGCTGGCCGACTCGGCCGTGACCTGACGCAGGGCATCCCGGTGCCGGTTCACCTGCTCGGCGTCCATGCCTGCGGCAGCCAGCGAGGACGCCTGACCCACGATCGCCTCGGCAGTGTCATTGCGCAGCGGGGAGAGGCCGACCAGCTGGTTGGTGGCGTCGGTGATCTCCTCTTCGGTCAGTGGCCTGGTGGTCACGTCCAGGAGGGCCAGGGTCGCGGTCAATGCTTCGGCAGCCACCTCGGTGCGGATGTTGGCGTTCACTGTCCAGGTCCCGGCCTCACGCTGCGGGACGCTGGCGAGGTGGATGCCATAGGTGTAGCCACGCTCCTCGCGGATGACACGGTTGAGCCGGCTCAGGAAGGAACCGCCGATGGCCACGGAGGCGGCCTGCAGGCTTGCCCACTCCGGGTCGCGCCGGTCGATGCCGATCCCGCCCAGGCGCAGGTCGATCTGGACCGCATCCGGTCGATGGACCAGATGCACGGTGCTGGCATCACCCGGTCCGGCGAAGGCGGCCTCGCTCGAGGCAGCGTGGGCATCGGCAGCCGGCAGCCAGCCGCCGAACTCGCTGGCCACCAGCGGCATCGGGTCCTGGGCGAAGTCTCCACCCAGGACCAGCACCGATCCCTGCGGCCCCCACTGTCGCTCGTGGAAGTCAAGGACATCAGCCCGGGTGATCGCAGCGACCGTCGCGGGGGTACCACCGGCGGGGCGTGCGTTGCGCTGCCCTCCTGCCAGCGCACCTTCCGCAGGGCCATGGATGCGATGCCCGCGCCGGAGGCCAGGGTCTGTTCGATTTCGGCCATCCTGAGCGCGCGGTGGCGTTCGATGTCGTCCTCGGCGTAGTCAGGGCGCAAGATGATGTCGGCGAACAGTGGCAGCGCATCGCAGAATCGAGTTGCCGGCACATCGAGGCTGGAGGCGGTCACGGTGTGGGTGGTCCGACCAGAGTAGACCGCACCCACATTCTCCAGGAGCTGGGAGACCCGGCCATGGGGGTTCTGGATGGTGCCCTCATCGGAGGCGCGGAGGGCGAGCATGCCCACCCCTTCGACGCGCGGGTCCTCGGCGTCCAGCGCGATGGGCTGGACCAGGTCAACGGCGACCACGTGCTGGCCGGGCAGCTGGAAGAGCCACACCTCCAGACCGTTGTCCAGCTTCTCCACCCGTGGCGTCGGGAAGGTCCAGTCGCCCCCCAGACTCGGGGTGGGGCGGGGGCAGCGCGGGGGCTGGGTGGCCGTGGGGGTGGAGGTCATCAGTGGGCCTTCCGGTAGTTGAGGGCGGCGTGGCGCTCAGGGCTGAGCCAGGTCGAGACGGCGGCACGAATGTCGTCACCGGAGATCTCGGCATAGCTGGCCAGTACCCCGTTCACGCGCTGCGGGTCGCCGGCCAGGCTGGTCCAGTGGTTGATCTCATCGGCGCGGTCCGATGCCGAGGCGAGGTCGCTGAGCACCTGGCGCTCGAGCTGGGCATGGACGCGCTGGAGTTCCTCCTCGGTCGGTCCCTGCTCGCCCAATCGTCGGATTCCTTCGAGGGTGGCCTCGGCCAGTTCCTCGCTGGAACGACCTTCCCGGGTGTGGGTGCTCACCACGGCGAGGTTCGTCTCGCCGGCCAGCCCCATGGTTGCCCCCGAGACCGACTCGGCCAGCTCCTGGTCCATCACCAGCGCGCGGTGCAGCCTGCCACTCTGGCCCGCCGTCAGGATGTCCAGACCAAGGTCCAGGGCGCGGGTGGTGGCATCGTCCAGGGTGGGGATACGCCAGACCAGGTGGGTGGCATCGCGCGGAACCTGCCGTTCCAGTATCGCGGCGGGCGTCCCCTCGAAGGGATCGAGGCCGCCCGGACGCACGCGGGTGGGGGCGTCGACGGGAGGGATCTGCGCGAAATGCCGTTCAGTGAGTTCGATGGCCTGGTCGGTCGTGACGGCTCCAGCCAGCACCAGGACAGCGTTGGCGGGGGAGTAGTGGGTGGCATGGAAGGCCTGGACGTCCTCCAGCGAGGCGGCGTCCAGATCGGCCATCGAACCGATCGGAAGGTGACCGTAGGGGTGGTCGGAAGGGTAGGCCAGCTCGAAGAGCGCCTGGAAGGTGTCGCCATAGGGCACGTTGTCGTAGCGCTGGCGCTTCTCCTCCTTCACCACCTCGCGCTGGGTGTCCAGGTTGGTCTGGTCCACCTTGAGGAATTCCATGCGCTGGGCCTCGAGCCAGAGCGCCAGCTCGAGCGCCCCCGGGTGCACGGTCTCGAAGTAGTTGGTGCGATCGAAGCTGGTGGTGGCGTTGGCGGTGCCCCCGGCGGCCTGGATGGCCGACAGGTGTTCGCCTGTCTCGACCCCGGTCCAGGTGCCCTGGAACATGAGGTGCTCGAAGAGGTGTGCGAAACCCGTGCGGCGGGGCGCCTCGTCCCGCGAGCCGACCTGATACCACAGGTTCACGGTGACGCCGGGGCTCGCGGCATCCGGGTTCACCACCAGCCGAAGGCCGTTGGCCAGTCGATGTTCCTCGATGAGGTAGTGCAGTTGTGGTGCGGGGGCGCGCGAGCTCATGGGGTGCGAGTCTAGCCAGAATGATGGGGGAATGGCTGAGGGCCCCGACCGCATGGTCAGGGCCCTCAAGGAGTAGCGGGGACAGGATTTGAACCTGTGACCTCCGGGTTATGAGCCCGGCGAGCTACCGAGCTGCTCCACCCCGCGTCGGTGCTTGCACAACTATACAGACCTCGCCCTCCCAGGCAAAATCGGCTATCGTTCTGGTCACGAGAATCCCCGGGGCGGGGTCAGGAGACATCTTCCCCGTAGAATCGCCAGCGGCTGTCCGGGCCGCCCGGCAGCATCCCCACTGGTGGAACATGGAGAAGAACCGCATGCAATTGCCAGAGGTCACGCGACGCACCGTGCTGGGAGCGGGCACCGCCGCCCTCGCCCTCCCCACGCTCGCCGCCTGTCAGAAGTCCAACCTGCCCGGCTCCGATCCCGACGCGGAGCGCACGCTCGTCGTCGGCGCCTCCGATGAGCCGCAGACCATGGATCTCACCGCGAACGCCCAGGCCGCCATCCCCCAGGTACTGCTCTACAACGTGTACGAGACCATGGTTCGCATTGACTCCGAGGGCAAGCTGCGCCCCCTGCTGGCCACCGCCTGGACCATCAGTGAGGACCGCAAGACCTACCGCTTCACCCTCAACGAGCACGCCAAGTTCGCCAGCGGGACCAAGCTCGAGGCGGACGCCGTCGTCAAGAGCCTCGAGCTCTTCCGCAAGGAGGGCGTCGGCAACAAGGCTCAAGCTGCCAAGATGTCGGTCATCGAGTCCGTCAAGGCCGAGGACCCCCGCACCGTGGTGATCACTCTCAAGCGCCCCAGCATGCTGTGGCTCTACGACCTGGCGGGCACCGGCGGGGTCGTGATCGATCCGGCCGGCATGTCCACACTGGCCGAGAGGCCGATGGGGTCTGGTCCCTTCGTCTTTGACTCCCACCAGCGCGGCAGCTCCGTCACGCTCAAGCGGAACTCGGAATACTGGGGCACTCCCACCCGCATCGACGAGGTGACCTTCCGCTACTTCACCGACGCCAACGCGATGAACGGCGCCATGCTCGCGGGGGACCTGGACATCATCTCCGACCTCACTGCCCCCGAGTCGCTGGACCAGTTCACCGACACCAGCCGCTTCACCGTCATCGAGGGCACCACCAATGGCGAGGTCGTCCTGGGCATGAACCACAAGAACGCCGCGCTCGGCAAGAAGCAGGTTCGCCAGGCCATCTGCCATGCCATCGACCGGCAGGCCCTGGTCGACTCCGTCTGGGGTGGCAAGGGCACCATGATCGGCTCGATGGTCCCGCCCAGCGACCCCTGGTACGAGGACCTCTCCAAGACCTATCCGTTCGACCCGGCCAAGGCCAGGGAACTGCTCAAGGAGGCTGGGCACGCGACCGGGCTGAAGCTCAACTTCCGCGTCCCGGCGCTGCCGTACGGCCCCGGTGTGGGCAAGTTCGTCGCCAGTCAGCTCAAGGACGTGGGCATCGACGTGAGAGTCGAGGACATCGACTTCAACACCTGGATCAACGAGGTCTTCGTCGGCGGCAAGTACGACCTGACCGTGGTCGCGCACGTGGAACCCCGCGACATTGTCAGCTGGACCAACAAGGACTACTACTGGCACTACGACAACCCGGAGTTCAACCGCCTGATCGCCGAGGCCGACTCCTCAGACGAGGCCACGGGCATCGAGAAGATGAAGCAGGCTGCCCGGATCCTGGCCGAGGACGCTGCCGCTGACTTCCTGTGGCTCTTCCCGCGCCTGTGCATCACCAAGGCGTCGGTGCAGGGCATTCCGACCAACTCCACCGGTGTGAGCTTCGACCTCACCGGCGCGACGGTGCGGTCCAGCTGACGTGACGCTGCTGCGGCGGATTGCTGCCCGACTGGTCACCCTGCTCCTGAGCCTGGTGGCCAGTTCGCTGGTCGTCTTCCTGCTGCTGCAGGCATTGCCCGGCGACATGGCCCAGGTCATCCTGGGCACCAGTGCGACCCCTGAGGCGATCGCCGAGCTTCGCGAGGAACTCGGGTTGAACCGACCCTGGCCGGTTCGCTACCTGGAATGGCTGGGCGGGCTGGCCACCGGCAACCTCGGCATCTCGGCACTCTCCCAGAAGCCCATTGTTGACCTGATCGCGGCGCCCGTGGGCGTGACCATGTGGTTGGTCCTGTTCGGCAGCATCGTCTCGCTGGTACTGGCCCTTCCGCTGGGGCTGTGGTCGGCCATGCGACGCCGCCACGTCGACGGTGTGGCCGTGAATGCCCTGAGCCACTTGGGCATGGCAATCCCCGCCTTCCTGGCGGGCCTGCTGCTGACCGCCCTGTTCGCCGTCACGCTCCGCTGGTTGCCGGCGAACGGGTACGTGCCGCTCTCGCGCGACCCCTACCAGTGGGCCAGGCACCTCATCCTGCCCTCGCTGGCGCTGGGCATCGTCCAGGGGGCGATGTTCACCCGCTATGTCCGTTCCGCCTTCGTGGAGGTCCTCGGTGAGGACTACCTGCGGACGGCTCGTTCAGTGGGGTGGACGCGGCTGGGCGCCGTGCTGCGCCACGGTGTCCGCCCGGCCGGCCTGCAGCTGGTGACCGTCCTGGGCCTGCAGTTGGTCAGCCTGCTGGTGGGGGCGATCGTGATCGAACAGGTCTTCGTGCTGCCCGGTCTCGGGTCGGAGCTGTTCAAGGCGGTGCAGCGCCGCGACCTGCTCGAGGTCCAGGGCGTGGTCATGCTGCTGGTCGCGGCCGTGCTGGTGATGAACACGCTCATGGAGGTCTGCTACCTGTTGCTCGACCCGCGGCTGCGCCATCCGGTGGGTGGTGGCCGATGAGCCGTTCGCTCAGGGAGGTCACGCTGTGGTCAGGGCTGGTCCTGGTCGGAATGATCGTCCTCACTGCCCTGGTCGCCATGGTGTGGACGCCCTTTGACCCGATTCGGGTCACCCCCGAGCGACTGGCTCCGATGTCCTCGCGGCACTGGTTGGGCACGGATGCCTATGGCATCGACATCCTCAGCCAGTTGATGTCGGGTGCGCGGACCTGCCTGCTGGTTGGCATGGTGTCGGTGGCCATCGCCGCCCTGGTCGGCATCCCGCTCGGCCTGGTCATCGGTATCGGAGGGGATCGCTGGTGGGCCAGGCTACTGCTGCGGATCAGCGACATGCTCTACGCGCTGCCGGCCCTCCTGCTCGCGATCCTGCTGGCAGCCGCCCTGGGGGCCTCGACCACCACCGCGATGGCAGCCATCGGCATTGCGACGATCCCCGTCTTCGTCCGCATGACGCGGGCGGGGACGATGCAGGTCATGACGCGCGACTACGTCGCGTCCGCCCGGGTGTCGGGCATCGGCTGGCCGGCGATCGCCTGGCAGCACATCCTGCCCAATGTGGCGCCCCTGTTGGGGGTCCAGGCGTCGGTCAGCTTCGCGACCGCGATCCTGGCCGAGGCCGCACTGTCCTACCTGGGCCTGTCGACCCCCTCCACCACCCCGACCTGGGGACGCATGATCAACGAGGCGCAGCGTGCGATCTACACCAGCCCCGAATTGACCGTGTGGCCGGCGCTGGCCATCGGCATGGCGGTCCTGGGATTCAACCTGCTCGGTGATGGCCTGCGGGACCGACTCGACCCCCTCCTCAAGGAGGTCTCATGAGCAGGCGGCTGCTGGAGGTGCGCGACCTCCACGTCTCCTTCGGGCGTTCGCGCACCGTGGGGGTCGACGAGGTCAGCCTGAGCCTGGCGGCTGGTGAGCGGCTGGGCGTCATCGGCGAGTCAGGATCCGGCAAGTCGGTCACTGCGCTGGCCGTGATGGGTCTGCTGCCGGAGAATGCTCGCCCCCGTGGATCCGTCCGCTGGAAGGGGATCGAATTGCTGGGCATGCCGGAACGCCGGCTGGCGCGCCTGCGCGGGACCCAGCTGTCCATGGTCTTCCAGGAACCGCTGACCGCGCTCGACCCCACGATGAAGGCGGGCCGTCAGGTCGCCGAGGTGTTGCGGCTGCACCGGATGTCGCGGGGGGACACCCAGGAGCGGGTGGTCAGCATGCTGGGCAGGGTCGGCCTGTCCGAACCCGAGCGTATCGCCGACTCCTACCCCCACCAGCTGTCCGGGGGGCAGCGGCAGCGCGTCCTGATGGCGATGGCCCTGGTCAACCGCCCAGAGCTTGTCATCTGCGACGAACCCACCACCGCCCTGGACGTGACGGTCCAGAAGCGTGTCCTCGACACCCTCGACCACCAGCTGGCTGAGTCGGGTGCCGCCTGCCTGTTCATCAGCCATGACCTGGCCGTCGTCAGTCGCATGGCCCACCGCCTGGTCGTGATGCGCCACGGTCGGGTCGTCGAAGCGGGCAGCACTCAGCAGGTGCTCACCGACCCGCAGCATCCCTACACCCGGGGGTTGATCGCGACCGCAGACCTGGCTGCCGTCGTCCCCGGCGAACGCCTGCCCGTGCTGGAGGACTTCGCATGAGCCTGTTCAGCCTGCGCGGAGTCAGCCGCGAGTACGTGCGCGAGGGGCGCACCACCCGGGCACTGGATGACGTCAGCCTCGACATCGAGGAAGGCACACAGCTCGGCATCGTGGGGGAGTCCGGTTCGGGCAAGACCACCCTGATCCGGATGCTGACCGCCCTCGACCAGCCCACACGCGGACACGTGCTCTTCCGGGGCAAGCCGGTGGCGTCTCGGGAAGCACGACCCGTGCTGCGTTCCCAGGTGCAGGTCGTCTTCCAGGACCCCCGCAGCTCCCTGGACCCGCGCATGACGGTGCGCCGGATCGTCACCGAACCCCTGCGCAGCCACCTGCTGCGCGGACGGTCCGACATTCCCGCCGATGCCCACGCGCGATTCGACGACGTGATGGACGCGGTGGGCCTGGACCCGGAGATGGGTTCGCGCTACCCGCATGAGTTCTCCGGGGGGCAGCGCCAGCGCATCGCGATCGCACGCGCCCTGGCGCCCAAGCCCAGCGTACTGATTGCCGATGAGCCGGTCTCCGCACTGGATGTCTCGGTGCGTGCCCAGGTACTCAACACCCTCACCGGACTGGTGCGTTCCCAGGACCTGACGCTGATCGTGGTCAGCCACGACCTGGGCGTGATCCGACATGTCTGCGAGCAGGTGGTGGTGGTGAGGCGGGGTCGCATCGTCGAGCGTGGGGGTGCCGTCGAGGTCTTCGCCAACCCGCAACAGTCCTACACCCGTGAGCTGGTCCAGGCGATGCCGGTGCTGCCCGGGAGGACAAGCATGCGGACAGGAGAGGGTGCGGCGTCCGCCGAGGTCTAGAGTGGCCCGAGTGAAGGCCCTCCTGCTTGAGAACATCCATTCCGAAGGCGTCCGCGTGCTGCGTGAGGCCGGCTTCGAGGTCGAGACCCGTCCCGGTGCACTCGGCGAGGACGACCTCATCGAAGCGTTGGAGGGAGTGGACGTCCTGGGCATCCGCTCGACCACCCACCTGACCGATCGGGTGCTCGAGGCGCGCGGCGACACGCTGCGGGCCGTGGGTGCCTTCTGCATCGGCACCAACCAGATCGACCTGGCCTCGGCCGCGGCGCATGGAGTGGCCGCCTTCAACGCCCCCTACAGCAACACTCGCTCGGTGGTGGAGCTGGCAATGGCCGAGATCATCGTGCTCGCCCGCCGCCTCACCGATCGCAATGCCAGCATGCACGCCGGCATCTGGGACAAGTCAGCCAAGGGCGCCCACGAGGTCCGCGGCCGCACGCTGGGCATCGTCGGCTACGGCAACATCGGCTCCCAGCTCTCGGTCGTGGCCGAAGCCCTGGGCATGCGGGTCAGCTTCTACGACGTCGCCGACAAGCTCGCCCTGGGCAATGCCCGACGGGTCGACACCCTGGAGGAGCTGCTCGCCACCTGCGAAACGATCTCCCTCCACGTGGACGGGCGCCCCAGCAACAAGAACCTCTTCGGTGCCCGCGAGTTCGCGATGATGCGGCCGCGATCGATCTTCCTGAACCTGTGCCGCGGTGTGGTCGTCGACCACCACGCCCTGGTGGGGGCCCTGCGCAGCGGACATGTGGCCGGCGCTGCTGTGGACGTCTTCCCGAACGAGCCCAAGAACGCCGGGGACCCCTTCCACAGCGAACTGCAGGGCATCGACAACGTGATCCTCACCCCTCACATCGGCGGTTCGACCCAGGAGGCACAGGAGGACATCGGCCGCTTCGTCGCCACCAAGCTGGCCGACTACGTCACCACGGGCTCCACCCTGATGAGCGTGAACCTGCCCCCGGTCGGCCCGGGGGAGTCCGGTGGGGTGCGCGTGGTTCACCTGCACAAGAATGTTCCCGGTGTCATGGCACGCCTGAACCAGATCTTCAGCGACCACGGCGCCAATGTCGTCTCCCAGACGCTGGGGACCAGGGGTCAGCTCGGCTACGCGGTCACCGACATCCAGCTTGCCGACCATGATCGGGCCCCCGACGTGGAGCAGGAAATCCGGCAGCTGGAGGCCACCGTGAAGGTTCGCGTACTGGCCTCCTGATGTGATGGGCTGGGCAGGGTCAGCCCGGTTCTGCCGGGATCCCCGGAAGGAGTCCCATGTCCATCACTCGTCGGGTGCTCGCACTCGGCCTCGCGACAGCCTGCACCGTCTCGCTGGCTCCCACCGCCAAGGCCGAGTCCACTCGCACCACAACCCTGCTCTGCCATGACGTCGGTCAGGTTCGCGTGGAGGTCACCGGAGACCTGGCCCGCGGTGGCCAGGCCAAAGTCATCGGCTCCGGTCCGGTGCAGCTGACCGGCCTCCCGGGCCTGACCGGGCGGGAGGCATCTGGCGCCGCCGTGGTCGTCAAGCCGACCGGCGTCGGCGTGCTGTGCACGGGCGAGGCCATTCATGGCAAGCGTCTGGACGCCGTGCTGCCTGCCTCCCGGGTTCCCCACGGTCGTGGGGGCAGCGTGGTGGATGGTCAGCTGACCTTCACTGCCACGGTGGACGAGGCCCGAGTGCTCTCCACGGCGTCCACCCGCCGCGTGCAGCCAGCCGCCCTCGCGAATGACCCGGCCGGCTATGGACCCGTGACCAGCTTCCCCTATGCGAAGGAACTGAACGCCTACATGGCGGGGCGCCCGGGCAACACCACCGTCGCCTACCGCAAGGCCGGGACGAGCACGATCATGGTCGGTACCCGCGGCAGCGCCACCAATGTGACCGCCAGCATCGTCAAGGTCGGAATCATGGCCACCGTGATGCGTCGCGCCCAGGAGGCCGGTCGTGGACTGACCGCGTGGGAGAAGTCGCAACTGGTGCCGATGATTCGCCAGTCGGACAACGCGGCGGCGTCCAACCTGTGGAACTCGATCGGTGGGGGACCGGCCATGGGACGCGTGCTCGGGCTGATGGGACTGCGCTCGACGACCCCCGGGCCGGGTGGGTACTGGGGGTTGACCGTCACCAATGCCCCCGACCAGGTCGTCCTGGTCGACCACTTCGCGCGACGCAACCCGGTGCTCAACGACTCGATGCGCCAGTACGGGCTGTCGCTGATGTACGGTGCGTCCAGCTGGGGCGTGACGGCGGGCCCGGGCAGGATCTACATCAAGAACGGCTGGCTGCCCCGCACCGATGGTTGGCACGTCAACTCGATCGGCCACGTGCCGAACAGCTATTCCATCGCTGTACTGACCCACGCGAACACCAGCCAGGCCACCCAGACCACGACGATCGAGGGCGTCTCTCGGATCGTGTACAAGCATCGCAATGACACCAACGCCCCCGCCCCCAGCGGAGTGCGCGGGGACTGGAACGGCGACGGCCGCGCGGATGTCCTCGGTACGAAGGCTGGTTACCTGTGGGTCTTCCCCAATCGCAGCGGGGAGCTCAAGGAGCCCTACCGCATCGGTGGCGGGGGCTGGGGAGCCATCACCTGGATGGGCAGCCCCGGAGATGTCAACGGTGATGGCCGCGCAGACCTCCTTGCCCGTGACAAGGACGGCAACCTCACCCTGTACTGGGGCACCAGCAGCGGCGTGGTGACCAAGGGACGCGTGGGGCACGGCTGGAATGGCATCAGCGCCATCATCACTCCCGGCGACTTCGACGGGGACGGGCGTCCCGAGCTGCTGGGCCGTACGGCCACCAACGAGCTCTACCTCTACACGATCGCCAAGAACGGCACCATGCGCCGGGCCCAGCGCGTGGGCCATGGCTGGGGCGAGATGAAGTTCATCGTGGGTGTCTCCCACCTGAACAATGACAAGTACGGGGACGTGGTGGGTGTCGACGACCAGGGGCGGATGTTCGGGTACACCTCAACCGGTGCAGCGCTGCGTGGCATTGGTCAGGTGGGCCATGGCTGGGCCCAGCAGATGCTGGCCGGCCCGGGCGACCTCTCCGGCGATGGCAGGTCAGATCTGGTGCGTCTGAACAATGGCGTCCTGACCTCGTACACGGTGGATGGTGCCGGGCATGTCTACACCATGTCCACCAACCCGGCGGCGCGCGCTGAGGGATTCGCCCTCCTCGCCTGAGGCACCAGCTCACCCGCTCTGGAGCTGACGATGGGGGAGGGCCGGTCCGGGGAAACCCGGGCCGGCCCTCGCGGATCAGGCTTCGGGGGCCAGTCGTTCGACGAGTTCGTCGTGGAGCAGGCCGTTGCTGGCGATGGCGCCCGGTCCACGGACGCCGGCATGGCCGTCGATGTTGGTGAACTGGCCGCCGGCCTCGCGGACGATGATGTCGAGGGCGGCCATGTCGTGGAGGGCGAGGTCAGGTTCCATGGCGCAGTCCACAGCTCCCTCGGCGACCAGCATGTAGCTCCAGAAGTCGCCGTAGGCGCGGGTTCGCCAGCAGTCTCGCAGGAGGTTGACGAAACCCTGGCCGCGGCCCGAGGAGATCCAGCCGTTCAGCGAGGAGTAGCTCAGCGAGGCGTCTTCGACGCTGCCCACCTTCGAGACGTGGATCTGCTGGCCACGCAGCAGGGTGGTGCCGGTCCAGGCTCCCGCTCCCTCGTGCGCCCACCAGCGCCGATTCAGGGCAGGCGCGGAGACGACGGAGGCGACGATGCGATCGTCGACGCTGAGGGCGATGAGGCTGGCCCAGACGGGAACACCGCGGACGAAGTTCCGGGTGCCGTCGATGGGGTCGATGATCCACCGACGAGGTCCCCACCCGGTGTCCTCGCCCTCCTCGCCATGCACCGCATCACGAGGACGCGCCTTCTTGAGGGTGGCGCGCAGGGCCTCCTCGACGTCGACATCGGCGTCGGTGACCTCGGTCATGTCCGGCTTCGTGGAGACCCTGAGGTCCTGCGCCCTGAACCGCTTCATCGTGATGGAGTCGGCATTGTCGGCCAGCACGTGGGCCAGGCGCAGGTCATCGGTGAAGTCGGGAGCCATGATCCGAGCGTATCCGCTCCCCGCTGCCCGGGAACGGAGCAGACACGCCGTGCCCGGGGGAGCACCTGCCCCAGTAGCGCGGGCAAGGACCGGAAGTCGAGCGGGTCGGGCAGGGTGGGGCGAAGGCGGGAGGGAGGTCAGCGAGCTTCGCGGTCGCGCTCCTTCTCGCGCTCCCACTCCTCGCGCCCGGCGTTCTCCATGCGGCGGAAGGACTCCAGCCGCGAGGCCGGGACGTCTCCACGCGCGACTGCCGCGTCCAGACCACATTCAGGGGACGTGGAGCGGTGCTGGCAGGCGCGCGGGCAGTCCTCGGCCCACTGGGCGAGGTCAGGGAAGGCGGCCAACACCGTCTCCGGCTTCACGTGCGAAAGCCCGAAGGACCGAACGCCAGGAGTGTCGATGACCCAGCCGGAACCCTCGGGCAGCTGCAGCGCAATCGCCGAGGTGGAGGTGTGGCGTCCGCGTCCGGTGACGTCGTTGACATTGCCGACGGCGCGGTCGATGCCCGGGATCAGCGCGTTCACCAGGGTTGACTTGCCCACTCCCGAATGGCCGACGAGAACGGTCACGTGCTCGTCCAGCAGCTCGCGCACCGGCTCGAGGTCGGCTCCGGGCTCAGTCACCACGACCGGCACGTCCAGGGGCTCATAGGCGGCTCGCAACTCGTCAGGGCTGGCCAGGTCAGACTTTGTCAGGCACAGGATGGGGGAGATACCCGCCTCGTACGCGGCGACCAGGATTCGGTCGATCATGCCGACTCGCGGCGGGGGGTCGGCCAGTGCGGTGACGATCATGAGCTGGTCCGCATTGGCCACGATCGGACGCTCCCAGGGATCGTCGTCGTCAGCGGTTCGCCGCAGCACCGACGTGCGCTCCTGCACCTCCACGATGCGCGCCAGGGTGCCCTCGTCACCGGAGACATCGCCGTCCAACCGCACGCCGTCACCGACGATGGCGGCCTTGCGCCCGAGCTGGCGGGCCTTCGTGGCGGTCACCATCACCAGCGGATCAAGCGCATCACCCTCCTCGTCGGTGAGCGCGCAGCGGAAGCGACCGCGGTCCACCGTGATGACGCGACCCAGCGGCAATTCTGAATAGTCGGGTCGGTCCTTGGTGCGGGGCCGGGTGCGCCGCTTGGGTCGGTCGAAGGTGCGGTCGTCGTCAGCGTCGAAGGTGCGACCGGCGATTCCACGCATCCTCATCGAGCCACCCCGCTCACGTGAGCATCCCTTGCCAGAGGCCGGGGAAATCGGCCATCGTCTTGGTGGTGCAGGCGATGTCGTCGACGCGCAGGTCCTCCACGAGCAAACCCATCAGGGCGCCGGCGTGCGCCATCCGGTGGTCGGCGTAGGAGTTCCACACCGCGCCCTTCAGCCCCCTGAACCCTCGTCCGCGGATGACCAGGCCGTCCTCGGTCTCCTCGACCTCCACGCCGATGCGGCCCAGCTCCGTGGTCAGGGCGGCGAGACGATCGGTTTCGTGCCCGCGGATGTGCGCCACGCCGGTGATGCGGGTCTCCCCCTCGGCCAGGGCCGCCAGGGCAGCCACCACGGGGGTCAGTTCACTGGACGCGTGCAGGTCGACCTCGCCCAGCGCGTTCAGCACACCGGTTCCGTTGACCTCCAAGGAGTCGCCGACCAGGTCCACCGACGCACCGGCCCGGCGCAGCAGCTCCACGATGGCCGCCCCGCCCTGGGTGGTCTGCTCCGGCCATCCGGGGACACGCACAGTCCCGCGGGTGACGGTGGCAGCCGCCAGGAAGACAGCCGCGCTGGTCAGGTCAGGCTCCACCCGCGCGTCCACGGCAGCGATCGGCCCCGGTGCCACGACCCAGGTGTTCTCATCGGGGGTCTGGACGTCGACACCGCGTGCCCGCAACATGCTGACGGTCATGTCCAGATGCGGACGGGAAGGGATGCTTGCCCCGGCCTCAGCAGGAACGTGCGTCAGTTCCACCCCTTCGGGAAGTCTCGCCGCCACCAACAGCAGGGCGGAGACGAACTGGCTCGAACCGGACGAGTCGATGCGCACCGAACGCCCGGACAGGCCTGCGGTCGCGTCCTGGGTGAACGGGATGCCCGTGGCGCCGCCCTCGAGCGCAACGCCCAGCTGGGCCAGGCCGTCCAGCAGCGGCTCCATCGGACGCTGGGAGGCATGCCGGTCGCCGACGAAGCTCGTGCGTCCACCATTGAGCGCAGCCACCGGAGGCACGAAACGCATCACTGTGCCAGCCAGGCCGCAATCGATCGCGGCCGCCGGCACGCAGAACTCCGACGGGGGCGTCACACGCCAGACACTCTCGTCCCCCGCGAGCCCCTCGTCGTCGATGACCACGCCCAGCTGCCGCAGAGCCCCCAGCATCAGGTCGGAGTCCCGGCTGACCAGCCCGCCCATGATCCTGGTCGGACCCGCTGCCAGGGCGGCGAGCACCAGAGCCCGGTTGGTCTCGGACTTGGAGCCCGGCACGTTGACGACGGCATCACAGACGAAGTCGGCCCCCACGCAGGGGGCCGACCATGGCTGTTGCGACAAAGTCCTCATGGAAGAAGACCCTAGCGAGGAATCAGTGGGAGACAGCGGACCCGATCTGCTTTCGAGCCTTCTTGAGTTCCTTCTTGGCCTTGCGGTTCAGCTTCTCGGCGTCCTTGGAGATGGCCTTGCCCTGCTTGTCAGCCGAGCGGGCGAGTCGCCGGGAGGCGTTCGAGGCACGCCAGCCGAGGCTGGGCTGGCCCTCGGTGTCGTTGGCGGCGAGCAGCGTCGCACCCAGCAGGGCGACATTGCGCATCAGCTTGGCCCGGTTGGCGCGACGCTCCTCGGAGTTGGTGGCCTTGGAGGTCACCGAGGCACCCACGTGCGGGAGCATGCTCGCGGCCAGGGCAGTGGCGCCCGCACGACGGCCGAAGCCGAAGGCGAAGGCGAGACCACCCAGGACCTGGGCGACCCCGGTGGCCTGCACCAGGGTGCGGGTCTCCTGGGGAACATAGGCGGCATACTGCGCAGGCGCGGCCTTTTGTGCGAGGGGGACGACGCGACGGGCGATCGGTTCGGCGGCCTCGACCTGCTCGTCGGGCTTGGTGACGGCCTTGATGCCCTCGGTGACGAAGTAGCTGGCCAGCATGGCCCTGCCGGCAAATCGGATGAGACTCATGCTCCATTCCTACCGCGTGCGCGCGTCATCCGCAGCCGTCGGCGACAATTGGTCACATGTGCGGACGCTATGCGGCCTCCCGCCACCGGGACCAGCTGGTGGAGGTCTTCGAGGTGGATGAGGTCGTCGAGGCCGACCCTGCTGCCGGGCGCACCGGCTGGGACCAGCCGCGGTGGAACATCGCGCCCACCGACGAGGTGGCAGCCATTGTCGAGCGTGCCCATGAGGACGCCAAGCCGGTCCGCAAGCTGGTCGGCCTGCACTGGGGGTTGGTCCCGAGCTGGTCGAAGGACTCGAGCGGTTCGGCGCGCATGATCAATGCCCGCCTCGAGACCGTCGCCGAGAAGCCCAGCTTTCGCAAGGCCTTTCGATCGCGGCGATGCCTGATCCCCGCGGATGGCTACTACGAGTGGTACTCCTCGCCCGACCAGGGCAGAGGCGCCAGCAGCGACAGCCCGAGGGGGCGCACGCCCAAGCAACCCTTCTTCATCCATCCCACCGGCACCGACCTGATGGCGATGGCCGGTATCTACGAGTTCTGGAAGTCCCCGCAGGGGGAGTGGCTCAGCAGCTGCGCCATCATCACCACTGGGGCCACCGACGACCTCGGCCGCATCCACGATCGGATGCCGGTCCAGGTGGAATCCGCCCACTGGGATGCCTGGCTCGACCCGGCGATCACCGACGCCGAGGCCGCGCTGGCGCTGGCACATGTGCCCACACCGGGCCAAATGACCGCCTACCCAGTGAGTCGTCTGGTCAGCAATGTCCGCAATGACGGGCCCGAACTCATCCAGCCGCTGGCCTTCGAGGAGGAGCGTCCATGAACACCCTCGTGACGGTCGACACCCCGCAGGGCCCGGGCCACTGGCTGATGTCACCCACTGTGAGGACGCCCAGAGCGGTGCTGCTGCTCGGTCATGGCGCCGGGGGAGGGATTGACGGTATCGACCTGGTCGCCTGCGCCGAGCTCCTGCCCGCCCACGGCATCACCGTCGCCCGCTTCGACCAGCCCTGGCACGTCGCCGGCAAGAAGGTCGCCAGCCGGCCCGCCGCGCTGGACGAGGCCTGGCTGGCAGGCGTCCGGGCATTGCGCGAGCAGGTGGACCTGGGGGAGGGGGTCCCGCTGGTGCTGGGTGGCCATTCCGCGGGCGCGAGGGTCGCCTGCCGTACGGCCACCGAACTGGGCGCCGACCAGGTCCTCTGCCTGTCCTTCCCGCTGCACCCACCGGGTGAGCCGTCGAAGTCACGTGTCGATGAATTGCTCCTGCCCACCGTGCCGGTGCATGTCATCCAGGGGGCCCGTGACCCCTTCGGTACGCCGGAGGAGGTGCGCGCGGCTGCTGGCCAGAGCATCACCGTCACCGAAGTCGACGCCGCAGCGCATGACCTGAAGGTCGCAGCCCGTGTACGTTCGGCTGCCGAACATCGGCAGTTGCTCGCCGACCTGGTCCTGGAGGTGCTCGCGCTGGGCTGAGGGCATGGGCCCAGGGCATGGGTTCAGGGCATCCGGAAGCGGGTTGGCGGGAATACTCCCCCGTCCCATGGTGTTGACCCCGACATGACCACCTGTTGTGCACCGCCGGACGTTCCCCTCCGCCGGGGTGGATTCGCGGTCCGGAACGATGACCCCTTGCACGATTCGGTAGGCTCGCTCCTTGTGGAGATCGATCCGGCGACCGAGAGCCCGGCGGCACGTGCCGCCCGGTTCGAGCGTGACGCAATGGAATACCTCGACCAGCTGTACGGCGCTGCCCTGCGCATGACGCGCAACCCGGCCGATGCCGAGGACATCGTGCAGGAGACCTACGCGAAGGCCTACGCCTCCTTCGAACAGTTCACGCCGGGCACCAACCTCAAGGCCTGGCTCTACCGCATCCTCACCAATACCTACATCAACAGCTACCGCAAGGCCCAGCGCCAGCCCAAGATCGGCGGGGACGGGGAGCTGGAGGACTGGCAGCTCGCCTCGGCGGCGGAGCACTCCTCGACGGGTCTGCGCTCCGCCGAGGTCGAGGCCCTTGACGCGATGCCCGACCAGGTCGTCGTGGACGCGCTCAACCGACTCTCCCCCGACTTCCGGGAGGCGGTGTACCTGGCTGATGTCGACGGTTTCAGTTACAAGGAGATCGCCGAGATCATGGGCACACCCATGGGCACCGTGATGAGCCGCATCAACCGAGGACGCAAGCAGCTTCGCGAGATGCTGGTGGACCATGCCGCCAGCATGGGCATCGGTCCCGCAGCAGGTGTGGGGGCCGCGAGTGTGGGGGCTTCGCGATGACCCTGCACAACGTTCACAGCCACCACGGTGGAGAAGAACCCGAACTGCACCACGCCTGTCTCGACGCGCTCTCGCGCATCCAGGAGTTCCTGCACCACGAGCTCGACGACACCACCGCCGACGTCATCCGCGAGCACCTGGCTGCCTGCGAGTCCTGTCTGGACATCTTCGAAGTGGAGAACGCGATCGCTGGCCTCATCCGTCGCTGCAATCCCTCACCGCCCTGCCCCGGCGACCTGCGCGCGAAGATCAGCAGCATGCACGTGCAGGTGACCCACATCCGCTTCGAGTCCTGACCCCAGGACCCGTCCGCCGTCGAGAACAGCAACAGGCCCATTCCGCGAAGGGAATGGGCCTGTCAGGTTCTCGGGCGAGACGGCTCAGGCGTTGGGACGCTTGCCGTGGTTCGCACCGTTCTTCCTGCGCGCCTTGCGCTTGCGTCCACGCTTGCTCATGGGAGCCTCCCAGGTGTCCGGTGATGGAGGTGCCGCGACTGCGACACGACGCTCCATTCTGCCAGACGGGCTTGCCGTGCGCGAAACCCATCACCGGCGAACCGCGTCGCGTCCGCGGGCGACCCTAGACTGGCCTGCATGTCTATGCTGTCCCAGGCCATGCTTGACCACACCACACTGGACCCTTCGGATGAGCAGTGGCTGCGTGGATTTGTCAACGAATGGCAGATGCTGGCCGACACCTCCTTCTCCGACCTGATCCTGTGGGTGGTGGATGCTGACGACTCCATCTTCTGGGCCGCCGCCCAGACCCGACCCTCCACCGGCCCCACCGCCCTGGAGGAGGACGTGGTGGGTGACAACATCAGTTATGACGCCGAACACCTGGTCACCGAGGCCTACCTGTCCGAAAGCATCTGCGAGACCAGCGACAACCAGCTGCGGTCCGGTATCCCGGTTGACGTCTGGGCCATCCCGATCATCCGCCGCGAGCGCGTCATCGCCGTGGTCGAGCGGCACACCAACCGCATGGGCGTGCGTGCCCCCGGCGCCCTGGAGGACGCCTACCTGGAGACCGCCGACATCCTCTCGGTGATGGCCTGGAATGCCACCTACCCCGTCTCTCCGCCCTCGGACCCCTCCACCTCCCCCCAGGTTGGGGACGGGATGGTGCTGGTCACCCAGTCAGGAACCATCTCCTATGCGACACCCAATGCCATCTCCGCCTTCCGTCGCATGGGCTGGGGAGGGGACATGGAGGGCGAGGACCTGCGACAGGTGATGCTGGAGATCCAGGCCACCCACCCCCAGATCGGGCAGACGGTGGTCAGCGACATGACCGGCCACCACGTCCAGGAGTTCGAGGTCGAGACCCGCGATGCCTCGATGCGGGTACGCGTCATTCCGCTGGCCGGCATGGAGGGCCCGATCGGCACGATGGTGCTCTGTCGCGACTCCACCGAACTTCGCCACCGCGACCGGGCCCTGGTCACCAAGGATGCGACGATCCGCGAGATCCACCACCGGGTGAAGAACAACCTCCAGACAGTGGCGGCCCTGCTGCGCCTACAGGCCCGGCGCATCGAGTCCGAGGAGGCGCGCAATGCCCTCAAGGATGCGATGGGCCGCGTCCAGGCGATCGCCGTCGTCCACGAGACACTTGCGCGGACCTTTGACGAGGACGTCCCCTTCGACGATGTCGCCGACCGGATCCTGCGGATGGTGGGAGACCTGGCCGCCGCCGACGTCGGCGTGCAAGCCCGGCGTCAGGGCTCCTTCGGACTGATCCCGGCCTCACGGGCAACCTCGCTGGCAGTGGTGATGACTGAGCTGTGCCAGAACGCCGTCGAGCATGGTTTGGAGCGCAAGGCGGGCCTGATCACGGTGGTGCCGACGCGGCGGATGGGGGAGTCAGGGGAAGTGCTTGAGGTGGCCGTGGTTGACCATGGCCGTGGCCTGGTCGATCCGCAGGCCGTTGGCTCGAAGAGCCTGGGGCTGTCGATCGTCCGCACCCTGGTGGATGACATGGGTGGGAACTTCGAGCTGCGCAACAACGAGGGGACATCAGGGGCCCGTGCGGTCGTCACCATCCCGCTGACTTGAGCCAGCTACGGGACCCGAGCAGCACAGCGCCCCCGAACCCGGCTCGGTGTTCGATGGGCGGGGGCGAGAGGGGGAGCGTGGAGGTGGGACGCTCAGGAGTTGCGCAGCCGACTACGGGCCTGACGGCGCTTCATGGCGCGGCGCTCGTCCTCGCTGAGACCGCCCCAGACGCCATGGTCCTGCCCGGCCTCGAGGGCCCAGGAGAGGCAGGCTTCACGCACTTCGCAGCGCTGGCAGACCTTCTTGGCCTCCTCGATCTGCAGGAGGGCAGGCCCGGTGTTGCCGATGGGGAAGAACAGTTCGGGGTCTTCCGTCAGGCAGGCGGCCTTGTGGCGCCAGTCCATGGATGGACACTCCAATCATTCGATGTGGGTTCTCAGGGCGCCACGCGCCCCAGCATGCCCTTCGCGCTGTTCTCAGGGCAACCAAAGTAGTTTAGTTCTCATCACCCCTGCGGATCAAGGGTTGTCAAGGCGTGGTTCCTTGGGTGTTCCAAGCCCGGTGGCCGGAACGACGCTCCGGGCGCCTGCCGACTACAGTAGTCGGGTGCCCGCCGACCTGTCCGAAGTTTCGACCACCTCGTCCAGTGACCCCGCCGAACGACCGCTTCAACTCGCGGTCCTGCTGGTGGGCCTCGCCGGCGCTGGACTCGCCGCCGTGGGGCTCGCGGCCATGCTGCAGTTCCACGGGCGCTTCAGCCTGGGCGTGGGCCTGATGCTCGTGCTCTACGGGCTCGGCGTCATGGCAGCGGCGTGGCTCGGGCACAAGCGCCATCTGCTTGCCTTCGGGGCGATGATGTCGGCCACCCTGCTGCACATCGCCGTGATCGCCTCGACCGCACAGGGGAGTCGTGCCACCTGGCTGTGGTGGTTGGAGATCCCACTCGTGGTCACCCTGGTCTGCCTGCTGATGCCCTCAAGCCTGCGGGCCCTGGGACGGCTGCCCCGCACGGAGGAGTGATCACCCAGCTCAGCGGACCCGACGAGCTCCCGCCGCGGGCACCACGGTGAACCAGGTCGGCTCACCGAAGCTCGCCTCCGCGAAGGCCTCAGCGACTGACGCGCCGATCCGCTCGCCCTCGCCCGCCTCGCAGAGGGCGATGACGCAGCCGCCGAACCCGCCGCCGGTCATCCGGGCGCCGAGGGCGCCTGCCTGACGGGCGGTCTCCACCGCCAGGTCGACGGTGGGCACAGTGATCTCGAAGTCATCACGCATGGAGGCGTGCGACGCGTCGAGGAGCGGGGCCAGGTCCCGAAAGCGCCCCTGCTCGGCGAGCGAGACGACCTGCAGGACGCGCTCGTCCTCGGTGACGACGTGACGGACCCGACGGATGAGCTCCTCCCCCTCCTGCCCGGAGACCCCCGCACCCACAGCGGCCAGCGCCCCTTCCAGATCGGTGACATCGCGCAGGGCCTCCACGCCCAGCAGCTCGGAGGCCCGGTCGCAGGCGGCGCGACGGGCGGCATACTCCCCGTCGACATGCGAGTGAGGTGTACGGGTGTCAAGGACCAGGATTTCCAGACCGGCGGCAGGGAGGTCCAGGGGAACCTGGCGGGTCTCGAGGCTGCGGCAGTCCATGAAGAGGGCGTGCCCCTCGGTGCACAGTGTCGACGCGGCCTGGTCGAGGAGTCCCGTGGGGGCACCCACGTACGCGTTCTCGGCGTGCCGAGCAATCTTCGCCCGGTCGATGGGGCTGATGTCGAGCTCGAAGAGGTCGCACGCGGCGGCTACCGTCGCGCACTCGATGGCGGCCGAGCTGGACAGGCCAGCCCCGACCGGCACGCTGGAAGCCATCACCAGGTCAAGCCCGCCGATCTGGTGGCCGGCCTCCTGCAGCGCCCACAGACAGCCGACGAGGTAGTCCGACCACACCCGGGCGGGCGCCCCGGGAGAGTCGAAGGGCGAGAACTCATCGAGGCCGGTGGAGGTTCTCTCGCCCAGGTCCAGCGAGGTCACCTGCACCCGGTCGTCCTGCCGGCGGGAGGCCGCCACCAGTGCTGAACGCGTGAGGGCGAAGGGCATCACGAACCCGTCGTTGTAGTCGGTGTGCTCGCCGATCAGGTTCACCCTGCCGGCAGCCTCCCACACCCCGTCAGGGTCCCGGCCGGTGGCCGACCGAAACCCGTCGAGCACCGCCTTGACTCGCTCCTCATGGGGCTGCTCGGCGACCACTGGGCTCATTCGTCATCCTCATCATCCAGCCGGGCCAGCCACGTGGCCAGCCGCTCCACCGGGACCTCGAACTCCGGGTTGAGGTCCACGAAGGTACGCATCTGCTCGGCCAACCAGTCGAAGCTGACCTCCTCGTCCCCACGACGGGAGGCCAGCTCCTCCAGACCACGATCGGTGAAATACACCAGCGGCCTCAGTTCGCGAAGGCGCGTTCGAGGAGCTCGACCTCCTGCGCCTTGTGCGTCTTGAGCAGGCCCACCGAGGGTGCCGAAGCCGGGGCACGAGTGATCCCGGTCATCGTGAGCTGGTAGTCACTGTGCTCTCGGATTGCGTCGGCCAGGTGCAGCTGCATGAACTGCCAGGCGCCTTGGTTCTGCGGCTCGTCCTGCACGAAGCGGACGTCGGAGACATGGCGGTAGCGGTCCATGATGCGTGCCATCGCCTCCCCCGGCAGCGGGTAGAGACGCTCCAGGGCGATGATCGCCACCTTGCCGTCCAGCCCGCGCTTCTTGCGCTCGGTCACCAGCTCCCAACGGATCTTGCCGGAGCAGATCAACACCCTTTCGACCTTCGAGGCATCCTCAATGGTCGGGTCGTCCAGGGCGGGTTCCCACTTGCCGCTGGTGAATTCACCGGGCTGGGAGGCAGCCAGCTTGTTGCGCAACATCGACTTCGGGGTGGCAATGACCAGCGGACGGTGCCAGTTCACATAGGCATGCTGGCGCAACAAGTGGAAGTAGCTGGCAGCAGTCGAGGGCTGGCAGACCGCCAGGGCGTCTTCAGAGCACAGCTGGAGCCAGCGCTCGATGCGTGCCGAGGAGTGGTCCGGCCCCTGCCCCTCGTAGCCGTGGGGGAGAAGCAGCACGACGCCCGACTTCTGCGTCCACTTGGCATTGCCCGAGCTGATGAACTCATCGGCGATCGTCTGGGCTCCATTGGCAAAGTCGCCGAACTGGGCCTCCCAGCAGACCAGGGCATCGGGACGCGCCACCGAGTAGCCGTACTCAAAGCCCATCACGGCGTACTCGCTGAGCAGCGAGTCGTAGACGTCGAACTGGGCCTGGTCCTCGGTCATGTGCCGCAGGGGCAGGTACTCCTCGTTGGTGACCCGGTCCACGACGCCGGCGAAGCGCTGGCTGAAGGTGCCTCGACGGGAGTCCTGTCCGGTCAGTCGCACGGGGCGTCCCTCGAGCAGCAGCGAACCGAAGGCGAGGATCTCGCCGGTTGCCCAGTCGATCGGGCCCTCCAGGATCTGCTTGGCACGACGCTCCATCTGCGGGAGCACCTTCGGGTGGACCGTGAAGCCCTCGGGGAAGGTGGTGTAGGCATTGGAGATCTCGTGCATCATCTCCGAGGTGATCGCGGTGCCGCCGGTGCGGCTGGACTTGGACGGGTAGAACGGCACCTTGCGGTAGTCGTCGTCCATGCTCTCGGACTGCCGCGCCTCCTTGAACACGTCCTCCAGGCGCGAGCGGAACCGGTCCATGACCTGCTCGGCATCCTCGATCGAGATGTCGCCACGACCGATGAGCGACTCGGTGTAGAGCTTGCGCGTGGACCGCTTCTGCTCGATCAGGTCGTACATCTTGGGCTGGGTGAAGCTCGGGTCGTCGCCCTCGTTGTGGCCGCGTCGGCGGTAGCAGATGAGGTCGATGACGACGTCCTTGTGGAAGCGCTCACGGTACTGGAAGGCGAGGCGGGCGGCGACGACGCAGGCGTCCGGGTCGTCCCCGTTGACATGGAAGACCGGAGCCTGGACCACCTTGGCAACGTCGGTGCAGTAGGTCGAGGACCGCGACTGCGAGGGGGAGGTGGTGAAGCCGACCTGGTTGTTCACCACCAGGTGGATGGTGCCACCGGTGGTGTAGCCGCGCAGCTGGCTCATCTGCAGGGTTTCGTAGACCACACCCTGACCGGCGAAGGAGGCGTCACCGTGCATGAGGATGGGCAGGACGCTGAACTCGCCATCGCCCAGGGCATCCTGCTTGGCGCGGGCGATACCCTCCAGAACCGGGTCTACCGCCTCCAGGTGGGAGGGGTTCGCCGCGACCGAGGAGCGCACAGTGCGCCCGGACAGGGCGGTGAAGGTACCCTCCGCGCCCAGGTGGTACTTCACGTCACCGGTGCCCTGCAGGTTGCGCGGGTCCATGTTGCCCTCGAACTCGCGGAAGATCTGCCCGTAGCTCTTGCCAACGATGTTGGCCAGGACGTTCAGGCGGCCGCGGTGCGGCATGCCGATGGCGACCTCCTCGAGTCCGTTGTCGGCGGCGCGGTCGCAGATCTCGTCCAGGACCACGATGGCCGACTCGCCACCCTCGAGGGAGAAGCGCTTCTGGCCCACGAACTTGGTCTGGAGGAAGGTCTCGAAGATCTCGGCCTCGTTGAGCTTGTCGAGGATGCGCAGGTGCTCCTCACGCGGCAGCGGGGCGTGCGGCTTCTCGAACCGCTCCTGGAACCACTCGCGCTCCTCCAGATCCGAGATGTACATGTACTCCACACCGATGGTGTGGCAGTAGGAGTCACGCAGGATGTCGAGGATCTCGCGCAGCGTCATGTAGGCGCGGCGCTGCCCACCGAAGTGGCCCACGGCGAACTCCCGGTCCAGGTCCCAGATGGTCAGGCCATGGGCCTCGAGCTCGAGGTCGGGATGGGTGCGGGCCTTGTACTCCAGGGGGTCCACATCGGCGGCCAGGTGGCCGAGGGTTCGGTAGGCCTGGATCAGTTCGACCACGCGGGCTGCCTTGGGCACCTGGTTGGTGCGGTGACCCGAGACGTCGTTGGCCCAGCGCAGCGGCGTGTAGGGGATGCGCAGGCTGGTGAAGATGTCGTCGTAGAAGCCGTGCTCGCCGAGCAGCAGCTCGTGCATGAACTTCAGGAACTCACCGGACTGGGCACCCTGGATGACACGGTGGTCGTAGGTGCTGGTCAGGGTGGTGACCTTGGCCACGCCCATCTCGTTGAGGCGAGAGATGGAGTTGCCCTGGAACTCCGGTGGGAAGTCGATCGAGCCGACGCCCAGGATCAGGCCCTGGCCGTTCATGAGGCGCGGCACCGAGTGGTTGGTGCCGATACCACCGGGGTTGGTCAGCGAAGCGGTGGTACCGGCGAAGTCGTCGACACCGAGCTCGCCCTTGCGGGCGCGACGAACCATGTCCTCGTAGGAGGCGACGAACTGGGCGAAGTCGAGGCTGCCGGCGTCCTTGATGTTGGGAACCAGCAGCTGTCGGGTGCCGTCAGGCTTGGGCAGGTCAATGGCCAGGCCCAGGTTGATGGCCTCGTTGACCACCATGTTCGGCTTGCCGTCGACCACCGCATAGCCGTTGTTCATCGCGGGGATGGCCTTGAGGGCCTGAACCATCGCGTAGCCGATGATGTGGGTGAAGGAGACCTTGCCGCCCTTGGAACGGCGCAGGAAGTTGTTGACCATGGTGCGCTGGTCGATGACGAGCTTCATCGGAATCGACCGCACCGAGGTCGCCGTGGGCATGGTCAGCGAGGCGTCCATGTTCTTGGCGGTGCGCATCGGGGCGCCTTTGAGCACGACATGGGTGGGGCCCGTGGTCGAGGCGGTCGGGCGTCGCATCGGGTCCGGGCGGTCGGCCGAGATCACGGCCTCCCTGGTGCCGCTGGCCTCCGCCTGCGGTGAGGTCGCCTTGGGTGAAGAGGGAGCGGGCGCGGGCTCGGCCTTGACGGTGGGCTTGGCAGCAGGGGTTGAGGTCGTGGCCTCGGCAGGCTTCGGCGCTGCCGGGGCGGGCGCGGGAGCGGGCTTCTCAGCGGTCTTGGCGGGGGCGGGAGTCTCGGGGGCCCTGGTGGTGGCGGGCGAGGCCGGCTTCAGGCCCTCCTTGGCGAAGAAGTCCCGCCAGGTCTCGTCCACCGAGGTGGGGTCCGCGAGGTACTGCTCGCGCATTTCGTCGATCAGCCAATCGTTGGCACCGTAATCGAGGGAGTCAGTCTGCGACATGTCGTTCCTGGTGGACGAGACCACCATTGCCTTCTTCCACTGGTGTCTGAGCTTCCGGGCGCCTCTGCCCGCAAGGGCGACTCTATCGGTTGGGGGACCCCCGCCCCAATCAGTCACGCCATGTCGACCGCATTTCGGACGACACTTCGTCCTCGGCGAAATCCTCCTCGGCCAGGCTGGCGGTGCGGTCGGGCACGTCGGTCAGGTCGGCCCAGGCCCAGATCGCCGAGACCACCATCATCACCACCAGGAGCAGGTTGCGGGTGACCATCATCCCCGTGGCGGTGACCTGCGGGTCGGCGCCGATGATGTGCCCGTAGTAGGCGGGGTAGACCTGCTGGGTGAGCAGGGCGGCGAGCAGGGTGGTGGCCGCCAGGGCCTGGGCCCTGCGACGCATCGTGGGGGTGTGGGCCAGTGCCAGCAGCGCGGCTACGGGAGTCCCCAGCCAGAGCAGGTACTGGGGGGAGAGGGTCTTGTTGGCCACCAGCATCGACAACACGATCGAGACCATGCACAGCACCAGCAGGTCGGCCGGCAGCTGGCGGCGCAGGACCATGACCAGGGCCATGCCCGCTGCGGAGAGCACCGCGCCGAGCATCACCATGTCGGAGACGTGCATCCAGCGCTCGATGCCGGGGCCGAAGATCTCGAAGGCGTTGTACTTGCTCATCTCGACCCGCCACTGGGTGCCGTCGGAGGTGGCCCGCTGCCACATCAGCCAGCTCGCGGGGACCGATTCAACCTGCAGGCCGCGGTCGGCCTGCCAGGTGAGCGGGGAGGTCAGCCGCTTCCAACCGCCCTGCCACCACGCCGCCAGTGCGAGGGCGGCACCGGTGAGGAGGAAGGCGATGGTGCGGCGCACCGCAGGACGTGACCGGCCGGCCAGGGGCGCGATCAACATCGCAGGCCACAGCTTTAGCCCTGCACCCAACGCCACCAGGGCTCCGCTCACGGCGGGATGTCGTGCGACGACCAGCGCCGCGGCCCCCACCACGAAGGCAGGCAGCATGTCGTAGCGGAACCAGATCAAGGAGCCGAAGACCAGGACGAAGGCGATCCAGAAGGTCAGGGCCTGCAGGGCGCGCCGGCGCCACAGCATGGCCGTGAAACCTGCGTCCAGCGCTGCCATAGAGAGTCCGAAGGCGAGCAGGTAGCTGGACTGCTCCCGGCCGAACCAGGTCAGGGCCTCCAGGAACCAGACCACGGGCTGTGGGTACTCCACCAGGGTATTCCGGATCCCGTTGCCCCGGGTGAGCCACCACAGGTAGTAGTTCACATCGGAGTTGATGAACTGGTACTTCTCCAGGTAGAGGTGCAGGACCCAGGCACGGCTGGCCACCCAGGCCAGGATCCAGACCCACGCGGCTCCCAGGTGGTGTCTGACGTGCTGCCACCAGGCAGGAGGAGAGGCACCGTGGCCCGCCTCCTGACGCGGGACTTCGCCAGGGGGGATGAGCGGGCGTGGCGGGATGCCGTGACGTCCCCAGCCGGCCGTCGATGCTGCCTCGCTCATTCCTCCCTCTCCCCGGGGCGGACGAAACCCCAGATCCAGCGCAGTGTCCACGCCAGCAGGGCCACCACCCCCACATTGCGGACGGCAAGCACCACAGTGACCGTGCTCATGCCGAAGGTCCCCTGGACCAGGGGTCCGTAGCCGATCGGGTACACGACCTGGGTCAGGGCCGTCAGGACCAGGACCATCCACCCCATACGGGTCAACCGACGCTGGTCAGTGGCATGGACGCGCAGGTGTTCGCGTCCCGTGGCGTCGAAGCTGACCACGGCGAAACCGGCTGCCAGGGGCCCGCCGAGCCACATGATGTACTGGGGGGAGAACGTCTTGTTCGTGACGATGATCACCAGGACGACCAGGAGCATGAGGGCGGCAGCCTCGACCATCCGACGACGCGGGCGGCGTAGCCACAGGCCGTAGAGCACCAGGATCCCGAGGTAGCCGATCACGCTGGAGGCGCTGGCCAGGGCGAGCATGGCTCTGCCACCCGGCCCATGGATCTCGAAGGCCTGGAAGGAACTGATCCCGACCCAGTAGTGGCTGCCGGCGACGATGCGAGCCAGCATCAGGGGGGTGGCCCAGATCGACTCGACCTGGAGGGCGCGTCCTGACTGCCAGGTGAGCGGGGAGAGCAGCCGGTCCCAGCCGGCCCACAGCAGGGAGACCAGCGCCAGCAGACCGCCGAAGCCGAAGACCCCGAGGGTGGCCCGGAAGGCGTCCCGCTTGCGGAAACCCGTCAGGGCCGGCCACATCAGTGCCGGCCACAGCTTGGCCGCAGCCCCGGCGCCGATCAGCATCCCTGCGCGCCCGGCGCGTCCCTTCAGAAGGGAGAGCAGGGCCCAGCCGGCCAGTACCGAGGGGATCAGGTCGAATCGCAGGTAGGCGGTCGGCCCCACCAGTGCCAGGAAGGCGGTCCAGAAGAGGAGGGCGTGGGAACGAAGTCGCCCACCATTGCGCCACATGGACCAGGAGAAGCCGATGTCCAGCAGGACCATGCAGGCCACGAAGGCGATGACATAGCCGATGCGGGAGCCGCCGCCCAGCAGGTAGGGCACCTGGAGGAGCCAGATCACCGGAGTGGGGTACTCGGTGAGGGTCTGCTCCGGTCCCATCTCAGGGAGCTGGTCGATGCGGTTCCAGTAGTAGATGACGTCGCCCTGGGTGGAGGGGGCGACAGCGAGCCACAAGGTGAAGACCAGGAGTCGGGCGCCCAGCCAGGCGATCAGCAGGTTGCGCGGGGACTGGGCCCACACCGATCCGGGAAAGTTGGTGATGCGGTAGCGGAACCGACGCCATCGGGAGTTCTGCAAACGTCGGCTCCGTCCACTCGCTGGGTGTCCCATGGTGGACCCACGGTGCGCCCCCGGCAGGATTCGAACCTGCGCTCCCGCCTCCGGAGGGCGGTGCTCTATCCCCTGAGCTACGGGGGCTCGGCGACCCACAGTAGCAACCTGCTGGGCCTTGCGCCCAACTGGCTAGACTCACGGCGTGCGGAAGTCAGCTGTAGTGACACGTCGTCGCGGGATTGCGACGGTCGCCCTGGCGACCCTGGTGGCCGGTTCGGGCTGCCTCCAGCAGGCAGCACCGGCCCCCTACGAGGAGCGCGACGGTGCCCCTCCCTGGCCGGCTCCACGCGATGGGATCAGTGCGATCCAGAAGGCCGGACTGGCCGAACTACCACTCAATGACCGCACTGATCCCTGGATCGTGCACCTGACCATCGCGATCGACGGCAAGCCCGTCGAAGTGGTTCGCCACATCGGCATGGACCGCCCCCGCGCAATTCAAGCGGCGGTCCACACCCACGACAACACCGGGCAGGTCTGGCTGGAGGGGGAGGGCAATCGCACCGTCACCCTGGCCCAGTTCTTCACCGTCTGGGGAGTGCGCTTCACCGAGAAGTGCCTGGGGGCGGCCTGCGGAGGGGTGACGGTCCTCGTCGACGGACGCGAGCAGTCCCCGCCCTGGGACCAGCTCGTCATGCGCGGTGCCCGCAAGATCGACGTGCAGGCCCGCACTCGCTGACGCGTCCCTTCACTCGTCCCACCTGACATCGACCAGCGGGGCGGCCCTGCCGCCCATGAAAGAATCGGACCCCATGACCCACACCCACGTCGCAGGCGCCATCCATGCCGACGTCGCTTCGCCCGGCCCACAGTGGCTGCATCGTCCCACCGACCTGAACGGCCTCGATCCGGTGCTGTGGAGTTCCACCGTCACGCGCGGGGACGCCGGGGGGCTCGTCGTCGGTGGGGTCCCCGTCGCCGACCTGCTGGAGGAGTTCGGGTCGCCCCTCTACGTCCTGGACGAGGCTGACCTGCGCCAGCGCGCAGCGGCCTTCCGCTCCGCCTTCGAGGGATGGGACGTCTACTACGCGGCCAAAGCCTTCCTCTGCCGTGCGGTCGCACGCTGGGTGGTCGAGGAGGGACTGGGACTTGATGTCTGCTCCCTGGGGGAGTTGATGCTGGCCCTGGAGGCCGGTGTTGACCCGAAGCGCATCGGCCACCACGGCAACAACAAGACCGTGGAGGAGCTCGAGCTCTCGGTCAGCTCAGGCGTGGGACGCATCGTGGTCGATTCCCTGCAGGAGGTCAGCCGGCTCGAGGAGATCTGCGAGCGCCTGGGCGTGACTGCCAACGTGCTGGTGCGTGTCACCGCCGGCGTGGAGGCCCACACCCACGAGTACATCGCCACCGCCCATGAGGACCAGAAGTTCGGCTTCTCCATCGCCAATGGCCAGGCGATGGTGGCGATGGTCCGCTGCCATGTCAGCCCGCACCTCCAGCTACTGGGCATCCACTCCCACATCGGCTCCCAGATCTTCGCCACCCATGGCTTCGAGGTCGCGGCCCGGCGGACCATGAAGCTGCTCAAGCAGTTCACCGATGCCACCGGCGCCGAGCTGCCCGAGTTGGACCTGGGCGGGGGTTTCGGCATCCGCTATACCGCCCAGGACTCCCCGGCCACCCCCGACGACCTGGCCACCAACCTGCGCGAGATCATCGAGCACGAGGCCCGCGCCCACCAGATGCAGGTACCGCGCATGTCCATCGAACCCGGCCGGGCGATCGTCGGCCCCTCGGTGATGGCCCTGTACACGGTGGGCACCGTCAAGGTGGTCGACCTCGACGGTGGTGGCCAGCGGGTCTACGTCTCGGTTGATGGTGGCATGAGCGACAACATCCGCCCCGCCCTCTACGCCGCGAACTATTCCGCCGTAGTGGCCAATCGTGCCGTCGAGAGCGAGCCCGTGCTGTGTCGCGTGGTGGGCAAGCACTGCGAGAGCGGGGACATCCTGGTCCATGACGTCTTCCTGCCCGCCGACATCGCTCCCGGCGACGTGGTGGCGGTGGCGGCGATGGGCGCCTACTCCCGGTCCCTGGCCAGCAACTACAACCATGCCGCCAGGCCCCCAGTGGTCTCGGTGCGCGACGGGAAGACCTCGACGCTGATGCGGCGTGAGACCCTGCAGGACGTGTTCTCGTTGGACGTGAGCTGAGGAAGGCTGATGGAGCACAAGGTGGATTCAGTGGAGGAACCCCGCGCATTGCGCGTGGCGATGCTTGGCTGCGGCGTCGTCGGGTCACAGGTGGCCCGTCTCATCATCGAACAGGCCGATGACCTGGCCTCCCGGATCGGCGCTCGATTGGAGCTGGTGGGAATCGCTGTCGGCAACCCCACTCGCGAGCGTCCGGGGCTCGACCCCGCCCTGTTCTTCGGGGACGCCGAGGCCCTTGTCTCGCGTGACGACCTCGACATCGTCATCGAGGTGGTCGGTGGTATCGACCCGGTGCGCGACTGGGTCGCCACCGCACTGGAGGGTGGTGCCAGCGTGATCACGGCGAACAAGGCGCTGATTGCTGCCCATGGCGCCGAGCTGACCGAGATCGCGCGCCTCCGCGGCGTCGACCTGTACTACGAGGCGGCCGTTGCGGGGGCCATCCCCATCATCCGTCCGCTGCGCGAGTCGCTGGTGGGCGATGAGATCACGCG
This sequence comes from Aestuariimicrobium sp. p3-SID1156, assembly GCF_025144225.1. GTDB lineage: Bacteria > Actinomycetota > Actinomycetes > Propionibacteriales > Propionibacteriaceae > Aestuariimicrobium. The sequence goes on from NZ_JALXXB010000005.1 coordinate 75,107, forward strand.
CGTGATGGGCATCGTGAACGGCACCACCAACTACATCCTCGACCAGATGACCACCACCGGTGCCGAGTTCGCCGACGCCCTGGGCGAGGCGCAGGACCTGGGCTATGCCGAGGCCGACCCCACCGCCGACGTCGAGGGACATGACGCGGCCGCCAAGGCGGCCATTCTGGCCTCGCTGGCCTTCCACACCGACATCACCTCCGACCAGGTCGCAAGCCAGGGCATCTCGCAGTTGACCTCCCGAGACATCAGCTCGGCGGCCGGCCTGAACATGGTCATCAAGCTGCTCGCCGTGGCCGAGCTCACCCCCGCCGACCAGGTCAGTGTCCGGGTCAATCCGGTGATGTTGCCCACCGCCCACCCGCTGGCCAGCATCAAGGGCGCCTACAACGCGGTGTTCGTGGAATCCCGCGAGGCCGGTCGCCTGATGTTCATGGGTCCGGGAGCCGGGGGTGCCCCGACCGCCTCGGCCGTGATGGGCGATCTGGTCACCGCCGCTCGCAACCGGGTGCGCGGCGTCGCCGGTGCAGCACCGACCGCCTACACGCGACGTTCCGTCGCCGACCCGGGAGGCACCGAGTCGCGCTATCACCTGCGTTTCGTCGTCCTGGACGAGCCGGGAGTGCTGGCGCGGGCAGCTGACGTCTTCGCACGGCATGCCGTCTCCATCGCCACGGTGCACCAGGCCGCCACCTCCTCGGAGAACGGGACCCCTTACGCCGAGTTGGAGGTGCTGACCCACCTGACCCGGGAGTCGACTGTGCAGGCCTGCGTGGCGGAGCTGACGGCCCAGGACTTCATTGGAGATCGTGAGGACGGTGCTGGCAAGGTCAGGCTGCTGCGCGTGGAGGCCAGTTCGTGACCACGCCAGCGGCGAGGGTCCCCGGCGAGGGAGTCGGCGTTCGGGTCCCGGCGACCAGCGCCAACCTCGGCCCCGGCTTCGACGCCCTGGGGCTCGGCCTGGACCTGTGGGACGAGTTGTGGGTGCGGCCCAGCGACCGCTTGGCCATCGAGGTGGCGGGGGAGGGGGCAGAGCACGTCCCGCGTGACGAGCGCCACCTGGTGGTGTCGACCCTGCGTGCCGGCCTGCGGCATTTCGGCCACCCGACCCCGGACATGCCATTGCTGCTGCAGGCGCACAACGCGATCCCGCACTCGCGTGGGCTGGGTTCCTCGGCGGCAGCGATCGTGGCCGGTTATGCGCTGGCGTGGTTGTTGGCGCGCCCCGGGGAGCCCCTGGATCGTGGGCAGCTGCTGGAGCTGTCGACCCAGGACGAGGGGCACCCGGACAATGCCGGGGCCGCCGTTTTCGGCGGGGCAATCCTGGCCTGGCGTCGCAGCGATGTGGAGGCGACCGGGCTGGTGCAACTGGAAGTCGATCCGCGCATCCGGGCCAGGGTGTGGATCCCGGCGGGGGAGTTGCGGACCGCGCAGGCCAGACAGGTCCTCCCCGATGTACTCGGACGCGAGCAGGTGATTGCCCAGGCCAGTCGTTCCGCCCTGCTGATCCATGCCCTTGCCACCGCCCCCGAGCAGTTGTGGGCCGGAACCCAGGACTGGTTGCACCAGCAGCAGCGCGGGGCGCTGATGCCCGACTCGCTGGCGCTGATGGAGCGACTCCGCGGTGCCGGGGTGGCGGCGGTGGTCTCCGGTGCCGGACCGACCGTAATGGCGCTGGGCACCGAGGACCAACTGGCTGCGACGGACTCGATGGCACATGCAGGCTTCACCGCGCGAGATCTGGCGATCGCCGGGGGAGTGGAGCCGCTTGGCTGATGGGCGCATGGGGGTGCTACGCTGGGAGTGCGCGCATGCGCTGGGCTGGCACAGCCGCTCCCCGCCGCGCTTCAATCCCCACCCGCTCTTCGCGGCCCACCTCGCGGTGACTCCCCTGTGATCTGTTCGCTGGTCTGCTGGGAGTCCCTGACGCGAGTGAATAACGTCCCGGAAGGACATCAGTGAGCGAAACCCCCCAGCAGGCGTCATCGACTGGCGGCCTGGACAAGAAGCTCCTCCCTGAGCTCAAGGCCATGGCGGCATCCATGGGCATCAAGGGCACCAGCGGGATGCGCAAGGCAGACCTGGTCGCCGCGATCCGTGCCGGGGGCCAGTCCTCCGCAGCCGCGGCGCCCGAGACGGCTCGCAGCCCCCGCCGCAGCGGCGCTGCGGCAGACCAACAGGTTGCCGAGACACCCACGCAGGCTCCCTCCCCGCAGGAGCAGGAGCGGCCTCCCCGACAGGAACAGGCCGGCGAGCAGGCGCCTGGGCAGGATTCCCAGTCCGAGTCCGGCGGCAACCGGGAACGACGTGGCCGTCGTCGCCGTGAGGACCGCATCCAGCACCAGGCTGACCCCTCCACCACCGAGGAGGTGGCTGCGCGTCTGGCGGCGCTGGCCGGTGGTGAGGATCGCAGCCAGGGCGAGGCAGAGGCCGGCGGCGGGCGTCCCCAGCAGGCCGATCGCCAGCAGCCTGAACGCAACCAGAACGACCGACAGCAGAACGACCGACAGCAGGGTGGTCGCCAGCACACCGATCGTCAGCAGGGTGGCCGCCAGCAGAACGATCGCCACCAGAACGATTCCGAGGACAACGGTCCCCGTGACGATGACGAGTTCGGTGGTCGTCGCAATCGTCGTCGCCGCCAGCGTGATCGCCAGAACCGCCGCGGCAACCGCAGTGGCAACGAGCGGATGGAAACCGAGCCCACCGTCAGTGAGGACGATGTCCTCATCAACGTCTCGGGCATCCTCGACGTCGGCGACAACTACGCCATGGTGCGCACCTCCGGCTACCTGCCCGGGCCCAACGACGCCTACCTCTCGCTCTCCCAGGTCCGCAAGTACGGTCTGCGCAAGGGTGACGTCGTCACCGGTGCCCAGCGTGCCCAGCGCGAGGGCGAGGGACGCAAGGAGAAGTACTCCCCGTTGGTCCGCGTCGACACCATCAACGGCGTCGATCCCGAGCAGATGCGCCAGCGCCCCGAGTTCAGCAAGCTGACCCCGCTCTACCCTCAAGAGCGTCTCCGCCTGGAGACCACGCCGACCAACATGACCGGTCGCATCATCGACCTGGTCAGCCCTGTCGGCAAGGGTCAGCGTGGCCTGATCGTGTCCCCGCCCAAGGCCGGCAAGACGATGATCATGCAGAACATCGCCAACGCGATCGCGGCCAACAACCCCGAGGTCCACCTCATGGTGGTGCTGGTGGACGAGCGTCCCGAGGAGGTCACCGATTTCCAGCGGACCGTCTCCGGTGAGGTCATCGCCTCGACCTTCGACCGCCCGGCTGAGGACCACACCCGCATCTCCGAGTTGGCCATCGAGCGAGCCAAGCGACTGGTGGAGCTCGGCCACGACGTGGTCATCCTGCTCGACGGCATCACCCGCCTGGGTCGCGCCTACAACCTGGCCGCCCCGGCGTCGGGCCGCATCCTCTCCGGTGGTGTCGATTCCGCTGCCCTGTACCCGCCCAAGAAGTTCTTCGGAGCCGCCCGCAACATCGAGAATGGAGGCTCGCTGACCATTCTGGCGACTGCCCTCATCGAGACCGGGTCACGCATGGACGAGGTCATCTTCGAGGAGTTCAAGGGCACCGGCAACATGGAACTGCGCCTGCAGCGCCAACTCGCCGACAAGCGCATCTTCCCGGCCATCAATGTGGACGCCTCCGGCACCCGCCGCGAGGAGCTCCTGCTCGGCCGCGAGGAACTGGCGATCATGTGGAAGCTGCGCCGCGTCCTGTCGGGGCTGGAGGACCAGCAGGCCCTGGAGATGCTGCTCAGCCGACTGCGCAAGACCCAGACCAACAACGAGTTCCTGGTGGTCATCTCCAAGACCACCCCGAATGCCGACGACGGTCGCTGAGCCTCCCCCAGTCTGCGTCGGGCCCAGTTTGCTGCGTCGGGCCCAGTTTGCTGTGTCGGGCCCAGTTTGTGTCAGGCGGATCGACGCGGCAGAATGGATCGGCAGTCCCGGTTCACGCCACGTCGGCCACCATGGCCGACAGGGTCGATCAATCCTGAAGAATTGCGCCCGGCGACCCGGAACACCTCACCCAAGGAGCATCCATGAAGCAGGGTATTCACCCCGAGTACAACGAGACCACGGTCACGTGCACCTGTGGCAACACGTTCACCACCCGCAGCACCGCCCAGGGCGGAGCGCTGACCGCTGACGTCTGCGCCGAGTGCCACCCCTTCTACACCGGCAAGCAGAAGATCCTCGACTCGGGCGGCCGCGTTGCCCGCTTCGAGCGTCGTTACGCCAAGAAGAAGTAAGTTCTCGCACAGGGACGCCCGGAGTTCAGCTCTGGGCGTCCCTTGTGTTGTGTCTGCTGTTTGCCGCCACCGAAAGTGCAGGAATCCTGGATGGAGCTGGACCGTTTCCCCACCGCCCGCGCGGTCCTGGAGGAGTACGCCGACCTGGAGACCCAGCTCGCCGATCCCACGATCCACGCTGACATGGCGCGCAGCCGCAAGGTGGGGCGTCGGTATGCCGAACTCGGGGGGGTGGTGCGCGCGATCCGTGAGCAGGAGTCCCTTTCCGAGGACCTCGCGGCCGCCCGCGAACTGGCCGGCGATGATGCCGCCTTCGCGATCGAGGCCGAGGACCTGGCGCTCCGCCTCGAGGAGAACACCCAGAGGCTGGCAGCCCTGCTGGCTCCCCGCGATCCCAACGATTCAGCCGACGCGCTGGTCGAGATCAAGTCCGGTGAGGGCGGGGAGGAGTCGGCGCTGTTCGCCCGTGACCTGTTCTCGATGTACTCCCACCACGTGGAGACCCGCGGCTGGAAGGTCGAGGTGCTCGACGAGCAGACCACCGATCTCGGAGGGTACAAGTCCATCACCTTCGCGGTGAAGGCACCGACTCCTGGCGACCTGATGCCCTACGGGCTGCTGAAATTCGAGGGCGGGGTGCACCGCGTCCAGCGTGTACCGGTGACAGAGTCTCAGGGGCGGATCCACACCTCCGCCGCCGGCGTGCTGGTGATGCCCGATGTCGAAGCCGACGAGGTCGAGGTCAACGAGGACGACCTGCGCGTCGATGTCTTTCGCAGCTCGGGCCCGGGTGGCCAGGGCGTGAACACCACCGACTCGGCGGTCCGGATCACCCACCTGCCCAGCGGCATCGTGGTGAGCTGCCAGAACGAGCGCTCCCAGTTGCAGAACAAGGAATCAGCCCTGCGGATGCTGCGAGCCCGCCTCACCGCGCTTGCCGAGGAGGAAGCCGCCTCCGCCGCCTCGGCCGCCCGCAAGTCGCAGGTGCGCACTGTTGACCGCAGCGAGCGCATCCGCACCTACAACTTCCCCGAGAACCGCATCGCGGACCATCGCATCGGCTTCAAGGCGCACAACCTGGACGCAGTGCTCGGCGGGGAGATGGGGCCGCTTCTTGAAGCCCTGCAGGCTGCTGACCTGGCCGAGCGACTGGGCCAGGACGCCTGATGCGCCCGGCCGGACCCATTCCCACAGCCCTCGCCCTCGCCTGGGCCAAGGGCCACCTCGAGGCCGCCGGGTCGTCCTCGCCCCTCGCTGAAGCGCGGACCTTGTTGGCCCATTCCCTGGGCACCGAACGTACCCAGCTCGCCCTGGTGACCTCGGTGGACGAGGTTCCGGCTGCCCGGTTTGCCGAACTGGTGGAGGCGCGCGCGACCGGCGTCCCCGTCCAGCACCTCACTGGTCGAGCCCACTTCCGCACCGTGGAGCTGCAGGTGGGGCCGGGGGTCTTCATCCCCCGGCCCGAGACCGAGGTGATGACGGGCTGGGCTCTCGATCAGATCGCCGACACTGAGCAGCCCGTGGTGGTGGAGCTGTGCACGGGCTCGGGTGCCATCGCCAGGGCCATCGCGGCCGAGCACCCGGGCGCACGCGTCCACACCATTGAACTGGACCCCGTTGCTGCCGAGTGGGCCGAGCGGAACCTGGCCGGAACGGGGGTCGAGCTGCGCGTCGGGGACATGGCTGAGGCGTTCCCCGAGCTGGACGGCACCGTCGACCTGGTGATCAGCAACCCGCCCTACATCCCCCTGGAAGCCTGGGAATCGGTCGAGGCCCAGGTTCGTGACCACGATCCTGACCTGGCCCTGTTCTCCGGAGAGGACGGTCTGGACGCCATGCGCGTGGTGGCTGCCGTGGCGGCCCGCTTGTTGCGGCCTGGGGGAGTGGTCTGCGCCGAGCACGCGGAGGTGCAGGCGGAGTCGGCTCCCCAGGTCTTCGTGGACGCCGGCGTCTTCGGTCGCGTGCGCGACCATGGTGACCTCGCGGGTCGCCCGCGCTTCGTGTCGGCCATCCGCTCCCACGTGGCAGGATTGGCCGGGTGAGCGAGGAGCCAGTGAACGAGCAGGTGGAACCGGCTGAGGAGTTCCAGCCGGTCGAGGAGATCGAGCCCGAGGAGATCGCGCCAGTCGAAGAGGCTGCGGTCGAGCCCGCGCGCCCCTCCGCCGAGTACTACGACGTCTCCAGCCAGCGTGAGGAGGCTTTGAAGGCCGCGGCCCGTGCGATCCGCTCGGGCGAGTGCATCGTCCTTCCGACCGACACCGTCTACGGCATCGGCGCGAATGCCCTCGACGCGGCTGCCGTCCAGGGACTGCTCGATGCCAAGCGACGCGGCCGCGACATGCCGCCGCCCGTATTGATCGCCGACGGGGCGTCCCTGGGCGCCCTGGTGCAGTTCATCGACGAGGACGCCCAGGCGCTGGCGGACGCGTTCTGGCCCGGCCCGCTCACCCTCATCCTGCGGGCCCAGGAAGGCCTCACGATGGATCTGGGGGAGACCCGCGGCACCATCGCCGTGCGCGTGCCCGACCATGAGTTTACCCGTGCCCTGTTGCGGCGCACCGGGCCGCTGGCTGTGTCCAGCGCCAATCTGTCCGGCCAACCCGCTTCGACCACCATCGCTGATGCCCGCGAACAGCTGGGAGACACCGTCGCGGTCTACCTCGACGCGGGTGACACCCCGGGGACTGTCCCCAGTACCATCGTCGACTTCACCACCAGCACCCTGGGCACCATCGTCCGCCAGGGCGCCCTGGGTGTCGAACAGCTCAAGGAGGTGGCGGGCTTCATCTCCGAGCCGGAGGTGCGCGAGCTGGAGCCGGCCCCCCAGGAGCCCGGGAACGATGGGGACCCCGCGGAAGCCCTGGGGCCCGATGACGCCCACGACGCCGCTTACACCCCGAACTCCCATGACCAGGTGGCTGCGGAGGAGACTCCCCGCGAGGACCCCACTCCCTGATCCATGCGTGAGTACCTGCTGGTGCTGCTCACGGCAGCCCTGACCACCTACCTCACGGCAGGGGTCTGTCGGCGCACAGCCCTTCAGGTGGGCGCCGTGGCCAAGGTGCGCGATCGGGACGTGCACGCGGTTCCCATTCCCTACTTCGGGGGGGTGGCGATGTTCCTGGGCCTGGCGGTCGCCTTCCTGTTGGCCAGCCAACTACCCTTCCTGGGCCGTCTGGACATCGTGAAACACGACGCGCTGGCGGTGCTGGCCGCGAGTCTGGTCATCTGCGTCGTGGGCGTTCTGGACGACCTGCTGGACCTGTCGGCGGTGGTGAAGTTTGCTGGGCAGATGCTGGCTGCCGGCATCGTCGTGCTGCAGGGCGTGCGGATGTACTGGATCCCGCTGCCCAACTCGATCATCGCGCTGGACAACGCCACCTCCATCCTGGTGACGGTGCTGTTCATTGTCCTCTGCGCCAATGCAGTGAACTTCGTCGACGGCCTCGACGGGCTTGCCGCGGGCGTGGTCGCCATCGGCGCCGGCGCCTTTTTCAGCTACACCTACCTGCTGGCCTGGGAACAGGAACTGGCCAGGGCGACGACCGCGTCCCTGGTGACGGTGGTCGCCACGGGCATCTGCCTGGGCTTCCTGCCCCACAACTTCTTCCCCGCGCGGATGTTCATGGGCGACTCCGGTTCCCTCCTCCTGGGGTTGTTGCTGGCGACCTCCACGATCTCGCTGACCGGACAGATTGACCCTTCCCAGCTCACGGCTGATGGGGGAGGTCTGGTGCCGAGCTACCTGCCGATCCTGCTGCCCCTGGCCACCCTGGCGCTGCCCCTGCTCGACCTCGTGCTGGCCTACATTCGGCGCACGATCGATGGACGCTGGTGGTTCGTGGCGGACAAGCAACATCTGCACCACCGCCTGTTGGAGTTGGGACACAGTCAGGTCCGCGCGGTGCTGCTGCTCTACCTGTGGACCGGACTGCTGAGCTTCGGGGTGATCCTGGTGGGACTGCGCTGGGGGAGCTGGTCGCTCGGGTCCCTGCTGGCGGGAATCCTGGCGCTTCTTGTGCTCACCTTCGGCCCACGCCTGCGAGGCAAATCGACACGGTGATGGGCATTGTGTTAGCTTTCACAAGCGGCGTCAATGCCGCCCCGACCACCAGTGAGGACCGCTCTCCCCATGATGCTCGCGACTGTGCCGGCCATGGCTGAGACGACCTCTGGTCCTGCTGCCCGGCCCGCCGTCGCCATGATGATGCGGATGATCAGGGCCTCGCTCCTCGTCGCGCACGCCTGCTGGGTGATCGCCTTCGCGCTGTCCTGGTGGTTGTCGGGTGTCGTGGGGGTCGTCAATGCCGCCGTGGGTGGCGGCCTCGTGATCGCCTTCTACGCTGCCGGCCAGGGCATCCAGATGCTCGCCAGTGAGATGGAGGCGCAGGCGGCCATGGGCCTCACCGTGACCTCATTCATGACCCGCGCGGCCCTGCTGGGCCTCCTGCTCCTGGCCGCGAATCGCCACCCCGCCATCGAGGACATCTTTCGACCTGTGGAATTCTTCACAGCCGTGATGCTGGTCCTGGCCGGCTGGCTGGGGGGAATGTTCCTCGCGTGGCGCAATACGCGAGTCCCGGTCTACGACCAGCACTGGGACCCGCGTCCGCGGCCCCGCGCCCACCGCCGGAGCAGGACATGAGTAGCGCCGCGATGACTGCTAGAGTCACTTCCGACATGGACGCGCAGACCTCGACGGGGACGCCTGCACAGGCCGTTGTGCCTGACCGGGCTTCGACTGACGACGGTCTCGTGGCTCTGAGTTACATCCTCTCGGGGATCGTGTTCTACGGTGGCCTCGGGTGGGCCGGATGGCAGTACCTGGACCAGATCTGGATGCTTGCCGCCGGGCTCATCGCGGGAATGGCCGCCAGCATGTTTCTGGTGATCCGGCGTTATTCGCCCACGACAGCTTCGGTCGCGCAGACCACGGAGAAGGAGCAGTAATGCAGCTGTCCATGTTGGTACCACTCCAGGGGCTGCTTCCCCTCGAGGGCGAGTCCCACGATGCGTGGCCCCCTGGCCCCCACAGCTTCGAGTACCCCGGGCTCTTCGGCACCACCTGGATCAACAAGCCGCTGCTCCAGGCTGTGATCGCTGCGCTCCTGCTGATCGTGTTCTGGTTGGCGGCCAGTCGCAAGGTCAACATCCTGCCCTCGAAGGGCCAGTTCGCCGTGGAGTACATCTACGACTTCGTCCGCAACGGCATCGCTCGTGACCTGCTGGGCCGCGACTACAAGAAGTTCCTTCCCTTCCTCCTGATGATCTTCACCTGGACGCTGGTCAACAACTGGTTCGGTGAACTCTTCGTCTTCATGCTGCCGACCTTCTCCAAGATCGGATACGCCTATGCGCTGGCCGTGTTGGCCTGGGTCGTCTACGTGGGCGCCGGCTTCCAGCGCCACGGCCTGCACTACCTCAAGCTGCAGCTCATCCCCGAGGGTGTGCCGTGGTACCTATACCCGATGATCATTCCGCTGGAGTTCCTGTCGAACTTCATCGTGCGACCGATCACCCTGGCCCTCCGACTCTTTGCCAACATGTTCGCCGGACACCTGGTGGTCATGGTGTTCGTCGTGGGCGGCGAGATCCTGCTGCGTACCCAGGGCAATCTGCTCTACAACATCTCAGGCGTCGTCTCCATCGTCTTCAGCTTTGCGGTGCTCTTCCTGGAGCTGTTCATCGGGGCCCTGCAGGCCTACATCTTCACCGTCCTGTCCGCGCAGTACATCTCCTCGTCCATCGCGGACGCGCACTGAGTCCCCCCCACATTTTCCCCCACCAAACATCTGGCAAAACGCCAGAGGGAAACCACAGAGAAGGAAACAACATGACCCCCATGGAAATCGGCGGCTCCATCAACATGATCGGCTACGCCCTCGCCACCCTGGGCCCGGCCCTCGGCGTGTCCTGGATCTTCGCGTCGGTCATCAACGGAACCGCTCGCCAGCCTGAGGCCCGCAGCGCCATGATGGGCACCGCCTTCATCGGCATGGCCGTTGTCGAGGCCCTCGCGATCATCGCCATCGCCCTGGCGATGGTCATCAAGTGAGCTCTGCCGTGGTTGCCCAGATCTGGGCGCCCCTCGAAGGAAGCACCCTGGGACCGCTCCTTCCCAGCCACATCTCGGAGTTCATCGTTGGCATCATCCTGGCCGTCCTGGTCTGGATCGTGATCGCCAAGAAGGTCGTCCCGACCTTCGAGAAGATGTACGCCGAGCGTGCCGACGCCATCCAGGGCGGCATGGAAAGGGCTGAGAAGGCACAGGTGGAGGCCGAGCAGGCGCTCGCCCAGTACCGCCAGCAGCTCTCGGAAGCTCGCGAGGAGGCCGCCCGCATCCGCGAGGATGCCAAGAACCAGGGCGCGCAGATCGTCTCGGAGATGCGCACCCAGGCCACCAACGATGCGGCGCGCATCATGGCCCAGGCGCGCCAGCAGCTGGACGCCGAGAAGGCCTCGGTCCTCAAGGAGCTGCGCGGCGAGATCGGTGGCCTGGCCACGACCCTCGCCGGCAAGATCGTGGGCGAGTCCCTCGCCGACGATGCTCGCACCCGCAACACCGTGGACCGTTTCATCGCCGACCTCGAGGCCCAGGCCGACCATCAGTCGGACGCGCCGGTGGGGAGCTGACCCATGAGTGCCAGTGCACAAGCTCGTCGTGACGAGCTGGACCGTGACCTCGACCAGGCACCGGTGAGCCACTCGCTCGGCGGGGAACTGTTCGCGGTGGTGGATGCGCTCGAGTCTTCCTCAGCCCTGCGTCGGGCTCTCAGCGACCCGGCCGCCGCAGCGGAGGCCAAGGCTGGGCTGGCCAACCGCGTCTTCGGACCGCGGGTCAGCCCCGAGGCAGTCGGCGTCATCACCAAGGCGTCCGCGCTGCACTGGTCCACCCCCCAGGACTTGGTCTCCGCCCTGGAGCGCCAGGCCGTTCGTGCCGAGCTGCGGCTCGCCGAGCAGTCCGGTGGTCTGGCAGGGGTCAATGAGGAGTTGTTCCGGTTCGGCCGCACCATCGCCTCCGATCGCGGACTACGGGACGCCATCGAGAATCGGAATGCCCCCCTGGAACTGCGCGAGCGGCTGGTTGACCAGCTTCTGCGCGGCAAAGTGGGGGAGGGCACGGTCAGGCTGGCCAAGCGAGCCCTGCGTGCGCGCGAGCGCACCGTGGCCATGACCCTGGACTCCTACGGGGAGCTCGGGGCCGAACTTGCCAACCGCACCATCGCCAAGATCACCGCGGCCAAGCCGCTGGATGCCGACCAGGCCACTCGCCTGCAGGCCGCCCTGTCCCGCCTTGCGGGGCGCGCGGTCGAGATGCAGGTCGAGGTCGACCCGGAGGTGCTCGGCGGACTGCGTGTGCAGATCGGTGACCAGATCATCGAGGGGACCGTGGCCGGTCGACTCGAGGACGCTCGGCGACAGATCGCCTGACCAAGACACCAGAAAGAGTAGGGACGCGCAATGGCGGAACTGACTATTCGTCCGGAGGAGATCCGCGACGCACTGGACGACTTCGTCCAGAACTACACCCCTGAGGCAGCCAGCAGCGAAGAGGTCGGCCACGTGGTCACCTCCGGCGACGGCATCGCCCGCGTCGAGGGCCTGCCCTCGGCCCTGGCGCAGGAGCTGCTGCAGTTCGAGAACGGCACCCTGGGCATCGCCCTGAACCTCGACGTCCGCGAGATCGGCGTCGTCGTGCTCGGCGACTCCGAGGGCATCGAGGAGGGCTCGGTCGTCAAGCGCACCGGCGAGGTCCTCTCCGTGCCGGTCGGCGACGGCTATCTGGGCCGCGTCGTGGACGCCATGGGCAACCCGATCGACGGTCTCGGCGAGATCCAGACCGAGGGCCGCCGCGCCCTCGAGCTGCAGGCTGCCGGAGTCATGGACCGCCAGGAGGTCCGCGAGCCGATGCAGACCGGTCTGAAGGCCATCGACGCGATGATCCCGATCGGCCGTGGCCAGCGCCAGCTGATCATCGGTGACCGCAAGACCGGAAAGACCGCGATCGCGATCGACACCATCATCAACCAGAAGGCCAACTGGGAGTCCGGCGACCCCACGCAGCAGGTGCGCTGCATCTACGTCGCCATCGGCCAGAAGGGTTCGACCGTCGCCGAGGTGCGCGGCCAGCTCGAGGCCGCCGGTGCGCTGGAGTACACGACCATCGTGCACGCCCCCGCCTCGGCCCCCGCAGGCTTCAAGTACATTGCCCCCTACTCGGGCTCGGCCATCGGCCAGCACTGGATGTACCAGGGCAAGCACGTCCTGATCATCTTCGACGACCTGACCAAGCAGGCCGAGGCCTACCGCGCCATGTCCCTGCTGCTGCGTCGTCCCCCGGGCCGCGAGGCCTACCCCGGTGACGTCTTCTACTTGCACTCCCGCCTGCTGGAGCGTTGCGCCAAGCTGAGCGACGAGCTCGGCGCGGGTTCGATGACCGGCCTGCCGATCATCGAGACCAAGGCCAACGACGTCTCGGCGTACATCCCGACCAACGTGATCTCGATCACCGACGGCCAGATCTTCCTCCAGTCCGACCTGTTCAACGCCAACCAGCGTCCCGCTGTGGACGTCGGCATCTCGGTCTCGCGAGTGGGTGGCGCTGCCCAGGTCAAGTCGATGAAGTCGGTTTCGGGTTCGCTGAAGATCACCCTGGCCCAGTACCGCGACATGCAGGCCTTCGCCATGTTCGCCTCTGACCTGGACCCGGTCACGCGCCGCCAGCTGGAGCGTGGCGCTCGCCTGACCGAGCTGCTCAAGCAGCCCCAGTTCTCCCCGTACCCGGTCGAGGACCAGGTGGTCAGCATCTGGGCCGGTACCAACGGCGAGTTCGACGACGTCCCCGTCAGCGACGTGCTGCGCTTCGAGCGTGAGCTGCTCGACCACCTGAGGAGCAACACCCCGATCCTCACCACCCTGCGCGAGACCAAGAAGATCGACGATGACACCATCGCCGCGCTCACGCAGGAGATCGCCAGCTTCAAGCAGGGCTTCCGCACCTCCGAAGGCAAGTTGTTGGTCGGCGAGGAGAAGCACGAGGCCATCGACGAGGACGAGATCGACCAGAGCCGCATCGTCAAGCAGAAGCGAGGCTGATCGATGGCTTCCAGTCTGCGTGAGATCCGGGAACGGAGGCGTTCGGTCCAGGCGACGAAGAAGATCACCCGGGCGATGGAGCTCATCGCCTCGTCGCGGATCGTGAAGGCGCAGGCCGCTGCGAACGCTGCCGTTCCCTACACACGGGAACTGACGCGAGCGCTGTCGGCAGTGGCCACGTACTCCGACGCGGAGCATCCGCTGACGACCTCCGTGGACAACCCCACCCGAGCCGCGGTCCTGGTGATCACCAGCGACCGCGGCCTGGCGGGGGCCTACTCGGCCTCGGCAATCAAGACCGCCGAGCAGCTGATCACCCGCCTGCGTGAGCGGGGCGTGGAGGTGGAGCTGTACCTGGCCGGCCGCAAGGGCATCGGCTACTTCACCTTCCGCAAGCGCGCCATCGCCCAGGCCTGGGATGGCTTCTCCGAGTCGCCGAGCTACGCGAACGCACGGGAGATCGCCGACGCCCTGCTGGCGAAGTTCCTCCAGCCCACCGAGGAGGGGGGAGTCGACGAGCTCCACATCGTTGGTACCCGCTTCAAGTCGATGCTCGTGCAGCAGCCCAGCGTCCTGCGCCTGCTGCCGATCGAGATCGTGCAGGGTGTCCATGCCCTGGAGCCCGGTGAGATCGTGCCCCACTACACCTTCGAGCCCGACCCCCAGACCGTCCTGGACCAGCTGCTGCCCCTCTACGTGGCCAACCGCGTCCACTTCATGCTGTTGCAGTCGGCTGCCTCCGAGGTGGCCAGCCGCCAGCGCGCGATGAAGGCGGCCACGGACAACGCCCAGCAGCTGATCGAGGGTCTCACCCGCGATGAGAACCAGGCCCGCCAGGCTCAGATCACCCAGGAAATCTCCGAGATCGTCGGTGGCGCCGACGCCTTGAACCAATCTGCCTGAGCGCAGCGACACAGAGAGAGTTGACACCATGACTGCCACCCAGTCCCACCAGGACCAGGCTGCGGAGCAGCCGCTTGGCGTAGGCCGCGTCGCCCGCGTCATCGGCCCCGTCGTCGACGTGGAGTTTCCCGCCGACCAGATGCCCAACATCATGAACGCGTTGACCGTCCAGACCGAAGTCATGGGCGAGCAGCGCACCATGACCATGGAGGTCGCCCTGCACGTGGGTGACAACATGGTCCGCGCGATCGCCCTCAAGCCCACCGACGGCATGCGCCGTGGGGCAGAGGTCAAGGACACCGGCGCCCCCATCAGCGTCCCCGTGGGTGACGTCACCAAGGGCCGCGTGTGGAACGTCACCGGCGACTGCCTCAACCAGGACGCCTCCGAGTTCACCGTGACCGAGCGTTGGCCGATCCACCGCGATCCGCCGGCCTTCGACAGCCTCGAGCCCAAGACCGAGATGCTGGAGACCGGCATCAAGGTGCTCGACCTGCTCACCCCTTACGTCAAGGGTGGAAAGATCGGCCTGTTCGGTGGCGCCGGTGTGGGCAAGACCGTGCTGATCCAGGAGATGATCTTCCGTATCGCCCACAACCACTCCGGCACCTCGGTGTTCGCCGGCGTGGGAGAGCGCACCCGTGAGGGCAACGACCTGATCAACGAGATGGACGAGGCCGGTGTGTTCAAGGACACCGCCCTGGTCTTCGGCCAGATGGACGAGCCCCCGGGCACCCGTCTGCGCGTGGCCCTCTCGGCGCTGACCATGGCTGAGTACTTCCGGGATGTGCAGAACCAGGACGTGTTGTTGTTCATCGACAACATCTTCCGTTTCACCCAGGCCGGTTCCGAGGTCTCGACCCTGCTGGGTCGCATGCCCTCGGCCGTGGGCTACCAGCCCAACCTGGCTGACGAGATGGGCCAGCTGCAGGAGCGCATCACCTCGACCCGTGGCCACTCCATCACCTCGATGCAGGCCATCTACGTGCCCGCCGACGACTACACCGACCCGGCTCCGGCGACCACCTTCGCCCACCTGGACGCGACCACGGAGCTCTCCCGCTCGATCGCCTCGCGTGGCCTCTACCCGGCTGTGGACCCGCTGACCTCCACCTCGCGCATCCTCGACCCGCAATACGTGGGTCAGGAGCACTACGACGTGGCCACCCGGGTCAAGCAGATCCTCCAGCGCAACAAGGAGCTGCAGGACATCATCGCCATCCTCGGCGTCGACGAGCTCAGCGAGGAGGACAAGATCCTCGTCAACCGTGCCCGTCGCATCCAGCAGTTCCTCTCCCAGAACACCTACACCGCTGAGAAGTTCACCGGCGTGGTGGGCTCCACCGTGTCCGTCCAGGACGCCATCGAGGGCTTCCGCATGATCTGCGACGGTGAGGTCGACCAGGTTCCCGAGCAGGCGTTCTTCAACGTCGGCAACATGGACATGGTCATGGAGGCCTGGCACAAGCTGCAGAAGGAGCAGTGATCATGGCCGATCCCCTGCAGGTCGAGGTCGTCGCTGCCGACCGTCTGGTCTGGGAGGGCGAGGCCACCAATGTCATCGTTCGGACCACGGAGGGTGACATCGGCATCCTCCCCCGTCACGAGGCACTGCTCGCCGGCCTGGTCCCCAGCGCCTGCGAGATCGTGACCACGGACGGCTCCCGTCAGGTCGTCGCGATCGATGGTGGCTTCCTGGCCGTGAACGAGAACCGGGTCTCCATCATGACCCAGTTCGCGTCCCTCTCCGAGGAGGTCACCCCCGAGCAGGCCCAGCGTGAGCTGGACAGATTCGAGCGGCTGAAGGAGGCCGGTGAGATGACCGAGGACGACCTCCACCGGTACCACTTGGCCACCGCCCAGATGAAGCTCATTGCCAAGGAGAACGGCATCAGGGCCCACTGAGCGAACTTCACGAGCCATGCGACGGCTGTCACCCCTCTGGGGTGGCAGCCGTCCGTGCGTCCAGAGGGCTGTCAGGCGCGGTCGGACGGGGTGACGTTCTGCGGACCGGAGTGTGGTGCGCTGGCCCCATCTAGTACCCTCGCGTCATGGAGTGGACGATCGGGCTTGAGGCTGCCGCCCTGATCATGCTGCTCCTGATGGGCTTTCTCGCGATCCTGTGGGGCCGCCGACGGTGGTTGTCCAGCCAGGGCGGGGTCTTCGACTGTGCCCTCAAGCTCGGACGCACGCCGTCGGGTTGGGCCCTGGGCATGGCGCGCTACCACGGCGACGAGCTGCAGTGGTTCCGGATCTTCTCCGCCTCCTTCCGCCCCCGCGTCGTGCTCAAGCGGGCAGAGACGAGCTGGGGCTCCCAACGGATCCCGGAGGCCGCCGAGCAGATGCTACTGTTCACCGACCACCAGGTGGTGGAGTTGCGGGGCCGCGACCGCCACGGCACCCCCACCACGTGGGAGCTGGCGATGACCCCGGCCTCCGTGACCGGCCTGATGAGTTGGCTGGAGGCCTCCCCGCCCGGGGGCGGCTACGAGGTCATCGGCCGCTGACCGCCGGGCACCCAGAGGGTTTCCGCGTCCTCCTGCGTCCCGCCGTGGGTGGTGACGAAGCGACCCAGGATGAACAACAGGTCCGAGAGGCGGTTGAGGTAGGTGATGGCGACCGAGCTGATCCCGCCGGGCTGCTCCTTCGTCCCCGTCTCGTCCAGGCCGTACTGCTCGGCGGCCTGCCAGGCGATGCGTTCCGCCCGACGCACGGTGGTGCGAGCAACATGCAGCTGGGCAGCGCCCACGGTGGGCCCACCGGGCAGGATGAACGAACGCAGGTTCGGGAGTGGATCGCCGAACTCGTCGCACCAGCGCTCGAGCCGGTCCACCGAGGACTGCAGGATGCGCAGCGGCTCCCACTCCGGGTCAGCAACCAGGGGAGTGGACAGGTCCGCGCCCAGGTCGAACAGCTCATGCTGGATGACATGGAGCACCTCGGTGACCTCGGCGGGCATGTCGCCACTGGCCAACACCACACCCACGGCAGAATTGGCCTCGTCCACCGCGCCATAGGCCTGGACCCGAAGGTCGGTCTTGCGAGCGAGCGAATTGTCACTGAGGCGGGTCTCGCCCTTGTCGCCGGTGCGGGTGTAGATGCGCGTGAGATGGACCATGTGGGGAGCCTATCCCGACCCACGAACTGACGGAAGGACGAGCGATGCGCGAACAGCGGCGCCCACTCATGGCGACACGACGGGTGGCAGGCATGGCCCTGGCTCTGGCCTTGGGAGCTGGGCTTTCCGCCTGTGCCAAGGACGCCGGGCAGGGCGAAGGAACCGTGCAGGGGGAGAGCACGACGTGCGAGTACCGCGTGGGCGGCAACCCGGCGCGTCCGGTCGACCCACCTTCTGCGAACGCACCGACCACGGGTGAGGCCCAGGTGACCATGCGGATGGCAGCTGGCACGGTGACCCTCAGCCTGGACCGATCCCATGCCCCGTGTGCCGTGAACTCGATGGAGAGCCTGGTGAGACAGAAGTTCTACGACGGCACCCGTTGCCACCGTCTGGTCGACCAGGGCATCTTCATCCTCCAGTGCGGCGACCCCACCGGCAGCGGCGCGGGAGGACCGGGCTACAGCTATGACGACGAGCTCACCGGCACGGAGAACTACCCGAGGGGAACCGTGGCCATGGCCAACCCGGGCAAGGATGCCAATGGCTCCCAGTTCTTCATCGTCTGGGCTGACAGCCCGCTCGAACCCCACTACACGGTGATCGGGAAGGTCGACGAGAAGTCCCTCAAGGTCATCCAGTCCATTGCCTCCCAGGGCGTGGACGGCACGGACCCCAACCAGTCGACCCCCATCGCAGACGCGAGCATCACGACGATGGCGCTTGGCTGAGGAAGTTGACCAGTACCTCGGTGAAGACCTGCGGCTGCTCGCTGTGCACCCAGTGGCCCGCATTCTTGATCGTCACCAGTCGGGTGTTCGGGAAGAGGGCCTCCATCGCCGGCCTGTGGGCGTCCTGGACGTAACCGGACAGTGCGCCTCGAACCCAGAGAACGGGGCCGGGGTAGCTGTGGCCCTCCGGGTCGGGCCAGCTGGCCACCAGGTCGAGGTCTCGTTCGAGCAGGTCCAGGTTCGCCTGCCAGTGCCAGCCCGAGGTGTCCCGACGCAGGTTCTGCAGCAGGAAGCCACGAATGGTGTCGTTGGGGACCAGCGGCTTCAAGAGGTCGTCGGCCTGGCTGCGGGATTCCAGCGTGGCAAGGTCGAGACGCTGCAGGGAGTACACGAAGCGCTCGAAGACCGAGCTGGAACGGTCGCCCTCGACCGGTGATATGTCGCTGACCACCAGTCGTTCGACCAGCTCCGGATGGCGCAGGGCAAGCTGCATCACGGTGCGGCCGCCCATGGAATGGCCGACCAGCGCAACGGGACGGTCGGGGCTCCACTGGCGCACGGTGTCGGCGACCTCGGCCGCCATGTCGACGTAGTCGATGGACCCGGTCCAGGGGGAGCGACCGTGGTTGGGCAGGTCCACCATCGCGATCCGCAGGGAGGGGTCGCGCGTGACCAAGGTCTTCGCGATCGTGTGGAAATTGCGTCCCTGACCGAGCAGTCCGTGGACGAAGACCACTGGCCGCTCACCGGGGCCCACCTCGTGCAGGTGCAACATCATGTCAGCCTGTTCCAGCAGCCGGTGTGCCAGTGTCGGCGCCCCTCGACCGCCCGCTCGAGCCCCCAGGCGGGGGTCTCCGGCCAGGCCACGACATGGGCCACGCCCACACCAATGGGACGCCCGCAGGCCGGGCAGGTGTAGGGCTTCGTCGCCGAAGCACCCGGGACGGTGCGCACGACCCAGCGCTCGCCCAACTTGTGGGCAGAGGTCGCATGGGCCCCTGACAGCGGGCGCGGCTGCTCGTAGCGCTTCCCGATGCGCAGGTGCTTGTTGCCTCGTCGTGCCATGATGCCCCCACTCTACGTGGCGGCAGACACCGCCGAGGTGGGAGCCGGTAGCCTGTGCGGGTGCGCGTCGTGATTGCCGAATGCCAGGTCGACTATGCCGGTCGGTTGACCGCCCACCTCCCGATGGCCAAGCGGCTGATCCTGGTGAAGGCGGACAGCTCGGTGTCGATCCACGCCGACGACCGGGCCTACAAGCCGCTGAACTGGATGAGCCCGCCCTGCACCATTGAGGTCCGAGCGCCCCAGCCCGACGAGGCTGCGACCACCGCCGATCTTGACCCTCGCATCAGTGAGGTGTGGACGGTCACCGGCCCGCAGGGGGACACCCTGCAGATCACGCTGGGCGAGGTCTTCCACGACTCCAGCCACGAGCTGGGAATCGACCCCGGCCTGCAGAAGGACGGCGTCGAGGCGCACCTCCAGGAGCTGCTGGCTGAGCATCCCACCACCTTTGGCGCGGGCTACCACCTCGTCCAGCGTGAGTACCTCACCCCCATTGGCCCGGTGGACCTGCTGCTGCGCAACCCTGAGGGCGGCTACGTGGCTGTCGAGGTCAAGCGTCGCGGGGAGATCGACGGTGTCGAGCAACTCACCCGCTACCTGGACCTGATGAACCGCGACCCGCTCATGCGCCCGGTCGTGGGCGTGTTCGCGGCCCAGCAGATCAAGCCCCAGGCGCGCACGCTGGCGACCGATCGAGGGATCGCGTGCGTCACCGTGGACTACGACGCCCTGCGCGGCATGGACAATGCCGAGGACAGGCTGTTTTAGCCTGCCCTCCGCTGTGCACTAATCGGCCCTACGGTCGTTCCTGCTGGTCTCGGGTTCCTCGGCTGCCATGTCTTCGCGGCTCACCACCAGCGTGGACTCGTCATCGGCCTTGTCGAAGGGGTCGGCGTCGGGGAAGTCCAGCGACGACTGGCCGGCCAGTGCTCGCAGGTTCGACAGCTGGGCCATGACCGAATGCTTGCGCTGCACCAGGGCCGCCACCTCGCGTTCCAACTGCTCCTTGCGCCAGGCGTACTGCTCCTCCAGGCGGTCCTTCATCATGGCCACCTGCCGGTGGGCTGAGGACATCTGGTTCTCGGCATCGCGCGACGCCGTGAGCTTGATCTGCTCGGCATCGGCCAGTGCTGCGGAACGGATCTCGCGGGCACGATCTCCCTCGTCGGCCACCTGCCGGGCGGCTGCCTCCTGCTGGCGTGTGGCATCGGCGAGAAGTGCCTCCACCTTCTGCCGGGCCTGGTCGTGCTCCTGGGCCGAACGAGCGAGGACGGTCTCGGCCTCCTGCCGCGCCTTCAGCGTGATCTCGGACGCCTGAAGGCGGGCAGCCGCCAGGATCTCCGCAGCCTCACGCTCGGCGACCTCCCGGGCGCGCGTGCCGCTCAGGGTGGCCTGCTCGACGAGGTTGGCAGCGGTGGTGGTCTTCTCCGCGGTGATCTGCTCGCCCTGGCGGCGGGCGGCCTCCAGCAGGGCGTCTGCCTCGGTGCGGGTACGTTCCAGCATGGCGGCGGCATCAGCATCCAGGTCAGCGCGCAGCTTGCGGAGGTTGGCCAATCCGGCCACCCGGATGTCGTCGGCCTCGGCCTGGGCATTGGCCCGCAGGTCGGCGGCGACCCGGCGTCCCTCCTCCTTGATCCGCTCGGCCTCGAGCCCCGCCCGGGTGACCAGGTCGGTGGCCTGCCCCTCGGCGGCGGTGATGATGCCGGTGGCGTGGGCGCCGAGACGGGCAAAGTCCGTGCTCCCCCCACCCTCGCCCTGGCTGTTGATGACCTCGCGGCGGAGGTGGCGGGCCAGCTGCTTCAGGGTGCTGAGTTCGGTCTCGATGCTGCGGACGTAGCGGTCGACCTCCTGCTTGTCATAGCCGAGCATCGCCTGCGGGAAGGCTCCAGCAGCACTGGCCCGGTCATCGAACAGGTTGAGGCCGGTTTCCTCAATCATCTCGTCGACGTTGGTGTGGGCATCGCTGCTCATCAGCACTCCTCTGGCATCGAGCGGGCCCCGTGGATGGGGGCGGATCTCGGCTTTGAGGCTATCAGCACTCGCCGCGGCAGTGAGGGAGGGACGCGGCGCTGCCACGAGCATGGCCCCGGTCGCAACCGGGGCCATGCATCAGTGGTGGGGAGGGGCTCAGTGAGCTGCCTCAGCCGGGGGCTCAGTGAGCTCCAGCAGGATGCCGCGGGCATCCTTGGGATGGACGAAGTTGATGCGGGCGCCACCGGTGCCGGTCTTGGGCTCGTCGTAGAGCAGGCGCAGGCCACGCTCGCGCAGTGTGGCGCAGACCGCATCGATGTCCTTCACGCGGAAGCAGAGCTGCTGCATGCCCGGGCCACCGTTGCGGCCCAGCCACTTGGCGATGGTGGAGTCCTCGTTCAGCGGGGCGAGGAGCTGGATCTGGGCGCTTTCGGGCTCCTGGGTGCCGGTGCCGAGCATGGCCTCCTCCACGCCCTGCTCCTCGTTGGTCTCGCGGTGCAGGACGCGAAAGCCCATCACGTTGGTGTAGTAGTCGATGGCCTCGTCCAGGTTCGGCACGGCGTGCCCGACGTGGTCAATGCAGATGAACAGGTCTTCCATGGCTCCCTCTCGAGCGTCGAATGTCAGTTCGTGGTCAAGGTCCATCCAACCACTCGCGCCCTGCGCAGGGGCGACTGGGGTCGGCTTTCGGTCAGTCCCTCGACAGCCATTCCAGGGCGGCGGCCACCAGTGCCTGCACGCCGGTGTCGAGGGTGGGCTGGAGGAGCGGGATGAACTCGGGGGAGTGGTTGCTGGGCCAGGGCTGGTCCCCGAAGCCACCGAACATCCAGAACACCGACGGGGCGCCATAGGCGGCCGGCAGGATCGTGAAGTCCTCGGAGGCAGAGACTGGGTCGAGCACCACGTGGCGGTCCCCGAAGGCAGCGTCGAACGCCCGGGCCACACGCACTGTCGCGTCCTCGTCGTTGACGGTCACCGGTGCAGGGGTGAGCCACTCGAACTCTGCGCGTGCGCCCTCTCCGGCTGCCGCGCACTCGGCGTTGACGACCCGCTCGATGGAGGTCTTCAGGTGCTCGCGGACCTGCTCGCTGTAGGAGCGGATGTTGATGTCCAGCTCCGCCTTCGGCGGGATGATGTTGCCCTTGGAGCCGGCGTGGAAGGCGCCCACCGTGATCACCGCCATGCCCTGGGGAGCGACCTCGCGACTCACGATCGTCTGCAGGCGGACCACGATGTGGCTGGCAAGCACGACCGGGTCGATGGTCATCTCCGGCTGCGAGCCGTGGCCACCACGGCCATGGATGACCAGACGCAGGCCATCAGTGCTGGCCATTACGGGACCGGAGGCCAGGTGGACGGTACCGGCGGCGCCGGGCCACACGTGCTGGCCGAGCGCGATGTCGATGTGGGGGACCAGCTCGCGCAGGGCGTCCACCATGCCGCGGGCGCCGTCGACGATCTCCTCGGCGGGCTGGAAGACCGCGACGACCGTCCCTGACCACTGGTGCCGCAGCGCGGCGAGGACGCGCATGGCGCCGACCAGCCCGGTCATGTGCGTGTCGTGGCCGCAGGCGTGCATGACGGGCGATTCCTCGCCCTCCCACGTCCCGGTGGCCTCGGAGCGGTAGTCAACCTGCTCGCGTTCCCGCACCGGCAGCCCGTCCATGTCGGCGCGAAGCAGCACCACCGGTCCCTCGCCATTGTTCAGGATGCCGACCACGCCCGTGCTGCGACCGACCTGCTCGTGCACCTCGACACCGTCGATAGCGCGCAGCTCCTCCGCCATCCGGCGGGCCGTCGCGACCTCCTGGTTGGAGAGTTCCGGATGGGCGTGCAGGTGGCGGTAGAGATCTTCGAGCTCGGTGCGATTCTCGTCGATGAGGGCGGAAATGGCGGTGGCATCGATGGGGGAGCGGTCAGTGGTCATGCCGCAACAATAGTCGGCGCGTTGGCGTGGACAGGGCCCATCCATCAGCCACAATGGTCTGGATTGGGCTCACTTCCCCCTCGCCCCCGCGAGCCCCCACCGAGGAGAAACCATGGTCGACTGGCTCAAGAAGATCTTCTTCGTCCTGCTCGCCGCCTTCCTGCTCTACTACCTGTTCACCCAGCCCGAGCAGTCGGCCGACGCCGTCAAGACCTTCTTCAGCGGCATCGGGCGTCTCTTCCGGGCGCTGGCCAGCTGACGGCTGCCGTGGGACGCCCGCTGGGCTTCTGGGAGCGGTTCCTCCACCCGGACGTCGACGGCCACCTGCTGCGCGATCGTGGAGAGTACGTGATCGACGAGGTCGCCAAGCACTGGGCCGCCTCCATCGGCTGGATCCTGCTGGTGGTCGCCTGCATCCCCATGTTCTTGGCGATGGTGCTGATGGGGCCATTGTGGTGGCTGGGCCTGGTGTCGGGACTGGCCATGTTCGTCGTGGGGATGTCGGGCATCCACGTGGCCTACATGGATCGCTTCGTCATCACCAACATGCGCGTCTTCCGCGTCCACGGGGTCTTCAGCCAGCACCTGGCCACCATGCCGATGTCCCGCATCCTCGACATCGCAGTCTTCCAGCCGTTCATCGGCCGCCTGCTCGGGTTCGGACACTTCACCTTCGAATCCGCGGCCCAGGACCAGGGCCTGCGCGACATCACCTTCGTCGGTCGCCCCGATGAGCGCGACCTGACCATCCAACGCGTCATCCAGCAGGCCGGTCTGCGAGCGTCCTTCCAGCGCCAGGACGGGGACGCCCGCGACGGGAACTGACCACTGCGCACCGTCTGTCTGCGCACGGGGATAGCGTGGAGGCATGAAGATGTCTGACACCCTTGCCCAGGCCTTCGACGACCAGATCACGCTGGAGTTCGAGGCATCCATGACCTACCGCCAGCTCGCCATCGAGGTCGATGTCCGCGACCTGCCCGGCATGGCATCCTGGCTGCGTCACCAGGCGGATGAGGAGATCGTCCACGCCAACAAGTTCATCGACCACATGGTCGATCGCGACATGCACCCGGCCATCGGCGCCATCGCCAAGCCCGAGATCACCTGTGAGAACGTCCTCGACGTCTTCCAGGCAGCCCTGGACCACGAACGGAAGGTGTCCGAGGCGATCCGCACCCTCTACCGCACCGCCGAGGCGGAGGGTGACCTCGATTCCCGCCCGCTGCTCAACTGGTTCCTCGAGGAGCAGATCGAGGAGGAGTCGACGGTCTCGGAGATCATCGGTCGCCTCGAGCTGATCAAGGACGACGGCCCCGGCCTGCTGCGCCTGGATGCCGAACTCGGGCAGCGTCCGGTGGAGACCACGGAGAACACCCAGGCCTGAGGCCACCCCTCGGCCCCTGAGCGATGGCACTCACGCCAAGCGCTCAGGGGGCGAGCAGTGGTCAGCTTGGCAGTTCGTGCCCTGATTCCTCGGGTGAGGTGGAGCGCGCACCCATGGCGCGGTTGCCCGCGGTGTAGGGCCCGCGGGTGCCATTGCGCCGCTCGAAGGTTCGCTCGCTGGCTGGCAGGGGCCCCGACCCGTCGGGGTCGATCGTGACGAAGCGCTGGGTCCAGTAGGTGACGTCCCTACAGTGATCCCGGGGTTGGGTGGGTTGGGTGAACGTGGCTTTCACGTGGAAATTGCCCAAGTAGAGCCGCTCGACGCCGTCGGAGTCCTCGCCGCGGGCAGCGGCGTTGATGCCGCAGGTGTAGGTCCAGGTGTACGGGGTGTAGAGGAAGCCATCGGCCTTGGTCCTGGGGGTTCCACGGTCAGGTCCGTTCCAGCACGTCGAGTGGCCAGACAGAGTACTCCAGCTGGCTGTCTGGTTTCCGATGATCCAGTACACCAGCTTGGCCTCCGTGAAGGTGTTGCCGTCCTCGACGTCGTAGATGTAGAGGCCCCAGGGCGCACCATCAGGGGTAGCACCCCGGGTCACAGTCGAATCGACCTCCAGCGACCACCCGCAGCGGCCGAGGCTGTTTGGAGTATTGCGTACCCAACCGTTGATCCCCGGATCCTTGCGCAGGGATGCCGCGTGGGCTGGGGCCGAGCCCACCACTGCCACGGCCGGGATGGCCCAGGCTGCCCCAGCAGCCAGCGTCCGCCGACTCACATGCTGGCGCGATTCTTCCATGAAGTGCTCCTCGTCCCTGAACACCCGGCGGCACGGTGCACGCCGTGGTACAAGCAGGCAGCTGGACACCCGAGGACGGGGGCCGGCGCCCCAGGGGAAGAGCGAGATGGTCCCCCGTCCTCATCGCAGCCGGCATGGCGCCTGCTGGCTGGCAAGATAGCATCAAAAAGGGTCAGCTTGCCAGCCCAGCGGACACGACCTTCTTGGCCTCCTCCTGGACCTCGGCCAAGTGCTGCTCGGTGCGCAGCGACTCGGCGTAGATCTTGTATTTGTCCTCGGTGCCCGAGGGACGCGCCGCGAACCAGGCGTTCTCGGTGACGACCTTGATGCCACCGATGGCGGCCTGGTTGCCGGGAGCCTCGGTGAGGACCGCGACGATCGGTTCGCCAGCGAGCTCGGTGGCGGTGATGTCGGCGGGCGAGAGGGCCTTGAGGCGGGCCTTCTGCTCCCCGGTGGCGTCGGCGTCGATGCGCGCGTAGTAGGACTTGCCGAAGCGGTTTTCCAGCTCGTCGTACAGCTGCGAGGGCGACTTGCCGGTGATCGCGAGGATCTCGGCCGCCAGCAGGTCCATGATCAGGCCGTCCTTGTCCGTGGTCCAGGTCTGGCCGTCCATCTGCAGGAAACTGGCGCCCGCGGACTCCTCGCCGCCGAAACCGAGCTGGCCGGAGATCAGGCCGGGCACGAACCACTTGAAGCCGACCGGAACCTCGTGGAGGCGGCGACCAATGTCAGCGGCGACCTTGTCGATCAGCGAGCTGGAGACCAAGGTCTTGCCCACGGCGCGCTCGCTGCCCCAGGTGTCGCGGTTCATGAACAGGTACTCGATCGCCACGGCCAGGTAGGCATTCGGGTTCATCAGGCCCGCGTCGGGGGTGACGATGCCATGGCGGTCGGCGTCCGCATCGTTGCCCGTGGAGATGTCGTACTTGGTGCGGTTCTGGATCAGGGAGGCCATCGCATTGGGCGAGGAGCAGTCCATCCGGATCTTGCCGTCGGTGTCCAGGGTCATGAAGGACCAGCGCGGGTCAACCTTCTCGTTCACCACGTCCATGTTCACCAGGAACGTGTCGGCGATGTACTGCCAGTACTGCAGCGAGGCACCACCCATGGGGTCTGCACCGATGCTGACACCGGAGTTGCGGATGGCAACGATGTTGACGACCTGGTGCAACTCGTCGCAGTACTGGCTGCGGTAGTCCTGCACCTCAACCTGGGACGCAGCCCGCTCCCAGGGGGTGCGCTTGATGCCCGAGGGGTCAGCCATCAGTTCATTGGCCCGGTGGGCGATCCAGCTGGTGGCGTCGGTGTCGGCGGGCCCGCCGTTCGGAGGGTTGTACTTGAAACCGCCATCACGTGGCGGGTTGTGCGACGGGGTGACGACGATGCCGTCGGCCTTGTGCTCGTTGGAACGGTTCCAGCGGATGATGGCTCGGGAGAGGGAAGGTGTGGGGGTGTACTCGTCCTCGCGCTCGGCGAAGGTGGTCACGCCGTTGGCAACGAGCACCTCGGTGGCGGTCTTCCAGGCGGGGAGGGAGAGTGCGTGGGTGTCCTTGGCGAGCATCAGCGGACCGGTGACGCCCTGCTGGGCGCGGTACTCGACGATGGCCTGGGTGGTGGCCGCGATGTGGGCCTCGTTGAACTTGCTGTCGAGGCTGGAGCCGCGATGCCCCGAGGTGCCGAAGACCACCTGCTCATCGGGGTTGCTGGGGTCGGGGGTCAGGTCGTAGTACGCAGAGATCACTGCGTCCACGTCAATGAGGTCGGTTTCCTGGGCCGGCTGCCCTGCGCGTTCGTGAGCCATGGCCCCATTCTTGTCCGAACCGGTGGCGGACGCACCCGAAGACCCGACTTCGGCCTTGTGACATTTGATTGAATGGAGACATGACTGAGACCCCCTTCGCCTCCCAGCCCGGCAACCAGCAGAATTCTCCCGCCGGGGGCCCCAACCAGCGTGGGGCCGTGGACCTCTCCCGACTGGGTGCGCAGCAGGCCGGGGGTGGACAGGCGGGCGGGTCCTGGGTCGTGGAGGTCACTGAGGCCACCTTCGACCGGCTGGCCCAGCAGTCGCTGCAGTACCCGGTCCTGCTTGAGCTCTACTCGCCACGCGACCCGCAGGGTGCGGAGGTGTCGAGCACCCTCGTGGAGGCCACCAATGAGGCCCAGGGCCGCTGGCTGCTCGGTCGCATCAACGTGGACGTCGAGACCCGGATTGCCCAGGCACTGCAGGCCCAGGCCGTTCCCTTTGTGCTCGTCCTGCTGGCAGGGCAGGCGGCCCCGCTCTTCCAGGGCACGCGTTCGGCCGCCGAGATCAGGCAGGCGCTCGACCAGATCAGCCAGGTGGCGATCGCCAACGGCATGACCGGACGCGCCCCTTCCCAGGGGCCAGCATCCCAGGACCCTGCTGGGGCCGCCGAGGCGGGGCAGCAACACCAGCAGCCTGCCGCCGACCCTCGCTTCGAGGCGGCGGATGCGGCTCTGGAGCGAGGTGACTACGCCGGGGCGGTCGAGGAATTCGACAAGGTCCTGGCCCAGACTCCGAATGACCCCGAGGCAATCGCAGGACGCGCCCAGTCCGCGCTGCTGGCACGCTCCCTGGACCTGAACCCTGAGCAGGTGGTCTCCGACGTTCAGGCCAGACCGGACGATGTCGAGGCCCAGCTGGCTGCCGCGGACCTCGAGGTGATCGGGGGCCAGCCGGCGGCGGCCTACGAGCGGCTCGTGGGCCTGATCCGGGAACTGCGCGGGGAGGACCGGGAGCCGGTTCGCCTGCGCCTCCTCGAGCTCTTCTCGATGATGCCCGCTGGGGACCCGACGGTCGCGAAGGCGCGTCGGGCCCTGAGCACAGCCCTGTTCACGTGATCCGGGCTGTTCGCGCTGCGCGCTCTCAGGCGCGCATGACTCACGGCAGGCGTCCGTTCTCCGTGAACACGGTGACGCCGTCGGCTGAGCCTCTGTGCTCCATGATCAGTCGCAGCCGACGAGCGGACAGTTCACTCACCCGGCCGTCGAGCTCGTCGACGCCCAGCCAGTGGGCGTCGCGAATCTCACCCGGATCGAGGCGCAGGATCCCGCGGGCGGTCTCGTCGAGGACGCCTCCGTCGTAGATGAACTCCAGCGCGTCCGCCCAGCCCAGCCAGGGCGGCATCCAGTCCACCAGCGCCGGCGAACCCAGATTCACCAGCAGGCCGATCTCCTCGCTGACTTCGCGAGCGCCACCGTCGCGGGGCGACTCCAGGGGTTCGACCACGCCGCCCGGCAGTTCAAGGTCGGTCTTGTACGTGGTCTCCAGTAGGAGGATGCGATCCTGCTCGTCGGTGAACAGCACGTGGGAGATGAGCCGCTTGGTGGGCAGCACTGAGTTCATCACCCCGCTGAAACCACCGGGACCATAGACCTGGTCACTGGCCAGCCGCGCGTACAACATCACGTCGCCGAAGGATCCATCATCCAGGGCCCGGCCCTGGCGGACGATGCCCTCGCGGCGGAAGCCGGCGCGCTGCAGGGCGCGTCGGGCCACCGCATCGGTGCTGAGGACCCTGGCCTCCACGCGCCGCAGGTCGTGGGCCAGGATCGCGTCGTCAGCGGCCAGGGAGACAGCTTCGCTGAGCACCTCGAGGGTGAGGCCATCCTCCTGCCACCTGAGCAGGCCGACATCCCCATCGGAGATCTCGACCTGGATGTGGAACTCGCTCACTGCAGCTCGGCCGCGGTGGCAGCGGGGTCCCACTTCAGCCAGATGGCGCCCAGTGGAGGGATGCAGACCTGTGCGTGGGCCGGGAAGTTGCTCGCCCCGTGCTCGGTGGCGATGACCCGACCGTAGTTGCCGTACTGGCCGGTGCCGTCATAGGCGTAGGAGTCGGTGTTGAGGATCTCGGTCCAGGTGCCCGGGCGGGGAAGGCCGACGACATGCTCGGTCTTCGGGTTCGGGGAGAAGTTCACCAGGCAGGCGACCAGGTCGCCGGTCGCAGACTTCCGCACCCAGGAGAAGGTGTTGCCGCCTGCGTCGTCGGCGTCCAGCCACTCGAAGCCACTCGGGTCGCTGTCGAGCTGCCAGAGGGGGGGTTCGGCGCGGTAGAGGTGGTTCATGTCGTGGAAGAGCTGCTTCATGCCCCGGTGGTTGGGGCTGTCGGCATAGTGCCAGGACAGGCTGGTCGATTCGTTGAACTCCTCGCGCTGGGCGAACTCATTGCCCATGAACAGCAGTTTCTTGCCCGGGAAGGCCCACATGTAGGCGTAGAAGGCGCGGGTGGTGGCGAACTTGCGCCAGTCGTCCTGCTGAACCTTGTTGATCATGGAACCCTTGCCGTGCACGACCTCATCGTGGCTGATCGGCAGGATGTAGTTCTCCGAATAGGCATAGACCATCGCGAAGGTCATCAGGTGGTGGTTCCACTGGCGGGCGAAGGGATCCAGCTCCATGTAGCGCAGCGAATCGTTCATCCACCCCATGTTCCACTTGAAGCCGAAGCCCAGACCTCCCGCGTCGACCGGGCGGGTGACACCGGGGAAACTGGTGGACTCCTCGGCGATCATCATGATGCCGGGCTCACGCTCGTAGACGTGCTTGTTGACGTAGCGGAGGAAGTCGATCGCCTCCAGGTTCTCGCGCCCACCGAACTGGTTGGGGACCCATTCTCCCTCCTTGCGGGAGTAGTCCAGGTAGAGCATCGAGGCGACCGCATCCACGCGCAGGCCGTCGATGTGGAACTCCTTGAGCCAGTAGAGGGCATTGGACACCAGGAAGCTCTTCACTTCGTTGCGACCGTAGTTGAAGATGTAGGTGCCCCAGTCCATGTGCTCGCCCTGGCGCGGATCGGAGTGTTCGTAGAGAGCGGTGCCGTCGAAGCGGCCCAGCGCCCACTCGTCCTTGGGAAAATGACCGGGAACCCAGTCGAGGATGACGCCAATGCCGGCCTGGTGCAGGCGGTCGATGAGATGGCGGAACTCGTCAGGGCGCCCGAAGCGGCTCGTGGGAGCGAAGTAGCCGGTGACCTGGTAACCCCAGGAGCCCTCGAAGGGGAACTCGGATACCGGCATCAGCTCGACGTGGGTGTAGCCCTGCCAGGTGACGTACTCGACGAGCTGCTCCGCGAGCTCCAGATAGGTGAGGCCGCGGCGCCAGCCGCCCAGATGCACCTCGTAGACGCTCATAGGCTCCTGGTGGTGGCGTGCTGAGCGTCGCTGTTCCATCCACTTCTCGTCATTCCAGGCGTAGCGCGACGTGTGCACGATGGCGGAATTGCCGGGGGCGGATTCGAAGAACTGGCCCATCGGGTCGGTCTTCTCGATCCAGCGACCGTCGGCGGTCTCGATCTTGAACTTGTAGATCGCACCCTCGGGGATGCCCTCGATGAACCGCCCCCAGACCCCCGATCCCGGGATCAGCTGCAGGTCGTCGCCGTGCCAGCCGTTCCAGTCCCCGAGCACGAGCACGCGGCGGGCGTTGGGCGCCCAGACGGCGAAGCGGACGCCGTCGACGCTGCCACGCTCGTCATCGCGAATGGTGATCGCATGGGAGCCAAGACGCTTCCACAGCTCGGTGTCGCCGCCCTGGTGGAACCCCTCCAGATCCCAACCGGTGAGGTCACCGAAAAAGTCGTGTGCCATGTCAGGTCCTGTTCTCCTCGTTGTTGTCCGCCACCAGCGACCGCAGCGCCTGCAGCGGGATGTCGACCCAGGTGGGCCGATTGCGGTTCTCGTAGACGACCTCGTAGATCGCCTTGTCAGCGACGTAGGCATCCAGCAGGGCCCGGTCCTCGGGGCCCAGGTGGCGAGTGCTGCTCTGGCCGAGGTAGGCGTCGAGGAAGGCCCGCTGGGTGGCCTGCTGCCAGGCGCGAGCCTGTTCCCCCCGCGGATCATCGCAGGCCGAGGTTGCATAGGCCAGGGAGCGCAGCATGCCCGCGACATCACGCCAGCGGGAATCGGGTTCGCTGCGTTCGGTCAGCGTTTTGAGGGGTTCGCCCTCGAAATCGATGATGCGCCAGCCCTCGTCCGTCAGCAGGGTCTGTCCCAGGTGGAAGTCGCCATGGACGCGCTGGGCGCCCACCTTCTGACCGGCCAGCCGCCGGAAGCGCTCGGCGAGGGCGGGTACCAGGGGCTCGAGCGCGGAAGCCTCCCGCGCCGCCGCCTCGAGACGGTTGACCATGATCCCGGACAACTCCTCGGAGGGCAGCACCGTGGTCGGGAAGGTGTCGGAGAGAGCGCGATGGATCTCGGCCAGGGCGCGGCCCAGGTCGGCGGCAGCGCTGGTGAAGTCCTCCCCGGAGGCGGCAGCGCGGGTGGCGACATCCCATCCGTCGTGCGCACCGGGAAGCTGCTCCACCAGCATGGCCAGGTCCATCTGCTCACCCTCGAGGGTTCCTGAGGCCCACCCATAGAGGGTGGCCACGGACCCCACACCGGCGCGGGCGAGGGCGTCGTGCACAGCGATGTCGAGGTTGGCGCCGGGCTCCAGGCGCCGGAAGAACTTCACCATCGCCACGTCACCGACCATCACAGAGGTGTTCGACTGCTCGCCACCGAAGACCTTCACGTCGCCTGACAGGTCCACCGGACGCACCACCGTGGTCGTCCAGGTGGGTGTCTCGGCCGGGGAACCGAGTCGGACCACCAGCGCTCGTAGCGCCTCGGGATCCTTCAGCGCGTCGTGGACGTGGGGGAGCTCGGCGGCCACTCCACCAACCACGCCCGCGTCGTCCTCGGGGGCGGTGGTGTGGAGGAAACCCTCCCCCCGCTCAGCGCGATGGCTGAGCAGGATCTGGTAGCGCTCCCTGCTGCCGTCGGGGAAGCCGATCTCGGCCACGCTGGCACGGACAGCCAGGTCCTCCCGACGCACGAACCAGTCCAGGTGGTGCAGGGCGAGGGGACGCGCCCCGCGCCCCTTCCCCGCGAACCAGCGCGCCTGACTGATGTGCTTCCACAACTGTTCGGGGAAGCTCGTGGTCACAGTGCCTCCGTCTCGTCCAGCGGCGGTGTGGGGTCGATGGGTTCCTCGGCAGCCGCCTCCGCCGGAGTCAGCAGCAGCCACGCAAAACCATTCTGTCCCAATCGCGACTTCAGGATGCCGTCGGTGCCAATTGGGACCGGTGGCACCCTGCGCAGCAGGCGGGTGCCTGCGGCACCCTCCCAGCCGGGGATGCGCACCTCGAACTCCTGGGGCTCGGGCGACAGGTTGGCCACGCAGAGGATGGTCTCCTCCTGGTTGTGGCGCAGGTAGGCCAGGACAGCCGGGTTGTCCCCACCGAGATCGGTGAAATGGCCATTGCCGAAGACCGGGTGTTGGCGCCGGATCGACAGGACATGGCGAACCCACATCAGCAGCGAGGAGGGGTCGAGGAGTTGTCGCTCGGTGTTGATGTTCTGTGGCCCGTAGGTGGGGTGGTCGACCACGGGCAGGTAGAAGTCCTCCGGGGCGGCGTCGGAGAAACCGGCACTGGCATCGCCTGTCCACTGCATCGGGGTGCGGACCCCATCGCGGTCGTGCAGCCAGATGTTGTCACCCATGCCGATCTCGTCGCCGTAGTAGAGCACGGGTGAGCCGGGCAGGCTCAGGAGGAGGCTGTGGAGCAACTTGATCTGGAAGGGGTCATTGTCGAGCAGTGGAGCCAGCCGACGACGAATGCCGATGTTGCAGCGCATTCTGGGTTCGGGAGCGTAGTTGGCCCACAGGTACTCCCGATCGCTGAGGCTGACCATCTCGAGGGTGAGCTCGTCGTGGTTGCGCAGGAAGGTGCCCCATTGGCATCCGGCCGGGATGGCGGGGGTGTCGGCCAGGATCTGGCTGATCGCGTCCCGGCGTTCCTGCTTGAGGGCCATGTAGAGCCGTGGCATCAGCGGGAAGTGAAAGGCCATGTGGCATTCGTCCCCTCGTCCATTGACCTCCTCGCCGAAGTACTCGACGACATCCCGGGGCCACTGGTTCGCCTCGCACAACAGGACGCGGTCGCTGTACTCCTCGTCGACGATTCTCCTCACCTGCTTGAGGATGGCGTGGGTCCCCGGCAGGTTCTCACACGTCGTGCCGTCCTCCTCGACCAGGTAGGGGACCGCGTCCAGACGGAAGCCGTCGACGCCGAGGTCGAGCCAGTAACGGACGACGTTGAACATCTCCTCGGCAACCCGGGGGTTGTCCCAGTTGAGGTCGGGCTGGTGGTCGAAGAAGCGATGCCAGTAGTACTGCTTGCGTACCGGGTCGAAGCTCCAGTTGGAGTGATGGGTGTCGACGAAGATGACCCGTGCGTCCAGGTAGGCGTCGGGCTGCTCACGCCAGACGTAGAAGTCACCGTAGGGTCCCTCGGGGTCGTTGCGGGAGGCCTGGAACCAGGGGTGCTCGCTGGAGGTGTGGTTCATGACGAAGTCGATGACCACTTTCAACCCCCGGTCACGGGCCCGTTCGATGAACCGGGTGAACTCCTCGATGGTGCCGATCTCGGGGGCGATGCCGGTGAAATCAGAGATGTCGTAGCCACCGTCCCGCAGGGGGGAGGTGAAGAAGGGCGGCAGCCACAGGCAGTCCACGCCGAGCCACTGGAGATAGTCGAGCGTCATGGACAACCCCGCCAGGTCTCCGATTCCATCGCCGTTCCCGTCGCGGAAACTGCGGGGCATCACTTGGTAGAAGACCGCCCGGGTGTACCAGTCGGTCGAGCCATGCTTCATACGCGGATCAGGCAGGCGTCACCGTGAAGATGTGCGCATTGCGGCCGGGATAGAGGTTGACGAAGTTCGTCGCCCCCCAGGTGTAGGTGCCCCCACCGAGCTGGTCCTCCACCTGCAGGATCGTCTGCGGCGGCAGCCCCAGGGTCTGGAGGTCCACGTAGACCTCTCCGGTCACCGCCTGGTCGGCGTCCAGGCTCACCACGGTCAGCACGTGCGAATCGCCATCGACCTTGGAGAAGGCCAGCAGCTGGGGGTGGGAGGTCGGGTGGAAGGTCACCCGGCGCAGCTGCTGCAGGGCACGGTTCTCACGGCGAATCTCGTTGAGGCGTCCCAACAGCACATTGAGGTTGGGTCCGCCGTGGAAGTCGCGCGGGCGGTACTCATACTTCTCCGAATCGAGGTACTCCTCCCGCCCCGGGGCCAGGGGGACGTGCTCGAAGAGCTCGAAGCCGGAATAGACACCCCACGACGGGGCCAGAGTGGCGGCCAGGATCGCGCGGATGGCGAACATCGAGTGGTTGCCCGACTGCAGGTGGAAGGGGTTGATGTCGGGGGTGTTGACCCAGAAGCTGGGCCGGTAACAGGGCGACCATTCCTGCGCGAGTTCAGTCACATAGGACTCCAACTCCTCCTTGGTGGTGCGCCAGGTGAAGTAGCAGTAGGACAGCTGGAAGCCGACCTTGCCCAGGCCCTTCATCATCTCCGGACGGGTGAAGGCCTCGGCCAGGAAGATGACCTCGGGATGCTTCTCATGCATGCGGTCCAGCAGCCAGTCCCAGAAGTCCAGCGGCTTGGTGTGCGGGTTGTCGACGCGGAAGACGGTCACTCCGTGGCTGATCCAGTAGTCCAGAATCTGCTCGCACTCCCGGTAGATGCCCTCCGGGTCGTTGTCGAAATTGATCGGGTAGATGTCCTGGTACTTCTTGGGGGGGTTCTCCGCGTACGCGATGGTGCCGTCGAGGCGGGTGGTGAACCACTCGGGGTGCTCCTTCACCCACGGGTGGTCCGGGGACGCCTGCAGGGCGAAGTCCAGGGCGACCTCCAACCCCAGCGACTTCGCCTTGGCGACGAAGGCGTCGAAGTCCTCAATGGTGCCGAGATCGGGATGGATGGCGTCGTGTCCTCCGGCCTCGCTCCCGATCGCCCACGGTGATCCGGGGTCTGCCTCCGAGGGGGTCAGGGAATTGTTCTTGCCCTTGCGGAAGGCCCTGCCGATGGGATGGATCGGTGGCAGGTAGACGATGTCGAAGCCCATCGCTGCGGCGGCCTCGAGACGCTCGTGACTCTGCGCCAGGGTGCCCGAGACCCAGTGGCCGTTCTCGTCCTGGTGGGCGCCCTGGGAGCGAGGAAAGAACTCGTACCAACTGCTGAACTCGGCTCGGCGGCGCTCGACGCGGACGGGCACCTCAGCGGTGGGGGAGACCAGGTCGCGCGGGGAATACGCGTCCATGGACCGGCGCAGGCTGCGGGCGTGGATCAGCTCCAGCAGCTCCTCGACCGGACGATCCGGGAGCAGGACATTGGCGAAGTTCTCCAGCACGGTGGCCGTGGTCTGGTCACCCTCCTCGCGGGCGCAGTCGGCGGAGCGGCGGAACAGGGCCGCACCCTCCAGACAGAGCAGCGGAACATCCATGCCCACCGGCAGCTTGGCCTCGGCATGGTGCAGCCACGTGTGCCAGGGGTCACTCCAGCCCTCGACGCGGTAGGTCCAGTCACCCTGCCCGCCGACCCGAGCCCAGCCCTCCCAGATGTCCAGGCCCATGGGTTCGATCTGGCGCATCGGGAAACGGGTCTCCACACCCTGGGGATCGGTCAGCACGATGGAGGCGTTGACCGAGTCGTGTCCCTCGCGGAAGACATTCGCGGTGACCTTGAACTCCTCGTCCTCGACCGCTTTCACCGGGTAGGCGCCGTGCTCGACGATCGGTTGCACGTTGGCGACCGGAATGCGGCCGAGTCGGTGCTTGCTGGGATTGCGCTGCAGACTCCGGGAGGGAGAGCCTCCCACGGAGGCGCTCGCAGCGCTGGAGGGGGTGCTGATGCCTTCGGTCACGCTCCCAACCTACAAGCTGGGCCCCGGCCTGTCAGCGCTGCTGACCGATCACCTGCTTCAAACGCGAGAGGGGAATCTCACCGGTCTGCTCGTCGGCCCCGTCGGTACCGCTGAGCAGGACGCGCATGATGCTCACCGAGCGCTCCGGGAGTTCCACGAAGGCGCCTGGTGAGTAGCGCAGGGACTCCTCGGGCCTGCCACTGGCCGTGTCAAGCACGAGTTCGTAGCCCAGTCCCCACTGCTCGGCCTGGGGCAATTGGACACGCACCGGGTCAGGCCCGTTGTGGAACCAGACCAGGAAGGCGTGTTCGCGCCCGGACATGTACATGCCCAGGTGGTGGCGTGTCGGGTCGTTCCAGTCATCGGCGCCCATCTGGCCGCCATTGCCGCTCATCCAGGTCAGGTCGATGCGCCCGGTGGGCAGGCCAGCCGCGCTCAGCACCTCGCGGTGGTAGCGGTAGTGGGTCCGTCGCAGGACCGGGTGCTCGGCGCGTAGCGCCAGGATGTCCTTGGTGGTCTCCAGAACGTCGGCCCACTCCTCGCGAGTGTCCCAGTGCACCCACGACAGTGGCGAGTCCTGACAGTAGGCGTTGTTGTTGCCGCGCTGGGTGCGTCCCATCTCATCACCAGCGGTGATCATGGGGACGCCATAGCTGAGCAGCAGGGTCGCCATCATGTTCCTGACCTGGCGGCGACGCAACGCGTTGATGGTGGGGTCGGTGGTCTCCCCTTCCCAGCCGTGGTTCCAGGAGCGATTGTCGTCGGACCCGTCGTGGTTCTGCTCGCCGTTGTCCTCGTTGTGCTTCATGTCATAGGTGACCAGGTCACGCATGGTGAAGCCGTCGTGGGCGGTGATGAAGTTGATCGACGCCGAGGTGGGGCGTCCATCGTTGTCGAAGATGTCTGGAGAGCCGGACAGACGGGCGGCCAGCTCACGCACGCCCTGGGTGGCGCCGCGCCAGTAGTCGCGCATGAAACCGCGGTAGCGGTCGTTCCACTCGCTCCAGCCCCGACCCCAGGCGCCGACCTGGTAGCCATAGGGACCCATGTCCCAGGGCTCGGCGATCATCTTGATGTCGTCGAAGACCGGGTCATTGGCCACCCTCCGCTTGAACTCGTGCTCCTGGTCGACGTGGTGGTTCTCATCGCGGATCAGGGTGGTGGCCAGGTCGAAGCGGAATCCGTCGACGCCCATCTCGGTGACCCAGTACCGCAGCGAGTCGATGACCATGTTGAGGACGCCGGGGTGTGAGGTGTCGACCGAGTTCCCGCAGCCGGTCACGTCGTAGTCATTGCGCAGGTCCTGGGTCAGGCGGTAGTAGCCCTCGTGGTCGATGCCCCGGAAGGACAGGGTCGGCCCCTCATGGCCACCCTCTCCGGTGTGGTTGTAGACCACGTCCAGGATGACCTCGATGCCCGCCTCGTGCAGGGCGCTGACCATGTGCTTGAACTCTTCCACCTGCTCGCCCATCGTTCCCACCGAACAGTAGGCAGCATGCGGGGCGAAGAAGCCCAGGGTGTTGTAACCCCAGTAGTTGCTCAGGCCCTTGCGGATGATGAACGGCTCGGAGACAAAGTGGTGCACCGGCAGCAACTCGACGGCGGTCACGCCCAGGCTGACGAGGTGGTCGATGACCGCAGGGTAGGCCAGCCCGGCATAGGTGCCCCGCAGGTGCTCGGGGACCTCGGGATGCAGGCGGGTGTAGCCGGCCACGTGCATCTCGTAGACCACCGACTCCGCCAGCGGACGACGTCGCAGGAGGGGCGTGGGAGCGGGGGTGTCACGGACGACCACGCTCAGCGGCACCGAGTCGGAGGAGTCAGTGGGGTCGGGGATGTAGTTGGACTCGGCCGTGTGGTCCAGGATCGGGCCGGAGTAGTCGACGCCCGCAGTGATGGCCCGCGCGTAGGGGTCGAGCAGGAGCTTGGCCGGGTTGAAGCGCATGCCCCGGTCCGGGTCCCAGGGGCCCTCGACCCGGTATCCGTAGAGCTGCTCGGGCTCGACACCGGGCACGTGCACGACCCAGACCCCATCGGGGTTG
This sequence comes from Aestuariimicrobium sp. p3-SID1156, assembly GCF_025144225.1. GTDB lineage: Bacteria > Actinomycetota > Actinomycetes > Propionibacteriales > Propionibacteriaceae > Aestuariimicrobium. The sequence continues at coordinate 113,130 of NZ_JALXXB010000005.1, forward strand.
CGAACCATGTCGTGATTGCGCTGCGTGCGGTCGGGGTTGACCAGGGCGAGCTCGACGCGAGTGGCTCGGGGAGCCCACAGTGCGAAGCGGCACCCACCGTCCATCAGGGTGGCGCCCAGGATACTGGAGTCCATCGGAGCGCTGGGGCCCTCGATCGTGTCCTCGGGTGCGTCGATGGGGGGTACAGCAGCTTCTGCGGCGACGGTCGGGGCGTCGACGAGTGGAGTGGTCATCTCATCCTTCGGGTCCGGGCCCATGGGCAGGGCGTTCATAGGATAGGCCGACTGACCAAGAGCACCACGCCAGTGGGGTAGTTTTGCCCCATGAGCCAGCCTGCATCTGATCTGGTGACCATGGAGGTCACCGAGAGCGTCGCCGTCGTGACGGTGAACCGCCCGCCCGTGAACGCCTTGACCATGGACATGCAGGATCGGATCGGTGACCTGGCCAAGGAGATTGCACGGACCGAGTCCATCAAGTCGGTCGTGGTGACGGGTGAGGGCCGCGCCTTCGTGGCTGGCAATGACATCACCGAAATGGCCGGGATGTCGCTGGCCGACATGCACGCCCGCGTCCACCCCATGCAGGCGTGTTTCACCGCCATCGCCAAGCTGCCCAAGCCCGTGGTTGCCGCCATCAATGGGTATGCCCTGGGAGGCGGACTTGAGCTGGCGCTCTGCGCCGACTACCGCATTGCCTCCCAGAAGGCTCGTCTTGGTCTTCCCGAGGTGACCCTTGGCATCATGCCCGGTATCGGCGGGACGCAGCGCCTTCCGCGCCTGATCGGCCCCTCCCGCGCCAAGGACCTGATCTTCACCGGCCGCCACGTGGACGCCGACGAGGCGCTGGCCATCGGGCTGGTGGACGAGGTCGTCGAGCCGGAGCTGCTGATGGACCAGGCCATGGCCTGGGCCCTGCAGTTCAAGGACGCCGCCAGCTGGGCCCTCCGCTGGGCCAAGGAGGCCATCGACACCGGCCTGGAGACCGACCTGGACACCGGCTTGATGATCGAGGCCACCGGTTTCGCCGCCCTGTTCAGCACCGAGGACCGCCGCACCGGCATGAAGAGCTTCCTGGAAGAGGGACCGGGCAAGGCCGTCTTCCGCGGCCGATGACCACCCAGCGGGCCTATTTCGACCACGCGGCCACCGCGCCACTGCTGCCTGCCGCACGGGACGCCTGGTTGGCTGCCACCGAGCGGGCCGGGAACCCCGGCGGCCTGCACACCTCCTCACGCCGGGTGAAGTCCTTGCTCGAGGACGCCCGCGAGTCGGTGGCAGCTGACCTCGGCGCCCACCCCACCGAGGTGGTCTTCACCTTCACCGCCACCGAGGCCGACTCGCTGGCCGTGCTGGGTGGCTCGCGCCTGGACCCGGCTCGTCCCGGGGTGGTGATCAGCGCCATCGAGCACCCGGGTGTGGCCAAGGCTGTTGACCACCTCGACGACGTACGCATCGCGCCGGTGGACGCCGAGGGGCTGATGGACCGTGCGGCCCTGGCCGACCTGGTCGATGACACCGTCGGCCTGGTCAGTGTGCAGCTGGTGAACGGCGAGGTGGGCACCATCCAGCCCGTGGCGGGGGTCGCCGAACTGGCGCATGCCCGCGGGGCGCTGGCCCACACCGATGCGGTGCAGGCCCTGGTCGCTCCCGGTCTGGACTTCGCCGGGCTCGGGGTCGACATGGCCACCGTCGCCGGCCACAAGATCGGGGCCCCCATCGGCATCGGTGCCCTCCTCGTGCGCCGCGAGCTGACCCTGAAGCCGCTGGGCACCGGGGCCGGCCAGGAACGCGGCATGGCCTCGGGCACCCCCTCAGCAGCCCTGGCCAGTGCCTTCGCCGCTGCCCTGGCACACCTGTCCTCCACCCGCGAGCAGCAACTGGGACGCTTGCGCGAGGTGCGCGGTCGGATCCTCGGCTCCGTGGCCCAGCTGGCGGACGTGCGGGTGAACGGTCCTCAAGAGGACGGACTCCAGATGCCGGGCATCCTCAACCTGACCTTCTCGGGTGCGCGGGCCGACGACGTGCTGTTCCTGCTCGACCAGGCCGGCATCGACGCCTCGGCAGGGTCGGCCTGCCGCGCCGGTCTGCACCAGCCCAGCGACGTCCTACTCGCGATGGGACGAAGCGTGGAGGACGCCTCCAGCTCGGTGCGGCTCTCCTTCGGGGCCGAGGTCACCGATGCCGAGGTGGACCTCCTTGTCGCCACGCTTCCGGGGGCCGTGGAGCAGGCTCGGCGGGCCCACGATCCTGCTCGGTAGATGCGCTGGCCATGAGAACCGCTCAGTAGAATGCCCGGGTGAAGGTTCTCGCAGCGATGTCCGGAGGCGTCGATTCCGCCGTCGCCGCTGCCCGCATGGTGGCCGCCGGTCACCAGGTCGTGGGCGTCCACCTTGCCCTGTCGAAGAACCCCGAGAGCTTCCGCTCCGGTGCGCGCGGCTGCTGCTCGCTGGAGGACTCCCACGACGCCCGCCGGGTGGCCGACAAGCTCGGCATCCCGTTCTACGTCTGGGACTTCTCCGATCGCTTCCGTGCCGACGTGGTCGACGACTTCCTGGCCGAGTACCAGGCCGGGCGCACTCCGAACCCGTGCCTGCGCTGCAACGAGAAAATCAAGTTCGCCGCAGTCCTCGAACGCGGGCTGGCACTCGGCTTCGACGCCGTCGCCACCGGCCACTACGCCCAGCTGGACGCTGAGGGCCTGCACCGTGCCGTCGACCCCGCCAAGGATCAGTCCTATGTCCTGGGGACGCTGCATGCCGATCAGCTGCAGCGCTGCCTGTTCCCCCTGGGGGATTCGGTGAAGACCGATGTCCGCGCGGAGGCTGCTGCGCTCGGCTTCGGGGTGGCCAAGAAGCCCGACTCCCACGACATCTGCTTCATCCCCGACGGCGACACCGCCGGCTTCCTCGACCGCCACCTCGGTGCCCGGCCCGGTGAGATCGTGGACGCCGACGGCACCCCGCTGGGGGAGCACGGCGGCACCCACCGCTACACCGTGGGGCAGCGCAAGGGGCTGCACCTGGGGCGTCCCGCCGCCGATGGACGCCCCCGCTACGTGCTGTCGATCGAGCCCGTGGCCAACACCGTGGTGGTGGGGCCCAAGGAGAGGTTGTCGGTGACCCGCATCGAGGGCATCCGCCCGACCTGGGCCGGTCCCGAGCGCGAGGGGCAGTGGCGTGGCCATGTCCAGGTCCGCGCCCACGGTGAGGCGATGCCCGCCCTGGTCGAGACCAACGGTGACCACCTAGTCGCCCAGCTGGACGAGCCCTGCACCGGTATCGCTCCCGGTCAGGCCATCGTCACCTACGACGGCGACAGGGTCGTCGGGTCGGCCACCATCGCCAGGGCATCGCGGTGAGGGGGCAGTGACCATGAAGTGGACGACCCTCGGTTCCCTACCCGGAACCGACATGCCTGCCGCCGCGCGGCTCCTCTTTGAGGAGACGCCAGACCTGGTGGCGATCCCCGAACTACCGGCCCGAGGGGTCGGTGCCGACATGGTTGGCCGCACCCTCGGCCTCTCGATGCTCGGCGCCGACCTGCAGCCCGCGGGCTGGCGGATCACTGACCACCACGGCGCCGACCAACGTCGGGCGACCCGCCTGCTCAGGCAGGACCTGGACGTCATGGAGGAGCAGGCCCAGGAGTTCACCGGCGTCGTGAAGCTGTCGATCGCCGGACCCTGGACACTCGCGGCGACGGTCGAGCGCCCTCGCGGGGACAAGGTGCTGGCTGGCCTCGGGCTGGCACGTGAGCTCACCGCTTCACTGGTCGAGGGAGTGGGTGAGTTGCTGGGCGAGCTACGCCGACGACTTCCGGTCGCGAGCTGGTGCCTCCAGCTGGACGAACCGATGCTGGGCCCGGTGCTGGAGGGCGCGATCGCGACCGCCTCCGGGTACCAGCGACACCGAGCCGTGGGCGCTTCAGAAGCCGTCGAATCCCTCGATGCCTTCGCAGGACTTGCCGACCAGACCGTCCTCCACTTCTGCGGCGCTCCGCTCACCGCTGTGCTGGAGCGCACCTCGATCCCGCAGGTCAGCGTCGACGTGACCCGGCTGAACGGCCGACATGTTGACCTGCTTGCCCCCTGGCTGGAGTCCGGGCGTGGGGTGTGGTGGGGCGCGGTCCCGACCTGGCCGGTTGACCAGGTGGGCACGGTGGACGCCGACCTCGACCGCCTGATGGCCTTCCTCCGCCGCATGGGGCTCGCACCGGCCACCGTCGTGGACCAGTCTGCGATCACGCCAGCCTGCGGCCTGGCCGGCTGGGCGCCCTCACCGGCGCGCCGGGCGATCATCCGGGCGCGCCGGATCGCGGAGCTCGCCACGGAGCAGCTGTTGGCCTGATCGGTGATGACGCCGGACCGACAGACGGGGTCCTTTCGTTCGTGTCAGAGCCATCCGACATACTGTGCGTACCGGGGCTCGAAGGAGAGGCGATGAAGGCGCTGGCTGTAGGCGTGCTGACGTTTGGTGTGGTGGTTGGGGGCGGCTACGCCGTCAGCAGGGCCGTCCATGGCGTGAACGGGTCGGACACGGCTCGCGTAGTACGCGTCATCGACGGAGACACGGTTGACGTGGAGTCGAACGGCAAATCCCAACGCGTGCGGTTGCTCAACATTGACACTCCCGAAACCAAGCACCCGGACAAGGCTGTGCAGTGCCTCGGTCCTGAGGCCCAGAGTTCCTCAGGCGGGTGCTATCCCCGGGCGACACCGTCCGCCTCACGTATGACGTGGACCGGGTCGATGGATACGGACGGACACTGGCCGCGGTGAGCAAGAACGGGTCCGATGTCTCGACCGCCATCGCCGACGCAGGGTACGGGGTCGCGATCAAGGTCGGCGCAAACGCTCGGTTCTATCAGCAGGTCAAGGAGGGTGAGGACCGTGCTCGCAAGGCTGCGCGTGGACTCTTCGCCGATGACGTGGAATGCACACTGCCGGTGAAGCTCGATGCACTGGAGGCGCAGCTGGGAACTCTTCCGACGACCCCGGCTGCCGAAGCAGACCTCGACATCCCTTTGGGAGTGGCGGCCGCCGTCGCTGCTGATGCCGACGCCCTGTCCGCAACGCTCGCCGCCATCAAGGACGGTGGCGAGGCCACTCGCGTCTGGCGCCTGGCTTACCGGCTTCCGGATCTGGAGAAGCGAGTTGCGGCCGTGTCCCGTAGCGCCGAGCGCAGCCACCAGAAGCTGAGCCAGGAGAGCACGAAGCGTGCAAAGGCTGCAGCCGCGGCACGGAAGAAGACGGAGGTTGAGGAGGCAGCCCGGAAGAAGAGGGCAGCGGAGGAGGCCGCCACAAAGAAGCGCGCCGAGCGGGAAGCGGCCGAGAAGGCATCCCGTGAATCAGAGAGCCGCCGACGCGAAGCTCGGCAGCGTGAAATGGCCCCGCGGACGACCACATGGAAGAACACACCGCCGACCACGCAGCAGCGACGTCCCACCCCAACGACTCGACCAGCGCCGGCGCCCCCGAGGACCACGCACACGAAATCCTCTCAGCGCAAGGTCACACCCAAGCGCACGAGCGAGCAGGCCCCGAAGACCAAGTACACCGGCCCTCGTTGCTATGCGCCAGGCGGAAAGACATGGAAGCCGTGTCCGTCCAAGGGTGGCTGATCAGCCCCACCACTACAGTGGACGCCATGCGAATCTTCACCGACCTGAACCTGAATGGGCGCTCGACCACCCGCGTCCAGCCCAAGGTCGGGGAGTGGGGGCCCCAGATGGTGCCCAGCACAGCGGCCAAGAAGAGGATGCGGCTCTGGGCGTCCCTGGTGCTGCTCGCGGGCATCGCGGCGCTTTTCGGAGTTGGTTACTACTTCTACAAGGCGCTCAGCGGCGGCTGAGTGGGGCACCGGCGGAAGGGTCACCAGAGCTGGACTGCTCCGAGGGTGATCAGTGCGAGCCCCAGCGTGCGCACGAAGAAGCCGAGGAAGGCAACCACGCTGAACCCGACGAAGCTCATTCGGGTGGCGCCGGCAAACAGGGTGACCAGGTAGATGGGCGGAACACCGACAGCGCCGCTGATGAACAGCAGCGGGTAGCCCCACCGGGGCGACTCCACCAGGTGCGCCGTCCGCTCCGACCAGGACTTCCACCTCGCTCGCCAGGAGTTGGGATCCAACGGCTTGCTCTTCCGCTGCTGGACCACCGGCAGCTGCTTGCCGCGGCGAACCGCCAGGAACATCAGCTGCTTCCCGATCGTCTGCCCGATGGTGAGACCGATGGTCAGGGGGAGAACCCCCAGCACTCCGGCGCCCAGGGCGGCGATGATGAAGGCCTCGGTGTGGAAGATCGGAACGACCGAACTCAGCACGCCATAGCCCACCGAGGTCACCATCTCGGCCCAGAAGCGAAGGGTCAGCATCGACAACTCAGCATGTGGTCCCCGCTCACGCCATAGAGGCCAGATGGTGGAGGCGACGCACCTCGGATTCCAGGAACACCGGACCGCCCGGACGCCCCAGGATGATCACACGCTGCTGGGAGGCAGGCGCCACCGCGACGGCCGTGTCAGCCCAACTCGGCATCCAACCGGAAGCAAGTTCCGAGGCATGCGGTTGGTCGAAGGGGCCCAGGAGGGAGAGTTGTTCGGGGCCCAACTCGGGGGCCAGAGCAGTGGCCGCCAACGGGGTGCCCTGTTCGCCGAGGGCCAGGGCCCACTGCGCATTGAAGACCCGCGGCGCGTCCTCGGTGAGGCGCTGCAGGGCCACCGACGGTTCGGCGAGCATGCGCTCCAGAGCCATCAGGTCGGATTCCAGCCCCCAGTTCGCCGGCACGCGTGACATCCACATCACCCGCACGCCCTCCAGTTCGGCACACTCGGTGATGACGCTGTCCGGCATGACATCGGCGGGGAGCTCCAGGACGAAGTCGTTGATGACCGATCCGCCCTCGACCTTCTCGATGATCTCCACCGCAGCGATGTCGGCGCCGACACGACCCAGCGCAGTCGCGACGGCGCCCAGGGAACCGGGTCGGTCGGGAAGGCTCACGCGCACATGGAACACGCCACAAGTGTGCCACGGCGCCCGAAACCGACCCCCGTGATGACCCCCTAGGATGGCGGGGAACATTCACCCGGACAGGAGAGTGCCGTGAGCAGCGCACCCTTGACGAGCGCGGACGTAGCCCGACTGGCGAGCCTCGCGCGGATCGAACTTACCCCCCAGGAGCTGGAGCAGTTCGCCCCCCAGCTCGACGTCATCCTCGAGTCGGTGACCAGCGTGGCCGAACTGGCGGGCGCAGATGTCGAACCCACCTCCCATGCGCTGCCGCTGACGAACGTCTTCCGCGCCGACGAGGTGCGTCCCTCGTTCACCGCAGCCCAGGCGCTCGCGGGTGCCCCCGCCGCCGAGGACAACCGTTTCAGTGTCCCCCGCATCCTGGACGAGGAGGCCTGATGAGCGAGATCCTCACCGCCACCGCCGCTGAACTGGCTCGCCGCATCGCCACCGGCGAGCAGAGCGCCGAAGAGGTCACCCGTGCCCACCTCGATCGCATCGAGGCGGTCGACCCCAAGGTCAACGCCTTCCTTGCCGTCGACTCCGAGCGAGCGCTTGCCACCGCACGACAGGTGGACGCCAAGCGCTCGGCGGGTGAGGAGCTCGGCCCGCTGGCCGGCGTCCCGATCGCGGTCAAGGACCTGCTCTGCTACCAGGGCCTGCCCACCACCGCCGGCTCGCGGATGCTCGAAGGCTGGGTTCCGCCCTACAACGCCACCGTCGTCGACCGCCTCATCGCCGCTGACATGGTGATCCTGGGCAAGACAAACCTCGACGAGTTCGCGATGGGATCCTCCACCGAGACCTCCGCCTACGGTCCCTCCCGGAACCCCTGGGACCTGGACCGCATCCCCGGCGGCTCCGGCGGCGGCTCGTCGGCAGCTGTGGCCTCCTTCGAGGCACCCCTGGCGATCGGCACCGACACCGGCGGTTCCATCCGCCAGCCCGCGTCCGTCACCGGGACCGTGGGTGTCAAGCCCACCTATGGCGGCTCCTCGCGCTACGGCATCATTGCGATGGCGAGCTCCCTGGACCAGCCCGGGCCCTGCGCTCGCACGACCGAGGACGCCGCCCTGCTGCACGCGGTGATCGCCGGTCATGACCCCATGGATGCGACCTCGATCCAGGCGCCGGTCCCGCCGGTGGTCGAGGCCGCCCGCAGCGGTGATGTCGCCGGGATGAAGATCGGCATCGTGCGCGAATTCGCCGGTGACGGCTATGCCCCCGGCGTCGAGCAGCGCTTCCAGGAGTCCCTCACGCTCCTCGAGAACGCCGGTGCTGAGCTCGTCGAGGTCTCCTGCCCCCACTTCGTGCACGCCCTGGCCACCTACTACCTGATCATGCCCGCCGAGGTCAGTTCCAACCTGGCGCGCTACGACGCGATGCGCTACGGCCTGCGCGTCGGTGACGATGGGGAGCGTTCCACCGAGGAGGTCATGCGCCTGACCCGTGGCCGGGGCTTCGGTTCGGAGGTCAAGCGCCGCATCATCATCGGCACCCATGCCCTGTCCAGTGGCTACTACGACGCCTACTACGGCTCGGCGCAGAAGGTCAGGACGCTGATCCGACAGGACTTCGACCAGGCCTTCACCTCGGTGGATGTCCTGGTCTCGCCCTCGACGCCCACCACCGCGTTCAGGATCGGGGAGCGCATCGACGACCCCATGTCGATGTACCGCGCCGACCTGTGCACCATCCCCGCCAACCTCGCCGGGAACGCGGCGGGCAGCTTCCCCGCCGGCCTCGCGCCCGAGGACGGGCTGCCGGTGGGCCTGCAGGTGATGGCCCCGCCGATGGCCGATGACCGCATCTACCGCGTCGGTGCCGCACTGGAACGCGCCCAGGCCTCTGCCTGGGGCGCACCCTTCACCAGCCAGATCCCCTTCCTGGAGGCCTGAACCATGGATGTCATGGACTTTGAGGACGTTCTCGCCGCCTATGAGCCCGTCATGGGCCTGGAGGTGCACGTCGAGCTGAACACCGTGTCCAAGATGTTCTGCGGCTGCTCGACCGCCTTTGGCGCCGAGCCCAACACGCAGGTCTGCCCGATCTGCCTCGGCCTGCCCGGGTCGCTGCCGGTGATCAACGGCAAGGCGGTGGAGTCGGCGATCCGCATCGGACTGGCCCTGAACTGCCAGATCGCGTCCTGGTGTCGAATGGCTCGGAAGAACTACTTCTACCCGGACATGCCCAAGGACTACCAGATCAGCCAGTACGACGAGCCGATCGCCTTCGATGGGTACCTTGACGTCGAGGTGGATGGGGAGACCTTCCGTGTCGACGTGGAGCGCGCCCACATGGAGGAGGACACCGGCAAGTCCCTGCACGTCGGTGGCGCCACGGGCCGCATCCAGGGCGCCGACTACTCCCTGCTCGACTACAACCGCGCCGGCGTCCCCCTGATCGAGATCGTCACCCGACCAATCACCGGAGCCGGGGAGAAGGCGCCGCAGGTGGCCCGCGCCTATGTTGCGGCCCTGCGCGAGATCCTGCGTGGGCTCGATGTCTCCGATGTCCGCATGGAGCAGGGCTCCCTGCGTTGTGACGCCAATGTTTCGCTGATGCCCAGGGGTGCCGCCGTCTTCGGGACGCGCACCGAGACCAAGAACGTCAATTCTCTGCGCTCGGTCGAGGGAGCGGTTCGCTACGAGATGTGCCGTCAGGGGGCAGTACTGTCCGAGGGCGGCACAGTCCGCCAGGAGACCCGCCACTGGAACGAGGCCGAGGGTTTCACCACCCCCGGGCGGTCCAAGGAAACCGCGGAGGACTACCGCTACTTCCCCGAGCCAGACCTCGTGCCCATCGCCCCGGACGCCGCCTGGGTGGAGGAACTGCGCGCCACGCTTCCCGAACCCCCCGCCGAACGACTGGCCCGTGTGACGAAGGAGTGGGGTTTCACCGACCTGGAGATGCGCGACGTGCTCGGTGCAGGCGCCATCGGGGTCATCGACCAGACCGTGGCCGCCGGGGCCACGCCCCAGGCCGCACGCAAGTGGTGGTTGGGCGAGCTCGTGCGGCGCGCCAATGAGGCGGGCGTGGAATTGGCCGAGGTCGGGATGACCCCTGCCCAGGTCGCCGAGCTGCAGCGACTCGTCGAGGGTGGGACCATCAACGACAAGCTCGCCCGTCAGGTCATCGATGGCGTGCTGGCAGGGGAGGGGGACCCGGAGCAGGTCGTCGCCACTCGCGGACTGTCCGTGGTGTCGGATGAGGGTGCGCTCTCGGCGGCCGTCGAGGCCGCCATCGCCGCGAATCCAGGTGTGGCGGACAAGGTCCGGGCGGGCAAGGTGCAGGCTGCTGGTGCGCTCATCGGTGCTGTGATGAAGGAGATGAAGGGCCAGGCAGATGCCGCCCGCGTCCGGGAGTTGGTGCTGGAGAAGCTCAGCTGAGGTGGTCCTGCAGCTGGGCGATGGCGTCGTCCTCGCCGATGAACTCCACCTCGGTGACCGAGCGGCGCCCGCTCAGCCACAGCACGATCTCGGAGGGCTTGCCTGCGATCGTCACGATGCTGTCTCCTGTGCGGACACGCACGGAGGCCTCCGGGTCAAGCGCATTCTCGACCACGACGCCCACCGGAGCCCGGGAGAAGGCGATCCGGGAGAGCAGGCTGACCCGCGTCCACAGGGTCTGCTCGTCGGCCACGCGCAGGAGTCGGGGCGGCAGCGGGTCGTTGCCGGCGCGTCGCACGTCCTCATGGTGGACGAAGAACTCCATGCCGTTGACTGCGGCGTCCACGGGCGACAGTGCGAGGGGTGAGAGCCGCCCCGGTCCGCGCCGAAAGCGATCCACGAGGTCGGTCCAGCTGCCCCGGTGGGCGGCGCGGGCCATGCGCCGACGAGTGATCCCGGACAGGGCCGGCACGAAGATCCCGGGCAGCGCGAGCGGATCGGATTCTCGCACGACCAGGTGCTCGCAGAGGTCCTGGGTGAGCCAGCCCTCGCAGAGGGTCGGGGCAGTGGGGCCCACGGTGTCAAACAGGTCCGCCAGCGCGGCGCGCTCGTTCTGGGCCAGGGTTGGGGCGCTCATGATCGAAGACTAGAGCAGAGGACAACGCTACGGACCTGAAGAGTGGCGATCACATCCTGAACCCTTGATACCGAGAAGGTCCCCGCTTGATACACCCGGCTACCTCAGTCACCCGGTGTGCTCGACGCCCCCTACAATCGCCAGCATGCCCCTGGACCCCTCCATCGCCGCCCGACTGAAGCGCAATGACGCCGGGCTGGTCGCCGCCATCGCCCAGGACGCCACCACCGGCGCAGTCCTCATGCAGGCCTGGATGAACGACGAGGCGCTGCACCTCACCCTCACCACCGGCCGGGCCACCTATTGGAGCCGCAGCCGCAACGAGCTGTGGGTCAAGGGCGAAACCTCTGGCCACGTCCAGCAGGTGCGCGAGGTGCGTCTGGACTGCGACGGCGACAGCATCCTGCTCGCCGTCGATCAGACGGGCCCGGCATGCCACACCGGCGCGGCCACCTGCTTCACTCGCGATGTGCTGCCGCTGCGGCAGCAGACCGAGAGGGAGGACGCATGAGCCACGACCTGGACCTCGCGATCTCTCCCACGCGGGAGGAGTTCCTCGCCCGCGCCGGCGATCCGACCTGCCGCGTCATTCCGGTCCACGCGCGCCTGGTGGCCGACGACCAGACTCCGGTCGGTCTGTACCACCAGCTGTGCGGTGACCGTGAGCTGACCTGGCTCCTCGAGTCCGCACAAGCCGGGGTCTGGTCACGGTGGTCCTTCATCGGGGTGAACTCGCTGTCCACCTTCTACGAGCACGAGGGACGCACCCGGTGGCATGGCCCGGTGCCTCACGGCATCGACGCCGACGCCGAGCCCTTGGCCGTCCTGGCCCAGATGTTGGACGTGTTCGCCACCCCCGCGCATCCGGACCTGCCGCCCTTCACCTCTGGCCTGGTTGGCTACCTCGGCTACGACGTGGTCCGCCGCGTCGAGAAGCTGCCGGACAGCTGCACGGATGATCTCGGGGTCCCCGAGATGATGCAGATGCTGGCCAGCGACCTGGCGGTCCTGGACCACCACCAGGGCGAGCTCTGGTTGATCGCCAATGCGCTGAACCTGGACGCCAGCCCAGAAGGTGCCGAGAGGGCCTATGACGCAGCCTGCCGCCGGGTGCGTGCGATGGCCGAGCAGGTCCTGTCTGAGCGGCGTCCCCTGCTCGCCCGTCGCGGACCGGCCGTGGAGCGCGAGGACGTCCTCGCGCAGGTCGAGCGCCAACGAAGCAGCCAGGACTTCCAGGCCATCGTCGAGGAGGCCAAGGAGGAGATCCGCGCCGGGGAGATCTTCCAGGTGGTCCCCAGCCAGCGCTTCGACCTGCCCTGTCAGGTGGATGCGCTCCAGGTCTATCGCGAGCTCCGGGTCACCAACCCCAGCCAGTACCTCATCCTGATGCGGCTGCCGGGTTTCGCGCTGGTCTCGGCCAGCCCGGAGGCGCTGGTGACGGTACGTGAGGGGGCGGCCACCACTCGACCCATCGCTGGAACCCGACCGCGTGGCGCCACCCCTTCCGAGGACCTGCACCTGGAGCAGGAGTTGCTGGCTGACGAGAAGGAACGCGCCGAGCACGTCATGCTCGTCGACCTCGGACGCAATGACCTGGGCAGGGTGTGCAGCCCCGGCACCGTCGAGGTGACCGAGTTCATGCACGTGCGTCGCTATTCCCACGTCATGCACCTGGAGGCCGCGGTGACCGGGCAGGTCGAACCCGGGCGCTCGGCGCTGGACGTCACCCTGGCCTGCTTCCCGGCCGGGACACTGTCCGGGGCTCCGAAGCTTCGCGCCATGGAGATCATCGACCGTCTCGAGACCACCCGACGGGGTGTCTACGGGGGAGCGATCGGCTACTTCGACTTCGCCGGGAACGCGGAGAACGCCATCGCCATCCGCACCGCACTGATCAAGGACGGCGTCGCGCACGTCCAGGCCGGTGCCGGGGTGGTGGCCGACTCCGACCCGGTTGCCGAGGACCTGGAGACCCAGCACAAGGCCATGGCGGTGCTCACGGCCGTCGCTCGAGCCCAGGGAATGGGACAGCTGTGACCCGCAGCATCCTCAAGCTGCTCGGGCCGGTGCTGGTCCTGGTCGGCGGCGTCGTCCTGCTGGCCTGGGGTGACCAGCCCTCCGGCTGGGCCCTGGTCGCCGGGACCGGACTGTTCGCCCTGCTCGGCACCATGGGCAGGCGTTGTCTGGGCATCCTGCTGATGCTGACCTGCACGGTGCTCGCCAACGGAGGTCTGCGACCAGTCCAGGCGCCCGTGCTGGTCGGCAGTGTGATGGGCTTCGTCGGCGCCAGCGTGATGCTGCTCACGGCCACGTGGTGGACGCCCCGCCGGTCCCGCTTCGAGACGGGTTCAATGCCGGTGCCCGCCGAAGCAGCGCCGTTGGACGTGTGGAAGGCGATGGACGCGGGTCTCGACCCCACCGAGGTGGACGACCATCCCCGGGAGTCGCGCTAGGCTGAACCCCAGCCCCAGATGGAAGGAAAGCCCATGCAGGAGAAGGATCCTCACCTGGAGTCGTTCGACTCGCACGTGACCGTGGAGAAGCGCAATGGTCGCGTCATCCGCTACTACCACCACTCCCAGAGCCCTGCGGCGTGGGTGGGCGTCATCATGGCAGGTCTGGGCTTCCTCCTCGCTGCTGTCGGAGCCATGCTGGGCCCGATGTGGATCCTCATCTACATCGGTGCTGCCCTCGTGGTGGGCTCGCTGATCGTCGGCAACATCCTCAAGGCCATGGGCCTGGGCCAGGGCTGAGCATGGGAGTGCTGGACGACATCGTCGCCGGCGTTCGCCTCGACGTCCAGGCGCGTGAGGCCCTGCTGACCCGTGGGGACCTGGAGGCACGCCTGGACCAGGTGTCGTCCCCGCTGGACCCCATGCCTGCGTTCCGGGCGCCGGGGCTTGCCGTCATCGCCGAGGTGAAGCGCAGGAGCCCCTCCAAGGGGGCGCTCGCCGACATCCCCGACCCCGCCCAGCTCGCGGCCTGTTACGAGACCGGCGGGGCAGCCGCCATCAGCGTCCTCACCGAGGAGCGTCGTTTTGGCGGTTCGCTCACCGACCTGGACGCCGTGCGCGCCCGCGTGCGGATTCCCGTGCTGCGCAAGGACTTCATCGTCACCGAGTACCAGCTGGTCGAGGCCCGCGCCCATGGTGCCGACCTGGCCCTGCTGATCGTTGCGGCCCTGGGCGACGACGACCTGGCCCGCCTGCACGGACTGGCGATCGACCTCGGGCTCACCCCGCTGGTCGAGGTGCACACCGTCGAGGAGGCCCGGCGTGCCGTGGACCTCGGCGCTGAACTGATCGGGGTCAACAACCGCAACCTGCAGACCCTCGAGGTCGACCTGGACCAGTTCGCCCGCATCGCCGAACACCTGCCCGAAGGCTGCGTCAAGGTGGCCGAATCCGGCATCAGCGGGCCCGAGGACGCCGCCCGTTTCCACCGCGAGGGCGCCCAGGTGCTGCTGGTGGGGGAGACCCTCGTCCGCCATTCCGATCCGACCGGGGCCGTCCAGGCCCTGCTGAGGAGCATTCCCTCGTGACCACGAATACCCCCTCGCTCCCCGACAACCGCGGGCACTACGAGAAGTTTGGCGGCAAGTATGTCCCTGAAGCCCTCCAAGCTGCCCTGACCGAGCTGGAGGAGTCCTTCGAGCAGGCCCGCGGTGACGAGTCCTTTGCTGCCGAGCTCGATGACCTGCGCCGCAACTACTCCGGGCGTCCCACCCCGATCACCGAGGCCAAGCGGTTCAGTCAGCAGTGCGGCGGGGCGAGGATCCTGCTCAAGCGTGAGGACCTCAACCACACCGGCAGCCACAAGATCAACAATGTCCTCGGCCAGGCGCTGCTGGCCAAGCGCATGGGCAAGACCCGGGTCATCGCCGAGACGGGCGCCGGCCAGCACGGCGTGGCGAGCGCCACCGCAGCTGCCCTGCTGGGCCTGGAATGCAAGGTCTACATGGGCCAGGTCGACACCGAGCGCCAAGCGCTCAACGTCGCTCGCATGCAGCTGCTGGGCGCTGATGTCGTGGCTGTCGCCTCCGGCAGCCGCACCCTCAAGGACGCGATGAACGAGGCCATGCGAGAGTGGGTGGCGACCCTGGAGGACACCCACTACCTCATCGGGACCGTGGGTGGACCGCACCCCTTCCCGAAGATCGTGCGCGAGTTCCAGCGCATCATCTCCACCGAGGCCCGGGGGCAGATGATCGAGCGCTTCGGCCAGCTCCCCGATGCGGTGGCGGCCTGCATTGGTGGCGGTTCCAATGCGATGGGCATGTTCGCTGACTTCATTCCGGATGCCGAGGTGGAGCTGTGGGGCTTCGAGGCCGGCGGGGAAGGTGTCGAGAGTGGACGCCACGCGGCCACGATCTCGGCAGGCACCATCGGTGTCCTGCATGGAGCACGTACCTACGTCCTGCAGGACGAGGACGGCCAGACCATCGAATCGCACTCGATCTCGGCCGGGCTGGACTACCCCGGCGTCGGGCCCGAACACGCCTGGCTCGCAGATACCGGGCGTGCGATCTACCGCCCGGTGAGCGACGCCGAGGCGATGAAGGCTCTGGAGGACCTCAGCCGGTCCGAGGGCATCATGCCCGCCATCGAGTCCGCGCACGCGGTGGCGGGCGCCCGTCGTCGAGCCCTGCAGCTGGCCGCTGAGGGCAAGCAGCCGACCATCCTGATCTGCCTGTCGGGCCGCGGTGACAAGGACGTTCCCACCGCCCTGAAGTGGGCCGGGCTGGATGGCACCCCCAACGAGGTCAAGGGAGGACTGGAATGAGCTCCGGCGAGGCATTCCGGCTCGCCCGCGAGGAGGGACGCGGCTGTCTGGTCGGCTACCTGCCCGTGGGTTACCCCACCGTCGACGGGTCCATCGAGGCCATGAAGGCGATCACCGAGGGCACCCGGGGACAGGGCGTTGACCTGGTCGAGATCGGTGCTCCCTACAGTGACCCGATGATGGACGGTCCCACCATCCAGCACGCTGCCAACCGAGCCCTGGAACGCCGGGTGCGCACCAGCGACGTCATGCGCGCGGTCGAGGCGGTCACCAACCATGGCACCCCTGCTGTGGTGATGACCTACTGGAACCTGGTCGAGGCCTACGGGGTCGAGCGCTATGCCCGCGACCTGTCCAGTGCGGGAGGCTCCGGCCTCATCACGCCTGACCTCACCCCCGACGAGGCCGAGGAATGGATGGCGGCCAGCGACCAGTACGACCTCGACCGCATCTTTCTCATCGCCCCCTCGTCCACCGATGAGCGGCTGGCGATGACCACCGACGCCTGCCGCGGCTGGGTCTACGCCACCTCGATCATGGGTGTTACCGGTGCCCGTGACGAGGCCTCCTCGCAAGCACCTGAATTGGTACGCCGCGCCAAGCAGGTCAGCGACCTGCCCATGGGCGTGGGTCTGGGTGTCAGCAATGGCGACCAGGCTGCCCAGGTGTGCAGCTATGCCGATGGCGTCATCGTGGGGTCCGCCCTGGTGAACCGCCTGATCGACAACGAGCGCACCGGCGGCAGCGACCTGACCGAGTTGCGGCGAGTGGCAGATGACCTGGCCGAAGGTGTCCGGCGTCGTGGCTGAACTGAACCGTCGTGGGCTGCTGCGTTGTAGCGGCGCAGGGGCCCTGGCCGGTCTGGGGCTGCTCGCGTCCTGCTCGGATGGCCAGGACAACCCGCCCGCCGTGCTCGGCTCGCGAGCCGGCGGCTACGTGGCCGGGACCGCCCTTACCGATGGACCGCCCCTTCCGGACATCACGCTCACAGACCAGGATGGCAAGCCATTCCGGTTGGCCCATGACGTGAAGACCCCGGTCACCCTGGTCTTCTTCGGCTACACCCACTGCCCGGACATCTGCCCGGGCATCCTGGCCGACCTGGCCAGTGCCCGCAGCCGAGCAGGGGGTGAAGTGCCTGCCAAGACGACTGTGGTGCTGATCTCCACCGATCCGCCCCGGGACACGCCCAAGGTCATGAGGGAGTACCTCAAGCGCATTGATGAGTCCTTCATCGGGCTCACCGGCGATCTGGAGACGATCACGAAGGCCGGCGCCCAACTCGGCATCACCATGGAGCAGACCACCAAGCTGCCCAGCGGCGGCTACGAAATCACCCACGGCACCCAGGTCTACGGCTTCGGCGCGGACCGCAAGGCTCAGGTGCTCTGGAGCCAGGGGACCAGCGTGGCCGACTACAAGGCCGACTTCACCACGCTCGTCGGGAAGCAGCCCACGTGAGCCAGCACCTGCTGACCGCGCAGTTCCTGCCCAGCCCATCGGTCTCCCAGTTCAGCGTCGGTCCGTTGACGGTCCACATCTATGCGCTGTGCATCCTGACCGGCATCTTCGTCGCCTGGGGCTGGGGCCGTCGCCGGCTGGCTGCGCGCGGGGGAGACCCCGCCGAGCTGGAAACCATGGTCACCGTTGCCGTGGTCGCTGGAATCGTTGGGGCGCGCGCCTACCACGTGATCACCGATCACCAGCTCTTCTTCGGCCCCGGCCGCGACATCTGGGATGCCTTCAGGATCTGGCAAGGTGGTCTCGGCATCGTGGGCGGCGTCCTGTTCGGGGCCATCGCCATGCTGGTGATGTGCCGCCGACGCGGCTGGTCCTTCCCCTCCATGGCCGATGTGCTCGCGCCCACCCTGTTGGTCGCCCAGGGCATCGGACGCGTGGGGAACTGGTTCAACCAGGAACTTTTCGGACGTCCCACCACGCTGCCCTGGGGCCTGGAGATCGACCCCGACCATCGCCCCGACGGCTACGGGCAGTTCACCACCTTCCACCCCACCTTCCTCTACGAGATGCTGTGGAACTTCACTGGTGCCGGAGTCCTGGTGGTACTGGAGAAGCGCTTCCGCATCGGCCACGGCCGCCTGTTCATGCTCTACATGATGTGGTATTCCTTCGGCCGCTTCTGGATCGAGGGCCTGCGCGTGGACCCGGCCAACCAGCTCGCCGGCATGCGCGTGAACGAATGGGTCTCCATCGCGATTTTCCTGCTCGGGCTGGCGGGCTTCCTGCTGCTGCGCCGTGGCGTGGTCGCAGATCCGTTCCCCAGCGCTGCTCACCAGGATGCCGAGCAGTCCGTGGACGACGCGGCCGAGGGGGACACGGACGCGTTGGAACCCGCCGAGGTGCTTGACCCAGAGTCTGGTGGCGGTGGGGAACGGCAGGGCGATGCCGCTGGCGAGGACGCTGAAGCACACTCGTGACCGCCGGTGCACTCGCGGAAAGCTGGCGCCCGCAATCTGGACAAACTTGCCACGTGCTGGCCAATGGGGTGTTCTGACTGACGCGACGCAATGATGGGGTCCGGAACCCCCGGGCCCTGCCCGGAGGACGGAGGCTGACGTGTCCCACACCCAGCGATTGATGCACCACCCCAAGCAGGGTCTCTACGACCCAGCCCATGAGCACGACGCCTGTGGTGTCGCCTTCGTGGCCCGGATGGACGGCCAGCCCACCCACGCGATCGTGGAGCAGGGCTTGGAGGCCCTGCGCAATCTCGACCACCGCGGTGCCACCGGAGCCGATGAGGCGGCCGGTGATGGTGCTGGCATTCTGGTGCAGGTCCCCGACGCCTTCCTCCGCGAAGAGGTCGATTTCACCCTCCCGCTCCAGGGCCACTACGCGGTGGGCATGGCTTTCCTGCCCACCAACGAGCAGGAGCGCCGGGAGGCCCGCGCCGCCATCGAGAGCATCGCCCACGAGGAGAACCTCGACGTCCTCGGCTGGCGCGAGGTCCCGGTCCGCACCGACACCCTGAGCCCCATCAGTCTGGGGGCCATGCCGCACATGGAACAGTTGTTCGTCAGCTCACCCACCGGCGTTGCCGGACTGCACCTGGATCGCATCACCTTCGCCCTGCGTCGTCGCGCGCAGGCCGAGGTCGGAACCTATTTCGCCAGCTTGTCGGCGCGCACCCTGGTCTACAAGGGAATGCTCACCACCGATCAGCTCGAGGAGGTCTACCCCGAGCTGCACGACGGGCGGCTCACCTCAGCCCTGGCACTGGTGCACTCACGTTTCTCGACCAACACCTTCCCCGCCTGGGAGCTCAGCCACCCCTACCGGATGATCGCCCACAATGGCGAGATCAACACCGTGCGCGGCAACCGCAACTGGATGCGCTCGCGCGAGGCCCAGTTGAAGTCGAACCGTATCCCCGGGGACCTCGAGCGACTCTTCCCGATCTGCAACCCGGAGGGCTCGGACTCCGCCAGCTTCGACGAAGTCCTCGAACTGCTGCACCTGGGCGGCCGCAGCCTGCCCCACGCGGTGCTGATGATGATCCCCGAGGCCTGGGAGAACCACACCGAGATGGACGCCAACCGGCGTGCCTTCTACGAGTTCCACTCCTCGATCATGGAGCCCTGGGACGGCCCGGCCTGCATGACCTTCACCGACGGCACCGTGATCGGCGGGGTCCTGGACCGCAACGGCCTGCGCCCTGCCCGCTACTGGGTGACCGAGGATGGTCTGGTCGTCTTCGCCTCCGAGTCCGGCGTCCTGCCCATCGAGCCCTCCCGCATCATCGCCAAGGGCCGCCTGATGCCGGGCACGATGTTCCTGGTCGACCTCGAGCAGCACCGCATCGTCCCTGATGAGGAGATCAAGGGCCAGCTCGCTGCCGCGAACCCCTACGCCGAATGGCTGCAGCAGGGTCGCATCAGTCTGGAGGAGTTGCCGGAGCGCACCCACATCGTGCACTCCCACGCCTCGGTCACCCGCCGCCAGCAGATCTTCGGCTACACCGAGGAGGAGCTGCGCCTGGTGGTCGCCCCGATGGCCCGCACTGGGGCCGAGGAGATCGGTTCCATGGGCACTGACACCCCCCTCGCCGTCCTCAGCCGGCGGCCGCGCTTGCTTTTCGACTACTTCTCCCAGCTCTTTGCCCAGGTCACCAACCCACCGCTGGACGCCATCCGCGAGGAACTGGTGACCTCCCTCCAGGCCACCATCGGCCCGCGCGCCAACCTGCTCAGCGCGGGACCGGAGTCCTGCCGCCAGCTGGTCATCAACCACCCGATCCTGGACAGCGACGGGCTGGCCAGGATCGTGCGCATCAACCAGGACGGGGACCTGCCCCAATTCCAGAGCCACGTCGTCAACGGTCGCTACGAGGTGGCCGGCGGGGGAGAAGCCCTGCGCCGGCGGTTGGACGAGCTGATGGCCGAGGTGAGTGCCGCCATCAAGGACGGTGCCCGCACCATCGTCCTCTCTGACCGCCATGCCACCGCCGATCTGGCCCCCATCCCCTCGCTGCTGCTCACCAGCGCCATCCACCACCACCTCGTGCGTGAGAAGACACGCAATCTGGTCGGGCTCATCGTGGAGGCTGGCGACGTGCGTGAGGTGCACCATGTGGCACTCCTGATCGGCTTCGGAGCCACCGCGGTCAACCCCTACCTCCTCTTCGAGTCCGCCGAGGACCTGGCACGTCACGAGCTCTATGTCGATGACGTCACCCCCGAGCAGGCCATCGCCAATGTCCGCAAGGCGCTGGGCAAGGGAGTGCTCAAGGTGATGAGCAAGATGGGCATCTCCACCATCGCCAGCTACACCGGCGCCCAGGTGTTTGAGGCCATCGGCCTGTCCCACGACCTTGTCGAGCGCTACTTCACCGGCACCACCAGCCGCATCGAGGGCATCGGGCTGGACGAGATCGCCGAGGAGGTCCGCCGCCGTCACGAGTTCGCCTACCCGCCCACCGGCGTCCCGGTGGCCTACCGCAGCCTGCCCGTGGGTGGTGAGTACCAGTGGCGCCGAGAAGGCGAGGAGCACCTGTTCACCCCCGAGACCGTTTTCCGGCTGCAACACGCCACCAGCACCGGCCGCTACGACGTCTTCAAGCGCTACACCAGTCTGGTCAACGCCAACAGCGCCCGCCTGATGACGCTGCGCTCGCTGCTCGACTTCCGTCACGAGCGCCCTCCCGTGCCCCTGGACGAGGTCGAGCCCGCCACCGAGATCGTCAAGCGTTTCAGCACCGGTGCGATGAGCTACGGCTCCATCTCGGCCGAGGCCCACGAGACCCTGGCAATCGCGATGAACATGATCGGCGC
The DNA here is from genome assembly GCF_025144225.1 of Aestuariimicrobium sp. p3-SID1156. Taxonomy (GTDB): domain Bacteria; phylum Actinomycetota; class Actinomycetes; order Propionibacteriales; family Propionibacteriaceae; genus Aestuariimicrobium. The sequence goes on from NZ_JALXXB010000005.1 coordinate 134,238, forward strand.
CAAGTCGAACACCGGTGAGGGCGGCGAGGACCGCGAGCGGTGCTACGACCCGAAGCGGCGCTCGGCGATCAAGCAGGTGGCCTCGGGACGCTTCGGCGTCACCAGCGACTACCTCAGCAATGCCACTGACATCCAGATCAAGATGGCCCAGGGCGCCAAGCCCGGGGAGGGCGGCCAGCTGCCGGGTGAGAAGGTGTACCCGTGGGTTGCCAAAACCCGCCACTCGACCCCGGGGGTGGGGCTGATCTCCCCGCCGCCGCACCACGACATCTACTCCATCGAGGACCTCAAGCAGCTCATTCACGACCTCAAGTGCGCCAACCCCCAGGCCCGAGTCCACGTGAAGCTGGTCTCCGAGGTCGGTGTCGGTACTGTCGCGGCTGGTGTCTCCAAGGCCAAGGCTGATGTGGTGCTGATCTCCGGGCATGACGGCGGCACCGGTGCGGCGCCGCTGACCTCGCTGAAGCATGCAGGTGGCCCCTGGGAGCTCGGTTTGGCCGAGACCCAGCAGACGCTGCTGCTCAACGGCCTGCGCGAGCGCATCGTCGTCCAGTGCGACGGGCAGCTCAAGACCGGACGCGATGTCGTCGTGGCTGCGCTGCTGGGCGCCGAGGAGTTCGGCTTCGCCACCGCACCGCTGGTCGTCTCCGGGTGCATCATGATGCGCGTCTGCCACAAGGACACCTGCCCGGTCGGCATCGCCACCCAGAACCCGAAGCTGCGCGAGCACTTCCACGGCCGAGCCGAACACGTCGTCAACTTCTTCATGTTCATCGCCGAAGAGGTGCGCGAACTCCTCGCCGAGCTGGGCTTCCGCAGCATGGACGAGGCGATCGGGCACGTCGAGGCCCTGGACGTCCGCCGCGGCGTGGAGCACTGGAAGGCCGCCGGGCTCGACCTGACGCCCATCCTGCACCGCGTCGACCTGCCCGAGGGGGCCGAGCTTCGCAACACCACCGGTCAGGACCACGGTCTCGACAAGAAGTTGGACGTTGACCTGCTCGAGGCCGCTGCACCCGCCCTCGAGGAGGGCCAGCAAGTCAGGGCCAGCTTCGAGGTCCGCAATGTCGACCGCACAGTGGGCACCATGCTCGGTCATGCCGTCACCAAGGCCACCCGCGGCGAGGGCTTCGATGATGACACCATCCACTTCGAGTTCACCGGCACTGCCGGACAGAGTTTTGGAGCCTTCGTGCCTCGCGGCGTCACCATGACGTTGGTCGGTGACTCCAATGACTACGTCGGCAAGGGCCTGTGCGGCGGCATCCTGGTGGTCACCCCCCCGAAGGGTGCAAAGTTCGAGGCCCATGACCACGTCATCGCCGGCAATGTCATCGGTTACGGAGCAACGTCTGGCGAGATCTACCTGGGCGGTGTCGTCGGCGAACGCTTCTGCGTCCGCAACTCCGGTGCCACGGCGGTGGTCGAGGGTGTTGGCGACCACGGCTGCGAGTACATGACCGGCGGGGAGGCCCTCGTCCTCGGCCCCACCGGTCGCAACTTCGCCGCCGGCATGTCCGGAGGCCTCGCCTGGGTCCTCGACCTGCGCCAGGACCGCCTCAACACCGAAATGGTCGATCCGATGCCCATGACCGAACTGGACCTCGACCGGGTGACCGACCTGCTCACCCGCCATGCCGAGCACACCGGCTCGGAAACAGCTCGCCGACTGCTGGAGGCAGGACGCGAGGAACTGGCCGCACGCTTCACCAAGGTGCTGCCGCGCGAATACGCGAAGGTCCTGGCCGCCGCCGAATTGGCGCCCCAGGAGTCGGGAGACGAGAAGGAGTCCGTCAATGGCTGACCCGAAGGCATTCATCACCATCCCTCGCCGGCTCGCCGAGCGACGCCCCGTGGAGGAGCGCCTGGAGGACTGGCAGGAGGTCTACCCCGGGGGCCCGGGCCGGGCCCTGCTCCCGATCATCACCGAACAGGCAGGGCGGTGCATGGACTGCGGCATCCCCTTCTGCCACACCGGCTGCCCGCTGGGCAACCTCATCCCGGAGTGGAACGACCTTGTCTGGCGCGATGAGTGGGTCGGCGCGGAGGAACGGCTCCATGCCACCAACAACTTCCCCGAGTTCACCGGACGCCTCTGCCCGGCGCCCTGCGAAACAGCCTGCGTGGTAGGCATCAGTCGGGACCCGGTCACCATCAAGAACGTCGAGGTCTCCATCATCGACAAGGCCTGGGAGGACCGTCGCGTGACCCCGCAGGTGCCCCAGTGGCACTCGCTGAAGACCGTTGCCGTCGTCGGCTCCGGTCCGGCAGGACTGGCTGCGGCCCAGCAGCTCACCCGAGTCGGTCACACGGTGGTCGTCCACGAACGTGCCGATGCCGTCGGCGGCCTGCTGCGCTACGGCATCCCGGAGTTCAAGATGGAGGAGTCGGTGCTGGACCGTCGCCTGAAGCAGATGACCCTGGAGGGGACCGTCTTCAAGCCCAACACCACCATCGGTGTCGACATCACCTGGCAGCAACTCGTCGAGCGCTTCGACGCCGTGGTCCTGGCCATCGGCTCCACGCGCCCCCGTGACCTGCCCATCCCCGGACGGGACCTGGCCGGCATCCACCAGGCCATGGACTTCCTGCCGCAGGCCAATCGCGTCGCAGTGGGCAAGCCCGTCGAGGACCAGGTGACTGCTGAGGGCAAGCACGTGGTGATCATCGGTGGCGGCGACACCGGCGCTGACTGCCTCGGCACATCGCTGCGCCAAGGGGCCGCCTCTGTGACCCAGCTGGAGATCATGCCCCAGCCCTCGCAGACGCGGCCCGAGGGCCAGCCCTGGCCCACCTACCCGATGATCTTCCGCGTCAGCTCGGCGCATGAGGAGGGCGGCGAGCGCCTCTACTCGGTCTCCACCAGCGAATTCCTCGGCAACGAGGAAGGGGCCGTGCGCGCCCTGCGCCTGACCGAGGTCGCCCTGGACAATGGCCGCTTCGTCAACGTCGAGGGAACCGAGCGCGAGATCCCCGCCGACCTGGTGCTGCTCGCCATGGGCTTCGTCGGTCCCGAGACCCAGGCCGCAGAAGAGCTCGGCCTGGAACTGGACAGCCGCGGCAACATCCAGCGCGACGACCGCTATGCCACCAACGTGGACAAGGTCTTCGCCTGCGGTGACGCAGGTCGGGGCCAATCGCTGATCGTGTGGGCGATCGCCGAGGGCCGTTCGGCCGCGCGCGGCGTCGACGAGTTCCTCATGGGCAGCTCCACCCTGCCCTGCCCCATCGGGCCCGAGGAGCGCCAGCTGCTCGCCTGAACCTGCGCAAGGGGGCCCGGTCCGTTGCGGCCGGGCCCCCTTCGTTTTCTAGTGGGGCACGCCGGGGCACAGGACGTCTGGCTCAACTGAGCCCCCGCCCACGCTCCGACCACGACAACTTCTCTCAGGTGGCGGGCTAGGGTGGGGGACTGATCGGCAGCACGCACCCAGGAGGCACCGCATGGACTCGTTCGTCCACCTTCACTGTCACACCGAGTTCTCGATGCTCGACGGTGCCGCGAAGAACGCACTGCTCTTCGCCGAGGTGGAACGTCAGGGGATGCCTGCGGTCGCGATGACCGACCACGGCAACATGTTCGGTGCCTACGAGTTCCAACAGGTCGCCAGGAAACACAGCGGGGTGAAACCCATCATCGGCATCGAGGCCTATGTCGCCCCGAGCTCGCGCCATTCGCGCAGCCAGGAGTTCTGGGCCACCGGTCGCCGCGACCTCTCGGATGCCTCCTTCGAGGGCGGTAAGGATGTCTCTGGCGGCGGTCGCTACACGCACATGACGATGCTGGCCCAGAATGCCCAAGGGCTGCGCAACCTCTTCCGACTCAGTTCACTGGCCTCCTACGAGGGCTATTACATGAAGCCCCGCATGGACCGTGAGCTCATCTCGGAGTACTCCGAGGGCATCATCGCCACCACCGGATGCCCCTCGGGCGAGGTGCAGACCCGCCTGCGGCTGGGCCAATTCGACGAAGCGGTGAAGGCGGCCGCTGCCTACCAGGACATCTTCGGCAAGGAGAACTACTTCCTGGAGCTGATGGACCATGGCCTCGAGATCGAGCGAACCGTCCGCCAGGACCTGCTGCGCCTGGCCGAGAAGCTCAACATCCCGCTGCTGGCCACCAACGACTCCCACTACGTCCACGAGGACCAGGCCGATGCGCACGACTCCCTGCTGTGCGTGGGTGTGGGACGCAACAAGGACGACCCCAATCGCTTCCGCTTCAATGGCTCGGGCTACTACATCAAGTCCGCCGAAGAGATGCGGCGGCTCTTCGCCGAGCTGCCCCAGGCTTGCGACAACACCCTCGAGATCGCCGAGCGCATAGAGTCCTATGACGAGGTCTTCGCCCATGTCGATCGGATGCCGCAGTTTGATGTGCCCGCGGGTGAGTCCCAGGAGTCCTGGCTGCGCAAGAAGATCGACGAGGGCATCACGCTGCGCTTCGGCGACCAGATCCCCGAAGGGGTGCAGGAGCGTGTCGAGACCGAGCTCAGCGTCATCGAACCGCTGGGCTACGCCTCCTACTTCCTGATCGTGGCCGACATCTGCCAGTACGCCCGCGACAACGGCGTGCCGGTGGGGCCGGGACGAGGTTCGGCGGCTGGCTCAATGGTCTCCTACCTGACCCAGATCATCGAGGTGAACCCGATGGCGCACGGTTTGCTCTTCGAGCGATTCCTCAACCCGGAGCGCGTCAGCCCGCCCGACATCGACCTCGACTTCGACGATCGCCAGCGAGACAAGATCATCGACTACGTCACGAAGAAGTACGGCGAGAGCCACACCTCGCAGGTCAACACCTTCGGCACCATCAAGGCGAAGGCAGCGGTGAAGGATGCCAACCGCATCCTCGGCTACCCCTTCGGTCTGGGCGAGAAGATCACCAAGGCCATGCCGCCGGACGTCATGGGCAAGGGCGTCCCGCTCAAGGACCTGTTCAACCCCGACCACCCCCGCTATGCCGAGGGCCAGGACTTCCGGGCGATGTACGAGGCCGAGTCCGACGTGAAGAAGGTCGTCGACACCGGCCTGGGCCTGGAGGGGTTGATTCGCGGCACCGGCGTGCACGCCTGTGCGTTCATCATCTCCCGCGAACCGCTGCTCGACGTGATCCCGATGCACCGGCGCGACAAGGATGGCATGATCATCGCGGGCTTCGCGTACCCGCAGTGCGAGGACATGGGCCTGATGAAGATGGACTTCCTCGGGCTGCGCAACCTGGGCGTCATCGACCACACCATCAAGAACGTCAAGGCCAACCGGGGCATCGACCTGGACCTGCGCGAGATACCCTTCGACGACCCGGCCACCTACGAACTGCTCTCCCGCGGCGACACCCTGGGCGTTTTCCAGCTCGACGGTGGCCCGATGCGCTCCTTGCTGCGCCTGATGAAGCCGACCTGCTTCGACGACATCACCGCCGTGATCGCCCTCTACCGACCGGGTCCGATGGGCGCGAACGCCCACATCAACTACGCCGAGCGCAAGAACAACCGCCAGGAGATCATCCCGATCCACCCGGAACTCAAGGAAGCGCTGGACCCGATCCTTGGCGAGACCTACCACCTGATCGTCTACCAGGAGCAGATCATGGCGGCAGCCCGCCAGCTCGCCGGCTACACCCTGGGTGGCGCCGACCTGCTGCGTCGCGCCATGGGCAAGAAGAAGAAGGAGATCCTGGACAAGGAATGGGACCGCTTCCACTCAGGCATGGCCGAGAACGGCTTCTCCGAGCAGTCAATCAAGGCCCTGTGGGACACGATGGTCCCCTTCGCCGACTACGCCTTCAACAAGTCCCACGCCGCCGGCTACGCCTACGTCTCCTACTGGACCGCCTACCTCAAGGCGAACTACCCGGCAGAGTTCGGCGCTGCACTGCTGACCTCGGTGGGTGATGACAAGGACAAGATGGCGCTCTACCTGGCCGACATGCGCGCCATGCACATTCAGGTACTGCCACCTGACGTGAACAGCTCGGTGGCGGAGTTCTCCGCCGTCGGCAAGGACATCCGCTTCGGTCTGGCAGCGGTGCGGAATGTCGGTGAGTCGGTGGTGGAGTCCATCGTCGCCTCCCGAGAGGAACACGGGCCGGCCAAGGACTTCGGCCAGTTCCTCGACCACGCCTCCCGGATGGCCTGCAACAAGCGCACCATCGAGTCCCTCATCAAGGCAGGCGCATTCGACAGCATGGGGCATACCCGCCGAGGCCTGATGGAGGTCTTCGAACCGGCCATCGACCAGGTGCTGGACATCAAGCTCAACGCCGAGCGCGGGCAGGACGATCTCTTCGCCGGCTTCGGTGAGCTCCAGGAGGACAGCGGGCCCGGCGTCACGTCGGTTGATGTCCCCGAGATCGCCGACTGGGACAAGCCGGTCAAGCTGGCCTTCGAACGAGAAATGCTGGGGCTCTACGTCTCCGACCATCCGCTGCAGGGGCTCCAGCACGTGCTTGCCAACCACCGTGACCACTCGCTGGGGGCCATCGCCTCACCAGACGGTCCCCCCGACGGCACCGTGGTGACCGTGTGCGGCATGGTCACGCAGTTGACGCGCAAGCAGACCAAGACCGGGCAGATCTGGGCGATCCTGGCAGTGGAGGATCTCGAGGCCTCCTGTGAGGTGATGGTCTACTCCCGCACCTACGAGCAGGTCTCCACACTGTTGGCGACCGACACGATCGTGAAGGTGCGCGGCAGGCTGAGTCGTGGTGATGACTCGGTCTCCATCCAGTGCTCAGAATTGAGCGTCCCCGAGGTGAGCCACGACGGGGCCCTGGGCCCTGTGACCATCAGCCTGCCGGTGACCCGCTGCACGCCGCCGGTGGTGGAACGGTTGAAGGGGGTCCTGCGCCAGCATCCCGGTGCTGCCGAGGTCCGACTCAAGCTGTTGAGCAACAATCGGGAGACGACCTTCCGCCTCCATGAACAGTTGCGAGTCGCCCCGTCCCAGCCGCTCATGGCGGACCTGAAGGCCCTTCTGGGGCCACGATGTGTCGGGTGAGTGAGGACCGATGAATTCGACTTCTTCTGACCGGGCGACCTCGAGCGAGCAGGCTCCGGCAACCCTCCTGGACCGGCCGGTGAGTCGTGTCTCACCGCTGGTGCAGCGCATCATCATCCAGGTCGGTGCCGCGCTGGTGGTCGGCGCACTGGCCGGCCTGATCTGGCACGGCGTCGTCGACCAGCCCGGCTTCACGCTGGGGGAGAACGGCAATGCGACCATGGGGGAGCGCGAGCTGGTCGGGGTCTTCACCATGGACTACTGGTTCGCCGTGCTGGGCGCCGTCTTCGGTGTGCTGCAGGGGATCTGGGCCTGGCGCTGGTTCGGGGTGCGCGGATGGATCGTGGTGCCGATCGCCGTGCTCTGCTCGACTGTCGCCGGGCTGGTGGCCTGGGCGACCGGCGAGGCGCTGGGGCCGCAGGACTTCGACCAGCGTCTGGCTGCCGCCAGGATCGGCGACGTCATCCCCGTGGACTTCCAGCTGCAAGCCCCCTCAGCGCTGGCGATGTGGCCCTTGGGCGCGGTCATTCCCATCATGATCGCCTCGGCCTTCCTGCCCGAGCCCGATGACCGCGTTCTGCGTCGGCTGCGTCGTCGAAGGCCCGCCCAGGACGTGTGAGCCGACATGCTCCGAGCGGAGAACGGCGCCCTGGGCAATGTGCCGGGGGAGTCCCGTCCTGTGGCGGTGCCGCGCCCCCCGCGGGGTCCTCACTAGACTGGCGGGGTGATTCGACGCCTGGACCTGAGCACCACCGACAGCACGGACTACCGGAGGCTGGTACCCCGCGCCGCCTTCAACGTCGACCATGCTGTCGAGGAGGTGCGCCCGGTCTGTGATGCGGTCGCTGCAGAGGGGGTTGAGGCGCTGCGTCGCTTCAGCGAACAGTTCGACGGCGTGGTGCCCGAGAAGTTCCGGATTCCCTCCGACGTCATGGCCCGTTGCGTGGAGGAGCTGGACCCAGCGCTGCGCGAGGCCTTCGAGACCTCGATCGAACGCCGTCGCTCGGTCTGCCGGCTCGGCGAGACGGAGGAATCCGGACGCCGAGTCCAGGTGGCCGAGGGTGCGACGATCACGACGCGCATCGTGCCGGTGGACCGGGTCGGCCTGTACGTTCCCGGCGGTCTGGCCCCACTCGCCTCCAGCGTGATCATGAACGTCATCCCCGCCCAGGAGGCGGGCGTCCCGGGGATCGCGGTGGCGTCCCCACCCCAGAAGGAGTTCGGCGGCCTGCCGCACCCCAACATCCTGGCACTCTGCCACATGCTGGGGATCGAGGAGGTCTACGCCGTCGGCGGGGCCCAGGCGATCGCGATGTTCGCGCACGGGGTCGAGGGCCTGTGTGAGCCAGTGGCGATGGTCACCGGTCCGGGCAATATCTATGTGGTGGCCGCCAAGCGTCTCCTGCGCGGCATCATCGGCATCGACTCCGAGGCCGGCCCCACCGAGATCGCCGTGCTGGCCGACGACTCGGCAGACCCGCGCCATGTTGCCGCCGACATGGTCTCCCAGGCCGAGCACGACCCGATGGCTGCCTCCGTTCTGGTCACCAACTCGCCCGAACTCATCGAGGCCGTCGCCACCGAGCTCGAGACCCAGGTGGCCGCCACCCCCCACCAGGAACGGGTCACCACAGCCCTGGGCGGGCCGCAGTCCGCCCTCGTGCTCGTCCGTGACCTGGACCAAGGGCTGGCCGTTGTCAATGCCTATGCCGCAGAGCACCTGGAGATCCAGACCCGGCAGCCAGAATCCGTGGCGGCCCGGGTCACCAATGCTGGTGCCATCTTCGTGGGCCCGTGGGCGCCGGTCTCGCTGGGCGACTACTCCGCCGGGTCCACCCACGTCCTGCCCACGGCAGGATGTGCCTGCCACAGCTCGGGCCTGACGACCCGCAGCTTCATGAAGGCGATCCACGTCATCAACTACAGCGAGCGGGCGCTGATGGAGGTGGCCGAGGGGGTCGAGATCTTCGCCCTCGCGGAGAACCTCCCCGCACACGCGCAGGCCATCACCATCCGTCGAAGCGGCGCCGATGGAGAGGTGGGCCCCTCCGGTGAGTGACTACACCCCCGCCCCGACCCCCGCCATCCCCGACGCAACAATCTCCCTGGCAGACCTGCCGCTGCGTCCCGACCTGGTGGGGGAGGAGCCCTATGGCGCTCCCCAGCTCGACGTGCCTGTTCGTCTCAACGTGAACGAAAACCCGTGGCCACCCACCAGCGACGTCATTCAGGACATGGCGCGCGCCGTCAGCCACGCAGCCTCCCAGGTGAACCGCTACCCAGACCGGGAGGCCTGGGACCTGCGCGCCGACCTCGCCCACTATCTTGGCTTCGGCCTCACCGCCGACAATATCTGGGCGGCCAATGGGTCGAATGAGGTGATGACCCACCTGCTCGCCGCCTTCGGTGGCCCGGGGCGCACCGTGCTCTCCTTCACCCCGGCCTACTCCATGTACCCCGAATACGCCCGCAACACCCTGACCGACTACGTCACGCGGCCACGTCGTGAGGACTACACCCTCGACGCCGAGATTGTGCTCCGGGGGATCGAGCTGACCGGCGCCGACATCGTCCTCATCACCACGCCGAACAATCCCACCGGCACCACGACCCCGGTGCACGTGGTGGAGGAGGTCCTGGAGAACACCGAGGCGCTGGTCATCGTGGACGAGGCCTACCAGGAGTTCACTGAGGTCCCCGAGGATTCCGCCTGTGCCCTGCTGCCGCGCTTTGGACGCCTGGTCGTCACCCGAACCATGAGCAAGGCCTTCGCCTTCGCCGGCGGCCGTCTGGGGTACCTGGCTGCGGCGCCGGCGATTGTGGACGCGTGCAGGATTGTCCGACTCCCGTACCACCTCTCGGCCCAGACCCAGGCGGTGGCCCGGGTGGCGCTCGCGCACGCGCCGTCGATGCTCGAGCGCGTCGGGGACCTGCACGACCAGATCCAAGAACTTCAGGACTGGCTGCGCTCCCGGGGGCTGGAGGTGGTCCCAAGCGAGGCCAATTTCTGCCTCTTCGGCAGGTTCCCTGATCGCCACGCCGTCTGGCAGGGATTGCTGGAACGCGGCGTCCTCGTGCGGGAGACCGGCCCGGAGGGCTTCCTGCGCGTGTCCGCCGGGACTCCCCAGGAAATGCAGGCATTCCGGCAGGCGCTCATCGAGGTGCTCGCCGACAGGAAGGACGAGGGACAATGACCAACCGCACCGCCGAGGTGACCCGTGAAACCGGCGAGTCCAGCATCAGGGTCTGGATCGACCTGGACGGCGCCGGTGACTCCGACATCAGCACGGGTGTCGGCTTCTATGACCACATGCTCACTGCGCTGAGCCGCCACTCCGGCATCGACATGAAGATCACAGCCGCTGGTGACCTGCACGTTGATGGCCACCACACCATCGAGGACACCGCCATCGCACTCGGGCAGGCGTTCCGCCAGGCGCTGGGCGACAAGTCGGGCATCACGCGCTACGGGGACGCCACGGTGCCGCTGGACGAAGCCCTCGCCTTCTGCGTCGTCGACGTGGCCGGACGCCCCTATGTGGTCCACGAGGGTGAGCCCGAGGGTCAGGTCTACGCCCTGATCGGCGGTTCCGGGGTTCCCTATGCCGGCTCGATGACCCGCCACGTGGTGGAGTCCTTCGCTCTCAACAGTGGCCTGTGCATCCACCTGCGTCTGCTCGCCGGACGAGACCCCCACCACATTGTCGAGGCCCAGTTCAAGGCGCTGGCTCGAGCGCTGCGCACCGCGGTGGCTCCCGACCCGCGCATGGTCGGAGTCCCCAGCACCAAGGGCACGCTGAATGCCTGAGTCGAGGGTGTCCAGCCCCCTGATCGGACTGCTCGACTACGGCTCGGGGAACCTGCACTCGGCCCTCACGGCACTGCAGGCGACCGGTGCACGGGTTGTCCTGGGGGGTGCGGAAGAGGTCTGCGACTGTGACGGGCTGGTCGTCCCGGGCGTGGGTGCCTTCGCCGCCTGCATGGATGCGCTGGTCGCCGCCGGAGGCGAGCAGGTGATTCGGCAGCGCGTGCAGGCAGGTCATCCGGTGCTGGGCATCTGCGTCGGGCACCAGGTGATGTTCACCCAAGGAACCGAGCGCGGTAGTACCCGCGCCGGGGTCGGCGTCCTTCCCGGTTCAGTGGAACGTCTCCAATCGCGCCGCCTGCCGCACATGGGGTGGAACACCGTGGCCCCTGGGGAGGGCAGCGTCCTGTTCACCCGACCCGGCGAGCGGTTCTACTTCGTCCACTCCTATGGCGTGCGCAGCCTCCCAGACGACCTGGGCGCCGTGGTCACCTGGGCGGAGCACGACGGCGACCGCTTCGTCGCCGCCGTCGAATCCGGTCCGCTGACGAGCGTGCAGTTCCACCCCGAGAAGTCGGGGGTTGCAGGCGCTCGGTTGCTCTCGCGCTGGGTCGACACAGTGGCCCGGCGCCTTGGCTGATCGGCTAGGGTCGCCCTGTGAACCCACTCGTCCTGTTGCCCGCCGTCGACATCCAGAACGGCCAGGCCGTCCAGCTCGTCCAGGGCGTCGCCGGTACTGAGAAGACCTTCGGTGATCCACTCCAGGCAGCCCTGCGCTGGCAGGAGGATGGCGCAGACTGGTTGCACCTGGTCGACCTGGACGCTGCCTTCGGACGAGGCGAGAATTCCGAGATCACCGCGCGCATCACAGGTGAGCTCGGCATCAATGTCGAGCTGTCCGGGGGTATCCGCGACGACGCCTCCCTGAGGCGCGCCCTCGCGGCGGGGGCACGAAGGGTCAACATCGGCACCGCAGCCCTTGAGAACCCCGAATGGTGCGAGTCGATCATCGCCGAGCACGGCGATCGGATCGCCATCGGGCTCGATGTCCGGGGCACCCGCCTGGCCGCGCGCGGCTGGACCCGCGAGGGCGGCGATCTGCACGAGACCCTCCAGCGGCTCAATGCGGCCGGCTGCCAGCGCTACGTGGTGACCGACGTGCCCAGCGACGGCATGCTCACCGGGCCGAACTTCGATCTGCTCGCCGACGTCTGTGCCCACACCGACGCCGCCGTGATCGCCAGCGGCGGGGTCACCAGCCTCGGAGACATTGCCCGTCTGCGCGACCTGGACGGCGTCGAGGGTGCCATCGTCGGCACCGCCCTCTATGTGGGCACCATCACGCTGCCCGACGCGCTGCGAGTGGCTTCCGGCGCGCAGCCGGGGGAGTTGCGATGAGCGGGGAACGGGGTCTGGTCGGTCCGGCAGCAACGTTCGGCCAGAGCGGTCGGCTCACCGACCCGCCACCGCTGGTCGGCGGCCCGATCCGCGAGCTGCTCTCCGGCCAGAAGATCGCGCTGACCGGAGTCACAGGCTTCATCGGCGAGCAGCTGTTGTGGAAGGTGCTCACCGAGCTCCCGGAGACCCGCGTCGCCGTCCTGGTACGTCGCAAGGGATCGTTGAGCGCCCGGGACCGCGTGGTCAACCTGCTCAAGAAGCCCATCTTCGCCTCCCTGCGCGACGAGGCCGGCAGCCCCCAGGCTCTCTGTGAGCAACGGGTCGAGGTCATCGAGGGCGACCTGCCCCATGTCCCCCAGCTGCCCCGCGACATCGACGTGCTTGTTCATTGCGCTGGCGACGTCTCCTTCGATCCGCCGATCGACGATGCTTTTCGGACCAATGTGGTCGGGACCCAGGCCCTGCTGGAGCGATTCATCGAGTCTGCCACCGGCTCGGACGGCACCCTCGAGCGAGTGCCCCACTACGTCCACATCTCCACTGCCTACACCGCCGGACGCCGCCGGGGGGCCATCCCCGAGGCTTTGCACATCCACGACGTTGACTACCAGGTCGAAACCCAGGCGGCCATCGACATGGGCGCCCACATCCAGCGCCGCTCGCGCAGCGCCGAGCAACTCGCGATCCTCCGCAAGCAGGCCGAGCTGGAACACCAGCAGGCGGGCTTCCTCACCACCGCAGCCGACACCGAGCGACGACGGTTGGAATGGGTTCGCCGCGAACTGGTGAAGGCCGGCACCGAGCGCGCCCGCTCCCTGGGCTGGACCGATGTCTACACCTTCGCCAAGGCGATGGGGGAGCGCGTGGTCGCCGACGTCGCCCGCGACCTGAGGGTCTCGATCGTGCGGCCAGCCATCGTGGAGTCCTCCCTGCGCGATCCCCATCCCGGCTGGATCGAAGGCTTCAAGATGGCCGACCCGATCATCCTCAGCTACGCCCGCGGAGAACTCCCCGAGTTCCCGGCCTCGCCGGACTCGGTGCTCGACATCATCCCCTGTGACTACGTCGTCAACACCATCGTCGCTGTCTGCGCCACCCAGCCCGAAGTGGGCCACATCGAGGTCTACCACGCCAGCAGTGGCGCCAGGAACCCGCTGACCTTCCAGAACATCTACCACCAGCTGCGCACCTACCTGGCCGAGAAGCCCTTCGTGAGGGATGGTAAGCCCGCCCCGCTCGCCGAGTGGAAGTTCCCCGGCCACGCGCCGGTCGAACGCGCCATCCGCCTGGGCGAGTGGGGGACGCGATGGGGCAACCGGGCACTGCGTCTCGCACCGCGTTCCCAGTGGACCCGCGAGATGGCTCTCCGAATGGACAAGCAGGTCGACCAGCTGGACTTCTACCGGAAGTACATCACCCTCTACGGGGAGTACCTCCAGTCACAGCTCCACTTCGTGGACGATCGCACCCTGGCCCTGCACAACTCGCTGGTCGAGGAGGACAGGGAGGTCTTCGGCTTCGACTCCGCTGACTTCTCCTGGGATCACTACCTGCGCGAGGTCCACTTCCCCGCGATCCTCGACCCGGTCCAGCGGTTGGAGAATGCCCGGAAGCGACGTGAGGGGCGTGCCACGACCTACCGCGCGCTGAAGCCCGCGGAGCGCCCTGTGCTGGCGGCCTTTGACCTCGACGGCACCGTGATGGCCACCAATGTGGTCGAGACCTACTTGGCCGCTCGACTGCCCGAACTCAGCCCGCTGGACAGGGTGCTCGAGGTCGGCGGTGTCCTACGACGCCTGCCCCGCTACCTGGGCGCCGAGCGTCGCGATCGAAGCGACTTCCTCCGCGCCGTGTACCGCCGCTTCGAGGGCATGCGGATGGAGGACCTCGAACAGATCGTGGACACGCGTCTGGCCGACTTCATCGCCGACCGCACCGCCCCCGACGCGATTGCCCGTCTTGAGGAGCATCGCGCCGCGGGGCACACGACGGTGCTGCTCACCGGCGCGGCGCGTCCCTTCACCCGACCCCTGGAGAAGTACTTCGACATCATCGTCGCCGCCGAACTCTCGGTCGACGAGCAGGGGGTCTGCACGGGCTTCCTGCAGGGCCCGCCCATGGTCGGCGAGTCACGGTCGGCCTGGCTGCGGCACTACGCCCAGCTGCACGAGGTGGACCTGCGTGACTGCTATGCCTATGCCGACTCCCACGTCGACCTGCCGATGTTGCGCGCGGTGGGTCACCCGGTCGCCGTGAGCCCGGATGTCGGCCTGTTGCGAGCTGCCAAGCAGCGGGGCTGGTCCATCGTCGACTGGCCGGTCAGTGCGCCCAAGCGACATCGCCTCTCCGTCTGAGACCGAATTGGTGGTCCCCGGGCCCGGGTGCGCCACCTCCCACGTAGTATGAGGGAGACCTGCTGGGACAATGTGGTCAACATCAGGCACCCCGCCCTGAGAGTAGAGATGGCTGATCCCCACGTCGAGTCAACACTGAGCTGGTCCTTCCTGCGAGAGGAGGACCTGCCGGAGCTGAAGGACCTCAGGGACGCGACCGACTACCTGGACGACCCGATCGAGCGCGTGGACCTCAACAACCTCCATGACCTCTTCGACGCCCCCTACGCCGATCCGACGCGCAACGCCGTGGTGGGGCGCGACCGCAACGGCTCGGTGATCGCCTATGCCTGGGGGCATCCGCGCCAGGGGGAGGGGGAGGCCCGATTCTGGCTGGATTGGGCCGTGCACCCGGCCTGGCGGTATCGGGGGATCGGTGAGGCCTGTATCGTCTGGCTTCGGGATCGCGGCCTGGAATGGTATGAGGAGCAGCGGGCCCAAGGGCTGGCCGACCCGCTCTGGCTGGGTGGCTACGTCGATGAGAAGCTGACCTTGCGCCTGCGCCAGATGGAGGGCGGTGGCTTCGTCGCGGAGAAGTGGTTCTGCGACATGAAAGTCATGCTCGACCAGGTGAACCCGGATGTGATCCAGACACCACTTCCTGATGGTGTCCGGCTGGCACCGCTCAGCCCCGAACTGTCCGAGGAGGTGCGCCGCGCGCACAACTGCGCCTTCTCCACCGTCCCCGGGGCCAATCGGCTGGGCACCGTCGTCTGGGAGCACATCCTCGCCATCACCACGGTCCGGCTGGATTGGTCACTGGTGGCCCTCGACGACCACGACCGGGTCGTCGGGTACGCGGTGAACTCCGGCTACGAGCCGAACTGGGAGTCCCAGGGATACTCGGAAGGCTGGACCGAGTTCCTCGGCACCGTCCCCGAGTGGCGCGGCAAGGGCATCGCCCGAGCCCTGCTCGCCAACTCCCTGGTCCTCTTCCGGGACGCCGGACTGGCCGGGGCCGGGGTCGGGGTCGACCTCCACCACGGTGAGGCGGCCTACCGCCTGTTCACCGACCTGGGCTACCAGCCCGCTGAGCGCCTCGTCCTGCTCGGCATGCGCCCCTGAGCGCTCGGGATTCCCCCTGCGCCGAGCGGGCTAGTATGTGCTGTCGGGTCCGTGTTCGGGCGGACCGTGTAGGGAAGGGATTCGAGGCTTCATGGCCGGTCACTCCAAATGGGCAACCACCAAGCACAAGAAGGCTGTCATCGACGCCAAGCGCGGCAAGCTCTTCGCCAAGCTGATCAAGAACGTCGAAGTCGCCGCCCGCGTGGGTGGGGGTGACCCTGCGGGGAACCCGACCCTCTACGACGCCATCCAGAAGGCCAAGAAGAGCTCGGTGCCCAACGACAACATCGATCGCGCGGTCAAGCGCGGTGCCGGAGCCGAGGGTGAGGGCGCCAACTACGACACCGTCATGTACGAGGCCTACGGCCCGGCCGGCGTGGCGATCCTGATTGAATGCCTCACCGACAACCGCAACCGCGCCATTTCCGAGGTCCGCGTGGCGGTCACCCGCAATGGCGCCACCATGGCCGACGGCGGTTCGGTGCAGCGAATCTTCGCCCGCAAGGGCGTCGTCGTCGTGCCCAAGTCCCAGGACGGCAAGGAGGTCACCGAGGACGACCTGCTCGAGGCGACCCTGGATGCCGAGCCCGAGGACGTCGTCGACCTCGGCGAGACCTTCGAGATCCTCTCCGACCCCAGCCAGGTCGTGGCCGTCCGGCAAGCCGTGCAGGAGGCCGGCCTGGACTACGACTCAGCCGAGGTCGAGTTCCGCGCAGACTTCGACCAGCCGGTCGCCTCGCTCGACGAGGCCCAGAAACTGTTCAGGGTCATCGACGCCCTCGAGGACTCTGACGACGTACAGAACGTGTATACGAACGTCGACATCCCCGAGGAGATCGCAGCTCAGCTCGACGAGGACTGATAGCCTCCGAACGAATGTTCGTTTTGGTGAGGGGTGGGGTGTGCGCGTCCTGGGAGTCGACCCCGGCCTGACCCGCTGTGGAGTGGGTGTGGTCGAGGGGGTGGTGGGGCGGTCCCCCACCTTCGTCGACTGCGGGGTCGTGCGCACCCCGCCAGACCTGGACCATGCCCAGCGATTGCTGCGCATCGAGCAAGGGCTGGAGGAGTGGGTCACCCGCGTCCGCCCCGAAGCGGTCGCGGTCGAACGCGTCTTCGCCCAGCACAACCTGCAGTCGGTGGCAGGGACCGCGCAGGCCGCCGGCATCGCCATGCTCGTCGCCGCGCGCCACGGTATTCCCGTGGTCCTGCACACGCCCAGTGAGGTGAAGGCGGCAGTCACCGGCTCCGGACGCGCCGACAAGGCCCAGGTGGGCCTCATGGTTGCCCGCATCTGCCGTCTCGAGGCCCCACCGAGGCCAGCGGATGCCGCCGACGCGGTGGCCCTGGCCATCACCCATGTCTGGCGTGGGGCTGCCACCAACAGGTATTCCGAACTGGTCGCTGCCGCCGCGGCCCACCGAAAGCGAGGACGCGCATGATCGACCGGCTCACCGGACAGGTGGTGGCCGCCGGCGCCACCTGGGCCGTGGTGTCCGTCGGAGGCCTGGGGCTGAGAGCCTGGTGCACCCCGGCCACTGCCTCCCGCCTTCGCCCCGGAGTCGAGGCCACGCTGCACACCACGCTCGTGCCCCGCGAGGACTCCCTCACCCTCTACGGTTTCGGCAGCAGCGACGAGCGGGACGCCTTCGAGTTGGTGCAGACCGCCTCCGGTGTGGGGCCCAAGCTTGCCCTGGCCATCGTGTCGGTGTTCAGCCCGGGTGACCTCGCCACGGCCATTGCCCAGGAGGATGTCAAGCGCCTCACCTCGGTGCCGGGCATCGGAGCCAAGGGGGCCCAGAAGATGATCATTGAGCTCAAGGACAAGGTGGCCGGCCTGGCCGCGTCCGAGGTCGTCGCCGCGGTTCCCACGCGCACCGAGCCCTGGCGCGAGCAGGTGGTCGCCGGCCTGCAGGGACTGGGCTGGTCCGCGAAGGACGCCGAAGCTGCTGCCGAGAAGGTCGCCCCGCTGGCCAAGGACCAGCCCGACCTCGGGGTGGCCCAGCTGATGCGCGCGGCCCTGCAGACCCTGGCGCGCTGAGGGGACGACCGTGGACGAGCATGAGGACCTGATGAACCCGGATCTCGGTCCGGAGGACAGTGCGGCCGAACAGGCCCTGCGCCCCAGGCGGCTGGCAGATTTCGCCGGCCAGCAGCGGGTGAGTGACCAACTGGGGCTGGTGCTGGACGCCGCCAGACACCGCGGGGCGGTGCCCGACCACGTGCTGCTCAGTGGGCCCCCAGGGCTGGGCAAGACCACCCTGGCGATGATCATTGCGCAGGAGATGGGGGCGCCGCTGCGGATGACTTCCGGGCCGGCGATCCAGCACGCCGGTGACCTCGCCGCCATCCTGTCCGGGTTGGTGGAGGGGGAGGTCTTCTTCCTCGACGAGATCCACCGCATGGCGCGTCCCGCCGAGGAGATGCTCTACCTGGCCATGGAGGACTTCCGGGTCGACGTGGTGATCGGCAAGGGACCAGGTGCCACCGCCATCCCCATCGACCTGCCGCGATTCACCGTCGTGGGCGCCACCACCCGTGCCGGCCTGCTGCCCAGCCCGCTGCGTGACCGCTTCGGGTTCACCGCGAACCTCGACTTCTACGACCAGGATGCCCTCGAACAGATCGTCACCCGCTCGGCTCAGCTGCTCGACATCACCCTGGAACCCCGGGCGGCGGCCCAGGTCGCGGGGAGGTCCCGAGGCACCCCGCGCATTGCGAACAGGTTGCTGCGGCGCGTCCGGGACTTCGCCCAGGTGCGCGGCGACGGTGTGGTCACCCTCGACGTCGTCGAGAAGGCACTGGACCTCTACGAGGTCGACAAGCTCGGGCTCGACAGGCTTGACCGCGGCGTCCTGGAATCCCTCTGCCTCAAGTTCGGCGGTGGGCCTGTCGGCCTGTCCACCCTGGCCATCAGTGTGGGGGAGGAGCCAGAGACCGTGGAGGAGGTTGCCGAACCCTTCCTGGTTCGCCTCGGATTCCTGATGCGGACGCCCCGGGGACGCGTTGCGACGCCCGCCGCCTGGGGCCACCTCGGCCTCACGCCGCCCCCCTCGACCCCTGCCCCGGGACCGGCTCTGTTCGACTGAGGGCAACTTTGGCGCGAGGGCGGCGGTTCCGGTTCGGGTTTTGGCGCCCGCACTCGCTAGTCTTGGCGGGTCCCGTGTCGTCAAACACCCGGGGGCTTTGTCAAGCCTCGTTCAGGAGCCTGCGCGCTATGCCTATGGAATTCATCCTCATCCTGGTCGTGATGGGCCTGTTCTACTTCATGGCCATCAGGCCGGCACAGAAGAAGATGGCCGCGCAGATGACCATGCAGAACTCGCTCGAGCCCGGCCAGCGGGTGGTCCTGACCAGCGGTCTGTACGCCACCCTGCACCACGTGGGGGAGCGTCAGGTCGTCGCCGAGCTCGCGCCCGGGGTCGAGGTCACCCTCACCAAAAGTGCCGTCGCCCAGCTCGTGAAGCCCGAGGACGAGGAATTCGAGTTCACCGACGATGAGGTGGCCGAGCAGCCGCTGGAGGCGTCCCCCGTGGAGCTGGAGACCCCGCTGGACGATGCTGATGCCGCAGCGAGCCCGCGCGACACCCGGGGGTTGTGACCAGTGGCCACCCCCTCACCCCGACGTTACCGACCGGGACTGACCCTGGTCGTCTTCCTGCTGCTGACCGCCTCCTTGTACGGCATGATGGCCGCCGCCAGGGCATGGACCCCCAAGCTCGGCCTCGATCTGCGTGGCGGCACCACCGTCACCCTCACCGCACGCAATACCTCAGGATCGGGCGGCGTCTCGGCGTCCAGCCTGGAGCAGGCCCGCTCCATCATCCAGCAGCGCGTCGACGGGCTGGGCGTGGGTGAGGCCGAGGTCACCACTGAGGGCGACAGGAGCATCGTCGTCAGCGTCCCCAACATGCAGCGCGACGAACTGATCCGTCTGGTCGGCCAGACAGCGCGCCTCTCCTTCCGCAATGTCTACCAGGTGGGCCAGGGCGGTCCACTGCCCTCGACGCCCAGCCCGGGTTCAGGGTCCGCCGGTGCCAGCCCGTCCCCGAGCGCCTCGAGCAGCGCCAAGCCAGCCCCTGGCCTGCCCACGATGGCCCAGCCGACTGCACCTGGCCTGCCGACCGCGCCTGCCTCGGAACGCCCCACCGCTGAACCCTCGCAGCGCCTGGGCGTGGACCAGGCCATCAAGTGGCAGCCCACTGCTCGCGACACCGAGGAGTTCGGCACCTGGATGTGCACCGACTCCTTCCCGCTGGTCTCCAGCGAGGTCTACTTCAGCTGCGACGACGCCGGACAGAAGTACCTGCTCGGCCCCGAGATCATCCCCGGTGAGCAGGTGAAGACCGCCAATTACGGTGTCCCGCAGGGCCGCTTCGACTACGTGGTCACCCTGAACTTCAACCCTGCCGGGACCGATGCCTTCACCAAGAACACCACCTACCTGGCCAGCCAGCAGTCGCCGATGAACCAGTTCGCCATCGTGCTGGACGGCAAGGTGGTTTCCGCCCCCCAGGTGAGCCAGACCATCGCCGGTGGCAATGCGGAGATCAGCGGTTCCTTCACCGAACAGAGCGCGGCCGAACTGGCCAACATCCTGAAGTACGGCGCGCTGCCGCTGGCCTTCGAGATCTCCAGCGTCGACAACGTCTCGGCCAGCCTTGGCGGCGAGCAGCTGCGCGGCGGCATCATCGCCGGACTGATCGGCCTGGCGCTGGTCGCGGTCTACTCGTTCTTCTACTACCGCATGCTCGGCTGGCTCGTGATCGGGACGCTGGTGATGTCGGTGCTGATCACCTACCCCGTGATCGTGCTGCTGGGCGAGGCGGTCGGGTTTGCCCTCAACCTGCCCGGTATCGCCGGCGCCATCATCGCGATCGGCGTGACGGCGGACTCCTTCATCATCTACTTCGAACGAATACGCGACGAGGTGCGCGACGGCAGGTCACTGCGCACGGCCATCGAGACCGGCTGGCAGAAGGCCCGCGGGACGATCATCATCGCGGACATGGTGTCCCTGCTGTCCGCCATCGTGCTGTTCATTCTCGCGGTGGGTTCCGTGAAGGGTTTCGCCTTCACCCTCGGTGTCACCACCCTGATCGACATCGCGATCGTCTTCTTCTTCACCAAGCCGCTGATGTCGATCCTGGGACGCACCAAGTACTTCGGCCAGGGCGGCCCAGGTTCCGGGCTCTCGCCCCGCAGCATGGGCGTGTCCCGCGAGTCCCTGCTCGGACGTCGTCGCCGCGTCGCCACCAAGGAGGCCTGAGATGGCACAGACCACCAAGCCCGCTCGCAAGCCCAGCGACAAGGCGGCTGCCGCCCGCGATCGAGCCCGGGCGAAGTCCGGCAGCTCGGCGTCCTCATCAACGAAGAGCGCCCTTCGCAAGCATGACCAGGTCTCGGCCCGCAAGGCACTGGCCCATCGCCTCTACCTGGGTGAGACCTCGTACGACTTCATGGGCAACCGCAAGAAGTGGTACATCGTCAGTGCTGTCCTGCTGACCATCTGCCTGCTGTCCCTGGCCTTCCGCGGCCTCAACCTTGGCATCGAGTTCAAGGGGGGCACGACCTTCACCGTCCCGACCACGGTGAGCAGTGGCACTGTGAACGAGATGGGTCGGGCGGTCGAGCGGACCGGGTTGCCCGAGCTCGACGGCACCAGCGTGGTGACGGTCGGCTCGAAGACTGCTCGTGTCCAGACCCGCTCGCTGACCCCTGCCGAGGTCGTCACCGTGCGCACCGCCCTGGCCAAGGAGGCAGGGGTGGCCCCGGACAAGGTCGCCTATTCCACTGTGGGCGCCTCCTGGGGCAAGCAGGTCACCGAGAAGGGCATCCAGGCCCTGGTCGTCTTCCTGGTGCTCGTCGGCCTGATGATCTGGGCCTACTTCCGCAACTGGAAGATGTCGATCGCGGCCCTGGTCGCACTGCTCCATGACCTGATCATCACCGTGGGCGTGTACTCGATCCTCGGCTTCACCGTGAGCCCATCCACGTTGATCGGAGTGTTGACCATCCTGGGCTACTCGCTCTACGACACCGTGGTCGTCTTCGACAAGGTGCGCGAGAACGTCCGCAACATCGAGAAGCAGGACCACACCTACTCCGAGCAGAGCAATCTGGCCATCAACCAGGTCCTGGTGCGTTCCCTGAACACGACCATCATCGGCGTGCTACCGGTGGCGGCCCTGCTCATCGCGGCAATCTTCTTCATGGGCCCCGGCCCGCTGGAGGACCTCGGCCTCGCGCTGCTGGTCGGAATGATCGCCGGCGCGTACTCCTCGATCTTCATCGCAGCCCCGTTGAATGCCCAGCTGCGCGAGCGCGAGCCCGAGATGCGCGAGCACAGCGCGCGCCTGGGGCGCCGCAGCGAGCGTCATTCCCGTGGTGCTCGCGTGTCCAGCGACAAGACCCCCGCTGACTCCGCCGAGCCGGCGATCGAGGCGGCCGGGCGCCGCGAGGTCGTCGTGAACCCGGTGGGCGAGGAGCCCTGGGAGCTGGAGGGGGTGGAGTTCAGCGACGCTGAACTGCTCGCCGAGGATCCCGACGAGGAGCCGGTGGCGGCCGCCAGCAGGCCCGCACCCCGTGATCGCCAGACCGCCCGTGGTCGCCACACTGCTGCCCAACGCCGCCGCTCCGGACGCGGCGGCTCGACCCGCGCCCCGCGCAGGAAGTGACCGATGGCCGACATCGACTTGATCTCCTCCCTCATCGCGGACGTCCCGGACTTCCCCAAGCCGGGCGTCGTGTTCAAGGACATCACCCCGCTGCTCGCCTCCCCGGAGGGCTTCGAGGCCACCGTGCAGGCCCTGGTCGACCAGGCCCCCGAGGCCATCGACGTGGTCGTCGGCATGGAGGCCCGGGGCTTCATCTTCGCCGCCCCGGTTGCCCTGCGCCTGGGCGCGGGGTTTGTTCCGGTGCGCAAGCCGGGCAAGCTGCCACGCGCGGTCTATGAGGAGTCCTTCGCACTCGAGTACGGGCACGAGACCCTCACCGTCCACCGGGACGCGATCCGCCCCGGCGCGCGTGTGATGGTGGTCGACGACGTGCTGGCCACCGGGGGCACCATCGGCGCCACCGCGGGGCTGCTCAAGCAGCTGGGTGCCGAGCTGGTGCACGTCGGGGTCGTGCTCGAACTCAGCTTCCTCAACGGACGACAGCGGCTCATCGACGGTGGCATCGACACCTGCGCGGCAGTCCTCACCGTCTGAGCCAAGGAGGAGGAATGACCGCGGAGAAGCGGGATCGCTCGGTCCAGCGGGGCGCCAGGGGGTGGCGCCAGGAAACCCTGGTCAGCCTGCCCCAGCGTCAGTACCGCAGCGCGATCAGCGAGCTCTCCGGGCGCGTGGTCATGGCGCTGGCGATCCTGCTGCTCGCCACCCTGATCGTCTACCTCGACCGCGGCGCCTACTCCGACAACGTCAACGGGGACGGCTTCGACTTCATCGACGCCCTGTACTACTCCACCGTCACCATCACGACCACCGGCTACGGTGACCTCACCCCGGCCGCGCCCCATGCACGGCTGATCAACGCCCTGGTCATCACCCCGCTGCGCATTGCCTTCCTGGTGCTGCTGGTCGGTACCACCCTGGAGGTCCTGGCCAACGAGGGTGCCCGGGGCATTCGCGACACTGGATGGAGGAAGCGGATGCGCCACCACACCGTCGTCATCGGCTATGGAACCAAGGGCCGTAGCGCCATCGCCACCATGCTGCGCCACGACATCCCCCGCGAGAAGATCGTGGTGATCGACGAGAGTGCCCAGGCCATCTCGGACGCCAACTATGACGGCCTGGCCGCCATCAGGGGCGATGCAACCCGTCGCGACCTTCTGCGTCGGGCCGAGATCACCAAGGCGCGCGAGATCATCATCACTCTGGACCGCGATGACTCAGCGATCCTGGCGGTCCTGACGGTGCGACAGATGAACCCCCGTGCGCACGTGGTGGTGGCCGTCCGTGACCATGAGAACGCCAGTCTCCTGCGCCGCTCGGGGGCAGACATGGTCGTCACCAGCTCGGACGCGGTGGGCCGACTGATGGGCCTGTCGAGCGTCAACCCGCATGTCGGCAATGTGATGGAGGACCTGCTCTCCAGCGGTGTCGGCATGGAGGTCGCCGAACGCCAGGTCACCCCCGAGGAGGTGGGTCGCTCGGTCGACCAGATCGAGGGTGAGAAGATCGTGGCGGTGGTGCGCAACGAGACCGTGCGTCGCTTCTTCGACTCCACTGTCGCCACCCTCAAGGCCGGGGACCGGGTCGTGGTGGTTCGTCGTTCCCAGCACCAGGACCCCCATGACGTCATCACTCGCGAGGATGACTTCTGACCAGGGCGACGCTCCGGGCGTCCTAGACTGGGAAGAACGCCAGCAGGCGTGGTGTGGGAAGGGGAGGTCCGATGAGCACGACGAGTCCGGAGAGTGGCCGTACCGCCCTGCCCGAGCCCGAGCACCAGCCCACCACGCGCAATCCTGCCCGTGGCCCGGCGGCGGTCCAGGGGGAGTCGTTCGCCCCCAGCCCGCTGATGAACGCCTCGCCGGAACAGCCTCGCCTGCGCATGCGCCAGCGCCTGGCCCGTCTGGGGGCGGTGAAGTCGCCCCAGTCTGCTGTTCTGGACCCGCTGTTCAACACCATCCGGTCCAATCACCCCAAGGCTGACCTGCAGCTCATCGAGCGCGCCTACCGGACGGCGGAGCACTACCACCGCGGCCAGCTGCGCAAGTCCGGTGATCCCTACATCACCCACCCCCTGGCCGTGGCGTCCATCCTCGCCGAACTGGGCATGACTGAACCCACCCTGTGTGCTGCGCTGCTGCACGACACCGTCGAGGACACCAGCTACACCGTGGAGCAGCTCACCGCCGACTTTGGCCCCGAGGTGGCTGCCCTGGTGGATGGGGTCACGAAGCTGGACAAGGTCACCTATGGGGATTCGGCGAAGGCCGAGACCATGCGCAAGATGGTGATCGCGATGAGCCGTGACATCCGCGTCCTGGTCATCAAGCTGGCCGACCGTCTGCACAACATGCGCACGCTGGGCTTCCTGCGCCCCGACAAGCAGAATCGCATCGCCCGCGAAACCCTGGAGATCTTCGCCCCGCTGGCCCACCGCCTGGGCATGAACACGGTGAAGTGGGAGCTGGAGGACCGCTCCTTCGCAGCGATGCAGCCCAAGGTGTATGACGAGATCGTCCACCTGGTCGCCGAGCATGCCCCCAAGCGCGACCAGCAGATGCGAGAGGTCATCGAGCAGATCCAGAATGACCTGACCGCCGCGGGCATCAAGGCAACCGTGTACGGACGGCCCAAGCACTACTACTCGATCTACCAGAAGATGGTGGTGCGCGGCCGCGACTTCAAGGACATCTACGACCTGGTCGGCATACGAATCCTGGTCCAGACCCCTCCCGAGTGCTACCAGGTCCTCGGCGTGATGCACGAGCGCTGGAGCCCGCTTCCCGGCCGCTTCAAGGACTACATCGCCCTGCCCAAGTTCAACATGTACCAGTCGCTGCACACGACTGTGCTGGGGCCGGGTTCGCGTCCGGTCGAGCTGCAGATCAGGACGCACGACATGCACCGCCGGGCCGAGTTCGGTGTTGCGGCGCACTGGAAGTACAAGCAGGGCCAGCGGGCCAACGAGGAGACCGACCTCTCCTGGGTGCACTCACTCAACCAGTGGTCCCATGAGGCCGACGACCCCGAGGAATTCCTCGACTCACTCCGTTTCGAGATCAACCAGAGCGAGGTCTACGTCTTCACCCCCAAGGGCGACGTGCTGGCACTGCCCGTGGGTGCGACCCCGGTCGACTTCGCCTACGCCGTGCACACCGAGGTGGGGCACCGCTGCATCGGCGCCCGGGTCAACCAGCGCCTGGTCAGCCTGGACTCCAAACTCGAGAATGGTGACGTCGTGGAGGTGCTCACCTCCAAGGCGGTCAATGCCGGGCCCTCGCGCGACTGGCTGGCCTTCGTCCAGAGCCCCCGCGCGAAGACGAAGATCCGCCACTACTTCACCCGTGAACGTCGCGATGAGTCCATCGAGCACGGCAAGGACCTCATCGGGAAACGCCTGCGCCGCTCCAACCTGCCGCTCCAGCACCTGCTCACGGTGGAGTACCTCACCGCCGTTGCCGACGACCTCAAGCTGGCTGACATCAACGCCCTCTACGCGGCGGTGGGCGAGGGGTCGGTCGGCGCGCAGAACGTGGTGGAGCGCCTCATCGAACTCGGTGGGGGCCCCGAGGAGACAGCTGCCGAATCGCTGGAGGAGGTGCCGATCAGCAGCCGTCGCATCCGCCGCTCCAATGATGTCGGCATCGAGGTCGGTGGCGACCCGACGGTCTACGTGAAGCTCGCCCGCTGCTGCACCCCGCTGCCAGGGGACGACATCGTGGGCTTCGTCACGCGTGGCGACGGTATCTCGGTGCACCGCAAGGACTGCACCAACGTCGCCAACCTGCTGCAGCAGCCGGAACGCATCGTGGACGTCGCCTGGTCGGCCTCCAAGAGCCATTCCTTCCTGGTCGCCATCCAGATCGAGGGCCTGGACCGCCAGGGCATGCTTTCCGACGTGACCCGCCTGATGGCCGACCAGCACATCAACATCGTCTCGGTTTCGATGCAGACCACCCGCGACCGCATCTTCAAGATCAAGCTGACCTTTGAAGCTGCAGACCCCCGGCACTTTGACCACGTGGTCAGCGGTCTGAAGCGGATTCCGGGGGTCTACGACGTCTATCGCGTGGGCCAGTAGGGGGAAGGCCGGCCGAGGTCAGGCGCTGAACTCGGCCAGCGTCTTCTCGGCCTGCTCCAGCCAGCTGCGGCAGGCACTGATGGAGTTGTTCGCCTCGCGCAGCTTCTTCTGGTTGCCGGACTTCTCCGCCTCCGCGGCCTGCTTCTCGAGCTTGGCGATCTGGGCGGTGAACATGTCGACGGTGTCCTGGGCCCGCTGGCGTGCCTCGGGATCAGTTCGTTTCCACTCGGCGTCCTCGGCGTCCTTGACGGCCCGCTCGATCTTGCGGACGCGGTCATCGACGCTGCGGATGGCATCGCGCGGCACCTTGCCGTGTTCGTTGAACCTGGCGAGGAAGTCACGGAACTGCTCGCGCGCGGTCTTCAGGTCGGTGACCGGCAGGATCTCCTTCTCCGCCTCGTCCAGCAGCGCCAGCTTGGCGGTCAGGTTGCCCTGGAACTCGGCGTCCTGCTCCGACTGGGCGGCGCTGCGGGCCTGGAAGAACTGGTCCTGGAGGGCGCGGAACTCGGTCCACAGCTTGTCCTCGACGGCACGCGGTGCAGCGCCGGCGGCCTTCCAGCGGCTCATCAGGTCGCGGAAAGCGCCCGAGGTTGGCCCCCACTCGGTGGAGGTGGCCAGTTCGCGGGCCTCCTCGATGATCTGCTCCTTGGCCTTCTGGGCGCCGGCGCGCTTCTCGTTCTGTTCGGCGAACTGCGCCTTGCGGCGACGGGTGTAGGTGGTGCGCGCCGAGCTGAAGCGGTGCCACAACTCGTCGTCGGTGGTCTTGTCGATGCGGGGGAGTGCCTTCCACTCCTCCAACAGGGCGCGGAACCGGTTGACCCCGCCCCGCCAGTCATTGCCCTGGGCGAGCTTCTCGGCCTCGGCGACCATACCCTCCTTGGCCTCACGGGCACGGGCGGACGCCGCAGCCTTATCGGCCCTCTTCTGCTCCGCAGCTGCGGCCAGCTGCGGCTCCAGCGCATCCAGACGGGTCAGCAGACCCTGCAGGTCGCCCACGGCATTGGCCTCGGCGATGGTGCCACGCAGGGCGGAGATGGACTTGCGGGCTTCCTCGGCGGACACTGCACCAGAACCCAGCCGCGTGGTCAGCAGGTCGACCTCGGTTTCGAGGGACCGGAAACGCCGAACGAAGAACTCCAGCGCCTCAGCGGGTTCCACATCCGGCACCTGCCCGACGGCGCGCTCGCCCTCGGGGGTCTTGACGTGGACGGTTCCATCGGGGTCCACTCGACCAAAGTCGTGGGGACTTGCAGTTTCGCTCATGGGTCCATCTTGCCCGATCGCGGCTCATGAGGCACACGCGATTCAACGCCGGTGCGGCGGCGATAGAGTTGCCGGGTACCCAATCCGGCCCACCGGCCCTGATCCGTGAGGACTTTCGTGGCACGTCCCAGGCCCATCTCCGGCTATCCCGAGTTCCTGCCCGCGGGGCGCATCGTCGAACAGCGCGTCCTGGACATCCTGCGCGAGACCTTCGAACTGCACGGCTTCGCGTCCATCGAGACCCGCGCGGTCGAGCCGATGGACGTGCTGACCCGCAAGGGCGAGATCACCAAGGAGGTCTTCCTGGTCCGTCGCCTGCACGCCGAGGAGAGCGACGAGAAGGCCGGGGAGATGGGGTTGCACTTCGACCTCACCGTTCCCTTCGCGCGCTACGTGCTGGAGAACGCCGGCCACCTGGCCTTCCCCTTCCGCCGCTACCAGATCCAGAAGGTGTGGCGCGGGGAGCGGCCCCAGGAAGGCCGCTACCGGGAGTTCTGCCAGGCCGACATCGACATCGTCGGTCAGGACAGCCTGCCCGAGCATTTCGACGTCGAAGCCCCCCTGGTGATGCTCGAAGCCCTTGAGCGCATGCACAGCGAACTCGGCCTGCCCCAGGCCCGCATGCATGTCAACAACCGCAAGCTGGCTGAAGGCTTCTACCGGGGCCTGGGCATCGAGAACACCCTCGACGTGCTCCAGCGGGTCGACAAGTTCGACAAGATCGGCCCGGACGCGGTCGCGGCGCTACTGGTCGACGAGCTCGGTTTGTCCGACCAGGTCGCTGCCCGGTGCGTGGCCCTGGCCGGCATCGCCACCGAGGACGACTCCTTCGTCGACCAGGTCCGGGCGCTCGGGGTCGAGCACGAGATGCTCGATGAGGGGTTGGCCGCCCTGGCGGGTGTGGTCAACGCAGCCAATGGGGCGGTGCCGGGGCGCATCGTGGCCGACCTGAAGATCGCCCGCGGCCTGGACTACTACACCGGTACCGTCTACGAAACCCTGCTGGTCGGCCACGAGAAGCTCGGCTCGGTCAGCTCCGGTGGCCGCTACGACGCCCTCGCGAGCGACGGCAAGGTCACCTTCCCGGGGGTGGGAATCTCCCTGGGAGTGACGCGACTGCTGGCGCCGATGATCACCAAGGGCCAACTCACCGCGTCCCGGTCGGTGCCGAGCGTGGTACTGGTCGCCGTGGATTCGGAGGAGTCACGACCTCACGCCATGAAGACCGCCGCGATCCTGCGAGGTCGGGGCATCGCCTGCGAGGTGGCGCCGAAGGCGGACAAGTTCGGCAAGCAGATCAGATACGCCGACCGCCGTGGCATCCCCTTTGTCTGGTTCGAGTCGAACGAGGTCAAGGACATCCGATCCGGTGACCAGCGGCCGGCCGACCCGACCACCTGGCAGCCCCCGGCCGAGGACCTGCGTCCTCAGGTGGTGGCCGAAGGCCTATAGGCTGGCCGGGTACCCACGGCGCCGTACCGTCTATGCGCGCGCCCCAGAAAGGAACATCGCATGTTGCGCACCCATGAGGCCGGGACCCTGTCCAAGGCTGATGTCGGAACCACTGTCACCCTCGCCGGATGGGTCGCCAAGCGGCGCGACCACGGCGGTGTGGCCTTCATCGACCTGAGGGATGCCTCGGGCACCTGCCAGATCGTCGTCCGCGACGAGTACCTGGAGAAGGCCGGCATCCACGACCTGCGCAACGAGTTCTGCATCACGGTGACCGGTGTGGTCGACGCCCGCACCCCCGAGAACGTCAACCCCAGGATCCCCACCGGTGAGGTCGAGGTCGCGATCCGCGAGCTGGAGGTCCTCAACCCGGCCGCCCCGCTGCCCTTCCAGATCGACGAGCACACCACCGTCGGTGAGGATGCCCGCCTCAAGTACCGCTACCTCGACCTGCGCCGCCCCCGCCAGCACGAAGCGATGGTGCTGCGCAGCAAGGTCACCCACACCATCCGCGAGGTGCTGGCCCGGCGCAACTTCCACGACATCGAGACCCCGACGCTGACCCGCTCGACCCCTGAGGGTGCGCGTGACTTCCTGGTGCCAGCCCGCCTGCAGCCGGGCAGCTGGTATGCCCTGCCGCAGAGTCCCCAGCTGTTCAAGCAGCTGCTCATGGTCGCGGGCATGGAGCGCTACTACCAGATCGCCCGCTGCTACCGCGACGAGGACTTCCGTGGCGACCGCCAGCCCGAGTTCACCCAGCTCGACATCGAGATGAGCTTCGTGGACCAGGACGACGTCATCAGCCTCGCCGAAGAGGTCATGGCCGCCTGCTTCCAGCTGATCGACGTCGACATGCCCCGCCCGATGCCGCGCATCACCTGGCACGAGGCGATGGACAACTACGGCTCCGACAAGCCCGACCTGCGCTTCGACCTGAAGATCCGCGAGGTCACCGAGCTGTTCAAGGACACCCCCTTCCGCGTCTTCCAGGCCGACTACGTCGGCTGTGTGGTCATGCCCGGCGGCGCCTCGCTACCGCGTCGCCAGTTCGACGCCTGGCAGGAATGGGCCAAGCAGCGTGGTGCCAAGGGTCTGGCCTACATCACCGTCGGTGAGGATGGCGAGCTCGCCGGTCCGGTCGCCAAGAACATCTCGGACGCCGAGAAGTCCGCGATCGCCGAGGCCGCCGGTGCCAACCCCGGCGATGCCATCTTCTTCGCTGCGGGCCAGCGCGAGACCTCCCAGGAGCTGTTGGGCGCCGCCCGACTCGAGATCGGCCACCGCACCGGCCTGATCGACAAGGACGCCTGGAGCTTCGTCTGGGTCGTCGACGCCCCGATGTTCAAGTCGGCTGCCCAGGCCGTCGCTGAGGGCGACATCGCCGTGGGGGCCGGCAAGTGGACCGCAGTCCACCACGCCTTCACCTCCCCGACCCCGGAGAGCATGGACACCTTCGACACCGATCCCGGCTCGGCGTTGTCCTATGGCTACGACTTCGTCGTCAACGGCAACGAGATCGGGGGCGGTTCCATCCGTATCCACCGCCGCGACGTCCAGGAGCGCGTCTTCGGCGTAATGGGCCTGTCGGAGGAGGAGGCCCAGGAGAAGTTCGGCTTCCTGCTGGACGCCTTCCAGTTCGGCGCACCGCCGCATGGTGGCATCGCCTTTGGTCTGGACCGGCTGGTCATGCTGCTCGGTGGCTTCGACACCATCCGTGACGTCATCGCCTTCCCGAAGACCGGCGCTGGCATCGACCCGCTCACCGCCGCTCCTGCCCCGATCACCCCGCAGCAGCGCAAGGAGGCCGGGGTCGACGTCAAGCCCGAGAAGAAGAAGGACGAGAAGGAGGCGCCTGCTGAGGCGCTCTCGGCCGACCAGAGCTGAGCCCCGTGACAGACCTGTTCGGCAACGAGGACACTCCCGGGCCCGGCAGCGCCACGCCGCTGTCGGGCACCCTGGGTGGTGCCTCGCACCAGGACCTGCCGCTGGCGGTGCGGATGCGTCCTCGCACCGTGGACGAGATCGTGGGCCAGCAGCACCTGCTGGGGCCCGGTTCTCCGCTGCGCCGCCTCGCCTCCGGGACGGCCGCCATGTCGGTCTTCCTCTGGGGCCCCCCAGGAGTAGGCAAGACCACCATCGCCGCTGTCGTCTCCCAGTCCACCAACCGACGTTTCGTGGAACTCTCTGCCGTCACCGCCGGAGTCAAGGAGGTGCGCGCCGAGCTCGACACAGCCCGCCGCGAACTCGCCAAGGGCAACCAGACCGTCCTCTTCGTCGACGAGGTCCACCGCTTCAGCAAGGCCCAGCAGGACGTCCTGCTGCCCGCCGTCGAGAACCGACTGGTCACCCTGATCGCGGCCACCACCGAGAACCCGTCGTTCTCGGTCATCTCCCCGCTGCTCTCGCGTTCACTGCTGCTCACGCTGAAGCCGCTCACCGACCAGGACATCGGCCTCCTCATCGAGCGCGCGCTCGCCGACGACCGGGGCCTGGCCGGACGCTTCGACGTCGACCCCGAGGCCCGCGCCACCATCATCCGCCTGGCCGGTGGGGACGCCCGCCGCTCCCTCACCTACCTTGAGGAAGCCGCCGCCGGCGCGGAAGCCATGGACTCCGCCACCATCACCCCGGCCATCGTCGAGAAGGCGGTTGACCGCGCCGCCATTCGCTACGACAAGGATGGCGACCAGCACTATGACGTCATCAGCGCCTTCATCAAGTCGGTGCGCGGCTCCGATGTCGACGCCGCGCTGCATTACCTGGCCCGCATGATGGAGGCGGGGGAGGACCCCCGGTTCATCGCGCGACGCCTGGTCATCCTGGCCAGCGAGGACATCGGCCTGGCCGCCCCGTCAGTACTTCAGACCTGTGTGGCCGCAGCCCAGGCCGTGCAACTGATCGGCATGCCCGAAGCACGGCTCAATCTTGCCCAGGCCACCATCGCCGCCGCCCTGGCACCCAAGTCCAATGCAGTCATCACCGCCATCGATGCCGCCCTGGCCGACGTTCGCGCCGGGCACGTCGGACAGGTGCCGGCACACCTGCGCGACGCGCACTATGCCGGGGCGACGAAGCTTGGCCATGGCAAGGGCTACCTCTACGCCCACGACCAGCCCCACGGCGTGGCCCGCCAGCAGTACCTGCCCGATGAGCTGCGCGATGCTCGCTACTACCGGCCCACCGAGCACGGGAACGAGGCCCACCTGGCCGCCGCGAAGGAGCAGATCGACAGGCTGCTCGGGCGCCCAGAGGGCCACTGATGGCGGCAACGCACTAGCATGGGCCCGTCAGTCGCCGTCACGCTCCCCTGAACGGAGTCACCATGTCCCTCGGAAGCATCGCCGCGCTCATCGCTGCGATCGCCCTCGTTGCCCTCGTCGGTTTCCTCGCTGTCCCGCTGCTCAAGCTGGGCCGCGTTCTCGAGGAGACCCGTCTGCTGGTGCGCGACGTCGGCCACAACTCGGTGCCGATCCTGCAGGAACTGCGCGGCACTGTCGCCGAGGCCAACAACGAGATCTCCAAACTCTCCCTGGTCACCGAGGACGTCGCCAAGGTGTCGGCCAATGCCACCGTCGTCGCTGAGCAGGCCTCGCAGATGTCCCAGCTCTTCGCCGCCACCCTGGGCGGCCCGCTGGTGAAGACTGCCGCGCTCAGCTACGGCGTGCGCAATGCACTCAAGGGTGGCGGCAAGTCGCCCAAGCCGATCCGACGGGGGCAGTGACATGCGCGGACTCTTCTTCTTCGGTCTGGGCGTCGGTGCCACCGTCTTCGCCGTCGTCAAGGGACGCGAGCTTGCCCGCAAGGCGACCCCTGCCCACCTGCAACAGACCGCTGCTTCCCGCGCCAATGAGCTGCTGGACCAGGTCAGCGACTTCATCACCACCGTCAAGACCTCCATGGACGAGCGCGAGGGCGAGCTGCGCCGCGAACTCGGCATGGACAAGGCCTGAGAGGACCACCCGCATGAAGACTGCTGAGATCCGTCGGCGCTTCCTCGACTTCTTCGCCGAGCGCGAACACGCCGTGGTGCCCTCTGCCTCGCTGGTCCACAATGACCCGAACCTGCTGTTCGTCATCGCTGGCATGGTGCCGTTCGTGCCCTATTTCGAGGGACGCGAACCCGCCCCCTGGAAGCGGGCGGTCAACGCCCAGAAGTGCATCCGGACCCTCGACATCGAGGAGGTCGGCACAACCACCCGCCACGGCACCTTCTTCCAGATGCTGGGCAACTTCTCCTTCGGTGACTATTTCAAGAAGGACGCCATCCGCTGGGCCTGGGACCTGGTCACCGGCCCTGTCGAGAACGGAGGACTCGGCTTCGACCCCGAGAAGGTCTGGGTGACCGTGCTCGGCCCCGGCCACCACCCCGACTACCCCGAGGGAGACGTCGAGGCCCGCGAGTACTGGCGGCAGGTGGGCATGCCTGACGAGCGCATCCAGGGTCGCAGCCTCAAGGACAACTACTGGTCCATGGGTGTTCCCGGCCCCGGTGGTCCCTGTTCGGAGATCTACATTGACCGTGGCCCCGAGTTCGGTGCCGACGGCGGCCCCGACGCGGACGAGGACCGCTTCCTGGAGATCTGGAACCTGGTCTTCCAGGCCGAGGAGCTCTCGGCCGTGCGTTCGAAGGACGACTTCGACATCCGCGGGCCGCTGGCGTCCCAGAACATCGACACCGGCGCGGGGCTGGAGCGCATCGCCTTTCTGCTGCAGGGCCGAAACAACCTCTACGAGATCGACGAGGTGTACCCGGTCATCGAGCGCGCCGCCGAGCTCGCCGGCAAGAAGTACGGCGACAACGAGGACGACGACGTACGCCTGCGGGTGGTCGGTGACCATCTCCGCTCCGCGCTGATGCTGATGACCGACGGCGTTCGCCCCGGGAATGAGGCCCGCGGCTACGTCCTGCGCCGGCTGTTGCGCCGCAGCATCCGCTCGATGCGCCTGCTGGGCGTGCAGCAGCCCGTGCTCGTCGAGCTGCTCGACATCTCCCGCGGCCTGATGCAGGAGTCCTACCCCGAGGTCACCACCATGTGGGAGCGGGTCTCCCAGCTGGCCGCCGCCGAGGAGGAGGCCTTCCGCCGCACGCTGACCTCGGGCACCCAGCTCTTCGACGGTGCCGTCGAGCAGATCAAGGCGGATTCGGGCAGCGTCCTGTCGGGCGATGAGGCGTTCAAGTTGCACGACACCTACGGTTTCCCCATCGACCTGACCCTGGAAATGGCCGGCGAGCAGGGGCTGCAGGTTGATCGCGACCGTTTCATGGAGCTGATGGCCGAGCAGCGCAACCGTGCCAAGGCGGACGCGCGTGCCAAGAAGGGGCAGGCCGTCTCCACCGAGGTCTATCGCCAGCTGCGCGAGTCGGGGGAGACCCCCTTCCTGGGCTACGACGAACTGACCGTGCCGACCCGTGTGCGCGGGATCATCCACGACGGGCAGGTCGTCGACCACGCACCGGCCGGCTCGGTTGTCGAGGTCGTCCTGAAGGAGACCCCCTTCTACGCCGAGGCAGGCGGCCAGGATTCCGATGCAGGCGTGCTGCGCGCCGGAGGCTTCGACATGGAGGTGCTCGACGTCCAGCGCCCGGTGCCGGGTCTGGTGGTGCACAAGGTCCAGGTGACCGGTGACCTGGCAGCCGGTGACGAGGTCAGCGCCGAGGTCGACGCAGCCAACCGCCTGGCGGCCAGCCAGGCCCATACCGCGACCCACATCGTGCATGCCGCCCTGCGCGAGCTGGTCGGCAGCAATGCCACCCAGGCCGGTTCCTACAACAAGCCCGGCTACCTGCGTTTCGACTTCAGCTCCCCCCAGGGCTTGTCGGAGCAGCAGAAGACCGAGATCGAGGCCCGCGCCAACGAGGCGATCCGGGACAACTTCGCCGTCACCGCCCAACAGATGAAGCTGGAGGACGCCAAGGCCATGGGCGCCATGGCGATGTTCGGGGAGAAGTACCCCGCCATCGTCCGCATGGTCGAACTGGCCGGCCCCTGGAGCCGCGAG
The DNA here is from genome assembly GCF_025144225.1 of Aestuariimicrobium sp. p3-SID1156. Taxonomy (GTDB): domain Bacteria; phylum Actinomycetota; class Actinomycetes; order Propionibacteriales; family Propionibacteriaceae; genus Aestuariimicrobium. The sequence goes on from NZ_JALXXB010000005.1 coordinate 169,368, forward strand.
CTCTGCGGCGGCACCCATGTCGCCTCGACCGCGCAGATCGGGCTGCTCAACCTGCTCGGTGAGCAGTCGATCGGCTCGGGCACCCGCCGCGTGGAGGCCCTGGTCAGCCAGGACGCCTTCGCCCACATGGCCGCCGAACGTGCCCTCGTCAGCGAGCTGTCCAGCGTCCTGAAGGTGCAGCCGGACCAGCTCACCGATCGCGTCAGCAAGCTGGTCGCCCAGCTCAAGGAGGCCGAGAAGACGATCGCCGACATGCGGGCCCAGCAGCTCGCCGCCGGTGCCGCGTCCATGCTCGAGCAGGTCAAGACGGTCGGACGCACCAAGGTGCTCGCCCAGCAGCTGCCCGACGTGTCCGGCGGTGACCTGCGCAACCTGGCCACCGACCTGCGCGGTCGACTCGCGTCCGAGGACGCCGTCGTGGCGCTGGTCGGGGGCACCTCTGCCAAGCCCGCCATCGTCGTGGCCACCACCGAGGGCGCTCGGGCGCTGGGGGCGAAGGCGGGCGCGCTGGTCGGCATCGCCGCCCCGCACCTGGGTGGCAAGGGCGGCGGCAAGGACGACCTGGCCCAGGGTGGCGGCACGGACGGCTCCGGCACCGCTGCGGCGCTGGGGGCCATCGAGTCCGCGCTGGCCGCACTCTGAGGACGCCCGTGGCGCACACCGAGCTGAGCACTGAACGCGGCGTGCGCCTGGCCCTGGACTGGGGCCGGGCGCGCGTCGGTGTGGCTGCCTGCGACCCCGACGGCGTCCTGGCCTACCCGGTCGAGACATTGGACGCCCGCAACAACCCGCTGGGCAGGCTCTCCGCGCTGGTGGCCGAGTACGAACCGGTCGAGGTGGTGTTCGGCTGGCCGCGCAACCTGGCCGGCAAGGAGGGCCCGGCCGTCGACAACCTCCGCGGCGTCCTGGCCGAGGTCGAGGATGCCCTGGACCCGGTCCCCGTGGTGCTGGTGGATGAGCGAATGAGCACTGCTGAGGCCTCACGTAAGCTGGCTGAAGCGGGCAAGGACTCCCGCGCCCGGCGTGGGATCATCGACCAGATGGCGGCGGTTGGCATCCTTGAGCAGGCGTTGGAGCGCCGCCGACAGCAGAAGGGGAACAACGCATGAGCGGACCGTTCATCGAGAACCCGGGCCCGAACTGGCAGAAGATCATCTACCATGGCAAGAGCGCCTTCGCCGTGCTGCTGTCGATCGCCGTGCTGGTCGGGATGGGCGTGTTCGCCTACCAGAAGGTCAATGGGGCCTACGTCTCCTGGAAGGCCGAGGACGACTACCTGGGCGCTGGCGGCGCCGAGGTGATCATCAGCATCCCCAAGGGCGCCAGCGTCAGCCAGATCGGCTACCAGCTCATCGACGAGGACGTCGTCAAGTCAAAGAAGGCGTGGGACAAGGCTGTGCGCAACGCCGGTGACAAGGCGAAGTTCGAAGCGGGCCGGTTCAAGCTGAAGAAGCAGATGCCCGCCGCCGAGGCGGTCAAGGTGCTGGCAGACCCGGCGAACATGATCCGTGTCCGGGTGACCTTCCCCGAGGGTCTGACCATGTCCGAGCAGTGGGATCGAGTCCCCAAGGCGGTGCCCCAGATCAAGGTGAAGGACCTGCAGGCGGCCTCGAAGCAGCCCGCCAAGCTCGGCCTGCCCGCCTGGGCGACCAACCCCAACAAGCCCGAGGGCTTCCTCTTCCCCGAAACCTACGAGGTCGACGACACGCCCACCGCGCAGGAACTGCTGGCCCAGCAGGTCAAGCAGTTCACCACAGTCACCACCGAACTCAACTTCGAGGACCGTGCCAAGACCCTCAAGCTCACCCCCATGCAGGTACTGATCATCGCCTCCATCGCGGAGAAGGAGGTCAAGGGCAAGGACCTCCCGGCCGTGACCGGCGTGTTCATGAACCGCATCAAGAAGGGCATGCCACTGCAGTCCGACGCCACCGTCATCTACGCCAACGGCATGAAGGGACGCCTCACCACCACCGACAAGGAACGGCAGATCAACTCGCCCTACAACACCTACAAGGTGAAGGGGCTGCCCCCCGGCCCGATCTCCAACCCTGGTGAAGCTGCCCTCAATGCCGCCCTCAACCCCACGAAGCACGACTACCTCTACTTCGTCGTGGTCGACCCCAGCACCGGCAAGACTGAGTTCAACAAGGACCTGGCAGGCCACGAGAAGTCGGTGAAAAAGTTCCAGGCCTGGTGCCAGGCACACAAGGGCCAGTGCTGATGCGCTGCGCCGTCGTGGGACACCCGGTGGCGCACTCCCTCTCACCGGTGCTGCACCGGACCGCCTACAGCGAACTCGAGCTGGACTGGCAGTACGACGCGATCGACGTGGAGCCCGGCGGCTTGGCGTCCTTCGTCGACGGGTTGGGCGCCGACTGGCGCGGGCTGAGCATCACCGCTCCTCACAAGGACGAAGCCGCGGCGCTGGGACAGGCCGATGAGGTGGTGCGGCTGACTGGCGCTGCCAACACCTGGGTACGGACGCCGGAGGGCCCGATCGTGCGCAACACGGACGTCCCCGGCTACGACATCGCGCTGACTGCCCATGGGGTGGACGCGCCGCGACGCGGCATCCTGATCGGCAATGGCGCCACCGCGCGTTCAGCCCTGGTGGGTCTGGGCCGTGCCGGGGTCCGTGGGGTGGTGGTTCTTGCCCGCCGCCCCGAGCGTGCCATTGGCCTCCAAGCCCTGGGGCGCGAGCTCGGCATCACGGTCGATCTGCTGCCGCTGGGGCAGCAGATGCCGAGTACCGCCGACATCCTCGTCTCGACGGTGCCCGCAGCCGGGCCGGAGCCCATCGCCGACGAGCTCGCCTCGCTGGCGCCGGTCGTCTTCGACTCGGTCTACGACCCCTGGCCCACCCCCTTGGCCGCTGCGGCGGCTGGGCTCGGCCGGCTCGTGCTCAACGGGCTCGACCTGCTGGCGGGGCAGGCTGTGGAACAGATCCGCTGGATGACTGGCGAGCAGGTCGACTTCGACCTCCTGCGTGCCGCCGCTCGGGACGGAATGACCGCGCGGCAGGCGCTCTGACAGACTGGCAGGCATGCTTCGCTACCTCACCGCCGGAGAATCCCACGGCCAGGCCCTGATCGCCACCATGGAGGGCCTACCCGCCCACGTCCGGGTGGGGCGTGACCAGGTTGCCGAGGAGCTTCGACGGCGCCGCCTCGGCGTGGGCCGCGGGGCACGAATGAAGTTCGAGGCCGACGAGGTCACCCTGCTGGCCGGCTTCCGCCACGGTGAGACACTCGGCTCTCCGATCGCGATCATGGTCGGCAACAGCGAGTGGCCGAAGTGGACGCAGGTGATGAGCCCCGATGAGGTGGATGCCGCCGAGCTGGAACAACTCGCCCGCAATGCCCCGCTGACCCGTCCGCGCCCCGGCCACGCCGACCTGGCCGGTATGCAGAAGTACGACTTCGACGAGGCCCGCCCCATCCTGGAGCGTGCCTCCGCGCGCGAGACGGCAGCGCGCGTGGCGCTGGGAGCGGTGGCCAAGGCCTTCCTGCAGCAGGCCCTGGACGTCACGGTGCTGAGCCACGTGGTCGAACTCGGCCCCGTGGCCATCCCCACCGACACCCAGATCGAGGTCGCTGCCTCGCTGAGGCTCGCGGACCGCGAACGCATTGACGAGAGCCCGGTGCGTTGCGCCGACGGACAGACCGCCGAGCGCATGATCGCCGAGGTCGAGGCCTGCCGTCGTGAGGGAGACACCATGGGTGGCGTGGTCGAGGTCCTGGCCTGGGGTCTCCCCCCGGGACTGGGCTCGCACGTCCAGGGAGATCGGCGCCTGGATGCCCGGCTGGCTGGGGCCCTGATGGGCATCCAGGCCATCAAGGGTGTCGAACTCGGTGATGGTTTCGAGCTGGCCCGCCGACGCGGGTCTGCGGCCATGGACGAGATGGTGCGCAGCGACCAGGGCGTCCGCCGTGCCACGGGCCACTCGGGGGGTACCGAGGGTGGCATGAGCACCGGCGAGGTGCTGCGCATTCGGGCCGCGATGAAGCCGATCTCGACGATCCCCCGTGCCTTGCGCACCTTCGACGTCCGCACCGGCGAGCAGGCCCAGGCCCACCACCAGCGCAGCGATGTCTGTGCTGTGCCCGCTGCGGGGGTCGTGGCCGAGGCCATGGTCGCCCTGGTGCTGGCAGAAGCCGCCCTGGAGAAGTTCGGTGGCGACTCGGTGCAGGAGACCCGCCGCAATGCCGAGGCCTACCTGGCCGAACTGGACGCGCGGGGTCTGCGCATCGGGGGCGACCTTGACCCCTCGGCCCTGACCCGGGGAACCGGAGGTGACTCCGGCGTGGCAGCCGGTCACCCGGCCGCAGGAGACGAGTGATGAGCATCCTGGTCCTGGTCGGCCCGCCCGCCTCGGGCAAGTCCACCACTGGACGTGCCGTGGCGGAGCGTCTGGGCGTCCCCTTCACCGATGTCGATGCCGCGATCGAGTACGAAACCGGCATGTCCATCTCCGAGATCTTCGTGGACAAGGGCGAGGAGTGGTTCCGCCAGCTGGAGGAGGAGGCCACCCTGGCGCTCGTCCAGCAGCCTGGCGTGGTGAGCCTGGGTGGGGGCGCGGTGATGAATGCCCGCATCCGCGAGGCCCTGGCTGACTGCACGGTGTGCTGGCTGCAGGTCTCGGTCACCCACGCCACCCGCCGCGTCGGCATGAACGTCATGCGTCCGCTGTTGTTGGGCGATGTGCGCGCCAACCTCGAGCGCCTGCACGCCGAGCGTGAACCCTTCTACCGCGAGGTGGCCGACTTCAGCGTCGACACCACCCGGCTCAAGCCGGCAGCGGTCGTCGATCGGATCGTGAATCGACTGGAAGGTGGGCAGGAGTGAGCGCCACCGTCCACGTCAGCGCCGCCGACCCCTACCAAGTCCATCTCGGCTCGGGCACCATCGACCTGCTGCCGGGGTTGGTCGGGGACGCCTCCCGCACCGCCATCCTCCACGCACCCGTCCTCAGGGAGCGGGCTCGAGCAATGGCTGCCCTCGTCCCCCAGCCGCTGCTCATCGAACTGCCGGACGCAGAGGCCGCCAAGACCTCCGACGTCCTCATCGAGTGCTGGAACCGGCTCGCGGACGCGGGTTTCACCCGCAACGACCTGGTCATCGGCCTGGGCGGGGGAGCGACCACCGACCTGGCTGGCTTCGTCGCGGCGTCCTGGCTGCGAGGGGTCGCCTTCATCTCGATCCCCAGCACCGTGCTCGGCATGGTGGACGCCGCAGTCGGCGGCAAGACCGGCATCAACATCCCCGCCGGAAAGAACCTGGTCGGGGCCTTCCACGAGCCCCGTGCGGTGCTGTGTGATTTCGACCTGCTCACCACGCTCCCGGATCAGGACGTGCGGGCAGGTCTGGGCGAGGTGGTGAAATGCGGCTTCATCGCCGACACGCACATCCTGGAGCTTCTCGACCAGAACCCCTCCGAGGCGGCCGACATCACCTCCACCCGTTTCGCCGAGCTCGTCGAGCGTGCGGTCCAGGTCAAGGCGACCACCGTGTCGGCCGACCTGAGGGAATCGACCTCCATCGGGGCTCGGGTGGGGCGCGAGGCCCTGAACTACGGCCACACCCTGGGCCACGCCATCGAGAAGCTGGCCGGCTTCCGCTGGCGGCACGGGGAGGCGATCAGTGTGGGCATGGTTTTTGCCGCGGAGCTCTCCCACCGCGAGCTGGGGCTGTCGGCCGACGTCGTCGGCCTTCATCGGGACCTGTTGTCCAGGATGCAGCTGCCGATCCGCACGGATGTCGGCCCCTGGGAGGAATTGCGTGACGCGATGAGTCTGGACAAGAAGGCCCGTGGCAATCTGCTCCGTTTCGTCGGCCTCACCCACCCGGGAAGCGTCGCGATGGTCGACGGACCATCCGAGGAGGTCCTGACCGACTGCTACGACAGGGTGTGCCGGTAGGTCCACGAGGTGAGTGCTGTCCCGAGGCAGGCCAGCAGCACGCCCCAGAAGATGTGGATCGAGGCGTGGTGTCCCTCACCGAGCGCGTACTGCGCCACCACGCCCACCGCCAGGAGCATGGCCAGTGTCAGGTTGACCGGCCCAGCCGAGCGGCGCAGCACCAGGTAGACCAGGGCGGACAGCAGGCACACGGCGACGGTGATCATCGCCCCCACCTCGTGGTACTCCCGGTAGCGCCCCTCCCCGCCGAGGAAGGCAGCCGCCCAGCCGGCCTGGCCGATCAGGCAGCTGATCACCAGCGTCGCTGCTGAGCGCAGGATGATCAGGTGGGGGTGGGGGAGTCGGGGCATGGCACCAGTCTGCCAGCGGGCGCCCTCGTGGCGAAGCGGCTAGAATCGACGAGGCCCCTGCGCCCACGAACCATATTTGACGAAAAGAGGAACCCGGTGGCTTCTACCAACGATCTGAAGAACGGCATGGTGCTTGACCTCGACGGCCAGCTCTGGCAGGTCATCTGGTTCCAGCACCACAAGCCCGGCAAGGGCAACACCGTTGTGCGGTCCAAGCTGAAGCACGTCCTCTCGGGCAAGATCGTCGACAAGACCTTCAACTCCGACACCAAGGTTGACACCGCCACCGTCGACCGCCGTGACATGCAGTACCTGTACCACGACGGCACCGGCTTCGTCTTCATGGACGACACCACCTACGAGCAGGTGATCATCCCCGACGAGACCGTCGGCGATGCCAAGGACTACATGCTGGAGAACCAGTCCGCCACCGTCGCGCTGCACGAGGGCAACCCGCTGTTCATCGAGCTGCCGGCCTCGGTCGAGCTGGAGATCACCTACACCGAGCCCGGCCTGCAGGGCGACCGCTCCACCGGCGGCACCAAGCCGGCCACCCTGGAGACCGGCAAGGAGATCCAGGTCCCGCTGTTCATCACCACCGGCGAGAAGGTCAAGGTCGACACCCGCACGGGCGACTACCTGGGCCGCGTCAACTGATGCCCCGGGCTTCCAGGACGCCAGGGCCAGCGCATTTCTCGGCCCGCACCAAGGCCCGCAAGCACGCGCTCGACATCCTCTTCCAGGCTGACCTGCTCGGGCAGGACCCGCTTGAGGTCCTGCGTGAGGAGCGACTGGACGCCACCCATGACAAGCCGCTGCGTCCCTTCACCGCGGAACTGGTGGAGGGCGTGGTGACCCACCGGGGCAAGGTCGACGGGGCGATCGAGCGGGCGCTGGACGCCGGGTGGAGCCTGGACCGAATGCCGCGCGTTGACCGTGGTCTTGCCCGGCTCGCCACCTGGGAGATCGTCGGGGGCGTCAGCCCGACCCAGGTCGCCATCGCCGAAGCGCTGGTCCTCGCCGGGGAGCTGTCCACCGACGAGTCGCCGGCCTTCCTCAACGGACTGTTGTCAGCCATCGCGAAGCAGCAGCCGATGCCCCTGGAGGAGGTCGAGAAGGTCCACGAGGAGCAACTCGCCACCGACCCCGCCACCGACCCGGCCCCGACCGAGGGCGACGAAACTGACTGACCCCCA
>NZ_JALXXB010000006.1 GCF_025144225.1 Aestuariimicrobium sp. p3-SID1156
CCGTTGTCGCGGCCCGGGCCGCGACACGCCCTCCACCACCACCGCCACGTCCCCCCATGAAGGAAGCCATGCCCCCCACCCCAGGCACCCTGCAGGCCAGCCGCCGCCCACGCGTCGTCAGCCGTGATGGCGCCGTCGCCGGATTGTTGTTCGTGGCCCCGATGCTGGTGTTGTTCATCATCTTCCGGTTCGTCCCGACCCTGGGGGCGGTGGGTCTCAGCTTCACCAACTACAAGCTCAACGGCGAGTACGACGTGGTCGGCTTCGAGAACTACACCAAGTTCCTGGGCAGCGAGGTCGCCCGCAACGCCCTGGCCACCACCCTCATCTACGCCGCCATCTATGTTCCGTTGATGGTGGTTACGGCCCTGGTCACCGCGCTGGTCCTGAACCGGATCGTGTGGGGCTCCTCCTTCTTCCGCGGCGCGCTGTTCCTGCCCTATGTCACCTCCTTCGTGCTCGCCGGCATCATCTGGCGCTGGATCTTCAACGTGCAGGGCCCACTCAACGAAATGCTCACCAACCTCGGCGCCCCCGCCATCGGCTTCCTCACCGGCTCCCGGGTGACGGTCCTGGCCAGCCTGGCGACGGTCTCGGTGTGGCGCGGGTTCGGCTATTCGATGCTGATCCTGCTGGCCGGCCTGAAGACGATCCCCGGTGAGCTCTACGAGTCGGCCATGACCGACGGTGCCTCCGCCTGGCAACGGTTCTGGAAGATCACGCTGCCGCTGCTGAAGCCCTCACTGTTCTTCGTGCTGGTCATCGAGACCATTGGCGCCTTCCAGGTCTTCGACACGGTCTACGTCATGACCGGCGGTGGACCGGCCCGCGCCAGCTACAGCCTCGTCTACCACCTCTACGAGTCGGGCTTCCGATTCTTCAACTTCGGCTACGCCTCGGCCGTGGGAGTTGTCCTGTTCATGATCGTGTTCCTGATCTCGCTGGTCCAGCGTGCACTCCTTGACCGGGCGGAGGGCTGAGATGCGTACCCACCGCTTGACCTGGGCGCACCTGATTGCCCTGCTGTTCAGCATCGCCACGGTGCTGCCGTTCGTCATGGTCATCGTGCTGGCGGTCAGCCCGCCGAATGCGCCGACCATCCCCCAGCAGTGGCCCGAGAGCCTCACCCTGCAGAATCTGCGCACCACGCTGACCGCCGGCAACTTCCTGCGTTGGACGTGGAACTCCTTCCTCTACGCCGCGGTCTCGGTGGTCATCATCCTGCTCACCGCCTCGATGGCCGGCTATGCCTTCGCCAAGAAGCGCTTCCCGGGCCGCGACCTCATCTTCTGGTCCTTCCTCGCCACGCTGATGGTGCCTGTCCAGGCCACGCTCATCCCGATGTTCGTGCTGATCTCGCGGCTGGAGGGAGTGGACACCTACTGGGGCCTCATCGTGCCCACCCTGGCCAACAGCCAGGCGGTCTTCCTGATGCGCCAGTTCATCCGCGACCTGCCCGATGAGCTGTTCGACGCCGCCAAAGTCGACGGGGCCGGTGAGTGGCGCACGTTCTGGCAGATCGTGCTCCCCCTCACCCGTCCGGTCCTGGCCACCCTGGGCATCTTCGTCTTCCTGTGGCACTGGAACGACTTCCTGTGGCCGCTGGTCATGGCACAGACGGACGACATGCGGACGCTGACCGTGGGTCTGGCGACGCTGAATACCGAGACCGTGCCCCAGGCCCAGGTCATGGCCGGTGCGCTGGTGACGGTCATCCCGTGCCTGGTGATCTTCCTGCTCCTGCAGCGCCACATCGTCGCCTCGGTGGCATCCACCGGCATCAAGGGATGATCGGCATGGATGACGGCCTGGTGATCCACGACCTGCACCGAATCCTTGGCCCGCTGATGGACGACCAGGTCCCCACCGACACGGTGGGCGGCCTGATCGGCGACCTCGACGAGCTCGGGGTCACCTCCTGTTCGGCGGTGCTGTCCTGGCAGTGGTGCGGTGATCCCAGTGGACGCGACGCGACCCACGCTCCCCTTCCGTCCCCGCTGGCCGGCTGGGTCGAGGGCCGCGTGCATGTGGTGCCGCTCATCCTTCCCGCCGCCCCGGGTGGAGGGTGGCCCGCAGACCCCGACCAGCTGGTGGCTGCTGGCGTCCGGATGGTGCGTGCCTGCCCCGGACGCCACCGCTGGAGCCTGGACTCACCCCCCGCCATGGCCTGGTGGGGGACGCTGGCAGACGCCGGATGTGCCGTCTCACTCGACGTCTCCGAGGTCGGTTTCGGTGGCATCCGCGCCCTCGCTCGCAGCTTCCCCGAGCTGACCGTGGTGGCGCTCAACCCCGGCTACCGGGAGCTGCGCCGCACCGCCGAGCTGCTGGAAGCGGCCCCGAACGTCCTCGCCGAGGTGGGCACACTCAACACCTCCGGCGGGGTGGAATGGCTCGCTGCGGTGGCGGGCGCTGAGCGGCTCGTCTTCGGCACCGGGGGGCCGGTCAATGACGACGCCGGCGCCACCTGGCTGCTGCGCCACCTCGACCTGCCCCGTGACCAGGTGGAGCGCATCGCCCACGGCAACGCGGCCCGACTCCTGGGGGTGGGGGCATGAGGATCCTCGACGCCCACGCCCACATCGGCAGCTGGGGTGACTTCCTGATCCCCCGCCCGGACGCCGACTGGTTGGCCCGCATCCTCTCCGACCTCGGCGTGGAGGCGGCCGGCATCTCCCACATGGTGGGGGTCGGCCACGACACCGACACCGGGAACCGCCTCGCCCTGGAGGCTGCCCGGGCGCACCCGGGGCGGCTGTACGTGTGGCTGGTCCATTCCCCCCACCACCCGCAGTCCCTGGCGCAGCTGCGGGATCAGCTCGACCTGCCCGGGGTGTGGGGTGTCAAGCTGCACCCCGACACCCACCAGGTGGGGCTGGACGACCCCGCCTACGCACCCCTGTTCGCGTTGGCCAGCGAACGCGGCGTTCCCGTGCTGGCACACACCCAGACCGATTCGCTGTTCAGCGATCCGACGGTCGCGGCGACGGTGGCGCGACGCTGGAGCATGCCACTGCTGGCGGGGCACGGTGGTCTGTGGCAGTACGGGCTGCTTCGCGCCGCCCGGCTCGCGGCCGAGGTCGACAACCTGTGGTTCGAGACCGGCAGCTCACGCCTGACCCGGCGCTGGCTCGCCCGCGTGGTCGCAGAGGCCGGGGCCGAGAAGGTGCTCTACGGCAGCGATGCCCTCTTCCTCGATCCGCGGACCGCAGTGGGTCGGCTGCTGGCAGCCGACCTCTCCCCCTCGGACCGTGCCGCAGTTGCCGGTGGCAACCTCACCCGCATTCTCGGACACCGATTGCTACCCCCAGGAGGACAACCGTGACGCCCCCGCTCGCCATCGACGGCGCTGCCCCACTCTTCCCTCTCGGCGAGGGTTCCCCCTGGCCATCGTGGCCGCCGCCGGCGACCGAGGAGCAACGGGCCTTGCAGGAGGAGGTGCTGCGGTCGGGGCGCTGGGGTGCCACCTCCGGAGAGCTCTGCCACACCTTCGCCCAGCGCTTCGCAGAGCGCCACGGCTGCGTCTCGGGAGTGACCACCGTCAACGGCACCGTGGGGCTCTCGGCCGCACTGGCCGCCTGGGGAGTCGGGCCGGGTGATGAGGTGGTGGTCCCTGCCTACACCTTCGTCGCGTCCGCCACCGCTGTGGCCATGCTCGGAGCCACCCCGGTCATCGCCGATGTGGACCCCCACGATGGCCACCTGAGCGCCCAGACGCTGCAGGAGGCTCTCTCGGAGAAGACCCGGGCCGTCATGGTGGTGCACATCGCCGGGTCGCCCTGCGACATGGACCAGATCCTTCCGATCACGCGCGAGCGCGGCCTCCCGGTGCTGGAGGACGCGGCCCAGGCCCACGGCGCCAGCTACCGTGGTCGTCCCGCGGGCAGCCTGGGTGACGCGGCCTCCTTCTCGTTCCAGTCCTCCAAGGCGATGACCGCCGGCGAGGGCGGCATCCTCACCACCCCCGACGCCGAACTGGGCGAGTTGCTGTGGTCGGTGTGCAATGTCGGACGCAGCCGCCGGGGCGCGTGGTACGGCCATGAGCGCATCGGCTGGAACCTGCGCATGACCGAGTTCCAGGCTGCGATCCTGCTGCCCTGGCTGGACCGACTCGACGAGCAGATCACGCGCCGCAATGCCTTCGTGGACGCCTTCAGCGACGGCCTGGCCCGGCGAGGCGTCCCGGCGAGGGTGGCGCCCTGCCCCGAGGGCACCACCCGCGACACGCGCCACCTGGCGATGATCGACCTCAACCCCGACAGCGACCCCACCGCAGCCGACGGCACGACCAAGGACTGGGTGCTGCAGGCCCTCGCCGCAGAAGGGGTCCCGACCGATGCCGGCTACCCCGGCCTCCACCGGATCCCGGCGATCGCTGAGGTGTCCCGCTGTCTGCCCGCCCCGGGCACCGACCGATTCTGTGCCTCCACCCTGTGGCTGCGCCAGAACCTGCTGATGGCAGACCCCGAGGTGGCAGACCAGACCGCTGAGGCATTCTCCCGCGTCCTTTCCGACCCCCGCTCGAGGAGCAACCATGAATGATCTGATGACAGGATTCCCCGCCACCGTCGAGGCACTGGAGGACGAGCTCTCTCGGCCCTCCGCCGCAGTCGGGGAGGCGCTGGCCACCACCGAGGGTGACATCGTGGTCCTCGGCGCTGGCGGCAAGGTCGGTCCGACGCTGGTGCGCATGATCCAGCGGGCCCTCGACGAGGCGGGGTCGAGCCGACGCGTGCTCGCGGTGTCCCGCTGGTCCGATGCCGAGGTCCGCGACCGCGTGGCGGGTTGGGGCGTGGAGCCCATCAGCGCCGACCTGTCCGACCCCGGCTGCTGGGAGGGCCTGCCCGACGCGGGCGCGATGTTCTTCCTGGCCGGGAACAAGTTCGGCACCAGCGGTAACGAGCACCTGACCTGGTGGATGAACGCCGTCGTACCGGGCATGGCGGCAGCCCGCTATCGGGGCGTCCCGACCGTGGTCTACGGCTCGGGCAATGTGTATCCCTTCGTCGACCCCACCAGCGGCGGTTGCCGCGAGTCCGACCCGGTCGGCCCGGTCGGGGCGTACGCGCAGAGCTGTCTGGCGCGCGAGCAGGCCTTCACCCATGCGGCGCACGCCTGGGGGACGCCGGTGTCGATCTATCGCCTGAACTACGCCGTCGAGTTGCGCTACGGGGTGCTCGCCGACATCGCGTCCACGATCATGGCCGGTGAACCGGTCGACGTGACCATGGGTGCGGTGAACCTGGTCTGGCAGCGCGACTCCACGGAGTGGAGCATCCGCAGCATCGCCCAGGCCGGAACGCCGCCCTTCGTGCTGAACGGTACCGGGCCCGAAACCGCCTCCACCCGCTCCCTGGCCACCCAGCTCGCGGACCTGCTCGGACGGGAGCTCACGCTGACCGGCACCGAGGCCCCCGAGGCCCTCCTCAGCAATGCCGCGCTCTGCCATGGGCTCTACGGCTACCCCACCGTGCCGCTGCAACAGGCACTCGCCTGGGTGGCTGAGTGGATCAATCGCGGAGGCGCCCAGCTGGGCAAGGCCACCAAATTCCAGACTCGTGACGGGAAGTTTTGATGAACGATCAAGTCAATCTCGCCGGCGCCATTCCGGCCACCCCTCTGCTCCTCGACGACTCGGGACGCATTGACTGGGCCCGTCAGCGCGCCCTGCTGCGCTACTACCTGGACGCCGGGGTCGACGGGCTGGCCGTCGGCGTCCACACCACCCAGTTCGAGCTGCACGACGATCCGGTCGCGCTGCGGGAACTCTGGACCCTGGTCCGCGACGAGGTGTCCACCGCCGATCGGCCGGTGACCCTGGTGGCCGGGATCTGCGGGGACGTCCCCCAGGCCCACGCAGAAGCCACGGTCGCCACCGAGCTCGGCTTCGCCGCAGCCCTGCTCTGCTCCAGCGGTATGGCCCAGGTGACTCCGGAAGCTCTGCTCCAACGGGCCCGCGCTGTCGGGGAGGTGATGCCAACCATCGGCTTCTACCTTCAGGAATCGGTCGGTGGTGTGCACCTGCCAGACACCTTCTGGAGCGAACTGGTCGACGTCGACACAGTGGCCGGCATCAAGGCCGCCCCCTTCGACCGGTACCGCACCCGGGATGTCGCCCGCTCGATCCTGCGCTCTGACCGCTGGGACCAGGTGGCGCTGCTCACCGGCAACGATGACTCGATCATCGCCGACCTGGTCACCCCCCACCGGCTCGACGTCGGCGGCGAGGTCAGGGAGCTGCGCGTCCAGGGCGGCCTGCTCGGCCAGTTCGCCGTCGGTACCCGAGCCGCAGTGAGCCTGACCCACCAGTCCCTCGAGTGCGGCGATCAGGTGCCCGCCGAACTCCTGGCGCTCGGCCAGGACCTGACCGAGGTGAACGCGGCCGTCTTCGACGTGGCCAACAATTTCGCCGGCTGCGTCGCCGGGGTCAACGAGGTGCTCCGCCAGCAGGGCATCGCAGCCTCCGCCACCTGCCTCTCCGAGTCGGAGCGGGTGTCAGCCGGCCAGTCGGAGCTGATCCGGCGCGTCCGCTCGGAGCACCCCTGGCTGCTCGATGAGGAGTTCATCGCCGAGAACCGGGACCGCTGGCTGAACGCCTGAACCACATCCCGGAAACGCGACTCAGCCCCGCACCCCGACTGGCTGTCGAGGTGCGGGGCTGAGTTCTGTCGTCAGCGGATGATCCGGCCGGTGGCCGTGGAATCCTTGACCAACGAGTCACGCACCCCGGTCAGGATGATGCTGCCCCGTACCGAGGAGCCGGTGATCACGACGGCATCGGCACCGCTGGCATTGACCTCTCCACGGACGCCGCTGTTCTCCAGGAACAGTTGCCCCCCGGCGAGGACCGTGATCCCACCGCGCACAGCAGCGTCCCGAACACACACCACCTCACCGGAGCGGACGACGATTCCCTTGGCAGAGCCAGTGATGGTGCGGGTGCAGGCCTGTTCCGCGGTGGTCCAGGTCTTCCGCAGGATGCCCCTGGTGAGCGGCCTCTCGACCTCCACCGCTCCCGCGCCGAGGGATGCCGCCAGGGGCACGGTGTGGGTGTAGCTCACCCTTCCCTGGGCGTCCGCGACCACATTCGCCAGCAGGTCTCCGCTGGGACGCAGGCGCAGGGTGACCGGCTCGTTCGCCCCAAGACCCTCGACCTTGATCGTGGTCGAGGCTCCCAGCCTCACGGTGGGTTCCACGGTGAGGGTGGCAGCCACGGGTGCATGGGTGGTCCACTGCCACGCCCTGATGTCCCGCAGGGCGTAGTTCACGCCGGAGTTGGTCGTGAAGGCCACCGAGACGGGTCGGAACACCCGAGTGCGTTCCAGGGTGAGGGGGTCGACCTCGTAGGCCGCTCCCTGGGCGGTCACCATGAGCTTGTCGGTCTGGGGGTCAGTCCACAGGTGTGAACCCACCCAGACGTACTCGACCGTGTTCCACGGGAAGGGCTCGTAGGTGCGGGTGGCGAGCAGCGCGCCGGTCGCCGGGTCGAGCTTGTGGACGCTGGTGGGTCCGGCGGTCCACAGGTTTCCGGCCTTGTCGAAGGCCAGCTCGCCCAGGGCACCCTCGCCCTGCTTCGGGTTGATCATCCAGAGCATCGTGCGCTTCTCGATGTCGTAGGCGAAGACATGGGAGTTCATGTCCGTCGGGCGGGGGGCACCGGATCCGCCGAAGGCCGAGGTGGTTCCGTAGAGGATTCCGTCTCGGTGGACCAGGCCCACCACCGACTGCCCCCCTGCGACCTTGACCGTCCAGTTCTCACCGGTGCGCGGGTCGACCAGGGCAAGGAGGCCGCCCGTCGCTCCGTTGTGCGGAACCGTACCCACGGCGAGGTAGCGGCCCGCGGAGGCCATCGCCCAGATGCGCGACTGGCCCTGGTCATAGAGGTTGAGGACCACCTTGGGGTTCTGGCCCGCGACCGTGGGCTGGTCGGGGCGGTACTGCCAGACCTCCGCACGGGGATAGCCGCCGGCGTAGACGGCCCCGTCGTGGCTCGTCATCGATTCGGCCTGCGGGATGCGGTAGATGAACTCGGTGGCATTGGTGCGCGGGTCATAACTCGCCAGACCGCCACCCAGGTAGGAACCGAAATAGATCCTGCCGTCGGGCCCCTCGGTGGCGGAGCGGAGATTCGCGGGAGCACCCGGGACGTCGGACATGTAGGAATCGCCCTTGCCGGTGGTGGGGTTCCACCGCCAGACAGCGCCGGTGTGCTTGGCGCCCACCAGTGTCATGCCCGGCCAGGCCGGATCCTGGAGGTCCAGCCAGCCGAAAGCGCGCATGTCGCCCATTCCACTGAACGAGGTGGCTTCCCAGGCCCGCTGCTCCAGGTCGTAGCGATGCAGCGTGTTGTTGCGGACGAAGTAGATGTAGCGGCCGTCGGGGGATGTTTCGGACACCCGAAGCCCAGCGGCATTGTCGATGGACTCGATCCACTTCCCGGCCTTGACGTCGTAGACGTGCAGCGGCATCGGGGAGCCACTGGTGCTGGCGCGCATGAAGAGCAGCTCACCGCGCAGGTCCAGGTCCATCACATAGTTCTGGCCCTGCACGTCGGGCAACGGGATGTTCGTGCGGGCCCCTGTGGCGATGTCGATCTCGGTCAGCTGGGGGGTGGGCCCCGAACCGACCCAGATGCGTCCAAGACCAGC
The DNA here is from genome assembly GCF_025144225.1 of Aestuariimicrobium sp. p3-SID1156. Lineage (GTDB taxonomy): Bacteria > Actinomycetota > Actinomycetes > Propionibacteriales > Propionibacteriaceae > Aestuariimicrobium. The sequence continues at coordinate 8,646 of NZ_JALXXB010000006.1, forward strand.
GGCAATCCCGCGCTGGATGATCGGCCGGTCATTGTCGCCCCAGGTGCCGTAGTCGCGCTTGGCACCGGTGGCCGGGTCGTAGCTGACGACGTGCCCGCCGAACTGGCCCGTGCCGGAGTAGATGACGCCATTCTCGTCCTGGGTGGTCGACCAGATGAAGGTCTCCCCGGGCGCCATCTCGCCCAGGTCCTCCAGCGCGGTGGCGCCGGGGACGTAGCGGAACAGGCGGCCCTCACCGTAGCTGCCGATGTAGATGTCCCCACTCTTGTGGCGAGTCAGAGTCCAGGACCCCTGGGCGGTGGGCACCGGCATGGAGACCAGCACCTCCCCCGTCCTGGCATGGGTGCCCGCAAAGATCGCCGGGTTGCCTGACGACATCCAGTAGATCGTTGGTTCGCCGTTGGGGCCGGTGCCGGTCACGGACCCGGGCGCCGTGACGGAGGTGAGCGGAAGGGACGGAAGCTGCGTCACCGTGGTGGCAGCGTGGGCTGTGAGGGGGGCTGCGACACTCGCCAACCCGACCAGTACAGCCATCAGAAGGGCCAACGGATGGGGCCCGGTGCGCGTCGATGCGCCAACAGTGGTTGCCATGACGAAGTATAAGAATACGTTTACTATGCCTGTCAAGAGGTCTTTCAAGGGGTGGGCAGGTCGAACAGGCTGATCGCATTGACACGCATGACCGCGTCCCATTCCCCCGGGGTGAGCCCAGCAGCCTGCACCGCGCCGAGGGTGACCGACGGGTCGATCAGCGTGGCGTCGGTGCCGAACACCAGCCGGTCATGACCGATCTGGTCGAGCACCCACCGGAGGCGGCTGGCCTCGGGCTGCGACCAGCACGGTTCGAACCAGATCCGGTCACTGATCTCGCGCGCTTCGGGGATGCGACGCCAGGCTCCCGCACCCATGTGGCCGGCGATGAGGCGGCTGCCGGGGACGCGGGCGGCCAGCGCTGCCAGGTCGAGCAGGTCCTCACCCCAGGTGTGCACCAGAACCGGCAACCCGAACTCGGTTGCCAGCTCCACGGCTGCCTGCATGGGGGCAGAACTGATCGGCGTGGCCGAGTAGTGGGTGTGGATCTTCACCCCAACCCACTGCGGGCGGGACAGTCGCTGCAGGTCCTCGCGCGCAGCGCCGAGTTCGCGGGGGTCGACGGTGACCAGGCCGAACAGGCGCGGATCAGCACCATCGGCGGACAACACCTGGTCGAGGGACCGATTCCCGGCCGGGGCGTCATAGGTGATCGCCTCGATCGCGCTGACCAGCTGCCAGCCGATGTCGAAGCGATCCATGAGCTTGGAATTGAGCGCCACGGAACCGGTCTCCATGGAGAAGAACCACGGGCCCCAGTGGGCGTGGGCGTCGACGATCATGACAGGTCTGCTTCCTGGTCGAGCCCCAGCAGCCGACGCAGGTTGCCGGCGGCCACAGCCGCACGGTCGGCCGGGCAGAGAGTGCTCGTCCTGAGTCGGGCCAGTGCCGAGGCGCCCTCGTGGAGACCGGCCCGGGAACCGAACACCAGACGCTCGACACCGAGTTCATCGCGGACGATCTCCAGCGAGTCGGGACCGTTCAGCAGGCGCGTGGAGGTGTGGAAACCGGGCTCCTCGCTGAACAGGGCGACCAGATCGCCCAGGTGGTAGAAGTGCGCGTCCAGGAACACCACAGCGGCGCCACGCCCCGCGAGAGCCGGCCCCCATCGGCGCAGGTCGCCTTCGCAGAGGATGACCATCTCGCGCTCCACGCATTCGGTGATGATCGCCCTGAACCCGGGGTGGGTCGGTTGGCAGTCCTGGTGTTCCGGGGCGAGCCGGACGACGCTGCCTGGCGGTGTTTGCCGCAGGATCGCTCGGGTTCCGAGCCAATCCCGCGTCTCGAGCGTGACGGCAGGGACGATGCCTGGAATCCGACGTTGGAGTTCTTCTGCCACCCGACGAGCCTCATCGTTCCCGCTGGCGGCGTCGAAGTGGACCGCCCGCAGGCTGCCCAGGATGCCGCCCCGGACGCCCGCGCCAGACGCCCATTCCGCCAGCTCCTCCGGCGTCACCCGCACGGCAGTGGAGGGTTCCCGACCGACCAGGAGGTCGACGTCCCAGCACTCCTCGGTCATCGTTCATCCTCGGCGATCGCCTCACGGACGGCCTCGGCCACCGCGTCCACCTCGGCGTCGGTCAGGTGTTCATGGAGCCAGAAGACGATCACGCGGGAGAGGGCATCGCGGGTGACCGGGAGGTCGACGTCGCCGTAGTCGAAGTCGGGGCGGGCGAGGGTGAAGGGGTACTGCGAGTCGCCGAAGGTCTGGCGGTCCTGCGTGGCCACCAGGCATTCAAAGATGGGGGCGCCGATGTAACCGGGGGTCACCGGTATCCCTCGCTCGGTGAGACGGGCGGCGATCGGGTCGCGGCGATCGGCTTCGACGAAGAAGGGGTAGCACCAGTAGGAGGCCTCCCCCGCGGGCGGCGATACCCACGGGGAGAATCCGGGGACCGTGGAGAGGGCTGCGTCCAGTCGCCCGGCCAGCTCGCGCCGTCGCGCCACGACGGCCTCGAGGGTGTCGAGCTGCGGGAGCGCGACGGCGGACTGCAGCTCGGTGATGCGGTAGTTGAGGCCCAGCATTGGGTAGGAGCGTTTCGCGGTGGCGCTGCGGTCCCATCCCTTGTCGCGGAAGAGCCGCAGTCGTTGGGCGAGGTCGGGGTCGTCGGTGATGCAGACGCCCCCGTCCCCGCTGGTCAGGTGCTTGCTCTGCTGCATGCTGAACATGCCGATGTCACCGAAGGTGCCGACATGACGACTTCCCAGGCGAGTGGCATGCGCCTGGCTGCAGTCCTCCAGCACCCGGAGGCCGTGCTCGTCGGCGAGACGTCGAATGCCTGCAGAGTCCGAAACTCCCCCGAACAGGTGGATGATCATGATGGCGCCGGTGCGCTCGGTGATCGCGGGGCGTATCGTCTCGGGCGTCATCGCGAGGTGCTCGTCGAGGTCGCAGAAGGTCGGGATCAGCCCTTCGTAGAGCAGCGGGGTGATCGAGCCGGCATCGGTGATCGGGCCGACGATGACCTCGGTGCCGGGCTCGAGGCCGAGGGCCGCCACGGCCGAGTGGATGGCGGCCGTCCCCGATGATGCTGACACTGCGTGCTCGGCTCCGTAGAACTGCGCGAAGCGGCGCTCGAGCTCGGAGGTGAACGGTCCGTCCACCGACGACAGGCGTCCGCTTGCCAGCGCTTGCTGGCAGTTGGCCAGGGCCTCGGGGCCGAAGGGCTGGCGAGGAGTGAGAGGAATGATGGTTCGTGACACGTCGTTGTTCCTTCGTGAGCTTCGCAGGCGACCCGTTCCACCACAGTAAACCGTTTCCGAACCCTCTGCGGGAGAGGTCGAGGGCTCAATCGGCTGGAGCGGTGCACGAGGCCCAAGGCAGGGGATAGGCTGGCGAACGACACACTCAGCAAAGGAGCCTCCCCGTCATGTCGACTGAAGTCACCCTGCCCGCCCTTGGCGAAAGCGTCACCGAAGGCACCGTCTCCCGCTGGCTGAAGGCCGTGGGTGACACCGTCGAGGCTGACGAGGCGCTGCTGGAGGTGTCGACCGACAAGGTTGACACCGAGATCCCCTCGCCCGTCGCCGGCACCCTGCTCGAGATCCGCGTCCAGGAGGACGAGACTGCCGAGGTCGGCGCCGTGCTCGCCATCATCGGTGAGGCCGGAGAGGCCGGTGCCGATGCCCAGCCTGAGGAGCAGGCTGACCAGCGCGCCGAGAACGCCCCTTCCGAGGACAGCTCCCAGGACGCCGCCCAGCGGGCCACCGAGGAGAACAACCCCCAGGTCATTGACGCCGACGAGCCGGCCGGCACCGACGCCGCCCCCAAGGAGTCCTCCTCCGGCGGTGGCGCCGCCGAGGGCACCGAGGTCACCCTCCCCGCCCTGGGCGAGTCGGTCACCGAAGGCACCGTCTCCCGCTGGCTGAAGGCCGTGGGTGACACCGTCGAGGCTGACGAGGCGCTGCTGGAGGTGTCGACCGACAAGGTTGACACCGAGATCCCCTCGCCCGTCGCCGGCACCCTGCTCGAGATCCGCGTCCAGGAGGACGAGACCGCCGATGTCGGCGCCGTGCTCGCCATCATCGGTGACGCCAACGCCGCCCCGACGCAGGAGGCCCCGACGCAGGAGGAACCCAAGCCCGAGCCAAAGCCGGAACCCAAGCCCGAGCCGAAGCCTGAGCCCAAGCCGGAGACCAAGCCGGAGCCCAAGCCCGAGCCGAAGCAGGCAGAGCCCGCCACGGAGCAGGCACCTGCCCCGACCCCGAAGGCGCCCGAGACCCGCCCGTCCGAGTCCGAGGAGCAGGTTCCCGCTGCACGTCGCGCCGCTGGCGACGACTCGGTGTACGTGACCCCGCTGGTGCGCAAGCTCGCTGCCGAGCACGACATCGACCTGTCGTCCCTGACAGGTACTGGCGTGGGTGGACGCATCCGCAAGCAGGACGTCCTCGCTGCTGCCGAGGAGAAGAAGAAGGCTGTCTCGGCGCCTGCTGCTCCCGCGGCTGCTGCCCCGACCCCCGCCGCCGCTGCGGCGTCCGACCAGTCCGGCAAGCGTGGCACCACCGAGAAGATGACCCGCCTGCGCGCCACCATCGCCAAGCGCATGGTGGAGTCGCTGCAGGTCTCGGCCCAGCTCACCGCGACCGTGGAGGTCGACCTGACCGCCATCTCGCACCTGCGCCGTGAGCACAAGGACGAGTTCAAGAAGCGCAACGGCGCTTCGCTGAGCTACCTGCCCTTCATCACCAAGGCCACCGTGGAGGCGCTGCGCCAGTTCCCGAAGGTCAACGCGACCATCGACACAGAGGCCGGCACCATCACCTACTCCGATGCCGAGCACATCGGTATCGCGGTCGACACCGAGAAGGGCCTGCTGGTCCCGGTCATCAAGGATGCCGGTGACCTGAACATCACCGGTCTGGCCAAGAAGATCGGTGACCTGGCCGATCGCACCCGCAACAACAAGGTCACCCCGGATGACCTGTCCGGTGGCACCTTCACCATCACCAACTACGGGTCGGCCGGCACCCTGTTCGACACCCCGATCATCAACCAGCCCCAGGTCGCGATCCTGGGCACCGGCGCGCTGGTGAAGCGTCCGGTGGTGCTGGAGGACAAGTGGGGCGGGGAGACCATCGCAATCCGCGACATGATGTACCTGTCGCTGAGCTACGACCACCGCCTGGTCGACGGCGCGGACGCCGCCCGCTTCCTGCAGGCCGTCAAGGCCCGCCTGGAAGACGGCGACTTCGCCAGCGAACTCTGAGTTCGCAGTTCTGCTGAGTAGCTGAATCGGGGCCCGGTCCATGTGGACCGGGCCCCCTGCTGTGCCCACCCAGGGCCGGGATCGTCGGCGTGGCCCGTGGCGTGACGCGCGGAGTAGGCTCATCCGGGTGAGCGAGCAGAGCGTGCAGCACCCCGAGGGCCTCGAGTTCCAGTACCTGGGTTTCACCGAGGACCCGCCCAGGCTCTCCCCCTACCTGCCGACCTGGGACTACCAGCGCGAGGTACAGGCACGCGTCGCCTCGCATGAAACTCCTGACCAGGTGCTCTACGTCGAGCACGAGCCGGTGTACACGGCAGGACGCAAGACCGAACCGCATGAGCGTCCCTTCGACGGCACCCCGGTCGTCGACGTGGACCGCGGGGGCAAGATCACCTGGCATGGCCCCGGCCAGCTCGTCGGCTACCCCATCGTCCACCTCCCCGACCGGGTCGGGGTCGTGGACTACGTGCGTCGCGTCGAAGAGGCGATCATTCGCTATCTGGCCACGCTCGGCCTGCAGACCGGACGCGTCCGAGATCGCACCGGGGTCTGGCTGGCTGCAACTGGTCCGGAGGACCCGCGCGGCCCCCGCCCCGAGCGCAAGATTTGCGCCATCGGGATCCGGGTCAGCCGCCGCACCACGATCCACGGGTTCGCGTTGAACCTGTCCAACACCATCGGCGGCTTCGACAACATCGTGCCGTGCGGGATCAGTGACGCCGGCGTGACGTCGGTCGGCGCAGAACTCAGCGGACCGGGCGAGCTCCGGCGTCCCGGGCAGGAGGGCTGGGCACCGACCCTGGAGGAAGCCGGCCGCGCACTTGAACCCTTCCTCACCGAGATGCTGCGTTTCGAACCCTATGAATCGTCACCAGACCTCGAGGCCACTTCCCGCTGACCACGTGGAGATGATCTGCCCGCCCGGGAGCGCTGCACATCCTCGTTGCGCGGACAAGCGGGCAGAGGCGGAGGGCAAGGAGCCCATGGCGGGAGGGGGTAGACTCGCGGGGTGACTGTTGCACCGGAGGGACGCCGCCTGCTGCGGATCGAAGCCAAGAACTCCCAGACCCCGATTGAGAAGAAACCGTCGTGGATCAAGACGACGGCCAAAATGGGGCCTGAGTACCGCGACATGAAGAATCGCGTGAAGGACGGCGGGCTCCACACCGTCTGCCAGGAGGCTGGCTGCCCCAACATCTTCGAGTGCTGGGAGGACCGCGAGGCCACCTTCCTCATCGGCGGCGACGCCTGCACCCGACGCTGCGACTTCTGCCAGATCGCCACCGGACGCCCCCAGGGCTACGACAAGGACGAACCCCGCCGCGTCGCCGAGAGCGTGCGCGAGATGGGCCTGAAGTACGCCACAGTCACCGGTGTCGCCCGAGACGACCTGCCCGATGGCGCGTCCTGGCTGTTCGCCGAGACCTGCCGGCAGATCCGCGAGCTCAACCCGGGAACCGGCGTCGAACTGCTCGTCGACGACTTCCGCGGGGAGGAGAGCGCACTCCACACCGTCTTCGAGTCGCGTCCGGAGGTCTTCGCCCACAATCTGGAGACCGTCCCCCGCATCTTCAAGCGCATCCGGCCGGCGTTCAACTACGAGCGTTCCCTGGGCGTGCTGACCAAGGCTCGTGACTTCGGGCTGGTCACCAAGTCCAACCTGATCCTGGGCATGGGCGAGAACCGCGAGGAGATCAGCCAGGCGATGCAGGACCTCCATGACGCCGGCACCGAGCTGCTCACCATCACCCAGTACCTGCGCCCCAGCGCGATGCACCACCCCATCGACCGCTGGGTCACTCCCCAGGAGTTCACCGAGCTCGAGGAGGAGGCCCTCGAGCTCGGCTTCTCCGGCGTCTTGTCCGGGCCTCTGGTCCGCTCCTCCTACCGCGCCGGTCGCCTCTACCGCCAGGCGATGGAATCGCGCGGCACCCCCGTGGCACTCTGATCCCCACCCACCACCAGCACCAAGGAACGCACTGATGGCGCGCAGCGAGAAGGCCAAGGAACTCGAGGCCAAGCAGAAGGCCGAGGCCCGGGCCGAGAAGGAACGCAGGAAGAATTCCGACGACCCCCGCGACTGGGGGCAGATGCGCCAGCTCCGCGAGACCTACAAGATGGCCTCGCAAATCGACCCGCAGCTGAAGTGGTGGCTGGTCGGCCCGCTGGTCGGTGGCGTCGTGCTCGGCATCGTCCTGGGGATCCTGCTCCGGCCCACCGTGCTGTGGGTCCTCATCGGCATCATGCTGGGCATCACCCTGTCGATGATGTTCTTCCTGCGTCGCATCAAGAGCGCCACCTACAAGAAATTCGAGGGCCAGCCCGGTTCGGCCGAGGTCGCCCTGGGCATGCTGGACAAGAAGAAGTGGGTCATCAATCCGGCCATCAACGCCACCCGTGACATGGACGTCGTCCACCGCGCGCTCGGCCCGGCCGGCCTGCTGCTGATCGGTGAGGGTGACCCGAACCGGGTCAGGAAGCTGCTGGCCACCGAGGTCAAGCGCCACGAGCAGGTCGCCTACGGCGTCAAGGCCAAGACCATCGTCATGGGCAAGCGTGAGGGCGAAGTCCCGCTGGATCGCCTCGCCGACCACATCAAGAAGATGCCCAAGACCATGGACGCCGCCCAGGTCGCCGAGGTGCGCAAGCGTCTCACAGCCATCGACGCCATGCGCAAGCGCCTGCCCGTACCCCAGGGCCCGGTCAACGTCCGCGGAGCCCGCCAGGCCATGCGGGGCCGCTGATCTGTGGCGCCCAACCTCGTCAACGCCGAACAGGTCACCAAGGCCTTCGGGACCCGGACGCTGCTCGACGGCGTCAGTCTGGGCGTTGGCGCCAGTGAGGTCATCGGTGTCGTCGGACGCAACGGGGACGGCAAGTCCACCCTCCTGCGCATCCTGACGGGTTCGCTCGAACCTGATTCCGGACGCGTCACCCGCACCGGCTCGGTCTCCATCGGCGTGCTGGCGCAGGCTGAGCAGGTCGTCCCCGGGCGCACTGTTCGGGACCTCATCGTCGGTGGTGAACCCGACCATGTCTGGGCCGCCGACCCCTACCGCCGGGCCGTGGTGAGCGAGCTGCTGGCCGACATCGACCTGGACGCCGACACCGCCCGGCTCTCCGGAGGCGAGCGCCGTCGCGTCGGGCTGGTCGCCCTCATGCTCGGCGATCACGACCTGCTGGTGCTGGACGAGCCCACCAACCACCTCGACGTGGAGGCCGTTGCCTGGCTCGCCACCCACCTGCGCACCCTCGCCGAACGCGGCACGGCGATGCTGGTCGTCTCCCACGACCGGTGGTTCCTTGACGCCGTCTGTTCCCGCATCTGGGAAGTGCATGACGGCGTGGTGGACGCCTACGACGGAGGCTACGCGGCCTATGTGCTCGCCCGCGCCGAACGCGCCCGGCAGGCCCAGGCGACCGAGGCCCGCCGCAAGAACCTGCTCCGCAAGGAACTCGCCTGGCTGCGTCGCGGCGCCCCGGCCCGCACCAGCAAGCCGAAGTTCCGCATCGATGCCGCCAACCAGCTGATCGAGGGCGAACCGCCGCCGCGCGACCGCCTCGCCCTGGAGCAGTTCGCCGTCACCCGCCTGGGCAAGGACGTCATCGACCTGACCGACGTCGACCTCACCCTCACCGGGCGCGAGGGCGAACCCGACCGTGAACTCCTCCGCAAGCTCACCTGGTCGATCGGACCCGGGCAGCGCATCGGGCTGGTCGGCGTCAACGGTGCCGGCAAGACCACCCTGCTGAAGCTGATGTCCGGGGCGCTCTCCCCCACCTCCGGCAAGGTCAAGCACGGCAAGACCCTCCGCCTGGCCCACCTCACCCAGGACGTCACCGAGACCGGTCACGACCTCGACCCCAATGAACGCGTGCTGGAGTCGGTCAACCGCCTCAAGATGGACACCCAGCTGGCGACCGGACGCGAAGCCACAGCGTCCTCATTGCTGGAGGACTTCGGCTTCACAGGCACCCGGCTGGTCACCCGCATCGGCGAACTGTCCGGTGGTGAGCGACGACGACTGCAGTTCCTGCGCCTGTTGATGGGCGAGCCGAACGTGCTGCTGCTCGACGAGCCCACCAACGACCTCGACATCGACACCCTCACCGTGCTCGAGGACTACCTCGACAGCTGGCCCGGCACCCTCATCGTGGTCAGCCACGATCGCTACTTCCTGGAGCGCGTCTGCGACGTCACCTACGCCCTGATGGGCGACGGACGCTGCGTGATGCTGCCCGGCGGCGTCGAGCAGTACCTGGAACACCGCCGGAGCCAGGAGCGTCCCCCCACAGGCAAGTCGCGCGCACACTCGCAGTCTGCTGCCGCTGAGGCAGCACAGTCCGAGCCCGCCGCCTCCCCAGCCGAGATCCGGCAGGCCAAGAAGGACCTGGCGCGGATCGAGGGCCAGCTCGCCAAGATCGCCATCCAGCGGGAAAAGATTCATGCCGAGATGGGCGAGAAGGCGTCCGACTACGCTGAGCTGGCCCGCCTCCAGGCCAAGGACACCGAGCTGGCTGACCAGGTCGAGGCGCTCGAGATGGAATGGCTGGAGGCCGCCGAGGTCGTCGGCTGAGGCTCACCCGATCAGCCTGACCTTCGACCAGTCCCCGTCCAATTCCACCGGCTGGCGAGGCACTCCCTTCGCGTCCAGGGCGTAGCTGGTCGACCGTTCTGGGACGCCACCAGCTTCGGATCGGGTTGGCTTGTCGCTGGCATCCAGTCCGAGGACGCGACCAGCCGCCCACCCTTGCCGCCGTAGTAGCCCATGCGATAGGCGCGAACTCGTTGGCGTCCCCCCAGGGCATTCTGGATGCGCAGGGTCACCGGCTCACCGCGTACCACGGACGGCTGGGTGGTGTAGGCGCCCAGACGGTCAGGGTTGAGCTGGACCTCGTAGGGGACGTACCACTCGGCGGTCCCGGGCTTGCGGTTCTCCTCCTGCACCCAGATGGAACGCGACCACCGCCCAGGCAGTGACGACCACCACGATCGCCCCCAGCATGACCACGGGATTGCGAAACGCCCCTCTGGCCGTAACGGTGTGACGCACGAGGGGAAGCATGCCACGGCACGGTGGCATGTGGCGCACGCGTCAGGCGGATTCAGCGACGGGTGTCGATCTCGGCGCGTACCTCCTCGAAGGCCTGGATCGCACGATCCAGCTGCTCACGCGTCAGGGACGCCGACATCTGGGTGCGGATCCGGGCCTTGCCCCTGGGCACGACGGGGTAGCTGAAGGCCCGCACGTAGATGCCGCGATCGAGCATCGCCTCCGCCATGCGTCCCGCCACCTGGGCATCCCCGACCATCACCGGGCAGATCGCATGATCGGATTCGGGGATCTCGAACCCGCGCGCCGCCATCTCACGACGGAAGTAGGCGGTGTTCTCGTTGAGCTGCTTGCGCAGCGTCGAACTGGATTCCAGCAGCTCGATGGCCGCAATCGAGGCGCCGGTGATCGCCGGCGCCAGCGAGTTGGAGAACAGGTAGGGACGCGAGGCCTGGCGCAGGATCTCCACGATCTCCTTGCGGGCGCAGGTGTAGCCACCCGAGGCTCCACCCAACGCCTTGCCCAGCGTGCCGGTGACGACGTCGATACGGTCGGCAACCCCGAACCTTTCCGGGGTGCCTGCCCCGCGCTCGCCCACGAAGCCCACGGCGTGGGAGTCATCGACCATGACCAGCGCGTCGTATTTTTCGGCCAGCTCGACAATCCTGGGCAGCGGAGCCACGAAGCCATCCATCGAGAAGACGCCGTCAGTCGCGATCACGCGGTGCCGCGCGTCCTGGGACGCCTGCAGCTGGACCTCCAGGTCGGCCATGTCCTGGTTGCGGTAGCGCAGTCGTCGGGCCTTGGACAGCCGCACACCGTCGATGATGGAAGCGTGGTTCAGCTCGTCACTGATGATGGCGTCCTCGGCGGAGAACAGCACCTCGAACAGCCCACCGTTGGCGTCGAAACACGATGAGTAGAGGATCGTGTCCCAGTTCTCGGGGTCCTCCGGGTGCAGGAACTCGGTGATGGCCCGCTCGAGCTGCTGGTGCAGGGTCTGGGTGCCGCAGATGAACCGTACGGACGCCATCCCGAAGCCCCGCTCGTCCAGGGCCTTCTTCGCGGCCTCGATGAGGACCGGGGAGTCCGCCAGGCCGAGGTAGTTGTTGGCGCACAGGTTGATGACCTCACGCCCGTCCTCGACGGTGATCTCGGCGGACTGCGGGCTGGTCAGGGCAGCCTCGGCCTTGTAGAGGCCCTGCTCCTTGAGTTCGGCGATGCGAGTGACGAGGTCCTGCTGCAGCGATCCGTACACGATGTCTCCTCAGAGGTTGTCCCAGGACATGACCACCTTGCCAGACCGACCATTGCCGGCTGTGGCGAAGGCCTCCCGGAACTCGGTGGCCGGGTAGCGGTGGGTGATGACGCCGCTGATGTCGAGTCCAGAACGCAGCAGCGCAGCCATCGCGTACCAGGTCTCGAAGATCTGGCGGCCGGTGACGCCCTGAATGGTGAGCATGGTGAAGATGATGGTGGAGAAGTCGACCTCCAGCTTGCGGGTCGGCGTCCCCAGCAGGGCGATGCGGCCGCCATGGGTCATGGTGTTGATCATGGTTTCCAGGGCCGCTCCGGAGCCCGACATCTCCAGACCGATGTCGAAGCCCTCGCGCATGTCGAAGCGATGGAAGGTGTCGCGCAGCTGCTCGCGTCCGACGTTGACGGTGTGCTCGAGCCCCAGCGACTCGGCCAGCGCCAGCCGCTCATCGGACAGGTCGGTGAGCACGACGTTGCGAGCACCCTGGAACTGGGCGACCAGGGCGGCCATGATGCCGATCGGCCCGGCGCCGGAGACCAGCACGTCCTCCCCCAGCGCAGGGAACTGCAGGGCGGTGTGGACGGCATTCCCGAACGGGTCGAAGATCGCGGCGACGTCGGGGTCCAGGTCGCGATTGGTGTGCACCCACACGTTGGCGGCCGGCATCGCGAAGTACTCGCAGAAGGCCCCGTCGACGTGGTAGCCGATCCCCTGGGTGTTGGCGCACAGGTGGCGACGCCCGGCCAGGCAGGCGCGGCAGCGTCCGCAGACGTAGTGGCCCTCGCCGGAGACGAACATACCGACCTCCAGCCCGGTGACCAGGGAGCCCAGCTCAACGATCTCGCCGCAGAACTCGTGCCCGATCACGCGCGGGGTCTGCACCACTGCAGCTGCCCAGGGGTCCCACGTGTCGATGTGGAGGTCCGTGCCGCAGATGCCGGTCCGCATCACCTTGATCAGCACGTCGTTGGGGCCGACCGTCGGCTCGGGGATGTCGAGCATCTCCAGGCCGGGGCCGGGTTGTGTCTTGACCAGCGCCTTCATTGATCCTCCTCAGTGACATGCCTGCGCGATATGCCCATGCATCACATCGAGACCTTGCCGCCACCGATGCGTCATCGTAGCCGCGCGGTCAGCCCCGCGTACACCTCGACGAGGGACGCCGCCACGGTCGGCGCGGAGAACTTCTGTGCCACCTCACGGGAGATCTCTTCGCGGCTCCAGCGGCTGTTCACGATGCCCTCGCAGAGCTCGGCGATGCCTGCCTCGATGCCCTCGGGGGTGTCCTCCACCAGGACGCCATTCATGCTGGTCACGAAGTCCTCCGGGCCACCGCAGCGGGTGGCCAGCACCGGCAGGCCAGCCGCGAGCGCCTCGGCCCAGACCACGCCAAAGGTCTCGCGATGGCTGACCAGCGCGAACCCGGACGCCCTGGCGTACTCGGCGGCCATCTCCCCACGGGTCAACCGTCCGAGGAATCGGACGCGCTGGCTGACGCCCAATTCCTGGGCCAGTTGCTCCAGGGAGCCACGCTCAGGACCCTGGCCGATGACCGTGAGCGTCGCCTCGGCGGGGGTGGCGGATGCGAAGGCACGCAGCAGCCCGTCGATGTTCTTGCGGGCGATGAGGTTGCCGGTGGCCACCAGCCGCAGCCCGGGCTCGCGGGTCTTGTCGGCCAGGGCACCGAAGGCGGCGGTGTCGACGATGTCGGGTACGACCTGTGCCTCCACCCCGAACTCGCGCTCGATCACTGTGGCCAGCGGGCTGCTGACCGCCAGTACCGCCGTGGCGTTCCGGTAGGCGTGGCGGCCGAGGGTGCGGATGTCGGCGGGGATGTCTGCGCCCAGCCGCGACCAGTGCTCGGTCACCACCAGCGGTAGCTGGCGCCAGCGCCGGCGCCCAGCGAGGGCCGCGGCCCAGGGGAGGAAGTGACCATGCAGCAGCTCCGGGCGTCCGTGGGAATGCTGGATGGCAGCGAACAGGGCATCCCAGAGCAGCGCCATCAGACGACGGTTCAGCTCGCGCGGGATGCGCCCGATCGGGAAGGACAGCACCACCGTCTCCACGCCATCGACGTCCAGGCGCCGGATGCCGAACGGGCGTCGATGGCGAATTGAGCGCACGTCGAGAGCGGCGTAGACCACCGACAGTCCGGCGCCTTGCAGGGCATGGGCCTGGTCGAGTTCGAAGATGCCGAGCAGGGGCGAGTCGGGGCTGGGAACCCCACGGCCACAGACGACGACGTCCAGAGAGCTCATCGGCGGTTGACGACCACGGTGCCCAGGGCGAGGTCGGCCAGGTGCCGGCGCTCGGCGCCGACGACCATGACGGGGATGACAAGGCACTTCAGGGCGCTGCGGGCGATGGCCTGCCACCACGTTATGGGGCGTCCATCGACTCGGGCGACGCCGATGCGCGCCAGCATCTGGCCGAAGGAGCCGCCCAGCAACGTGGTCAGCACCGCGGACTCGATGAAGAAGACCAGCAGCGGCATCTGGGCCCGCCAGGAATGCTCACGCAGGACTCCGTAGCCGAAGGCGCCCACGGCGACGGCCATTGATGCCGCCCAGTCGACCAGAAGCGCGGCGATGCGGTGGCGCCAAGGGGCAAGGGAGCCCTTGCCGGCCTCGGGCAGGCCGATGCTTTCGCCTGGGTAACAATCATTCTCGCCGTGCGCCGTCATGTTTTCCGCCTCCGCCATGATCACTAGGCTACGGCGTAGTCATCGGGCGGCCCATTCGGCCGGGTTCGTTGACACACTCACCAACTGGAGGACATATGTTCAAGGGAGCCGACGACCTTCTCGCCTATATACGTGACGAGAACGTCGAAATGATTGACATCCGTTTCTGCGACCTGCCCGGGGTGATGCAGCACTTCACCGTCCCCGCCGGCAGCTTTTCCGAGGCAGTCTTCGAAGACGGCCTCGCCTTCGACGGCTCCTCCATCACCGGGTTCCAGAAGATCCACGAGTCCGACATGGCCCTGCTGCCCGACCCGACCACCGCCTTCCTCGATCCCTTCCGCAAGGCCAAGACGCTGGTGGTGAACTTCTTCGTCCACGACCCGCTGACCAAGGAGCCCTACAGCCGCGACCCGCGCAACATCGCCCGCAAGGCCGAGGAGTACCTGCGCAGCACCGGGCTGGCCGACACCGCCTTCTTCGCCCCCGAGGCGGAGTTCTACGTCTTCGACGACGTCCGCTACGAGACCTCGACCCAGGGTGCCTTCTTCGCCATCGACTCCGAGGCGGGAGCCTGGAACACCGGCCGCGTCGAGGACGGCGGCAACCGTGGCTACAAGGTCAAGATCAAGGGGGGCTACTTCCCCGTCGCACCCATGGACCACTTCGCCGACCTGCGTGACGAGATCGTCAAGGTCTGTGAGGAGAGCGGTCTGGTCGTCGAGCGCGCCCACCACGAGGTCGGCACCGCTGGCCAGGCCGAGATCAACTGGCGCTTCGACACCATGCTGGTCAGCGCCGACAACGTGATGAAGTTCAAGTACATCGTCAAGAACGTCGCCTGGGAGGCCGGCAAGACCGCCACCTTCATGCCGAAGCCGATCTTCGGCGACAACGGCTCGGGCATGCACGTCCACAGCTCGCTGTGGAACGGCGGGACCCCGCTGTTCTACGACGAGAACGGGTACGGCGGCCTCTCCGACACGGCCCGCTGGTACATCGGCGGCATCCTCAAGCACGCCCCGGCGCTGCTGGCCTTCACCAACCCCTCGGTGAACTCCTACCACCGACTGGTGCCCGGCTTCGAGGCCCCCGTGAACCTGGTCTACAGCCAGCGCAACCGTTCGGCCTGCATGCGCATCCCGATCACCGGCTCGAACCCGAAGGCCAAGCGCGTCGAGTTCCGCTGCCCCGACCCGTCCTCCAACCCGTACCTGGCCTTCGCCGCCATGCTGCTGGCCGGGCTGGACGGCATCGAGAACCGCATCGAGCCGCCGGCCCCCATCGACAAGGACCTCTACGAGCTCCCCCCGGAGGAGCACGCCGAGGTCGACCAGGTGCCCGCCGACCTGGGCGCCGTGCTGGACGCCCTGGAGGCCGACCACGAGTTCCTGCTCGCGGGTGACGTGTTCACCCCCGACCTGATCGAGACCTGGATCACTCTGAAGCGCGCCGAGATTGACGCCATCCGTCAGCGCCCGCACCCCTACGAGTTCGACCTGTACTACACCATCTGACGATCCCGCCCGCCATCCCCTACTTGCCCGCGCAAGTAGGGGATGTGCGTCTCCGGGGGCGGCCTGCTGCGACGCAACGCGGTGAGCTCTTCCAGCATGGGCTCAGCGAGCACCTCTCCGGTCGGACCCCCTCCCTACACTGGGAGCCATGAGGCTCACCCCGGCTGACGGCCCCGCTGATCCTTCCGGTTCCACGCCGCACGTCGGCCTGTTCCCCGGCTCCCCCGTGCTCCGCTTCGAGTTCCGGGACGCCGGGAGCCAGCGGCTGGTCGAGCCCTTCACGGTCGAACCGGACAGCTTCTACCGGGTCGGGCTGTACCCAGAGTTGCTCTTCGAGGACGCCGAGCCGGACCCGTTGCCGGTGTACTCCTCGGCGGCGATCGGCATCACAGCGGTCACCGAGTCCGGCGAGCGCCTCGAGCTGCGCGACCAGCACCATGTGGTCATCCACGAGGGGAATCCGGGCCCCCGCGTCACCGACCAGTGGAACCTCATCGACCTTGACCTGCGTGACCTCGCCGGGCAGCGGATCAGCATCGAGCTGTCCGGCCCGGAGGGCCAACGCGGCAGCGGCTGGGTGCAGCCCGTCGGGCCCCTTCCCGCCCCCAACCCCCACACAAGCCCCCTGGAGCTGGTGCACACCACCCGGGGCACCCACCAGACCGGCGGCGGCTCCATCAGTCGCGGAAACACCTTCCCGCTCACCTGCGTCCCGCACGGCTTCAACTTCCTCACCCCGATCACCGACGCCCGCTCCCACCGCTGGCTCTACAGCTGGCACGGACGGCCCACCGACCCTGACCCCCGCCCCGCGCTGCAGGCCCTCGCGGTCAGCCACTGCCCCAGCCCCTGGATGGGTGACCGCACCGCCTTCCAGCTGATGAGCTGGACCGGGCACCCCACCATTGACCCGCTGGCCCGTGAACGCCACTTCAACCACGATGACGAACTGGACCAGCCGCACCATTACCGCGTCCGCCTGGAGGATGGGGTGGTCGCGGAGATGGTGCCGACCTCACGCGCCGGCCTGTTCCGCTTCGACTTCTCCGGGGCCCGCGCGGAACGGCGAGGCGTCCTGTTCGACCAGCCCGGCGGCGGCGACCTGGAACTGACTCGCCTCCACGACGGGCGCATCGCCTTCACCGCCCGCATCGACCCGCCCGCGGACTGGCAACTCGACGGCCTCCCCACCCTGCCCGGCTATGTCCATGGCGAGACCCGCCAGCCGGTCGACATCGTCGACGCCTCCACCCGCGAAGGCATCCCTGAACTGCCCACCAACCTTGGTCGCGCCATCACGCGCCGCTGGCCCCGTTGGGCACGTCTGAAAGTCCCCCGATCGCAAGCAGCCGCCGTCCAGCTGCGCGAGGGCGAGGTTCTGGAGGTCGCGCTGGCGGTCAGCTTCATCTCCACCGAACAGGCCCGCCACACCCTTACCGAGGAAATCGGCAGCACCAGCTTCGACCAGGTCCGCGAGGACGCCGCCCGGCAGTGGACCGCGATCCTGGACCGACTCGAGGTCACCGGCGGCACCCACGACCAGCGGGTCAGCGCCTATTCCAACCTCGCGCGGCTCCACGCCTGGCCCAATGCCCACCACGAGAACCTCTCCCGCACCCCCGGCAAGCAGGACTGGGGCTATGCCTCACCCTTCCGCCCCCTCGCCGGTGACGAGCAGAAGCACCGCACCGGCGCCGAGATCGTCCCGGGCAAGCTCCAGGTCAACAACGGCTACTGGGACACCTTCCGCACCTGCTGGCCCGCCTTCCACCTGTTCACCCCGAAGCTGGCCACCGAACTGCTCGACGGCATCCTGCAGCAGTACCAGGACGGCGGCTGGATGGCTCGCTGGTCGGCCCCCGGCTACTGCGACGTCATGGTCGGCACCAGCTCGGATGCCATTTTCTCCGACGCCAACTCCCACGGCATCTCCTTCAACGAGGTGGACGCCTTCGACTCCGCGCTGCGCAATGCCTGTGTCCCCTCCGAGCAGACCGCCACCGGACGCAAGGGCATCGCGCGGGCCCGGTTCCGCAGGTACGTCGACACCGACGTCCACGAGGGCTTGAGCTGGTCGATGGACAATGCGAACTCCGATGCCGCCATCGCCGCCTGGTCCACTCGGCTGGCCAACAAGTCCGCCGACGCCCTGTCCCCCACCACCCAGGCCCAACCCGACCGGATCGATGAGTTCCGCGCCAACGCGGTGTGGTTCCGGCACCGGGCCTCGGGCTACCAGCAGCTCTTCGACGGGGCCACTGGCTTCTTCCGCGCCCGCCGGCCCGACGGCCGGTTCCGCGAGTCGGTCGACGACTTCGACCCCAGCTTGTGGGGCCGGGACTACACCGAAGCCACTGCGTGGGGGATGGCCTTCCACGCCCCTTTCGACGCCGAGGGCCTGGCCGAGCTGTACGGCGGGGAGGACGAGCTGGCCGCCAAGCTCGAGCAGGCGCTCTCCACTCCCGAATCCGCCAGCGGACGCGTCGGCCGCCACTACGGGGGCGTCATCCACGAGATGACCGAGGCGCGGGCCCTGCGCCTGGGGCAGGTGGCGATGAGCAACCAGCCGGCCCACCACATCCCCTACATGTTCACCGTCACCGGCCACCACCACCGCACCCAGTGGCTCACCCGCGAGATCCTCGAGCGCTGCTTCACCGGATCGGCGATCGGCCAGGGCTACCCCGGTGACGAGGACAATGGCGAGATGTCGGCGTGGTGGCTGCTCAGCGCAGCGGGGCTCTACCCGCTCTCGGTGGGGTCGGGGGAGATGGTGATCACTGCCCCGCTCTTCGAACGCTTCGCCTTCCGCCGCGACGACGACACCCTGTTGGAGGTCACCGCCGGGAACATCCACCACCGCTACATCCAGTGGGTGACCGTCAACGGCGAGGGCTGGGACCACGTCACCATCCCCACCTGGATGCTGCACGAGGGCGATCTCCACCTTCACGTCGAGCTCGGCCCCGAACCCTCGGACTGGGCCCGCGACACCCGCCCGGTCTCCCTCGGCGGACAGCTCCAGGGCCACCGCTGGCATGACGACCTGACCGGCCGCGCCACGATCTCCCCGAAGGGTGCCCAGGGGCTCATCGACGACGAGGGCGAAGGCGCGAGCCTGGCCGCCGGCGAGGTGGTCGAGCTGGAGTGGCCGGAGACGGTCACCGCGTCCATCTACACCCTCACCCCCCGCGCGGATGGCACCGCTCCCGTGCTGGTGGAGTACCGCACCGAGAACGGCGAATGGCACCGCGCCCACTCCCAGCCCCGCCGGGCGAAGTGGGCTGACCAGTCCCAGGCCTACCTGCTGCACATCAGCGGGGAGGCCCTCGACCTGACCGCCCTGCGCCTCAGCGCCCGGGAGGACGTCGACCTGGTCCAGGTCGAGCTCTATCTCTGAGGGCTACTTCTTCGCCCAGAACAGCTTCTCCACCACTGCGGACGCCCGCCGCGCCGCGCGCAGGTAGTCGTCCACGAGTTCGGCGCTGGTGCCCGGGGGACGCCTGAGCAAATAGCCCACATTGCCCCGCTCACGGGCATCCGAGGGCATGGTGTCGGGGTCGCGCGCCCTGTTGAGCATGTTCGCATTCCGAATCCGGGACGCCAACACCCACGCCTCGCGCAGGGCTTGCTCCTCGGTGGCGGTGAGCAGTTCCTCGGAGCGCAGCACGCCCAGCGCCTCCAGGGTGCGGGTCGTGCGAAGCGCCGGGATTCGGGCGCCGTGCTGCATCTGGAGCACCTGCACCGTCCACTCCACATCGGACAGGCCACCCTCGCCCAGCTTGAGGTGCCGCTTGGTGTCGGCGCCGCGGGGCATCCGCTCGACCTCCATCCGGGCCTTGAGCTTGCGGATATCGGTGATCTGGGCCCGGCTGACACCCCCGTCGGGGTAGCGGATCGGGTCGATGGCGGCCAGGAACTCCTCCACCAGATCCCGAGGCCCGGCGCCGTACCCAGCCCGGACCAGGGCCTGCGCCTCCCAGGTGTCCGACCAGCGCTGGTAGTAGGCCTTGTAGGAGCCCAGGGTGCGCACCATCGGCCCGCCCTTGCCCTCAGGCCGCAGGTCGATGTCGACCTCGAGCGCGGGGTCAGGGCCGGGAGCGGAGAGGAATTTCCGCAGGCGGGTGATGACCTGCCCGGCCAGTCGCGCGGCGTCCGGGTCATCGGTGTCGGGGATGACGAGCATCGCATCGGCATCCGAACCGTAGGCGAGCTCGCGTCCACCCCAGCGGCCCATGGCGATGATGCCGATCTCGGGCGCCCCGGGTACCTCGCGGGCGGCCAGGTCCAGGGCAGCCTGCAGGGTCGCCGAGGCGATGTCGGCCAACGCCTCGCCGACCTGCTCGATGTCGAGCCCCTCGCTGACATCGGCCGCTGCCACCCTGAAGAGTTCACGGCGCCGCACCGCCCGGATGGCGTGGGCAGCCTCCTGGTCGGTGTCGTGCCGGTTGGTCGCCGAGGTCATCGCGCCCAGGATCCGATCGAAGCCCAGTGGCCCACGGTTGGCCTCGCTGGCCAGGATCTGCACGCTCTCGGGGTTGCGTTTGAGCAGGTCCACCGCATAGCGGGAGCTCGCAAGCAGCCGGGCCAGGAGGGCTGCCATCTCGCCCTCGTCGCGCAGCGCCCGTAGGTACCACGGCGAATCCTTCAGCGACTCGGAGAGCTGGCGGAAGGCCAACAGCCCGGCGTCCGGGTTGGGTGCTTGCGCGAACCAGCCCAGCATGGCGGGCATGAGCTGTCGCTGGATTCCGGCCGCCCGCCCAACCCCGGAGGTCAGCGACTGGATGTGGCGCATGGCAGCATCTGGATCGGCAAAGCCCAGCGCCGTCATGCGGTCGCGCGCGGCTTCAGGGGCGAGACGCAGCGCATCGCCGCTGATGCCGGCGACAGATTCCAGCAGGGGTGAGTAGTAGACCTGCTGGTGCAGCCGCTGCACCGTCCTGGCTGAGGACCGCCAGGCGTCCAGGAGCTCCTCGCGGGTACGGAATCCCAGCCCACGCGCCAACCGGCGCAGGCCTGCCTCGTCGTCGGGCATCAGGTGGGTACGCCGCATCCGGTACAGCTGCACCCGGTGTTCCAGGAGGCGCTGGAATCGGTAGGCCTCGCCCATCTCCTCCCCCTGCGCGCGACCCACGTAGGCATCGTCGACGAGCTGGGCGAGTGCCTCGAAGGTGCCGCGCAGGTGCAGGCTCTCATTCCCCTTGCCATGCACCAGCTGCAGCATCTGGACGGTGAACTCGGTGTCGCGCAGGCCGCCGGCGCCCAGCTTGATCTCGCGGCCCTGCTCCTTGGCAGGGATCAGCGAGATCACCCGTTGACGCATGGACTGGGTTTCGGCCATGAAGTGGGGGCGTCCGGCCACCGACCACACCATCGGCGCCACCATGTCGCAAAACTGGTGGCCCAGGTCGAGGTCCCCAGCCATCGGACGGGCCTTGAGCAGGGCCTGGAATTCCCAGTTCTTCGCCCACTTCTCGTAGTAGGCCTTCATGCTCGACAGGGTCCGGACCAGCTGGCCGGCGTTGCCCTCGGGACGCAGCGCGGCGTCGACCTGCCAGATGCTCCCCGCCGCAGTGAAGGTGGAGCAGTTCCGCATCACTGCTGCCGCCACGCGGGTCGCGATCTGCACCGCCTGCTCGGGTGTGGTGTGTTCGTCGGCGGGTTCGGCCACGAAGAGGACGTCGATGTCGCTGATGTAGTTCAGCTCGCGCGCGCCGCACTTGCCCATCGCCAGGATGGCCAGCCGGGCACGGTCATGGTCGGGCACTTCGGCGCGGGCAATCTCCAGGGCGGCATTCACCACCGCGTCGGCGATATCGGCCAGTTCCTCGGCGATCGAGGGCAGCAGCTCCTGCGGGTCATCCGAGGTCAGGTCGCGCACGGCCACCCGGGTCAGGGCGCGGCGGTTGAACCAGCGCAGGTGGTCCAGCGGTTTCTGTTCATCGGAAACCGCCGCCAGGGCCTCCTGGAGGAGCTCCTGGCGGGTGCGTTGCCGCGGCTCGTCCTGGAAGATGGTCAGGTCATCGTGGCGACGCGACAGGTGCTGGCCGAGAGCTTGGGATGACCCCAGCAGCAGGACGAGCCGACGCATGGCCTCGGCGTCCCCCTTGATGCCCGAGAGTTCGTCGGGGGCCTGCTCGCTCAACTGCGCCAGGCTCGCGACCGCCAGGTCGGGGTCGGCGGACTGGCTCAGCAGGGGCAGCCAGTCCTCGGCGTCGCGGAGGCGAGCCAGACAGGCGCGGGCGGCGGGGGTCTGGGCAAACCCGTACCTGATCAGCTCCGCCTGGGAGATCTCTGCCACGAGTCCACTGTAATGTGTCAGCTTGCCGTAACCCTCGCGTAAGGGTCCGGCCATGCAGCGGGGCTAGTGTGCGGGGGTGACGATCATGGTGGCCAGGAACGATGCGACCCTGAAGCGCATCTGCCAGGCCCTGGTCGACCAGGTCCAGGAGCTGATTCCCAGGGACGAGCTGAAGGCGACGCCCCAGCTTCCGCCCTCGACGGCGAGGGACCGCGTGGGCCAGGTGCTCTTCCTGCTGACCGATGCCCTGCAGACCCTGAGCTGCCCGACGAACTCCCGGGCCGTTTCGCTCGATGACCACCTGACCAGCCGTTTCCACGCCGAGACCACGGTGCGCGAGCTGGTCCGCACCGTCGTTGGCGCCGACACCGCCGAGACCCTGGCCCCGCAGGCCTCCCGGCTCCTGATGGACCTGCGCGCCGAGCTGCTCCCGGGGCAGCTGCCCGCCACCGTGGACAGCCTGTTCGGCACGGTACGACTGGTCGACTACCTGCGCGGGGTGCTGATCGAGGCGGTCGTGTGCGCGCTGCGTTTCCGCTGTTCCACGCTGGAGGCGGCACTCACCGAGTCCTCGCGGGCGCTTGCCTCGGTGCTGGCCACCCGGCACCCCGGCTCCACGATCGAATTGCGCGTCCCGCCGGCGACCGCCGTGCAGCTGGGCGCCCTGGGACGCGGCCCGGAGCACACCCGCGGCACTCCCCCCAATGTGGTCGAGATGGACCCGCTCACCTTCGTCAGCCTCGCCACCGGCCTTCGTGAATGGTCGGCAGAGCTGGCCGCCCACCGCGTCAGCGCGTCCGGATCGCAGGTGGACGTCCTGCCCGGCATGCTGCCGGTGACCAACCTGCTGCGCTGATCCCCGTCAGAGGGTGCGGAGGTAGCGCTCCAACTCGAAGGGGGTCACCTGGGCGCGGTACTCCTCGAACTCGGCCCGCTTGTTGGTGAGGAAGTGCTCGAAGAGGTGCTCACCCAGCGTGTCGGCCACCAGTTCGGAGTTCTCCATCGCGCGCACCGCCTCGTCCAGGTTGTGCGGCAGCGGCTCGATACCCATCGCCATCCGCTGCCGTCCGGTCAACGCCCAGACATCATTGTCGGCCTCGTCGGGGAGCTCGTACTGCCCCTCGATGCCGGCCAGGCCGGCTCGCAGGATCACCGCATAGGCCAGGTAGGGATTGCACGCCGAATCCAGCGAGCGGATCTCCACCCGCGCTGAGGACTGCTTGTCGATCCCGAACATGGGGACACGCACCAGGGCCGACCTGTTGTTGCGACCCCAACACGAGTAGGCCGGTGCCTCGCCGCCCTCGACCAAGCGCTTGTAGGAGTTCACCCACTGATTGGTCACCGCACTGATCTCAGTCGCATGACGCAGGACCCCGGCGACGAACTGGCGTCCCACTGCTGACAGACGTGCCTCGTGGGTCGCGTCGTAGAAGGCATTGGTGTCGCCCTCGAACAGCGAGACGTGGGTGTGCATGCCCGAACCCGGGTACTCGGTGAAGGGTTTGGGCATGAAGGACGCGTGGATGCCCTTGGCGGCTGCCACCTCCCGGATCACGCAGCGGAGGGTCATGATGTTGTCAGCCATCGTGAGCGCATCGGCGTAGCGGAGGTCGATCTCGTGCTGGCCGGGGGCAGCCTCGTGGTGGCTGTACTCCACCGCGATGCCCATCTGTTCCAGCATCTCGATGGCATCACGGCGAAAGTCGGTGCCCTGCCCCAGGGTGGTGTGGTCGAAGTAGCCGCCGTGGTCCAGCGGGACCGGGTTCGCGCCGGGACGACCCTGTTCGAGCAGGAAGAACTCGATCTCGGGGTGGGTGTAGAAGGTGAAACCCATGTCGGAGGCCCGGGTGAGCGCGCGCTTGAGCACTCCACGGGGGTCGGCAAAGCTGGGCGAACCGTCGGGCAGTGCGATGTCGCAGAACATCCGCGCGGTGCCACGCGCCTGCTGTCGCCACGGCAGCTGCTGGAAGGTGCTCGGGTCGGGCCTGGCGACCATGTCGGACTCGTAGACGCGCGCATAGCCCTCGATCGCCGATCCGTCGAAACCGACTCCTTCGGCGAAGGCGCCCTCGAGCTCGGCGGGAGCGATCGCCACCGACTTCAGGAAACCCAGCACATCGGTGAACCAGAGCCGAACGAACCGGATGTCGTGCTCTTCCATCTGGCGCAGGACGAAGTCGGTCTGGCGATCCATGTGGTCATTGTGCCCCACCCCACCCCCAAGGGTTGGACCGCGCCACCGTTGGCACCGTGATGAGGAGGAATTCCTACGGTGATGACCATGACCAGCAATCACAAGCCCCATGTCGAAGCCCACGAAAAGCCCCTGGACGTCCCGGCCCCCTCGGTCGAGGAACCCACCACCCCCCGAGAGCCGCTGCCCGCCCCCGGAGACCAGCTGGCGCCCCAGATGCGCACTGCGACCGGCGTGGACGCCGGGCGTCCCCCTTCGGACCGCGCCCAGCAGGGACCGTGGCTGACCACGGCCCAGGGGCTGCGCCTGCGCGACACCGACCACAGCCTCAAGGCCGGGCGCCGCGGCCCCACACTGCTGCAGGACCACCACCTGCGCGAGAAGATCATGCACTTCGACCACGAGCGCATCCCTGAGCGCGTGGTGCATGCGCGCGGTGCCGGTGCCCACGGCCGGTTCACCAGCAATGGTGCTGCCAGCACGCTGACCCGCGCCGAGTTCCTCAAGCCCGGCGTGGAGACCCCGGTCTTCGTCCGCTTCTCCACCGTGCTGGGATCGCGTGGCTCGGCCGACACCCCGCGCGACACCCGCGGGTTCGCCACGAAGTTCTACACCAGCGAGGGTGTCTACGACCTCGTCGGCAACAACATTCCGGTCTTCTTCATCCAGGACGGGATCAAGTTCCCCGACATCATCCACGCCGGCAAGCCCGAGCCCGACCGTGAGATCCCGCAGGCGGCCAGTGCTCACGACACCTTCTGGGACTTCGTTTCCCTGCACACCGAGGCCCAGCACCACACACTGTGGAACATGTCCGACCGAGCGCTGCCGCTCTCGCTGCGCACGATGGAGGGCTTCGGTATCCACACCTTCCGTTTCATCGCCGAGGACGGCAGCACCAGCCTGGTGAAGTTCCACTGGAAGCCGAAGGCGGGTGTGCACTCCCAGCTGTGGGAGGAGGCGCAGCTGACTGCGGGCAAGGACCCCGACTTCCAGCGGCGCGATCTGGCCGATGCGATCCAGAACGGTGCCTTCCCCGAATGGGACCTGGGCATCCAGGTCTTCCCCGACAACGAGGAGCAGATGTTCGAGGGCATCGACCTGCTCGACCCGACCAAACTGGTCCCCGAGGAGCTGGCCCCGGTCGAGATCATCGGCACGATGGTGCTGGATGCCAACCCGACCAACTACTTCGCCGAGACCGAACAGGTGGCCTTCCACCCCGGCCACCTGGTGCCGGGCATCGACGTCACCAATGACCCTCTGCTGCAGGCCCGCCTGTTCAGCTACCTGGACACCCAGATCACCCGGCTGGGTGGGCCGAACTTCAGCCAGATCCCCATCAACCGCCCGCATGCCCCGATCAACGACATGCTGCGCGACGGGTTCCACCAGGACGCAGTGCCGGCCGGCAAGGCGCCCTACCGGCCCAACTCGCTCGATGGCGGCTGCCCGTTCAAGGCCGGGGAGGACGTCAGCGCCTTCATCGACCACCCGCAGGTCGTAGAGGGCAGCATGGTCCGCGAGCACTCGGCGTCCTTCGATGACCACTTCTCCCAGCCCCGGATGTTCTTCCGGTCCCTGACCCCGGTGGAACAGGACCATGTCATCGGCGGGTACGCCTTCGAACTGTCCAAGGTCACCTGGCCCCAGATCCGGGAGCGACAGGTGAAATTGCTGGTCACCATCGACGAGCACCTGGGCACCGAGGTCGCCAAGCGTCTCGGCCTCGAGGTGCCCACGCCGCTGGAGGACGTGGAGATCGTGGAGATGCCTCCCTCACCGGCGCTGCGCCAGGTTCGTGAGGAGGCCTACCCGGTCGCCGGGCGACGCGTCGGGATCCTGGCCGACGGGGCCACCAGCCTGACCGACTTGGAAGCGGTGGTCGACACCGTCACGCAGGCCGGTGCGATGCCGTTGGTGGTGGGCCCCCACGCGGGACGCGTGGAGTGCGCAGGTGGGGACTTCTCCGCCGACAAGACCTTCTTCTCGGCCTCGTCGATCGAGTTCGACGCGCTGGTGCTGCTGTCCTCCTTCGGGCCGGCGGAGGTGGACCCTCGCGTGCAGCTGCTGGTGGAGGAGGCCTATCGCCACGGCAAGCCGCTGGGCGCCGTGGGGCAGGCCGGTGACGTGGTCGAGGCTGCCGGGATCGCCGGTGAGGATGCCGGCATCGTGGTCGCCCCCGAGGCGACGGGCGTGACCGAACAGGTGCTGGAGCTGCTCGGCCATCACCGCGTCTGGGAGCGCCTGGCCAGGATCTGAGAGGGTCAGATGCGGAAGGGGCCCCAGGCGCCCTCCTCGCGCTCCTTCCGCTTCTCCTCTTCCTCCTCGAGGTCGTTGAACGTGGGATCAGTCTCCCAGGCCTCGTTGCGTGCCTCTGCGCGCTCGAGGGCGTGCTGCGCCTCTTCGGGGCTCTTGTACGGGCCCAGCCGATCAGCGGCCTTGCAGCCGTCATAGGGCTCCACGCGATGGTGGGTCAGGCACCAGTAGTACTCGCCCCCATGGTCGTCGGTCATGCTTGTTCTCCCCGCTAGAGTCGATGCAGTGAGCAGTCCGATCAAGCCCTACCCCGTCAGCCCGATGCGTCCGGTGCCGAGTTCGATCACGCGGCCCCCCTACGTTGGGAAGCCTGCACCCACACCGTACATGGGCCGACATGTGCAGAGCGCCGAGACGATCGAGGCCATGCGTGAGGTGAGCAGGATTGCCTGCCAGGCGATGCATGAAGCCGGCAAGGCCATCGCACCGGGTGTCACCACCGATCAGTTGGACGCCATTGCCCATGAGTTCATGCTGGACCACGGTGCCTACCCCTCCTCCCTGGGGTACCGGGGTTTTCCCAAGTCGTGCTGCACCAGCGTCAATGAAGTGATCTGCCATGGCATCCCTGATGGGCGTCCGCTGGAGGAGGGGGACCTGGTCAAGGTCGACGTCACCGCCTACAAGAACGGGGTGCACGGCGACAACTGCGCCACCTTCTACTGCGGCGAGGTCGACGAGCAGTCACGGCTCCTGGCCGAGCGCACCCAGGAGGCCATGAACCGGGGCATTCGGGCAGTGAAGCCCGGGCGTCCCCTGTCGGTCATCGGACGCGTCATCGAGAGCTACGCCGGGCGCTTCGGCTACGGCGTGGTTCGTGAGTACACCGGCCACGGGGTGCACAGCGCCTTCCACTCGGGGCTGGTCATCCTGCACTACGACGAGCCGCGACTGGACACCCCCATCGAGGTCGGGATGACCTTCACCATCGAGCCGATGTTGGCCATCGGCAACCCCAGCAGTGAGCAGTGGGACGACGGCTGGACCGTGCTCACCCGCGACCGGTCCCGGGTGGCCCAATTCGAGCAGACGATCGTGGTGACCCCCCAGGGCGCCGAGGTGCTCACCCTTCCCATGGACGGGATGACGCCGGCCCCCAATGGGCCGGCGCCGAAGCTCCCCTGAGCCGGTCGGCGCAGTAGGCCGCTTTCTGCTCCGCGCCCAGGGCGCGGACAGGTTGCGAACCTGGCGGCTGGGCAGTCCACCCCGGGACACGTCGTACACTGGATGTCTGGACGAGTCGGCCGGGTGATCGCGGCGCCCCTCGGGGCTGCTGAGGAAAGTCCGGGCTCCACAGGGCAGGGTGGTGGGTAACACCCACCCGGGGTGACCCGCGGGACAGTGCCACAGAAAACAGACCGCCGACCACGGTCGGTAAGGGTGAAACGGTGGTGCAAGAGACCACCAGCACCCCAGGTGACTGGGGTGGCTCGGCAAACCCCACCCGGAGCAAGACCAGACAGGACGTGTTCGAGGGCTGCCCGCCCGAGCGTCCGGGTAGGTCGCACCGCTCACGCGGAAGGTCGTTGGCAACAACGGTCGCAGATGGATGATCACCGACCACAGAACCCGGCTTACAGGCCGACTCGTCCTCTCCTCGGTATTGACCGGCCGGACGCCCCAGGCTCCGTTCCGCGTGCACCGAGCCCCACACCCGTGTAGACCTACCCATCTTTGTCAGCCCCACCCGTCATGGCGGGTAGGGCTGACAAAGATGGGTAGGTTTGGGGCTCGCAGCCGTCAGCGGGCTTCGAAGCGCACCTTCCCGGCACGGAGGTCGACCGAGACCAGCTCAACGTGGACCTCGTCACCAAGTTCCAGGGCCGAACCCTTCACCGGGCCCTCGACTGCGGGCTCGGTCAACGAGATGACCCCCTGGCCGGGTCGCTTCTTATCCACGCTCACCACCACACCGGTGAACCGTTCTCCGACCCGGCGCTCCAACGCCATGGCCTCAACCAGGTCGGTGGTGCCCCGCTCAAAGGCCTTCGCGCGCCGATCGGACTCGTTCATGATCTCCGGCAGTGTCGGGAGCGCCTCGACCACCCACTCGGGGACCTGCGTGCCCGCACACAGCGCGACGCAGACTTCACCGGCGAAGCGATCGACCAGGCGGCGCAGCGGCGCGGTGACGTGGGCGTAGTTGGCAGCCAGGGCGCCGTGCACGAGCTGGTCCGGCGTCAACCCGGGCTCGATGACGGTGTACCGGGCGCCACGGAACAACCGGACGCAGGCCATCATCATCGCCTGGTCCTGCGGCCGCCGGGGGTCCAGGGACTGCACGAATCCGGCGTAGTCCACCTTGCGGGGCCAGGGCAGCTGCAGGCTGTGCGCGACCCGACGCAAGGCCTTGATCGTGCCGTCGTCCGGCGGCGGGAGGGTCCGCAACAGCCCGACTCCGGCCTCCACCATCATCCGAGCCGCGCAAAAACCGGTCATCAGGGAGATCTGGGCATTCCAGTCCTCATCAGGGAGGGGCGCACGGTATACCAGCTCCCAGGTATCTTCCTTGGCCTCGACCTCCTGGTCGGGCAGGTTCAGGGAGACGCCGCCGCGCTCCAGCTCAATGAACTTGCGCAGCCCGCCGACCTGCTTGAGCAGCATGAGCGACTCCGGCGCAGTACCGCGATCGATGTCGTGCTGGACGTCGGCGTAGTTCAACTTCGCCGTGGAGACCACCAGTGCGCGGTCGACACGTGAATCGACGATTTCGCCGTCCTCGTCGAGCCTGATCTGCCACACCTGGGCCGGGCGCGGAGTCCCATCGGCCAGCAGGCTCGCCGCCGCCTCGCTGAGTGCCGGCGGATGCAGGCTGTGGCGCTGGTGCGGCGCATAGTACGTCTGGCCCCGCCGGCGGGCCTCCTGGTCGATCGCCCCTCCCGGGCGCACCCAGGCCGCCACATCCGCGATGGCGTAGTGCACCAGGTACCCGCCGTCCTCGGTTCGGGAGATGTGCAGGGCCTGGTCCAGGTCCATCGAGCTGGGCGGGTCAATCGTGACGAAGGGGATCTGCGTCTTGTCCACGTGTCCCAGCGAGCGGTCGTAGCCCTCGGCGGCGACTCGTTCGGCCTCAGCCAGCACCTCCTGCGGGAAGTCCCCGGGAATGTCGAGGCTCTCCCGCAGGGTCTGGAAACCCTCACGGATCGGCTCGGGCAGGTTTTCCTCGACCAGGATGTGACGACGTGGCATGGCGTACTCCTCTTGACGAACCGGGGCGACGAGCAGGTCAGCGAATCAGGATGCGGCCGCACTCCTCGCAGCGGACCACCTCGTCGGCGGGGGTTTGCTGGTAGCGGCGCAGGTCAGCAGCGTTGGCCTCCACGTGACAGCCGGTGCAGCGGCCATCGCGCAGTCGACCGGCACCGGTCCCGGCGCGGGCAGCGATCTTCTCGTAGAGGGCGACCAGCGGCTCCGGCAAGCCCGCCACGACTCCCTGGCGCCGGCTGAGCTCGGCCTCGATCTCTGCGTCGATCTCGCCGAAGGCCTTCTCCCGGGCAGCGATCAGACCGCGAGCCGTGTCATCAATGGACGCACGCTCAGCCGCCACCTGGTCGCGATGCTTCCCGGCGTCCTCGGCCTTCTGCATCAGGTCGAGCTCGTCATCCTCCAACTTGGAGATGCGGCCCCTGAGGTGCTCCAGCTCCTCAAGCATCGATCGCAGGGCCTTCGGGTCGGCGATCGCCCCGGAGTCGACCCGCGCCTGGTTGCGCTCCAGCCGCGCCTTCGCCGGCTCCAGGTCCGAGTTCAGCCGGGCAACCTCGTCATCGAGGTCGGAGACCCTGGTCTCGGCGGCAACCAGCTGTTGGGTCACGGCATTGCGCCTGGCGCCCAGTTCGCGCAACGTCGCCAGTTCGGGCAGGTTGGCGCGACGATGCCGCGCCTGCTCCACGGCCAGGTCGATCTCGGCCAAGTGGAGCAGTCTGGCCTGCTCGGAGGGTGCTGCCTGCATGAACGTCTCCCGCGATTCGTGACTTGTGGGCTCGACTCTACCGACCTTCGCCGCGGCGCCGCGATGATCCGCTCGTGCCCGCTGTCGACGACACCTGAGCCTGAGGGGGTGGGGCCCTATGATGACGAGAGTTCGTGCCGGACCCAACCCAAGGAGCTGCGATGAGCGAAGAACAGCCGAAGCTTCCCAACCGCCAGAATCCCTTCTCAGAAGCTTTTCGCGAGTTCATCCCCACCGGGTGGGCGCCCTACCCCACCGAGTTGCCGCAGGCTCTTCCCGCCGCCAGCTGGACCCCGGAGCGCCGCCGCAAGCTGTCCCAGAAGTTTCCCGAGGACCGAATCGTGCTGCCCGCCGGCGGCCTGAAGGTGCGAGCCAACGACACCGACTACCCCTACCGCCCCGACACTGCCTTCGCCTACTACTCCGGGCTGGGCGGTGATCGAGAACCCGACGCTGTGCTGGTGCTCGAGCCCAGCGACAACGGCCACGAGCCGACCCTCTACTTCAAGCCGCGCGCTCCGCGCACCGACCCCGAGTTCTACGCCGACGCCCGCTATGGCGAAATGTGGGTGGGCCAGCGGGAATCCCTCGACGAAATGGCCGCGTTGATCGGCTTCCCGGCCGCTCCCATCAGCGAGCTCGACGAGCACTTGGCGAAGAACGCCGATGCGGTGCAGTTGCGCGTCCTGCGACTGGCTGACGCCGAGGTCGCCGCCCGCGTTGACAGGGTCCGCCGTGAGGCCGGACGCAGCGAGCAGACCGAGTTCGACGAGGAACTCGCGGTCGCCGTCTCCGAGCAGCGCCTGGTCAAGGACGCCTTCGAGGTCGAGGAGATGCAGCGAGCCTGCGATGCCACCGCCGAGGGCTTCGAGGCAGTCGTCCGCGACCTCCCCGAGGCCGTGCGCCGCGGTCGCGGTGAGCGCTGGGTGGAGGGCATCTTCGGGCTCTACGCCCGCCACCACGGCAATGCTGTCGGCTACGACACCATCGCCGCTGGCGCGGACCACGCCAATACCCTGCACTGGATCCGCAACGACGGTGACCTGCGAGAGGGCGACCTGCTCCTGATGGACGCCGGGGTCGAGCTGGACTCGCTCTACACCGCCGACATCACCCGGACACTGCCGGTCAGCGGCACCTACTCCCCTGCCCAGCGCAAGGTCTACCAGGCCGTGCTGGACGCCCAGAATGCTGCCCTCGCCGCAGCGAAGCCGGGTGTCTCCTTCAAGGAGGTCCATGCGGCAGCGATCAAGGTCATCGCCGAGCGCCTGCACGAATGGGGCCTGCTGCCGGTCACCCCGCAGGAGTCACTGTCCCCCGAGGGCGGCCAGCACCGCCGCTGGATGGTGCACGGCACCAGTCACCACCTCGGCCTCGACGTGCATGACTGCGCCCAGGCCCGCACCGAGAACTACCGAGAGGGCGTCCTCGAACCAGGCATGATCATCACCGTCGAGCCGGGCATCTACTTCAAGGCCACCGACCTACTCGTCCCCGAAGAACTGCGCGGCATTGGCGTGCGCATCGAGGACGACATCGTCATCACCGAGGACGGCAACCGGATCCTGTCCGACAAGCTCCCCCGCGACCCCGATGAGGTGGAGGCCTGGATGGCGGGCCTGCTGTGAGCGATGAGCGCGCGGTGCCGCGCGGGCTGCCCCGCCTCGGTCTGGGCACCCGCAAGGTCCGCGCCGCAGCCCCCGCCACCGACGGACGGCCCGAGCAGTGGCGCACCACCCCGGACTCGATCGTGGCGTGGGCCTGGTATGTCAACGGCATCCGGCAGGACGTCGATGATCTGGGCACCGCCATCTCGCGAGCCAAGGTCGACGACGGCTTCCTCTGGTTGGGTCTGAAAGACCCCACCAATGACGACATGGCCCACTTCGCCCGTCAGTTCGACCTGCACCCGCTCGCGATCGAGGACGCTGTCGAGGGCCACACCCGCAGCAAGCTTGAAGTCTTCGACGACAACACCTTGTTCATGGTCATCTCGACGATCGCCTATGTGGAACATGATCAACTCACCGAAACCGCCGAGGTCGTGTCCACCGGCCAGATCATGGTCTTCGTCGGGTCCAACTTCGTCCTGACGGTGCGCCGCGGGGAGCAGTCCCCGCTGCAGAACCTGCGGGCGTCCCTCGAGCAGAGACCCAAGTTCCTCAGCCGCGGCCCCCATATCGTGCTCTACGCCGTGCTGGACAGCGTCGTTGACGACTACCAGCAGGTCGTCGCCGACATGGAGGAGGACCTCAACGAGATCGAGGAAGCGGTTTTCGCCCCGCGCGGCACCAACGAGCTGGGGCAGGTGTACCAGCTCAAGCGCGAGATCATCGAGTTCCGTCGGGCGCTGACCCCCCTGGCGCTGCCGCTGACGCACCTGGCCAGCCGATCGATGCCGGGCATACCAGCCAAGGCACAGGCCTACTTCCGGGAGGTCGCCGACCACCACACCGAGATCCGTGAGGCGGTGGCCTCCTTCGATGACGTCCTGACCAACCTCCTCCAGGCGGGCCTGGCGCGCCTGTCGATGAAGGACAACCAGGACATGCGCAAGATCTCGGCGGCGGTGGCGATCCTGGCGGTGCCCACCACCCTGGGAGCCATCTGGGGCATGAACTTCGAGTACATGCCCGAGCTCGGATGGCGCTACAGCTACTTCGTCGTGCTCGGCGTGATGCTGACGACGATGGTGTTCCTGTTCATCGCCTTCCGCCGCAACAAGTGGCTCTAGCGCTTCTGCCCCAGCACCTGCACCACGCTGGACAGCCCTTGGTGGCCCATGCCCTCGAAGATGCGCCGCTCCACGAGCCGGACGTCCAGCACCAGTCCTGACCAGTCATTGAGGACGCGTTCGCGCGTCATCAGCACGTCCTCCCGCTTCGGGCCGCCGGTCCCCAGCTGGAGCTGGGCGGGCGTGTAGGCCTCCAGGATCAGCCGCGCGCCCGGCGCCATCCGCCGAACCAGCGACTGGCTCACTGTCCCCCGCAACGGCTGGGGCAGGTGGCAGAAGATCGACACAATCGCATCCCAGGGACCGTTCGCTGCCGGGGCATGGATCCATTCGGTCAGGTCAGCACATCGCGCATCGATCTGGACGCCCTTCTCCGCCGCCCATGCCTGGGCCTTCCGCACTGCCACAGCGGAGAAGTCCACAGTGGTCACCCGATGCCCGCGCTGGGCAAGCCAGACGCCATTGCGCCCCTCACCATCACCCAGACACAGCACGCGGGAGCCACGCCGTAGCATGATCTCCTGCTCCTTGAGGAAGTCGTTCGGCTTGTAGCCGTACAGGTGGTTGGGGTGGTCGTAGCGGTCATCCCACTCGATCGCCGTGCTCATCGATCACGCGTGGGGGTGGTCTGGCTGGCGGGCTGGTTCCAGAGTCGGGCGCGCTCCCCGGGCATCTGTTGCAAGAGGTCCCGCGCCTGCTGGGCGACCTTGTGCTCGCCGAGCACCTCGTAGCGGCTCGCCACCGTCTGGGTGATGGAGTTGAAGTCACGATGCCGTCCACCGACGGCGTAGGACAGGACGGCTTGCAGGATGCCGAAGCCGGCACCCAGCACGATGCCGACCAGCAACATCTCGGTCAGTCCCCCCTGACTGAACAGGCCGAGCATCAGGCCGATGAAGACACCGGTGAAGATGCCCGAGACCAGCCCGCTGACGAGCACGGTCCCCCAGGTCTTGCGGCCCTGGACCCGTTCGATCGTTTTCAGGTCGGTGCCCACGATGCACAGGTTGGCGACCGGGAAGTCGTTGTCGGCCAGGTGGTCGACCGCCTTCTCCGCCTCCTCATAGGTGTCATAGACGGCAATGTGCTGGGGGTATTCCAGCATCAGGGCACGCCTCAGGTCAGGGCGATTCGGGGGAACGGACATGCTGCCTCCTTCGGACCCGAACAGCCTAACCAGTCCTACCCCCCCACGCGGGCCAGTTGCGCCCGGGCCACTTTCAGGCCGGCCTCGTCCACCATCTCGTCGTCCACGACGATCGCACCCCGCGCCCCCTGGGCAAGGCCCGTGGCCTCCTCATAGGCAGTCACGATGCGACGGGCTCGCTCGAGGGTCTCCGCCGAGGGGGTGAACACCGCATTGCCGGCGGCGATCTGGTCGGGGTGCAGCACCCACTTCCCGTCGTACCCGAGCGCCGCCACCTTGCGGGCGGATTCGGTGAATCCCTCGACATCGCGGATGCTGACATAGGGCCCATCGATCGCCTGCAGCCCGTGGGCCCTCGCTGCGACGAGGATCGCGGAGAAGGCGTGGTGGAAGTGGTCCCCGGGATATCCGGGGATCTGGGAGGCAACGCTCAGCGAGGCCATCCCCATGGACGCCATGTAGTCCCCGGGCCCGAAGACCAGCGTCTCGGTGCGCGGGCTGGCGGCGGCAATCTCGGCGACGTTGAGCACGCCGCGGGCCTCCTCGATCTGGAGTTCCAGCCCGATCTGGCCCACGTCGAGGCCGGCTGCCTGCTCGGCCTGGGTGAGGACGCGGTCCAGGGCCTGCACGTCGGCGGCGCAGGTGGCCTTGGGCAGGACGAGGCAGTCGATGTGGGCGCCGGCACCTGTCACCACCGTCCAGGTGTCCATCGTGGTCCAGGGGGTGGTCCAGTCGTTGACGCGCACGGTCAGGGTACGCGGGGTCCAGCCCTCGGGAGCGTTCAGGGCGTCGACGATGCGGTGCCGGGCCGCCTCCTTCTCGCCGGGAGCGACCGCATCCTCCAGGTCCAGGAAGAGGCAGTCCGCCTCCAGCCCCCGGGCCTTGGCGATGAATCGATCACTGGAACCGGGAACGGCCAGGACGGTGCGACGTGCACGCTGGGGGCGAGGGGAAGCGGATCGGCTCAGACTCATGCATCCAGCGTAGGGGCCGGTAGATTGCCCCTGTGAGCGCCTCTTCGATCTTCATCGCCCGGCTCCAGGGCATGCCCGTCGTGGACGGGTTCGGCGACTCCATCGGCAAGGTGCGCGATGTCGTCGTCCAGGAACGTGAGGGCCGCCGCGCGCCGAAATGCCGCGGCCTCGTGGTCGAGTTGCTCGCTCGCAAACGCATCTTCGTGCCCATGATCCGGGTGCACGCCATCGACCCCGGGCAGGTGGTCATCGCCGGCGCCGTCGACACGCGGCGCTTCATCCAGCGTCCCTCCGAAACCCTGGTGATCGAGGACCTCTTCGACCGCATCATCGCCGGCCCGAATGGCCAGCAGGTGTCGATCATGGACGTGTCCATGCGCCAGGTCCGCAACCGGGACTGGGAGCTGGCCGAGGTGGCGGTGGTCGAGAGCCAGGCGGCGGGACGGTTTCGCATCGGGCGCCGGCGCCTGCACAGCTACACCGTCAACTGGTCGGAGGTCGGTGCCGCCATCACTGGTGCCGAGGATCGCGACACCTCCCACCTGGTGGCAGCCATGTCGGACATGAAGCCTGCCGACGTCGCCCGCGAGCTCTACGACATGGAGCCCGAGCGACGCATGGAGGTTGCCCAGGCCCTGGATGACGACCAGCTCGCCGACGCCCTCGAGGAACTGCCGGAGGACGAGCAGGTCGAGCTGCTCAGCCAGCTGGACACCGAGCGCGCCGCCGACGTTTTGGAGGAGATGGACCCCGACGACGCCGCCGACCTCATCCGGGAGCTGCCCACCGACCTGGCTGAGGACCTGCTGCAGCGCATGGATGCCGAGGAGGCCCGTGACGTCCGTTCGCTGCTGGTCTACGCCGAATCCACGGCGGGCGCCATGATGACCCCGGAGCCGGTGATCCTGGGCGTGGATGACACCGTCGCCGACGCTCTGGCCCGCGTGCGACACGAGGAACTCACCCCGGCCCTGGCGTCCATGGTCTTCGTCTGTCGCTCACCGCTGGACACGCCCTCGGGGCGGTACCTGGGGGCTGTCCACATCCAACGGCTGCTGCGCGAACCACCCTCGGTCTCGGTGGCCGGGATGGTGGACGCCAAGCTGGAGCCGATCACCCCCGACACCTCACTGGCGGAGGTGAGTCGCTACTTCGCGATCTACAACCTGGTCGTGGCGCCGGTGGTCGATGACCAGCAGCGCCTGGTCGGCGCGGTGACCGTCGACGACGTCCTGGACCACATGCTGCCCACCGACTGGCGCGAGGACCAGATGGAGGCGGAGACCAATGGCTGAGATCAGGCTCGACCAGCCCGCGGAACGTAGCGTCCGGCGCTTCCCGAAGGTCCGGCTGGGTGAGGAGTCCTTCGGCAGGTTCGCCGAGTTCGTCGCCCGGTTCATGGGCACGCCGACCTTCCTTCTCTGGATGACGGTCTTCGTGATCGCCTGGATCTCGCTCAACGTCATTGGACTTTTCGGCTACAAGTGGGACCCCTACCCGTTCATCCTGCTGAATCTGGCCTTCTCCACCCAGGCCTCGTACTCGGCCCCGCTGATCCTTCTCGCGCAGAACAGACAGGAGGCCCGCGACCGATTGGGCCTGGAGGAGGACCGTCGCGTCGCTGCCCAGTCCCGGGCGGACACCGACTATCTGGCCCGGGAGATCGCCAGCATCCGGCTGAGTATTGGTGATCTGGCCACCCGCGACTACATCCGTTCGGAAATTCGTGCGGAACTGCGCGACCTGCTGGCCGAACTGGACCGGCGCGAGGAGGACCTGGAGCGTCCCGCACTGCGCCGGGATCGCCCCTCGAGTTGAATCTCGGCTCAAAAGGCCCTAGACCTGAGGGCATGACCGACGAGCACCCGCTGCTGCCCAGGATCCGTGCTGCCCTGCATGAGGTCATCGACCCCGAGATCAAGCGTCCCATCACCGAGCTGGGAATGGTTGACGACGTCGCGGTCGATGACGAGGGCAATGTGACGATCGCTGTCCTGCTGACCACCGAGGGCTGCCCCCTCAAGGGCCCCATTCGCGAGGACGTCACGAAGGCGGTGGAGGCCGTCGAGGGCGTCCGCGGCGTCGTGGTGAACCTTGGCGTGATGAACGACGAGCAGCGCGCCGCGCTGCGTACCCTGCTGCGTGGCGGAGTTCCGGAGCGCACGATCCGCTTCGCCGAGCCCGGCAACACCACCAAGGTGATCGCCGTGGCCTCCGGCAAGGGTGGTGTGGGCAAGTCCTCCGTGACGGTCAACCTGGCCATCGCCCTCTCCGAGATGGGACGCAAGGTCGGCCTGCTCGACGCCGACATCTACGGCCACTCAGTCCCCGACATGCTGGGGATCGGCGACCAGCGTCCCACCCCCCTCGACGACATGATCATGCCGGTCCCCGCCGGCGACCTGAAGGTCATCAGCGTTGGCATGCTCAAGCCCAGCCGCGACCAGGTCATCGCCTGGCGCGGGCCGATTCTGGATCGGGCGCTCACCCAGCTCCTGGCCGATGTCTACTGGGGAGATCTGGACTACCTGATCCTCGACCTCCCGCCGGGCACCGGTGATGTGGCGATGAGCCTGGGCCAGAAGATCCCCAACTCGGAGGTGATCGTGGTCACCACCCCGCAGCAGGCCGCTGCCGAGGTCGCCGAGCGCGCCGGGACCATGGCTGCCATCATGCAGCAGCGCGTCATCGGTGTCGTGGAGAACATGGCGTGGTACGAGGCCGTCTGCCCCCATTGCGAGAAGGCTCACCGCGTTGACATCTTCGGGTCCGGCGGCGGCGAGCAGGTCTCCAGGGTGCTCACCGAGCGCCTCGGCTACGACATCCCGCTGCTGGCCCAGATCCCACTGGAGACCGACCTGCGCACCGGCGGTGACAGCGGTGTCCCGGTGGTGCAGAGCCATCCACAGAGCGGCGCCGCGCAGGCGCTGATGGGGCTGGCGAAGACGGTCGACGAGCGCAAGCGCGGGCTGGCCGGCATGCAGCTGGGCGTCAATCCGGTCTGATCTAGGTGGCCTCGACGTCGAAGGGGGCGGACGTCCAGTAGTTCCCGACCGTCTCATCCATGGCGTCCTCGGTCCGCTCGATCGCACCCTCGGTGTTGCGGATGGCGTTCTCGATCTCCTTGAGGTCGCGCCCCTCGGCGGCGAGATCGTCCTTGATCCCCTCGAGATCGGTCTTGATGTCGTCCAGATCCTCCTGCAGGCTGCCCAGCAGGTGCTTCTTGACGAAGACCCGCGGGTTCAGATCGCGCAGCTCCAGATCGGCGTACTCCGGGCCGAGCTCGCTGCGAAGCTGATTCTGGGCGTCATTGGCGATACCTCGCAGGAAGTGGACCACACGCGCGGCCTTGCGGGCCAGCGGAGGGATTTTCTCGGGGCCGAACATGACGACGCCGAGCACCAGCAGCATCGCGATCTCGCCGAATCCCAGGTCCACGAGTCACACCCTAGCGCGTTCTCAACGCCCGACCAGACGGGACAAACCCGCCCACGAACGGCTTATCGGACCGGACCCGGCAGGCTCATGGTGCGGCAGGTCGGCCGCCACCCTGGCTCCCACGGAGGGACCGGCATCGGTGGTGACGGTGTAGACGACATCACCGGACTGCCAGACCAGCGAACAGCGATCAGGGGACACCCCATAGCCGGCACCATCGGTGGATCCGAGCCGGCCACGCTGCTGCATCACAGTCACCCAGACATCTCCGCGGGCGTAGACGGCGTGGACCACGGTGGGTCGGGTCGGGGAATCGGTGCTGATCTGCACGAGCCTGAAACCGGCCAGCCGGGCGGAGCAGTTGAATCCTCCCCCGCACATCGCCCGGGTCGGGGCACTGACTGCGGGGGCGCTCGACAGCTGGAGTGGCACCTGCTGGGTGCGTCCACTGCTGGCCGGTGAGGTCACCGCCAGGCTGGTGAAACCGGCCGAGCGCACCAGGCGCCCGGCGCTGTCGAAGGTCTCGTTCCAGGCCACCAGGCCGAGCTCAGGGACCAGCCACCAGCGAGCCACCAGGCTCCGGTCGGAACGCTTGGCCTCCAGCAGTTCCGTGGAATGCCCCGCAATCACGCCGCCGGGGACCCGGGTGAAGGTTGTTGCCGCAGGCGGCATCACCCCCAGCGGTGTGGTGCGCACCGGGAGCAGACCGGAGCTGATCACCTGGCCGGAGCGATCCAGCACGGCGACGGCAACCGAGTGGCCGGGCTTCTGCTGGACGCGGACCTCGGCGACCAGGTGGTCGCGCCTCCCGGCCAGCGTGACTCGCTGCACCCCGGAGTAGGCCACCAGGGGCGAGAGGGCACCTTCCAGCAGTTCCATCGCGTCCGACCGACTGATGTCGGCAGGTTGCATCCCCGTCAGCAACTGTGGACGCTCGATAACCCGGCTGCGCGGCAATCGGGACTGCTGGTCGCTGGCCAGGACGGCGTTCACCGCCTGCGCGCCCGGACCAATGCCCAGCCGCAGGTCGTGCTCACGGTGACCGGTCTGGGGTGCGTTCGCCACCACCGGCACGTGGGGCGCCATGATCAGCCCCAGGGTGAACAGCATGCCCACGGTCGCCACCAGGGCCATCGACCCGGCGACGGCCAGGCGCTGGCGACGACGACGACGGCTGGGCAGGTGGCCCGTCTCCTGGGCTGACATCCACAGGGGTGCACGGGCCTCATCACCCGCGATGGCCTGCAACTGGCGGGTCAGCCGCTCCGAGGCTGCGCACTGCGGTGCGCAGTGGCGCAACAGCCCCACGACCGATTCGGTGCCCTCCTGGTGGGCGCGGCAGGACGCACAGGCGGTCAGGTGGCGGTTCAGTTCCTCGGCGCAGGTCGCGTCGAGATCGCCTTCCAGGCGTTGATCGACGAGGTCGCGAGCCCGCCGGCAGGCAGCGGGCAGGTCCCGGCTGATCATCTCTTGAGGACCTGCTGCAGGGTCGGATCTGGCGCAATGTCGACGGCCTGGCCCGGGAGCTCATCCGGAGCACCGAGCAGGCGTCCATGGCCCTCGGCGGGCTTGCGATGGGCCAGGGATCGCCGCAGCCGCTCGCGTCCACGATGGATCCTGGACCGCACGGCACCGAGCTTGACGTCGAGGATGTCGGCGATCTCGTCGTAGCTGAGACCCTCGATGTCACACAGGACGACCGCCACGCGCTGGTCGGGCGGCAGGCTCGCCAGTGCCCGGGCGACATCGTGGTCAAGGGATTGGTCGACCATCTCGTCGCCGGGCTCGCGATGACGCGACTTGACGTTCTCGGCGGCCTCGGCCATCGGGTCAAAACTCAGGCGCTTGCGACGGCGAGCCTGGTCGAGGAAGAGGTTGGTGGTGATGCGGTGCAACCAGCCGGTCAAGGTCCCCGGCTCGAAGGAGTGGATCGACCTGAAGGCGCGAACGAACACGTCCTGGGTGAGGTCCTCGGCGTCCGGGCGGTTGCCGGTGAGCCGGAAGGCAACCCGGTAGACCATGTCGGAGTGGTCGCGGACCAGCTCCTCCCAGGTCGGGGCGACCCAACCGTCGCCGTCGTTGCCCTCCATCGCCATGGCTCCCAGTGTGCCATGGGCGGGACGCGACTCAGGAACGCGCGGTCCGCAGCTTCTGGCAGAAGCCCTGCACCACCACGTCGTCGGGGGCGACCATCGGCAGCCGGAGCGGGCCGACGTCAAAGCCTTCGGCAGCCAGTGCGCCCTTGACGGTGGCACAGCCGGGAGCAGCGAAGACGCCGGTGAACACCGGCAGCCATCGACGCTGGACTTCGAGTGCTCCCGCGAAGTCACCCCGCACCGCCAGCTCGATGATCTGCTTCATGGCGCGGCCACTGAAGTGGGTCGAGGTGCCGACCACCCCAACCCCGCCAACGCTCAGCAGGGGCAGGGTGATCGCGTCGTCCCCGGAGTAGTAGTCCAGTTCGAGCCCGGCGGCGGCCACCTCGGCCATCACCTGGCTGGATGCCACCAGGTCGCCCTTGGCGTCCTTCACCGCGACGATGGTGGGCAGTTCGGCCAGTTCGAGCAGGGTCTCGCTCGACATCGAGACACCGGTGCGGTGCGGGATGTCGTAGACCATCACCGGCAGGTCGGTGGCCTCCGCGACGGCGCGGAAGTGGGCGACGATTCCCTGCTGGGTGGGGCGGGAGTAGTAGGGGCAGACCACCAACAGGGCGTGGGCACCGGTGTCGGCTGCTCGGCGGGCCATCCGCACGGTGTGGGCGGTGTCGAAGCTGCCCACGCCAGCGATGACGGTGGCGCGATCATCGACGGCCCCGAGGGCTGCCTCCACGACCTTGAACTTCTCGTCCTCGGTGGTGGTCGGTGATTCACCGGTGGTGCCGTTGACAACGATCGCGTCATTGGCCTGCTCGTCCACCAGGCGGGTGGCGAGTTCGCCGGCGCGCTTCAGGTCAAGGGCGCCATCAGGGGTGAAGGGGGTCACCATCGCGGTGACCAGTCGGCCGAGTCGGGGAGATGTCATGCTTCCTCGATCATCATCATCGGGTCACCGTCGTGGACCACGTCTCCGGGCTTGACCGAGATCTCGACCACGGTGCCGCTCACGTCCGCCAGCACCGGGATCTCCATCTTCATGGACTCCAGCACGATCACGGCGTCCAGCGGCCCCACAGTGGCGCCCACCTCCACGTCAACGGACAGGACGGTGGCGACAATCTCGGCGGTGACGGCATGGGTCATGGGGATCATGCTAACGGTAGGCTTGGGCTCGTGAGCTCACCACAGACCGCCGCAGAAGGACCAGACCAGCGCTCCTGGGGCTACGCCGAGGATTTCATCGAGCCCGGCGACTCCATCGCGACCAGCCGCCAGGCCGCCTCCGACCTGGGGGTCAGCCCGCTGTCGACCGGCACCGCGACGGCGTTGCGTTTCCTGGCGCGCGCCATATCGGCCAAGCACGTCGTCGAGGTCGGCACCGGGTCGGGCACCAGCGGCCTTGCGCTCTTCGAAGGCATGGTCTCTGACGGCATCCTGACCAGCGTGGATGCCGAGGCCGATCGTCAGGACGCCGCCCGCAAGGCCTTCATGGCCGCCGGCATCGCGACCTCGCGTTTCCGTCTCATTGCCAGCCTGCCCCTGGACGTCCTGCCGAAGCTGCGCGACGGCGCCTACGACATGGTCTTCATCAACGGCGACAAGCTGGAATACGTCGAATACGTCGCCCAGGCCCTGAGGCTTCTGCGCCACGGCGGCATGGTGGTGCTCAACGATGCCCTGTGGGACAACAAGGTCGCCGACCCCGAGAA
Source organism: Aestuariimicrobium sp. p3-SID1156 (assembly GCF_025144225.1). GTDB lineage: Bacteria > Actinomycetota > Actinomycetes > Propionibacteriales > Propionibacteriaceae > Aestuariimicrobium. The sequence continues at coordinate 51,322 of NZ_JALXXB010000006.1, forward strand.
TGAGGATGACGAGGCCGTGATCATCCGGGAGGCTCTGGGTGCGATCCTGGACACCGAGGAGTTCACCTCCGCCCTGCTGCCGGTCGGCGCCGGCCTGCTGGCAGCCATCAAGGCCTGACCACCAACGACAACGCCCGCCCCACGGGGCGGGCGTTGTGCTGTGCCATGGGAGTCAGTCGGCGAGGACGTGCACTCCTTTGCCCACCACGGTGATGCCGTTCTGGGAGACGTGGAAGCCGCGAGCCCGGTCATGGTCCTTGTCCAGGCCGACCTCGGCACCCTCAGCGAGGGTGACGCCCTTGTCGAGAATCGCATTGCAGACCCGCGCACCGCGTCCGATCTCGACATTGTTCATGAGGATCGAACCCTCGACCTTGGAGTACTTCTGGCAGCGCACATTCGGACTGAGGACGGCGCGGTCCACATCAGCACCGGAGATGATGCAGCCACTGGAGACGATCGAATCCTCCGCGGTACCGCGCAGGGTGAACTTGGCACCCGGTGCCTGGACCTGCTGGGTCCAGATCGGCCACTCCGGGTTGTAGAGGTTGAACTCCGGGTTCACGCTGACCAGGTCCATGTGCGCCTCGTGGTAGGCGTCGATGGTGCCCACGTCGCGCCAGTAGTTGCGGTCCTTCTCCGTGGAGCCCGGGACATTGTTCAGCGTGAAGTCATAGACCTGCGCCTGCCCCTTGCGCACGAACCAGGGAACGATGTTGCCCCCCATGTCGCGCTTGGACTCCGGGTCGGCGGCGTCGGCCTCCAGGGCTTCGACGAAGGCCTTGCGGGTGAAGATGTAGTTGCCCATCGACGCGAAGGACTCGTCGGGGGAGTCGGGCAGACCTGGCGGGTCGGCCGGCTTCTCCAGGAACTGGTTGATCTTCGCCGAGGAGTCGGCGTCGATGATGCCGAAGGCGGAGGCCTCCCTGCGCGGGACGCGAATACCCGCGATGGTGGCCGAGAGGCCGGAGTCGATGTGGGCCTGCAGCATCGCACCCACGTCCATGCGGTAGATGTTGTCGGCTCCGAAGACGATGATGTAGTCCGGGTCCTCGTCGCGCACCAGGTTCATCGACTGGTGGATCGCGTCCGCAGAACCCTGGTACCACTGCGGCCCGAGGCGCTGCTGGGCAGGCACCGGGGTGACGTAGTTGCCCAGCAGGGTTGACATGCGCCAGGTCAGCGAGATGTGACGATCCAGCGAATGGGACTTGTACTGGGTGAGGACCGCAATCTGTCGGAGCTCGGAGTTGGCGAGGTTGGACAGGACGAAATCGATCAGGCGGTAGGTGCCGCCAAACGGCACGGCTGGCTTGGCTCGATCGGCGGTCAAGGGCATCAGTCGCTTGCCCTCGCCCCCGGCCAGCACCATCGACAGGACCTTCGGGCGACTCTGCATGTCATGAACCTACCGACCGCAAGGGTGCTGCGGGAAGGGAGGGCAACAATTCTTCGCCAACACGTCATCGTGGCCCCCTGGACGGGGTGACCTGAACAGCAGCCGGCTCGAGATCCACTGTCGGCGAGTTGACTGACCGGCATTGTTTGATAATGATTCTCATCATGAACATTCGCTACCGCACCCTTGCCTCCTTGGCCGCCCTCGCGCTCGTGATGAGCGCCTGCGCTCAGGACCGGGCCACCGCGCCGGGTGGCTCCAGCTCCCCCAGCCACGCCGCCAGCTCGAAGCATGAGCACGACCATGACCACGAGGTGCCCGGTGAGGGCAAGGAGGTCGGCAAGCGCGAGCCCCGCCTGGCCATCACCTATGAGGGCGGGGTCATGGTCGTCAACGCCGAGACCCTGAAGCTGATCAAGGACATCCCCCACCCCGCGAAGCACCTGCGCCTGCGCGAGTCCGGCGAGCACCGCTACCTGCTGCTGGACTCCGGCAACGGCCTGGAGACCCTCGACCTCGGCTCCTACACCAGGGCCCACGGCGACCATGGCCACTCCAAGGTTCTCCAACCCTCCCTCACCGGCCAGAAGTTCGACGTGAAGAAGGCTGGCCATGTCTCCCCCAACGCCGATCACACCTTGGTCTTCGACGACGGTGACGGCTCCGTGGACGTGTACGCCACCGAGCACATGTTCGAGAAGGACGCCAAGCCCGAGAAGACCGTCCAGCTCGCGGCCCACCACGGCAATGCCTACATGCTCGAGGGCGGCAACATCGTCCACACCATCCCCGGCAAGGACGGCGCCCACGGCGTCCGCGTGATCGACAGGGATGGCAAGAAGCTGGCCGAGTCCACCGACTGCCCCGGCACCCACGGTGCTGCCGTGGCCAAGGGCGGGGCGATGACCTTCGGCTGCGAGGACGGCACCCTGCTGATCAAGGGCGACACGATCACCAAGATCAAGGCCAAGGACGGGTTCGCGCGCATGGGCAACCAGTACGGCCACAAGGACTCCAAGTACGTCTTCTCCGACTACAAGACCTCCGAGAAGGACCTGGCCAAGAAGGTCGCCGTCATCGACACCGAGGCCGGCACCATGAAGGTCATCACCATGCCCACCCACTACGCCTGGCGCGGTATCGAGTTCAGCGCCGACGGCCACGGCCTTGTTCTCACCCAGGACGGCACCCTGCACGTGATCGACCCCGAGCACGGTGACATCCACAAGTCGATCAAGGTCCTCAAGCCCTTCACCGAGCCGGAGGAGTGGGAAAAGCCTTCCCCCACCATCCACGCCCAGGGCCACTGGGTCTACGTCACCGACCCCGCCACCAAGAAGGTCCACGCGATCGAGCTCAGTGTGAACAAGGTCATGACCACCGGCACGCTGCCCCATGCCCCCAACGAGATCTCCGGCACGCTGGGATGACGTGCGTCTCAGTCCTGCCCTGATCAGGCGCGGACTCCTCCTGTCCTCCTGTATCAGGTACAGTGGACAGGAGTCGCAGCTGTGTGACGCATGCGGGTGAGGCCTATGAGTGAGGCGCCCCACTTCCCGTGGGGAGAACTGGGTGCAAGTCCTGGCGCCCGCTCGCTGGACGCAGGGTCCGCGGCCACCGGCCCGGGCCCTTCGTCGTCCCTGACCCCCTCCCCTGCGGGCTCGGGTGTGGAACGATCAGGGCATGAAGGTTTCGATCCTCACCCGTGAGTACCCGCCGAGCATCTACGGCGGCGCCGGAGTCCATGTGGCCCAGCTCGTTCCTCAGCTCCGCAAGCTCGTCGAGGTTGATGTGCAGTGCATGGGCGAGCCGCGCGAGGGTGCCACTGCCCACCCCGAGGACTTCCCCTCGGGAGCCAATCCCGCGCTGCGAGTCTTCGGTGCTGACCTGTCCATGGTCGCCTCCCTCCCCGAGGAGCTCGACCTGGTGCATTCCCATACCTGGTACGCGAACCTGGCCGGCCACCTCGGCGGACTGTTCCGCTCGATCCCCCACGTCGTCTCGGCACACTCGCTCGAGCCCCACCGGCCCTGGAAGGCCGAGCAGCTCGGCGGTGGCTACCACCTGTCCTCCTGGGCGGAGAAGACCGCCTACGACGGCGCTGATGCCGTGATCGCGGTGAGTGAGGGCATGAAGCGGGACGTGCTTGCGTCCTACCCCGACCTGGACCCCACCAAGATGCATGTGGTGCGCAATGGCATCGACACCGAGGAGTTCCAGCCGGACACCGGCACCGACGTCCTGGAGGAGATCGGGATGGACCCGAGCCGTCCCAGCGTCGTTTTCGTGGGTCGCATCACCCGCCAGAAGGGGCTCATCCACCTCGTCCGGGCTGCGCGCCAGTTCGACCCGAAGACCCAGCTGATCCTGCTCGCCGGCGCCCCCGACACCCCTGAGATCGCCCAGGAGTTCCACCTCGCCTTCGACGACCTGAAGGCCGAACGTGGAGGAAATGTCGTCTGGGTGCAGGAGATGCTCCCCCGTCGCTCGGTACGCCAGGTGTTGAGCCACGCCACCGTTTTCGCCTGCCCGTCGGTCTACGAGCCGCTGGGCATCGTGAACCTGGAGGCCATGGCCTGCCAGACTGCGGTCGTCGCGTCTGCGGTCGGCGGGATCCCCGAGGTCGTGGTGGACGGTGAGACCGGACGCCTGATCGAGTACACCCCGGCCAAGGCCGAGGACGCCGCCTACGTCGCCGACTTCGAGAGCCGATTCGCCGCCGCCATCAACGAGCTGACCACAGATGCCGAGCGGGCTGACCAGATGGGTCGCGCCGGGCGCGAGCGCTGCATCGCCGAGTTCAGCTGGGAGAAGATCGCCCAGCAGACCGTCGAGGTCTACCAGGCCGCCATGGCGCGCCACCAGAAGCGCACTCGCGCCTGACGTGGGTTGCGCGGGGACACGACACGGCGCCGACCGCAATGGTCGGCGCCGTGTACCTGTTGTCAGTGGGTGCAGATCACTGAGGGAGCTTGAGCTCCGGGTCCTTGAGGCAGGTCAGGAGTGCGGTGGCCTCCTCGGCATTGAGCTCCACCACGAGCCGCCCGCCTCCGTCGACGGGGACGCGCATGATGATGCCGCGACCTTCCTTGGTGACCTCCATCGGGCCATCACCGGTACGGGGCTTCATTGCTGCCATGTGGACACACTCCTTGCTTCAGCCGAAGATCGATCAGCTCCCATTATTCCGTATCATTCCAACTCGCGCGTCGTGTGGCACCGGCGAGCTGGTCGGCCAGCCGCTCCACGACCAGGTCCACCTGCCCCATGTGGTAGCCGCTGGTGACGACCTCGAAGGTCGCAGCGTGCAGCTCAGCAGGGGTCACCGGTACTGGACGCCCGGAGGCGTCCTGGGTCAGGCTTCGCGCGACCCGCGCCATCAGCTCGTCGACCTCGTGGGGTGCGTAGCCGCGCAGGGCCCGACCGAAGTGCAACCCCTGGACGTCCGCGGCAGTGAACTCGCCCTCGGGCAGGCGTGGTACCGGGTGGTCGTCGACGAGGTCGGGCATCTCGCCGAACTTCCCGGAGGCAAGGAAGGCTCCGGTGGCGATGATGCCCACCGCGATCAGGCCAAGGATCCACATCATGCGGAGAAGCCTATTCCTCCAGGAGTCCGGGCTCGTCCAGCACCGGGCCGGTGATGACGTGCGCCAGCGCCTCCTCGATGTCGTCGGTGCACAGGAAGCTCTCGAGATCACGCTCAGCGACGTAACCCTCCCCCAGGACCTTCTCGCGCATCCAGGCGATCAGGCCAGCCCAGTACTCGGTGCCGAAGAGGACGACGGGGAAATGCTGCACCTTGCCGGTCTGGGCCAGGGTCATGGCCTCGAAGAGCTCGTCGAAGGTGCCCAGGCCGCCGGGCATCACAATGAACCCCTGCGCGTACTTCAGGAACATCACCTTGCGGGCGAAGAAGTAGCGGAAGTTGATGCCGAGGTTGACGTACTCGTTCATCGAGGTCTCGAAGGGCAGCTCGATGCCCAGCCCGACCGAGGTGCCCCCGGCCTCGGAGGCGCCCTTGTTGGCGGCCTCCATGATGCCGGGGCCACCCCCGGTGATCACCGCGTAGTCGCGCTCCACCAGGCCTCGGGCGAGGTCCTCGGCAGCGTGGTACATGGGGTGGTCGGCCTTGGTGCGGGCCGAACCGAAGATCGAGATGGCGGGGCCGAGGTCGGCCAGGGTGCCGAAGCCCTCCACGAACTCAGCCTGGATGCGCAGCACGCGCCAGGGGTCGGAGTGCACCCAGTCGTCGCCACCGCGACCCTGCAGCAGGCGCTGGTCGGTGGTCGTGGGCTGGATCTGGTCCTGCCGTCGGATCACCGGGCCGGCGTGGACCGCCGAACCCGAGGGCCTGGGGGCGTTGTCGATGGGACGGGACGTGCGATGGGGCATGGTGCGTCCTCTCAGGGTCGGTGGTCAGGCGGTCAGCCAGCGCTGGAGCGCAGCATGGCAGGTCTCGAGGTCGGAGACGGGGCAGAACTCGTCGTCCATGTGGGCCTTGCCGGGGTCACCGGGGCCGAAGTTCACCGCAGGCACTTCGAGGGTGGCGAAGCGGGCCACATCTGTCCAGCCGTACTTCGCGCGTGGGCTGGCACCGACAGCCTCGACGAACTTCGCGGCGGCCGGGCGGTCGAGGCCGGGGCGGGCACCAGGGGCCATGTCGGTGAACTCGAGCTCCCAGCCGGAGAAGTGCTCGCGCATGACCTGCTCGGCGTCCTCCGGGAGCTTGTCGGGGGCGAAACGGTAGTTGACGGTGAGAGTGGCGGCGTCCGGCACGACATTGCCGGCGATGCCGCCGCGGATGTCGACGGCATTGAGGCCCTCACGGTAGAGCAGCCCATCCACCTCGATCTCGCGGGCGTCGAACTCGGCGAGGCGGGTGAGGACCGGGCCGAGGTCGTGGATGGCATTGTGCCCCAGCCAGGAGCGGGCCGAGTGCGCAGCGACACCGGAGGTGCGAATCAGGAAGCGGCAGGTTCCCTGGCAGCCGCCCTCCACGGAGGCTGAGGTTGGCTCCATGAGGACGGCGAAATCGGCCTGGAGAAGGTGGGGGTGCTCGCGACCCAGGGCTCCCAAACCATTGCGGCTGGACTCGACCTCCTCGCAGTCGTAGAAGATCCAGGTCACGTCGCGCGTGGGTTCGGTGACCTCGACGGCATTCTTGAGCATCACCGCCACCCCGCCCTTCATGTCACAGGTGCCACGGCCGTAGACGCGGTCACCCTCGAGCCGGCTTGGCAGGTTGCCGGCGACCGGGACCGTGTCGAGGTGGCCGGCGATCACGACACGTTCGGGGCGCCCACGCTTCGTGCGTCCGACGACCGTGTGGCCGTACCGAATGACCTCGAGGTGCGCAGCGCTGAGGAGGATGCGTTCGACCTCATCGGCCAGGGGGCCCTCGTTGCCACTGACCGACTCGATGTCGACCACCTGCTGGAGGAGGGTGGTCAGGTCCGAGTGGGGATCGATCCGGGGGTTCTCCATGATTCTGAGCCTAGTGTCACTCCCCTACGATGGAGGGCATGACTGATGCGACAACCTTCTCCCGACCCGCCTGGGCATGGGGCCTGGCGACGGTGCACGAGTCGGGTCAGGTGCTGGACACCTGGTACCCCTCGCCCCAGCTGGGCCTGCCGGACGACAGCCCGGCCCCCGAGCAGCTGCGCTCGGCGCAGACCTTCGACGATGCTCGTCGCGTCGAGTCACGCGCAGTGCGCACGGTCATCGATCTGGACGCCGCCCCGGCCGACGCTGCGGACGCCTACCTGCGCCTGCACCTGTTGAGCCATCGCCTGGTCAAGCCCCATGGCTTGGTCATGGACGGCATCTTCGGCGCGCTGCCGAATGTCGTGTGGACCTCGGCCGGCCCCTGCGCGGTGGATGACTTCGAACGCACCCGCGCTGCCCTGCGCGCGGCTCGCGGCCAGCTGACCGTGCTGAGCGTGGACAAGTTCCCGCGGATGACCGACTACGTGGTGCCTTCGGGGGTGCGGATCGGTGACGCCTCGCGAGTACGCCTGGGCGCCCACCTGGCCAGCGGCACCACCGTCATGCACGAGGGCTTCGTGAACTTCAACGCGGGCACCCTCGGGGCATCCATGGTCGAGGGACGCATCTCGGCCGGCGTCGTGGTCGGGGACGGTTCCGACGTCGGTGGCGGTGCCTCGATCATGGGGACGCTGTCCGGCGGCGGCAAGGAGGTCATCTCGATCGGCGAGGGGTGCCTGTTGGGCGCCAACGCCGGTGTGGGGATCTCGCTGGGCGACAACTGCGTGGTGGAGGCCGGCCTGTATGTGACCGCCGCCAGCAAGGTCACCCTCGACGACGGCCGCGTGGTGAAGGCGAGCGAGCTGTCCGGTGCGAGCGACCTGCTGTTCATCCGCGACTCGGTGACCGGGACGGTGCTCGCCCGCAGCCGTGGCGGCAAGAGCGTGGAGCTGAACGAAGCCCTCCACCAGAACGACTGACCCGCGACTGCGATGCGATCGGTCGGTGCCCAGATTGCGCTGCTCCTTGTCTGCCTGCTGGTCGTCCTGGGCCTGCTCTTCGGCGCCGGGTGGTGGCTGGTGAGCCGCTGGGACCCTGAGGTTCCCGGCCCAGCCCCGGTGGCAGAGGGCTGCGTGGCCCGCGCAGGGGATGTCAGCTACTTCCTGACCCCGGAGCAGGCGAAATGGGCGTCAGTGATCGTGGCGGAGTCCATTCGCCGCGACCTGCCCCCGCGGGCGGCGTCCATCGCGTTGGCGACGGCGATGCAGGAGTCGAGCCTGCGCAACATCGACTACGGCGACCGCGACTCGGTGGGGCTCTTCCAGCAGCGTCCCTCCCAGGGCTGGGGCACCGTCGAGCAGATCATGGACCCCTGGTACTCCTCGGGGGAGTTCTACGACCACCTGGTGAAGGTGAAGGGCTGGCAGACCGGCGACATCAATGACGTGGCCCAGAAGGTGCAGCGCTCCGGCGTCCCAGATGGGTACCGCAAGCATGAGGAGAATGCGAAGGCGCTGGCCAGCGTCCTGACCGGCAATACCCCGGCCGGGCTGAGTTGTGCGGTGCGCCAGGCGACGCCGGAGAAGAGCGTCCACCAGCAGGTGCTGACCAAGGGCCTCAAGGGCAAGGTCGCGGTGAGCCAGACCGGAGGCGTGATGACCCTGACGGCGAAGTCGCCGACCCTGGCCTGGGCGGCGGGCCAGCTGATGATGGCCAGCGTGCGCGATGCCAAGGTCCGCAAGGTCGAGGTCGGCCGCGAGGCCGGCCAGGGTCAGAGCTGGATCATGCTGCCCGATGAGTACGCCGTGTGGGGTGGGACTCCTGCCCCGGCAGGCACCGTCGCGACCATCACCTTCGGCTGATGCTGGAACTCTCGCGAAGGGACGCGCGCAGGCTCGCGGTGCGGGCCCAGTTGTTGGCGCACCCTCGCCCGCAGAGCGTCGCGGAGGTAGCCGAGGGGCTGTCCGCGATCCAGATGGACCTGACCGCGCACGTGGCCACGAGCCCGGAGCTGGTGTTCTGGAGTCGGGTGGGGCGTGGTTTCCGGCGCGGGGACCTCGACGCTGCCATCGCCGAGAGGGAGCTGGTGGAGATCGGCGCCTACCTGCGCGCTGCCGCCGATGTCCCGCTGCACCGGGTGGTGATGGCTGATTGGCCGGGCGACTCGGCGGACCCCTACCTGCAGTCGGTGGCAGCTTGGGTGGAGGACAACTCCCGTGCACGGGAGGAGGTGCTGGCCCAACTGGCCGGGGCGGACGAACTGACGGCACGCGAGTTCGAGGACATCCACTTCGAGCGAGAGTGGCGGTCATCCGGGTGGAACAACCAGAAGAGCCTGACCATGCTGCTGGAGCGCCTGGCCGAGCGCGGTGAGGTGGCTGTGAGCCGTCGGCAGGGGCGCGAGCGGGTGTGGGCGTTGGCTGACGACGTCTTCCCCGCTGCTGCGGCGGCAGTCTCGGCGGAGGAGGCGCACCGCGAGCTGATGGTTCGGCGGCTGCGAAGTCTGGGCCTGGCGCGGGAGAAGGCCGCCAAAGTGCCTTCCGAACCGTTGGACGTTGGCCCGGTTGGCGAGCCAGCGGTCGTGGATGGGGTGAAGGGGACCTGGCGGGTTGATCCTGAGCTGCTGGATGCAGAGTTCCGGGGGCGAACGGCGTTGCTCTCCCCTCTCGACCGGCTGGTGGTGGACCGGAAGAGGCTTGATGAGCTGTTCGAGTTCGACTTCGCTCTGGAGATGTACAAGCCCGCCGAGGTGCGGATCTGGGGCTACTACGCGCTGCCGGTGTTGCACCTGGATCGGCTGGTCGGCACCGTGGACGCGCAGGCGGTGCGTGACGAGGGCGTGCTGCGAGTGCACGGCATCCGCGAGGAGGGCGATTGGTCGGGGGCCGTGCGACGGGCTGTCGATGCGGAACTCGAGACCTTGGCTCACTACTTGCAGCTTGAGCTGGCTCGCAGCCGGTAGGCATGCCCCTGCCGTGGCAGGGCAGGAATCTTCGTAGAGTGCGTGCATGACCACACTGGACCTGACCTCCGACTCCGTCTTCGACCACGTCCGATCCAACGACAACGAACTGGTCGGGTACATCGCCGTCACGGACGAAGGAGACTTCGTCCCCTTCGACCTACTGCATCGGCAGGCGGGCCCCGCGTGTCAGCTCGCTCAGGCTGAGGAACTGCTTGATGAGATCGGACTGGGACTGCTGGCGGAGGTCTACGAGCTTCAGCGTGACGGCCAGCGGTTGCGCGTCGGCATCAAGGAACTCACTCGGAACGAGGTCGTCGTGGGACCCCTGCCCGGGGATCTGGACCCCTCCAGCGACCCCGTGGACCTGACGGCGCGGTGGAGTTACAGCCTCCCAACGCCCGAACTGACCCCACTCTCGCGCTGATTCACACAAGGAACGCGATGGGATCGTAAGCGCCCTGCTGCCGCTAGCCCTCCCAACGAATGGGCACGCCTCTGACCCCGCTGGCGTTGGTAGCGAGGGGGTGCTCGTCAAGGCTGAGGTGAGAGTTCGCGAGATGGGACATGGACCAGGCCTGTCAGACGGCGGACCGACATCCCCGCCATGATTGTCAGGCGGCTGCGGGCTCCTCCTGCTGGTGGGTGAGGATGCGGCCGGTGGGGTCATCAACCATCCAGGTTTGGGAGGGGGTGACCAAGTAGGTGAACCCGAGCGGTGATTGCCACAGGAACACGCCCGGGAGGGGTTGGGCCAGTTGCCAGCCGCCATGGGTTTTCGCTCGATGCACCTTCCTCGAGAGTGGACCGAGGTTGTCCAGCCTGGTTGACGGTTGCCGGTCGGGTTGGTCAGCACCCCAGGGGATGGTGTGGTCGAGGTCGATGCCCCTACCGGTGGAGGGTTTCACTGACCAGGGGAACACCTCGGTCGGGTTCCGCAGCGTGACTGCTCGCCGCATCGCGGCGGGGATCTCGTAGGAATCGACCGGCTGCACACCGTCACAGTCGAGCACCGGGCGGACGGTCACGCGGGAGTGGCCGACCAGTTCCTTGACCCAGCCCGCCAGGATGGGTCCGACCTTCTCCACCCGCCCGAGACCTTCCCCGGTTCGCGCAGTGTCGTCGGTCAGATGGACGATGACTTCGCTGCGGGGCAGCAGCTTGTCGGGGTCGACAGTGACCTGGCCGCAGGTATGGCCACGCATCCCCTTCGAGGGGCACTCCTGCTCGAGCCCGTGAGGCAGCTGGTCGACCAGCGAGGCCTGCAGCAGGCTCAATGCGTAGGCGGGGGAGGCGAGGATCCCCAGTGCCGTTGCCCGGCGGATCTGATGGGAGTCCTGGTTGCCGCCCTGCCCAAGGATCATCGCCAATCGGTTGAGGGCGGCGTTGAGATGGATCCCATCCGCAGTCAACAACCGGGCGGACACCCCAGTCACCCCGAGCGCCGACTGATCAAAGTCGACCCGTCGGTTGGCGAGGGCTTCTTCGTGTTCGTCCTGCACACGTCCGGTCTGCATCTCCATCACCCGGGCGCGCGCGTAGCGCTCGTGGCGTGAGAAGTGGCCGGTGGCGATCATCGGCTCCAACTCCGCATCCAGCTCCAGGGCCTGCTCGTGGGTGAGGGGCTTGGCGATCCCAGCAATCGAGGTGGCCTTGAATGCCCGCAGCCTGCCAGTCATCACCATCTGCCACAGACGGGGGAACCGGTACTTGGTGGCGACCGCCTGGAACAGCTCCACATGCGCAGTGTCGACCGACAACCCCAATGCTCCGGCGACTTCCATCGGGGTGAACTCGGCAATCTCCGGTGTCCCATCCCCACCAGCGCGCACCATCTGTTCCCCGTGCAGCACCGGACCCTGCGTGTCCTCGGGAACCCAGCGGTATTCCTCGGCGAACTCGGCGTAGCACCTCAGCTCTTCGGCCTCGGCCCTGAGTTTGGCTTGTCGCGCAGCGCGCAGCGAGACCAGCCGCTCGCGCGCTACATCTGGGTTGAATCCCACGCTGACCACCTCTTTCATGTCTCTATTCGAAGACATGTACCAATCTAGGCAAGGGGTCCGACAAGACGTGCATCGCCTACCAGTTGAGTCCTCACAGGCCTCGCCTCGCACGAAGGAGGGCGAGCGACGACGGGCCGCCACCTTGGAATCATCGGCATCCAGCCCCGGGGAGTAACGGCTCAGCCGCGCAGGCGCTCCGCTGCCGCGGCGATCCGCTCATCGCTGGCCGTCAGCCCGATCCGCACATGCTGGCGCCCACGTTCCCCGTAGAAATCACCGGGAGCGACCAGGATTCCCCGGTCAGCGAGCCAGTCGACGGTGGCCCGGCAGTCCTCGTCGCGGGTCGCCCAGAGGTAGAGCGAGCCCTGGGAGTCGTCGATCCGGAACCCGGCGGCTTCGAGTGCAGGCGTGAGCACCTCACGACGCTTCTGGTATCGAGAGAACTGTTCGGCAACATGCGCCCGGTCCCCCATCGCAGCCTGCAACGCGGCCTGCACCGGGGCGGGAACCATGAAGCCCAGATGTTTGCCGACGCCCAGCAGTTCGGACACGATCGCGGGGTCACCGGCCACAAAACCGGCTCGGTAGCCGGCCATGTTCGACTCCTTGGAGGTCGACATGACCGCGAGCACACGCTCGACAGAACCGCCGTTGAGGGACTGGTCGAGCACCGAGTGGGAGCGTCCCTCGTAGACGAACTCGCCGTAGCACTCGTCGCTGGCCAGGACCGCATCCACCAAACGGGCGTAGGCAATCCACTCCCCCAGCAGCTCCACCGACATCACGGCGCCGGAGGGGTTGGCCGGGGAGTTGATCCAGATCAGCGACGGCGTCCCCGGCTGACCAGCGCCGGGCAGGCGCGAGGGATCATCGCAGGGGACGATTCCGCAACCCGCCACGCGAGCACCGACGTCGTAGGTCGGGTAGGCGATCTCCGGGATCACCACCACGTCCCCGGCGCCAAGACCCAGCATCATGGGCAGCATCGCCACGATCATCTTGGTGCCGACGACCGGCAGGACGCCGGTTTCGGGCAGGTCCACGCTGTTCCAGCGCGAGGTCAGGTGCCCCAGGATCGCCGAGCGCAGGGCGGGCGTCCCCCAGACGGTCGGGTAGCCATGCGCATCGGACGCCTCACAGAGCGCCTCGCGGGCAACCTCGGGGGTGGGGTCGACCGGCGTCCCGACCGAGAGGTCGACGATCCCGCCCGGGTGCGACTGGGCGCGGGACTTGGCCTCGGCCAGGCTGTCCCAGGGGAAATCGGGAAGGCGAGCCGACAGGCCCACGGGTCACTCTCCCTGCGGCGGCAGGGCGGCGACGGTCGGGTGGTCCTTGTCGATGACACCCATCTTGGCGGCACCACCGGGCGAGCCGATACCGTCGAAGAACTCGACATTGATGTCGAAGTAGTGCTTCTGGTCCTCGGGGATGTCGTCCTCGTAGTAGATCGCCTCAACGGGGCAGACCGGTTCGCAGGCGCCGCAGTCGACGCACTCGTCGGTCTGGATGTAGAGCATGCGGTTGCCCTCGTAGATGCAGTCCACGGGACATTCGTCGACGCAGGCGCGATCCTTCACGTCCACGCAGGCTTCACCAATGATGTAGGCCACATCCACTCCTCGTTGTGCTTGCTCGACGCACGTCGCCGAGCACAGGCGATACTACAACCCTGCACCACCCCGGGGCGATCAGGACTTGGTGCAGGTGATCTGCGGGGTCGCGGCGTAGGTCCAGCGGTAGGGCTCGGACTTGACCACCTTGCCCCCCTTGTAGAACTCCCGCTTCCAGTTCACGGTGAAGCCGGGCGATTTGGCCTGGGGCTCGCAGTCAGGCTCGTCGTTGGTCTGGTCAGGGGCGTCGTAGTAGTCGGTCTTGACCAGCTCGGTGGACTTGACCGCATCCCAGGTCTTGGTGGACCAGATCTTGATGGTCATCGAGCCCTGGCCCCCGGGAGCGGCCTTCTGGACGTAGGCCTGGATCACGACCCCGTAGTTGGTGTTGTTGCGGAACTTGAGGTCCAGCTTGCCGTAGTAGAGCGTGGCCTCGCGTCCGGCCGGGTAGCGCGGGAAGTAGAGGGTGTGGGGGTGGTGCTCCACATCCTCCAGCCCGGCGAAGAAGATGGCGTTGAACAGCGTGGTGGCGGACTGGGAGACGCCACCGCCGGTCTCCTTCTTCAACCGCGACCCCTGGATCACGTAGCCGTCGACGTAGCCATTGGCCTTGGTGCGTTCACCCAGGGTGTCGTTCATGCTGAACACTTCGCCGGGCTTGACCAGCTTGCCGTTGATCACGCTCGCCACCCTGGAGAGGTTGATGTTGCGGTACTCGGCGTAGGGGAACTGGGTGGTGAACTCGCCGATGACCTCCTTGACGCCCAACTTCTCGGCGTCCCCGGTGCTGAACGTCGGCGGCTGCTTGGTGACCTTCACCGAAACAGTGCGGTCCTGGCCGGTCTTGGTGATCGCGGGTCCGACGGTGTCGATGAAGGACTTCTTGTCCACACCCACGCCATCAACCGACGGGTCGATGAAGGGCTTGCCGGCCTTGAAGGTGAACCGGGCGTCCTTGCCCTTGGCGAAGCCGAGGCTGTCCATGTCCTTCTCAGCCTCCTTCCACACCTTCTCCATGTCGGTGGCCGCGGTGACGTTGCCGTCCTTGGCGGTGAAGGTGGTGGCGGCGGCGATGGTCTTGACGTCCAGGTTGAAGGTCTTCGGGCCCGCCTTGACCACGATCGGACCGGAGAGGGCCGGGTCGGCGTACTCCTTCTTGACCTTGTCGACCTCGTCAGTGGTGATCTCGGGGTCGGCTGTGTCGACGGCGACCTGGACCTTGTCGGACGTCGGCCAGGCCTTGCGGACTGCCTTGGCGGTCGCGGACTGGTTGAGCGTGACCGACGGGGTGTGCGGGGTGGTGACAGCCTTGATGCCCTCGATCGCGATGGTGGCGTCCTTGCCTTCGGTGGCGAAGGTGGAGGCCGTCGAGGCCACTGCCCTGTCCAGGGCGGACTGGTCGATCCGGGTCACAGCACCGATGGCGCCTCCCCCGCGCAGCACGTTCCAGATCTTGACCGGGTCCCACGAGCGGCCGGCTCCGGCCTTGGCCACGGTCCGGTCGAAGTCGACGACCATGCCCGCTTCAGAGGGCTTCAACTGCGCGCTGTTGCCATCGCCCTCGAGGGTGATCGGCTTGTCATACCTTGGGCCGAGCTGTTCGTTCAGGACGTTCACGGCCTCCCCGTGGGTCAAGCCGCCGATGGAGACCCCCTCCACCGAGGCATTGCGGGGAGTCTTGTTGCTGGCCATGAAGTACCCGGCGACATAGGCCGCGGCCACCAGCAGCAGGAGCCCTCCGAGGACCGAGCCCACGATCACTCCGGTGCGCCCGCGGCGGGGACGATCTTGGCTCTGGACGGGTTCAGACAACGCGGCTCCTGGCGAGAATCGAACAGGGAAGGACTGCCCCATCCTACGTCACAGGTTGGCCAGGGGTCACAGATCAGAACGTGCCATTCGTGCCGCCATGATTTGTTCCACCCGGCGCAGCGCCTCCTGCAGGGGCCGCTGTACCAGGGCGGGCACGTCATCGGACGCCAGAGCGGCGCGCAGCCTGAGGTCCACCTCCGCGCTCGCGTGGGAGGTCGGTGCCGAGGCCTGGACCAGTCTGGGCACCATCCAGCCCTGCCGGTGGCGGGCCGAGGCGATCATTCCGGAGAGCCAGGGCTCGACCAGCCCATCGGTGAGGTGGGCATGCTCAGGCAGGAAAAGGTTCTGGGCGATCGCCTGGAGCTCGTGATTGCCCAGGTCGGAGGACCCGGTGAGCACCTCCAGGGCAGCGCGCTTGGCTTCCTCGGTGGGCACCGCGGTCTGCACTCCCCACATGCGCAGCAGGCCGGTCGAGGTGTGATCGCGGGCGTACTCGGCGTCGATGATCTCGGTTCCGGCGCCCAGCATGATCAGCCGGTGGACGCCGAGCCAGCGCAGTTCCTGGTCCAGCCCGATCCCCTGGGGGAGGTCCTGCTCCTCCAACCACGCGGTGAGCTGTTCGCGGTCCCGAGTGGTGCGCAGCAAGGCGCGGAAGGCGCTCAGCTGCAGGTCGGAGCCGGCAGGCGCTGAGGCGACGAGCTCGGCCGATGCGGCTGCCAACTCCTCGCGTCCTTCGGTGCGTTCGGCGGGTGCCAGCCAGTCACCGGAGAGGTCGAGGGCCCAACTGAGCATGGCGGCGGCGATGGTCGCGTCTGCCTCGCCCGGCAGTGCGGCAATGATCGACGACAAGGCCGCCCGTGGCGAGAGTTCGGCGTGTCGGACGCCATCGCGCAGGGCATTGAGCAGCACCACCCGCACGGACGGGTCGGCGAAGCGCGAGAGGGCCGGCAGCTGGCCCAGCGACACGGAGGGACGAACCCGGGCCCAGGTCTGGTCGCCTGCGTCCGGGATCAGGAGGTCGGCATGGATGAAGGGGTGTTCGGTGCGCTGGCAGCCGACCACCAATGGGATGCGACCCTGATCCACGCCATGGGCGTCGAAGGCAGCGAGTTCCAGGGCGTGGTCGCGGTCGGCCGGGTGCTCGAGGGGCACCTGGCGCACGACGTGGTCCGCATCGACGCTGATCAGGTCCAGGTCCTGGGTGGTGAGCCACTGCCGGGACCACTGCTCCAGCCCTTCGGCTCCGGCGTGGGTCCAGCAGTCGAGCAGGTCCTGGGCACGGGCGTTCCCGAACTGGAACAGCTCCACGTAGCGGCGTAGGCCGGCCAGGAAGACCTCGTCGCCCATGCGGGCGACCAGCTGGCGGAGGACGGCGGCACCCTTGGCATAGGAGATGCCGTCGAAGTTCTCCAGGGCGGTGCGGGCGTCGTCGGAGCCGTTGCCGGCGATGGGGTGCGAGCCGGGACCCTGGTCTGCCTCCGACCCCCAGTTCTTGCGGTTGACACCGAAGTCGACCCACAGGTTCGTGCGGCCGGACGCGGTGATCACGCGGTGGGCCAGGTATTCCGCGAAGGATTCGTTGAGCCACAGGTCATCCCACCAACGCATGGTGACCAGGTCGCCGAACCACTGGTGTGCCATCTCGTGCGCCACCAGCCCGGCGCGGGAGTCGAGTTCGGCCCGCGTGACAGCCCCGCGGAAGAGCATCTGTTCACGGACCAGCACGCAGCCCGGGTTCTCCATCGCGCCGGCGTTGAAGTCGGGAACGAATGCCTGGACGTAGTCGCCGAAGGGATAGCGGATCGCGAAGAGGTCGTGGTAGGCATCCAGGCACTCGGCAGTGACCTCGAGCAGATCGGTGGCGGCGCGTTCCAACTCGGCCGTCATCGAGCGTCGGGCCAGCAGTTCCAGTCGGACACCGTCGTGGTCACCCGCGATCGTGGCCCAGGGCCCGGCGACGAGGGTGGTGGTGTAGCTGGGGATGGGTTCGGTCCAGCCCAGCACCCACTCGGTGCGTCCGGCGCGCTCGGTGTGACTCTCCACCGGCGCGTTGCCGCGCACGATCCAGTCGGCGGGGGTGAGGACGCGGAAACGGTGGCGGGCCTTGATGTCGGGCTGGTCGAAGCACGTGATCCAGCGAGGGGCGGCGTCCAGGAAGCTCATCGCGTAGAGGTAGGTCTGCCCGTCGCCGGCGTCCTGGTGACGATGGAGGCCCTCGCCATCGTGGGAGTAGTGCATGGTCGCGACGACGTCGAGGGTGTTCTCGCACTGCAGCCCGTCGAGGTGGATGCGTCCACCTTCGATCGCCGCGTCAGGGATCGGCGTGCCGTTGAGCACGGCCTGAACGTCCGCACCGTCGCACTCGATGAAGGTGTCAGCACCCGCGGTGGCGTTGAAGACGAGGCGCGTTCGGCTGCTGAAGGTGTCGCGATTACCGGTGAGGTCCAGTTCCACCTCTGCTCGCACGTCTCGTACCAGACCTGAACGCTCGTCTGCCTCCGCACGCCGCAGGCTGGGACGTCGGCTCATCGGGGACGCTTCCACTGGTGGTGGGTCGCAATGTCTGCCAGGAAGGAGTAGTCGCGCGCCAATGCCGAATCTGCCGGCTGGCGGGTGAGCCAGTTCCACAGTTGCCCCAGCGTGGGGGCGGTGGTCGCGCCGCCGGGGCGCGCCACGGTCAGGGACGCCATCGCGACGGCGAGGCGCAGCCTCTGCTCGAGGGGCCAGGTGGTCATGAGTCCAGCCGCCCAGCCGGCATTGAAGACATCACCTGCACCGGAGGCATCCACCACCTCGACCTGGAGGGCGGGGACGTGGACGATGTCGCCGGTGAGGCGGTCAAGGGCCATGGCGCCCTCACCACCGAGGGTGACCACCGGCTCCCGGACGACATCGGCGAGCACGTGCAATGCCTTCTCGGGGCTGTCTGTCCGGGTGAACTTCAACGCCTCGTCGAGGTTGGGGGTGAAGCTGTGGCACAGCGGCAGGTCCACCATGGCGGCCAGGTCCCACTCCCCCGACTCGTCCCAACCGGAGTCGCCGATCACCTTGGTGCCAGCCTCGGCGGCCGCTTCGAGCCAGGGCATGGCGAAGGGCTGCAGGTGCGCGATGGAGACCGCCGCCGGTGGATGCGAGCGTTGCCGCAGGACACAGGCCCCCGGGTGCGGGGTCTCGGCCGTGACCATCGCCCGGTCGCCCGCGTAGTTGAGGATGACGGTCAGCGGGGTCTGCCAGTCGCGGTGCATCAGGCAGTTGCGGGTGTCGACCCCTTCACGTTCGAGCATCTCCAGCGAGCCGCGACCCAGGGTGTCGTCACCGACATCACTGACCATCGACACCTGCAGCCCGACCCTCGCCGCGGCGATGCACGAGTTGGCGATGCCGCCCGGGACACCGACGTAGGGGGCGGTGCGCAGCTCTCTGCCCGGCTGCGGCCCAGTGGCGGGCAGGCCACTGAAGACCAGGTCGTTGAAGAACAGACCGACGGCGAGCAGGTCGATGGCCTGCTCGCCGCTTCGATCCACTGCCCAGCTGGGGATGTCGTCCACCGAGGACCTCCTGCTCGAATGTGCAGCCCCTACGCTAGCGGGCAAGCTCGCCCAGAGGTCACTTCTCTCCACCGAAGAAGAGCGACCACGGCATCTCGAGGGGGGCGTCCTCGGCGATGATCTCGTAGAGGTAGCGACAGAAGGGGAAGTCCTCGGGCTGGATGACCCCGCGCTCGGTGAGCGGCTTGAGGGCGGCGCCGACCACGCGGATGGCGGCCACCCCCTCGAGAGTGACGCCCTTCATGTGCACGTCGCGGACCTCCGAGAAGGGGACGCCGCTGCCGACGTAGGTGCCGGCCTTGACATTGCGACCACCCATGGAGGTGACGAACATGTCGCCGACACCACACAACCCGTCGCCGGTCTTCGGGTCGCCACCGAGCAGCTCGATGAACTGCTTGAGCTCCACCGCGCCCTGGGCGAAGAGGGCCGCAGCGTAGTTGAACATGACGTAGCGGTCCTTGTCCTTGCCCTGGGCCTGGAGGATCCCGGCCGCGAAACCGCCGCCGAAGGCGTAGATGTTCTTGGCGGCCGCGGAGACCTCGGCGCCGATGAAGTCCGTGGTCGTCCAGACGTGGTAGTAGTCAGTGCGGAACAGGTCGGCGACCCAGTCCACGTACTCCTGGTCGGTGGAGGTGAAGACCACACAGGTGTCATGACGCACGGCGACCTCGCCGGCAATGGAGGGTCCGGTGATGGCGGCCCACTGGCACTGGTCAGCCAGGTCACCGAAGTGGCGCTGGATGACCTCAGGGAGGATGTGCAGGGTGCCGTCCTCGTCGGCCTGCATGCCCTTCGTGATCGAGAGGATCTTCGCGCCCGGCTTCACCAGCCGCTTGAGTTGGTCGGCAACCCAGTCCACGCCGAAGCTGTTGACTCCACTCATGACCAGGTCGGCGCCCTCGAAGGCGGTCTCAGCCTCGGCGAGCTGGTGGGCGGTGACGCCCTCGGGGACCTTGAGGTCGAGGTTGGGGTGGACGCCGGAATCCTGGATGGAGCGGATGATCTCCTCGTCCAGATGGGTGCCGACGAGGGCGACCTCGTGGCCGTTGTCGGTGAGGGGCCAGGTCAGCGCGGTGGCCATGATGCCGGCGCCGAGGATTGCAATTTTTGCCATGGTTACTCCTTGGTGGTGGTGCGGTCAGGGTGCGGGGACGCCGAGCAGGGCGGCTGCCAGCTCGGCATCGGTGATGAGGGTGCGGCACAGACGTGCGGTCAGGGCCGCGCGGGTGACCTCGACCTTGTCGGTGCCGGTGGACACAGCGATGCTGGCGGGGCATTCACGCAGCGACTCCAGGGGCATGGAGATGGTGCGGGCGTCGAGGTCGGCGTCGACGATGGTGCCGTCGGCGTCGACGAAGTGGCTGAGGACATCACCCACGACGCCCTGCCGGGTGAGGCGGGTGACGTCCTCGCCGGTGAGGTAGCCGGAGTCGACCAGGACCGAGGTCGAGGTGGCGCTACCCGGGGAGAAGACGATGACGCGGGCGGCAGCGGCGGATTGCAGCGTGCGAGCCACTGCCGGATCCTGACGAAGGGTGCGACCCAACTCGGCGGACCCGACGATGGTGGGCGCCGGCAAGAGCCTGGCCTGGCCGGGACCGCGCTCGGCCATCTCCCGCAGGGAACGCCCGATCAGGTCCACTCCACCGACGGCCAGTCCGCCGTTGGTCTGGACGACGGTGACGCCTCGGTTCCAACCCTGCGGCAGCTTGCCTGCCACGCGGCTGGTGGTACGCCCCCAGGACAGGCCGACCGAGGTCGGGCGGGGCCGGAGGGCGGCGAGCTGGTCGGCCGCAGCGGAACAGACCGCATCGGCGGTCGCCTCGGCGTCCGTCTGGCGGGGCACCACGATCGCCTCACGCAGGCCGTAGGTGTCGCACAGGGCGACCTCGAGGTGGTGCGGGCGGGCGAGCGGGTGCTGGATGGTGATCCTCACGATGCCCACTTCGCGTGCTCGTTCGAGCAGCCGTCCCACCGTCCAGCGGCTGGTGGACAGCTGCTCAGCGATCTGGGCGTGGGTGAGGTTCTGGTGGTAGTACAACTCGGCGGCACGCAGCATCAGCAGTTCGCTGTCGCTGGCGTCCGGTGTCATGTCTTCACCCTAGGCCAGGGGCCCACCGAAGTGCAGATGGTGGGCTGAAGTTGCACTTATGAGCACCATCAGCGGATGGTGATGCGCCAGGGCATCATCAATGGCCCGGCGATCGGGCCCATGCCGAGGCTGTGGGCAACGCGCTGGAGCAGCGCGTCCGGGCTGAGCGGGTCGAGCCCGACCCCAGCGGCGCTGCGCGACTCGGAACTATTGGCCGGCTGCAGCCGATCCAGGACGCCGAGTGCCCCCATGTGCCGGGTATGGGCCTTGCTCCGCGTGATGCCGGCGAGGTCACAGGCTCGCTCGAAGGCGCGGTCGTAGCCGCCCAGGTGGTCCACCAGGCCGCGGTCGAGGGCGTCGGCACCGGTCCAGACCCGTCCGCGCGCCAGTGGCTCGAGTTCCTCGCGCGACATCCCGCGACCTTCGGCGGCCTTGGCGACGAAATCGTCGTAGATCCGGTCGAGCTCGCGGTTCAGGATGCCCCATTCCTCCTCGGTGAAGGGACGGTCGGCGGCGAGCATGCCCGCATGGCGGCCGGCGCTGCGGCCCTCGTGGACCAGCCCCAGCTTGTCATAGGTGCCGCTGGCGACGAACTTGCCCGCCACCACCCCGATGGAGCCGGTCAGGGTCGCCGGCAGGGCGACGATCTCGTCGGCGGCCATGGCCGAGTAGTAGCCACCCGAGGCCGCCAGCGAGCCCATCTGCGCCACCACGGGACGCCCGGACTCGCGCAGTCGGGAGACTTCCCGCCAGATCGAGTCCGAGGCGACTGCGGAACCTCCGGGTGAGTCGATGCGCAGGACCACGGCCCTGACCTGCTCCTCGCGTCCTGCGGCGCGCAGCTGCTCGCAGATGACATCGGAGCCGGCGTCGGGGTTGCGCCCCGGACGGCCGCGGCCGGTGACGATCCCCCCGCGGAGGGCGACGACGGCGACCTGCGGGGCCTTGCGTTCCAGCATCCGTCGCGCCTTCCGCTTCGGCGCCTGCGCAGCCTCGTAGCGGTGGACGAACTGCAGCGCCTCGGTGGTGGCGCCCCACTCCTCGAGGGCTGCGGCGTAGGCCTGGTCGCGGTAACCGATGTGGTCCACCAGGCCGGCCTCCCGGGCCTCGTTGGCCTCGAGGGTGCCGCGGTCAACCAGGGCGCGGACCTGCACGGCGTCGAGCTTGCGTTCCTCGGCAATGGTCGCGACGAAGTCCTCGAGCAGCGAGTCGGCCAGGCGCTGGATCATCTCGCGATGGGGCTGGGTGACATGGTCGGCGGCGAAACGGTCACCGGCGGTCTTGTACTCGTGGCGCTGCCCGAACTGCGGCTCGATACCGCCCTTCTCCAGGAGCCCGCGGAAAAGCGTAATGCCCAGGTGTACGCCAGCGATGCCGACCACGCCGGTGGGCTGCAGCCAGATCTGGTGGGTCCGGGCCGCAAGGGCGTAGGTGCCCAGCGCGTTGCCCATCTCGCCGAAGGTCTCCGCGACGGCGACCGTCGGCTTGTGCTCGCCGAACTCGGCGACCATCAGGCCAAGCTCCTGCAGGCCGGCCAGGTCCAACTGGGAGTGGTCACTGATACGCAGGATGAGCCCGGCGACGTGGTCATCCTGGGCGGCGTGGCGCAGGCCCTCACGGAGCAGCCCGAGGGCTGCGGAATTGATGGCGCGCAGCATCGCGATCGGGTTCTCGGGCGGGGAGGAGAGCACGCCACGGGCGAGATCGATCTCCAACACGCGGGTCGAGGTCTGGGAGGAGCTGAGGAGGGAGGCGAAGGGCAGCGACTTCAAGTCCATGTCCCCCACTGTATGCGGGGGGTTGCGACGGCCTCAGGCGTGAGCCCCGACGCCGGGTTCGGTGGGGGTCACGGTGAGCGCGCCGGGGTTGTGGACCCTGAACCGCAGCGGCCAGACCCGGCGCAGGCGCAGCCGGACCCCATCGTGCAGGACCAGCCACAGCCCCATCGCCACCGCCGCCAGCGCAGTGGCCAGGCCGCCAACCCACAGGCCGGCCCGCGCTCCCCACTCCTGGCAGATGGCCCCGATGAGCGCCGAACCCAAGGGCGTCCCCCCCATGTTGACGGCCAGGTAGACCGCCAGGACGCGACCGCGGAACTCCGGTTCGGCGGCCAGCTGCACCAGGGCATTGCAGCTGGTCAGGATGGTGAGTGCGCAGAAGCCGATCGGCACCAGGAGCAGCATGTAGATCGGGAAACTCGGCGCAGAACCGGCCGCGATCATTCCGAGGGAGAACCCGCCCAATGCGAACAGGATCGTCCTGAATCGGGGACGCTGGCGGCGGGCTGCGACCAGGGCTGCTGCGAAGGTGCCGATGGCCATGGCCGAGCCGAGGGCACCGAATTCACCGGCTCCCTGACCGAAGATGGTGGTGGCCATCAGGGAGTTGGTGACCGGGAAGTTCATCCCGAAGGCGGACAGGATGAACACCACCGCCATCACCAACAGGATGTCGGGGCGGCGCCGGACATAGGCCAGGCCCTCGCGCACGGCACCCGCTCCTCCACGGCTGCGCGGGGCGGGGGTGAGTTCGCCCGGACGCATCGCCGCCAGTCCGGCCAGGACGGCGGCGAAGGAGATCGCATTGATGAGCAGCGCGGGCCCCACGCCGACCGCGGCGATGAGCAGCCCGGCGACGGCTGGACCGGCGAGGCGGGCTGCGTTGAACTGGGCGGAGTTGAGGCCGATCGCATTGGGAATCAGGCGGGCCGGGACCATTTCGGAGGTGAACGCCTGGCGTGCAGGCATGTCGAAGGCCATCACGCAGCCGCCGATGATGCCGAAGACAAAAGCGAGCGGCAGCGTGATCAGACCGGTGGTGTAGACCAACCACAGACCGAAGGCGTTCAGGGCGAGCAGGGACTGGGTGACCAGCAGCACGTGGCGCTTGCTGAACCGGTCGGCGACAGCTCCGGTGAGCGGGGCCAGCAGCGCCACGGGCAGGAAGGACAGCGCGGTCTGGAAGCCGAGCGCGGTGGCCGAGTGGTCGGTGAGTTCGGTGAGCACCATCCACTGCTGGGCGACCGAACTCATCCAGCCGCCGATATTGCTCACCAGCGCCCCGAGCCAGAACAGGCGGTAGTTGTACCACCCGAACGAGGCGAACATCGAGACGCGGTCCGAGCGTGACACAGTGGACAATCTAGTTACCTCCGCTAACGATTCTAGTTGGCGGATCAAGTGCGTGCGCGGACTCGCGACCCTCCCCCGCGTCGGAGGCCCCCGAGGTAGACCGCGCAGCCCGCCCAGACCACGACCAGACCCAGCCAATAGACCGTGGAGGGGCGTTGTCCGAAGACCACGAGGCCGAGCAGGAACTGGATGGTGGGTCCGATGTATTGCAGGACGCCAAGGGTCCCCAGCGGCAGGCCCCGTGCGGCGGTCGCGAACAGCCACAGCGGGATCAAGGTGACCACGCCGCTGACCGGGAAGAGCCACCAGTAGTTCGGGACGCTGAGGTGCCCGCGTCCACTGGACTCAAGGGTGACCAGGAAGAACACCGCCGGAAGCAGCATCACCCCGGACTCCACCAGCAGCCCGGGCAGGGGCGGGATGGGGATGGTCTTCTTCAGCGCTCCGTAGATGCCGAAACTGAGGGCCAGGACCAGCGAGATCCACAGCGTCCGCCAGTTGCCGGCCGCGATGACGGCCACGCCGACGAAGGCGAGCGCTGCCCCGACGCGGCCGAGGCGATCGAGGCGTTCGGAGAAGAACAGGCGTCCGAAGAGCAGGTTGACCAGCGGGTTGATGAAGTAGCCGAGGGAGCCCTCGACGACATGGCCGGAGTTCACGGCGAAGATGTAGACACCCCAGTTGGCCGAGATCACGGCGGCGGCTGCCAGCAGCAGGAGCCAGCGTTTCGTGGTCATCGTGCGCAGCCAGGTCCAGCGTTGGCGCAGGAGCAGGATCGCGAGCAGGGTGGCCAGGAACGACCAGACCATGCGGTGGGCGAGCACCTCGACGGCGGAAGCGCGTCCGAGGAGGGGCCAGAAGAGGGGGAACAGGCCCCACAGGACATAGCAGCCGACGCCGGTCAGCAATGCTGCATCCGGTCCGCGGTGCGCCGAGGGCACCGGGCGGTCCTTGCCCTCAGTCACGCAGCCAATCTAGACCTGCGGGTCGAGCGGGGCGAAACGATGGGCTACTACGCGCCGTCATTCCCCACTCGGCACCCCGAACACGAACTCGGACCGCCGACGTCGACGGTCCGAGTGTGAAATGACGGCGCGTAGTAGCGAGTCACCGGGGGATCAGAGAACCCCGCGGGCGACCTCCACGACGCGGTCGACGGTGAACCCGAGCTCCTCGAACATGACCTCACCCGAGGCCGAGGCGCCGAAGGTCTCGATCGACACCGAGGCACCGGCAGGGCCGACGTAGCGAGACCAGCCCATGGAGATGCCGGCCTCGACCGAGACGCGGGCAGTCACGGAGGCGGGCAGCACCGACTCGCGGTAGTCGTCGTCCTGGGTGTCGAACCACTCCTGGCAGGGCATGGAGACCACGCGGGTCGGGGTGCCCTCCTCCTCCAGCTTCTTGGCGGCGCCCAGGGCGAGCTGGACCTCCGAGCCGGTGGCAATCAGGATCAGCTTCGGCTCGGCCGAGGCCTCCTTGAGCACGTAGGCACCGCGGCCCACCTCGCTGGCCGGGGCGAGACCCTCGGCCTCACGATCGAAGATCGGAAGGTCCTGGCGCGAGAGCACCAAGCCGGCCGGGTGGTCGATCCGCTTGAGGATCTCATGCCAGGCCGCCGCCGTTTCGTTGGCGTCGGCAGGGCGCACGATGTCCAGGCCGGGGATGGCGCGGTAGGCAGCCAGGTGCTCGATGGGCTGGTGGGTGGGTCCGTCCTCGCCGACGCCGACCGAGTCATGGGTCCAGACGAAGATGCTGGGCAACTCCATCAGGGCCGCCAGACGTACCGGCGGGCGCATGTAGTCGGCAAAAACGAAGAAGGTGGCACCGTAACAGCGGGTCAGCCCCGAGAGGTTGATGCCATTGACGATGCCGCCCATGGCGTGCTCGCGGATGCCGAAGTGCAGCGTGCGCCCGTACGGGTTGCCGGCGAACTCCTGGCTGCTGCGCTCCACCGGCATGAAGGAGGGCTCGCCCTTCATCGTGGTGTTGTTCGACCCGGCCAGGTCTGCCGATCCACCCCACAGCTCGGGCAGCTGCCCGGCAAGCTTGCTGAGCACCTCACCGGAGGCCTTGCGGGTGGACATCTTCTCGGCGTCGAAGCTCGGCAGCTCGAGGTCAGCCGGCAGCTCGCGCTTCGAAACACGGTCCAGGAGGGCCGCGCCCTCGGGATTGGCGGTGCGCCAGGCCTCGTACTTCAGGTCCCACTCGGCGCGCTGCCGCTTACCGTTTTCAGCGGCCTGCGCCCGGGCATGGTCAACGGCCGACTGGTCGACGGCGAAGGGCTCGTCCTCGAAGCCGAGGACCTTCTTCAAGCCGCTGATCTCGTCCTTGCCCAGCTTGGAACCGTGGACGGAATGGTTGCCCTGCAAGGTCGGCAGCGGCCAGCCGATGACGGTGGTGACCTTGATGAAGGAGGGCTTGTCGGTGACCTTCTTGGCCTCCTCGATGGCATCCCAGAGAGCCTGGACGTTCTCCTCGTAACCGGTGCCGCCCTGGGTGAAGTCGACGTGCGCGGTGTGCCAGCCGTAGGCGTCATAGCGGGCCTGGACGTCCTCGGAGAAGGCGATCTTGGTGTCGCCCTCAATCGAGATCCGGTTGTCGTCGTAGAACAGGATCAGGTTGCCCAGGTTCTGGGTGGCCGCCAGCGAGCTGGCCTCGGAGGCGACGCCCTCCTGCATGCAGCCGTCGCCGGCAATGCAGTAGACGAAACGGTCGAAGGGGCTCTCCCCTGCCGCAGCGTCCGGGTCGAAGAGGCCGCGCTCCTTGCGGGCAGCCATCGCCATGCCCACGGCATTCGAGACACCCGCGCCCAGCGGGCCGGTGGTGCACTCGATGAACTCGGTGTGGTGGTACTCCGGGTGGCCCGGGGTCTTCGACCCCCAGGTGCGCAGCGCCTTCAGGTCGTCCAGTTCGAGGCCGCAGCCGGCGAGGTAGAGCTGGGTGTACTGGGTCAGCGAGGAGTGCCCGGCCGACAGCACAAACCGGTCGCGTCCCAGCCACAGGCTGTCGCTGGGGTCGGTCTTCATGACCTTCTGGTAGAGCAGGTAGGCCAGCGGGGCCAGCGAGATGGCGGTGCCGGGGTGGCCGTTGCCGACCTTCTCCACGGCGTCAGCGGCCAGGATGCGGGCAGTGTCGACGGCACGTTGGTCGAGCTCGCTCCACTCAAGTTTGGTGTCAGTCATCAGGTTTCCTCTCGTGAGCCTCGGCGCGGGACGCCTACTGCTCCATCGTGTCATCTTTGCCCGCCGCCCCGGGCGCCCCCGTCAGTTCTCCCGGGGACGCCCGGAGTCGGTCACGGCTACTTCTTCGCCTCGTGGTCGACCAGGCCGTGGGTCAGGTCCTGCATCTTCGGGTAGGCCTCGCAGTACTTGTCCACGTAGAACTGGTACTCCTCGTGCACGTCCTGACGGGGCTCCAGGGTCATGCGGGTGTGGACCATGTTGTCGGCGGCCTCCTTGATGTCGGAGTACACGCCTGCGCCCACGGCGGCGAGCATGCAGGCGCCGAGTACCACGGCGTCCCCGACCTCGGTCAGGGTGATCGGCACCCCGGTGACGTCGGAATGCATCTGCATCCAGTCACGGCTCTTGGTGGAGCCGCCGCAAGCGACGATCTCCTTGGCCTCGAAGCCCTGGTCGGCCATCACCCGCAGGTTGTGGGCGGTGCCGTAGCAGACGCCCTCCTGGATGGCGCGGTAGATGTGTTCGGGGCCATGGTGCAGGGACAGGCCCCAGAACATCCCACGCGCCTTGGAGTCGGTGTAGGGGGTGCGATTGCCCTGGAAGTACTCGTTGACGATCAGGCCGTCGGCACCCGGGGGAAGGTCCTTGGAGCGGGCATTGAGGATGTCGTAGACATTCATCCCGGTCCGCTCGCAGGCATCCACGAGATCGCGGGCGAAGTTGTCCTTGAACCACTTCAGCACCGAGCCGGTGGAGACCTGGCCGCCTTCGACGGTGTACTGGCCCTTGACCACCGAGTCGGTAAAGGCGCCAAAGAAACCCTGGCCGTGAATCGCTTTGTCGGACTGGCCCGAGAGCACGTGCGAGGAGCCGGTGATGAGCGCCAGCTTGCCGGGAGTGACCACGCCGAGTCCGATCTGGCCGGCCCAGGCGTCTGCAGGCCCCTGCGCGACCGGAATGCCGGGCTTCAGGCCGAGCTTGGTGGCAGCGCGGGTGCTCAGCGTCCCGATCTGGTCGCCCAGGTCGACGACTCGCTCGGGGATCTTGTCGAACACGTCCCCGCAGCCGATGTGCTCATAGAAGTCGACCGGCCAGCCGCCGTGGTCGCGGTTGTGGAACATGCGCTCTGCGGCGGAGTTGATGTTGACGGTCCACTCACCGGTCAGCTGATAGCCGACCCAGTCGGGGGCGTCGATGAGGCGGAAGGCCTTCTGGTAGGTCTCGGGTTCGTTCTCCTTGAGCCAAGCGGCCTTGAAGGGGTACCACTCGGCAGTGGCCGGGGCGGTGCCACCCCCGTTGTAGAGCCGGGCCACGGAATCGGAGCTGTTGGCGCGGGCAGCCTGCTCGGTGGCGCGCACGTCCATCCACATGATGGCCGGACGCAACGCATCGCCGTTCTGGTTGAGCGCGCAGACCGTCATGGTGGTGGCATCGAAGGAGATGCCCAGGATCGAGGCCGGCGAGATGCGCGCATTCTCCAGGGCCTTGTGGCTGGAGGCCTGCAGACACTGCATCCACTCGACCGGGTCCTGCTCGGCCCAGCCACCGCGCGGGTGGGTGGTCTTGTAGGGGGTGGCCGCAAAGGTCACGGGGGTCCCCCTGGTGTCAAAGATGGCGACTCGGACGCTCTCGGTACCGAAGTCGATGCCCATCAGGTAGCCGTCATTGCCGGCGATGGTGTTCGACATTGAACATGCCTTTCAACTATCAGGACACTCCCCTGCCCGGGCGGCAGGGAAGCTGGGTACTGCTGGTTGACCTACTGGTCGTTGTCCTCGGTCCAGCCGAGTTCGTCCCAGATGGCCTGGGGGATGAGTCGATCGATGCGATCGAGCACGTAGGTGGGCTGCTCCTCGGTGGGCAGCGCCTCAGACTCCTCCTGCGTGGAGTCCCCTGTCAGGACCAGGGCCGACGCCATGCCTCCGTCGACCGCCATCTTGATGTCGGTGCCCAGCCGGTCACCGACCATGACCGCGCGAGCCGGTTCGACACCGAAGCCACGGAGGGCCTCCTCGACCATGATCGGGTCGGGCTTGCCGAAGTTGGCTTGGCACGTCACCCCGGTACAGGCCTCGATGGCGGCGACGATCGCCGCACAGTCGGGCTCGCCGCGTCCGCCCGGGAAGGGGCAGTAACGGTCGGGATTGGTCTGGACCAGGATTGCCCGCTTGTGGAACCACAGCGCGTCGAAGGCGATCTGCAGCTTGCGGTAGTCGAAGGTACGGTCGTAGGAGGCGATGACGATGTCGATCTTCTCCGGGTCCTCGCTGAGCTCGAAGCCCTCGTTGACCAGGTAGTCACACAGCGGCTTCTCGGCGATCGGGAAGAGGACGGCGTCCGGGTGGTGCTCCTTCAGCCAGCCGGCGGTGGTCACCACCGTGTTGGCGATGTCCTGGACGTCGGTGGGCAGGCCCAGCTTCGCCAGCTTCTCGCTGTACTGGTGGGGGTCCTTGGTCGGGTTGTTCGAAAGGAACCGGACACCGATGTCGCGGCGCCGCAGCTCACCGAGCATCCGGGTCACGCCGGGAAGCAGGTGGTCGCCCAGGTAGATGGTGCCGTCCATGTCGAAGACATAGGCGTCGTAGAGCTTCTCGGGCAGGCGCAGGCCTGCGGCGGACTGTGCCCCCATTGGCTGCTCACCCACGGATCAGCCCTGGGGCTCGTAGCTGCAGATGGCGTCCACCTTGGCGGCCGAGGGAGAGCTCTGGTCGAAGGTGTAGTTGAAGAACTCCTTGGCCAGTCGGCGGGCCAGTTCGACGCCGATCACGCGCTGGCCCATGGTGAGCACCTGGGCATTGTTCGACAGCACCAGTCGCTCCACGGAGAAGGAGTCATGCGCCACGGAGGCACGGATGCCCGGCACCTTGTTGGCGGCGATGGCAACACCCATGCCGGTGCCACAGATGAAGATGCCGCGATCAGCCTCCCCATCGGCGATCTTGCGGGCACCCGCCACGGCGGGGTGGGCATAGGCGGTGTCGTCACCGGCCTCGACGCCGACATCGATCACCTCGTCGATGCGGTCGTCCTTCTCGAGATCGGCCTTGATCTTGTCGCGGTACTCAACTCCTGCGATGTCGCAGGCGAGGACAACTCGGAAACCCATGATGCGCTCCAGTTCCCAGAAGGGCGCAACAGCCCTCACTGGCCGATGCACCACCTCTGACGTGTGACTCTAGAGTAACACCACGGACTTGAAAATGAACAGGGTTAGCGTGAAATTTTCAGGATGTCGGTTCACTGACCACGACGCGCTGGCTGTACTCGCGCAGCATCGCCAAGTCCTTCTCCCCGATGTGGTGGTCCACCAGGACGGTGTCGAACTCCTTCAGCTCCGCGAAGGCGTGCAGGGCTCGGCGATTGAACTTGGTGTGGTCCAGCATCAAGATCTTGTGTCGCCCGGCCCGCAGCATCGCCCGCTTGACCTCGACCACGTCCTGGTAGGGGTGGTACACGACACCCTCCTCCAGGCCGGACGCGGACAGGATGCAGTAGTCGGCACGAATCGTGGCCAGCATCGCCAGGGCGCTGGGGCCCAGCATCGCCTCGGCCCAGGGCTGGTACTCCCCTCCCGTGAGCAGCAGCTTCACGTCGGGACGCGCGGAGCATTCGCGTGCCACCAGCAGTGAATTCGTGATCACCGTGAGCGGGGTGACATCGACCAACGCGCGCAGCACCCAGGCCGCCGAGGTCGAGTCGTCGAGCACGATCGATGACCCGGGAGCGATGTGCTCGCGGATGTGGGAGGCCATCTCGGACTTGGCCTCCGTATTGGTCGCCAACCGGAAGCTGGCCCCAGCCTCGTGCAGCCCCGAGGCGAGCGCGGAGACCTTGCCGCGCTGGCGGGTCAGGACACCGGCCTCCTCCAGCGCGGCGATGTCGCGGTAGAGGGTCATCAGGGAGACGCCGATCTCGCGGACGAGTTCGTCCATGGTGACCGACCCGCGGCGGAAGACGATGTCGGCGATCAGGTGGCGTCGCGCGGTCTGGCCCGACGCCGTCGGTGCGGTCGGTGGGGCGGCCTCCTCGCCCGAGGATCCGGACCCAATTCCTGCTCCCTCATCACTGCCTGCCATGAGCAGGATTCTAGACCCGGGTGCCGCCAGGGCAGACGTCGGTCCTTCTGTTCCGGCAGGATCAGGGCAGACGGAGAGCGGAGGTTCAGCACGACGCTGGAGTGCCGGTTCCACGGCGCAGGGCAAGGAAGTAGTCTGCACGCCATGTCCCCCATCATCCGAGCGGCGACCACCGACGACCTGCCCGCCATCACGGCGATCTACAACACGGCCGGGGTCGCGACCACCGCCAGTTATGACCTCTCCCCCGTGACCGTCGCCGACCGGGCGGCCTGGCTGCAGGCCAAGCAGCGGCGTCGCTTCCCCGTCCTGGTCGCCACCGAGATGGACTCCCACGGCGACCAGCAGGTGGTGGGGTTTGCCTCCTATGGCCCGTTCCGGGACAAGGCGGGCTACGACTTCACCGTGGAACATTCGGTCTACGTCAGCACCGAGCATCGCGCGATGGGCGTGGGGCGCATGCTGATGAGTGCGTTGGTCGACCATGCCCGCGGGCAGGGCATCCATGCCATGGTCGGGGTCCTGGACGCCGGCAATGAAGCATCGATCGCCTTCCACGAGAAGCTCGGGTTCACCGAATCGGGACGCCTGCACGAGGTGGGCCGCAAGTTCGGCACCTGGCTGGACGTCGTGCTGATGACCATGACCTTCCCCGACACCAGCCCCCAGCGATGACCACGCCCTGGCTGGTGCTCATCGACCTCCAGCGCGTCTTCTCCGACCCGGCCTCGACCTGGTGTGCCACCGGGTTCGAGGGAATCGTGCCGCCGGTGGAGCGATTGGCCGCCGAATACGCGGGCCGGGTCATCGTCACCCGCTGGCTGCCCGCACAGGATCGTGCGGGCTCCTGGGGCGCCTACTTCGAGCACTGGCCCTTCGCCGACCAGCCGGACGACAACCCCCTGTTCGACCTGGTCACGCCGGCGCGCGAACTGGTCCGTTCTGGCGCAGCGGTGCTGGTCGACGAGCGCACCTTCGGGAAGTTCGGCTCGCAGCTGCTCACCCTCACCGGGCCGAACCCGCATCTGGTGCTGGCCGGAGTGGCCACCGACTGCTGCGTCCTCTCGACGGCCCTGGCCGCCGCCGACTCCGGCGCGCTGGTCGAAGTGGCCGCTGAGGCCTGCGCCGGGTCGACGGTCGAGAACCACCGGAAGGCGCTGGACCTGATGGCCCTCTACGGACCCCAGATCGTGGTGCGCTGATCGGCTCGATGTGCCTTCCCTGGCTCCAGGGCGTAGAGTGATAACGGTTATCAACTCGTCTGGAGGGAAACATGAAGCACCTGTCGCGCCGTTCGCTCGGTGTGCTGACTCTCGGCGCTCTGGCATCCACCGGCCTGGTCGCCTGCTCGAAGACCGAGGAGGGCGCCGGTTCAGGCGGCGCGGAGAACGGCAGCGCGCTGGAGGTCTTCGCGTCCACCTCGGTGTGGGGCTCGATCGCCAAGAATGTCGGCGGCGACCTGGTGACGGTCAGCTCCGCAGTGAACAACCCCGACCAGGACCCCCACGACTACGAGGCGACCGCCGAGGACAAGCTGAAGATCTCCCGCTCGAAGCTGGCGGTGATCAACGGTGGTGGCTACGACACGTGGGCCACGACGCTGCTGAACTCGGTGAGGACCAGGCCGGTCGTGGTGGACGCCTTCACCACCTCGGGCTTCAAGGACGGCGACAATGAACACATCTTCTACTCGCTGGACGCTGCGAGCAAGACCGCCGATGCCCTCGCCGCCGAGCTGTCGAAGATCGACTCCGGCAATGCGTCGAAGTATTCCCAGAACGCCAAGGCCCTCAACGCCAAGCTGGACGACCTGGAGGAGCGGGCCAAGAACTGGGGTGCCAAGAACCCGTCCGAGGGCGTGGTCAGCACCGAGTCGGTGGCCCAGTACCTGCTGCGCGACCTTGGCCTGAAGGACCTCACCCCGCCGGAGTACATCACCCAGTCCGAGTCCGAGGCCGGGCCCTCGGTCGCCACGGTCGAGAAGACCCGCCAGCTCATCGGCAAGCAGGCCACGGTGCTCATCGTCAACGGCCAGACCCAGGACGCGGTGTCCACGAAGCTCGTGGAGCAGGCAACGAAGACCAACGTCCGCATCGTCAAGGTCTATGAGACCTTCCCCGAGGGTGTGGACGACTACGTTGACTTCATGACCACGGCAGTCGACGCCATCACCGGCGCATGAGCCCGACCCATCCGGTCGTCCACCTGGACAATGCCTGCGTGGCCTTCGGTGGACGTGTGCTGTGGGACCACCTCGACATCGACATCTCCCCCGGCGAGTTCGTCGCCGTGTTGGGGCCCAATGGTGCCGGTAAAACGACCCTGCTCCGCGTCCTGCTCGGCCAGGTACACCTGGCCCACGGCATCGCCCGGGTTTCCGGGGAGCCGGTCCGGTTGGGTTCCCGCCGCATCGGCTACGTCCCCCAGCACAAGGCGATCGACACCCGCGCCGCCATTCGTGGGCGCGATCTGGTCGGTTTCGGCCTGGACGGCGCCACATGGGGCTTTGGGCTCCCCAGCCGTGCCCGGACCCGCCGCATCAACGAGGTGCTGGAGGAGGTCGGCGCCCTCGGCTACGCCGACGAGGCGATCGGCGTCCTCTCCGGTGGTGAGCAGCAGCGACTGCGGATCGCCCAGGCCCTGGTGACCAAGCCGTCGGTGCTGCTCTGCGACGAGCCGTTGCTGAGCCTGGACATGGCCAACCAGCAGCAGGTGGTAGAACTCCTGGACCGGATGCGACGCGAGCACGACATCGCGGTCCTCTTCGTCACCCACGAGATCAACCCGATCATGCCCTTCGTCGACCGGGTCATCTACTTCGCCAGGGGCCAGGCCATGGTCGGCACCCCCGATGAGGTCATCACCACCGAGTCCCTGAGCCGGCTCTACGGCTCCCACATCGAGGTCGTGCGGCACCAGATCGACGAGAGCCACGAGCGCATCCTGGTCTTCGGCGCCGAGGAGGAGCCGCATCACGATCACGAGCATGACCACCACCACGACCATTCCGAGGAGGTGCATCTGTCATGAGCTGGGACACCTTCGTCAACTTCGACAACTTCACTGACCTGGTGCCGCTGGTCCAGGGATCGCTGGTCGCCGGCCTCATCCTGGGGCTGGTCGCCGGCATCATCGGGCCGATGATCCACGCCCGCGACCTGTCCTTCGCGGTTCACGGCACCAGTGAGCTCAGCTTCGCCGGCGCCGCCATCGCGCTCTTCCTGGGCTACAACGTCGCCCACGGAGCCATCGTCGGATCAGTGCTGGCCGCCGTCCTGCTGGGCCTGCTCGGCGCCCGGGCGCGAGAACGCAATGCCACCATCGGCATCTTCCTCCCCTTCGGGCTGGGCCTGGGCGTGCTCTTCCTGTCGCTCTACAAGGGCCGTTCCTCGAACAAGTTCGGGCTGCTCACCGGCCAGATCGTGGCCGTCGACGATGCGCAGTTGTGGACTCTGGTCGCCGTCTCCGCGATCGTCGTCCTCGCCCTGGCGGCCATGTGGCGTCCCCTCTTCTTCGCCTCGGTGGACCCGGAGGTCGCGATCGCGCGCGGCGTCCCCACCCGGGCACTCTCGATCGCCTTCATGGTCGTGCTCGGCCTGACCACGGCCATGGCAGTCCAGCTGGTCGGCGCGCTGCTGGTGCTCTCGCTGCTGATCACGCCCACCTCGGCGGCCGCCCAGGTCACCGCCCGGCCGTTGACGCTGGCCGTTCTCTCGGTGGTCTTCGCCACCATCTCAGCAGTCGGTGGCATCCTGCTGTCGCTGGGCCCCGGCCTCCCGATCAGCCCCTACGTGACCACGGTCTCATTCTTGATCTACCTGGTCTGCCTGGGTCTGGGACGCCTGGTCCGAGGGCGTGGGTTCAGTCGTCGACTGGCCTGAGGCCGGCGAGCGCCGGCAGGACCTGCTGGACCGGGGCGTCCAGCCTGATCGTGGCCCACTCGTCGCCCCGGGTGGCACCCTGGTTCACGATGACCACCGGGATCCCGCGGGCGGCGGCCTGGCGCACGAACCTCAGACCGGACATCACTGACAGCGAGCTACCTGCGACCACCAGCGCCTCGCTCCGGTCCACCCACTCCCGGCAGCGAGCCACCCGCTCCCGCGGGACCGGTTCCCCGAAGTAGACGACGTTCGGCTTCAGCCGACCACCACAGGCCAGGCAGGGCGGGACGACGAAATCCGCCCACCGCTCGACCACGGCGTCCCCATCGGGTCGGATCTCGGGATGGCCGACCGCCAGACCAGTGCCCAGCCCGGGGTTCGCCGCGGCCATCCGCTGCTGCATCTCCTCCCGGTCGGTGAGCTGGCCGCAGTCCAGACAGACCACCTCATGGATGCGTCCGTGCAGTTCGACCACCTCCTGGCTCCCGGCCTGCCGGTGCAGGCCGTCGACATTCTGGGTGATCAGCCCGGTCAGCGAGCAGGGCCAGGAGAGCTGCTCCCAGCGGGCCAACGCGAGGTGGGTGGGGTTGGGGTCGGCATGCCCCATCGCCGCCCAGCCCTGGTAGGCGCGGGCCCAGTAGCGGCGCCGACTCTCGGCGTCAGCGATGAACTGCTGGTACTGAATCGGACGGCCCCGCTGGGCCCGGGGACCCCGGTAGTCGGGGACGCCGGAGGCGGTCGACACCCCGGCCCCGGTCAGCACCGCCGCAGAATGGACGGAGGAGAGCAGCGCGTGGGCATCATCGAGGCTGCCACGCAGGACCTGTGTGGGCTCCCAGTCGCGCAGGGCACGGTCGAGCAGGCGGGGCGCGCCGGCGCTCATGACCGGTCAGCGGGAGCGACGACCCTGGTGTCCAGCCAGCGCAGCATGGCCTCGACGACCTCGTCCCGGTTGGTCTCGTTGAAGACCTCGTGGCGAGCATCGGCCCAGGTGACGGCGGTGACGTCCTTGAGACCGGCGGATTTGAAGAGCTTCACCAGCGCCTTGACAGTGCGATGGCCGCCGGCAGGGTCGAGGGCGCCGCTACCGATCCAGATGGGGAGCTTGCGCGGCATCGTGGAGACCAGCTTGGGGTTGTTGACCCGTTCCAGCCCGCCGATGAGGTCCACGTAGAGCGCGTTGGTGGAGGTGAAACCACACATCGGGTCGGCGACATAGGCATCGACGGCCCCAGTGTCGCGGGAAAGCCAGTCATAGTCGGTGCGATTGGGTTTGAAGGCAGCGTTGAAGTTGCCGAAGGTCAGCTTGTGCATCTGCTTCGCCTCGCTGCGCGGCCCCCGGACGCGGACATAGGTGCGCGCCAGCGCCCGCCCTGCCTTGCCCACCAGCCCGGCAGCCCGCGGTGACCCGGTCAGGATCAGGGCGGACAGGTCGCTGCCGTAACGGGAGGCGTAGTCCCGGGCCAGCAAGCTGCCCATACTGTGCCCGATCACGACGTGCGGTAGTTGGCCCTTGCTGCCGGCCTGCTGATGCTGGGCCATCTCGTGAAGGGCAACCGTGCGGAGGTCCTCCACCGCCTGGTTCCACCCGTTCTGGTCGGCGAAATGCCCCAGCGTGCCGGTGCTCGAGGCCGTGCGGCCGTGACCGCGATGGTCATCGGCGATCACGACCCAGCCGCGACCGGTCAGCTGTTCGGCGAGCCATTCGTAGCGTCCGCCGTGCTCGGCCATGCCGTGGACGATCTGGACGATGCCGGCTGCGGGCCCCTCGTCCGGCAACCAGCGATGGATGCCCATCGTGGTGCCGTTGACCTGCAGGTCGAAGACAGAACTCTTCATGCCGCGCCCGCTCACAGGGAAGAGAGGGCGGCCTCGTCGTCGGGAGCCTGGGCGATCTCGGGAACGAGTTCGCTGTGCTTCACGACGCCGCTGGTGTCGATGACGACCACCGCGCGGGCCGTGCGACCGGCCAGCGGACCGTCGTTGATGAGGATGCCGTAGTCCTCCGCGAAGGAGGTGCCCTTGGCGGAGGCAACGGTGACGTTGTCCAGCCCCTCGGCCGCGCAGAAGCCCTGCAGGGTGGCGAGGTCGTCATTGCTGACGCACAGCACGACGGTGTCCTCCAGGCCGGATGCCTTCTCGTTGAAGGTCCGCACGCTCTGCTGGCAGACGCCGGTCTCGATGTTGGGGAAGATGTTGAGGATCACGCGCTTGCTGGCGAAGGTGGTGGGGGTGAGGCGGGCATCGCCCGCTGCAGCCAGGTCGTAGGTGGGCGCATGGTCGCCTGCCTGCGGAAGTTCGCCGGACAGTTCCACGGGGTTTCCCTTGAGGGTCACAGTAGCCATGCCCCCATTCTTGCCGCTCCCCCCAACAGCCGGGCAGGGGCGGCGAAAGTCGACGGCACCTAGTCTGGGGACGTGGCCACCCCCGACTTCATCCTCGAGCTGCGCCGACACATCGGGAACGCTCCCCTCTTCCTGATCGGCATCACCGCCCTCGTCGTGCGCGAGCATGAGGATGGGCAGCAGCTGCTGCTCGTCCGCAGGGTGGACACCGGGGAGTGGACACCGGTCTGCGGCATCGTCGAGCCCGGGGAACAGCTCCACGAGGTGGCGGTGCGGGAGGTCCTGGAGGAGACCCGGGTCCGATCGGCGGTCAAGCGCTGCGTGTGGATCAAGACCTACCCGGAGATCACCTATCCCAATGGAGACATCTGCTCCTATGTGAACCACACCTTCACGATGACCTGGCTCGGCGGTGACCCCGAAGTCGGCGACGATGAGTCCACCGATGCTCGGTGGTGGCCGGTGGACGCGCTGCCGCCCATGCGTCCGGAGTTCGTCGAGCGCATCGACTGGGCACTGCGTGAGGAGCCCGGATGCTGGTTCGGCGAAGGGCCGGATCTGGGCGCCTGAGTGTGGCTCCGAGGCCGCGCACGCTTGTGCGCCGGTCGGGCCGAGTCGCCCCACGTTTGTGCACAACCCCGGTGAAAGCCCTAGACACGCGGGATTCGTCCGCCCCCACCTCTCGTCTTCTCCATGGACACCGTGTTAGGTTCCTGCACTGAGGGTTCCTCCCTCGCCAAGTCCGGACATGCCACCGGATTTGATTCCATCGCGGCGCTTCGGCGCTCCGTCTCGAATGGGAACAAGGATGTTCACTGCTTCTCTTGGCATCTTCCTGCTGGGTCTGCTCGCTGCAGCCGCAGGCGGATTCGTTGGCGCGGCGATCGGCGCCAACTTCGCCTTCGCCCTGACCGGCTTTTGTGTGCTCTTCGCCTGGGGCATCACCACCACTGGCCTGGACGCCGTTATGGGCATCGACCCGGGCGTCGCCTTCAACTACATCGCGTTCGGTCCCTTCATGGGCCCGCACATCACCTTTGCCGCTGGCGCCGCTGCGGCTGCCTACGCGGCGAACAAGCGCTACATCGAGTCCGGCAAGGACGCGACCAGCCCGCTGGCCGGCCTGGGCCGCCCCGACGTGCTGCTCATCGGCTCCGCCTTCGGTGTCCTGGGCTACCTGATCCAGATCGGCATCTCCAAGCTGCCCTGGTTCGGCGCCCACACCGACTCGGTCGCCTTGACCGTGCTCCTTTCCGCGATCATCGCACGCCTCCTCTTCGGCAACACCGCTGAGGGGAAGGCCTCGCTGTTCAACACCGAGCGCCTGCGCACCGCCCCGAAGGAGCGCGGTGGCTTCATGGGCAAGTGGGACGCCAGCGACGACTACAGGTGGCTCCCCTACCAGGAGACCCCGGCCCAGTTCAGCGCCATCGGTATCTTCTTCGGCCTCGCCGCTGCCGGCGTTGCCCTGATGCTGGCCATCCACTTCCCTGCCATGGCGGGCAACGCGCCGACCTTCGCCTTCGGCATCTCGGCCATCATCATCCTGTTCCTGATCATTGGGTGGGACATGCCTGTCCAGCACCACGTCACGGTGGTGGCCGGTCTGGCTTCCGTCCTGTTCTTCCCGATCCTGCGCGGAGCCGGTGACCAGGGCTTCAAGTACTACGCCAACCTGGGCACTATGGACAGCAACGCCTGGCTCGCTGCTGTCGGGGCCATACTGATCGGTGCTCTCGCCGGTTGGGTCGGCGCCATGTTCGGCCAGCTGTTCGCCAACCTCTGGTACAACCGCGGCACGACCCACATTGACCCCCCGGCCAGCTCCATCTGGCTGACCACCACCCTGGTCTGGATCGCCGCCACCCTGGCCGGCTTCTCCTCCTGATCA
The DNA here is from genome assembly GCF_025144225.1 of Aestuariimicrobium sp. p3-SID1156. Classification (GTDB taxonomy): domain Bacteria; phylum Actinomycetota; class Actinomycetes; order Propionibacteriales; family Propionibacteriaceae; genus Aestuariimicrobium. The sequence goes on from NZ_JALXXB010000006.1 coordinate 90,750, forward strand.
CGGGACGAATCCATACCAACTGCAACGCCCGCCGAGCAGATCGCTCGGCGGGCGTTGTGCTGTGTGCCAGCGGGCAGCTCAGGCGTCCCCGTTGACCACGGCAGTGAAGCCCTCGGCAATGGCGCGGCAGGTCGGCTCGACCCTGCGATCAGCGGCAGTCATCCGGTCGAGCATGGTGGTTCCCTTGTGCCCGGCACGCTTCCACCAGTGCTGCATCAGCTCCGGGGATGCCTCCGGGTGGAACTGGACTCCCCAGGCGCTGCCCAGCCGGAAGGCGGCGTTCTCGTAGGTGGCGGTGCGCGCGAGTTCGGTGGCGCCCTCGGGCAGCTGCACCACGTTGTCGTAGTGGGACATCGGCACCGGTCCCCCGGCCAGCACGGCCCCGCCCACCACCGGGTCATGGGCGGCAGCCGGAGCCCAGTGCAGCTCGAGGGCACCCTCTTCGAGACCCCGCGGATCGCCCACGTTCACGCGTCCCCCAAGAGCCTCGGCGAGCAACTGGTGACCCAGGCAGATCCCCAGGATTGGGATGTCGATGGCGTGCAGGTCGGCCATCAGGTCCTTGACCTTGCCCATCCAGGGCAGTTCGGCATGGGCACTCGTCCGACCCCCGAGCACCACCAGACCGTCACCGATGGCATCGAGGTTCGGAACGTCCTTGGACTGCAGGTCGATCACCGACAGTCGGACGTCGCGAGCCAGCCACTCCTCGAAGCGGTCGAGGGGGACATCGGACTCGGGCTGCAGGACAGTGATGCGGGGCTTCTTGGCCATGGAAGAATGCTAGCGGCGTGCCTCCACCCGTGCCCGGTGGCGGCGGGCCACCAGCACCATCGAGCCGGCCAGCAGCAATCCGGTCGCCAGCCAGACCGCCCGCAACCCCATCGCCCGGTAGGCCAGACCACCGATGAGCGCGCCGCTGCTCAGGCTCGCCCACATGGCCAAGTACTGCAGCCAGATGCGTCGCGGGCCACCGAAGAAGTAGCCGTCCACGAAGCGCTGGGCCATCTTCACCAGCGTTCCGGTCATGTAGGTGATGCTGATCGCCACCTCGCCGTGACGTTCGAAGACGCTGTTCATGGCCCCGATCGTGACGCTGAGGAAGAGCACTGCCAACCGCTGGTTGCCCATCCACACTCCCAACGAGCTCAGGATTGCCATGGCGCACACCAGTCCCAGGACCACCTCGCGGGCCCGCTGCTCACCGGCGTGCGGCTCGGCCAGCCTGCGGGCGGCAGCCCCGATCATCACACCGAGCAGGAAGAGCGCCATCAGGCCACCGGCACGCCCGGCGACCTCCCAGGTCGACTCGGCGATCGCCGCGGTGAGTCGCGTCGTGTTGCCTGACATGACGGTGGTCCAGCATGGCCACAGGCTAGTGGCACGCTGCCCCAGGGCGCACAGGCGGCGAGGCCGACAGCGAGGCGAAGACGCCGACATGATGGAATGTCGGTCGTGCTTGCCGAAGTTGCGCTGGTGTTCCGAGTCCTGGACCTGATCGGGGTGTTCCTCAACGGGTTCCTCGGCGGCACGTTGGCGCGGCGCCAGCATTTCGACCCGGTCGGATTCTGCATCCTGGCGGTCATCTCCGCCCTGGGTGGTGGCATCCTCCGCGACCTGATGCTGATGATGGGTCGACCGGTGGCGATCACTGACAGGTGGTACCTGATCATGGCGCTCATCGGGGCTGTGGTGGCCTGGGTGCTCCACTTCGACGGACGCCTGTGGCGGATGCTGTTCCCGGTCGCCGACGGTCTCGTGCTGGGCCTGTGGACGGCCACCGGAACGGTGAAAGGGCTGGCAGGTGGGCTGAACCCACTGGCGGCCCTGATGATGGGCCTGATCACGGCAATCGGCGGCGGCATGATCCGCGACATCGCCGTGGGACGGGTCCCCTCCGTCTTCGGCGGCAACAAGCTCTACGCAACTCCTGCAGTCGTCTCGGGGCTGGCGGTGCTGGTCGGCTACTGGGCTGGGCTGGACGCCTCCTGGTTGATGCTGATTGCGACAGTCCTGAGCGTCGCGCTCGTCTCTGCGGCGGAGGTTTTCGACTGGCGCCTGCCTCGACACACCAACGAGCCCATCACCTTCACCCGGCCGCAGGTGCTGACCCTCATCCGCCGCGCCGAGAGCCGAGGACGCCAGCAGGCCGAGCGCGAGAACACCTCCACGGCTGACGACGAGCCCCTCGGGGACTAGGACAGGTCGAGCAGCCCCAGGTCGTGGGCTCGTGCGACTGCCGCCGTGCGGGAGTCCACGCCCAGCTTGGCGAATGCCCTGACCAGATGGGTCTTGACGGTGGCCTCGGTGACGAACAGGCGTCGGGCGATCTCCCGATTCGACGCGCCCTGGGCGACCTCGCGCAGCACATCGGTCTCCCGCTCGCTCAGCTCCGGCCGTGGTTGGCGCAGGGTGTCGACCACGCGTGCGGTCAGGTCGGCGTCCACCAGGTCGTGCCCGGCGGCAGCCGCCTGCACGGCATTGATGATCGCCTCCGGCTCGGCGTCCTTCAGCAGATAACCAACCGCGCCCGCCTCGACCGCGCGCACGATGTCTCGATCCTGGTCATAAGTGGTCAGGATCAACACGGCCGGGTCCTCCGCGCCGCCCAGTTGGGCGGCCAGCCAGACCCCGTCGCGGCGCGGGTCGCCCAGACGCAGGTCGGTGACGACAACGTCCGGACGCTCGGTGGCGACCAGGTCCAGGGCTTCCTGAGCAGACGCGACCGCGCCGACGACGTCAATCTCCTCGGACCAGGAGAGCATTGCCACCAGACCCTGCCTGACCACCGGATGGTCGTCGACCAGTACGACCCGTGCCGCTGACATTGGCTCAGCTCCTCCCGCCTTCAGGGGCCCCGGCAGCCTGCGGGCGGCCGGGCCACCAGATCCTGTCCCCGACCAGCTCGAAGACCGCTGGGACGATGACCGTTCGCACCAACAAGGTATCCACCAGCACACCGAGGCAGACAATGATGCCGAGCTGGCCCATGACGACAAGAGGCAGCACGCCCAGGGCTGCGAAGACCGCGGCCAGCACGATGCCGGCGGAAGTGATCACGGCTCCGGTGTGTCGGACGGCCTCGACCATGCCGCGTCGAGTGCCGTGCTCGATTGCCTCATGGCGGGCTCGTTCGACCAGGAAGATCGTGTAGTCGATGCCCAGCGCCACCAGGAAGATGAAGGCGAACAGGGGTACCTCGTTGGCCAGGGCGGGGCTGTCCATGACCCAGCGACTGACCACGCTGCCAGCACCGATGGCGGCGGCCGCACTGGTCACGTTGATGGCCAGCAGCAGGAAGGGTGCCACCAGGGAGCGGGTCAGGGCGATGAGTACCAGCAGGCTCACGCTCAGCACGAGCGGGATGGTCAGCAGGACATCGTGGCGTTGGGCCTCGCGCTTGTCGAGGTCCTCGGCAATACTGCCGCCCACCTTCGCCTCAGCACCGTCCACGGCGTGGACGCGGTCTCGCAAGGTGCGCACGGTGTCGAGCGCCTCGTCGGTCCCGGGGGCGTCCTTGCCGATCAGCTGAAGGCGGACCCACCCGTCGTGGGAGCCGGTGGGCTGGACGCTGGTGACACCGGGGGTTTCCTTGAGGACGCTGGTGACGTCGGCAGCCTGGGCCTGCTTCGCGATGACGTTGATCGGGGCGGTGAACCCGGCCGGGTAGTGCGCCGCCACGGTCTGCAGGCCGTCGATGGACTCAGCCTCGACGCGGAACTGCTCGGCCTGGTCCAGGCCGACCCGGGTGCCGATCAGACCGGTGGCGAAGACTCCGAGCACTGCCAGCCCCGCCACCAGGGCGCGGATGGGGTGGGCGGCGACCGACTCGGCCAGGCGTCCCCACAGCCCCTGCTTCTGGGAGACCTGACCCGGGCGCGGGACGAAGGGCCAGAAGATACCGCGCCCCACGATCGACAGGATCGCCGGCAGCACCAGCAGTACGCTCAGCAGCGCCAGCAGCAGGCCGGCGCCCGAGGAGAGGCCGAGCCCACGGGTGTCCGGGAGGGCGGCGAAGAGCAGGGTCATCAGACCGAGCACGACGGTGAGGTTGCTGGCGATGATTGCCCCACGGGTACCCACCCAGGCACGCTGCATCGCCAGGCGGTGGTCCTCCGTACGTTGCAGTTCCTCGCGATACCGGCTGATCATGAGGAGGGCGTAGTTGGCGCCCGCGCCGAAGACGAGCACGCTGACGATGCCACCCTCGGCATGCCAACCGGTCTTGAGGGACAGCCAGTTCGACAGGTTGGTGGCGGTCTGGTCGGCGGTACCGACCACGAGCAGCGGCAACAGCCACAGCAGCGGCGAGCGGTAGGTGATCAGCAACAGCACGGCCACGATGCTGATAGTCACGACGAGCAGGGTCACGTTCGCGCCGGAGAAGCTGTTGGCGATGTCGCCACCGAAGGCCGGGCCACCGGTGACCTGGAGGTTCAGGCCCTCCAGAGCGGGGTTGTCCTTCGCGGCCCGGGCGATCTTCTCGCGCACGTCCAGGACCTGTTCCAGGTTGTCACTGCTGCTGTCGCTCGCCGGGAGGGGCACCAGGGCCAGCACGGCCTTGCCGTCCTCGCTGGGGATGATGACAGGCTTGCCGCCGCCGAGTTCCGCGGCCAGCCCGGAGAAGGCGCCCGTGGCGTCCCGTCCCAGGGCGCCCTGGTCACCGCGGCTGGCGACCACCAGGACAGGCTGTCGCTCGGAGCCGGGGAAGGTCTTGAGGGTGTCGGCCACCAGCTTGGACTCGGCGGTGGCAGGCAGGTTGGTGCCGCGGGGAGCGGTGTCGACGGTACGCAGGGCAGCAGTCGCACCACCGGCGGCGAGCAGGAATATCAGGAGGACAACCCAGGCACTGCGGCGTCCGGTCAGGAATCGTGCGATGGCTGACGGGGCGCCCGCGCGGGTCGAAGTGGAGGTTGCGGGCATGCTGAAAGGGTAGATTCTGGACGCCGCGATCACGCGTCGCGCGCGTCCATCATCCGGTTGACAGTTCAGCGTCCGGGCAGGATCGCACGGACGACGCTGCCCGAGCCGTCGGACTCCAGCTCCAGACGACCGCCCGCCTTCTGCAGGCGGCGCCGCATCAGCCCGAGGCCGAAGCTGCCACTGCCCTCGGCCCCGGCCGTGGCAGTATCGAAGCCGATGCCGTCATCACTGATCGTGAGGCTGGTGTCGCTGTCATCCTGGGACAGGCGCAGGGTGGCATGCTTCGCCCGAGAGTGCTGGGCCACATTGGCGATGGCCGATTGGGCCACCCGCAGCAGGACCGCCTGATCCTCCACCGAGAGCGGTCGCCGGAGATCCTGCACCAGCAGTTCGGTGTCCACGCCGGTACGGGCTCGGGTGGCGTTCGCCAGGCGGCCCAAAGCGTCGGTGAGCGTGCTCTGCTCGAGTTCCACCGGGGCCATCGCCGCGACGAGGTTGCGGGCGTCCTGCAGGTTTTGTGCAGCGGTCTGGCGAGCCTGGTGCACGAGGGTTGCTGCCTGCGCGGGGTCTCGATCGAGCAGCCGTTCAGCACTGCCCAGCAGAAGCTGGATGCCGGTGAAGCCCTGCGCCAGGGTGTCGTGGATCTCGGCGGCGAGGCGCTCGCGTTCCTCAAGCTGGCCGGCGTGCCGTTCGGAGGTGAGCAGTTCGGCGCGGGTGCGTTCCAGTTCCTCCAGCAGGACGCGTCGGCGTTCGGATTCCCGTTGCACGCCCTCGAAGCTCCAGACCGTCACCACCGCCACCACCGCTCCGAGCCAGGGCCCCAGAACGGCGCCCAGGTTGAAGGTGCCCCCGGTGACGAACATGCTCACCGAGACGGCCCAGGTGCCGATCACCGCCAGCAGCCCACCGACGCGTCCCAGCACATGCAGTTCCAGGAAGAACAACGGGAAGGCGATGAAGACCGCCTGTGGGCTCAGCATCACCATCGCCACCCAACAGACCAGGAGGGCACCCAACCAGAGCCATGGCCACCGACGGCTGACCAGGCCGACGGCGAAGGCAGCCAGGATCCCTGCCCCGGCGAGGGCCGCCCCCAGCCTGGCGGAAGTCGAGGTTCCTGCGGGCATCACGAGGACTGCGAACACCACCAGGGCCACCAACAACGAGGTCAGCCCCCACGACAGCCAACGCGACAGCGGCAGCAGAACCGCGGTATGGCCGGGAAGTCGAGTGTCGGCGGAACTCACGCGTCCATGATGGCAGCCTGCCACGACAGGAATGGATCAGCGACCGCGCAACAGCGGCCTGACCAGCAGCCACACCCCGCCCAGGGCGATGAAGATGCCGATCCCACCCAAGCCGGGTGAGTCATCACTCTCGCCCATGTGGACCATCATCGCGCCCAGCGCGACCATCGCGATCGCCCCCAGGACCCGCCACACCCTCATGCTCTGAGGATACGTCCGTTCTCCAGCGCGGTCGTCACGAAAGAGTGAGACTGGTTGAGTGATGAACGACTCTGGCGACGACGAACAGGGCAAGGGCGGGGTCTACTCGTCCAAGGGCAAGGCCTTCACCCGTGACCAGCGCTACATCAGCGACCGGATCGTGCGCGAGCCCCGTGGCGAGGGCCAGTGGCCGGTCGAGGCCGGGCGGTACCGGCTGGTCGCGGCTAGAGCCTGCCCCTGGGCCAACCGGACGCTGATCGTGCGGCGGTTGCTGGGTCTCGAGGGTGCCCTCAGTGTGGGCATGCCCGGGCCTGTCCACGACGCGAAGTCCTGGACCTTCGACCTGGACCCCGATGGCAAGGATCCGGTGCTGGGGATCCACTGGCTCAAGGAGGCCTATGACAAGCGCTTCCCCGGCTACCCGCGCGGTATCACCGTGCCCGCGATCGTCGAGGTCTCCAGTGGCGAGGTGGTCACCAACGACTTCGCCCAGATGACACTGGACTTCTCCACCGAGTGGACCCAGTTCCACCGCGAGGGGGGGCCGGACCTGTACCCGGAAGCGCTCCGCGAGGAGATGGACCAGGTCATGCAGCGCGTGTACACCGAGGTCAACAATGGCGTCTACCGCTGCGGCTTCGCGGGCACGCAGGAGGCCTACAACGAGGGTTACGAGCGGCTGTGGACCGCGCTGGACTGGCTGGAGGAACGCCTCGCGGACCGCCGATACCTGATGGGCGACTCCATCACTGAGGCCGACGTGCGCCTGTTCACCACGCTGGTGCGCTTCGATCCCGTCTACCACGGGCACTTCAAGTGCAACCGGCAGAAGCTGATCGAGATGCCCAACCTGTGGGGGTATGCCCGCGACCTGTACCAGACCCCGGGTTTCGGGGACACCATCGACTTCGTGCAGATCAAGGAGCACTACTACATCGTCCACACCGACCTGAACCCGCACTCGATCGTGCCGCAGGGGCCCGACCTGTCCGGATGGCTGTCCGACCATGGTCGCGGGAAGCTCGGCGGCAGCCCCTTCGGGGAAGGCACTCCCCCACCGCCGGTGCCGCCGCAGGAGCGTTCACCGCACGTGCTGGGCGCCTGAGAGCTCAGTCCGCCGCACTGGTTCCGGCGCCCTGGAGTGCCTCGCGCATCGCGACCTCCCCCATCCGCACCGCCCGCTCCTGCACCTCCGCCGACTGCCCGACCACCGAGATCGAGGGAGCGTCCGCAGGTGGATGGACCTGCAGGATGTTCGGGGCGCTGGCCATCATCTGCTCCAGCTCAAGCTTGGTCTGGTTGCGGGAGATCCAGGTCTCTGACGCGCCGGCCGCGTGACGGGCGAGCCAGCGTGAGACTGCGCGCTGCTTGAGCGGATGCGTCCTGATCGGTGCGAGTTGGGCCGCGCGGGTGCGCAGCACCAGAAGGTGGGTGGCGCCCTGCGCGAGGGCCATCGCCACCGGGACGCCCTCAGCCAGGCCGCCGTCGATGAACCTGCGCCCGCCCAGCTCGACCGGTGGGCCGGACAGGACCGGAAGGCGGGTGGTCGCCTTGAGCGCGAGCTGCAGCGTCCGCTTGTCGTGGATGAAGGGCGCCAGGTCGGTGGAGGCACCGGTGTCGGCGTCAGTGCCGGTGGGGTGGTACTCGACATCGCTGGCCAGAATCTCGTCATAACCCATCGGGGTGAGGGTTTCGTAGACCTCGTTGACCAGCGCGTCGCCATTCACGACGGGCCGCCGGCGCAGGGCATTGCGAGGCCGGATGATGGCCCCCATGGTTTCGGGCGCCCACCAGCCGTGGATGTTGTCGCGCACCCTCTGGCAGACCAGCCAGGCGCCGTTCAAGGCGCCGGCCGAGGACCCGTAGACCCCGTCGACGGTCGACCAGCATCCCGAAGCCAGCGTGGGCGACGACCAGACCACCGGCGATGTCCAATGAGGGCAAGCTGATGCCGAAGGCCTCCAGCGCCATGCCGCCGACAACGCCCGTCTGGCCGTCGTCCTGGAAGGTGGCAGCTCGCGCGCTGCAGCTCGAGGACGGGATGCACCCGTCCATCCTGCCTCGCCCTCGTCGGCGTCGGTGCGGTGCAGTGGTTGGGACCCTGTGGAGTGGCGGTGGTGGATCTCGGCCTGATGCTCCGCTGGACGCCGCTGGTCGAGCGGTTGGCCCCACCGAGTGCCCCGAGGAAGCGCGCCTGGAGGGCGATCACGACACCGATTGCCAGGACATCTCGTTCTCCCCGATGGCGCTGCCCCTGATCGCCGGCCCCGGGACCAGGGAGAAGACCGCCAGGATCAAGAAGACGTAGACGCCGGTCCGGATGGCCTGGCTGCGCAGGTGGTCCTTGGGCTGGTTGGCGGTGAGACCGGCGAAGGCGGCCAGAGCGCCGACGGGGTTGGTGATGGGGAGCAGGGCTGCCACGGCAGCGAGGAAGACGCTCATCACGTCGAGGATTCTTGCACGCCGGGTGGTGGCGGTCACACCGGGTCTGGTCCTGGCCATTGTCGGAACGTCCATGGCACTGCAGAACCGCGCACCTGGTCAATGAGGCCTTCGCGATCTCCCGCTGGGTCGGAGCGCTGAGCTGGGCGTCCGGACAACGCCGTGGATCATCGCCGCGACAGGCAGTCCACATGCCGCCGCACCAGCATCCGTGCCCGTGCGAGCGGCATCCGCTGAGGTTCAGCGGCCCGCGCGACGGCGATGCCGTCGAGAACAGCGAGGAGATGAGCCGCCTCGTCTGCCGGATCGAGCGCGGGGTACAGATCTGCGATGACAACCGCGAGATGCTCCTCGGTTCGGGACCAGGCCGCGGCGAAGGCATCGGCCACGGGCCCGGGACGGGTCGCCTTCGCCGCGTACCAGAGCCAGACGATGGACGCCGTCGTATCGTCCCCGGTTCCTTCCGGTGCCGGCGACGAGTTCGCCAGGAGCTCGCAGAAGGCGACGAATGCCGCGAACGCTCCGTCCTCGGCGAGAGCTCGGCGGGCGAGGGCATCAGCGCGTGCCGTGAACTGTTCGGCGACGTGCTCAGACGACGCGACGAGCAGAGCATTCTTCGTCGCGTAATGATGCTGAACCGCGCCGATGGAGAGCCCGGCCTCCGACGCCACCTTGCGCACCGACAACCCATCCAAGCCATCCCGCACGAGGACGCGCACCGCCGCCTCCACGACGAGCTGGGCGCCGACCGCCTGCGTGCGTCGAACACGGCGACGATCGCCTGTAGCATCCACCATACGAACGTATTCTAAAGGAGACCCGTATGAAGCGATATCGCGTCGGCGCGATGGCCTGGGTGCTCAGCGCACTGGTGATCCCGATTCAATTGTTCGTGGCGCTGGGCTGGCCGAATCGCTACTCGCTCTCTCGCAACACCATCAGCGACCTCGGTGTGACCACCTGTGGGGAGTACTCCGAACTCGGTCGACAGATACGTCAGGTCTGCTCGCCGGAACACGCGGTCTTCAACATCGGCATGGTTGCCTCCGGGGCTCTGATCCTGCTCGGCGCGGTTCTCCTGCATGGATACTGGGCTCGGCTCGCCGGCCAAACCGGAACCATCCTGATGGCGATCGCCGGAGCCTCGGTCATCGGCGTCGGCCTTCTCCCCTGGGACGTATCGCCCGCAGCCCACGACGGCTTCGCCCTGATGCAAGCCGCCGCGCAGTGGATCGCCATGGCGCTCATCGCCGTCGCCGCCGGGCCCGGCAGATTCCGGAAGATCACGGCCGCGGTCGTGATCCTCTCCGTCGTGAGCTTCATCGTGTTCGTGGGGGCACTGGAAGGGTAAGAGATGCCTTGGATCGGCCTCGGCGGTGCCGAGCGGCTCTCCTTCGACTCGCTGACGCTCTGGACTGCGCTGACCGGAGTTGCGCTCGTGAGGGCTCACCGGCCCTCCGGTCAGTCCCGGGAGCGGGCCTCTCTACGACGGCCATGCGACAGGACTGCCGTCTCGATTCATGGGTCCTCTGCTGAGAACCAGACGTGAACTCGCGGCTACATGGTGAAGCGGAACTCGATCGAGTTCCGGCACGGAGCACCTCACCGGTCGCTGGCACGTGACGCACCGCTCTGTTCGCAGAGCAGCCAGCACCGGAGCACGCGGATCCACTCGTCGAAGGCATCGAGGTGGGCGTCGTGACTTCCGCCGTCGAGATCATCCCTGCGCGTCTCGGGCCTGCGCCGAATCAGCTCGTCTTTGTCGGCGTCGCCGAACATCCCGTGCTTCGCGAAAACCGCCAGCGTCGGCACCTGAAGAGCCTCCCACTCATCCCAGCGTGGTACGTGCACGGCCTCGATCGTGCGCTGCATGACTGCGGCGTCGAAGCGCGGGAAGAGGCCATCATCCGTCGACTCCAGGTCTGCCACCCAGGCGTCGACGATCGCTTCCGGGCCGAGAAACTCTCGAGCCGCGGTCTCGTTCGCGAACGGCACCGGCCATGACGCGAAGTATCTGCCGAGCCCGCGAGCCTCGCCCGGATCGGCGTTCCCTGCCACGTGGCCTTCCAACATCACGAGCCCTTCGATCAAGTCCGGACGGGCCGCTGCCGTGAGAAACGCGGTGTGGGCCCCCATTGAGTGCCCGACGAGCGTGGCGCGCCGCCCAGGCATGAGCTCCTCCATGGTCGTCACGACGTCGCCGACGAAGGCATCGCGCGACAGATCGTCGGGAAGCCGCGTGCTCGCGCCGTGCCCACGTTGGTCAACGAGAAGCACCCGATAGCCCCGCAACGCATGCGCCGTGGTCAACAGCTCCCGCGAGCTCCCGGCGAGGCCATGGAGCAGCACGACAACGGGACCGTCGCCACCGAGGTCGGTGACTGCGATGGAGACGCCTCCTGGACGTTGCACCACACAGTCGGTCATGCGACCTGCAACGGCGTGATCGCATTGATCTGCTGACCCGCGGCGTCCTTTGCGCGGTCAAGCTCGTAATGGCCCTGCAGGTTGATCCAGAGCTCGGCTGAGCCGCCGAAGTGCTTCGCGAAACGCAGCGCCGTGTCTGGGGTGATCCCCCGCTTCCCGCGCACGATCTCGTTGATCCGCCGCGGCGGGACGCCGATCGACACGGCAAGCTTGTTCTGGGTGATGCCGAAGCCCACGATGAAGTCCTCCATGAGGACCTCACCTGGGTGGATCGGCTCGATCCTGTCAGTGGTAGTCAACGATCTCCGCCTCCTCCGGTCCGGCATCCGTCTACACGAAGCAGATCCGCCACTGGACGTTGATTCTGATGCTGTGCTGTGCCGCTCGATCGAGTGCTCTAAACGGAAGCAGTGTCCATAACGCGGTGGAGTTCCGATTCAACGTGTAGCGGGAGCTCCGGGCAGTTTACATTCAGACCACCCGCGGGTAGTCGATCGTCAGCAGAGTGTCGTCGCGAACGTCGCGCAGCACGCTCTCGCTGAGTTCTCCGATGCCGATGCCTCGAGCTCGGGAGGGCACCACATCGTCGTCCTCGGGGCTCCAGGCTCGGAGCACAGCGACACGCGATACGTTCGCGACGTGGTCCGGCATGTCACGCAACCACCCGAGCCACGCGTCGGCTTCGATCTCACCGTGGACCGGCGCGTCGTTGCGACGCCCGATGAGACTGTCGCAGTCACACATCCGGCTGGTCAGAGTGAACACCACGGACGAGCCTCGGACTCGAGGGGAGGCTATGCGCATGGTGGTCTGCACGGGCGGCATGCCCAGCCTGTCCTCAGTGAATCGCTGGAACTCCGAAGTGAAGGCTGCGGCGTTGATCGCCCACAGATTGGTGGCGCACATGCTCCCCCATCTTATGCTCTCGATACGCGACGGAGAGGCCTATCCGTGACGTAATGCGGTGGAGTTCCGCTTCAACAATTAGTCGGCTAGGCATTTCAGATGCCTATCGTTGTCTCGTGGACCTTCTGAGCTTCGTCGCGTCGACGCTGTCGATGGACGGGAATGGGCTGCGCCCTGAGTACCTCGACATTGCCGTGAACGGCTCATCACTGCGCGCCTCGATCGGTGAAGAATCACTGGGGTGGACTTCCACTCCGTTGCACCGCGGATGGGCTCTGGAGCCTGGGGTGGGTTGGCTGGCGTCCTTGTCGCTCGGTCTACAGACTGGCCTTCCTGCTGGCCGGGCGGAGCTGTACGTATGCCGCGAGTGTGGCGACCTTGGTTGCGGCGCGCTCACCGTCAACATCGAACGTGGTGGGCAGTTGGTGCACTGGAGCCAGTTCGGATGGGAGGACGACCTCAGCGAGTCCTACGCCTCCGTTGAATCACCGATGGAATTCACATTCGAAGCGTCGGCCTATGACGAGACTCTGCGCAGAGTGGGGGAACGGGCGCTGGCGAAGCAACGTCAGTCAGCTGCGACCGGGCATCTGTGGTGGCGTGAGCCAGGTCTGGTGGTTATCGATCTGTGACGCCTAACTGTCGCGCAATGCGGTGGAGTTCCGGTTTGACGTACAGCGTCAATGACGGACTTTGTCAGAGACTGGTGTCGTCGTCAGATCGTTCGGCAACAAGGACACCGAACGGCTGCGGCGTCGCGAGCGCGTGCGCTCGATCCATCCGAGGATCCACCGAGTCGCGTTGCGGAAACTGCGCCAGGTGGGCCCCGCGGAGGTGCTCGACGACCCCCGCATCCCACCCGGCGATAGGCTCGAAGCGCTGAGAGGCGAACTTGCCACCACTTGACCGACCGGATAGGATCGCGTCAAGTATTTAATCACCGCGACCGCAAGGTGGTTGGAGAGGGATGACCCCACGTGGGCTGTGGTGAGCAGCGCATAGTCAGCACCGGGTAGCGCCGGGAACCACGTCGAGATTGAGATACAGACGACCCGGCAGGGAGCGACTTCTCCCGTAAGGCACGGAGGCCCGACAGGGCCCAGTGGAGCATCGCGCACGGCGACCGGGAAAGTAGCCGGACAACTATTCCCCCGTCTCCGGACAGTTCAAGCTGTCTGGAGTTGTCATGGGGTACTCCCCGCCTCCTTCGTCCGATCTCACTCACTACATCACGCTCCAGGAAGCCGTCTCGCTCGGCTACGGCGCGTATCAGACCCTCCGGAAGTGGATCGCTGACGGTCGACTGCCCGCCGTCAAGATCGGTTCCCGCATCAAAATGCTGCGAACCGACCTCGACGCTCTCGCGGTCGCCGTCAGGCCTGCAACCTTCGAGGAGATCGAAGCCGCCGCAGAGCGGCTCGCCGCCTCCGCTCCCCCGCTGAGCGACGCCCAGGTCCGCCGCCTCAGCGCGATCTTCGGCGGTGCGGCATGAGCGCCGGGCTCGCGTGCACGAAAGACCTCTTCTTCACGCGCGACACCACTGAAACCCCTGGTAGAACGGCAATGGCGGCACCGCCGTATGGGGAGCAGCCCCATGACGCCGCCGCCGCCGATGCTCGCGACCCGGTCGATGCGGCGGGCTGGTCTCGGACAGTGGTGGCGGACTCGGCGACGTCGCGGAAGCACCCGGTGTCGACGACGGTCGAAAAGGGAGCCAGTAGCGACGGTCGAAAAGGGAGCCACGCGATCACGATGGAGGGATGATCAGCGTGGATGTGTGGGCCGAGATTCGGTATCTGCATGCCAGTGAGGGCTTGTCGGGTAGGGCGATCGCGAAGCGGTTGGGGGTGGCTCGCAAGATGGTCGCGAAGGCGTTGGCCTCGGATGGCCCACCGGCCTACAAGACCAGGCCGCCGGTCGAGTCAGCCTGGGCCCGGGTTGAACCAGCAGTGCAGGCGTTGCTGGAAGAGTTCCCGGACATGCCGGCGACGGTGCTGGCCGAGCGGGTCGGTTGGGAGGGGTCGATCACCTGGTTCCGTGAGAACGTCGCGGAGGCCCGTCGTCGGGTTCGCCGGGTTGATCCGGCGGATCGGCTGGTCCACCGGCCCGGTGAGCAGGTCCAGTGCGACTTGTGGTTCCCATCGGTGGACGTCGGCGTGGATTCCCGGCTGCGGGGCCGTATGCCGGTGTTGGTGATGGTCGCGGCGCATTCCCGCCGGATCGAGGCGGTGATGATCCCCAGCCGTCGCACCGGGGACCTGTTGGCGGGGATGTGGTTGCTGTTGCAGCGTTTCGGCGGTATCCCGAAGCGGCTGTTGTGGGACAACGAGGCCGGGATCGGGCGCCGTGGCCGGCTCGCTGAGGGGGTCAGTGGCTTTTGCGGCATGCTGGGCACGAAACTCGTCCAGGCCAAGCCGTATGACCCCGAAACCAAAGGGGTCGTTGAGCGGGCCAACCAGTACCTGGAGACGTCCTTCTTGCCCGGCCGCAGCTTCACCAGCCCGCAGGACTTCAACGCCCAACTCGCCGACTGGCTCGACACGGTCGCCAACCAGCGCAGGGTCAGGGCGCTGGATGCGAGCCCCACAGAGGTGTTCCCGGCGGACCTGGCGGCCATGACGGCTCTGCCGCCAACACCACCGATGGTTGGTGAGCGGTTCACGATCCGGCTGGGTCGTGACTACTACGTTCGCGCCGCTGGCAATGACTACTCCGTTGACCCGCAGGCCATCGACCGGCTCGTCGAGGTCCACGTCATCTTGGACGAGGTGATCGTCACCCACCAAGGCATCCCGGTCGCCCGGCACGAGCGAGTCTGGGGATCGGGCCGCACGGTCACCGACCCGGCTCATGTCGAGACCGCGGCCCGGTTGCGTCACGACTACCAGCAACCCTCGCTGCGAGCGGTCGACGAGGGCCTGGTCAGGGACCTGGCGGTCTATGACCAGGCCTTCGGCCTGGCAACAGCTGACTTCGAGGGGCAGGTCGCCTGATGCCCACCGCCGCTGACGAGACGTTCACCCGCATCAACTACCTGGCCCGGGTGATGAAAGCACCCCGCATCCGCGAATCGGCACGACGCCTGGCTGACCAGGCCGCGGCCCAGTCCTGGACCGCACCCCAGTACTTGCAGGCTGTGTTGGAGGCCGAGGTCGCCGCCCGGGAGGCTTCCGGCGCGAAACTACGCTTGCGCGCGGCGGGTTTCCCCGCGGTCAAGACGTTGGAGGAGTTCAACTTCGACCACCAACCCGCCGCCGACCGGGCCCAACTCCACCGCCTGGCGGTCGGCGGATACCTGACCGAAGCCGGCAATGTCGTGCTGCTCGGACCACCCGGCACCGGCAAGACCCACCTCGCGACCGCTCTGGCCGTTGCGGCCTGCCACCAACAGATCCGTGTCGGGTTCGACACCGCCGCCGGTTGGGTCACCCGCCTCCAGGCCGCGCACCGCACCGGACGGCTCGATGCGGAGCTGCGCAAACTCGCCCGGCTGCAACTGCTGGTCATCGACGAGGTCGGCTACCTGCCCTTCGACGCTGACGCCGCGAACCTGTTCTTCCAACTGGTCGCCTCCCGCTACGAGAACAGCTCGATCATCCTGACCAGCAACCTGCCCTTCAGTCGTTGGGGAGAGGTCTTCGGAGACCAGGCCGTCGCCTCCGCCATGATCGACCGCATCGTCCACCACGCCGAAGTCATCACACTCAAGGGCGCGTCCTACCGGCTGCGGAACACCACCATGACCACCCTGCCTTCCGCCCGCCTCGAGCAACAGGCAGACTAGACACCACAAACCAGTGGCTCCCTTTTCAACCGCCGGAAACGGTCCCCTTTTCGACCGTCGTTGACACCCGTTCGAGGTCCTGACTCGTTCAATAGCACGCGGAGCGCGCGGCGCTGCCGGCTTCGGGCAGTACCCCTCGGTGACCGCGATGTCCACGGATCAGGATTCCATCGTCATCGGCTTCGACACCGAGTTCGTGACTGTCGATCTGATGGATGCCGACCGCGTATGGGTCGGCGAGGACGAGCACATGGTGCGGAAGATTGTGTCCTACCAGTTCGCCGCGATTGACCCTCTCGATGATTCCCAGCTCCGGCTCTGCGTGGTCATCCCCCGGAGCTACAGGGGGCCGCGCGGCTCTCGTACGGCGCGACTGTCCTTCGAGAAGGGCCTTGAGATCGCGATCATGAGCCTGGGTCTTCATGAGCACAGGCTCGCAGTTGGGTGGACTGACAAGGGCGTCTCGGCGCAGTCTGCCATCGGTGACGACGGCAAGTCCCACCCCTCGGTGTGGTTCAAGCACAGTCCCGAGGGGACGCCCAGGGCGTTGCCGATCACTTTGGTCGCGCACTACCAGCACGCCGACCTGACTACTTTCGTCGACCGCCGGAAGGCGATCAACGTCTGGAACCAGGCGTATCCCGGTCGGTCGAAGACGCTGTCTGATCGTGCGGGTTGGGACGGTCGACACATATGCGGGCGCCCTCTACCACCGAGCGAAAGAGATCGCGGCAGGAAACTCGAACTCGAGCTGGACCCCCGACCAAGCCACGAGCGCCCCCACTCTCTAGAGCGTAGGTCCACGTCAGGGCCTATTTCTCTGTCGAAGCGGTGTGAGGGGTAGAGGAGCTCGTCGAGCGCGCAATGGGCAAAGGCAGCGAAGCCGTCTACTCCGACGGCGACGACATGATCAAGCTCTGGCACGCCCAGCCGACGACATGAGCCGGTCGGCGTAGCCGATGAGACTGGTGATCAGCATGAGAACCTGGATGCAGTTGCGCTTACTGAACTGACGCGAGGAGACGCCATGCACGCTCGCGTGGCGCGAGTAGTAGTTCGGCACCTTGTCGCCCTTGTGCTTCCAGAACTGCTCGTGGGCGTTCCAGATCGGCAGCCAGACCATCGCCTCGTGGACACCCATCTCGTCGATGGCGGCCGGCACGTCCGCGCCCTTCTTCCGATTCGTGATGAGGCGTCGGGCGGCCTGGTCGGGGTAGAAGCGGTAGATGAGCGTGTCGAGCGTGACGGTGAACATCGCCTGGGCCGAGCGGAAGTGTCCAGAACGCATCGCGCCGAGCCCGTCGAGTACGAACTTCAGCTCGTCGCCGACTACGTCGCGGTTCGCCTGCTCAAGAACGGTAGCGCAGTCGTCGGTGATCGACTCGTAACAGTCACCCAGCACCCGCCGACGGCCCGAGCGGTCCTGTGCCCGGAGCAGGCGGAGCGCTGTGCGGCCGCGAGGCACCAGGTAGAGCGGGATGCCCTCCTGCTCGAGGAACTCATGCACTTGATAGGCCTTGATCTCGTCTGCGTGGCTCCTCAGATTAGGCGGGAGGAGCGCACGGTTGAACCCGCGCAGCATCTGCAGGTCGAAGAGCGGCTTCAGGGAGCCGCGCAGCCCCTCGAGCATCGCGGCCTGCTGGCTCGCGATCTGCTTGAGCATCGGCTCGATCGCTGGGCTGACTCCGACGCCCTTCAGCGCCGGGAAGTCGATCATCGGAGCCGTGAACGTCGGTAGGCTCGCCACGATCGACGCCACCTGCGACTGGACTCGCTCGTTGTACTGGGCCGCCCCCTTCATTCGGTCCGGACGCTCTGTGAGTCGTCGGTTTCGATTTGATGGGTGCATTGCTGAGCGTACTCGGCTGGGGGTAGGTAGCCGAGCGAGGAGTGCCGGCGGTGGTGGTTGTACTCGTCCTTCCAGTCGCCGATCACGACCTGCGCGTGCAGTAGCGAGTAGAAGCTGTTGATGTTGAGGCACTCGTCGCGGATCCGGCTGTTGAACGACTCGACGTACCCGTTGCGCCACGGCGAGCCCGGAGGGATGTAGGACAGGCCTGTGCGGGTGCCGGCCCAGTCGGCCATCGCCTCGCTGATGAACTCCGGCCCGTTGTCCGACCTGAGCACCGCCGGGGCGCCCCGGGCGGCGACGAGGTCCTCGAGGTGGGCGGTGAGTCGGTCGGCGGTAATCGAGCGCTCCACGAGGCCGCCGATGCACTCCCGGGTGTGTTCGTCGACGATCGAGCAGATCTTGATCGACCGTCCGTGCTCGTCGGCGTCGAACTGGAAGTCCACCGCCCACACCACGTTCGGCGCGTCCGCCGTCGGCGCGTCGACGGTCGAGGACCCGACGCGTTTGCGTCGCCGCCGCTGCGGGACCCGGAGCCCTTCGTCACGCCACAGGCGTTGGGTCTTCTTGTGGTTCACCACCCAGCCCTCGGCGCGCGCATCGTGATACGCGCGTCGGTACCCGTAGCGGGGATGGTCCTTCGCCCAGGCGCGCAGCCAGTCCCGCAGCGCCCGGTCCGGGTCTGCGGTCGTGTCGGCGTTGAGCGGGCGTCGGTACGCGGAGCGGGACAGCCCGACCAGACGGCACGCCATCCGTTCACTCACCTGCAGTGTCCTGATCAGGTGCGCGACGGCGGCGCGGCGCCTGCCCTGGCCTAGAAGTTTCCCTCAGCCAGCTCCTTGAGCGCGGCTTTCTCCAGCTCCGCTTCGGCGAGCAGCCGCTTCAACGTGGCGTTCTGCTTCTCGAGCTCCTTGAGGCGCTTCGCGTCGTCGGCCTTGAGTCCGCCGTATTGGTTACGCCACCGGTAGTACGTCTGCTCGGACACCCCGAGCTCTCGGCACACCGCCGCGACGTCCTGCCCGTCGGCGAGCATCCTGTCGGCCTGCCCGAGCTTGCGGACGACCTGCTCCGGAGTGTGACGCTTCCTACTGTTCGTCATGATCTGACCAGTCTCCCTGCCCGCCACCGCGGGCAACAGGACGACTCGCATAACGACCGGACCTACGAAACGGGGTCAGCCCAGTACGGCTCGAGCGCATTCTTGACCAGCACGTCGTAGTCAGGCAGCGCCGACTTCATCTGCTCCTGGAGGCGTCGGTTCAGCGGCCCCATGATGTCCCGCGCGTACACCGAGGTGCCCGGGATCATCGCCTTCATCTGCTCTCGGATGGGCGCGACCATCTTCGCGACGGCGGCATCCATGCTGGGCATCAAATACTGCGCGAACCTTGGCGGCAGTCGAAGCCTCGCCCCGACGTCCGCAGCAGAGTCTCGGTCTTGCTCGCTCTCCGAGTTGCGCTCCCTCTCTTGGGCAGGCTTGAGATCGTCCTCTCGATCATCGTCGTCGCGTGTCATGGCACTCTCCTCGTTGCCGCGCTCGCGCAAACAAATGCTGCATCATCGAGGCCGTTGTCAGCACTCTCAGAAACCCTTGCGCACTTCAAGTCGCTGAGTCAGTAGCACCCAACTGTGCAGCAACGTGGGCGGCGAAGATCGGGTCGTCGTGGATGCGGGCGACGACGTCGTCGGCGATCTTGTCCACATCAAGAGGCCCGTCTGGGCCGTCGTACTCCACCGACTGCGCGGGCCACTGGAAGTCGATCCGCGGGGTGTATGCGCTCTCTCCGTCGTCGCCGTAGGCGGTGAGGACATGATCAAAGACAAGCCGCACCTTCGTGGAGAAGATGTCGAGCGTGTAGGGAGTCTCGGGCAGCTCTTGGTCCAGGACTCGTCGGATCGTGCTATCGACGTCATTCATCACGTCGACCTTGCGTCGCCAGTCTTGGACTAGTTTGTCATGGAGATGTTCCAGCAACTTCTTTGCGCTGGCCTTCACCGTGTCGCGCTCGTCGTCGGTGAGCACCGGATCGGGCTGGGTCAGCAGGTCAAAGATCGCTAGCTCTTCCTCGGTCATTCCCTCACGAGCCGACCGTTCTTCCTCCTCGGTCAGGTTCTGCGACAGCTCGATCAAGCGCCGCAGGTACTCGTCGATGTTCACGCTGCCGGAGTTGTAGTCGTCGATCAGCTGCTCGATCCGCTCGACGAGTTCGTACCGGGTGGGGTTGCGCGTCGCCGAGGCGATGGCCTGTTGGCGTAGCAGTTGCGCCAGTCGGTCCGTCTCGGCTCGCTTGCGACCAGCGAGCTTGGCCGACAGACCTTCGAAGTCGATCTGTGACAGGTCAATGAGCGGATCGGGTTTGGTCCCCTCGGCAGCGGCTCGGATGACATATTCCTCGGCACCTACGGAGCGGTCGAGCAGTGCGTCCACCGCATCCGTGACCGAACCGAGGTCCGCCTCGGCCGGCCGTGTGACCTCCGCGATGCGCTCGGCGAGCACCCTGATCGCTGCGACGTTGCGTTGCTGCGCAGCAGCCTTGGGGTCGGGCAGGAGGGCCTTGAAGAGCTTCCGCACCTGGCGTGCCTTCTGCTGGAAGTCGGTGCGTGTGCCCTCGTCGACGAGTAGCGCCTCGACAGCTGCGTCGCGCTTGGCGACGTGGTCGAATCCTTCGGCGTCGCGCATCGCAGCAAGGTCGACTCCGACGCCGGTGCAGAAGGCGAACAGGTCGGCCACGGCAGCGTCCAGCTCGGCGGCGAGGGCGTCGATGATTTCGATCGGTGAGTCGCCGGCGTTCGCGGCCCCGTAGATCGCCAACGCCTTCTCCAGGTTCCGGAAGACACCGACGTAGTCGACGATCAACCCGTTGTCCTTCTCCGGGAAGACCCGGTTGGCCCTGGCGATCGTCTGCATCAACGTATGATTACGCATCGGCCGGTCGAGGTAGACCGTCGAGACACTGGGCGCGTCGAAGCCGGTCATCCACATCGCGCAGACGAACACGAGCCGCAGCGGGTCCTGGGCGTCCTTAAACTTCTCGGCCAGGTCCTCGCGGATCATCCGCTCGCGGTGCGGTCGGATGTCGAGGCCCTGTTCGTCAAGCATCTTCAGCTCGTTCTGGCTCTGCGAGACCACGACCGCCATGTCGGTGGTCTCCATGAGCTCGATCCGCGATGCCAGCCACGGACGCTCGAGCTCTGGCAACGCGTCATGCTCCGCCTTCAGGTCAGCCAGATGCTCGGTCCAGGCTTCTCGGACGAGGTTGTACATCCGCACGGCTGCGGCCTTGTCGAGCCCGACGTACATCGCCTTGCCGGTGAAGCCCCGGCCGACGAAGTGGGTCACGAGGTCCTTGGCGATCGTCTTCAGGCGCTCAGGACGTGTCAGCAGCGTGTATTGCGTACCGAACGCCCGAGCGAGCTGGCCCTCGGCGTCCTCGTCGAGCTCGGCCTCCTCGAGGAGTTCGTTGAGTTCCTCGGAGAAATTCTCGTTGACCAGCTGCAGCTCGGGAATGCGGTTCTCGTAGTACAACGGGACCGTCGCGCCGTCCTCGATCGCGTCGCGGAAGTTGTAGACGCTGACGTAGTCACCGAACTGCTCGCGCGTGGCCTGCTCCTCACCGGCAATCAGCGGTGTGCCGGTGAAGCCCATCATCGAGGCGTTCGGTAGCGCAGTGCGCATGTTCAGGGCGAGTGTGTCGTACTGGCTTCGGTGCGCCTCGTCGGTGATGACGATGACATCCGAACGGGTTGAGAGAACCGGCATCTGCCGCTCCCCCAACGCCTTCGACGGCTGGAACTTGTGGATCAACGTGAACACGTACCGGTGGTCAGCCGCCAGCAGCTCACGCAGGTGCGCCACGGAGTCTGCGTGCACCCTGGCCTCGGGCGAGATCGCCCCGGCGTCGGCGAACTCCCCGTGGAGCTGAGTGTCGAGCTCGGTGCGGTCGGTGACCATGACAAACGTCCACCTGCCCGGCACCCGTCGCAGCACCTTCTGGCTGAACCACAGCATCGACAGCGACTTGCCCGAGCCCTGGGTATGCCAGAAGACTCCCAGGCGCTTGTCCTGCTCAGCACGCGCCCGGTGCAGGTTCTCGATCGCGGCGTTGACTCCGAGGAACTGGTGGGATCGCGCGAGAACCTTGATCAGGCCACCGGGCCGCTCCATGTACGCGACGAAGTTCTCTAGTAGGTCTAGCAGAACGGACGGGTCGCAGGTACCTCGAAGCGCAGTCTCCAGGGCGACCGCACCGCGGGTGCCGTGGGCGTCGATGACCTTCCAGTCGTTGAAGAACTCCCACGGCGCGTAAGTTGACCCGACCTTCGCCTGGCTTCCATTGGACAGCAACACGAAGCAGTTAGGGATGAATAGCTGCGGGATGGTGTCGCGGTAGTCGGTCAAGTTGTTGTCGTAGGCCGCCTTGACCGACTCGTTGGGCTCCTTGAACTCCATCAGCACTAGCGGTACCCCGTTGACGAACAGCGCCAGATCCAGCCGCCGGCTGTGCAGGTTGCCCTTGACCCACATCTGCTGCACCGCCAGCAAGTCATTGTTCGAGGAGTTCCTCAGGTCGAGGTAGCGCAGGGTCTCGATCTGCTTCTCACCACGGTCATCGGTCCACTCGGCCCGGTAGCCGTCGCGGAGCAGGTCATGTACCTCATGGTTGGCGCGGACGCGGTCCATGGCCGATCGGTCCTTGGTAAGCACCTCGACGGCCTCATCGATCGAGGTGTCGGGCACGTGCTCCGCGCTGAGCTTGCGCATCGCAGACCACAGACGGTGCGTGAGGACAACGTCACGTTGAGAGTCACGACCGAGACTGCCCTCAGGGCCTAGTACCTCCTGGAATGCATCCACCGGGGTCCAGCCCAGCTGAGCCAGAAGCTCGATGCTCGGCTTCTCGACGTACCAGTACTCCGGGCCCGTGGGAGTCATTACGCCACCTGCTCCGCTATAGCCGCATCCAGGTCAAGCGAGGTAACGTCAATCTGACCCGTTACCAGTTTGGGGAGGAGCAGATCGCGAAGCGCGGCCAGCCCACGCGCGCCCGCTTCAAGAACGACCGCCTGATCGACCATTGGCTTGACGGCATCCTCGAATCGAAGGTGTGTCTCTCGGGTCGCTACACGACTTAGCACACCGCGGGCATCATTAATCGACACGAACGGCTGCGCAGAGCCGCGCTTGGGCCAGACACTTGAGTCATCCGTCGCGAATCGCAACCAATTTGCAAACAGTTCGGGTTCCTTCGGAAGGATCTTTATGGTGTTCGCGATCGATGACCATTTGCCAGAGGCCCAAAAGGTCCGGCCGCATTTGGCACCCACCGCTGACAAAACTACACCCGGCCCATCGACTTCGTAGTCGGGCACAAATCCATCGGGACCAGCCGCACTGAACGCGACGTACCCCGCGTCAACGTAAGCTGCCTTGGTCCTCGTACTTCCACCCACAAACGTTGCTAACTCATCGAGGCGC
The DNA here is from genome assembly GCF_025144225.1 of Aestuariimicrobium sp. p3-SID1156. Lineage (GTDB taxonomy): Bacteria > Actinomycetota > Actinomycetes > Propionibacteriales > Propionibacteriaceae > Aestuariimicrobium. The sequence goes on from NZ_JALXXB010000006.1 coordinate 114,005, forward strand.
CTGACCGTCCACTCCTCCGGGATCGGTCCGAGTGCGGAGCCGACGAGCGGGACATCTTCGTAGCCGGGGTAGCGGAACTTCACGAACCACTCACGGTAGATGGCCCGCGCCATCTCCTCCAGCACCTCCACCCGCCGCCGGTTGTTCTCGATCAGGTCGTCAAGCGCGCCGAGGACTTCACCGATCCGCACCTGTGTTTCGAGATCGGGAATCCGGACCGGTATCGCCGAGAACGCCGACTTATTGATGATCGGTGTAGTGGCCCCGCTCGCCCCTTGAGTGACGGTCGGCGCAAGGTGACGTAGAAGGGAATACAAGAAGCGACTGTCGGTATGTGGGCCTGGAATGACCGTGTTGATCTGCTGATTGGTAATGGCCTCGGTCTCGACCAGACACACCTTGCCGATCGTCGCTCCGATGCACACGAACGCTGCTGATCCGGGTGGAACGACGCGGGTCCTGAGGCCGTCACGGCCTGACTGGGAGAGCCAGCGCTCAGGTCGCGGGCGTCGATTACCAAAGGTGATGTCACTTGGAGTGACGAAGGGCAAATCATCCCCGAACCAATCTGGATGCTTGGACGGAGGTGTGCTTCCCGTGACGACCCTTCCGAGGCCCCCAATGGTGGTGTCGCGCCAACCATTCATACGCCGAGGATCCCTTGAACGGCCGCATCAACCTTGGATCGCAGCACGTCAGCCTCGTCGCTCAGCTTTGTGAACTCCTCGTACAGCGCCGTAAGGTCGCCTATAAAGTCGACTTCACGCTCGTCGACTGCAACAGTGCCGGTGTAGCGGCCGGGGTTCAGGCTCCAGCCTTGTGCTTCTATCTCGGCGCGGGTGGCGATCTTGCACAGGCCTCCGACGTCGACATACTTCCCGTCGGGGAAGTTCTCGGCCAACAGCGCTTCGCTGCCGTCGACGGTCTCGACGTCCTCGCCACGGTAAAGCCGCACCACATTGGCTAGGAACTCGATCTGATCGGCTGTGAAGTCACGGTGGGCGCGGTCGATCTGCCGGAAGATGTGGCGAGCATCGAGGAACAATACGGTGTCCTCGCGCGGGGTGCCGACCTTGGCCTTGTCAAGGAACCACAATGTCACCGGCAGGGTAACGGTATAGAAGAAGTTGGAACTAATCGCGACCATCACGTCCACGGTGCCGGACTCGATCAGTTGCTTGCGGATCTCCTTCTCAGAGTGGCCCGCGTCGCCTGCGGAGTTCGCCATGACGAAGCCGGCACGGCCGGTCGGGGACAGCGCGGCGTAGAACTGCTGGATCCAGAGGAAGTTGCCGTTATCGGCCCTGGGCAGGCCGAACGGGAACCGCCTGTCACCGGCGAGCTGGTCCTTCTTGATCTTGTCTACGTTGAAGGGCGGGTTGGCCATCACGTAGTCGAAAGCACCCACGGCGCTGTGCGGGTCCTCGTAGTAGCTGTTGGCCTGCCGGATGTCCCCGGACAACCCATGCAATGCCAGGTTCATCTTGGCCAGCGGGACGGTGTCGTCGGTCTTTTCAACACCGAGAATCGAGAGTTGACGGCTGGCCGACTCGTTGTGGCGCTCGACGAACTTCGCACACTGGACAAACATGCCGCCCGACCCGCAGGCAGGGTCGAACACGCGCCCCTGGAAGGGCTCGAGGATCTCGACGATGAGCCGGACGATGGAGTACGGGGTGAAGTACTCGCCGCCGCCCTTCCCTTCCTGCGCGGCGAAGTTGGACAGGAAGTCCTCGTAGATGAATCCGAAGGCGTCACCCGAGAGCTGGGTGGGCAACGGCGCGAAGAGTCGAAGCAGCTCGATCAAGGTCGAGCGCTCGAGCTTCCGGTACCCGCGCGGCAGGATGTCCTTCAGCTCCGGGTTGGCTGCCTCGATGGCATTGATCGCATCGTCGGTGGCTTTGCCGACGTCATCACCCTCGGGAAGATCGACCAGGCTGGACAGCCGTGACTCGTCGGGGACGTAGAGCACCGATCTGGCCTTGTAGTCGGCGGCCGTCGCCGGGTTCCGAGCACTGGCCTTCGACTCGACCACCCCACGCACGGCCTCGAAGCGGTTCTCCGCGTACGCGAGGAAGACAAGCCCCAGGACGGGGTCGCGGTACTGGACGGGGGTGAGCTTGGAGTTGGCGCGCAACTCGTCAGCTGCAGCCCATAGGGTGCTGCGGACCTTACCGAGGTCGACCGTCTTCACTTCTTTCCTCCAGAGGTTAGTCCGCTACGGAACTCCACCACGTCACCGTCGCGCATGACGTAGTCCTTGCCCTCCAGACGCATCTTGCCCGCAGCCTTCGCCGCCGCTTCCGACCCGGCCTTGACCAGGTCGTCAAAGCTGACCACCTCGGCCTTGATGAAGCCCTTCTCGAAGTCGGTGTGGATCACACCCGCGGCCTGCGGCGCAGTCCAGCCCTTCTTGATGGTCCAGCCGCGCGCCTCCTTGGGGCCCGCGGTCAGGTAGGACTGCAGCCCCAGCGTGTCGTACCCCACCCGCGCCAGCACGTCCAGACCCGGCTCCTCGACACCTGAGTCGGCCAGGAATTCCCGGGCGTCCTCCTCATCCATCTCGACCAGCTCGGACTCGAACTTCGCATCCAGGAAGATCGCCTCAGCCGGCGCCACCAGGTCGCGCATCGTCTGCTTCAGGTCCTCGTTGGCCAGCTCGTCCTGGTCACAGTTGAAGACGTAGATGAAGGGCTTGGCGGTCATCAGGAAGAACTCGCGCAGCAGTTCGGTGTCCATGCCGGACTTGAAGATCGTTGTGCCGGAGTTCAGCAGGTCGATCGCCTTCTGCATGGCCTCCAGCTTGGGCTGGGTGTCCTTCTTGATCCGCGCCTCCTTCTCCACCCGCGGGAGCGCCTTCTCCAGGGTCTGCAGGTCGGCCAGGATCAGCTCGGTGGTGATGGTGGAGATGTCACTGCTGGGGTTGACCCGGCCATCCACATGCGTGACGTCGGCGTCCTCAAAGACACGGGTGACCTGGCAGATGGCGTCCGCCTCACGGATGTTCGCCAGAAACGCGTTGCCCATGCCCTCGCCCTGGCTGGCGCCCTTCACGATCCCGGCGATGTCGACGAAGGACACCGTCGCGGGCACGAGCCGCTCGGACTTGTAGATCTCGGCCAGTTTCGGCAGCCGAGCGTCCGGGACGCCCACGACACCGACGTTCGGCTCGATCGTCGCGAACGGGTAGTTCGCCGCCAGGACGTTGTTCTTGGTCAGCGCGTTGAAAAGGGTCGACTTGCCGGCGTTGGGCAGTCCGACGATGCCAATGGTGAGTGCCACCCCGGCAGCCTACCGTGGGGACGCCACTAGTCCCCAGTCGTGGAGTCCCGCGCCCACGTGAGGTCGAGCGCCCGCCCGAGGGCGCGCAGGGCCAGGTAGAACAGCCCGAACTGAACCAGCGTCACAGCGAGGTCGACAGCCGCGAAAGAGACGAAGGCTCCCCCACGACGGCTGCCGAACAGCACCCTGTAGACGGTGAGCAGCCAGGCCCACTGCAGCAGCACGCCGGCGGTCAGGTACAGACCCCCGCGCTGCCCCGACTTCGAGCGGGCGATGACCAGCAGGAGGGCGCCGACCCCGAAGGCCAGCATCGAGACCAGCTGTCGCAGCGAGGACAGGATCACCTGCGGCGTCCTGAGCCAAGGAGCCCCTGCACCCGGCCCCGCCGAGGACGCTGCCACGCCGATGAGATGCACCGTCAACAACCCGACGCCCAGTACCACCATCGCGATGGCACAGAAGAACGCGACCTGCGCCAGCCGCCTGCGCCCACCCACTTCAACCTCAGCCATGGCACCCAGCATGCCGGAGTGAGCCGAGACAACAATTATGAAACAGACCTGTACGCTAAAGTTGCGTCCCGACCGACGGCATGGTTAGGTTAGGGTCACCTAACCGTCACGATCCGCCGATCGCCTGACCGAAAGACCCCCGCATGACTCTGTTCGAGAGCCGCCTCACCCGCCGCAGCCTGGGTGCCCTCACCGCCGCCGCCCTCACGCTGACCGCCACTGCCTGCGGCCAGGACTCTGCTGCCCCGAGCTCTTCCAACGAGAAGGTCCGCATTGAGCACGCCCAGGGCTCGACAGAGGTCGTCAAGGACCCGAAGAAGATCGTCGTCCTCGAATTCGGCGCCCTGGACACCCTGCACGCCCTCGGTCTGGCTGACCGCGTCGTCGGTCTACCCAAAGGCGGCGTCGTCCCCACCGCGCTGGAGCAGTTCAAGGACAAGAAGTACAGCGATGTCGGCACCCTGGCTGAACCGAACGTGGAGGCCATCAACAAGCTGAAGCCGGACCTGGTCATCGTCGGCTTCCGCAGCGCCAAGAAGTACCCCGAGCTTGCCAAGCACTTCCCCACCATCGACATCACCTACACGCAGGACGGCCCGTTCTACGACGGTGTTGCGAAGGCCTCCACCATCATCGGCAAGGCTGTCGGCAAGGAGTCGGAGGTCAAGGCCAAGCTCGCCGAGCTGAAGACCGCCATCGAGGCTGCGAAGTCGAAGATGCCGCAGGGCACCAAGGGCATGGTGCTGATGACCTCGGCTGGCAAGGTGACGCTACACGGGCCGACCTCCCGCTACAGCGTGATCCACCGCGACCTGGGCGTGACCCCCGCCATCGAAAAGGTCAGCGAAGGCTCGCACGGCGACCCGATCTCCTTCGAGGCGATCCAGAAGGCCAACCCGGACGTCATGTTCGTGGTCGACCGCGATGCCGCCATCGGCGAGTCCGGCAAGGCCGCCAAGCAGGTGCTGGACAACGAGCTGGTCGCCAGCACCAAGGCCTGGAAGAACAACAAGGTCGTCTACCTCGACGGCCAGCGCTGGTACATCACCATGCACGGCCTGGACAACGCCAGGGCCATGGTCGAGGAAACCGTCAAGGGCCTGTGACCAGAAGCACGTCTTTCGCGCTCGCCGTGGCCGGGGTTCTCACCCTGGCCACGGTGAGCCTGTTCGTTGGCGTGAACGACCTCTCCCCGCTGGACATCCTCAGCGGACGCGCCAGCGACCAGCAGTGGCAGACCCTGTTCGCCAGCCGCATCCCGCGCACGGTCGCGGTGTTGCTGGCCGGGTCTGCGCTGGCCATGTCCGGCCTGCTGATGCAGTTGCTCGTGCGCAACAAGTTCGTCGAACCCGGCACCGTGGGGACCTCGGAATCCGCGGGCGTCGGCATCCTCGCGGCGACCCTGCTGTGGCCCGAGTCCCCGCTGTGGGTCAAGATGCTGGTCGCGATCCTCACCGCCCTGGCGGGAACCGCCCTGTTCATGCGGTTGGTGAACAGCCTGCCCCGCGGCGAATCGGTGATCGCGGTCCCGCTGGTCGGCCTGATGCTCTCGGGCATGATCGCGGCCGCCACCACCTTTGTGGCCTACCGCTTTGACCTGCTGCAGACTCTGGGTGTCTGGATGGCCGGCGACTTCTCCGGTGTCCTGCGTGGACGCTATGAAATGTTGTGGGTGATCGCGGCCGTCTTCGTCGCCGTTTGGATCGCCGCCGACCAGTTCACCATCGCCTCCCTCGGCAAGGACCACGCCAGCAACCTGGGCCTGAACTACCAGGGCGCCATGAACCTGGGTCTGGCCATGATCGCGATCAGCAGCGCTGTCTGCCTGGTCGTGGTCGGCAACATCGCCTTCGTCGGACTCGTGGTCCCCAACCTGGTCAGCGCGATCCTCGGCGACAACCTGCGTCGTTCGCTGGGCTGGGTGGCGGTCTCCGGAGCCGCCTTCGTGCTGGTCTGCGACCTGCTCGCCCGCACCATCAACTTCCCCTATGAGATCCCGGTCGGCACCATCGCCGGGGTCATCGGGGCTGCCATTTTCCTGGGGATGCTGCTGCGACGCCTCCCCGCACGTTCGGCTCCCTCACGACGGGCGGTGAACGCATGATCAGCTCGACCCTCCCTGCGTCCGTGGCGCCCGGCAGGGGACGCACGCAGCGACGCGACTGGAACAGCCCTGCTGCCCGCCTCGCCATCGCCTGCGTCCTGGCCGGGCTCTCGCTGTTCGCCTTCCTGGCCATCGATTCGGGCTGGGATCTCGCCTTCACCCTGGAGTTCCGCGGCCGCAAACTGCTCGGCATGGCCCTGGTCGGCATCGCCACCGGCGCCGCGACCGTTGCCTTCCAGACAGTGACGAACAATCGCATCCTGACGCCGTCGGTGATGGGGTTGGACGCCCTGTTCGCCTTCATCCAGACCCTGCTGTTGTTCCTGCTGGGAGCGACGATCTCCTCCCAGGTCAGCCCGGTGGCGATGTTCACCATCAACCTGATGGTGATGATGGGCTTTGGCGTCGGGTTGGCTGGCCTGCTCGTGTCGCGGCGCACCAGCGTGCACCTGCTGGTGCTGATCGGCATCGTGCTGGGCACCCTGCTGCGCTCCTTGCAGTCGCTGCTGACGCGGATGATGGACCCGGCCTCGTTCCTGATGCTGCAGGGCAACCTGTTCGCCTCGTTCAACACCATCCACCCCGAGCTGCTGGGCGTCTCGACGGTCCTGGTCGTGCTCGGATGCGGTTGGCTCTGGTACCGACGCCACGAACTCGACGTGATGACGCTGGGTCCGGACGCAGCCCAGGGCCTGGGCGTGATCCCCCAGCGCATCACTCGCGAGGTGTTGCTGGTGGCGGTCATGCTGGTCAGCGTCTGCACTGCCCTGGTCGGACCGATCACGTTCCTGGGCCTCATCGTGGCCAATGTGGCCTACCAGATCTCCGGTTCGGGCAAGCACCGCTGGACCATGCCGATGTCGGCTGCCCTGGCGGTCATCATGCTGGTCGGCGGCCAGGCGATCCTGGAACACGTCTTCGGGCAGTCCACCCTGCTCAGCGTCCTCATCGAGTTCGGCGGCGGACTCGTCTTCATCTGGCTCGTCATCCGTGGCGCCGCACTGCGCACCTAGCCTCGGGAATAGGAGATAGAGAAATGATCAAGGTCACCAACGTCACCAAGGCCTACGGGCGCTCAGTGGTGGTCGACGACGTCAGCATCTCCCTCCCCACCGGCGGCATCACGTCGATCGTGGGCGCGAACGGCGCCGGCAAGTCCACCCTGCTGTCCATGATCGCGCGGCTGCTCGACCTTGATTCGGGCCAGATCACCGTCGGAGGACTGGACGTCGCCACCACTGACTCGATGGAGCTCGCCCGCACCCTGGGCATCCTCAAGCAGGACAACGGCCTCCAGGTGCGCTTGACCGTGCACGACCTGGTCAGCTACGGCCGCTACCCCCACAGCAGGGGACGCCTCAAAGCTGCCGACCACGAGGCCATCAACTCAGCCATCGCCCACATGGACCTCGGCGCGCTGCGCGACCGCTTCCTGGACGAGATGTCCGGCGGCCAGCGCCAGCGCGCGTTCGTGGCGATGCTGCTGGCCCAGGACACCGAGTACCTCTTGCTGGACGAGCCGCTGAACAACCTGGACATGGCCCACGCCCTGTCGATGCTGCACCGGCTGCGTCGGGCCGCCGATGACCTCGGCAAGACCGTGATCATGGTCGTCCACGACATCAACTTCGCCTCCGCGTGGAGCGACCACATCGTCGCCATGAAGGACGGTCGGGTGGTCCTGCAGGGTCGTCCGATGGACATCGTCGATTCGGAGATGCTCCGCGAGGTCTTCGGGGTCAACTGTGCCGTGGACAAGGCCTCGGGCTGCCCAATCGCGCAGTACTACCGCCCCGCCGAGGTCGAGGCAACGCGCCGGGAGCTGGTGGCGGAGAATCCGGGCGTCCGGGCCGGCTGAGTCGACTGCGCGTCCGAGTTGAGCGCAACGCTCCCAAGAGCATCTGGCACCCTTGAGGTGTGTCCAGCAGATCCCCCCATGCCCGCAATGCCACCGCGTGGTTCCGACTCGGGAACATTGACGTCACCACCACCGTCCTGGTCGTCGGGCTCGGCGTCCTGAGCGTCCTGGCAGCGGTCATCGCGCCCACACTGCCGGGATGGCTCGCCTTCCACATCTCGCCGGTCCTGCAGGGTCAGGTGTGGCGTGTCGTCACCTGGCCCTTCGCCAACTTCATCAGCTTCGGGACGCTGATCTCCCTGCTGATGCTGTGGTACTTCGGGCGCGACCTGGAGGAGACCCTGGGTCGCCGTGGGATGATGTGGCTGCTGGTGGGCATCTGGGCCTCCTTCACGCTCGTGTCGGCAGGCGTCGGCGCGGTGCTGCCCGGTGGCGCACTGGCGGGGATGGGTCTGGTCCAGCTGGCAGTCCTGCTGCTGTGGATTGCCGAGTACCCCAGCCGTCGCTTCCTGTTCAACATCCCGGCCTGGGCCTTCGGCGCCTTCATCGTGGCCCTGCAGGTGCTGTCCTACCTGGCCTACCGGGACTGGTCCTCGTTGGCGACCTTGGTCCTGGGGATGGCGCTGGTCGCCCTGGTCGCCCGCAGGCTGGGCATGCTCGGTGAGTACCGATGGCTACCGGGACGCCCGGTACAGCCGCGGTCGGCGCGTCCTGCGAAGCCCTCACGCAAGGAGCGCCGGGCATCCGAGCGACGCGCCAGCGACGACGCCCGCATGGATGCCCTGCTCGCCAAGATCAGCGAGCAGGGACTGCACTCCCTCAGCGATCGCGAGCGCAAGGAGCTCAAGGACCTGAGCGCGCGACGCCGCCGCTGACCCCCTGTGGCTCAGACGCCCGACCAGTAGGCCTCGAGCGCCCGGGAGAGGTACCAGGGGTCGTCCACCCCGCACATTTCGCGGGCGGAGTGCATCGACAGCAGCGGGATGCCCACATCGACCGTGGTGATACCCAGCCGGGTTGCGGTGATCGGGCCGATGGTGGAGCCACAGGGGATCGCATTGTTCGAGACGAACGGTTGGCTGGGCACCTCCGAGGCCTGACAGGCCCGGGCCCAGAGCGCGGCCCCGACGGCGTCGGTGGCATAGCGCTGGTTCGCATTGATCTTCAGCAGCGGCCCAGAATTCAGCAGCGGCTGGTTGTGCGGGTCATGATTGCCGACGTAGTTCGGGTGCACCGCGTGCCCGGCATCGGCCGAGATACAGCTCGACCGCGCGATCATGGCGTGCCACCGATCGCCGGTGATGCCGTGGCCGGCGGCGATGCGACGCAGCACGTCCTCCAGGATCGGGCCCGCCGCACCGGTGGTGCTCGCCGAGCCCACCTCCTCGTGGTCGAAGGCCGCCAGCACGGCGATGTCGGAACCCAGCTCGACCTGCTTGAGCGCCTCGAGGGAGGCATGGACGCTCGACAGGTTGTCCATCCGGCCGGACGCGAAGAATTGCTCATTGGCTCCGAAAATGGCCGGGGGCTGCACACAGTAGGCGACGACATCATGGAAGGCCATGTCAGAACGGTCGATCCCGACCTGTTCGCACAGCAGTTCCTCGATGTCCAGGCCGGGCTCGCTGACGGCGAACAGCGGCTGCATGTGCTGCTGCCGGTCAAGCTTCAAACCCTCGTTCTGCCCACGGTCCAGGTGGATGGCAAGCTGCGGAATGCGTAGCACCGGACCGGTGCGAACGAGATGGACCTCCCCATCGACCGTCGTCAGGCGTCCGGCCAGCCCGAGTTCACGGTCGAGCCAGGAATTGAGCAGCGGGCCGCCATAGACCTCCACCCCGGCCTGCTGCCAACCCGCCGCCGTCCAGGTGGCATTCGGCTTGAGGGTGAAGGTCGGGGAGTCGGTGTGGGAGCCCACGATCCGGAAGCCGGTGGAGTCATCGACGGTGTCGGGCACCAGCCAGGCCATCACGGCGCCGTCGCGCACGATGAACTGGCCACCGCGGGCGCGATCCCAGGGCTTGGACTCGTCCAGGCGGGTGAAGCCCGCCGCCTCCAGCTGGGAGGCCACCTCCGCCGCGGCGTGGTAGGAGCTCGGGGAGGCCTGGATGAACCGGCTGAAGTTCTCAATGTGGTCGCGCGCTGACATGGGATCCATCCAATCAGACCGGCCCGACAAAGCCGAGGGACCGCACCTGCTGCTCCACGACGTGCTCGTAGAACGGCTCCGCCGAGGTCATCACGCCCACGAAGTGCCCCGACAGCTCCAACGTCAGGACGCCGACGAGTTGCGCCAGGGCCGCGATCGCTGCGGTCAGTCCAGCAACCGGCGCGTCGGGAAGGTCGGCGACCAACGGTTCCATCGCGGCCGCTACGTCCGAGGACAACTCGGGAGCGCCACCTTCGGCCGCGGCCCGCAGGAAGGGCTCGGCCACTCGGGCAGCTTCGGGGATCGTCTCGCGCGGGGCCTGGTAGCCGGGGACCGGCGTGCCGTAGAGGAGCTGGAACTCGTGGGGGCGTTCGGTCGCCCACTCCCGGAGGCAGTGGGCCAGGTCACGCCAGGCCCCGGCGCCGCGGGAGTCCCTTGCCGCGGACTGGAGGGCGTCGGCCAGGTTGCCATAGCTCTCCAGGATGAGCGCCGTGAGCAAGGCATCCCGACTGTCGAAGTAGCGGAACACGGCCGAGGACACCATGCCGACGTCGCGGGCCACCTCACGGGTGGACAGCGAGCCGGCCCCCTTCTCGGCGATCTGCCGACGGGCGCTGGCCAGGATGCGAGCCCGAGTCTCGAACCTGTTCTGTTCGCGGATTCCTGCCACTCCCCCATCATGACTGACCTTCCCGCAGAAAGCGAGAGCACTGCTCTTGACTTTTGGGAGGCACGCCCACAGACTCGACCAGAGAGCACTGCTCACAGAAACGACGGAGGACTCATGCCCCGCTCGCCCTTCCGCCGACTCACCGCACCCCTGGTCGGGACCGGCACCTGCATGGCGGCCTACCTGGTGGTGCGGCCCTACGGCGACCACTCCACCGACCTGCTTCAGCAGGCGACCGCCCTCGCCAGCTGGCGCTGGATCGTCGGCCACCTGTTCGGCGTGGCGGCGATCGCCCAGTTCGCGTGGGTCGGGCTGCGGCTTGAGGAGGCAGTCCCCCACGACGCGTCACGGGCCACGCGCAGACTGGCTCGGGCGGCGCGGGCCACAGGGCTGGTGGGTGCCGTGGCGAGCCTGCCCTACTACGGCATGGAGACCTTCGGCCTGCACATCCTGGGTCGGTGGCATCTGGCGAGTGCCCAGGTCGACTTCCCGCTGCTCGTGGAGCAGATGCGCAATCACCCCGCTGCCCTGACGACCTTCGGCATCGGACTGGTGTCGCTGGCAGCTTCGGGCGTCCTGATGGCGCTGGCGTGGCAGCGCACCGCACGCCCCCGCTGGGCTGCCTGGCCGCTGGGGGCATTGATGGTGGGCTTCCTTCCACAGTTCTTCCTCCCGGACGCTGGGAGGATCGGCTATGGCGTGGCCTACTGCGCCGCCGCGCTTGTCCTCGCCACGACCACCGCACGGAACACCTCGCGCCGACACTGATCCCATGGCCACCGGCTCCACCCTCGGAGGAGCATGATCCGGGGCTGCCCGGGACGCCTGGCAGGTTTTGTCAGACCTCTCCGGCACAGTGGGACCATGACCACTGCGGATGTCCTCACGCTCCTGTTCGGCGTCGTCCTGGGCGCGGTCTGCGCCTGGCTGGTGCTGCGGTCGCGAGTCCAGTTGCAGGACGCCACCGGGCGCGCTGACCTGGCCGATACCCGCGCGGCGATGGAGCGAGCCGTAGCCGAAACCGCGACTGCTCGTGGCGAGACCAACCAGGTGCGCGCCGAGCTCGCTGGGGTGCGGGCCCTGGTGGAATCGGGCCGGGCGGACCTGGCCCAGGCACAGGCCGAGCGCGCCGAAACGGAGTCGGCGCTGAGCGAGATGCGGGCGCGGGCCAGCGAGGCGCAGTCAAAGCTCGCGGGCGTGGTCGCCGAACGGGACGCCGCGATCAAGCGAGCCGATGAGATCGCCGCTGACCACGAACGCATGGCGCACCAGTTCAAGGCCCTGTCGGCTGAACAGCTGGAGCACCAGAACAAGCTGGCGAACGAGGCAGCCGCCGAGCGACAGAAGCAGGTGGACGCCATCGTCGCTCCCCTGGCCCAGCAACTCAAGGACTTCCAGACCCGCCTGACCGAGATGGAGAAGGAGCGGGTCACCATCTCCACCGAACTGCGCGAGCAGGTCAAGCTGGTCACCATGACCGGCGACCAGGTTCGCCGCGAGACCCATGCGCTGGCCACCGCCCTGCGCAAGCCGCAGGTCCGCGGCCAGTGGGGCGAGATGCAGCTCAAGCGCGTCGTGGAAGTTGCCGGCATGGTCGAGCACTGCCACTTCACCACCCAGGGCACGACGACCACGACCGCGGACACCACGATCCGACCCGACTTGACCGTGATGCTGGGCGAGGACAAGTTCGTCCACGTCGACTCCAAGGTGCCGCTGGCGGCCTTCCTGGAGGCCGAGGAGGCTGAGTCCACCACCGACCGCGAGCGGCTGATGGGCCAGTTCACACGCAATGTACGGACTCACGTGGACCAGCTCTCGGCCAAGCAGTACTGGAAGTCCGAGGCCGGGACTCCTGAGTTCGTGGTGATGTTCATCCCCTCAGAGGCGTTGGCAGCCGAGGCCCTCAACCGGATGCCTGACCTGATGGCCTACGCCTCGGACAAGGGGATCCTGCTGACCACGCCAAGTTCACTGATCGGCCTGCTGAAGACAGTCGCGTTCTCCTGGCGTCAGGCTGCGGTGGCCGAGAATGCGCGGCAGGTCTTCGACCAGGCGCGTGAACTCTACGAGCGCCTGTCGACGCTCGGTGGCCATGTCGAGAAGCTCGGACGCGCCCTGGGCAGCGCGGTGAAGGCCTACAACGTGTCGGTGGGATCCCTTGAGGGGCGCGTACTGCCAGCCGCTCGCAAGCTGAAGGACCTGGACGTCTCGGGACTGGAACTTCCCTCTCCCTCTCCTGTGGAGGTCGACGTCCGTCAGCTGAGGGCTCCGGAGCTGGTCGAGTCCTTCACCTTGCCCGAGAAGCAGGAGCTGAGCCGGGGCGAGCCCACTCTGGACGACCTGCTGGACGATGCCCCCGCGAGCTCACCTGCGGGTTCACAGCATCTTCGACGTCTCGGCTGACTGGCAGCCATGGGCAAAGGCGGCGGGCCGGGCGTGATCAGGTAGAAATGATCCCTGTGACATCTCTCGCTGAACTCTCAACCATGATCGAATCCGCCGCCATCACGCTGCAAGGTGTCGCGGTGCGGACTCCCCTGCAGGCCAACCACCGTCTCTCCGAGGCAACCGGCGCGCAGGTCTGGTTGAAGCGGGAGGACCTGCAACCAGTGCGCTCCTACAAGCTGCGTGGCGCCTACAACCTGATCAGCCAGCTCAACGATGCTGAGCGTGCCGCCGGTGTCGTATGCGCCTCGGCCGGGAACCATGGCCAGGGAGTGGCCTGGAGTTGCGCGAAACTCGGGATCGACGCCCGCATCTTCGTCCCCAGCACCACCCCGCGGCAGAAGCGTGACCGCATGCTGGCCCTGGGTCAGGGTCACATCGAACTGGTCGTTCAGGGCGACACCTACGACGACGCCTCCACCCTGGCCAAGCAGGCCGCCGAGCGGGACGGCGCCACCATCGTCCCCGCCTTCGACGACCTCCGCACCGCCGCCGGTCAGGGCACGGTGGCCCCCGAGATCGTCGACCAGCTCGGCGCCGCCCCCGATGTGGTGCTCGTGCCGATCGGCGGCGGGGGCATGCTCGCCGGCGTCGGGGCCTGGTTCCGCACCCACTATCCCCAGACCCGCATCATCGGTGTCGAACCGGCCGGTGCTCCGTGCATGATCGAGGCCATCGCCGCCGGCGAGCCGGTCGAGCTCACCGACATCGACACCTTCGTCGACGGTGCTGCGGTGCGCCGAGCCGGGGACGTCACCCTGCCTCTGGTGCAGGAGATCTCTCCCGAGCTGGTGGCGATCCCCGAAGGGCAGGTCTGCACCGAGATGCTCGCGATGTACCAGACCGACGGCATCATCGCAGAGCCCGCCGGAGCGCTCGCCTCGGCGTCCCTGCCCACCGACGTTGTCGACAGCTTCGTGCGCGTCGAGCCCGGCCAGAGCGTGGTCGCCATCGTCTCGGGTGGCAACAATGACGTGTCGCGCTATGCCGAGATCGTGGAACGAGCATTGGTCCACCAGGGCCGCAAGCGCTACCTGCTGGTCAGCTTCCCCCAGGAGCCGGGCGCGCTGCGCCGTTTTCTGGACGAGGTGCTGGGACCCGACGACGACATCACCCACTTCGAGTACGTCAAGCGCAGCAACCGTGAGACCGGTCCGGCGCTGGTCGGCATCGAACTCAACGACCCCTACGACTTTCCCCACCTGGTCGAGCGCCTGCAGGCCAGCAAGGTGGACGCCGAGGTGCTGGACGCCGACAGCCCCTTCCTCCGCTTCATCGTCTGACCGGGTCCGGTTCGGCTGCCGTCGGCTCGGGGACCAGGGAGCAGATCAGGTCGAGAGCAGCCCCGCGCCCCGCATGGGGGTCGTCGACGTGCCGCTGTGCGGCCTGCGCCCAGGCCAGCGTGGACAGGGGCGTCGAGCTGAAGTCCATCCGGGCGACCTGGGGACTGTCTGGGGCGACGCTGGTGCTGGGCAGGTCTGACTGCAACCACCCGAAGAACCACGCCGTCAGGACGCCGACCAGGTCGTGCGCCGCCAGCGGGTCCATTCCGGCGCCCTGTGGAGCCTCGTCCACCAGCACGCGCAACAACCCCTCGTTGAGGGCGAGGCTGCCCGGCCCCACCACAGCCTGGGTGGCGAGGAGCTCCGCCTGGCAGGGGCGCTGGGCGCAGGCTTCGAGCGCAGCCTCCAGGAAGGCACGGATCCTGTCACGCGGTGATCCTTCGCCCTGCACCAGAGGGAGTGGCCAGCTCTGGATGAAGGCATCTCCCACGGCATGCCGCAGGTCGTCCATGTCGGTGAAATAGGTGTAGAGGACGGTGGGGCTGACCCCGGCAGCACGGGCAACCGACCGCTGGGTGAGTCCGTGGAGGCCCTCGGCGTCGAGCACCCCGGCCGCGGCGGCGACCAGCTGGTCACGGCTGATGTTCCCCCGCGGTCCGCGCCGGTGCTCGGTCACCGGGCCACCGGCTTGCGCGAGAGCCAGACCGCCACCGCCGCGAAGAGGGCCCAGCCGATGGCATGCAGCGTCCATTGGTCGGCGACGGCCAGGTCAAGCTCTGGGGTGGTGAAGTTCTGCATGAGCAGCACCCTGCCACTGTTCAGCAGGGCATGCGCCAGCACCACCGGCCAGACCGAGGCACCGATGAGGCGCAGTGCGGAAAACACCAGACCGATGGCGAAGATATCGCCGAGGTAGAGCAGGGTGGCGTGGTAGCCCTCCCCCGATGCCCACAGCGCCAGCGCCGCAGGGGAATGGAAGGCGACCCAGACCGCGGAAAGGAACAGTGCCATCGGCCAGAACCCCAGCGGCGCCAGCAAGGTCTGCAGGTAGCCGCGCCAGCCGAGTTCTTCACCGGTCGCGAACAGGAGCTGCATCAGCAGCACGAGCGGCGTCGCGATGAGGGCGCCCAGAAGGCCGGAACGCGGGGACCAGTCGGTCACGCCGAACGCCATGGCGAGGGCGAGCTGGACGATCGGGACGCCGAGCATGATCGCGACTGCCAGGGCCAGTGGCCAACCCAGGCGGGAGCGCCACTCGTGGTCCTGCCAGGCACGCTTCGGGCCGACGGCCCACAGTTCACGGATGGGGCCCTGGCGCCACAGCCGGTTGGTCAGCAGACTCACCAGCGCCGGAACCCACATCGCGAAGGGCACCACCGCTCCGATGAGTTCGGGGTCGAACGGCCCCAGCAGGAAGGGAGCCGCCATCCCGAAGGTGAAGGCGATGGTCAGGGCGAAGTGCAGCAGGACCGGAGTCCACGGGACCCGACGAAGCATGATCGAGGTGGCGGAGGGAACGGGAGCGGCAGACGGCATGGGGCGTCCTTCGTAGATTTGAGCGTTGCTCAAACTCTAGGACGCCTGAATCCAGCAACCCATCGGGTTCACCCCTGAGCCGTCCCCCACGGGGCCCCGGGGTCCAGCAACCCATCGCCGAACGCAAACCAACCCATCATTGTCAGCCCAACCTGTCATTGCGGGTCGGGCTGACAAAAATGGGTTGGTTTGCCATCGCCGACCGGCAGGACTGAGGTCGAGAGGCGATCAGCGACTCGGGGCGCTCAGTGGGTCTGGGCCCGGCGGATGTCCTTGCGCAGCTCCGGCGGGAGCGCAAAGACCAGCGACTCCTCGGTCAGCCGCTCCTCGATCGCGCGGGGGAAGCCCTTGGCGACCAGCTGATCGAGCACACCCTGCACCAGCTCATCCGGCACCGAAGCACCCGAGGTGACGCCAACCGAGTCGACGCCTTCGAGCCACTCGTCCTGGACCTCACCGGCGTTGTCGACCCGGTAGGCAGCCTTCGCACCAGCCTCGAGGGCGACCTCGACCAGACGCACTGAGTTCGACGAGTTCCGCGAGCCCACCACGATCACCAGGTCGGAGTGCCCGGCGATCTGCTTGATCGCGGCCTGCCGGTTCGACGTCGCGTAACAGATGTCATCGGACGGAGGATCGATGAGCAATGGGAACTTCTGGCGCAGGCGACGCACGGTCTCCATGGTCTCGTCGACGCTCAGGGTGGTCTGGCTGAGCCAGGCCACGTTGGTCGGGTCCTTGACCTCGAGCCTGTCCACGTCCTCAGGGTGCTCGATCAGCGTCATGTGCTCGGGAGCCTCCCCCATGGTGCCCTCCACCTCTTCGTGGTTGGCGTGGCCGATGAGCAGGATCTCCTTGTCCTCCTTGGCGAAGCGACGCGCCTCGTGGTGGACCTTGGTGACCAGCGGGCAGGTCGCGTCGATGGTCCTGAGTTCCCGATCAGCGGCCTCGGCGTGCACCGCCGGGCTCACCCCATGTGCGGAGAACACCACGGTGGCGCCTTCGGGTACCTCGGTGAGCTCCTCGACGAAGATGGCTCCGCGCTGTTCCAGGGTCTCGACCACATGTTTGTTGTGCACGATCTGCTTGCGGACGTAGACGGGCGGGCCGTAGAGGTCCAGCGCCTTCTCCACGGTGATCACGGCCCGGTCCACACCGGCGCAGTAACCACGGGGAGCAGCGACGACGACACGCTTGGCAGTCTCAGACATGGTTCCCAGTCTATGGGGTCGCCCCAGCCCGCTCCCCTTCCGCGCTGCGGCCGACAGGTTCTGTCAGAGCCCTGCCCTAGGGTGGTCGTCATGGCAGGCATGCAGAGTTCACCAGAGCACCCGCAGCCGCTGGGCCGTGTCGTCTCGGCGGTCAAGGGGTGGGTGGAGCGCTGCGGTGACGTCTGGGTCGAGGGCCAGCTGATCGAGATCAACCGACGCAGTGGGTCCACCCAGTTCCTGAAGCTGCGCGACAGCCGGGCCAACGTCTCAGCCACCCTGACCTGCACCCGGCTGGTCCTCGACAACGCCGGCCCGCTCGCCGAGGGCGCCACCGTGGCCGCCTGGGTCAAGCCCCGCGTCTTCGAGCAGAGCACACAACTCACCTTCGAGTGCCGCGAGCTGCGTCCGATGGGTGAGGGCCAGCTGCTCGCACGCCTGGAACAGCTCAAACGCAAGCTCCAGGCAGAAGGGCTCTTCGACCCCGCCCGCAAGCGCCGCCCACCGTTCCTGCCCCGCCGCATCGGCCTGATCGCCGGCCAGAACTCGGACGCCGAACGTGACGTGCTGGAGAACACCCGTCGTCGCTGGCCGGCAGCCGTGTTCGAGGTGCGCAACACCCTGGTGCAGGGCCCAAATGCCGCAGAATCGGTCATCGCTGCGCTGGCCGAACTGGACGCCCACCCCCAGGTCGACGTCATCGTCATCGCCCGCGGTGGTGGTGCGCTGGAGGACCTGCTGCCCTTCTCCGACGAGGGTCTGGTGCGCGCCGTGGCTGCCGCCCGGACGCCAGTGGTGAGCGCGATCGGCCACGAGAAGGACTCCCCCATCCTTGACAACGTGGCGGACCTCCGCGCCTCCACCCCCACCGATGCCGCCAAGTTGCTGGTGCCCTCGGCGGCCGAGGAGCTCGAACTGGTCCGGATGGCCCGCGAGCGCATGGGGCGGGCAGTGGTCCGCTGGCTGGAGACTGAACAACACCAGCTGCACCAGATGCGTTCGCGGCCGGTCCTGCAGAACCCGCTGGCCAGTTTCGAGGTGCACGCCGAGCGGCTGGCGATGCAACGGGGACGCCTGGAGCGTGCGGTCGCCGGCGTCCTCGACGGTGAGTCGCGGGAGGTGGGGCACCTGATCAGCCGCGCCCGATCGCTGTCCCCCAAGGGGACCCTGGAGCGCGGTTACGCCATCCTCACCGACGGCACCGACACCATCACCTCAGTCCACGACGTCGACGAGGGCGATGACCTGATGGCCTACGTCTTCGACGGCACCATCATCCTCGAAGTCCGACAGGCCGATCCCTCCGAAGGAGCCCCCCATGAGTGAACCGCGCACCAGCGATCGCCCCAGCTACGAACAGGCCAAGGCCGAGCTGGGTGAGGTCGTCCAGAAGCTGGAGTCCGGCCGCGTCCCCCTGGCCGAGTCGATGGCCCTGTGGGAGCGCGGCGAGGAGCTTGCCCGCATCTGCCAGGAGTGGCTGGACGGGGCCAAGGCGAAGGTGGAGGCAGCGCGTCGCCAGGCACAGGCCGGTTCAGAGGCTCCCGATCAGGAGTAGGGCTCAGGCCATGACGGCGAGGAACTGCTGGATGCGCTCGACCCCGGCGTCCGAGGAGGCGATGCGCGTCAGCTTGCCCTCGACCTGCACCAGTGAGTGGGTCCGCCCGTCTTTGGAGATGTAGTGCTTCCAGGGCTTGCCGTCGACCTGGACCACGCCCTCTTCATAGCCCTCGCGGGTGGTGCGAGTGACGTAGGGCCCGCTGGGCGCCAACGTCTGGTTGAGCGCGAAGTACTTCTCGTCATCGCTCAGGAAGCCAAGCTCCAAGGTCTCCCCCCGCACCCCGCGGCCGCTGGCATCGTTCTGGCCCGGCTTCAGCCAGCTGGCCTTGGTGGCCTGCCAACCCGCCGGCAGTTCCTTGGGTGCCATCACCTCGAAGGTCTTGGACGCCCTGGCCTGGGCGACTGCGCCCTTCCAATCGGCGTCCGGGACGGTGGGTCGATCCTGGCCTGCGCTCTGGAAGAACCAGACGATCAGGGCCAGCGGGATCATGAAGACCGCCATCGTCAGGAACATGTCGCGGGAGCTGGATCGAGCCATGGAGGATGCCACCCGCGCATTCTCCCAGCAGCGTTCTGCTTTCCCAATTCCCGGTCCACCGCGTCCGCTGCTGATCGGGCTATGAGACACAGCAGTGGGGTCGCGC
>NZ_JALXXB010000007.1 GCF_025144225.1 Aestuariimicrobium sp. p3-SID1156
TATCGGCGGCCATCCTGTCGATGATGGTGGAGGCCCCGGAACTGGAGGCGGCCCCCCCCCCCCCGGGGGGGGGGGCGACGTCGTGTTCAGGGAGTGTGCGTCACCCGGGGCTTCGCGTCCCCTCCCAGGACATCGGTGTGCGGCCGATCAGCCCCAGCCGTGTGAGCTCTTCCTGGCCATACCGGAATCGTGACACCACTCGTCGGACCTGGTGGAGTCCGGCCTCGTCGGTCGCCCCCATCACCACGTTCTGACGTCCCTTGATGTGGCCTTCACCGTCGGGACGTCCCCACCATCCACCTCGATCGTCACGGGAGTCGAGTCATACGGGTAGGTGAACTGTCGCCGGCTCTTCTCGTGGACGCCCACGGCCCCGCGCTGGGCAAGACCGAGCCACAGCGGCCCGCGTGCCTGCGCCACCAGCCCGTCGATGAGCATCCAGAGCCCCACCGGGGCGCCGATGAGGGCGATGACGATGGCCTTCGCTCGAACCCCCTCGCCGTCGGACCAGACGGCGCCGATCAGCCAGGACAGGACGAGGGTCAGAACGAGGATGGTGCCCCCGGTCCAGATCTGGTGGCGCGTGTCATGGGTGCTCTTCGTGCCACCACGGAGTCGACCGGGCCGAAGTTCGCGGCAGCGGCCGCAGCGTGAAGTCGCGCAAGGGCGTTCTGGGCAGCGGCTGCCATGGAGGGAATCTAACGCAGCCAGCAGGCTGCCACGGGCGCGGTCGTCAGCACCGGAGGAGCTCTGGCGCCAATGGCACCGAAGACGCATCTGCTCGCGCCGCCGTCAGCGCGGAGCCTTCTGACACGCCGGGCAGAAGTAGGAGCTTCGATTCATGAACGGCTCTCGCACAATCGGACGCCCGCAGCGCAAGCAGGGCTGGCCTTCTCGCCCGTAGGCAGCCAGGCCGCGCTCGAAGTAGCCGGACTCACCGTTGACGTTCACGTACAGGGCGTCGAAGGAGGTTCCACCCGCCTCCAATGCTTCGGCGAGCACTTCGCGGCCATGGTCGAGCACCTCGCCGAGGCGCCGCACCGACAGCTCCATCCCAGGCTTCTCGTAGTGAACCCGGGCTCGCCACAGCGTCTCATCGACATAGATGTTGCCGTAGCCACTGACCACCGTCTGGCTCAACAGGAGCCGCTTGATCCCGGAACGGCTACGCCGGATCCGCGCGACCACGGCTTCCTGGTCATACTCGGTCGACAGTGGGTCCGGCGCGATGTGGGCGATCTCGGGCGGCAATTCCGCTCCCCCACTACTCAGGGACAGCCCACCGAACATGCGCTGGTCGACGAACCTCAGCTGCGTCCCATCAGAGAGGGTGAACAGGACTCGGGTGTTCCGCAGGTGTTCGTCCTCGGGGTGGTTCACCCGGAACTGCCCGCTCATGCCCAGGTGGGCGAGCATGGCGTCGCCGTCGTCGAACGGTAGCCACAAGTACTTCCCGCGACGACGCGGGATGGCGAAGGTGCGCCCGGCCAGATCGGCTTCGAAGCCAGCGATCCCACCGTCGTGCTTGCGCACGGGACGCGGGTGGAGCGCCTCGACGGCCTCGATGGTGCGTCCGGTGATGTTCTCTGCGAGGCCGAGTCTCACCGACTCGACCTCGGGCAGCTCAGGCATCGCGGGCGGCCAACGCCTTGAAGGCGGCGCCGGCGGCGATCATCTCGGCACCCCGTTTGGTGGTGCTGATGCCGTTGCCCAGGGGCGCATCATCGATGAGCACAACCGCTTGGAAACGACGGTCGTGCTCGGGTCCTGACTGGGTCACCTCATAGACCGGGACGCCATGACCGCCCGCCGCGCAGGCTTCCTGCAGGGATGTCTTCCAGTCCAGACTAGGCCCCATCAGCGCGGCCTCCTGGATCAGGGGAACGAACAGATGCTGGACCAGCTTGGTCGCAGCCGCCTGGTCGGTGATCCAGGCCGCCCCGATCAGTGCCTCCAGTGCGTCGGCCAGGATCGACGTCTTGTCGCTGCCGCGGGTGTTGATCTCGCCCTGCCCGAGTTTGACCATCGAGCCGATCGCCAGCGAGCGCGCCACCTCGGCCAGACTGTGCGAACTCACGATCGCTGCTCGCATCTTCGCCAAACGTCCTTCGGGGAAGTCGGGGTAGCTGCGGTACAGGTGGTCGGTGACCACGACCCCGAGCACGGCGTCCCCCAGGAACTCGAGACGCTCGTTGTGCGGCACGCCGCCGTTCTCATAGGCCCAGGAACGATGGGTCAGGGCAAGCTCAAGGAGCTGGGCGTCCATCGGGACACCCAGCTCCTGGAGTAGATCAGCGAAGCGGCTCACCGCTCAGGCCAACGCCTCACTCAGGCGTCGAGCACCTGGCGACGCTCACCCTTGGGGCCGTACTGGCCGCAGGCGGGGCAAGCGGTGTGCGGCAGGTGGGCCTCACGGCAAGCAGGGTTGACGCAGGTCACCACGTTCACCGCAGCAGCCTTCCACTGCGCGCGGCGGCTGCGGGTGTTGCTGCGGGACATCTTCCGCTTGGGAACAGCCACGGTTCTTCTCCTCGTTCATCCGACCCGGTTGGGCCACGAAATCTCAATGCTGACCGGCTGGGCCGGAGGGCTCAGTTCTCGTCCGTCTCCCCGACCAGGTCCATGAGCTTCCCCCAGCGGGGGTCGACCCTGTCACCATGGTCGTGCTCGGGATCATCGTTCAGGTTGGTGCCACAGGTTGGGCACAGACCCGCACAATCTTCCCTGCACAGGGGGGTGAACGGCAAATCGAGCACCACAGCGTCACGGATCACGGGCTCCAGGTCAATGCGCTCATCGACCACGAAGTACGCGTCCTCCTCAGCGTCCTTGTCGGAGTAGAAGTACAGCTCCTGCAGGTCGAGGGACATCTCGTCCTCGATACCCACCAGACAGCGTGCACACTCCCCCTCCAGCTCCACCTCAGCGGTTCCGGAGACGTAGACACCCTCCACGACGGACTCGAGCTTGAGGTCGAGTCCGATGGGAGAGCCCTGCGGCACCCTGACCATCTCGATCCCGATTCCCTCCGGAGCAGGGACGGTCCGGTCCACCTGGCGCATCGTTCCGGCACGCCGGCCAAGCTCGTGCACCTCGAGAACGAGAGGCGAGCGGGCGTCCAGGGAGCGCTGGGGGGAATTCATGACCTTGACCTTCTGCACCACCAGGGGCTGGGGGCGTTGATGACCGACGCACTACTCTACGTCACTCCGGGCCGCGGACCAAACCCTCCCGCAGGTCGCGGCTGCGCGCCACCAGAGCCTGGTTCGCGACCGCCGGCAGGAAGGCCGACACGTCGCCACCGAAGCGCGCCATCTGCCGCATCATGGACGAGGACACCGTGCCGTACTCGGGGCTGGCTGGCAGGAAGACGGTCTCGATGTCGCCCACGTGCTCGTTCATGTGCGCCATCTGCAGTTCAAAGTCGAAATCGGACGCGAACCGCAATCCCTTGACGATCGCGCCCGCTCCGTGGTGCCTGCAGAAGTCCACCAGCAGCCCGTCGATGATGTCGACAGTCACCACTCCGGGCACCTCGTGCAGCGCGGCCTCAATCAGGTCAACCCGTTCCTCGGCGGTGAACAGGGACTGCTTGGTGGAGTTGCGACCCACCGCGACGACCACCTCACCGAACAGGTGGGCGGCGCGATTGATGACGTCCAGGTGCCCGAGGGTGATCGGGTCGAAGGACCCGGGGCAGACGACCTTCATCATTCCTCCTGCGTCGTGGTGCTGTCAGTGCCCTCGCCAGTGGCCACTAGGGGGGCGAACCAGTACAGCGTGGTGTCACCGTAGCGGCGCGACCAGCTCTCGGTGCCCGGCACGGCGGGCGGGCTGCTGCGCCCGGCACGTTCGACGATCACCACCCCGTCAGGACGCACCCAGCCCTGCGCCAGGACTGATTCCAGCACGGCGTCCAGTGTCGCGGTGTCCACCCCATAGGGCGGGTCCAGCCACACCACGTCGAAGGCCGGGTCCGGATTCGGCACGCTGACGGTGGTCTCCACCGGGCCCTGCCGCAATTGCGCGGGCAGCCCACTGGCCTCGATGTTGCGACGAATCACCGCCGCCGCCCGGGGGTTCGACTCGACCAGGACGACCCGCTCGGCACCGCGGCTGGCCGCCTCCAGCCCCACCGCGCCCGATCCGGCATACAGATCCAGGAAGGCCAGGCCGTCCAGCTGCTGCTCCGCGCTGAGGTCGCCGCTGCCGTTCCAGCTCGCCAGCACGTTGAAGAAGGCTTCGCGGACCCGGTCGGAGGTGGGACGCGTCGAATCCCCGCTGGGGGTCTCCAGACGGCGACCACCGGCGAGCCCAGCCACGATCCGGCTCATGGGACCACATTCCTGCTCATCACAAACAGCCTATCCACTGGGCGGGATGAAACTTGTGAGTCCGATCACAAAGCGGGCCCCCGCGCTGTTCAGGTGCACTGTGACGGTGTTCAATGGGGACATGCAGCACATGGATAGCAACGAGCCCATTTCCGTCCTTGGTGAGGACACCGCCTGGGGTTACCTGGACAGTGCCGAAGTTGGCCGCTTGGCCACCGCTCTTGGCGAGCAGCCCGACATCTTCCCGGTCAACTATGTCGTTGACGGGCAGTCCGTTGTCTTCCGCACCGCCGAGGGAACCAAGCTTGCCGAGCTGGTCCTGAACCGTTGGGTCGCCTTCGAGGCCGACGGTTGGGATGACAAGGGCGGCTGGAGTGTCGTCCTGCGTGGCAAGGCGGAGCGCATCACCGACCCCGAGGAGCTCGAGCGCGCCGAGAAGCTCCCCCTACGCCCCTTCGTCAAGACTGTGAAGACGAACTTCGTGCGCATCCCGGCTGGCAAGATCACCGGTCGCTACTTCCGCTTCGGCGACTGATCACCAGCGGCGCCGCCGCCCATTCCTTCGGAGAAAGCCATTCGGCGCCCTGACAAGGAGGTCAGGGCGCCGAAGGCGTGGTGGAACGCCATCGCGTCGCCAGCGGCGCTTGTGGCAAGTCCCTCCTCGCACGCCCCTCAGGAGCGTTCCAACCAGTCCCCCGCTGCCAGGAGCTCGGTCTGGCGAACGATGTCGGCCAGATAGGGGTTCTCGCGTTTCGGATCCTCCTCCACCAGCTTCTCGGCGACCTCGCGCGCCACGCTGATCAGGTCGGCGTGCTCCAGGACGCGCAGGAGTTTCAGCGTGGACCGGGCTCCTGCCTGCGCTGCACCCAGGATGTTGCCCTCACGGCGCGCCTCGAGGTCTGCCTCAGCCAGCGCAAAGCCGTCGCGGGTCGCGGCGACCGCCTCGAGCCGCCTGACCGCCGGCATGCTCCCACCGGCGTGGGAGACCAACAGGCAGAGCCCCGGGTGGCGCCCTCGGCCGATGCGTCCGCGCAGCTGGTGCAGCTGGGAGATGCCGAACCTGTCGGCGTCCATCACGACCATGACCGACGCATTCGGCACGTTCACGCCGACCTCGATGACGGTGGTGGCGACCAGGACGTCCAGCCTGCCCTCGGCGAAGGCGGCCATCACGCCCTCCTTGTCCCCGGCCGACATGCGTCCGTGGAGGGTCGCCAGCCGCAACCCGGACAGGGGCCCGCCGGCCAGTTCCTCGGCAAGGTCCTCCACCGTCACCGCCGGTGGCAGTTTCTCGGCATCCTCGTCCGAGAAGCTGGTGGCCGGGTCCTGGTCGGTGGCGTTCGCGCTGATCCTGGAGCAGACCACGAAGGCCTGGCGCCCTTCGGAGACCTCCTCGCGGATCCGTTGCCAGGCGCGTTCCAGCCACTGGGGGTGGGTGCTGGGGTTCACGACGGTGGTCTGCACCTCGGAGCGACCGGCCGGGATCTCCCGCAGGGAGCTGGTGGTGAGGTCACCGAAGACGGTCATCGCCACCGAGCGGGGGATCGGTGTGGCCGTCATGACGAGCACATGGGGACGCAGCTCACCGCGTTCCAGGAGGGCCGCGCGCTGTTCGACACCGAAGCGGTGCTGCTCGTCAACCACCACCAGGCCCAGGTCGGCGAACATGACCCGGTCGGAGAGGACCGCATGGGTCCCGATGATGATGCCCGCTTCACCACTGGCGATCTTGAGCAGCGCCGCCTTCTTCTGCGCTGTCGTCATGCTGCCGGTCAGCAGCACCACCTCGGTGGCCTGCTCCGGAGCACCCAGCACCTGACCGGCAGCCAGACCACCCATCAGTTCCCGCAGGGAGTCGTAGTGCTGGGCAGCGAGCACTTCCGTGGGGGCCATCAGCACCGCCTGCTGCCCGGAATCGATGGCGCGGCACATCGCCCGCAGTGCCACCAGGGTCTTGCCGGAGCCGACTTCGCCCTGCAGCAGTCGCTGCATGGGGTGCGACCTGGCCATGTCGTCCATGACCTCGCGGCTGACGGCCTGCTGGCCCTCGGTGAGCTCGAATGGGAGCTGGGCATCGAGCGCATCCAGCAAGCCGTCCCGGCGTCCCAGGAGGCTGGGCGCCGCCGAATGGGCGGCATCGGCACGCCGGTAGGCCATGGTCAGCTGGAGGCCGAGCGCTTCGTCGAAACGAAGACGTTCCAGACCGCGATCGACCTTGTCGCGGGTGTCAGGAAGGTGGACGTCGTGAAAGGCCTGCTGCAGGGTCGGCAGGTCGAGTTCGTCCAGGACCCATTCCGGCAGGGGCTCGGCAAGGTTGGGCAGTTGGTCAAGCACCAGCGCCACCACCCCGGAGATGCTCCAGGTCGGCAGTGCCGAGGTCTGAGGGTAGAGCCCGATCAGCCCCGAGCGGCTGACCGCCTCGACGATCTCGTGGTCGTTCTCCTTCCCCACGATCTCGCCGCGCGGGCCCAACATCACGAAGGTGGGGTGGGTCATCTGGAGTTGGCGATTGAACTGGGTCACCTTGCCGACGAAGATGCCCCGCCGGGAGGCGCTCAGCTGCCGCACCCAGTAGTCCCGCACCCGCGGCTTCTTGCTGAAGAAGGTCAGTTCCATGGACGCGGTGCCATCGCTCACGGTGGCCACCACACGCCTGCGCGGTTCCTGCCCCACCTGGTCGACCCTGGTCACGTGCGCCACGATCGCAGCCGACTCGCCGATGGCCAGCTCGGCGAGGCTGGAGTTCTCTGTACCGCTGAAGTATCGACGAGGAATGTGTCGCAGAAGGTCACCGACGGTGTGGACGCGCAACTTCTCGTAGGGCTTGGCAGTCTTGTCCCCCACCATCGACTGCAACGGGGCGTTGAGTCGGGCGAAGGTGTCTGTCTGCCAGCGCGTGTCCACCCCTGCAGGCTAGCGAACCCCTCCGACAGGACCTGCGATTGCCTGCGGGTGGGAGGACGGCCCCCAGGGAGAACAGCGAGGAGCCCGCCGGTGGCGGGCTCCTCGTCACTGTTCGGGGGTCGTCGGCTCAGCCGGCGCGACCGGATGGGGTCAGCGGGTGACCTTGCCGGCCTTGATGCAGGACGTGCACACGTTCAGGCGCTTGGGGGCACCGTTGACGGTCGCACGAACGCGCTGGATGTTCGGGTTCCAGCGACGGTTGGTCTTCTTCTTCGACCAGGGCACGTTGTGGCCAAAGCTGGGTCCCTTGGCGCAGACATCGCACACAGCAGCCATGGGTGTCTCCTCGTCTCTGTGCCGCGACGACGCGCGGCAGAATCTGGTGGGTGGCAGCTGGGGCCGTGAGAGTGACCTCACCGGCTGCACAGCAACCTGACGATCATAGCGGCATGCGTCCGATTGCCCCAAATCGCGGGCCGGACACCGCCGTCGCGCCGTTCCTCAGATCGTCACGACCACCGGGATGATCATCGGCCGACGGCTGTACTTCTTCGACACCCAGCGCCCGACGACACGTCGGCAGGTCTGCTGCAGGCGATGGGAGTCGTCCACACCGTCGCGCAGGGCCTGCTGCAACGCCTGGCGCACATCATTCGTGATCTGCTCGAAGCCCGCCTCATCGCCGAATCCGCGACCGGTGATGTCCGGGCCGGAGACGATGCTCTGGTCGTGGAGGTTCACCGCCGCGACGATGGAGATGAAGCCCTCCTCGCCCAGGATCTTGCGGTCGGTCAGTTCGGACTCGGAGATGTCGCCCACGACCGAGCCATCCACGAAGATGTAGGAGGCATCGATCTTGCCGACCACGCGGGCCCTGCCGTCCTTGAGGTCGACCACGCCACCGTCCTCGACGATCACCACGTTCTCAGCCGGGACGCCGGTCTTGATCGCCAGCGCGCCATTCGCGACCAGGTGGCGCACCTCGCCGTGGACCGGCATCACATTGCGCGGCTTGAGGATGTTGTAGCAATAGAGCAACTCCCCTGCTGAGGCGTGGCCGGAAACGTGCACGAGCGCGTTGCCCTTGTGCACGACATTGGCGCCCAGACGGGTGAGGCCGTTGATGACACGGCCCACGGAGTTCTCATTGCCCGGGATCAGGGAGGAGGCCAGCAGGACGGTGTCACCGGGGGCCAACTTGATCACCGGGTGTTCCTGGTTGGCCATCCGGGCCAGAGCTGACAGCGGCTCACCCTGGGATCCGGTGGAGATGATCACGACCTCGTCGTCGCGGTAGTTCTCGACGTCCTTGAGCTCGATCAGCGTGTTCGCGGGCACGTTCAGGTAGCCGAGATCGCGAGCGATGCCCATGTTCTTCATCATGGAGCGGCCCACGTAGACGACCTTGCGGCCGTACTTCACGGCGGCGTCCATCACCTGCTGCACGCGGTGCACATGGGACGCGAAACAGGCCACCACGAGCTTCTGCGTGGAGGTTGCGAACACGCGCTCCATGGCTGGGGCGATGTCGCGTTCATGCGTGGTGAAGCCGGACACCTCGGCGTTGGTGGAGTCGACCATGAACAGGTCGATGCCCTCCTCGCCCAGTCGGGCGAAGGAACGCAGGTCGGTGATACGGCCATCCAGCGGTAGCTGGTCCATCTTGAAGTCACCGGTGTGGAGCACCATGCCGGCCCCGGTGCGAACGGCCACCGCCAGGGCGTCCGGGATGGAGTGGTTGACGGCCAGGAACTCGAGGTCGAACTCCCCCACCCTGACGCGGTCGCCCTCCTCGACCACACGCAGGTCGACCTTGCGGAGGCGATGCTCCCGCAGCTTGCCCTCGACCAGGGCGAGGGTCAGCCGGGAGCCGTAGAGGGGGATCTCGGGGCGGCGACGCAGCAGGTAGGGCACCGCGCCGATGTGGTCCTCGTGGCCGTGGGTCAGCACGAGGGCCTGCACGTCCTCCAGACGGTCCTCGAGGGCATCCAGGCCGGGGAGGATCAGGTCCACACCGGGGTGGTCATCCTCGGGGAACAGCACGCCACAGTCCACCAGGAGCAGCTGACCGTTGATCTCCAGGCTCGCCATGTTGCGACCGACGTCGCCCAGGCCACCGAGGGGGGTGACGCGCAGGGTGTCGGGTGCGAGCTTCGGCGGGGTCTTCAAGCTGGATGCGGCCATGGGCTCCAGCCTAGCGCTAGCCGATATGCTCGCGACCATGTCGCATGAGCGTCCCCTTGACCTGCCCCAGCCCGGGGCCCCCGGCCAGAACCCTGCGTTCGTCCGTCTGGCGATGCCGGCCGAGGCGTTGCAGATTGCTGAGATCCAGCGCCGCGACTGGGCGAAGGACCCGGCTCGAGCCCCCTTCCTGGCCGAGGTGGACCTGCAGCAGATGGCAGAGGTCTGGCACCGGGCGATCGTGCGTCCCCCGATGGCGCACTACCGGGTGCTGGTCGCCACCGAGCCCACCGGACGCCCGCAGCCGGGCGCGTCCCCGGACCAGACGATGATGGCCCAGCGAGTCGTGGGTTTCGCCGCGATCGGCCCCTCGGAGGACGAGGATGCCGGGGTGCAGGACTCCGAGGTGCAAGAATTCCTGGTGGACGACATCGGCCACGACCTGGGCCACGAGGCCCGTCTGCTGAACGCGCTGGTTGACACCATGCGGGCCGATGGCTATCAGCGAGCGACGTGGTGGCTGAGCAGCACCGATGACCGGATGCGCGCCTTTCTGGTCGAGGCCGGCTGGGCACCTGATGGAGCCCATCGAGAACTCGGTTCCGAGGACGGGTCGCTGCGCCTGAAGCAGGTCCGCCTGCACACCGACATCTCCGCATGACCAGGCCTCACCACACCATGACCCGGGTTGGGGGGCGCTGCCCGGCCCGTGAGCGCTCCAACGCCCTGACGGTGTGGGTGGGGGTGTGGCAGGCTCACTTCTGCTCGAGGTCCTTGAGCAGGACATCGCGGCCACTGACCTTGATCGTGGCGCCCTTCTCGGACGCCACTAGGGACTCATAGACCAAGCCGTCCAGCGCGGGCAGGACCAACTTGTCCTCGTGGGCCTTCAGCGCCTTCTTGATGATGCCCGCCGGCACCGGGACGCGGCTCGCCCTGGCCTTGGGGTCCTCGAGGGTGATCTTCCTGGTGGCCGGGTCGAGGACGGGGCGTGCGGTCACCGTGATCGTCAGCCTGGCCAGGAAGACGGTGACCTCCTTGTCGAACTTCACCCGATCCCCGGTGTCGTGGGTGATCGTCATTCCAGCCAGCGTGGACAACTCGGGATAGTCCATCTCGGCGTCCGCATCGAGCGCCCCGATCACGGTCTTCTCGGCGTCCCGAGGGTCGGTGATGTTGCGGGCGCGGCCCGTGATCCGGAGGAACTTCAGGGTCTTGCTCCCTGACTTCAGGGACGCATCAGGTGCTTGGAAGGTCAGTTCCCCAATCTCGTTCTTGCGGAAGATCGAGCGCAGGACCGAGGGGTCCTGGACCGCGGCCGTGGCCTGCGTGTCGAAGGTGCGGCTCAACGACGTGGAGACCCGATCGTTCGTCATCGACCGAACGTAGGACTCGGCGATCGCCACTCCCACGGTGGAGACCAGGACTGCGATGACGACGACCACGGCGAGCAGGGCGAAGAGCCATCGGTGCCAGCGTCGGCGCTTGCGAGGACGCGCCGGGCGTGCGGCGGTGATGATCCGGTCTTCGGCGTCCATCGTCACCGTGGCCGGGGTGCCGTCGGCGAATGGCTCGGCTGCCAACACCTCATCGCGGCTCAGGTCCACCAGGGTGGGTTCGTTCTCCTCAACGACGTCCTCCTCCGCGTCTGCGGCTGCCCCCTGGACCACGTCGTCGACCGCCAGCGCGGCGGTGGGCTCCTGGTCCTGCAGAACCACGTCGTCCTCGGAACGCTCCTGCACCGTCACCGGGGTGACCGCACTGGCCCCCGACGCGGTACTGCGCGGAGCCGGACGTGCGGCGGTGTCGGCGAGCTTTCGCGGGCGCCGAGGGGTCCGCGAGGACACCACGGGCCGACGTGTGCTCACGTCGGTCGTGCGGTCCTCACTGGATGCCACCTGGCTCAGCCGATCCCGAGGATGGACTCGATGCCCTGGGTCAGGCCCGGCCGGCTCGGCACACCGCGCACGGCCGCGATCACGCCCGGCATGAAGGACACCCGGTCGAAGGAATCGTGACGGATGGTGAGGGTCTCCCCCTCATCCCCGAAGACGACCTCCTGGTGGGCGACCAGGCCGCGCAGACGCACCGAATGTACCCGGACCCCGTCGATGTCAGCGCCACGGGCGCCACCCACCTCCTGGGAGGTGGCGTCGGGGATCGGCCCCCGTTCAGCGTCGCGGCGGGCTTCTGCGATCTGGTGGGCGGTGGTGGTGGCGGTGCCGGAGGGGGCATCGGCCTTGTGGGGGTGGTGCAGCTCGATGATTTCAACCGACTCGTAGAAGGGGGCGGCGCGCCGGGCGGCGTCCATCATGAGCACGGCGCCGACCGAGAAGTTCGCAGCGATCAGGACGCCCACAGCTGGGTTCTGGGCCAGCCATTCCTCGACCTGGGCGATGCGCTCGGGGGTGAAGCCGGTGGTGCCCACCACGCAGTGCTTGCCGCGGCTGATGGCCCACTCCAGGTTCTCCATCACCACATCGGGGTGGGTGAAGTCGATGACCACCTCGGCCTCGGCGGCCAGCTCGCGGTCGTCATCGGCGTCGACGCCGGCGACCAGCTCCAGGTCCTCGGCCCTCTCCACTGCCCTGCATGCCTCGGCACCCATGCGCCCCTTGGCCCCAAACACTGCCACGCCCGTCATCGGCGTCCTCCTCCTGCTCAGCGGCCCGTCGGTCGGATTCGCGGCGGGCCAGTCCCGAGGCTACCCGGTCAGGGGTGAAAGGAACCCCGGGCACACGAGGTGCCCGGGGTTCTTCGTGCTGGTGATCAGATCACTCGGCGTCGGTGGCCTCAGCAGCAGGAGCGCCCTCGACAGCAGCGGGTGCGTCCTCAGCCTTGTCCTCCTCCACCGGGGACAGCGACAGCTTGCCGCGATCGTCGATGTCGGTGATCTCGACCTGGATCTTCTGGCCGACCGAGAGCACGTCCTCGACGTTCTCCACGCGCTTGCCGCCGTTGAGCACCTTCAGCTTGCTGATGTGCAGCAGGCCGTCCTTGCCGGGCATGAGCGAGACGAAGGCACCGAAGGTGGTCAGCTTGACCACGGTACCGAGGTAGCGCTCACCCTTCTCGGGCATCGTCGGGTTGGCGATGCCGTTGATGATGGCGCGGGCGGCCTCGGCCGACTCGCCGTTGTCGGCACCGATGTAGATGGTGCCGTCGTCCTCGATGCTGATCTCGGCGCCGGTGTCGTCCTGAATCTGGTTGATCATCTTGCCCTTGGGGCCGATGACCTCACCGATCTTGTCGACGGGGATCTTCACCGTGATGATGCGAGGCGCGTAGGTGCTCATCTCATCAGGGGTGTCGATGGCCTCGCCCATGACCTCGAGGAGGGTGTGGCGGGCGTCGCGGGCCTGCAGCATGGCCTTGGACAGCTCGTCGGCGGGGATGCCATCGAGCTTGGTGTCCAGCTGCAGCGCGGTCACGAAATCGGGGGTACCGGCGACCTTGAAGTCCATGTCACCCAGTGCGTCCTCAGCACCCAGGATGTCGGTCAGCGCAACGTAGTGGGTCTTGCCGTCGATGGTCTCGCTCATCAGGCCCATGGCGATACCGGCCACGGGTGCCTTCAGCGGGACGCCAGCCTGCAGTAGCGACATGGTGGAGGCGCAGACCGAACCCATCGAGGTGGAGCCATTGGACCCCAGCGCCTCCGACACCTGACGAATGGCGTAGGGGAACTCCTCGCGGCTGGGCAGCACCGGCACCAGGGCACGCTCGGCGAGCGCACCGTGGCCGATCTCGCGGCGCTTCGGCGAACCGACGCGGCCGGTCTCACCGGTGGAGTAGGGCGGGAAGTTGTAGTGGTGCATGTAGCGCTTGTGATCCTCGGGGGCGAGGGTGTCCAGCTTCTGCTCCAGGCCCAGCATGTTCAGGGTGGTGATGCCCAGGATCTGGGTCTCACCGCGCATGAACAGCGCCGAACCGTGCACGCGTGGGATCACGCCGACCTCGGCGGAGAGGGTACGGATGTCAGCCACACCGCGGCCGTCGATGCGGACGCCCTCCGTGAGGGTGCGGTGGCGCACGATCTTCTTGGTCAGGGCCTTGAAGGCAGCGGAGATCTCGGACTCACGGCCCTCGAAGCGCTCGGCCAGCTCCTCGGTGACACGCTGGCGCAGGGCGTGGGTGGCATTGTCACGATCCTGCTTGCCCGCGATCTGCATGTCGCGGGCGAGGTCGGCGGAGGCGAGTTCCTCCACGGCCTGGTAGACGTCATCCTGGTAGTCCTTGAAGACCGGGAAGTCGTAGGTCTCCTTCGGCAGCTTGGCTGCCAGCTCGACCTGGGCATCACACAGTGCCTTGATGAAGGGCTTGGACGCCTCCAGGCCCTGCCCCACGACCTCTTCGGTCGGGGCCTGGGCACCGGCGCGGACCTTCTCGTAGGTCTTCTCGGTCGACTCGGCCTCAACCATCATGATGGCGACGTCACCGTCGGGCAGGACGCGGCCGGCCACGACCATGTCGAAGACGGCGTCCTCGAGCTGCTGGACGCTGGGGAAGGCCACCCACTGGCCCTCGATCAGGGCGACTCGGACGCCGCCGATCGGGCCGGAAAAGGGCAGGCCGGCGAGCTGGGTCGACATCGAGGCAGCGTTGATCGCGACCACGTCGTAGAGCACGTCGGGGTTGAGCGCCATGACGGTGACGACGATCTGGACCTCATTGCGCAGCCCCTTGACGAAGGAGGGGCGCAGCGGACGATCGATGAGGCGGCAGGTCAGGATGGCGCCCTCCGAGGGGCGTCCCTCGCGCCGGAAGAAGGAGCCGG
Organism: Aestuariimicrobium sp. p3-SID1156; assembly: GCF_025144225.1. GTDB lineage: Bacteria > Actinomycetota > Actinomycetes > Propionibacteriales > Propionibacteriaceae > Aestuariimicrobium. Next base: position 14,197 of record NZ_JALXXB010000007.1, read on the forward strand.
GGATGCGGCCGGCGGCGTACATGCGCTCCTCGACGTCGACCGTCAGGGGGAAGAAGTCGATGGATTCGCGCGGGGTCTTGGCGGCCGTGGTGGCCGACAGCAGCATGGTGTCGTCGTCGAGGTAGACGGCAGCGGAGCCGTCGGCCTGGCGGGCGAGCAGGCCCGACTCGAAGCGAACGGTGTGCTTGCCGAACTTGCCATTGTCAAGAATGGCCTCGGTGAACTGGACGTCTGGTCCCTCCATGGGGACTCCTTTCGTGGAAGGTGACCGGCGGCAGGATCGCCGCGGGCAGACCACTCCGCGGTGGGCAGACCCCTCCCCTGGTGGGGGTGGGGGCATGCCGGTACGGGGTCACTCCCAGCCGGTCTTCGATCGAGGCACGCGGGGCCATCAGGCGCGATCAGGGACCGCGATGTACCCGGGCGCCACTACCGAGGACCAGACCGTTCCTCGTGACCATGAGCCCTCAACGGGCTCGCGTGGCAAAATCGTTGTGGAATTGTGTGTGTGGAACGAGTCTAGCCGGGTTGCATTTCGGATGCTGGAACGCCGCAGCCCCCGCGCGAAGCAGGTGCTCCGGGCGCGGGGGCTGCGGGAACGTTCGAGATCAGCGTGACCGTACCGGTCGGGCGATCAGCGACGCAGGCCGAGGCGGGCGATCAGCTCACGGTAGTGGTTGATGTCCTCCTGAGCCACGTAGTTGAGCAGACGACGACGCTGACCGACCATCAGCATCAGGCCGCGACGGCTGTGGTGGTCACCCTTGTGCTGCTTCAGGTGCTCGGTCAGGTGCGCGATGCGCTTGGTGAGCAGAGCGATCTGGACATCGGGGGAACCGGTGTCGCCGGGGTGGGTCGCGTACTCGTCGATGATCTGCTTCTTGGTCTCGGCATCCATGTCGATTCCCTTTCTGTCGTTGCGCGGCGCGACGACCGGTGGTCGTGCTCTCTGGATCCGCGGGCGTCCTGACGCCAAGGGACGACTCTACCGGCTTGCCCCGAACAGGAGAAATCGGGCCCGAGGAGGTTCAGGCCATCGTCAGGGACTTGCGGTAGATCGCGAACAACCCCTCGGCCGGGTCACCGCTCTCTGCTGCCTCGTGGACCTCGTCCGGGTTCTCCAGGTCGATGTGGTCGCCGGTGGCGGAGTAGCTGAGGTCCACCGCCATGGAGATCATTCGCTCGTTCTCGGGGTCGATGACCATGAAGGTGGCTTCATGGCCCTTCTCACGGGCCTTGTCCTCCAGCCAGGTGGTGATGGCCGAGCCGACGCCCTGGCGGCGGTGGTCACTGACGATCCAGATGCGCTTCACCTCGGGCTGGAGCTCGCTGACCAGATCGAGGACCGCGGCGCCGACAACCCTGCCGTCGACCTCGCCCACGGCATACCAGACCTCGCCACGGTCTGCCGCGGCCAGGGTCTCCTCGACCTTGTCGGCGTCCGGGAAGCTCTGGAGTACCTCGACATCAGCCAGGGTCGCGCGGCGGACGATGGTGCGTTCGGTGGCAGCCATGGGGACCTCCCGTGGGTTGCTGGGCGAGTGGTTCCACTCGCGCCACTCACCTTAGCGGCGGGGCTCAGGCGGGGGCGAGGATCTCGCGGGTTCGCTGGACGTCAGCGTTGATCTGGGTCACCAGCGAGTCGAGGCCGTCGAACTTGAGGTTCCCGCGCAATCGCTCGATGAAATCGACGTGAACCCGCTTGCCGTAGAGCTTCAGGTCGTCACGGTCGAGCACATAGGCCTCCACGACTGCCTCCGGGACGTCCTCGAAGGTCGGGTTGCGGCCCACGGAGATCGCGGCCGGCATGCGCTCGTCCTCGCCCTCGACAGTCAGCCAACCGGCGTAGACGCCGTCCCCCGGGGCAGCATGCCCCTTCTGGACCGGGAGGTTGGCAGTTGGGAAGCCCAGTTCGCGTCCGCGTTGGTGGCCCATCATGACGATGCCCGAGTAGCGGAAGGGGCGGCCCAGGTGGTGCGCGGCGGCGGCCACGTCGCCCTCGGCCAGGGCATTGCGAACCAGCGTGGAGCAGGTGGTGGAGTCGTCGACCTGGATGAGGTCGACCACGTGGACACGGAAGCGGTGCGCCCCCAGCTCGTCTCGCGCCCCCAGCTCGGCCAGGGTCTCCACGGTGCCTTCGGCCCTGGCGCCGAAGGTGAAGTTGCTGCCCACACAGACCACCCGGGGACGCAGTGGCAGCAGGACGCGATCGACGAATTCCTGCGGGCTCAGCGCCATCAGCTCACGGGTGAAGGGCACCACACGCACCTCGGCGACACCGGCCTCAGCGAGCAGTTCGATGCGTCCGGTCAGGTCGGTGAGAAGTTCGGGCTCGGTCCCGGGGCGCACCACGCTCTGGGGGTGGGGCCAGAAGGTCACCGCGACCAGCGGCAACCCGGGGGCCTGTGCCTGGGCCTGGCTGAGCAGGGAGCGGTGGCCGGTGTGGACACCGTCGAAGTTCCCGATGGCCACGACGCAGGCTTGAGGATTGTGCACGAGTGGAGAGTTTAGGCGCTCAGCGTCCGAACTGGTGAACAGCCGGTGGACGCCAAGTGGTCATCGTCTCGTGGGCATCCTAGGATCGAGGACCGTGTCTGCCTCCCCCGCCGTTCTCATGGGCCTGTCGATCTCCCTGGCGACGGGGTTGTACGGCATCAGCTTCGGGGCACTCAGCAGTGCTGCGGGGCTCTCGCTGGGCCAGACGATGGCCCTGAGCCTGCTGATGTTCACGGGCGGCTCGCAGTTCGCCTTCATCGGGTCGATCGCGGGCGGTGGACCCGCCGCGTTGGCGTCGGCGACGCTGCTCGGCCTGCGCAACCTGATCTACGGCGCCCAGATGAACGCCATGTTCGCCCCGCACGGGCTGCGCAAGCTGGCCTCGGCCCATGTCACCATCGACGAGTCGGTGGCCACGGCCATGGGCCAACCTGATCAGGCTGAACGACGCCGGGGCTTCTGGGTGGCCGGGGTGGGCGTGTTCCTGTGCTGGAACCTGTTCACCCTGCTGGGGGCCCTGCTGGGCAATGCCCTGGGTGACCCGAAGACCTGGGGCCTGGACGGAGCTGCGGTCGCGGCCTTCCTGGGGCTGCTGTGGCCACGGCTGCGCAGTCGCGACACGGTGACGATCGGGGTGGCAGCGGCGTTCGTCACGCTGCTGACCGTCCCCGTGCTGCCTGCGGGCGTCCCCTTGCTGCTCGCTGCAGCGGCGGCCGCCTTCGTCGCCTGGCTCCTGGGACGCCGCACCCCGGCTGGGGGTGTGTCATGAACCTGTGGCTCTGGGTGCTGCTGGCGTGCGTCCTCGCCTACCTGACCAAGCTGGCCGGCTACCTGCTGCCGGAGAAGTGGACCCAGGACCCGCGCGTGATGGCCTACACCGGGGCGATGACGATCGGCCTGCTGAGTTCGCTGGTGCTGCTCAATGCCGTCGGCGACGGGCAGCGGCTGGTCCTGGATGCCCGGATGGTGGCGCTGTTGGTCGCGGGACTCGCCCTCTGGCGAAAGCTGCCCTACCTCGTGGTGGTCTTGCTCGGCGCCCTCTCAGCAGCGGCGTGGCGGTGGGCGATGCGTGGGGCATAGCCAGTGCGATTGTGGTGCCCCAACAACCTGTGGAGCAACGGCCTCGTCTCTGAGCAGGAACTGGCCTTGCTGGCGCTGGTGGCCGTAGGCGCCACGTACGTGTCCCTCTGGCGTGGATCGTCGGCGGCATAGAGACAACCACCCCACCTCGATGGCAGCGGGGCCGGAGGGAATCAGTGATTCCCTTCCGGCCTCGCGCTGCTGGCAAGCACCGCCAGCGGCTTGGCCCATCCCGCCTCGGGATCAGGCTCGAGCAGGGCGATGAGTTCGCCGTCCTTGCTGAGTGCTGCCGTCGTGGCAGCAATCTGCGAGCGGACGCGCTGGCCGTAGCCGAGGGCTCGGGCCTGCTCGTCAGTGACGGTCACATACGGGAAGCTTCGTCGAGCCACCTCGCCCATGGGTGTCACCGGCGGAGCATGCTCGGCCTCGAGGTCGGGCGCGGGCTCGGGCAGCTCGAAGCCGCCGATGCGGGTGCGGCGGAGCATGGTGAGGTGGCCCCCCACCCCCAGGGCGCGGCCGAGGTCACGGGCCAGGGCACGAATGTAAGTGCCCGAGGAGCAGTCCACGACAACGTCCAGGTCGAGGAACTGACCTTCCCGGCGACGACCGGTGACCTCGAAGCGGGTGACCTCGACCTGACGAGACTTCAGTTCGACTTCTGCGCCCTCGCGCGCCAGGGCATAGGCGCGCTTGCCGTCGACCTTGATGGCTGACACCGAACTGGGCACCTGCTCGATCAGCCCACGCAGGGGGGCCATCGAGTCCTCAACCTCTTCGGCAGTGAGGCCGGAGGCGTCCACTGCTTCGGAGAGTTCGCCCTCAGCATCATCGGTGGTCGAGGACTGGCCGAGCCTGATGGTGGCCAGGTAGGTCTTGTCGTGCCCGGCCAGGTGGCCCAGCAGCCGAGTGGCGCGGTTGACGCCCACGATCAGCAGGCCGGTGGCCATCGGGTCGAGAGTGCCGGCGTGGCCGACTTTCCGCGTCCCGAGGAGGCGCCGCAGGCGGCCGACCACCTGGTGGGAGGTCCAGCCCTGCGGCTTGACGACCAGCACGATGCCCGAACCGGTCTCCTTCGGCGGGGCCTCGGTGGCCGAAGGGGTGCTCACTCCTGGTCGTCCTCGTCGTCGCGACGATAGGGATCGGCCTCGCCGGCGTAGGTCTTGCCCGCTGCCTCGGCGTGCAGCTCCTCATCGCGCAGCTTGGCCTGGGCCAGCAGGTCCTCAATGTTCTTGGCGGCCTCAGGGGTGGCGTCCATGACGAAGGCGATGGTGGGCGCGAACTTCAGCCCCAGTCGCTTGGCGACCTCGGAACGGATCAGTCCGGTGGCCGACTTCAGCGCCGCCGCCGAATCGGCGCGTGCCTTGTCATCGCCCATCACGGTGTAGAAGATCGTCGCCTCGCGGGTGTCACCGGTGAGGCGGACGTCGGTGATGGTGACGAACCCGAGCCGCGGGTCCTTGACCCGTCGTTCCAGCATCTCGGCCACAATGACATGGATCTGGTCGGCCAGCTTGGCGACGCGGGGGTTGGTCATGATTCCTCCTGGTGTACTGCGCTCCCTCGACGGTAGCGCGTGGGGGACGGATCGGGGGCAGGGAACGCGTCCCTGCCCCCGACGTGCCGGCCCGGGGGCCAGCAGTTCACCCGCTCAGCTACGGGGCTTCTCGACCATTTCGTAGGTCTCGACCTCGTCGCCGATCTGGATGTCGTTGTAGTTGGCCAGCGTCAGACCGCACTCATAGCCCTCGCGGACCTCGGTGACGTCGTCCTTCTCACGACGCAGCGAAGCGATCGAGGTCTCCTGGACCACGACGCCGTCCCGGATGAGACGGGCCTTCGCATTGCGGCGCATGATGCCGGACTGGACCATACAACCAGCGATGTTGCCGAACTTGGAGGAGCGGAAGACCTCGCGGATCTCGGCCATGCCGAGCTGCTTCTCCTCGTAGATCGGCTTGAGCATGCCCTTGAGCGCAGCCTCGATCTCGTCGATCGCGGAGTAGATGACGTTGTAGTAACGCACATCGACGTTCTCACGGTCGGCGAGCTGGGCAGCATGCGCGGTGGGACGCACGTTGAAGCCGATGATGACGGCCTTGGACGCGGCAGCCAGCGACACGTTGGTCTCGGTGATCGCACCGACACCGCGGTCGATGACACGCAGCGACACCTCGTCGCCGACGTCGATCTTCGACAGGGCATCCTCCAGGGCCTCGACCGAACCAGCGCCGTCGCCCTTGAGGATGAGCAGCAGCTCCTGGGTCTCGCCCTTCTCCAGCTGCTCGAAGAGCTGGTCGAGGGTCTTGCGACGCGATCCGGCAGCCTGCAGGGCGGCACGCATGCGAGCCTCACGCTTGTCAGCGATCTGGCGTGCCATGCGGTCGTCCTCGACGACCAGCAGGTTGTCACCGGCACCCGGGACGCTGGTCAGACCCAGCACCTGGACCGGCATCGAGGGCGGTGCCTCGTCGACGGTCTCGCCGCGGTCGTTGATCAGCGCACGGACGCGGCCGTGTGCCGAACCGGCCACGATCGAGTCGCCGATGCGCAGGGTTCCGCGCTGGACCAGGGCGGTGGCCACCGGCCCCCGACCCTTGTCCAGGTGGGCCTCGATGGCCACACCCTGGGCGTCCATGTTCGGGTTGGCGCGCAGGTCGAGGGCGGCGTCGGCGGTCAGGACGACAGCCTCCAGCAGCTCGTCCATGCCCTGACCGGTGACCGCGGACACGTTGACGAACATGGTGTCGCCGCCGTAGTCCTCGGGAACCAGGCCGAACTCGGTCAGCTGGCCGCGCACCTTGTCGGGATCAGCGGTCGGCTTGTCCATCTTGTTGACCGCGACCACGACCGGCACGTCGGCCGCCTTGGCGTGGTTGAGCGCCTCGATGGTCTGGGGCATCACACCGTCATCGGCAGCCACCACGAGCACCGCGATGTCGGTCGACTTCGCACCGCGGGCACGCATCTGGGTGAAGGCCTCGTGACCCGGGGTGTCGATGAAGGTGATCTTGCGATCGACGTCGTCGACGGTGGTCTCGACCTGGTAGGCACCGATGGCCTGGGTGATGCCGCCGGCCTCGCGGGCGGCCACGTTGGCCGAGCGCAGGTAGTCCAGCAGGCGGGTCTTGCCGTGGTCGACGTGACCCATGACGGTGACGACCGGCGGACGTGCCTCCAGGTCCTCCTCATCGCCCTCGTCGGTACCGAAGTCGAGGGAGAAGCTCTCCAGCAGCTCGCGGTCCTCGTCCTCCGGGGAGACGACCTCGATGTTGTAGTTGAGCTCGGCTCCCAGCACCTCGAGGGTGGCGTCGGCCACGGACTGGGTGGCCGTGACCATCTCGCCCAGGTTGAACAGCACCTGGACCAGCTGGGCTGCGTCCACATTGATCTTCTCGGCGAGGTCGGTCAGCGAGGCGCCTCGACGGAGACGAACGGTCTGGCCTTCGCCCTGACGGATGCGCACGCCGCCAATCGACGGCGCCTCCATCTCGTTGAATTCTTGCCTGCGCTGCTTCTTCGACTTGCGTCCGCGCTTGCCACCGGCACCGCCACGACCGAAGGCACCCTGGGTGCCACCACGACCGCCGCGGCCACCGCCGCCGCCCCGCGGGGGTCCGCCAGCGGGCCCGCCGCCGAAGCCGCCAGGTCCACCGGGACCGCCGGGTCCACGACCGGGACCGCCGCCGGGGCCACCGCGACGCGGTCCGGCTCCGCGGCCGGCACCACGCTGCTGGGTTCCACCGCCGAGCGCGGAGGACTGCTGCTTGGGCATCATCGCCGGGTTGGGGCGAGGCATGCCCGAGGTGCCACCGGGGCGGGGCATGCGCTGTTCGCCAGCACCCTGGCCGGCGCCACCGGGACGCGGTGCGCCACCCTCACGACCCTGCGGGCCCGGACGGGCACCCTCGGGGCGAGGACGACGGACACCCATGCCCTGTGAGGGGGCGAAGGGGTTGTTGCCCGGACGCGGGGCACCGCCCTGGGGGCGGGGACGCGGGCCGGGCAGGCCGCCGGTGCTGCCGGGGCGCGGTGCTCCACCACCGGGACGCGGAGCGCCACCGGGGCGGGGTGCGCCACCCGCGCGGGGGGCTGCACCCGGACGCGGGGCCCCGGGACGAGGAGCCTCGGAACGGGGCGACTCCGCACGCGGGGCATCCGGGCGGGCACCATCCGGACGGGGCGTCTCGGCACCAGAATCGCCGCGGCCGGTCTCGGTGCGCGGGGCACCGGGACGCGGCGCGCCGGGACGGGGCGCACCCGGGCGAGGAGCGTTCGACGCGGGACGGGGGGCGTCCCCACTGTTGTCGGCCGGTGCAGCCGGCTTGCTCACCTGGGCGTCGGCTGCCTCGGGACGCGCCGCAGCGGGGCGTGCAGCACCCGGGCGGGGCGCAGCAGCCTGCGAGGGCGCCTTGGGGGCGCCGGGACGAGGGGCACCCGGACGCGGTGCGCCGGGGCGGGGTGCAGCAGGACGATCGCCGTCTGCCTTGGGGGCGCCAGCAGCTGACGGGGACTTCGCCCCGGCCGACTTCGGCGCATTGTCCTTGGACTGCCCTTCGACGGCGTCGCGCAGACGACGAACGACGGGGGCCTCCACGGTGGAAGAGGCAGAACGGACGAATTCGCCCATCGCTTCCAGCTTCTTCAGTACATCCTTGCTTTCGAGTCCGAGCTCCTTCGCGAGCTCGTAGACACGGACCTTGGCCACTACTCTCCTTCAGGCCCGGACTCGAGAAAGACCGAACCAGTTAGACGTTGTTGATGCTCATTTGCAGGTACTCATCGAGTGGTCATGAGCGTTAGCCCACTTTCTGGTTCACACCACAAGGCGTGGTGCTGGGGTGAGTGCGCGGTCACTGTGCGGCACGCGCATCGACCAGTTTAGCGCCCCGCGCCGCCCTCGGGCCAACCGGTGGCCTCCAGGGCGTCCGGATTGGCGGCCCCGCGGAAGCTTCGTGCGAACCCGCCCCGCTTGCGGGCGAGTTCCAGGCAGGCCGGATCGGGATGCAGCCAGGCACCCCTGCCGGGCTCGGAACGATCAGGATCGGCGACGACCCTGCCCTGGCGAAGCACGAATCGGCGAAGCTCGGCCTGCTCAGCCTCCTGCCGACAGCCGACACAGGTGCGACGAGGGGTGACCATGGCGACAAGTCTAGGTTCACAGCCCCTTCACAGGGTGGTCGCAGGGTCCTGCCAGATCCGGATGGGGAAATGGGGCATGGCCAGCCGGATGGGCTGGACCACTACCCACCCACACCATCACCACCCCGTGAGTAGCGAAAGGAACACCATGAAGACCAGCGCAGTGTTCGTGAGCGCAGCGACCCTGGCGGCTCTCGGCATCGGCGGCACGCTGACCAGCCAAGCCTTCGCCGACAGCCCCTCCCCCAGCTCGACGGCCACCTCCACCCCGGCGGCCACCAGTACCCCGGCGGCCACCAGTACCGGCACCTCCACGACCACCACCCAGCAAAACGGCAACGGCGACGGCCGCGGCACGGGCCGTCATCGCCTGAACGGCGGTGGCAAGGGGGGCGCCGGGAAGGGCCCCGAGGCTGAAGCCCTGGCCAGCAGGCTGGGCCTTGATGCCACCACGGTGCAGAAGGCGATCCAGGAGGTTCACGAGGCCCAGCGGACCACTGAGGCGAAGTCGCGCCTCGACCAGGCCGTCAAGGACGGCACCCTCACTCAGGCCGAGGCGGACGCCGTCCTCAAGGCGATCAAGGCCGGCGTCCTCGGAGGTGGTCGCTGACGATCAGGCCCCTGTGTCCCCCCGGTTCGGCGCCTCGGTGTCGGGGCGGATGTCGATTCGCCAGCCGGTGAGGCGGGCGGCCAGGCGGGCGTTCTGGCCCTCGCGCCCGATTGCCAGCGAGAGCTGGTAATCGGGCACGATGACGCGGGCAGCGCGTGCTGCGGCGTCCACGACGGTGACCGAGGAGACCTTGGCCGGGGACAGTGCCTGGGCGACGAACTCGGCCGGGTCCTCCGACCAGTCGATGATGTCGATCTTCTCCTCGTTCAGCTCGTGCATCACCGCACGCACGCGCTGACCCATCGGGCCGATGCAGGCACCCTTGGCCGAGACCTCGGGCCGGTGGCTGATGACCGCGATCTTGGAGCGGTGGCCGGCCTCGCGGGCGACCTCCTTGATCTCGACAACCCCCTGCTCGATCTCTGGCACCTCCATCGCGAACAGCTTGCGGACCAGGTTCGGGTGGGTGCGCGAAACGATCACCTGCGGGCCCTTGAGCTCCTTGCGCACCGCCACGACATAGACGCGCAGCTTCTTGCCGTGGGTGTACTGCTCGCCGGGGGCCTGCTCAGCCGGAGGCATGATCGCCTCGATCTCGCCCAGGTCCACCCGCACCACGCGGGAGTCGCGATCCTGCTGGACGGTGCCGAAGAGGATGTCGCCCTCAGATGCCTGGAACTTGCCGTACTTCTGCTCGTCCTCGGCCTCACGCAGTCGCTGGAAGATCACCTGGCGGGCGGTAGAGGCGGCGACGCGTCCGAAGTCGGCGGGGGTGTCGTCGTACTCACCGACCCGGTTGCCGTCCTCATCCAGCTCGGGCACGAGCACCTGGACCCGGCCGGACTTGCGGTTCACCTCCACACGGGCACCGGGCACGGGGGCCTCGGTCTTGTCGTAGGCGTTGAGCATGGCGTCCTCGAGGGCCTTGATCAGGTAGTCCAGAGAAACGCCCTTGTCGCGCTCGATCGCGCGCAGCGCGGTCAGGTCGATGTCCATCAGTTCTCCTCCTCGTCGTCAAGGTCGTCCTCGTCGAGGTCCTCGACGGAATCATCGTCGCCAGCCGCAGCGTCGTCGCCCTCGGCGTCCAGCTCGGGGTCGAAGGGACGGTTCAGCTCGACCTGGATCACAGCCTTGCGCATCTCGCCCAGGGCGACCTCGACAGTCTCGGGCTGGGGCTTCTTGTTGGTCTTGGTCGGCTCGGGGGTGAACTCGACGGTGACGTTGTCCTCGACCGAGTCCTTGATCCGCCCGGTGATGGTGCGTCCATCGGTCAGCGTCAGCTTCACCAGGCGGCCGCGATTGCGTCGGAAGTGCTTGGGCTCGGTCAGCGGGGTGCTCGTGCCACGGCTGGACACCTCGAGGGTGTAGGGGTTGTCCCCGACCGCGCTGGACTCGTCCAGGGCGTCGGAGATGGCACGGGTGGCATCGGCGATCTGGTCCAGCAGGGGACCACGTCCCCTGGGGCCCTCGCCGTCGACGGTGATGCGCAGGACGCTGCGGCGTCCGGCGGGCACGACGGTCAGGCTGTCCAGTTCAAGCCCCATCCCCTCCAGGAGGGGGCCCAGCAGTTCCTTGAGGGCTGCCTCGTTCATGTCGGTCCCTTCATTCGCTTGTTGTGAAGTTGTCAGATGTGACGTTGTCAGATGCGACGTCGTCGGGCACGAGACCGTCCGTTCCTGGGACATGTCACGTACGGAGCGACCATCCTAGCCGGGACCACTAGTCTGTGCCCCATGCCTGCTGCCCCCCGCGACCCACATCTGGGACGCCGCGAGCTCGTGGTTGGCGGGTTCGCCGCCGCCCTCACGGGCGCCCTGGGGCTGGGCGGGTGCAGCCGCCTCACCGACCCGGTGGTGCACGGCACCCGGTCGGCCCCACCGGGTGCCCAGGCGGCCCCACGCCCGAGCTTTTTGAGCGGCGCAGCGGGTGCCGCGGACCTGCGCTCTCGTCTGCAGGGCTGGCCCACCGCCGGGCAGACGGCGTGGGCCGACCAGGTCCGGTCGATGCTCGATGCCCACGTGCAGCTGCTCTCGGCCAAGGAGCCGCTGGCCGGCCTGCCCTCCCCCGAGGTCTGGGCCACTCTCGACCCCTCAGCCAGCCCTACTGCGGGCGGGAGCATCACCGAGGCAGGGTTCACCACAGCCGCCACCGCGCTCGCGGACACACACCAGGACACTGCCCTGTCCGCGAAGGACCCCTCCGAGGCGATGCTGTGGGCGTCCCTGTCGGTCGCGACGCGACTGAACGCGAAACCCGGACCGGCGCCCGCGCCGACCGACCTGCCACGGACGGTGGAGTTCGGCACCGAGGTCGAGGCACGCAATGTCGTGCTCGGCTACCTGCACTCGCTGGCCCAGTGGCTCGAGCTTGACCTCGGCGACGCGAACAAGGTCGAGGAGGCGCTGCTGAACGCCCGCCTGCGCGAAGTCCGCGCCGCCATCAGGGCCGAGCAGAAGGTGATCCGCAGCCTCGGGGGGACGCCGGTGGCTCCCCTGCCCGGTTACTCCTGGCCCGGTCCGGGCGAGGAGGAGCGGACCAGGTTCCTGATCGAGCGCCAGGTGATGGAGGCCTGGGGGCCCGTGGTCGCGACCAGCCCCCAGCCCCGCAGACGGCAGGCGCTGGTCCAGATGCTCAGCTGGGGTCGTGGGGCGTTGGCGGGCGGCGTCGGAACAAGTTACTTCCCGGGCTGGGTCTGAATTTCAGAGGACCATCCTCACGGTGTCCCAGGCCAGGCGCAGGCCGAGCACGACCACCACGACGAGGAACACCCGCCGTACGAAGGCATTGCCCCACCGCACCGCCATCGCCGCCCCGACGAAACCCCCGGTGAGGTTGGCTGTCGCCATGGCCAGGCCAATCTTCCAGTTGATGACATCGTGCAGCACCACGATCGCTGCGACGTTGGTGGTCAGGTTGGCCAGCTTGGCCATCGCGGAAGCCTGCAGGAAGCCATAGCCCAGAATCGCGACGAGTGCGATGACGAAGAAGCTGCCGGTCCCTGGCCCGAGGAAGCCGTCGTAGATGCCGATGACCAGACCGATTGCGGTCATCATCAGCGCCAGCGGCCAGCCCGAGCGGCGCACCTCGTGGTTCAGCCCCATCTGCGGCCGTCTGACCGTGTACCAGCCGACGCCGATCAGGGCGACCAGGACGATGGGGGTGAACCATTCCCGTGGCATCAGGGTGACCAGCCGCGCCCCGATGGAGGAGCCGACGTAGGCCGCCAGCATCAGCGGCAGGGCGTAGAGCCACTGCACCTTGACCTTGCGCAGGTAGGTGCCGGTGGCAACCAGGGTTCCCGCCGCGGAGGAGATCTTGTTGGTGCCGCTGACCGTGGCCACCGGGGTGTCGGCTGGCAGCCCGATCAGCAGCGAGGGCAGCTGGATCAGCCCCCCGCCGCCGACCACGGCGTCCACCCAGCCGGCCACGAGAGCCGCCGTCACGAGGAAGGCGACCAGGTGCCAGCCCAGGTCCATCAGCGTCCGATCTCGGCGAGCACCTCGGCCACGGCCTCAGCCAGCGCCACCGGACGTGCCTGCCCGGAGCGACGGTCCTTGACCTCCACGGTGCCCTCGGCCAGGCCGCGGCCGACGACCACGCTGGTGGGGACGCCGAGGAGTTCGGCGTCGGCGAACTTCACCCCCGGCGAGGCCTTGCGGTCATCGAGGAGCACCTTGACGCCCCGGGCGTCGAGGTCGTCGGCCAGCTTTTCAGCTGCCTCGAGGACCTGCTCGCCCTTGCCGGTGGCGAGAACCATGACGTCGAAGGGGGCGAGTTCACGCGGCCAGCACAGGCCCTTCTCGTCGCTGGTGCCCTCGGCGACCGCCGCGACCGCCCGGGAGACGCCGACGCCGTAGGAGCCCATGGTGACGGTGACGAGCTTGCCGTTCTGGTCGAGCACCTTCAGCCCCAGGGCCTCGGCGTACTTGCGGCCGAGCTGGAAGATGTGGCCCATCTCGATGCCACGGGCCAGGGTCATCGGCCCGGAACCATCGGGGGCGGGGTCGCCCTCGCGGATCTCGGCGACGTCGATGGTGCCATCGGCGGTGAAGTCGCGGCCCATGACCAGGTCGTAGACGTGGCGGCCGTGGATGTTGGAACCGGTGATCCAGCGGGTGCCCTCGGCGACGCGGGGGTCGACGAGGTAGCGCACCGTGCTGGTGGCCTCGGCACCGAGCACCTGGACGGCGCCCTCGGGGGCGTCCATGGTGACCGGGCCGATGTAGCCCTTGACCAGCGCGGGGTTCGCGGCGAAGTCCTCGTCGGTGAAGGGGCGCGGCTCTGCCGGGGAGACGGCAGCCTCCAGGCGCTTGGGGTCGACCTCGCGGTCGCCGGGCAGGCCGATGGCCAGCGCCTCGGTGCTGCCGTCGGGGTTCTCGAGCATGAACACGACGTTCTTGAGGGTGTCGGCGCCGGTCCAGGCGCGATCCTCGCGTCTGTACTTCTCGTTGCTCAGCGCCACCAGCGACTCGATGGTCGGGGTGTCGGGGGTGTCCTCGACGTGGGCGGCCGGCTGGCCCTCGATCGGCTGCGCCTCGGCGGGCGTGATCGAGACGGCCTCGACATTGGCGGCGTAGCCTCCCGGCGAGCGCACGAAGGTGTCCTCACCGGAGTCAGCGATCGCCAGGAACTCCTCGGAGGCCGACCCGCCCATGGCCCCGGCATCGGCCTTGACGATGACGTAGTCGAAGCCCAGGCGGTCGAAGATCTTGACGTAGGCCTCGCGGTGCTTCTGGTAGCTGGCCTCCAGCCCGGCATCGTCGACGTCGAAGGAGTAGGAGTCCTTCATGATGAACTCACGACCGCGCAGCAGGCCGGCACGGGGACGTGCCTCGTCACGGTACTTCGTCTGGATCTGGTACAGGCTGACCGGCAGGTCCTTGTAGGAGTTGTAGAGGTCCTTGACCAGGAGGGTGAACATCTCCTCATGGGTCGGCCCCAGCAGCATGTCAGCGCCGCGGCGATCCTTGAGGCGGAAGACGAGCTCGCCGTACTCGGTCCAGCGGTTGGTGGCCTCGTAGGGCTCACGTGGCAGCAGCGCGGGGAAGCTGACCTCCTGCGCGCCGATGGCGTCCATCTCTTCACGGACGATCTGCTCGACCTTGTGCAGCACAGCCAGGCCCAGCGGCAGCCAGGTGTAGATGCCCGGGGCAGCACGGCGGATGTAGCCGGCACGCACGAGCCAGCGGTGGCTCGCCACCTCGGCATCGGCAGGGTCCTCGCGCAGGGTTCTCACGAACAGGGACGACATCCGCGTGATCACGTGGTCTGGCCTTTCATCGAGCCTCAGTTGACCGGGTCAGCCTAGCGCGAGTTCCCGCAGGCAGCATGCGACTTCTCAGTGCACTTGATACCGCTTCTCACCCAGGAATGGGCGTGGACGTCCTGCGCGCAGGCTGATGTCACGAGCCCCGCCCCCGTCCCTCGGGCGGGGGCGGGGGCGGGGGTCTGGGGGATGCGGCGTCAGCCCTTCGTGGCTCCCAGGGTCAAACCCGAGACGAATTGCCGCTGGAGGACGAAGAACACCACCAACACCGGTAGTGCAGCCAACACCGAACCGGCAGAGAGCAGGTTGTAGTCGGTGAAGAACTGGCCCTTCAGATTGTTCAGCGAACTGGTCACGGGGAACTTGTCCCCCGATTGCAGGAGCACGGTGGCCCAGAAGAACTCGTTGTAGATCCAGGCCGTCTGCAGGGTGGCCAGGGCCGCCAGGGGCGGGCGACACAGGGGCAGGGTCATACCCCAGAACTGTCGCCAGATGGACGCCCCGTCCACCTCCGCCGACTCATAGATCTCGCGGGGCAGCGTTTTCATGTAGTTGCTGAGCACGAAGGTGCAGAAGCCGGTCTGGAAGGCGGTGTTGACGATGATGACGGCCAGGTGGCTGTTCAACAACGTTCCAGAGGCGCTGATCCACTCCGGAACCTCCACCATGCGGAACATGCGGTAGATCGGGATCAGCAGCGACTGCGGGGGCAGCAGGTTGGCGGCCACGAAGATCGCCAGCAACGAGAGGTTGAACCTGAAGCTGTACCTCGACAGGACGAAGGCCATGCAGCAGGACAGTGCCAGGGTCAACACCACCGCGCTGATCGTGATGATGGCAGAGTTCACGAAGCTCTGTTCGAACCCTCCCCTCTCCCAGGCCGCCTTGTAGTTGTCGAGGGTGAAGCCACCGAACGACATGTAGCCGTGCTCCAGGGTGTACCCGTAATTGCGGAAGGAGTTGAACACCGCCCACAGCAGCGGGAACAGAAACATCAGGCTGGTGGCGAGCAGGAAGGCATGGAGCATGAGGCGTCCAGGCCCGAGGCGTGGCTTCCGTGTCGCAGGAATGGTATTGCTGCTCATCAGTCCTCCTTCATGGTGACTCGCAGTTGCAGGACGATGAACACCGAGCTGATCAGGAGCATGATCGTGGCCAGTGCGGAGCCGAAGCCGATGCGGCTGGCCTCGCCCACGACGTTCGCCGTGACCAGGGTCGAGATGAGCTCGAGGCCATTGCGACCACGGTTGATCACCCACACCAGGTCGAAGGCGCGCAGGCCCTCGATGAAGGTGATTGTCAGCACGATGATGTTCACCGGGCGGAGGACCGGGAAGATGACGTTCCAATAGGTACGCACCTGACCCGCGCCGTCCAGCGATGCTGCCTCACGCAGCCCCGGGTCGATCCCCTTGAGGCCCGACAAGTACAGCAACATGATGTAGCCCGTGTGACGCCAGCCATTGGCCACCATCGCAGCCCACAGGTTGATCTGGGAGTCGCCGTACCAGTCAATGCTGGTGCCGAGCATCCAGTTCAGGAAGCCCTGGTCGCGGCTGTACATCAGCTGCCAGATGAAGCCGACCAGCGCTGCCGACAACACGACGGGCAGGTAGTAGGCCGTCTGGTAGAAGTAGGTGCCGCGGATTTCCTTGTCGAGCAGGATCGCCAGGAACATGCCCAGCGGGGTGAAGACCAGGAACAGTCCTGCCAGCCAGAGGACGTTGTGGGTCAACGCCGGCCAGAAAGGCGGGTAGATGGTTGCCAGGTCCACATAGTTCTGCGCACCGATGAACTTGATGTCGCTCAGGTCACCAATGCCATCCCACCGTGTGAAGGACAGCACCACCGTGGCCAGAGCAGGGAACCACACCAGGCCCAGAACGAGCAGAGTGGGCAACAGTCCCATCAGCAGCAGGATCAGCTTGTCTTGGGGGCGGATTCGCAGGCCCGATCGGGCCTCGCCCCGCCGCACGTTCTTCGTTGTGGTACTCATGTCAGGCGAAGATCGACTTCTTCTGCTGCTCGATCTTGGAGCAGATGCTGTCAATGGAGGAGGGGTTCTTCACAAACTCCTGCAGGGAGGGGCCAACGACGGTGGATGCGAAATCGGGCCGAGTGTCACGGTCGAGGAACTGGCTAATGTTCTCCGCCTCCGAGATCATCGTCACGGCCTTCTTCTGCAGTGCGGTGTAGCCACCCTGTTCCGCGCCCTCGTTCGCAGCGATGACCGACGGGTCGGCCTTCACGGTGATGTTGACGGCGGCGGGAGTCGCCAGGTATCGCAGCAGGTCCTTGGCACCAATCTCGTTCTTCGGCTTGGCCCTCATCATGAAGCCGTCCACCGGGGCTTCGACGACCTTGGCGCCGATCGCAGAGTCGAACTCCGGGAAGGAGAAGAAGTCCAGGTCGCCCTTGGCGTCCGTCTGCTGGAACTGCTGGTCGATGAACATGCCCATGACGTACATGCCGGACTGCTTCTTCAGCAGGCTCTGGGCTGCCTCCTGCCAGGTGCGTCCAAGGGGATCCTTCTGGTGGAAGGGCAGCAGCTGCTTCCACGTCGTGAAGACCTTCTTGACCTTCTCGCCGTCCCAGGCTTCCTTTCCGGCCATCAGGTTGACGTGGAAGTCGTAACCGTTGACGCGCAGGTTCAGCATGTCGAAGGTGCCCATGGCCTCCCAGCCGTCCTTGTCGGCGAAGGCGATGGGGGTGATGCCGTCCTTCTGCATCTTCTCGTTGAGGGTCATCCAGGCGTCGAGAGTGGTGGGAACCTCGTAGCCCTTCTCCTTCCAGACGCTGGGACGGTAGAAGATGCCCCAGGGGTAGTAGGTGGACGGCACGAAGACCTGCTTGCCATTGGCGTCGGAGGAGACGTTCTTCATCGACTCCGGCATGCCCTTGATGTCGTTCCAGACATCGGAGATGTCACCGACCAGGCCCTTCTCGGCGAAGTTCCGGGCGCGGTAGCCGGCGAACCAGGTGAAGACGTCGTCCGGGTTGCCCTGAATGTAGTTGTTGATGCCTTCCTTGAAGGTTTCGTGCTGGATGGTGTTGATTTCGACCTTCCCCTTGGTGAAGCCCTTCATCATCTCGGCGAAGGCCTTCTTGGGAATGTCGTCGGACTGGTACGAACCGACCGTCACGGTCCCGCCGGATTCCCCGGTGGGCTTGTCGTCACCGCAGGCGACCAGACTGCTGACGGCCACGCCGCCCAGAGCGCCCTGCAAGAGCGTGCGACGTCCGAAATGCGGCATCGGGATGGTACGTGTGGACATGTGGTGCTCCTCGTTGAGATGCGGTCTGGGACCGCTGCCATTGATGTGTTGTGCGCTAGCTGCGCGGAGTTGCCTCGCCACCGTGAGCAGCAGCTGGCTGACTGCTGTCGCGAATGACCAGATGCGTGTTGAACACGCGATTGCCCGGATCCTCATCGGAAAGGGCGGTGAGCAGCATGTCGACTGCTGCGCGGCCGATCTGTCGTATGGGCTGGTGAACCGTTGACAGGGGCGGGGTGCTGGTCCGGGAGACGTGGTGGTCGTCGAAACCCACCACCATCACGTCATCGGGGACATGAAGACCTCGGACGCGCAGGGTCTCCAGCGCGCCCAGGGCCATGCGGTCGGATGCACAGAAGACGGCATCCAGGTTCGGGTGCTCGTCGAGCAGCTCAGCCATCGCACGGGCACCGGACTCTCGGCCGTAGTCTCCGTGGACGACCAGGCCTGGCTCGAAGCGCTCCCCCATGGCCTGTTCGAAGCCCTCGATGCGCTCGACGCTGCCCGGCGCCTTCTCCGGGCCGGCGATCATGACCGGTCGGGCCGCCCCCTGCGACAGCAGGTGGGCGGTCGCTTCCCGCGCACCGTCGATGTCGGTGGCCGTGACTGACCACAACTTCCGGGTCCGCTTGCTCAGGGATGGGCGTCCACACACGACGACCGGGACGTCGGCCCCAGCGATGACGTCGACCATGGGGTCCTCGATCAAGGGGCTGAGATGGATGACGCCATCGACATGGTGCGGGTCGATGAACCGGGCAGCCCGGCGCCGTTCGTCCGCGTTGCCCGCGATGAGGAGCACCAGGCTCATCTCCGTGCCGGCGAGCCCATCGGAGATGCCCTGCAACATGAGGTTGAAGGTCGGGTCCTCGAAGAGCTGCCAATTGGGACGCGTGAGCAGCACGGCGATGGCATTGGCCTTGCCCGAGGCCAGCGATCGGGCGTGCGGATTGGCCCGGTAGTGGGTCTGCTTGATGGCTCGCTCGACAGCCTCGCGGGCGGTGGGACTCACCTTCGGGCTGCTGTTGAGGACGCGGGAGACCGTGCCTCGCGACACCCCGGCTGCCCGGGCGACGTCTTCAATGGTGGTCCGTCCACTAGTCATGGCTGAGCCTGACGGTGAAGCTCGTCGAGCCCGGCCACAGCTGGTACTTCGGCAACACGTCGGGGCCGCAGGCCCTGCTGCCGATGCCGTGCTGGGCGGCGTCCAGGTACACGTGGGTGGCTGTGGGGGTGGGGAGCTCGTGCGGATGCGCTGCCGCGGTCACTGTGTGGGCATCGTGCCTGGCCACGGTGATCCCGGGCAGGTGTGAACCCACCGTCTCGATGCGCAAGGTGGGCAGGTTCGGCCCACTGATCTCCGCCCAGCGAAGGCCAGGGCGGTGGCCTGTCTCCTGCGGCACCGCGTACCGGGTGGTCATCGCGTCAATCGGCAAGCGGAAGCGGCCGATCCAGTTGCCATCTCCAGTATCGGCGTAGGCCTCATTCGGGCCGGAACCGAACCACTCCACGGACTCATAGCCCAGCGGGAGCGCCAGGTGCCAGCCGATGCGCGGCCAGCTGCTCTGGGCCAGGGCGCCGATCGGGGTGATCTCCAGTGTGGCCAGCACCGCTTCGCCCTCGGACTGCCAGCGGAAGGCTGCTTCCGCACCCGCTGTGCCCTGCGCGGGCAGCAGGCGCTGGATGACCTCGAAGCGTCCGTCGTGGTCACTGACCGAGATGGTGCGTGAGCTGAGCCGGTCCAGCCCGGCTCCGCGCCAGCGGGATGCCGTGGGAGGGGCGTCGACACCGTAACCGCCGGTCAGCTCGGGGTCTGCCGACTCGTAGGAGAAGGTTCCACCGATGCGGTCGTTCTCGGTGGGCGCCCGCCACAATTCCACATGGGAGGCTGTCACGGCGATGCTGCCCAGGCGCTCCAGCCTGCCGTCCACTGCGCGGAGGGCAGCGGGGCCCACCTGCACGAGGCCAGCACCGTGGGCAGGCCCCTGCGAGGGACGCGGCAGCGGGGAGGCGGCTGCGGGAGTGTCGAGGCGGATCTGGGTGCGGGCGACCACATGGCCGGCCTCAGCCCAGGGTGTGTCGGCCCGCAGCGCAGCAGTGACCGTGAGGTGCACCTCGGACCCCGACGCGTCCAACGCCTCGGCGGGCAGTTCGAGAACCCCCCGCTCATTGGCAGGGACGGCCACGTCCAGGATGCCCTCGGCAGCACACTGACCGCCGATCTCGCGCGTCCACCTGAACTGCAGGTGATCCAGCCCCAGCGCGTGGTGACGGTTGTGGACGTGAAGCCTGTTTGCCTCCACTGTCATGACGACGGGGCTGAAGACTGCCGCGAGGTCGGCCAGCGCTGGGCTCGGTGTCCCGTCAGCCAGAACGAGCCCATCGCAGATGAAGCTGCCGTCGTGGACCACCTCCCCGAAGTCACCGCCATAGCCGAAGAACTCGGTACCCTCGGCGGTACGGGTGCGCAGGCCATGGTCGCGCCATTCCCAGATGAAACCGCCGTGCCACTGGTCCAGGGTCTCGAACAGCTCCTCGTACTCGGCCAGGGCACCCGGGCCGTTGCCCATGGCGTGCTCGTACTCACACAGGATCATCGGCCGTTCCATGAGGCGTTGGGCTTGGGCGGGCCGGTCGGTCATCGCATGGCCACGACCCTCGCTGAGGTCGATCATGGCGCGCAGCGGGGTGTACATCTGGCTAACCATGTCGGTGTAAGAACCCTCGTGGTCGCCCTCATAGTGCACCGGACGCTCAGGGTCGCGCCCCTTGATCCAGGCGGCCATCGCCGCAAGGTTGGAGCCCGTCGCGGACTCATTGCCCAAGGACCAACTGATGATGCAGGGGTGGTTCTTGTCCCGCTCCACCATGCGGCGAGCACGATCCAGGTAGTTCTCCCGCCATGCGGGGTCATCGGACGGGTTGGTCAGGCCGGGGACCCCGACGAAGCCGTGGGTCTCAATGTCACACTCATCGATCACCCACAACCCCAGCTCATCGCACAGGTCCAGCAGCGCCGGGTGCGGCGGATAGTGGCTGGTCCGGACCGCATTGATGTTGTGCTGCTTCATGAGCAGCAGTCCAGCGCGGGCATCCTCGGGGTCGAAGACGCGACCCTTGTCCGGGTGGAACTCGTGGCGATTCACCCCACGCAGACGAAGCTTCTGTCCATTCACCAACCAGTGGCGGCCCCGGACCTCGACGCGGCGGAAGCCCAGTCTCAGCGGGATCTCGTCGATGGCGTTGGTCAGCGTGGCGCCGTACAGCCGGGGTCGATCCGCAGACCAGGGTGTCACCTCACCCACGCTGATCGGTGCCACGTCGGCGGGTGCCTGCCAGGTGTGGACGACACCCAGTTCCGGCACGCGCAGGGAGATGGGGAAGGCTGACTCGCTGGCGTCCAACTCGGGGATGATCGCCCCCTCGCCCGTGGCGGGGTCGTAATCGGCGCGCAGCCAGTAGTCAGTGATGCCGGCTTCAGGGCGCACGACCAGACTGACTTCCCGGAAGATGCCGGGCAGCCACCACTGGTCCTGGTCCTCGACGTAGGTCTGCGCGGACCATTGGTGGACGCGTAGGTGCAGCAGGTTCGTGCCCTCGACGAGGAGATCGGTGATGTCGAACTCCATCGGCAGGCGAGACCCTACGAACGTGCCCGCGTGCTTCCCGTTCACCGAGATCGACGCAAAGGACTCGATGCCATCGCAGCGCAGCAGGACGCGGTCGCCCTCGCCATACTCAGGCACCTCGAACCAGCGGCGGTAGTCGCCAGTGGGGTTGTCGTCGGGGACGTGCGGAGGATCGAGCGGGATGGGGTACTGGACGTTGGTGTAGATCGGACGTCCGAACTTCTCACCGACGAGGACCCAGTGCGACGGCACCGGGATCCGATCCCACTGGCTGTCGTCGAAGGCCGGGTCCGACGCCCCACCAGGGGCCATCGTCGGCTGCGCGCTGATGTGGAAGGCCCACTCCCCCGACAGGTCAGTGCGAAGGGGGTCCTGCGCCCGCCAGCTGCGAGGTGGTTCATGGTCGTCAAATGACACACGCTCGAGCATCCCTATGTGATCGCGCACAAGCTCCATGGCCGCCAACACTCCTTGTCCCCCAGGCTGCACTGCCTGATCTCGTGGCACCCCACCTCATTCTGTGGGAGCGATCCCACGGTAACACGAGCCTCCGCCACAAGGGAAGGGGGTTTGCATAATCGTGATCTGCCCCGTCGCCTCGCGTTGGCTCGGCCGAGGTGTTCCCCGGCGGAAATAGCGAGGGGCAGGTGTGGGAAGTGTGCGCACCTGAGAGGGCCGGGTGGGCGGCGCACCTCGAGGGGCTTGGGGTGGGGACCGAGCCAGAAGTGGAGGAGGCTCAGTACAGGACGGTGGCGAACTCCCCGACGGTGCGGAAGCCAACGGTCTGGTACAGCCGTCGCGCCCGGGTGTTGAAGTCGTTGACGTACAGCGACTGCACCGGGTGGTGCTCGGCGACTGCCCTCACCACCGCTGACATCGCGGGGATCGAGACCCCCTTGCCACGAAGTTCCGGGGCCAGCCAGACGCCCTGGATCTGACAGTAGGGCCCGAACGCCGAACCGACGTCGGACTTGAACAACACCTTGCCGTTCTCGATGATCCCCCAGGCCCTACCCTGCTTGATCAGGCTACGGACATAGCCACGGTAGGAACCGCCGGCGCCCAGCGGGGAGATGCCCACCTCCTCGGTGTACATCGCCACCGCCGCGTCGAAGTAGGCGTCGAAATCAGCCATCGTGACCTGTTCGACACGAGGGTCGGACTCGGTCAGGGGTTCATGGTCGATGACCATCAAGGGCTGGCGCGGACGCAGGTCCCGAACCTTCGACCACTCGGTCCCGAATTGTCGCGAGAGCGTCTCCCACAGGGGGCGCACCTGGTCGGCGCGTCCCATGATCGAACTCGACACCCGCCTACCACCGAGCTTCTTGGCGAATTGCTCAATGGCCACACGGTCAGCGTCGATGGGGACGACATTGCTTCCGGCATGGCAGAGCGCGTACAGCTCCCCGTCACGCTCGGCGCCGTAGACGTCACAGCCCAAGCGAAGTCGATCGATCCCCTGGGAGGCCACACGGGAGAGCACGAACAGGTTGTCAACCGGATGGGCCGTCAGCAGGTCCATCGCCTGCCCCAGGTCGGTGCGTCCCAGCACCCGGACCCGGACGGCCACTAGCTGACCGAGACTTCCGGGCTGCCGACTTCACCCATCTCGGCAGCGATCCGGTTGGCCTCGGCGATCAGGGTCTCGACGATTTCGCTTTCGGGAACCGTCTTGATGACCTCGCCCTTGACGAAGATCTGGCCCTTGCCATTGCCGGACGCCACACCGAGGTCTGCCTCGCGGGCCTCTCCCGGCCCGTTGACGACGCAGCCCATCACGGCGACGCGGAGGGGAACGGTCATGCCCTCCAACCCCTTGGTGACCTGCTCGGCGAGGGTGTACACGTCGACCTGGGCACGTCCGCAGGAAGGGCAGGAGACGATCTCCAGGTGGCGGGGGCGCAGGTTGAGCGACTCCAGGATCTTGATGCCGACCTTGACCTCCTCCACCGGCGGGGCGGACAGGGACACGCGGATGGTGTCGCCGATGCCCTCGGCCAGCAGCGCACCGAAGGCGGCGGCGGACTTGATGGTGCCCTGGAAGGCGGGTCCAGCCTCGGTCACGCCCAGATGGAGCGGGTAGTCGCACTTCTCGGAGAGTTCGCGGTAGGCCTGCACCATGACGACCGGGTCGTGGTGCTTCACCGAGATCTTGAAGTCGTGAAAGCCGACCTCCTCGAAGAGGGAGGCCTCCCAGAGCGCGGATTCGACCAGGGCAGCCGGGGTCGGAGCGCCATACTTGCTGAGCAGGCGCTTGTCGAGGGAGCCGGCGTTGACGCCGATGCGGATCGACACCCCAGCATCGGTAGCGGCCTTGGCGATGTCGGCGACCTTGTCGTCGAACTGCTTGATGTTGCCCGGGTTCACGCGGACCGCCGCGCACCCGGCCTCAATGGCCGCGAAGACATAGCGCGGCTGGAAGTGGATGTCGGCGATGACCGGGATCTGGGACTTCTTGGCGATGATGGGCAACGCATCGGCATCATCCTGGCTGGGCACGGCGACACGCACGATGTCGCAACCCGACGCGGTGAGCTCGGCGATCTGCTGCAGCGTCGCGTTGATGTCGGTGGTCTTGGTGGTTGTCATCGACTGGACCGAGATGGGGGCGTCGCCGCCGACCATCACCTTGCCCACCTTGATCTGACGGGTCTTGCGTCGGGGAGCCAGGACGGGTGTGGGACGCGCGGGCATGCCGAGATCGATCATGCGTCCAAGACTAGCGCCGTGGATGAACAGAATTCGCACGCTGCGGAGGGCGACCCACGCGCTGGTGTGCCGACCAGCCCCACTGCGTCAGCCCACCCTGTCACGACAGGGTGGGCTGACCAATGACGGGTGGATGACGAGGGGGTGCTCAGCGGAAGGGCAGGACCTTCGGCTTGGGTCCCTTGCCCTTGCCGTTGTTCCCGCTGTTGCCCTTCTGGCAACCCGGGTGGACCGGCTTGTGCGGGTGCACCTTGGTGCATTCCTGGGTCGGAGTAGGAGTCGGCTCCACGGTGGGAGTCGGGGTCGTCTCCACGGTGGGAGTCGGGGTCGGCTCCACGGTCGGAGTGGGGGTCGGCTCCACGGTCGGAGTGGGGGTCGGCTCCACGGTCGGAGTCGGGGTCGGCTCCACGGTGGGAGTCGGGGTCGGCTCCACGGTGGGAGTCGGGGTCGGCTCCACGGTCGGAGTGGGGGTCGGCTCCGGAGTCGAGGCCGCCGGCTTGATGCCCACGATCGCGGGATCGTGGTCGGAGGAGGCGTACGGGTCGGGTGCGTGGAAGTCGACCACGTTGTAGTTGCGGCGCGAGTACTGGAAGGCAACCGACTCGTCGCCGTTGATGTCCCACACCGCGTGGTCGGTGACCAGCGCCTGCGCAGCTGCATTGGCAAAGATGTGGTCCAGCGAGCCCAGGCGTCCCTGGAACTGGTAGGTGCTCGAGTCGTTGGCGTCGGCCAGGTTGGCGAAGCCTGCGTTCTCGATGATCAGCACCGGCTCCTCCTCGGAGTAGGCGTTGAAGTCACCCAGCAGGAAGACCGCCTGGCCGGCGAACACGGTGTTCGCCCAGGTGGTCAGCGCAGCCGCCTGCTCCTTGCGAGCGGGGTTGGACGCACCCTGACCGGTACCGTCGTCCGGACCCGAACCCTTCGACTTGAAGTGGTTCGCAATGGCCACGAACTCGGTGTTGGTGCCGTTGACCTGGAATTTCTGGGCCAGGGGCTGACGGGCGTTCGCGAAGGCCGGGTCCTGCAGGATGAGCGATCCCTCAACAGGACTGACCTGCTCGGTGCGGTAGATGAAAGCCAGACGGATGTTGTCCTCATTGGACGGGACCTGGGCGGCATTGGTGGGCACGTGGGCCCACTTCTTGGTCGGGTCCGCGGCGTTGAGGGCGTCCACCAGCGCGGACAGCGAGTGGTCGCGATCGTGGCGGAAGTTGGCCGAGTTCTCGACCTCCATCAGCGCGACCACTTCGGCATCCAGTCCGTTGATGGCCGAGACGATCTTGGCCTGCTGGTCGGCGAAGGCCTGCGGGGTGTAGGCGCCACGGACCTTGCAGCCGTTGGAACCGACGGGGGTCCCGTTGCGATCGGTGTAGGCCCTGCAACCGGCCTCGTCCTTCCCCAGGTCGGTGAAGTAGTTCAGGACGTTGAAGGTGGCCATCTGGATGTCGCCGCCAACCTGCGGAGCGGTGGCGGGACGGTCGTTCTCGCTGTTGAGGAAGTCGACCTCAGCGCCGATGACGTGGCTGGTGGGCTGGAAGTTCCACTGGAATCGGTAGTCCAGGATCACCGGCTTGGTGAACTGCACCTGCGAGTTGGTGCGCATCGGGGTCTGTGCCGACAGGTAGGGCAGCGGCGAGTTCTTCGCCGTGGCGTTGTTCAGGTAGTTCCAGGAGGAACCGTCGTCCAGGGTGATGTACTTCAGCCGGTTCTGCGCCTCGTACTCAGCGGCCTGCTGGTAGGGCACCTTGTCGGTGGCCTGGTAGGGCACCTTGTCGGTGGCCTGGTAGAGCGGCTCGTTGCCGAAGGCCAGACCAAGCTGCCCGTACTGGTTCAGCGTGTAGTTGTTGGTGATGGTGTAGTCGCCCAGCGGCTGCACCAGCATGCCCTCGTAGCGCTCCTTCTCCGCGTCGGTCTGCGGCAGGGACGCCAGCGGCACCGCGGTGGGTGCGGTGCAGTCACCGGTCGCGACCGAGATGGTGACATCGCTCAGCTGGGTGAGGGTGTGGTGCTCGGCGGCGGTGCCCTTGACCCTTACGCACTGACCGATGCTGACGTTGGTGGCGCCGTAGACGAAGATGCCATCGGACGCCTGGCCCTCGCTCTTCAGCGCTCCGCCCGACCCTGCGGTCTGCAGGTAGAAGCCGTTGAAGCCACCAGTGGGGTACACGGCGGTGACAACACCCTCGGTGGTGACGCTCCGGCCCAGCAGCGGGCTGGTGTCGCCGGTGCCCTGGATGGCAGCGATCGGGGTGACGCCCTCGGGGGTGGGGCTGGGGGTGGGGGTCTCGGTGGGGGTCGGGGTCGCGGAGGGGGTGTCGGTCGGGGTGCCCGAGGGGTCGCCCAGCTCCTGGCCTGTGTTGGCCGCACCCGGGGTGGGGGTGCCGGAGAAGACGAAGTCGACCGAGTTGTTGTCGGTGTCGTCGGCGGAGGTGCGACCCAGCGAGCCGGGCACGGAGTTGGTTCCGGTGTAGACGGCCGGCGCGCTCTCGGGGCTGTTCGAGCCGCCGAAGCCCAGCTTGTCGATCACCGAGGCGGACTGGGTGTCCGGGTTGATGGCGGTCGTGCCGTTGACGAGGAACACGGTGCCGGTGGTGCCGGAGGGGTGGAAGCTACCTGCGGTCTGGTCAACCAGCTCAGCCGGGAGCGCCGCACCGTTGGAACCGTTGGAGGCGCCCTGCAGCACGAAGAAGTCACCGGGAGCAAGGGTGCCCTTCAGCGGAGCGGTGAAGCTTGCGGCGGCGGTGCCGGTGGCCGCGCGGTACTGGATGCTCAATCCGCTCAGGTCGATGGTCGCGCCGGTGGGGTTGTAGATCTCCACGTACTTGGTGACCCAGGGCTGGTTGGGAGAGCCGCCACGGGCGTAGAGCTCGTTGATGATGAGGTGGCTGGCAGCTGCCTTGGCGGGGCTGGTGGCCAGCCCGACCGAGGCGAGCGCGCCGACGGCGATGGCGGCAACCGCCACCCGCAAACGGCTGAGGGAGAGGGGCATGATGATCCTTCGTCGAGGTGTTCCTGCGTGGTGCCCCGGCCCAACGCGGACGCCGGGGACACAGACCAAGGTCACGCTAACCCGCTCCGACGACGCTGAACAGCCCTGCGGGCAGGGTTCACCCAAGCTTCACCCGAAGTCCGCACGAAGGTCAGCAGGCGCCCGCCTGGGGGCGTCCCATTGCCTCGAGCGGACCGACGGGATGACTCAGAAGATGCGGACCGGTGTGATCAGGTCAGCCAGGATCAGCACCACACCGGCCAGCATCAGGAAGCCGCCCACGACGTAGGCGATCGGCAGCAGTTTGGCGGTGTCCACGGGGCCCGGGTCGGGGCGTCCGGCGACGCGGCTCGTCCACCGACGGCTGGCCTCCCACAGCGCCCCGGCCATGTGGCCACCGTCCAGCGGGGGCAGCGGCACCAAGTTGAGCAGGGCGACGAACAGGTTCACCGCGCCGAGCATCATGAACCAGTTCGCCATTCGCTCCCCCATGGGCAGCGTTTCGGCGGCGGCGATCTCACCGGCAGCGCGGCTGGCACCCACGATCGAGATGGGCCCGTTCACGTCACGGGGCTTGCCGGTGACCATGTCGGCGGCGACATTCCAGACCTTCACCGGGAAGTTCGCCAGCCCGACCACGGACTGCTTGGTCATCATCCAGATGTCTCGGGCGGTGCCCGCCGGCCCGGTGGTGAGGCGTTCATAGCTGGGGCTCACACCAAGGAAACCCGCCTGGATGCGGCGGGAGGGGTTGAGCTTGTCCGGGACACCGGTGATCATGGTCGGCACCGTCGCCAGGGTGACGTGCTTGCCGCCACGCTCGACCACGACTGTTGCCGGGCGGTCCTGGTTCTTGCGGATCAGTGTGCTGAACTCATCCCAGGACTGGACGGTGGTGCCGTTGAAGAAGACCACGCGGTCCCCCTCCTTGAACCCCATCCGGGCTGCAGGTGCGATCGGGTCACCGGGCTGGCAGGCTGTTCCGGCGCGCGAGGCCGGGACGACGCACTCGCTGATCGCAGCGACCTCGAGCTGGGGCCGATACTGGCCGTGCAGTCCGTTGACCGAGCCGATGATGAGGAAAGCGAGCAGCACGTTCATCAGGGGGCCCCCGGCCATGATGATGAGTTTCTGCCAGGTCTTCTTCTGGTAGAAGAGGTGGCCGTCGTCGGCGGGGGTGATCTCGTCGTACTCCACGGCGCGGGCTGCATCGGCCAGGCGGGTCACCGGCCCCACCTTCGCCGGACGCGCAGCAGCTGGCGGGTACATGCCGACCAGGCGCACGTAACCGCCCAGCGGAAGCAGCTTGAACCCATACTCTGTCTCACCGCGGCGCCGACTCCACAGGGTGCGCCCGAAGCCGACGAAGTACTGGGTGACCTTGACCTTGAACAGCTTGGCCGGCAGCAGGTGCCCCACCTCATGGAGGGCGATGGAGGCCATGATCAGCGCGAAGAAGAGGATCGCCGCGCCGACGATCACGGCAGCGTTCATGAGCTGCGCCCGCCGATGCGCTCGGTGGCGCGTTCGCGAGCCCAGGCGTCGGCGGCGAGCACTCCGTCGACGGTGAGCTCGTCATCGCGCAGGTGCCCATCCCCCGTGCCCGAGAGGTGATCGTTAACGACCTCGGCGACGGTGTCGACGATCCCGGTGAAGCTGAGCCGCCCCGCGCAGAAGGCATCGACGCAGACCTCGTTGGCGGCGTTGAAGACGGCAGGGGCGGTGCCTGCGACGGTGCCGGCGTGGCGGGCGAGCTCGGTGGCCGGAAAGGCGTCGGTGTCGAGAGGTTCGAAGGTCCAGCTGGCGCAACGGGTCCAGTCGATGGCGGCAGCGGCGTCGGGGAGACGGTCGGGCCAGGTCAGCCCCAGCGCGATCGGCAGCCGCATGTCGGGCGGCGAGCACTGGGCGATCGTCGACCCGTCATGGAACTCCACCATGGAGTGGACGATGGACTGGGGGTGCACCACGACCTGCACGGCGCCCAGGGGTACGTCGTAGAGCAGGGCGGCCTCCATCAGCTCCAACCCCTTGTTCACCAGGGTCGCCGAGTTGACCGTGATCACGCGCCCCATCGCCCAGGTCGGGTGCGCCATCGCCTGCTCCGCCGTGACATCGGCGAGCTCGGCTCGGGAGCGACCTCGGAAGGGACCCCCGGAGGCCGTGAGGACCAGTCGACGCACCTCCTCCTTGCGCCCCGCCCGCAGGGCCTGGGCAAAGGCGGAGTGTTCGGAATCGACGGCGACGATCTGGCCGGGGGCGGCGGCATCGGTCACCAACCGGCCACCGATGACCAGGGACTCCTTGTTCGCCAAGGCCAGGGTGTTGCCCGCGTTCAGTGTCGCCAACGTGGGCAGCAGGCCGGCCGAGCCCGTGATCCCGTTGAGCACGACGTCGGCGTCCATGGCGGCAAGTTCGGTGGCAGCCTCGGGGCCGGCGATGATCCGCGGGAGCTTCACATCCCCCCGGTTCCAGCCACGCTGCTGGGCGCTGGCGTAGAGCGCGAGCTGCAGGTCCTGCACCACGGTGGGTCGTGCGAGCGCGACCACCGCGGGCTGCAGATCGAGGATCTGCTGGGCGAGGGTGGGGATGTCCGACCCATTGGCCGCCAGCCCGAGCACGCGGAACTGGTCCCGCCGGGTGGAGATGACGTCGACGGCCTGGGTGCCGATGCTGCCGGTGCTGCCGAGAATGATCACGCTGCGTTGTGCTGCCACTCCCCCATCCTGCCACTGCGCCGGACAACACCGGCCGGGCGCCACCTAGACTGCCAGCGTGCATGTCGAGATTGATTCTCCCGAGGAGTTCGACGCCTGGGTCTCCCGCGGTCGGTCTCCTGAGCGGTCACTGGTCCGAGGACGCCAGCCGGGCGTGGCGGTGCAGGGTATTGACCTGACCGATCGACTCGACGACCTCCAGCGCGTGGACGTTCGCGGGGCAATCTTCCTGGGCTGCACCCTTCCCGAAGGGGCCGAGGATGCTCTGCAGGCGCGCGGGGCCCTGGTCTTCCCGCAGCTACCCGACATTCCCTTCAACCCCTATCGCAATGAACTGCACACGGCCTCCGAGTTGTACCGGGACCTGGGTCGCGGTTACGAGCACACCCCGGACGCCCTCATCTACGCCTGGACCCGGACCGCCGCTGCGTCCTCGTTGCGCGGCAGCCTGGCCCACACCCTGCACGACCATGCCGTCACCGACGCCCTGGACGAGTTGGTCGAGGAGGTCAACACCGACCTGTGCGTCGGCATCATGGGCGGTCACGCGGCGGAGCGTGGAAGCGAGACCTACCGCCAGGCGGCGAACCTGGGAGCTCGACTGGCTGGATCAGGGCGTGTGGTGATGACTGGCGGCGGGCCGGGAGCCATGGAGGCCGCCAACCTGGGCGCGCGGCTGCACCGCGATCCGGCCGAGCTGGGCCGGGCGCTGGGGATGCTCGCCGAGGTTCCTCGTTTCACTCCCCCCGAGCAGGGAGGTCAGGGCATCACCGCCTGGGCTCGCCGTGCGATGGACGTGCTGGAGCGCATCCCTGGGCAGGACCCCTCGATCGGGATCCCGACCTGGTTCTACGGGCACGAGCCGCCCAATGTCTTCGCCACCCATATCGCCAAGTACTTCTCCAATGCGATCCGGGAGGACATCCTGCTGCGACTCTGCCGGGGAGGGATCATCTACTTGACCGGCGCGGCGGGCACGGTGCAGGAGGTCTTCCAAGCCGCCACCGGCAACTACTACATCGCCGAGGGCGTGCGCCCGACCCCGATGGTGTTGGTCGGGGTCGAGCACTGGACGCAACGGATCCCGGCCTGGCCCCTGCTCCAGGCCCTGGGTCGGGACCGGGCGATGGGCGGGCACATCCACCTGGTCGACTCCGTCGAGGAGGCCTGGCAGGTGATCGACGGCCAGGCCTGAAACCTTCAGTCGGCGCTGGCCGCCAGCTGCCCGCAGGCCCCGTCGATGTCGCTGCCCCGCGTGTCACGCACCGTCACCGGAACGCCACGAGCCACCAGCCGCCGTACGAACTCCGCCTCGACCGCCCGGTCGGAGGCGGTCCAGATGGAACCGGGGGTCGGGTTCAGCGGGATGAGGTTGACATGGAACCATCCCCAGTCTCCGCGCTTCTTCAACACACGGGCGAGCAGGTCTGCGCGCTCGGGCTGGTCGTTGATGTCGCGAATCATGATGTATTCGATCGACACCCGGCGACGGGTCTTCTGGGCATAGTGCCAGGCGGCATCTACAACCTCGTCCACCTTCCAGCGGGTGTTGATCGGGACCAGTTCATCGCGCAGTTCGTCGTCGGGGGCATGCAGTGAGAGCGCCAGCGAGATCGGGATGCCCTCCTCGGCCAGCTGTTCGATCCGGGGCACCAGGCCGACGGTGGACACCGTGATCCCTCGAGCACTCATGCCGAACCCGTCGGGAGCGGGGCTGGTCAGCGTCCTCACCGCGCTGGTGACGGCCTTGTAGTTGGCCAACGGCTCTCCCATGCCCATGAAGACGATGTTGTTCACTCGACCAGTACCACCCGGGACGTCCCCGCTCTGGAGTCGGCGGCCAGCGTCCAGGACCTGCATCACGATCTCCCCAGCGGACATGTTGCGCTGCAGGCCGCCCTGACCGGTCGCACAGAAGGGGCAGGCCATCCCGCAGCCCGCCTGGGAGGACACGCACAGGGTCGTGCGCGCCGACGAATGCGCGGTCGCGGCATAGCGCATCAGGACCGACTCGACCAGGGAGCCATCGTGCAGGCGCCACAGGGTCTTGATCGTGGCGCCCTTGTCGGCCCGCTGCTCGTTCACCCGGGTCAGCAGCGTGGGGAACAGTGCACGAGCCAGTTCCTCGCGGGCATCGGCAGGCAGGTCGGTCCACTCCTGCGGGTCGTGAGCCAGTCGCTCGAACCAGTGATGGCCGAGCTGGCGGGCGCGGAACTTCTTGTGTCCGAGCTTCTCGACTGCCGCGATGCGCTCCTCGGGGGTGAGGTCGATCCAGTGCGGCGCAGGCTTCTGGCGACGGGGGGCCTTGAAGACCAGGGGCAACTCCTTGCCCGGCTCGGCCAGGGGCTGGGCCGGCATCGGGAGGGGCGCGGCATGGTTGCGTCCCCGTACGGCACGGTTGCGCTCGAGTGGGAGCTTGGCGGCAGCTTGGGCCTCGGTGATGCGCGCGTCGGGGATGCGCGGAGCAGACGCCTGGACGGCGCCGGCGTGGGCGTCCGTGTCGGCCTGGGAGTCGGGACCAGCGTCAGGGTCTGTGCCAGCCGGCGCCGGGGTCCCGGGTTGCCAGGGGGCGTGGAGCTCCTCGGGAACCTCTCCGAGCTGGGCTTCAGGAAGTGACGTCATGCGGGAACTCCTTGGGTCAGCCGCCGGGGACGGTCAAGTAGAGGATCAGCCAGGCGACGGGTGCTGCCACCAGCAGGGAGTCGAGGCGATCCATCACTCCCCCGTGCCCGGGCAGGAAGCTGGACATGTCCTTGATGCCAACGTCGCGCTTGATCATGGATTCCACCAGGTCGCCTGCGGTCCCGAAAACGACCATGAAGACGCCCAGCAGCAAACCGACCCACCAGGGCGCGTGCAACAACCACAACACGCCCACGATGCCGGCCACGATCCCGAAGACGATCGAGCCGGCGAACCCCTCCCAGGTCTTCTTGGGCGAGATCATCGGCGCCATCTTGTGCTTGCCGAACAGCACCCCGGCCACATAACCACCGGTGTCGGAGGCCACCACGCAGGCGATGAAGACGACCACGCGCTCGCGCCCCATGTCCCCACCGAGCATCAGCGGCACGGCGGTCCCCAGCATCGGCAGGTAGGCGATGGTGAACAGACTCGCGGCACTGTCGCGGACGAAGCCCTCCGGCCCCTTGGGGAGTCGCCACATCAATGCCGCCAGCACGGTCAGGCTCAGCATCGCCACCAGTACGGTGATCGCGTTGATTCCGCGCTCCGGGTGCTGGCTGGCGTAGTAGGACCCGATCTGGATCGCCACCGTTCCCACCACGATGGGGATCGGCGCCGACTCCATGCCAATGCGCTCCAGCGCGTGGTGGATCTCCACGGCGCCCAGCGACAACGCCACGGCCACCAGCAGGGTGAAACCCCAGTGCCACCAGCCGAGCGTTCCGACCACGACGGCGATGAGGCCCACGCCCACACCGATTGCGGCGGGAAGGTTGCGACCCGCCCGGCGCACCGGCCGTGGCGGGTCCTGCACCAGGTGCGGGTCGAGGTGTTCCTGGCTCACGTCTACGCGGGCTCCGGTCGAGGCCCGAGGCTCAGACCTCGAGCAGCTCGGCTTCCTTGCCCTTGAGCAGGTCGTCCACCTGGTCGGTGTACTTCTTGGTGAGGGCGTCCATGCTCTTCTCGGAGCGAGCCAGCTCGTCCTCGTTGATCTCCTTGTCCTTCTCCAGCTTCTTCATCTGGTCGATGGCAGTGCGACGCACGTTGCGCATGGCGACGCGGGACTCCTCAGCCTTGCCGCGGGCCATCTTGATGTATTCCTTGCGGCGCTCCTCGGTGAGGGCGGGCAGGGTCACGCGGATGACGTTGCCGTCGTTGGAGGGATTGCCACCCAGATCAGAGTCGCGAATAGCCTTCTCGATGGCGTTCATGGCCGATCGGTCGAAGGGAGTGATCATGATGGTGCGCGCCTCGGGCACCTGGAAGGTGGCCAGCTGTTGCAGCGGCGTGGGGGCCCCGTAGTAGTCAGCGGTGATCTTGTTGAGCATGGCCGGGTGGGCACGCCCGGTGCGGATCGCGGCGAACTCCTCCATGGTGTGCTCGAGGGTCGCCTTCATCTTGTTCTCGGCGTCGGCGGTGATGTCGGAGATCACGACGGGTCCTTTCGTGGGTGTGTGGTGACGCGGCCGAAGCCAGGTCCATGGGTGAGCCTAGTCGCTCGGGACGGAGGACGTCCCGCAGGCTGGGGCAAGCCGTCCCAGGGGCCGGCGGCCCCAGGACGATCTGATCAGCGATGGACGGTGGTGCCGATCTTCTCGCCGCTGACGATGCGGGAGATGATGCCCTCGGTGTTCAGGTTGAAGAAAATCATCGACAGGTCGTTGTCGCGGGCCAGGGAGATGGCGGTCGCGTCGGCCACCTTGAGGTCGCGGTTGAGGTACTCGTCGAAGGTGAGGTCGTCGAACATCTTCGCGTCCGGGTTGGTCTTCGGGTCGGAATCGAAGACACCGTCGACGCCCTGCTTGCCCATGAGCAGCACGTCGGCACCCACCTCCAGGGCTCGCTGGGCGGCGACAGTGTCGGTCGAGAAATACGGCATGCCGGAGCCGGCGCCGAAGATCACCAGGCGACCCTTCTCCATGTGGCGCTCGGCCTTGCGGGGGATGTAGGGTTCGGCGACCTGACCCATGGTGATCGCGGTCTGGACGCGGGTGGCCAGACCGGCTCGCTCACAGAAGTCCTGCAGAGCCAGGCAGTTCATGACGGTGCCCAGCATGCCCATGTAGTCGGCACGGTCGCGCTGCATCCCCTGCTGCTGGAGCTCGGCGCCTCGGAAGAAGTTGCCGCCGCCGACCACAATCGCGACCTGGGTGCCGCTGTTGACCACATCGGCGATCTGGTGGGCGATGCTGTCGACCACCTTCGGGTCCACGCCCAGCTGTCCCCCGCCGAAGACCTCACCGGAGAGCTTCAACAGGATGCGGCTGTACGGCTTGTTCATGGGTTCTCCCTGGGCTTTCGTCCGGCGATGTCTGCTGACAGAGCCTACCGCCAATGCAGCCGGGCGCGTATGGAGCGCGTCGGTCTGGGTGGGGGCAGCCCCCTCTGGCAGGTTCCATGCACCTATTGCAATGTGTGCATATGTGACTGATGATGGAGGCATGCCACTCGCCCACCAGTTGGTCTCGGCCGCAGAGCTCTTCCGAGCCCTCGGCTCGCCCGCCCGGTTGGCGATCCTCCAGGAGTTGGGGCGGGGACCACTGTCGGTCTCAGCCCTGAGCGAGAAGACCGGGATGAGCCAGCCCCTGGTCTCGCAGCATCTCCGCGTCCTGCGCAGTGCGGGGGCGGTGAGCGTTGAACATTCCGGCCGGGAACGGATCAACCAGCTCGCCGATGAGCATGTGCACCACATCGTGCAGGACACCCTGGCCCATGTGGGCCACGCCCCATCCCCCACCGACTCCATCGATCACCCAGAGGAGCACGACATGACCGACCAGACCACCCACGAAGCCGCCGAGCACACCTTTGAGGAACACACCCACGGTGAGCATTGCGGCCACGACGCCATAGAGCATGGTGACCACGTCGACTTCCTGCACGATGGCCACCGCCACGCCGCCCATGATGACCACTACGACGAGCACTGACCGGTGCCATCCCGACACGTCCCACCGGGACTCATCCGGCGAGAATCCTGAGGACTGACCACCGCAATCGCCTTCATCGCGGTGGAAACCTGCCGGCACCATGCAACGCTGAACGGCCCGGCCCCTCAGGGGGACCGGGCCGTTCGAAGCTTCAGCGACGATCAGGCAGCCGCGAAACGCACGAAGCGGATGACCTTGACGCCACCCTCCTCGAGCAGCTTGCCCACGGTCTTCTTGTCGTCGGAGACGGCCGGCTGGTCAACCAGGCAGACGTCCTTGAAGAAGCCGTTGACGCGACCCTCGATGATCTTGGGCAGGGCGCCCTCGCGCTTGCCCTCCTCACGGGCGGTGGCCTCAGCGATGCGGCGCTCGTTCTCCACGGTCTCGGCAGGAACGTCCTCGCGGCTGACGAACTGAGGGTTCATCGCGGCGATCTGCAGGGCCACTGCGTGCACCAGCTGCTCATTGTCGCCCTCGTACTCGACGAGCACACCAACCTGCGGGGGCAGGTCAGCGGCGCGACGGTGCAGGTAGACATGCGCGTCGCCCTTGGCCACGGTGGCCTGGGCCAGCTCGAGCTTCTCACCGATCTTGACGGCCAGATCGTGGACGGCGTCCTTGACCGACGCGCCGGAGGCCAGGGTGACCTCGTTGGCAGCCTCGACACCCTCGGCGCCGGCGGCGTCCACCGCAGCGGCGATCTGCTGGGCCAGGGTGACGAACTCCTCGTTCTTGGCGACGAAGTCGGTCTCCGCCCCCAGCTGGATGAGGGCCTTGCCCGAGGAGGCGACCAGGCCATTGCTGGCCTCACGGTCGGAGCGCTTGGCGGCCTTGGCCGCACCGGACACACGCAGGATCTCAACGGCCTTGTCGAAGTCGCCGTTAGCCTCGGTGAGCGCCTTCTTGGCGTCCATCATGCCGGCGCCAGTGGCGTCACGGAGCTTCTTGACATCGGCAGCAGTGATTGCCATGGGGTTCCAATCTGTGTGGAGGGTGTCTGGTTGGACGGGTGTGGCTCAGTGGGACTCGGGCTGGGCAGCCTCGGCCGCGGCGGCCTCGGGCTGGGCGGCCGGGGCGGCCTCCTCGACCTCAGCGTTCAGCTGGCCGGCCTGGGGATCCTGGGCCTCGGCCTGCGCGGGAGTCTCGACGACACCCTCGCGGTTGGTCTCGGCAGCAGCCTGCCCTGCCAGGAGGTCGCGCTCCCAGTCGGGCATGGGCTCGGCCTCGACACCGTCGCTGGACTGGCCGGAGCGGGCCAACAGGCCCTCGGCGGCGGCGTCGGCGATGATACGGGTCAGCAGCGCGACCGAGCGGATGGCGTCGTCGTTGCCCGGGATCGGGAAGTCGACCTCGTCGGGATCACAGTTGGTGTCCAGGATACCGATGACGGGGATGCGCAGCTTGCGGGCCTCGTCGACAGCCAGGTGCTCCTTCTTGGTGTCGACGATCCAGACAGCCTGCGGGACGCGGGCCATGTCACGGATGCCGCCCAGGGTGCGGTCGAGCTTCTCGGCCTCGCGCTTGAGACCCAGCAGCTCCTTCTTGGTCAAGCCGCCGGCGACGGGGTTCTCGAGATCCATGCCCTCGAGCTCCTTGAGGCGCTGGACGCGCTTGATGACGGTCTGGAAGTTGGTCAGCATTCCGCCGAGCCAGCGCTGGTTGACGTAGGGCATGCCCACGCGGGTGGCCTGCTCGGCGATGGCCTCCTGGGCCTGCTTCTTGGTGCCGACGAACAGCACCTGACCGCCGCGGGCGACGGTCTCCTTGACGAAGGCGTAGGCCTTGTCGATGTAGGTGAGCGACTGCTGCAGGTCGATGATGTAGATGCCATTGCGCTCGGTGAAAATGAAGCGCTTCATCTTGGGGTTCCAGCGACGGGTCTGGTGTCCGAAGTGGACGCCGCTCTCAAGCAGCTGGCGAGTGGTGACGACGGCCATGGCCGTTCCTCCTTGGGACGCACCCCTTGGTGCGTCGAATCGGTTCTTCGGCACCGACCATCGGTGCCGCCTGATGCAGCACGGCCGCGGAGCCGGGGTTGCCGGACCGTCCGCGTCGTTCCGGCCGGCACTGGGGCCATCCGAATGACTGCATGCGAAGTCAACCCATGGGTGTCGGGTTGCTGTCCACAGCTTAGACGCCAGACCCCCGAATCGCCACTTGAACGGGCGTCGCACTGCAAGCGCGCCTCTCCTCTCCCAGGGACGCACGGAGCTGAGTTGTCCACAGAGTGTTGTCCGTAGCGACCGAGGTGTTGTCCATGGAACGCATCACACTGTTTCGCCTCCATGATCCCGGCGTGAAGACTCGACACGTCCATCCCTCGCCGGGAACGTATCGGCGCCGGCGCTCCGCCCGCCACGCGGCGCCCCTGCTCTCGCTGCTGGCAGCAGTGGTCGCCATGATGCTGGCGGGGCTGTGGCAAACCCCCGCCGCGGTCGCGTCGTTGAGGCCGGCCTCGACCACGATCGACGAACTCCAGCTCCTGTTGCCGGTGGGGGGTGGCGTGACCCGCCCCTTCGAGCAGCCAGAGCACCGCTACGCCTCGGGGCATCGCGGGGTGGACCTGGCTGCCCCCGAGGGCAGCACAGTGCGCGCCGCAGCCGCCGGCACCGTGGGATTCCTGGGTCGCGTCGCCGGACGTCCGGTGCTGGTGGTCGAGCACGGCAACGGGATCCAGACCACCTATGAGCCGGTGATCGCCTCGGTGACCAGCGGGGACAAGGTGCAGGCCGGCCAAGCCCTCGGGGTCCTCGCCTCCGGCGGAGGCCACAGCGGCTCCCTGCACTGGGGACTGAAGGAGAAAGGGGACTACCTCGACCCCATGCTGCACCTGGCGCCCAGCCAGGCCGGTGGGGCAACGGCGCCGGGCCCCGTACGACTGCTCCCGCTCAAGGCCGAGCCCAGGCCGCTCGTGGCAGCTCTGCCACCGGACCTCGGCCTCCCGGGGCAGGGCGGCCTGCCCTCCCCCTCGGCCATCGGTGGCGGCATCCCGGTGAGTGGGCCCATCACCAGCCCTTATGGGATGCGCCTGCACCCGGTGCTCAAGGTCTGGAAGCTCCACGACGGCGTCGACTACGGGGCGCCCTGCGGCGCACCCATCCGCTCTGTCTCGGCAGGCAGGGTGGTGCTGGTGGAGAACCATGTGGCCTATGGCAAGCGCGTCATCGTCGACGCAGGAGGAGGAACTCGCTATGGCTACACCCACCTGTCGACCTTCGGAGTGTCCACCGGTCAGCAGGTGGCGGCCGGGAGCTACCTGGGCTCGGTCGGGTCGACCGGGTACTCCACCGGATGTCACCTGCACTTCATGGCCTGGCGCAATGGCCAGGTGGTGCCGCCCCCGCGATGAGGAGATCCCGCACTGAGAAGACTGTGATGCAGGACGGCGATGATGGGTTCAGGCCCGGGGATGGGCCTGGCGGAACGCCTGCCGCAGCCTCTCGCTGCTGACATGGGTGTAGATCTGCGTGGTGGCGAGCGAGGCGTGGCCCAGCATTTCCTGGACCGATCTCAGGTCTGCCCCGCCCTCGAGCAGATGGGTGGCCATCGCATGCCGCAGACCGTGCGGGCCGACATTCGGGGCTTCCGGGACGGCCTCGAGCGCGCGGTGCACGAGGCGGCGCACCACACGCTGGTCGATGCGTCCACCGCGGCTGCCCAGGAAGACCGCCGGTCCCGAGGAGTCCGTGGCCACCTCGCCGCGTCGGCCGAGCCACCTGTCCAGGGCATCCATCGCGGGGTCGCCCAGCGGAACGGACCGCTCCTTGTTGCCCTTCCCAAGGACCCGGATCGTGCCGCGCGTCCGGTCCACATCATCCACGTCGAGCCCGCAGAGTTCGGCGACCCGGACCCCCGAGCCGTAGAGGACCTCCAGGATCGCCACGTCACGCAGTCCCAGCACGCCGGCCTCGGGCTCGCCGGCGCGATCGATGGCTGCGCGGAACATCTGCGCGATGTCCTCCTGACCGACGTCGGGCGGGAGCCGCCGCGGGACCTTGGGCGAGCTCAGGGAACTGGCGATGTCACTGCCGACCAGCTGCTCGCGCACGAGCCAGCGGTAGAAGCCGCGGGCGGCCGACGTGCGCCGCTGGAGGCTCGCGGGGGCGGCGCCGGCACGATGCTGGGCTCCCAGCCAGGCGCGAAGATCTGTCAGCACCACCTCGGACCACTGGTGGCGTCCCCGGCCCACGACGAACCGGGCCAGGTCCTCGAGATCGCCGCCATAACCGCGGATGGTGTGGGAGGACCTGTCCTGTTCGAGGGAGCGCAAGAACTCCTGCAGTGGTGCTGCCAGGGCCGGGGGGATGGTCTCGGCAGGCGGTCCCGCGGGTGGCGTCGGCCCCCGTTCGGTGCCCGGGGAGTCGTTCGGATCCTGCGCCATGCCCTCCAGCATGACCCAGCTGGCGGGTCTCCCACCAGCGTCCCCGCCGCGCTCTGCTCGATCCGGGTGCACCTTCACTAGGGTTGACGCCATGAACGAGATCCTGTGGGTCGGTTGTCGCAGTGACGAATCCGGGGAGGGTGGCCTGGTGCGATTGACCGTCGACGGCACCACCATCGAGACCACCGGATCCTGGCCCCTACCAACGGTCGGTTGGTTGGAGCGGCGCGGAGACATCCTCATCGCGGCCCTCCACCTGGGTGCGTCTGCCGTGGTCGCGCTGCGACTGGACCAGGACGGTCCGCACGAGGTGAGCCGGGTGGAGATCGATGGCGCGGATGCCTGCCACATGGCCCTGGACCCCACCGGCACGCAGCTGGCGGTGGCCAACTACACCTCGGGCTCGGTGAGCCTGGTGGGCGTGGACCAGGACGGCACCCTGTCCCTGGTCGACGCGCTCGAGTTCAATGGCCATTCCGGGGCCGACCCGGAACGGCAGGACGCCCCGCATGCACACCACGTGGCCTGGCTCGACGAAATCTCACTTCTGGTCTGCGACCTGGGCGCTGACCAGGTGCGGCGACTTCGGGTTCAGGGTGGGTCTCTGGTCGAGCTCTCCCCCGTCGAATTGCCCGATGGGTTCGGCCCCCGCCATTTGGTGGTGCGCCCTGCCAGCTCCGGGGTCCAGCTGGCGATCTGCGGCGAGTTGAGCAGCCAGCTCGCCACGGTGGCGCTGGATGAGGACGGCTGGCGTGCGATCGGCATCTTCGAGGGCACCAGGGAACTCGGTGGCCTCCCGAGCGGTATCCGGCTTGACCGGGACAACCGTCTCTTCGTCGGTCAGCGCGGGGTGAACACCATCGCCTGGGCCGAGTGGCACGAGGATGGCACCATCGGCCCGGTGCAGGAATCCCCCACGCATGGCGGCGAGGTGCGCGATCTCGTCCTCCACCCCGATGCCCGCCCGGTCACCGTCTGGTCCGCGCTGGTGGGTCGCGACGCGGTGGTCGCCATGACTGAGTCGGAGGAGGGGCTGGAGATCGTCGCCGAGCACACCGTGCGCGAACCGATGGCCCTGCTGTTCGACGGAGCTGTCCGGGCCCTCCGCTAGGTTGGCCTCATGCGCCTGTTCATCACCAATGCCCACGTGGTCCCGGTGGGTTCGGAGTCGTTCGATGGCCACCTGCTGGTCGACGAGGGAGGCCACCTTGAGGCCCTCGGCACGGATCTGGCCGCCCCTGACGATGCCGAGGTCATCGATGCGGAGGGTGCCTGGCTGACCCCCGGCCTCGTCGAGGCTCACGGCCACGTCGGCATCTGGGAGGAATTCCACGGGTGGGCTGGCGATGACATCAACGAAACCAGCGAGACCATCGGCGCCCGCTTCCGCGCCCTCGACGGCATCCACCCCACCGACGAGGGTTTCCGTGATGCGCTGTCGGGTGGTGTGACGACGATCGTGGCCAAGCCCGGGTCCGCCAACCCGATCGGCGGCCAGACGGTCGCGCTCAAGTCCTGGGGGCGCATCGTGGACGAGATGGTGGTCAAGCAGCCTGCTTCGCTGAAGATGGCGCTCGGCGAGAACCCCAAGAAGTTCCACGGCGCAGACCAGAACCGTCTGCCGAAGACCCGCATGGGCGTGGCGGCGGTGATCCGCGATGCCTTCAACGGCGCCCGCAACTACAAGGAGTTCCGTGACTCCATGCGCGCCGAAGGGCGTCCGTTCACCACCGATCTGACCAACGAGACCCTCGTGCAGGTACTCGACGGACAAGTCCCGGTCAGCCAGCACTGCCACCGCGTGGATGACATCGCCACCGCGATCCGGCTGGCCGAGGAGTTCGGCTACCGACTGGTCATCAACCACGGCACCGAGGCGCACCTGATCGCCGATGTCCTGGCCGAGAAGGACCTTCCCGTGGTGATCGGTCCGCTGCTCACCAGCCGTTCCAAGCTGGAGCTGGAGAACCGTTCGATCGCCAACCCCGGTCTGCTTGCCCGGGCCGGTGTCCGGGTGGCGCTCACCACCGATGCCCCGGTGGTCCCGATCAACCTCTTGGTGGTCCAGGCCATCCTCGCCGTGAAGGAGGGCCTCGACCGGGACACCGCGCTGCGTGCCATCACACTGACTCCGGCCGAGATCATGGGCCTTGACGAGCGCGTGGGCTCGCTGGCCGTCGGCAAGGACGCCGACATGGTGCTGTGGTCCGGTGATCCGCTCGAGGTCACCAGCCGGCCGATGTCGGTCTTCATTCAGGGACGCCGCGTGTACCGCTACGACTCGGACACCCACCGGGGTGTCACCCTCGATCCCTACAGCGCGCTGGGACAGACTGTCTCGCGCCCCCACCTCGACTGTGAATGAGACCGAAGGACCACCGATGAGCGAAACCGGAAATGTGCTGCCGATCACCCGTTGGGGCGAGGACGTCATGCACGCTCCCACCAGGAGGGTGACCGACTTCGGCCCCGAACTGCAGCAGCTGGTCGCAGACATGTTCGCCACCATGGAGGCCGCCGAGGGCGTGGGCCTGGCGGGCACCCAAGTCGGCAGGGACCTGGCCATCTTCGTGTACGACTGCCCCGACGACAAGGGCGTGATGCACCGCGGCGTGGTCTGCAACCCCGAGGTCACGCTGCCGACCGGGCGAGATCGCAACCTGGACGCCTCCGAGGAGGGCTGCCTGTCCTATCCCGGCGCCTTCGCTCCCCTGGCGCGGCCTGACAAGGCGACCTGCACCGGGCAGGACGAGCACGGCAACCCCGTCACCCTCACGGGCACCGGGCTGTTCGCGCGCTGCCTGCAGCACGAGACCGACCACTGCAACGGTACCGTCTTCGGCGACCACCTCTCCAGCCGCCACCGCCGCAAGCTCGACCAGCTCCAGGC
This sequence comes from Aestuariimicrobium sp. p3-SID1156, assembly GCF_025144225.1. Lineage (GTDB taxonomy): Bacteria > Actinomycetota > Actinomycetes > Propionibacteriales > Propionibacteriaceae > Aestuariimicrobium. The sequence continues at coordinate 56,993 of NZ_JALXXB010000007.1, forward strand.
CCAGTACGGCCCCCGCTACCCCGAGGACTGGCCGGTCTCCCCCAAGCTCAGCCTCGTCGAGGCCCGCGAAGCAGGACTGGTGGACAGGGACGCCGAGGAGGACTGAGCTCGTAGAGTTTCGGGCGCATCCTCAGGCCAGCGCGTGACAGGCGATCGCGCTGGCCGAGGCCACGTTGAGCGAGTCCACCCCGCGCGCCATGGGAATCCTCACCACGACATCGGACAGCTCGAGCCAGCCATCGCTCAGGCCGGAGCCCTCGGTGCCGAGCAGGATCGCCACCTTCTCCCCAGCGAGCCGGGTGGCTGCTTCCTCGAGGCTGACCGCATCCGCTCGAAGCGCCAGGGCCACCAGCGTGAAACCAGCATCCTTGAGCGCCGCCAGATCGGCGTCCTCGGTGAGGCGAACCCACGGCAGGTCGAACACGGTGCCCATCGCGGTCTTGATCGAGCGCCGGTAGAGCGGGTCGGCACTGCGTGAGGACAGCACCACCCCGTCCCAGCCCAGCCCTGCGGCATTCCGAATGATGGCGCCCAGGTTGGTGTGGTCGACCAGGTCCTCCACCACCACAAGCCGCCTCAGCCCCAGGACGGATTCCAAAGGCAACGGTTCCGGGCGGGCGAAAGAGCCCAGCGCCCCGCGATGGACATGGAAACCGGTGACCTCTTCCGCCAATCGCTCGCTGACCATGTGGACCGGCACGTCGAGTCCCTCGACCAGGGGTCGCAGCCCCTCCCACCAGCGTGGTGCCAGCATCAGTGATCGGGGGCGGCACCCGGCGGCGAGGGCGCGTTCGATGATCTTGACGCCCTCGGCGATGAAGAGCCCGTGCTCTGCCTCGACGGCATGGCGCAACTGTGTCTCCCGCAAGCGGGTGTAGTCGGCCAGACGCGGGTCGCTGGCGTCAGTGATCTCGATGAGGGTGGGCACCCGAACAGCCTAGTGACCGTCGCCCACCTGATGACTTCGTTCGGGATCGTGTGCGCCGGGCTGGTTGTCATGCTGGGCTCGGCCCAGCTCGTCAGCTCGGGGGCGGCGCAATCAGACGCGGTGCCGCGAGCCCCGGTGCGGTTCTCCGCCTCCTGCTCGATCTGGCTGGGCCGACGATCCTGACGATCGGGCCTGGGACGAGGGGCCACCACCAGCAGCTTCCCGGGGCGTGATCGATCGGGCGTGATGGCTGGCCAGGGCGCCGCAGGCCATCAGCTGGATCTGGTGGAAGACTATCAACGGCAGGCCCACCAGCCCCAGGGCGTGGCCCGAACCGGCGAAAATCACCGCCGCCATGGGCAGGCCGGTCATCAGCGACTTCTTGGTGGCACACATCTGCGCCGCGATCTGATCAGCCCGATCCATCCCCACACGGCCCGCCGCCCACCAACTGAGCGAGAGCATGACTGCCACCAGGGCGGAAAGAATGACCACCAACGCGATCATGCGTCCGATGGTGGTCTGGGACCAGGACTGCGAGCGCATCGCCTCACTGAAGGCGGCGTAGACGATCACCACGATCGAGGCCTGGTCGACCAGCTTGAGCCGGGGGTGGCGGGTGACAAAACCCAGCGTCCAGCGCCGCAGCACCTGGCCGACCAGGTAGGGCGCCAGGATGTTGGCGGCCACCGTGAGGATCGAACTCGGATTGATGTGGACGCCCATCCCACCGATCAGCAGCATCGCCAGCAGGGGCGTCAGGAACACGCCCAGGATGTTCGACACGCTGGCGCTCACCACGGCGCCGGCCACATTGCCCCCGGCGATGGAGGTGAAGTTCACCGACGACTGGACCGTTGAGGGGCACAACGTCAGATAGAGGATCCCGAGGGCAAGCGTGGTGCCGAGCCAATCGCCCAGCAGCAGCGACAAGCCGAGTCCGACCAACGGGAAGAGCACGAAGGTGAAGCCGAACACCAACCCGTGCAGTCGCCAGTTGCGCAGGCCGTGGAGGGTGTCGACGGGGCTCAGGCGTGTGCCGTACAGGAAGAACAGCAGCCCGATCAGGATCGTGCCCAGCCAGTCGACGGCGGGAATGGCCCATCCGCGGGCCGGGACGATGGAACCGATGACGGCGGCCACGATGATCGCGGTCAGGAAACCGTCGATCCGCAGCCGCCGCCACCAGGGAGCCCGGGGCCCGGGCTGGGCGCTCACGCCCTCAGGAGCCAAGAGGACCCTGCTGATCGGGGTGGGTGGGCTGATGGGGCTGGTTCGAGTAGGGCTGACCGTAGGGCTGGGCGCCGTAGTGCCCGGGCTGGCCCTGCCCCATCGGCTGCTGGCCGTAGCTCGGGGAGTCCTGCTGGGGCTGGGCGGGCTGGGGCTGGGCGGGCTGACCCTGGACCGGCTGGCGGCTGGTCTCCGGCTCGTCGTCGGTCTTGCCGGCGGTCAGGGCACCGGCCTGGAAGGGCGAGGTGCGGGTGGGGTTCTCCAGCTGGCGTGCCTCGGCGATGGCCTTCTCGACGGTCGCGTCCGAGGCAGCCTTCTCCTGTTCCTTCTGCGCCTCGATCTCGGCCATCACGTCGACCTTTTCCGGCGCGGTGAAGGTTCCTTCCGCAGCCGCAGGAGCCGCCTTGGGAGCGGTCACGGATTCACCACCCATGACCTGCCCGAGCCCCTTGAGGGCATCGTTCAGCTCGCTGGGCACGATCCACATCTTGTTGGAGTCACCCTTGGCCAGCGTGGGCAGCATCTGCAGGTACTGGTAGGCCAGCAGGCCCTGGGTGGGCTGGCCGGCGTGGATCGCGTTGAAGACGGTGGAGATGGCCTGGGCCTCGCCCTCTGCGCGGAGCATCTGGGCCTGGCGATCGGCCTGGGCGCGCAGCACCATGGCCTCGCGTTCACCCTGCGCCCTCAGGATCGCCGACTCGCGATCACCACCGGCCGACAGGATCTGCGACTGGCGCTGGCCCTCGGCCAGGAGCACCTGGGCACGCTTCTCGCGCTCGGCACGCGCACCCTTCTCCATCGCGTCACGGATGGTGGGCGGCGGCTCGATACCGCGCAGCTCGACGCGGTTGACCTTGATGCCCCACTTGCCGGTGGCCTCGTCCAGCACGGCGCGCAGGCGCTGGTTGATCTCCTCACGGGAGGTCAGGGCCGCCTCCAGGTCCATGCCGCCGATGATGTTGCGCAGGGTGGTCATCGTCAGCTGCTCGATGGCGGCCCGATAGCTCTGCGCCTCATAGGCGGCTCGGACCGGGTCGACGATCTGGAAGTAGATGACCGAGTCGATGCTCACCATCAGGTTGTCCTGGGTGATCACGCCCTGCGGCGGGAAGGGCTGCACCTGCTCGCGCATGTCCAGCTTGTAGGCGACGCGATCAAGAATCGGGACGACCAGGTGGGGGCCGGGGTCAAGCTTCTTGCGGAACTTGCCCAGCCGCTCGATCAGTCCGACCTGCTGGGTGTGGATGATCTTGACCGCCTGGGCCAGGAACACCACCACCGCCACGATCAGGACGCCAATGAGGATGAGGTCCATGCGTCGTTCTCCTTGCTCCGTTGACGCTGGTGGCGTGGGAACCCACCACCGGTTGCGCTTGTCCCGTTCACCCTACTCAGGCCCGGGTGCAGGACCCAACCAGGGCACGGCTGTCAGCGTCCGCCCGGGGGTTCAAGGCTCGGGAAGCCAGGCCCCTCGGCCGACCGCATGGAGGGGTAGACCTTCAGGGTGGTGCCGTCGACCTCCTGCACCTCGACCTTCTGGCCCACCAGGACCCGACCCGGCATGACCAGCTGGGCGTTCCAGGTGAGGCCATCAACCTTGACCTCTCCACCGTCCTGGGTGATCTCCGCGGTGGCGACCCCTTCGCTGCCGACCAGCGTCTCGAAGGAACCGCGATAGCTGGGGGCATTTCGCACCTTGGCCAGCAGCGTGGGGCGCAGTACGAACAGCAGCAGGACGGCCGAGACCAGGGCCACGATGATCTGGAGCATGACCATGCCCGGGAAGATGAGCGCCGTCACCCCACCGGCCGCAGCACCACCGGCCAGCATCAGCAAGGTGAAGTCGAGGGTTAACATCTCGGCGGCACCCAGCACGAGGGCCAGGCTCATCCAGGCCGACCACGGGTGGCCCCTCAGGTAGTCGAAGATTTCCATGATCGACTACTCCCTGGTTTCCAGCGCATGCCGACGTCGCGTTGCGCGAGCGGTCCAGCGGCCATCCTCATGGCGCACCGACAACGGCAGGGAGAAGGTCTCAGTGAGGTTCTCGTCGGTGAGCACCTCCTCGATCGGCCCCGCAGCAGTCATCCGCCCCTCCTTGAGCAGGAGCGCATGGGTGATGCCCTCAGGAATCTCCTCGACATGGTGCGTGACCAGGACAGTCGCCGGGGCGTACGGATCCAGACAGAGTTCCGACAGCGTGTCCACCAGTGCCTCGCGACCGGTCAGGTCCAGCCCGGCGGCCGGCTCATCCAGGAGCAGCAGCTCCGGGTCGGTCATCAGGGCACGGGCAATCTGGACACGCTTGCGCTCCCCCTCCGACAGGGTGCCGAAGGTGCGGTTCCGCAGGTGGTCGACGCGCAGCTGCTCCAGCAGCTCGGTGGCGCGTTCGGAGTCCATGCGGTCGTACTCCTCGCGCCAGCGGCCCATCACCGCATAGCTGGCCGACATCACCACGTCATCGACGCGTTCCCCGCGCGGGATCCGATCAGCGATGGCCGCCGAGGACACACCGATCCGGGGTCGCAGCTCGAACACGTCGGTCGCACCCAGCACCTCGTCCAGCAAACCGGCCACACCGGCTGTGGGGTGGAGCTGCGCGGCCACGACCTGAAGCAGGGTCGTCTTGCCTGCGCCGTTGGGGCCGATGATGACCCAGCGCTCGTCCTCGTTGACGGTCCAGGTGATGTCATCCAGCAGTTTGGCGCCACCGCGCACGACGTCGACACCGGCCAGGTCCACCACTGCACTCATGGTCCCAACCTACCCGACGCCGCTCCTCCACCAGCGGTGGGACGCCCCGAGCTCGCGTGCATCGGGTCCCTGCTCCCGGCTCCCGTCGGCGTTGGGTGGGGCTCCTAGTCTGGTGCGGTGGAACTGAGCATGCTGCAGCTGACGGCGACTCTCAATGCCATGGACGCCGGCGCCGTCAATCCGGCCGAGGCCGAGGATGCCCTGCGTGGCCCCGAGGGCGAACTCTTCGCCTGGGTGAAGGATCCTGATCGGTTGATGGGCATGTCCCATCGGCTCACCCTGCGCATCGGCATGGCGCAGGTGCCGCGACGCTTCCCCGGCCCATGGATGGTGGCGGTGGTGGCACCCGGACGCCTCACCGGGCTGCGCGGGCCGGCTGAGCTCACCAGGGCCGCACTCTCAGCCCAGGAGGACCCGGCCCTGGGTGCTGTGGCCGTGGCGGTCCGGCAGGCCGGCACCCTCGCCTGGACACCGGCGCTCGAGCCCGAGATGGGCGTCGGGGCCATCGACGCCGGCGGCCTGGACGACGAGGATCACCTGGTTCCGGTCCTGCGGCTACGGCATGCTGAGCGACCGCTGCCGCCGGCGACCCCCTCGGAGGCGGCGCATGCCCTCACCGCCGCGATGAACCGGGCCGCGGGCGCGCTGCAGGCGTCCGGGTTCACCAGTGGGCAACGGCCGGGGGCCACGGGCACCGTGCGGCTGGGCCCGGCCTATGGGCCGGCGAACCAGCGACTGCTGGACCAGGCGCTCACCATGCTGGCGGTCGTGGCAGCGGGCCAGGAACAGAACGGGGAGCTGCCACACTCCCATGCGATTGCGACGCGTGCTGCGGCACTCGCGCCCCTGCGCACCGCAGCTCTGGACGCCGTGTCCGCAGCCGTGTCCTGGCCCACACACGCCATGCAGTAGGCGCTCTGTTCAGGCGCCGGTGCTGTGCAGGCCGCCATCAACGTGGACGACCTCGCCGGTGGTGGCGGGAAACCAGTCCGAGAGCAGCGCCACGACGGCCTTGGCCGACGGCCCGGCGTCCTGCTGGTCCCAGCCCAACGGGGCGCGTCCCTCCCAGATGCCGTCGAAGGCCTCTGCACCAGGAATCGCATTCTTGGCAATCGTGGACAGCGGCCCTGCCGAGACGATGTTCGAGCGGATGCCCTCCGGACCGAGGTAGCGGGCCAAGTAGCGCGAGGTCGACTCCAGCGCCGACTTCGCCACACCCATCCAGTCGTAGGAGGGCCAACTCACGGTGGCGTCGAAGGTCAGCCCCACCACTGCGCTGCCGGGGGGCATGAGCTCCTTGACCGCCATCGTCATGCTCGTCAGGGAATACGCCGAGACGTTGAGCGCGGTCGCCACGTCCTCAAAGGGAGTGGTCAGGAACTTGCCGCCCAAGGCGGTCTCGGGGTTGGCGAAGGCGACCGAGTGAACGACGCCGTGCAGCTGGTCGACATGCTGGCGGACCTGGTCGGCCAGGCCGGCGAGGTGCTCGGTGTTGGTGACGTCCAGCTCCAGCACCGGGGGAACCGGGTCGAGCTTCTGCACCACGCGGTGGGTCAGCCGCAGTGCGCGTCCGAAGTTGCTCACCAGGACCGTGGCGCCCTCTTCCTGGGCGATGCGGGCGACCTCGTAGGCGATCGAGGTGTGATGGGTGACGCCTGCCACCAGGATGTTCTTGCCTTCGAGGATTCCCATGGTCCGTCCGTATTCGCTGGTTGTGGTTCGCTGGATCGCTGGTGAGTTGGTGGTCAGGTGGTGATCAGTGGCCCATGCCCAGGCCGCCATCGACCGGGATGACCGCGCCGGTGATGTAGCCGGCCTCGGCCAGGAAACCCACGGCCTGCGCGACGTCCTTGGTCTGGCCCAGGCGTCCAGCAGGGATGCGCTCCTGGTAGCCCCTGATGGTGTCCTCGGGCAGCGCAGCGGTCATGTCGGTCTCGATGAATCCGGGAGCCACCACATTGCAGGTGATCCCGCGGCCGCCGAGCTCGCGGCTGACCGAACGGGCGATGCCCACCAGGCCGGCCTTGGAGGCGGCGTAGTTCACCTGTCCGGGTGACCCGAGCAGGGCAACCACCGAGGAGATCAGCACGATGCGCCCGTAGCGCTGCTTCATCATGGCGCGGGTCGCGCGCTTCACCACACGGAAGGTGCCAGTCAGGTTGGTGTCGATGACCTGGCTGAAGGCGTCCTCGTCCATGCGCATCAGCAGGGTGTCCCTGGTGATGCCGGCATTGGCGACCAGCACCTCGACCGGGCCGAGTTCCTTCTCCACGGCGGTGAAGGCCTGGTCGACCTGGTCGGTGTCGGTGATGTCGCACTGAACGCCCAGCACTCCCTCGGGCACGTCACCGGAACGGAAGGTGCCCGCCACGCGGTAGCCCCGGTCGCGAAGGTGCTCCGCGATGGTCCGTCCGATGCCCTTGTTGGCACCGGTCACCAGAGCCACCCGGCCCGGTGCCTCGGTCTGGTCAGCGTTCTGGGGCGTCTCGGTCACAGATGGGAACCTATCGAAAGGGTGAGGCAGCCTCAACGTGCGTCCGCACAGCGTTTGCCATGTGTCTCTGTGGGGTTCGGTGCATGTCGCTGCCCCCGCCGTGGGACCCCACCGGTTCGGCGGGCCACAGCCCTGACCGGCAGGCGTACAGTGGATGAGTGCCCAGCCTGATCCATGACCCCGAGAGTGGCTACCGCCGCTCCTCGGAGCGCGTCGTGACGATCACCCAGGTCCCCGAGAGCCGCTCGGAGGACAGCGCCCGGCGCAATCGCAACTACATCATTGCGATGGGCATCCGTACCGCCTGCTTCCTGTCCCTGTTCCTCGTCCCCGGCGTCTGGCGCCTGCTGCCGCTGGCGGGCGCGGTGGTGCTACCAGTGCTGGCGGTGATGTTCGCCAACGCCATCGACCTGAAGCGCCCCGATCCGGTGCTGTTCGACGAGGACCCCATCCTTGCCCTGCCCGCTGGGGAGATCATCAAGGGCGAGGTCGTCGAGGAGCACCAGTGATGTCCGCAAGTAGGGTCGAGGCGTGAAGAAGCTGTGGATCCGTTGGGTGGCACTGCTGCTCGTCGTGGCGGCGCTCGGAGCCGTCTTCATTCGGCTCGGTGAATGGCAGTTGCATCGGCTGGACCAGCGCCGGGAGCGCAACGCGTCCGCCGTGGCGCACCAGCAGCAGCCGGTCAAGCCCTGGGCCGAGGTGATGGACAAGCCCATCACCGAGACCGACCAGTGGCAGCGCGTCCGGGCCCGCGGCACCTTCCTGGCCGACGAGCAGCTGGAGGTCCGCTACCGCAAGGTTGGCGACCAGCAGGGCAGCGAATGGGTGGTGCCCTTCAAGACCGTTGACGGCAGGACGGTCCTGGTGAACCGCGGGCTCACCGCCAAGCAGGAGGGTACGGTTCCTCCCCCTGCTGCGGTCCCGAGCGGTGAGGTCGAGCTCACCGGCTACGTGCGCCGCAACGAGAAGGGGAGGCTGAACGCCACCAAGCCTGTGCAGGGGTCTGTGCGACTCATCAACTCCCATGAGATCTCCAAGGAGCTGGGTGAGCCGCTGGCCGATGGGTACATCCAGCTGATCTCCTCCACCCCTGACGCGGCGAAGGGTCTCACCCTGATCGGGCCCCCAGAGCTCACCGAGGGGCCGCACTTCTCCTACGCGATCCAGTGGTTCATCTTCACGGTCATCGCCGCGGCCGGGGCGCTGCTGTTGATCCGGGCCGACCTGCGCGATCGCCGCAAGCGTCGTGCTCGTGCCGGCACCCCGATCCTGCCGGTGTCCGGTGCCACTCGTGCGGACGCCGCCACCAGCGCTGGGACCGAGTCCTCACCCCGCGAACCGTGAGCGGCTTCGACTGGCTGCTGTGCCCCCAGTGCGGCGACGGTCTGGTCGTCGAGGACCGGGCCGCCCGTTGCGACCGTGGCCACAGCGTCGACCGCGCCCGACAGGGCTACCTGAACCTGCTCGGCCGGGCCCAGGGAGCCAATGCCGACACCCCCGACATGGTCGCCCGCCGTCACGCCTTCTTGTCCTCAGGCCACTACTCCCCCATCGCGGACGCCGTCTCGCAGCGCTCCAGCGGCTCCGCTGCGGTGGTGGAGGTCGGCGCCGGGACCGGTTGGTACCTGGCCCGGGTCCTCGACGCGCTGCCGAGCGCCGAAGGTCTCGGCGTCGATGTCTCCGTGGCGGCGGCCAGGCGCCTGGCGAAATGCCACCCGCGAGCCCGCGCCATCGTGGCGGACGCCTGGCAGCCGCTGCCCATCGCGTCCGCTGTCGCCGACGTGATGCTGTCGATCTTCGCACCGCGCAACCCCGAGGATTTCGCCCGGGTCCTGGGGCCCAAGGGGCGTCTGGTGGTGGTGACCCCACGCGCCGACCACCTCCGGGAGGCCCGGGAGCGGTTCGGGCTGCTCGGCATCGAGGCGGACAAGCAGCAGCGGCTGGCCTCCACCCTTGGCCCCTGGTTCACCGAGACCGAGGCCGAGGACCTTGACGTCCCCATGGTGTTGGCGCCGGGGGAGCTGGTCAATCTGGTCGGGATGGGGCCCAATGCCTTCCACGACCATTCAGCCGACGTGCAGGAGCCCTTCGAGGTCACCGCGCGGGTGCGGATCAGCAGCTGGCAGAAGCGCTGACGCCCCCGGCCACACAAAGAGCTGGCGCACAGGAGCTCCGGGGCAGCGGCTCCCGGCGTCCTCATTCGAACTGGGTGGCGTACAGCTCGGCGTAGGGACCGCCAGTGGCCAACAGCTGTTCGTGGGTACCGCGCTCGGACACGCGCCCGCGTTCGATGACCAGGATCTGGTCGGCGTGACGCACGGTGGACAACCGGTGCGCGATCACGACGCTGGTGCGATCGTGCATGGCCGAGTCGAGCGCTCGCTGGACCGCGACCTCCGACTCGGAGTCCAGGTGGGCGGTCGCCTCGTCCAGGACCACGATCGGGGGCGCCACCAGCAGCAGCCGCGCGATGGCGAAGCGCTGGCGTTCACCACCGGAGAGCCGATAGCCGCGTTCCCCGACCATGGTGTCCAGCCCGTCGGGCAGGCGGTCGACGAGGTCCAGGACGTGGGCGGCCGCCAGCGCATCGCGCATCTGCTGCTCGGTGGCCTCCGGCGCGGCGTAGAGCAGGTTGTTGCGGATGGTGTCATGGAACATGTGGGCGTCCTGGGTGACGTAGCCCACCATCCTCTCCAGCGACTCCCCGGTGACGTCGCGCACGTCGTCGCCACCGATTCGCACCGCACCAGCGGACACGTCGTAGAGGCGGCGGAGCAGGTGGGTGATGGTGGTCTTGCCGGCCCCCGAAGGCCCGACCAGGGCCACCGTCTGCCCGGGTTCGGCGCGGAAACTGATGTCGAAGAGGACCGGGTCATTGGGACGCTCCGCCTTCGCGCTGGCCGGTTCCAGCGAGGGCAGCGAGTAGTCCGCCGGGTCGGGGTAGGTGAAGGCAACGTGGTCGAACTCGACGCTCGGAACCGGGGTGACGGGTTTCGCGTCCGGGGCATCAGCGATGAGGGGCTTGATGTCGAGCACCTCGAAGACGCGATCGAAGCTGACCAGGGCGCTCATCACGTCGACGCGGACGGTGGTGAGCTGCATCAGCGGCCCGTAGAGGCGCATCAGCAGACCGGCCAGCGCGGTGAGAGTTCCGACCGTCAGGTCCCCCTGGATGGCCTGCCAGCCGCCCACACCGTAGACGACCGCGGTGGCCAGGGCGGCGACCAGCGACATGGAGGCAGCGAAGACCCGGCCGATCATCGCGATCTTCACCCCGACGTCGAGTCGGGCGTTGGCGGGCTTCGCGAACAGGTCGTGCTCGCGCTGGGGGTCCCCGAAGAGCTTGACCAGCAGCGCCCCGGAGACGGTGAAGCGCTCGGTCATCATGGCGGCGATGTCCCCGTTGATCTGCATGGAACGCTTGGTCAGTTCGGCGACCCGTCCACCCACGATCCAGCCGGGGACCATGATCAAGCCGCCCAGCACGATGGAAGCCAGCGTCAACGTCGGGCTGAGCGCGAACATGGCCGCCACCACCAGCACCAGCGAGATGACATTGGAGACCACGCGGGACAGTGTCGAGGTGAAGGCCTGCTGGGCTCCGATGACGTCGGACTGGAGCCGGGAGACGAGCTGTCCGGTGTGGGTGCGGCTGAAGAAGGCCAGCGGCATCGCGGTGACGCGGTCGAAGACCTGGATGCGCAGGTCGCGGATGAGTCCCTCCCCGATCCGTGAGGAACACCAGGTCTGCAGCAGTCCGATGGCGACGTCCGCGATCGCCAACACGCCGACCACGATTGCCAGAGTGACCACGACGCGAGTGTTGCCCTGCAGCACGCCGTCGTCGATGATGCGCTGCAGCAGCAGCGGTGGCGCCACGCCGATGACGGCGCCCACGACGATGGTGACCAGGAAGAGGGTGAGCATCCCGGTGTAGGGGCGGGCGTAGCCGAGGACGCGCCGGGCCGTGCCCTCGCCGATCTTGTAGCCCTTGATCTCCTCGTCCTTGGACAGCGACCGCATCATGCGGCCGCCGCCCATGCCGCCACCGTGGCCGGCCACCGTCATTCCGTCTCCCCTGCTTCCAGCCGTCGTCGGACTTCGGGTCCGCCCAGGCGTTCGATCGCCTCCGGGTCGCCTACGACGACCAAACGGTCGGTCGCGCGGGAGAGCCCGACGTAGAGCCTCTCGGCCCCGCGCTCCCCTCGCCCAGAATCGTTCACACACAACACCACCGCCCGGCGTTCCATTCCCTTGAACCCCAGGACGTGCCCATAGAACACGTCGCAGTCGACTGACTGGTCCCAGTAGGTGTCCCAATAGCCGCGGTAGCCGTGTTTCTCCTGCAGTTCGGTGTGCTGGGGGTGTCGCTTTCCCACGGTGAGCAGGGCGATGTCGTGGGGGCGCCAGCCCTCGTCGAGCAGGATGTCGACCTGGTCGTCGGAGTCATGGACGGCATCGTCCAGGGTGCTCGGGATGAAGGTGACCTGGGGCCCCGTGCCGCCGCGAGAGCTCATGCCGCTGGGTGCCAGCGGCTTGAAGGTGTCGTAGATCTGCTGGGTGTTGCGCAGGTTGTGGTCCAGGACCAGCGGTACCAGCTGGATCGGAGGTGCCCCGAAGCGGTTGAAGACGCGCTGGTGCTCGTCGGAGTAGATCCCCAGGCGGCCCTGGTCCTGGTCGGCCAGCGCATGCAGGAGTGGTGTCCACCAGTGGTCGGCGAAGTCCTGCGCCTCGTCGACGATGATCGCGTCGAAGCGCTTGCCGTCGGGCAGTTGGTGCGCCTTGTGCGCCATGGTGGCCGGCAACCGGCGTTCCCAGAACTCGGAGTCATCCCGCGTGGCCCTGGAGGTGTCGATGCCCCAGTCGTTGGCCAGTTCCTCAAAGGCGCCCACGAAGCGTGGCTGCTTCTTGCGGGAGCCGACCTGCAATGTTCGTCGCAGGTAGCCGGCCAGGCCGTAGGAATAGCAGAGCACCGCCACCCGCTCCGGGCGTCCGGTCAGACGACCGTCGGCCAGGCGGCGGGCATGTTCTATTGCCAGATGCGTCTTTCCGCTGCCCGCCCCACCACGGATCTCGACGCGCGGCACCAGCCGGGTCACCTGCAGCAGGGTCGCCTGCTGGTCGGTGAGGCGGGAGATCTGCTCATCGCGGGCCTCCGCACCGACCAGGACATCGCGCTGGGGCAGGAAGCGTCCCCCCAGGATGTCCGCGATGAGCCTGACCTGGTCGGTCGTCGGCGGAAGCGCTCCGGAGGAGTGGTGGAGTTCGAGGTTGTCGACCAGCTGGTCCACCAGCGTCGGGAGGTCGCTGCTGCCGCTGACCTGCCAGCGCGGCACCTGGGGGGTGCAGAAGTCGGGTGCGAGCGGGGTGCTGGCCAGCACCACGTGGTGCGCCCAGCGCATCGGTCCCCCACTCCAGCGTGGATCCCTGCTGACGTACTTGATGAGCGCACGTTTGGCCTTCATCGCCTGCTCGAAGGGGTCGATGCGGCGTGGGCCCTCGGGGGTGGACTGCCACCACTGCTGGTCCTCGTGCCACACCCGGCCGCCCTTCACCTCGACCACAGCCATCCCAGAGCCGGGGACCAGCGCCACCAGGTCGGCTTCGAGGTCTTGGGCCTCCTCGGTGATCCGCAGGTTGGCGAGCAGGATCGAGCCCTCGGGGAGGCCGCGCTGCAGTCGTCGGCAGACGTCCTGTTCGTAGGTGTTGACGAAGGTGGGCTTGTCAGGCACGAGTGTGGCAGCCACGGTGCGTCCTCTCGATGGGCTTCTGACATCCCATCATGGACGCCGTGGCGAGTGCCCGGCAGGTCTCCTTCGGGGACGCGTGAGGGGCGGTACCACGTGGGTACCGCCCCTCTGGGCTCATTCAGCGCTGGTCACCAGCGCCTTGGATCAGCGACCGGTGTTGGGGAGGGCGCCGGGCTTCCCGTCCTTGCCGTCCTTGCCGGGCTTCCCGTCCTTGCCGATCAGGGAGTAGACCTGGACGACGGAGGGGCGGGGGCCGGCCATCTCGCCGGCGCGAGCGCCAGCCTTCTTGAAGTCCGGGAAGTAGGAGATCGGCTCAGCGAAGGTGCCACCCTCACCCGGGTGCTGGACGGCCACGAAGACCATGTTGTCCAGGTCGTGGATGACCGGGCCACAGGTCTCGGCGCCAGCCGGGACAGCGAGGAACTGCTCGACGCGACCGCGCTCGGCACCCACGAGGGTGACCTTGTGCAGGGCGTCGCAGTAGCCGATGGTGCCGGGCTGGCCGTCGGTAGAGACCCACAGGTTGCCCTTCGAGTCGAAGGCGACGTTGTCGGGGCAGGAGATCGGCGAAACCTTGTCGGCGGGGTAGCCGGCGAAGTAGGCCGACGAGGTCTTCGAGGGATCGCCGGCCACGATCAGGATGTTCCAGCCGAAGGTCAGGGCGGCAGCGTCATCACCGGTCTCGGTGACCTCGAGAATGTGGCCGTCCTTGTTCTTGTTGCGCGGGTTGGCCTCGTCGGCCGGGGCCTTGCCCTCGGTGCCACGCTGGGTGTTGTTGGTCATGGCCATGTAGATCTTGCCGGTGACCGGGTTGGGCTCGATGTCCTCGGGGCGGTCCATCTTGGTCGCGCCGACGCGGTCGGCGGCGATACGGGTCCAGACCAGGACCTCCTCGATGGACATGCCGGCGACCATCGACTTGCCGTTCTGGGTCAACGGGATCCAGGTGCCGGTGCCGTCGAAGGCGCCGTCGGAGGGCAGCTTGCCCGAGCCGTCGATCTCGGCCTCGGTGTCACCGGTGAACTTGGCGACGTAGAGGTCACCCTCGGTCAGCAGGTTCTTGTTGGCCTGGCGAGCAGCCCTGGGGTTGTACTTGCCTTTCGAGATGAACTTGTAGACGTAGTCGAAGCGCTCGTCGTCGCCCATGTACACGACGATGCGGCCGTCCTTGGCGACGGAGATGTTGCCGGCCTCGTGCTTGAAGCGGCCCATCGCGGTGTGCTTGACCGGGGTCGAGGTCGGATCCTGGGGATCGATCTCGACCATCCAGCCGAAGCGGTTGACCTCGTTGGCGTAGCCCTCGTTGTTGAGGTCGAAGCGGGGGTCAACGGTCTCCCAGCCGCGCTCGGACGTGGTGGGGATGCCGTAGCGCTTCTCGACCGACGAGCCGGTACCGACGAAGTACTGGTTGAAGTTCTCCTCACCCGACAGGACGGTGCCCCAGGGGGTGGTGCCACCGGCGCAGTTGTTGAGGGTGCCCAGGACCTTGTGGCCGGAAGGATCGGCAACGGTCTTCAGGAGCTTGGAGCCGGCGGCGGGGCCGTCGACCTTGAACTCGGTGGTGCCGGTGAAGCGGCGGTTGCGCTTGCCACCCTTGACGTAGCTCCAGGGCTTGCCGGCGCCGGCGCGGACCAGCTCGACCACGGCGAAACCGTGGGAGGCGATGGCGATCTTGCGGGCCTCGGCGGCGTTGGCCTTGAACCAGTCCTCGGGGAACATGATTTCTTCGTTGGTGTACTCGTGGTTGCACACCAGCAGGCCGTGGGTGTCGTCCTCGGCGATGATGTTCAGGTAGTCGTTGTTGTAGCCGAAGGACTTCTCAGCCTGCTCCACGGTCTTGACGAAGCCGTCGAAGGTCGGGGAGTCCTTGAACATCGGGTCGCCCCAGCGGATCACGGTGTCCCACTGGTAGCCCTTGGGCACGGTCACGGTGTCGACGGTGCGCTCGACCGGCGCGATCGGGGTGAAGGCCAGCTTGCCGCCGGCAGAGCCGTTGCCACCGAAGTCGGCGACTGCCGGGGTGGCGCCACCACCGACGACGTGACCGACAACCACAGCGCCAGCAGCGGCGCCACCGAGGCCGAGGGCTGCGCGGCGGGAGAGGGCAGCGCCGGCGATCTCACGGAAGTAGGAGTTGTCGGAGGTGTTGCAGGTCTCGCCGAGGCAGGCGTTGCCACACTTGTAGTGGCAGGTGGCAGCCGAACGGTTGCCGTTGGTGTGGCCGAACATCGGCAGCAGCTTGAGGCTCTTGTGCATGAAGAACTCCTGGTCAGACGTGATCATGGCGCAGCGGACATCAATCCGATTGCCTGAACACTCTCAGCGACAAGGAACCTGCACGCGACGGCACCGTGAACGGTTGGCAAACAATGGCGCACAGCACGTTTCACACACCACGGCTAGCCATTGCGGACGCCACCCGGACCTGACTAGGCCAATTACTACGCCCCGTAGCGGTCGGAGTGGCTGTCGGCTCCGCCCAGCCCGCGGGTCTCGTTCACGTGTTCTTCTTCTTGGACGCCTTGTCCTTGTCCTTCGACTTGCCGCTCTTCTTCTTGGACTTCTCGGACTTCTCAGGAGTCGGGGGCTTGGGCTGGTGCTTGGATTTCTTGGACTTCTTGACCTGGTCCTTCGACTTCGCCTTCTTCGTGCCCTTGCCCTTCTGTTGTTGGACCTCGAGCGGCCGCACCTTGACGTGGTCCTCCACTGCTGGCGCGGTCATGGTGCGCTGGGCGACCGCCGCCTGGCGTGTGCGGGCCACCGACGAGCGGGTGTCCCCACCGCGGGTCCTCAGGGTGACACCTGCCTCCCGCAGGAGGGTCTGCACGAAGCCGTAGCTTCGACCAAGATCAGCCGCGATGGCACGGATGGATTCCCCGGCCTGGTAGCGCTGGCACAGCTGCCCGGCCAGGGTCTCCCGGGCCTCCCCCGTGACGCGAGACCCAGGCCCCAGAGGGATGTGTGCAGTGACCATGGTCAGGACCTTTCCTTGATCAGGTATCCGCCCAGCGTAGCTGGACGAGCACCCAGAACGGCTCACGCCAACGCGATGAGGTCCTGGTAGTCCCTGCTCCACAGGTCCTCGACCCCGTCGGGCAGCAACAGGACGCGATCGGGTTCCAGCGCCTCCACCGCTCCCTCGTCGTGGGTCACGAGGATGACCGCTCCCTGGTAGCTACGGATGGCGTCCAGCACCTGCTCCCGACTGGCGGGGTCCAGGTTGTTAGTGGGCTCGTCGAGCAGCAGCACATTGGCCGCCGACACGACCAGGGTCGCGAGCGACAGCCGGGTCTTCTCACCACCGGAGAGGACGCGGGCGGGCTTCTCCACATCATCGCCGGTGAACAGGAACTGTCCCAGCACCTTGCGGCAGTCGGTCTCGTTCATGTCGGCGGCCGCTCGGGTCATGTTCTCCAGCACGGATGCCTTCATGTCCAGCAGGTCATGTTCCTGCGCGAAGTAGCCGAGCTTGAGGCCGTGGCCGGGCAGGATCCGGCCGGTGTCGGACTGCTCGACGCCGGCCAGGATGCGCAACAGGGTCGTCTTGCCCGCGCCGTTGAGTCCCAGGATCACCACCTGCGAGCCGCGGTCGATGGCGAGGTCCACGGAGGTGAATACCTCCAGCGACCCGTAGGACTTCGAGAGGTTCTCGGCCATCAGCGGGGTCTTGCCGCAGGGGGCGGGGGTGGGGAAGGCGATCTTGGCGACCTTGTCCTGGACGCGTTCGCCCTCGATGCCGGCGAGCAGCTTCTCGGCGCGCTTGGCCATGTTCTGGGCAGCGACAGCCTTTGTCGCCTTGGCGCGCATCTTGTCGGCCTGGCTCAGGAGCTGTTCGGCCTTGCGCTCGGCGTTGAGACGTTCACGCTTGCGGCGCTTCTCGTCGGTCTCGCGCTGGAGGAGGTAGCGCTTCCAGTCCATGGAGTAGATGTCGAGTTCGGCGCGGTTGGCGTCCAGGTGGAAGACCTTGGTCACCGTCGCGTCCAGTAGGCCGGTATCGTGGCTGATCATGACCACGCCACCCGGGTAGCCCTGCAGGAAGGTCCGCAACCAGCTGATCGAGTCGGCGTCCAGGTGGTTGGTGGGCTCGTCGAGCAGCAGGGTGTCGGATCCGGAGAACAGGATGCGGGCCAGTTCGACGCGGCGGCGCTGGCCACCGGAGAGCTGCCGGATGGGCTGGCTCAGGACGCGCTCGGGCAGGCCCAGGTTGGCGCAGATCTGGGCGGCCTCGGCCTCAGCGCCGTAGCCGCCGGCGGCGACATGCTCGGCCTCGGCACGGGAATAGGACTCCATCGCCTTCTCGCGCCGTTCCCCGACCGCTTCAGCCATCTCGTTCTCGTAGCGGCGCATCCGACCCAGGATCTGGTCCAGACCCCGGGCGCTGAGGATGCGGTCGCGAGCGGTGACATCAAGATCACCATCGCGCGGGTCCTGCGGCAGGTAGCCGAGCTTGCCGGTGCGGGTGACGGTGCCACCGGAGGGCTGCCCCTCCCCCGCCAGGATGCGGGTCATCGTTGTCTTGCCGGCGCCATTGCGCCCGACCAGCCCGATCTTGTCGCCGGGCAGCACCTGGAACGACACTGGTTCCAGCAGAGTACGGGCGCCGATGGAAACGGCGAGATCCTTGACCTGAAGCACGAGGGGCGAGTCTACGCTCCGGGCGGCCCCGACCCGAATCGGTCAGACCCGAATCGGTCAGACCCGAATCGGTCAGACCCGAATCGGTCAGACCCGATAGCGGTCGGACCCGATAACGATCAGACGTTGTAGCCGATGGCGCGCAGCTGTTCGCGGCCGTCGTCGGTGATCATCTCCAGCGACCACGGCGGCATCCAGACCCAGTTGATCGCCGCGGAGGTGACCAGTCCCTCGAGCACCGTCTGGGTGTCGTACTCGATGCGGTCGGTCAGCGGGCAGGTGGGGCTGGTCAAGGTCATGTCGATGGTGGCGTTGTTGGCCTCGTCGAGGTGCACTCCGTAGACCAGGCCGAGGTCGACGACGTTGACCATCAGCTCGGGGTCCACGACATCACGCATGGCCTCCAGCACGTCCTCCTCGCTCACGGCCGTCCGCGCTGGCGCGTCCACGTCGGGGAGCTCGTCGCGCACCAGGTCGGAGGGGCGGCGAGCGCCCTCCCCACCCGGCGCCAGGGTGTTCTCGGGCTGGGCCATCGGGGAGCCCTGCCCTTCTGCCGCCGGGGTGCCCGGCAGGTCGGCTGTCTGGTCGGACATCATGCCTCCTGTGAGGTGGTGGGTTCGGTGGGCCGGCGGGAACCGGCAGATTCGGCGCGGAGCAGGGCGTCCTTGAGGGCGGACCAACCCAGCAGTGCGCACTTGACGCGGGCGGGGAACTGGGAGACCCCGATGAAGGCGATGCCGTCCTCGAAACGGTCCTCGTCGGGTTCCATCTTGCCCTGCGAGTTCATCATCACGACGAATTCGTCGTGCAGTGCCAGGGAGTCTTCGACGTCACGACCGATGACCAGGTCGCTCATCACCGAGGTCGATGCCTGGGAGATCGAGCAACCCTGGGCGACATAGGAGACGTCCTTGATCATCCCGTCCTCGACATCGACGCGCAGGGTCAACTCGTCCCCACAGGTGGGGTTGACGTGGTGCACCTCGGCGTCGAACGGCTCCCGCAGCCCGGCGTGGTGCTTCTCGCGGTAGTGGTCCAGGATGATCTCCTGGTACATCTCCTCGACGTTCATGCTCCTCCTCGGTCATCCTCGGGGACGGCCCCGGTCTGGGCGCCACCGTCGAGTTCTTCACGGGCGACCCGGCGCGCTTCCCGAGCGGCCTTGCGTTCGGCCAGGGTCATCCTGCCTCGGTGGGAACGCGACTTTCCGGTGAAGAAGTCCCGAGCGTAGTCCAGGGCGTCCACCAGCTGGTCGACCTCGCGGGTGGTGGTGTACAGGTAGCTGCTGGCCCGCGACGAGCTCTGCACGCCCAGACGATCGTGCAACGGACGCGCGCAGTGGTGCCCGCCCCGGATCGCTACGCCACGTGCGTCGGTCAGCTGCATCAGGTCATGGGGATGGACCCCGTCCAGGGTGAAGGCGATCGCTCCCCCACGGTCATCGTCCCGGGTCGGGCCGAGGATCCTGAGCCCCTCGACCTTCATCAGCCGGTCGATGGCGTAACGGGTGATGGCCTTCTCGTGGGCCGCCACCTTTTCCATACCGATGCCACGCACGTAATCGATCGCCGCGGCCAGGCCGACGGCCTGGGCGATGGGGGGCGTCCCTGCCTCGAAGCGAGCTGGGGGTGGGGCGAAGGTCGAGCCCTCCATGCGAACGACCTCGATCATCTCGCCACCGCCCAAGAAGGGGGGCAGGGCCTCCAGCAGCTGCAGGCGGCCCCAGAGCACGCCGATGCCGGTGGGTCCGCAGAGCTTGTGGCCGGTGAAGGCGAGCATGTCGACGCCCAGCTCGCTCACGTCCGTGGGCCGCTGCGGAACACCCTGGGCACCGTCCGCGACCATGATCGCGCCGTGCTGGTGGGCCCAGTCCGCGATCTCCCGGATGGGGTTGATGGTGCCGAGCACATTCGAGGCCCAGGTGATCGAGACGATCTTGGTCCGGTCGTTGATCAGGTTCTCGGCCCGCGCCTTGTCGAGGTCGAGGTGGCCGTCCTCGGTAATGTCGAACCAGCGCAGCGTGGCGCCGGTGCGCTGGCAGACCAGCTGCCAGGGGACGATGTTGGAGTGGTGCTCCATCACCGAGACCACGACCTCGTCACCCGGCTCCAGGCCGGCGCCCAGCGTGTTCGCAGCGAGGTTCAGGGCCTCGGAGGCGTTCTTGGTGAAGACGACCTCAGCGGCCTCGGCGGCACCGATGAAATCGGCCACGGTGGCCCGTCCGCCCTCGAAGGCGGCGGTGGCTTCAGCGCCCAGCTGGTGCATCGCCCGGGCGACGTTGGCGTTGTGCTCCAAGTAGTGGGAGGCGATGGCGTCCACGACCTGCTGGGGTTTCTGGGAGGTGTTGCCCGAATCGAGGTAGGCCAGCGGGTACCCGTTGATCTCGCGCTCGAGAATCGGGAAGTCCCGGCGAATTGCCTCGACGTCGTAGTTCATCTCCCACTCACTTCCTTGCTTGTGCCCTGGCAACCTGGGTGGACGCCACGGGCCGGGTGCCCGCGCCGATCGGCTCGGCGCGGGCCACGAGCCTGGGATTCAGGCGCGCGAGGCGGTCACGAACTTCTCGTAACCCTCGGCCTCCAGGCGGTCGGCGAGCTCCTTGCCGCCCTCCTCCGCAATGCGTCCGTCCACGAAGACGTGGACGAAGTCGGGCTGGATGTAGCGCAGGATGCGGGTGTAGTGCGTGATGAGCAGCACACCGCGGTCCTTGTCCTCCATGTAGCGGTTGACGCCGTCGGAGACGATGCGCAGGGCGTCGATGTCCAGGCCGGAGTCGGTCTCGTCAAGGATGGCGAACTTGGGCTTGAGCAGCTCCAGCTGGGCGATCTCGTGACGCTTCTTCTCACCGCCGGAGAAGCCCTCGTTGACCGAGCGCGCGCTGAACTCGCTGTCGAGCTGCAGGCGTCCGAGGGCGTCGTTGACCTCCTTGACCCAGGTGCGGACCTTGGGGGCCTCGCCGTCCAGGGCGGTCTTGGCGGTGCGCAGGAAGTTGGCGACCGAGACGCCGGGCACCTCGACGGGGTACTGCATGGCCAGGAAGAGGCCGGCGCGGGCACGCTCATCGACGCTCATCTCGGTGAGCTCCTCACCATCGAGCGTGATGGAGCCCTCGGTGATCTCGTACTTGGGGTGGCCGGCGATGGCGTAGGCCAGGGTCGACTTGCCCGAGCCGTTGGGGCCCATGATGGCGTGGATCTCGCCGGGGTTGATGGTCAGGTCAACGCCCTTGAGGATCTGCTTGGGACCGCTCTCGGTGTCGATGGTGACGTGCAGGTTGCTGATTTCCAGCTTCGACATGTTCTCCAGGCTTTCTGTGTGCGTGGGGTGCGTGGGGTTCAGGACGCCAGCGCGTCCGCGGGGATCGGGTTGTCGACATCGACCTCGAGGTCGCTGCCCACCACCCGGCAGGGGTAGACGGGGACCGGCTGGGTGGCCGGGAGGTTGAGCGCGCGTCCGGTGCGCAGGTCAAACGTGGAGGCGTGCAGGTAGCACTCGATAGAGCAGTCCTCCACGTCGCCCTCACTCAGCGGCACCTGGCCGTGGCTGCAGACGTCATGGATGGCGAAGTACTCCCCCTCGTGCTGGACCAGCGCGACGCGGACCTCCTCGCCGCCGTCGGAGTCCACCTCGACTGCCAGGGGCAGGTTCTCGGTGAGTTCCTCGAGCGGGGCCACGGCTCGCCAGGTCACGAGACGACCTGCAGCTCGTTCTCGACGACCTCCAGCAGGTGCTCCTCCAGCTCGGGCAGGCCGATGCGACGGATGATATCCCAGAAGAAGCCATGGACGACCAGGCGGCGGGCCTCGGACTCGGGGATGCCGCGGCTGCGCAGGTAGAACAGCTGCTCGTCGTCGAAGCGCCCGGTGGTCGAGGAGTGGCCCGCACCAGCGATCTCGCCGGTCTCAATCTCCAGGTTCGGGACCGAGTCGGCCTGGCAGCCGTCGGTGAGGACCAGGTTCTTGTTCGACTCGTAGGTCTCGATGCCCTCGGCCACCTTGCGGATCAGCACGTCACCGATCCAGACCGAGTGTGCCTTCTCGCCCTGCAGGGCGCCGCGGTAGTCGACATTGGAGTTGGTGTTGGGGGCGTTGTGGTCCACGAAGAGGCGGTGCTCGATGTGCTGGCCGGCATCCACCAGGTAGAGGCCGAACTGCTCGACCGAGCCGCCGGGGCCACCGAAGCGGGTGTCCTCCTGCAGGCGAATGTCGCCGCCGATGGAGACGGTGACGGTCTTGACAGTGGCATCGCGTCCGATACTCAGCGAGCGCTGGCCGCCGTGGATGCTGCCCTGCTCCCAGTCCTGGACCGTGACCAAGTTGACGATGGCGCCGTCGCCCACGAGTACGTCGAGCTTCTCGGAGTAGTCGGCATTGCCCTGAAAGCGAATGACGATGGTGGCCTTGGCGTGGGCACCCACGGAGATGACGTAGTGATCGCTGGCGCGTCCACCCTGGCCGGTTGCGGTGAACTCGATGGGCTCGTGGATCTCGACATCGGCCGGGACCTGGATGTGGGTGCGGTGCACGCTCTGCTCGGCAGCCAGCGCGGCGATGCGGTCCACGGGAGCCTCGACAGCCAATTCGCGGGCCTGCTCGTCGGTGAGCTCGGTGACGGTCACCTGCTCAGGGAAGTTGGCGCCCCACTCCAGTGTCTTCAGGCCCTCAGCGGGCTCCAGGAGGGAAGCAAAGCGCTTGATGGGGGTGAAGCGCCAGATCTCCTCACGACCCGTGGGGGCTGAATGATCGGCGAGGTCCCAGGAGGGGGTGGGGTGAAGGTGCGACTCGACCGTCTCGATGGCAGGGGCGACGGCCGGCTGCTCAGTGGTGACTGACAACGTTACTCTTTCTGTTCAGAAGTGTGTGGACGCGGCCCAATCGGGGGCGATGCCCAGGGGTGGACATCGCCCAGCGATGGACGCAAGGGTGGCGCAGGTCAGCCGACCGCGCCCTCCATCTGCAGTTCGATCAGGCGGTTGAGCTCGAGGGCGTACTCCATCGGCAGCTCCCGGGCGATCGGCTCGACGAAACCGCGCACGATCATCGCCATGGCTTCCAGCTCGTCCATGCCGCGGCTCATGAGGTAGAAGAGCTGGTCCTCGGACACCTTGGAGACGGTGGCTTCGTGGGCCATCGACACGTCCTCCTCGCGCACGTCGACGTAGGGGTAGGTGTCAGAACGGCTGATGGTGTCGACCAGCAGCGCGTCACACATCACCGAGCTGGCGGAGTGGCGGGCTCCCTCCTGCACCTCGACCAGGCCGCGGTAGGAGGAACGACCACCGCCGCGGGCCACCGACTTCGAGACGATCGAGCTGGAGGTGTACGGGGCGCAGTGCACCATCTTGGAACCGGCGTCCTGGTGCTGGCCCTCGCCGGCGAAGGCGATCGACAGGGTCTCGCCCTTGGCGTGGGGGCCCATCAGGTAGACGGCCGGGTACTTCATGGTGACCTTGGAACCGATGTTGCCGTCGATCCACTCCATGGTCGCGCCCTCCTCGCAGACGGCGCGCTTGGTGACCAGGTTGTACACATTGTTTGACCAGTTCTGGATGGTCGTGTAGCGAACCCGGGCGTTCTTCTTCACGATGATCTCGACGACCGCGGAGTGCAGCGAGTCCGAGGAGTAGATCGGCGCGGTGCAGCCCTCGACGTAGTGGACGTAGGAGCCCTCGTCGGCGATGATCAGCGTCCGCTCGAACTGGCCCATGTTCTCGGTGTTGATGCGGAAGTAGGCCTGCAGCGGGATCGAGACGTGGACGCCCTTGGGCACATAGATGAACGAGCCGCCCGACCACACCGCGGTGTTCAGTGCGGAGAACTTGTTGTCACCGGTCGGAATGACGGTGCCGAAGTACTCCTGGAAGATCTCCGGGTGCTCCTTGAGCGCGGTGTCGGTGTCCAGAAAGAGGACGCCCTGCTTCTCCAGCTCCTCGTTGATCTTGTGGTAGACCACCTCGGACTCGTACTGGGCAGCCACACCGGCGACCAGGCGGGCCTTCTCGGCTTCGGGGATGCCAAGGCGGTCGTAGGTGTTCTTGATGTCCTCGGGCAGGTCCTCCCAGCTGGTGGCCTGCTTCTCGGTGGAGCGCACGAAGTACTTGATGTTCTCGAAGTCGATCTCGCCCAGGTCAGCACCCCAAGTCGGCATCGGCTT
This sequence comes from Aestuariimicrobium sp. p3-SID1156, assembly GCF_025144225.1. Lineage (GTDB taxonomy): Bacteria > Actinomycetota > Actinomycetes > Propionibacteriales > Propionibacteriaceae > Aestuariimicrobium. Next base: position 80,937 of record NZ_JALXXB010000007.1, read on the forward strand.
GCGCTCGAACATCTTCAGGCCCTTCAGACGCATGTTCAGCATCCACTCGGGCTCGTCCTTCTTGGCCGAGATGTCGCGGACGACAGCCTCGCTCAGACCGCGCTGGGCGGCCGCGCCGGCCGCGTCCGGGTCGTGCCAGCCCCACTGGTAGGTGGAGAGCGCCTCGAGGTGCTCGTCCTGGGTGGCACCGGTGCCGGGGGCAGGAGCCGGGCGGCTCTGTTCCACGGTGTTCACGTCAGCACCGGTGACCTCGGGAGTCTGGATGGCATTGGTATCGGTGGTCTGGGTCATGAGTCAGGACCTTTCCTTGGGCGAAATCTGGACGTCCACGGGGCGCGGGATGTGCGTGGTGCACACTCCGTCGCCGTGGGCGATGGTGGCCAGTCGCTGGACGTGGGAGCCCAGCAGTCGGCTGAAGAGTTGGGTTTCTGCCTCGCACAGTTCGGGGAACTGCGCCGCCACGTGGGCGACCGGGCAATGGTGCTGGCAGATCTGCTCCCCCGAGCCGACCGGCTTGATGGAGGCCACGTAGCCGGTCTCGGACAGGGCCGCTGCCAGGGCCTGGATGGGTGGGGCGTCCGGAGCACTGACCCGTGCTTCACGGTAGCGGGCCTCGACGTCGGCCACGCGCTGTTCGGCCAGAGACCTCAGCGCACTGGGCCCGGCGGCTGCGGCGAGCTCGCGGATGGCCTGGATGGCGAGGTCGTCGTAGGCCTGGTAGAAGTCCGCGCGTCCGGCGTCGGTGAGCACGAAGACCTTCGAGGGGCGCCCGCGGCCACGTTGGCCGTAGACCTTCTTCTCCCTGCTGGCGACTGCGCCGAGCTCGGTGAGCGCCCCCAAGTGGCGGCGGATGGCGGCGGGGGTGAGCTCGAGTCGTGCAGCGAGTTCAGCGGCGGTACTGGGACCATGCTCGAGAATGGACTGCAGGACACGGTCGCGGGTCGACGCATCGTCGACGGCAGCTGCCGTGGCCGCGTCGGGTTCCCGTCGGAGGGGTCCGCGCTCGACCACGGCGTCACGATGACGGGTCGAGTTTTTCATGACGCCAGCCTTGCGTATTGAAGGCCACGGTTCAAGTAAGGAGGACCTGACCTGCGTGGCTGTGGACGATTTCCGCTGCAAGCGCAAGAACCGGCGGACGGTTCTGTGCACATCACAATCCAGAGGATTTCGGGTAGGTCGCTCACACGGGATGAGCGAGGTGCTGTAGACAGGTGGTAGCAGCCGGGTCAGTGGTGATCCGGCCTGGCCCGAAAGGCAATCATGAACAGTTTCAACCGTCGTTTGCTGCTCCAGGGTGGCCTGGCCGCAGGCGCCGTGGCCTCCCTGGCGGCGTGTGGCGTCAGCACCAGTTCCAGCACTGCCCCGGCGCCCACGGCTGCCGGTAGCACCGGCGCGCCGACCAGCTCCCCCGCCAACACCTCAGGTGGCGACTCGGCCGGTGCCATCACCGTCTGGATCGACTCCAACCGATCCCCGGTGCTGTCCCCCGTGGCCAAGCAGTTTGAGGCCGACACCCAGGTCAAGGTCAACCTGGTGATCAAGGACTTCGGGAAGATCGCCGACGACTTCATTACCCAGGCCCCCACCGGCAAGGGTCCCGACGCGGTCATCTGCGCCCACGATGGCGTGGGTCGCTTCGTCCAGAACGGCGTGATCGCCCCGCTCGAGCTGGGCGACGCCTCCACCTTCCAGGACGTCGCCGTCCAGGCCTTCAGCTACGAGGGCAAGACCTACGGCGTTCCCTACGCCATCGAGAACATCGCCCTGCTGCGCAACACCGAGATGGTCCCCGAAGCCCCCAAGACCTGGGACGACCTGCTCAAGGCCGGCGAGGGCAAGGGCAAGTACAAGGTGCTCGTCGGCCTGGACCCCAAGGCGTCCGACCCGTACCACCTGTACCCGCTGCAGGCTTCCTTCGGCGCCCCGGTGTTCAACCAGAAGCCCGACGGCTCCTACGACGGCTCCAAGATCGCCATGGGCGGGGAACCAGGCCACAAGTTCGCCCAGTTCCTCGCCCAGATGGGCAAGGAGAAGGTCTTCTCCCTCAACATCTCCGGCGACATCGCCAAGGACCAGTTCACCAAGAAGCAGTCTGCCTTCTTCATCACCGGCCCCTGGAACATGGACGTGATCAAGAAGGCCGGTTTCACCTACGCCATTGACCCGATCCCCGCTGCGGGCGACAAGGACGCCACCCCGTTCGTGGGCGTGCAGGGCTTCGTGATGTCGGCCAAGGCCAAGAACGCCGTGGCCACCCAGAAGTTCCTGGTCGAGTACGTGGGTTCCCAGAAGGTGCAGGAGGCGCTCTTCAAGGCCGGCAACCGGGCCCCGGCGAACAAGGCTGCCTTCGAGACCGCCAAGTCCGACAAGGACGTGGCCGCCTTCGGTGCTGTCGGCGCCAAGGGTGTCCCGATGCCGAACGTGCCAGCCATGGGCTCGGTGTGGGCGGACTGGGGACAGACGCAGGCCACCATCATCGGCGGCAAGGCTGACGATCCCAAGGCTGCCTGGGACAAGATGGTCCAAGCCATCCAGTCCAAGATCAAGTGACGCCGAGGATCACCTGGTTCATCAAGGCGCCGTCAGTCGGCGGCGCCTCACGGGGGCAGTCGACCCACGTCGCCCGCCCCTCACCTATTGCACATCTGCTGGCCGCGCCGGTGCGCGCCCGCGGTCGCGATGAAGAAAGTTGGCGATGAGCACCACACTCACTGAACGAGAGAAGCGGGGCACCCGCGCCCGGGAGACGTACTCCTCCAGCCTGACCGCCTGGATCATCAAGATCCTCGGCTTGGGAGCCGTCGACGCCATGGCGGTGCTCGGCGCGCTGACGGCCGCCTCCAAGGGCGCCTGGTTGATCATGGCAGGCTTCCTGTTGATCGCGCTGGCGGCGACCCTCATCTACCTGCCGCCGAACCGGCTCCTCCCGGGCAAGTACCTCTTTCCCGGCTTGGTCTTCCTGTTGATCTTCACCGTCGGCGCGATGATCTACACGGTCTGGGTGGGCTTCACGAACTACGGCGACGGGCACAACGGTTCGAAGAAGGACGCCATCGCGTCCATCATCAAACAGAACCAGGCGCGGGTGCCGAACACGCCCACCCACCCGGCTGCCGTGGCCGAGAAGGACGGCAAGCTCTGGTTGGTCGTGGTCGACGAGAAGGCCCAGGAGGTGAAGGCGGGGACCACCGATACCCCGGCTGCCAAGGTCGAGGGCGCCGAGATGAATTCGCTGGGAGCAGTCAAGGCGCTGCCGGGCTACCGCATTCTGCAGTTCGCCGAGATCTCCAAGCGCTCGCAGGATGTCTCCGCACTGCAGGTGCCGCTGACTGACAAGCCCGAGGACGGCTACTACCGCACCACCACCGGGTCGCAGGCCTTCGTCTACAACTCGACGATCAAGTATGACTCGGCCAAGGACACCTTCACCGACCCCCAGGGGGTCGTCTACACCGACAACGGCAAGGGCAACTTCGCCACCGCCGACGGCAAGACGATTGATCCGGGCTGGCGCGTGAGTGTCGGCGTGGACAACTTCACCTCGATCTTCACCAACAAGGACATCCGCAGCCCGTTCATCGCTGTGACGCTGTGGACCTTCGCCTTCGCGATCCTCAGTGTGTTCAGCACGTTCGTGCTCGGCCTCTTTCTGGCGCTCGTGCTGAACGACCCCAAGATGACCGGCCAGAAGGTCTACCGCACGCTGCTGATCCTCCCCTACGCCTTCCCCGCCTTCCTCTCGGCGCTGATCTTCGCCGGCTTGTTCAACCAGGAATTCGGCTTCATCAACGAGGTGCTCCTCCGCGGTGCGGACATCCCGTGGCTGAACGACCCGTTCTGGTCCAAGCTGGCGCTGCTTCTGACCAACCTGTGGCTGGGCTACCCCTACATGTTCTTGGTGGCCACCGGCGCCCTGCAGTCGATCCCCGAGGACATTCTGGAAGCCGCCAAGGTGGACGGCGCGTCCCCGTGGAAGACCTTCATGTCCATCAAGCTGCCGCTATTGATGGTCCCGCTGGCCCCGCTGCTGATCAGCTCGTTCGCCTTCAACTTCAACAATTTCACCCTGGTCTTCCTGCTGACCCGCGGCTGGCCGCAGTTCACCGACACCTCGCTGAACGTCGGCCATACCGACATCCTGATCTCGATGGTCTACAAGTTGGCCGGGCTCGATGGCAGTGCCCGACATGACTACGGCCTCGCCTCGGCCTTCTCCATCCTGATCTTCATCCTGGTCGGCGTGGTCTCCTACCTCGGATTCCGCCAGACCAAGTCCCTGGAGGATGTGAACTGATGAGTATCGAACAGACCCCCACCGCCGTCTCCGTTGCCGACAAGACCCCGGTCACCGAGTCGAAGAAGCGCCAGAAGATGGTGAGCTCGGAGAACCGCAGGCTCAGCCCCGGCCAGTGGATCGCACGCGTCGGCTGGCGCCACCTGATCGCCATCATCGCGGTCATCTACGCTGCCTTCCCGCTGGTCTACGTGCTGTCAGCCTCCCTCAACCCCAAGGGCAACCTGACTGGTTCGAACAAGCTGTTCACCACCTTCTCGCTGGCAAACTACGAGGCGCTGCTCACCAACCCGCTGCGCCCCTATGGCCGCTGGTATCTCAACACGCTGTTCATCGCCGGGACCACCGCGATCCTGACGGTGCTGCTCGGCGCGATGGCCGCCTACGCCTTCAGTCGTCTCCGCTTCGCGGGTCGCCGAGCGGGCCTGATGAGCCTGCTGCTGATCCAGATGTTCCCCCAGCTGCTGATGGTCGTGGCGATCTTCCTGTTGCTCTCGGCACTGGGCGACGTCGTGCCGTCGTTGGGCATCGGTTCGGCGATCGCGCTGATCCTGGTCTATCTGGGCGGAGCGCTGGGCACGAACACCTACCTGATGTACGGCTTCTTCAACACGGTACCGATGGCACTGGACGAGGCCGCCAAGGTGGACGGAGCAAGCCACGCGCGCATCTTCTTCACCATCATCCTGCGCCTGGTCGCGCCCATCCTGGCGGTGGTCGGCCTGCTCAGCTTCGTTGGCACCTTCAACGAGTACGTCGTGGCTTCGGTCGTGCTGGGCAACGACCCGAAGCAGAACACGCTGGCCATCGGCCTGTTCCAGTACGTGTCGACGGAGTTCAACAGCTTCTGGCAGGTCTTCGCCGCCGGGGCGGTGCTCGCCTCCCTGCCCGTGCTGGTCCTGTTCCTGTGGCTGCAGAAGTACATCGTCTCCGGCCTGACGGTCGGCGCCGTGAAGTAGCACCTCCCGGCGACCGTGGTCATGGCGGGCCGCGTCCTGGCACCTCGGGCGCCGGGCGTACACTTGCCCGGTGCCCGATACCGTTCTTCTCGACCTGGACGACGTCCACGTCACCTTCGGCACCCTGAACGCCCTCGACGGGCTCTCACTCCAGGCGCATGCCGGTCAGGTCACGGCAGTCCTGGGCCCCAACGGCGCCGGCAAGACCACCATGGTGCGCTGCTGCACCGGCCTGCTCACCCCGGACGCGGGGAGCATCCGCATCGTGGGCGATGCACCCGGCTCCGCGCGTGCCCTGGCTGAGGTTGGCGTGATGCCCCAGAGCGCCGGAGCCTGGAACGCGATCCGTGCGCGGGAACTGCTGGTACACCTCTCACGCCTCTACAACGACCCCCATCCTGTGGACGAGCTCATGGAGCTCCTCGGCATCTCCCACACTGCGAGGACTGCCTACCGCCGCCTGTCGGGAGGCCAACAACAGAGCCTGAACATGGCCGCTGCCCTCATCGGACGCCCCCGGCTGGTCTTCCTGGACGAGCCGACCGCCGGGCTCGACCCGCACGTGCGTCAACGCGTCTGGCAGGTCATCCGCCAACTGCGGGACGCGGGGGTCGGCATCGTGCTCAGCACCCACCTGATGGACGAAGCCTCCGCTCTCGCCGACCACATCTACATCATGGACGCCGGCCACGTGCGGCTGGACGGCACCACCGCAGAGCTCACGGCCAAGCAGAGCCTGGAGGACGTTTTCCTCGCCAACACGAATGTCGGAGGCGTGCGATGAGCATCGACTTCGCTCCCCGCCCGGCGCCTGCGTCCCCAGCCACCCGGCTGCGCGCCCAGGGGGCGCTGGAGACCTCGCTGATGATGCGCAATGGCGAGCAATTGCTGCTGGCCCTGGTGATCCCCATCGGCCTCCTCGTGGTCGGCTTCACCGTCGGCCATCGTTTCGGCATCGGCACCGCCGGTCTGGTCGGTTCGGTGCTGGCCCTCGCGATCTGGTCCACGGCCTTCACGTCCACCGCCATCGCGACCGGCTTTGACCGGCGCCAGGGCGTCCTCGAGCGCATGGCCGCCACCCCGCTGGGGCGCACCGGACTGCTCGGTGGCAAGGCCGTCGCCGTCGTGGTGATCAGCCTGTTGCAGTGGCTGGTGCTGCTGGGCGTGTCGCTGGCACTGGGCTGGCGCCCCCGGTTCGAGGTCGTGCAAACCCTTGGCGTCCTCGTCGCGGCCGTGCTCGCCATCGTCTGTTTCGTCTCGCTCGCTCTCGCCATGGCCGGGACGCTGCGGGCCGAAGCGACCCTTGGGTTGGCGAACCTGGTCTACCTGGCCGGTCTCGCGCTGGGCATCATGGTGCCGCCCTCCGAGCTGGGCTCGCCGTTCGGTGACGTGGTGCGCTGGCTGCCCACATCCGCACTGGCGGACATGACCCGCGCCTGGACTTCGGGCAGCCAGGACCTCTCCGGTCTGCTGCCGCTTCTACTCTGGGCGTTGGGCTCAGCGTTGTTGGCAAGGAAGGTGTTTCGATGGACCTCGTGACTGACCAGGCTCCCCCACTCACCGAGGAGCGCAGCAGCTTCTGGGGCCGCATCAGCGCCACCCGCGGCGCCCTGATCGGTTGGGCCGTCGCCAGCATGATCGGCAACATCCTGATCATTGTCACCGGCGCCGTGGTGCGCCTGACCGAGTCCGGGCTCGGGTGCCCGACGTGGCCGCGCTGCCAGCCCGACTCCTATGTACCTCGCAGCGGTCTGGGCCACCACCAGTTCATCGAGTTCGGCAACCGCCTGCTCACTTTCGTGCTGATCTTCCTGGCCATCATGGTCTTCGTGGCAGCAGTCCGGACTCACGCTGACAGGCTGACCCGTCGGATCGCGTTCTGGGCCGGGCTGGGTATCCCCTTCCAGGGCGTGATCGGGGGCATCACGGTGCTGACTGACCTGAACCCCTGGGTGGTGGCTCTGCACCTGATGCTCTCGCTGGTCCTGGTGGCGGCCCTCACCAAACTCGTCCTGCACGTTGCCGGCAGCGCGTCGGTGCCGGTGCCCGCCCTGGCGCTGTGGGCCTCCCGGGCCGCCTTCGCGGGCATGATGGTGGCTTGCTGGCTGGGCACGGTGGTCACCGGTTCGGGCCCGCACTCCGGCGACGGGGGCGCCAAGCGCACCGGTCTGGACATTCCCTCGGTGGCGCGGATCCACTCGCTCTCGGTGTGGTTCACCGTGCTGTGCACGCTGGTGGCCCTGTACGCCCTGCGGCGGGCAGGCTCGGCGGCAGTAAAGTGGGCCGCGATCCTGCTGGGCGTGGAGTTGGTCCAGGGTGCCATCGGCTATTACCAGTACTTCAACGGCGTCCCGATCGTGGCGGTGCTGATGCACATGGTCGGCGCAGGAGTCGCTGTTGCGGCAGCGGCCGCGCTGTTCTTCTCCGTGCGAGGCGAGGGGGAGCCGGCGACCATCGCCTGACCAGCCCCGTCTGCCTCAGAAGACTGACCGGTCCCGTCTGCCTCAGAAGATGAGCGGGTCGATCGCTGCCGCGACGAACAGCAGCGCCAGATAGGTGTTCGACCAGTGGAACAGCCGCATCGCGTTCAGGGAGGCACCCGTGAATCCCCGACGGGCCCGCTGCAGCAGCTGGACCGACTCCCACAGCAGCACCGCACCCGTCACGATCGCCACCACCGGGTAGAGCCAGCCGGTGTGCGCCACCGGCCACAGGACCAGCGAGGTCGCAACGGTCGCCGCCGAGTAGCACAGGATGCGCCAGGCCACGCCAGGGGCATCCATCACGACAGGGAGCATCGGGACGTGGGCGGCGGCATAGTCGTCGCGGTAGCGGAAGCCCAGCGCCCAGGTGTGCGGGGGCGTCCAGAAGAAGACGATCAGGAACAGCACGAGCGGGGCCCAGCTCACCGAGCCGGTGATGGCGGTCCAGCCGATCAGGGGCGGGAAGCAGCCGGCGATGCCGCCCCAGACGATGTTCTGCGAGGTCCGCCGCTTGAGCAGCATGGTGTAGACGAAGACGTAGAAGGCGTTCGCGGCCAGGGCCAGCCCCGCCGAGAGCCAGTTCGCACCGAAGCCCAGCACCAGGGCCGACAGGATGCCCAGGACGACACCGAAAACCGTCGCATTGGTCGGGGAGACCTGGTGCCGCGGCACGGGGCGGCGACGCGTCCGACGCATGACCTCGTCAATGTCACGGTCGATCACGCAGTTGAACACGTTCGCGGACGCCGCAGCGAACAGCCCACCCAGCATGGTCCACAGCGCGGTCATCAGCGGGGGAACCCCGCCGGCGGCCAGGAACATCGCGGGAATGGTGGTGACCAGCAACAGCTCAATGATCCGCGGCTTGGTCAGCGCCACATAGGCCTTCAGCACATCCTTGGTGCGCGCCTGCCCCTGGGCCCCGTCAACCGAGCGCTCGACGACGCGCGAGGCGTCGATGGCAGGGTTCGGCTGGGCAGAGGTGTGGGTGGTCAAGACACAAATCCTTTGGAAGGGGGCGCTCCAGCCAGTCTACGTCGCCATGACCGGATGGCCGAATGCTCAGCCGGTGGGTGAACCGCGTGGATAGAGTGCTGGCAACACCACCGCGTACCCCCGACACCCCAGGAAAGCAGCATGACCCACACCCCCAACGCCCGCACCGCCGCCCTCAGCAAGGCCGGGGTCTCCATCTGGCTCGATGATCTGTCCCGGGACCGCCTCACCTCGGGGAACCTGGCCTCCCTGATCCAGGAGCTCTCCGTGGTCGGTGTGACCACCAACCCCACCATCTTCGCGACCGCGCTGAGCAACGGCGCCGCCTACAACGAGCAGCTGCGCCAGGTGGCCGACCAGGGGCTGGATGCCTCCATCCGCGCGATGACCACCACCGATGTGCGTGACGCCTGCGACTTGTTCATGGATGTCTACCGGCACAGCAAGGGCTACGACGGCCGCGTCTCGATCGAGGTCGATCCCCGCCTGGCCATGCAGACCGAGGCCACCGTGGAGGAGGCGCTTGCCCTCCATGAGACCGTCGGCCGGGAGAACGTGCTGGTGAAGATTCCCGCCACGGAGCCCGGCCTGGAGGCCATCCGCCGCACCATCGCCCACGGCGTCTCAGTCAACGTCACCCTCATCTTCAGCCTCGACCGGTACCTCGCGGTGATGGACGCCTACCTGTCCGGTCTGGAGGAGGCCAACGCGGCGGGAATCGACCTGTCCACCATCCACTCGGTCGCCTCGGTCTTCGTCAGCCGTATCGACACCGAGGTGGACAAGCGTCTGGACGCCATCGCCACCCCCGAAGCCACTGCCCTCAAGGGCAAGACCGCCCTGGCGAACGCGCGCCTCGCCTACCAGGCCTACGACAGGACCTTCTCCGGCGACCGCTTCCAGGCCCTGGAGGCGAAGGGAGCCAACCGCCAGCGCCCGCTGTGGGCGTCCACCGGCGTCAAGGACCCCACCCTGCCTGACACCCTGTACGTCACCCAGCTCGTGGCCCCCGGCGTGGTCAACACCATGCCGGAGAAGACCCTGCTCGCCTTCGCCGACCACGGCGAGGTCGAGGGTGACCAGGTCACCGCCCACTATGCCGAGGCCGAGCAGGTACTTGAGCAGGTCCGCGCCCAGGGCGTGGACCTGGCCGACGTCTTCCAGGTCCTGGAGCGCGAGGGCGTGGAGAAGTTCGAGAAGTCCTGGGCGGAGCTGCTGCAGACTGTCCAGGGCGAGCTCGACAAGCTCTGACCACTCCCATCGACCACTGTGGAAGACCTCGTGACCCATCCCACTCCCCTGCCGACGGCAACCGCCTCCACCCCGGAGGCGATACCGGTGACCAATCCCCTTCGCGCACCGGAGGACTACCGCCTGCCCCGGATCGCCGGCCCCTCCGTGCTGGTGATCTTCGGGGTCACCGGCGACCTCTCCCGCAAGAAGCTGATGCCCGCTGTCTATGACCTGGCCAACCGAGGGTTGCTGCCTCCCGGCTTCGGGCTGGTCGGTTTCGCCCGTCGAGAATGGGACGCCCAGGACTTCGCGCAGGTCGTCCACGACGCGGTGAAGCAGCATGCCCGCACCGAGTTCAAGGAGGAGGTCTGGCAGCAGCTGCTCGAGGGCATCCGGTTCGTTCGTGGCGAGTTCGATGACGACGAGGCCTTCGATCGGCTGCACCAGACCCTGCGCGAGCTGGACGAGTCGCGCGGGACCGGCGGCAACCATGCCTTCTACCTGTCGATTCCGCCGGACAACTTCGAGACGGTGGTCAGCCAGCTGAAGCGTCACGGGATGGCCGAGGACCGGCAGGGCCACTGGAACCGGGTGATCATCGAGAAGCCTTTCGGCCACGACCTCACCTCGGCGCGCCAGCTCAATGCCGTCGTGAGCCAGGTCTTCCCGCCCGAGTCGGTGTTCCGCATCGACCACTACCTGGGCAAGGAGACGGTGCAGAACATGTTGGCGTTCCGGTTCGCCAACCAAATGTTCGAGCCGATCTGGAACAACAACTACGTCAGCAATGTCCAGATCACCATGGCCGAGTCGATCGGCATCGGCGGTCGGGCGGGGTACTACGACGGCATCGGCGCTGCCCGGGACGTCATCCAGAACCACCTGCTGCAGCTGCTCGCGCTGACCGCCATGGAGGAGCCGAACTCCTTCGAGGCGGCCCAGCTGCGCGCGGAGAAGCAGAAAGTGCTGGCCGCCACGCGCCCCCCCGCTGACATTGCCGCCCACACCGCTCGGGGCCAGTACCTGGCGGGCTGGCAGGGAGGCAAGCAGGTGAACGGTTATTTGGATGAGGACGGCATCGCGCCCGACTCGATCACCGAGACCTATGCCGCGATCCGCGTTGAGATCGACAACCGACGCTGGGCGGGCGTCCCCTTCTACCTGCGGGCGGCCAAGCGGATGCCCCGTCGGGTGACGGAGGTCGCCTTGCAGTTCAAGCCCGCCCCGCACCTGCCCTTCACAGCTGCCCAGACCGCCGGGCTCGGGGTCAACTCCCTGGAGATGCGCATCCAGCCCGACGAGGGCATCACCATGCGGTTCGGGGCGAAGGTCCCCAGCACCCAGATGGAGATCCGCGACGTCTCCATGGACTTCAACTACGGCGGATCCTTCACCGAGACCAGCCCCGAGGCCTACGAGCGGCTCATCCTCGACGTCCTGCTCGGTGACCCGCCGCTGTTCCCACTGCAGCAGGAGGTCGACCTGTCCTGGCAGATCCTGGACCCGATCCTGGAGAACTGGGAGTCGAGTGGCAAGCCCGAGGGTTATGCACCCGGCACCTGGGGGCCGGCGAGCGCCGATGCCATGATCGGACGCGACGGATTCACCTGGAGGCGCCCATGATCACCGAGTTGAACGACACCACCTCCGACCAGATCCTGTCGGAACTGGAGAAGGCGCATCGTGCCGAGGGATCGGGCAGCGGCATGGTTCACACGCTGCTGGTGGCCTGCCAGGCCGTCTCCTTCGAACGCGCCTTCGCCGCGGCCAGGGATGCCGCCCGCGAACACCCTTCGCGCGTCATCCTGGTGGTGGAGAACCCCACCCAGCAGGGGCTTGACGCTCGCGTCCAGCTCGGCGAGGGAGTCCCCGGTGACATCGTCACCCTGACCGTGCCTCAGGACCTGACCGAGCACCTGGAGACCTTGCTGCGCCCGCTGCTGCTGCCGGACTCCCCCGTGGTCGCCTGGTGGCCTGGTGAATCCCCCACCAACCTGTCCCAGGACCCGGTGGGCCGGCTGGCAACCCGCCGGATCACCGATGCCGGTGGCGTGGACGACCCGCTCGCCGCCCTGCACTGCCGTGCGCTGAACCATTCGCCCGGTGACACAGACCTCACCTGGACGCGGCTGACACCGTGGCGGGCCCTGCTGGCTGCCGCACTCGACCAGCATCCAGCCCAGGTGCTTTCCGCCGAGGTGGAGGCCGCTCCGCACAATGCCCCTGCGGAGTTGCTGGCTGCCTGGCTTGCAGATCGGCTCGAGGTGGACGTGGTGAGGACCGAGTCAGCCGGTCCTGGCATCACCGGCGTGCGACTGCATGCCGCAGACGGGGATTTCGCCCTTCTGCGTCCGTCGGGTGCCACCGCCAGCTACGAGGTGCCCGGCCAACCGCGGCGCACCGTGGCGCTGGCCCGGCGTGCGATGAATGCCCTGATCACCGAGGAATTGCGGCACGCGGCACCCGACGAGATGTTCGAGGACGCCTGCCAGGAGTACCTCCGGCGGGCCGAGACCGGGCTGGCGAGGTCGTCCAGTCCGCGTCGTGACGAGACGAACCGATGAACCCCGAGGCCCGGGCAGTGAACGAGCCCACCGCAGGGCGTCCCGCCCCACGCGTCGTCCGCCTCGCATCCCCGGAGGCGCTGGCCGAAGCGGTGGCTGGACAGCTACTGGAGCGGCTCCTCAGTCGACAGCAGAAGGGCGACGTCCATCTGTGCCTGACAGGCGGTCGCATCGCCAATCGCATGTACGAGGCCCTGGCCAACCTGGTCCCGACAACGAATCTCGACCCGGCGCGGCTGCACATCTGGTGGGGGGATGAGAGTTTCGTCCCGGTCACTGACCCGGACCGCAATGCCACCCAGTCCTTCGGGATCCTGGCGCGCACGATCACCTTCGCGCCGGGCCAGACCCATCCAATGCCTGCGCAAGATGGGCAGCGGGATGCTGACGAGGCGGCCTTCGCCTATTCCCGCGAACTCGGCGACACTGTCTTCGACGTCTGCCTGCTGGGCTTGGGCGAGGATGGCCACATCGCCTCACTGTTTCCCTGCCACCCATCGTTCGCCCAATCGACGTCGGCGACGGTCATCGGTGTCTCGGAGGCTCCCAAACCACCACCGGACCGGATGAGTCTCACCCTTCCCGCGATCAACCGGTCACGGGCGGTGTGGGTGCTGGTCTCCGGGGAGGAGAAGTCAGGTGCCGTCGCCCGCGCGCTGGCGGGTGACGTGGACCTGCCCAGCGCGGCGGTCAGCGGGACTGAGGAAACCTTCTGGTTCCTGGACGCGGACGCGGCCAGCCAGCTGCCTCGTTACAACTGCCTGCTCTGACCCACAACTGCCCGCGGCTGCAGGGATGCGGCGGCTCAGTAGATGACCTCGCCGGCTGCGCGACGAGCACGCAGGTGGCTGAGGGCGTCGGCCAGGATGGTGGCCGCCTCGGCGTCGGAACGACGCTCCTTCACGTAGGCCAGATGGGTCTTGTAGGGAAGAATCTTTGGCGGGGGCGGCGGATTGTGCTCGTCCATGTTGGCCGGGAGACCGCACCGTGGGCAGTCCCAGGTCTCGGGAATCTGCGCGTCGGCGGCGAAGGCCGGGCGGGTCTCATGGGCGTTGGAGCAGAAGTAGGAAACGTGCAGGCGAGGTGCTGCGTCCCCGCGTTCGGCCTCACCCATGGGGCCTGCTCCGACACGACTTCCTCTGATGGCGCTGCCACCAACCACGTTGTTCTCCTTACTGAGTCCACTGCCCTGCCGGCTGGCAGGCGTGGGTTACTGCGAACGCTTCGACGCGTGGCTCACCGCAACCGAGCGGAGTCCGGCGACGAGCCGTCAAGAACCGATCTTGTAGAGGGCCAACAGGCCGACGATGCACAGGAGCCAGACCAGCCCAATGATGATCGTGAGGCGGTCCAGGTTGCGTTCGGCCACGGAGGTACCACCCATGGAGGTCGACATGCCGCCGCCAAAGAGGTCGGACATGCCACTGCCGCGTCCCTTGTGCAGGAGGACCGTCATGGCCAACAGGATGCTGGTGATCACGAGAAGGATCGACAGCGTCATGGTGGGCCAGCTCATCGCCATGGGTACCAAGATCACCAGCACAGGTTAGCTCACGGCCCAAGCTTTTCCACAATGGGGTGGGGACGCCAAAGCCCCGCCCCCGCCGGGTTCGGCGAGGACGGGGCCTGGGTGGGTGTGAGCTGCCGTGGCTGCGACGATCAGGCAGGCAGCGCGTAGAAGCGCACGATGCCCGCGAACTCCTCGGGGTCAAGGCTGGCGCCCCCGACCAGGGCACCGTCCACGTCGGGCTGGGCCATGATCTCGACAACATTGGCGGCCTTCACTGAACCGCCGTACTGGATGCGCACCTTCTCCGCCGCCTCGGCGCCGATCCTCTCGGCGATGTCAGCGCGGATGGCACCACAGACCTCCTGTGCGTCAGCGGGGGTGGCCACCTCGCCGGTACCGATGGCCCACACGGGCTCATAGGCAATGACGAGGCCGGCGACCTGCTCGGCCGGAATGCCCTCGAGGGAACCACGCACCTGGTCCAGGGTGTACTCGACCTGACGGCCCTCCTTGCGGATGTCGAGACCCTCACCGACGCAGATGATGGGGGTGATGCCGTGCTCGAGCGCCTTCTTGGCCTTGGCGTTGACGACAGCGTCGTCCTCGCCGTGGTACTGGCGTCGCTCGGAGTGGCCGACCACCACGTAGGCGCAGTTCAGCTTGGCCAGCATCTCCGCCGAGACCTCACCGGTGTAGGCGCCCTTGTCGTGGGTTGACACGTCCTGAGCGCCGTAGCCGATGGTGAGCTTGTCACCCTCGACCAGGGTCTGCACGGTACGCAGGTCGGTGAAGGGGGGCAACACGACGCACTCGGACTGCTCTGGGTCCCACTGCTTGTCGTTGAGGGTCCAGGCCAGCTTCTGAACCAGGCCGACGGCCTCCACGTGGTTCAGGTTCATCTTCCAGTTGCCGGCCATGATCGGCTTGCGGGTGCTCACTTGTTCTCCTCCAGAACGGTCAGACCGGGCAGTTCCTTGCCCTCGAGGTATTCCAGCGACGCGCCGCCGCCGGTCGAGATGTGACCGAAGGCGTCATCGGCGAAGCCGAGCTCCCGCACGGCGGCAGCGGAGTCGCCGCCACCCACGACCGAGAGGCCGTCGACCTCGGTGAGGGCCTGCGCGACGGCCTTGGTGCCGCCGGCGAACTCCTCGATCTCGGAGACACCCATGGGACCGTTCCAGAACACGGTCTTTGCACCCTTGATGGCGTCGGCGAAGGCCTTCTCCGACTCAGGGCCGATGTCCAGACCCATCTTGTCGGCGGGGATGGCGTTGGCGGGGACCACCTCGACCTCTCCAACGACCTTGTGGTTCTCGAAGTCGGCACCCTCGGCCACGCGGATGTCGGTGGGCAGCAGGATGGTCTTGCCGGCCTTCTCGGCGTCCTCCAGGTAGCGCTTGCAGGCCTCGAGGCTGTCGTTGTCGACCAGCGACTTGCCGACCTCCAAGCCCTTGGCCTTGAGGAAGGTGAACAGCATGCCACCACCGATGACCAGGGTGTCGGCGAGCTTCAGCAGGTTGTCGATGACGGCCAGCTTGTCGGCCACCTTCGCGCCGCCGAGGACGACGACGTAGGGTCGCTGCGGGTCCTGGGTGAGGCCGGCGAGGACGTCGACCTCCTTCGTGACCAGGGTGCCTGCGGCGTTGGGGAGCAGCTTGGCGACGTCGTAGACCGAGGCCTGCTTGCGGTGCACCACACCGAAGCCGTCGGAGATGAAGACCTCACCGAGAGCGGCGTACTTCTTCGCCAGCTCGACGCGCTCGGCCTCGTCCTTGGACTCCTCGGCCTTCTCGTAGCGCACGTTCTCCATGAGGGCGACCTCGCCGTCCTGGAGGGCGGCGACGGTCTGCTGGGCGGACTCGCCGACGACGTCACCGGCCAGCGTGACCTCGGTGCCGAGCAGTTCACCCAGCCGCTTGGCGACGGGGGCCAGGGAGTACTTGGGGTTGACCTCACCCTTGGGGCGGCCAAGGTGGGCCAGGACGGCGACGCGGGCGCCGGCCTCGCGCAGCTGGTTCAGGGTGGGCAGGGCGGCGCGGATACGACCGTCGTCGGTGATCGTCTCGCCGTCCAGGGGGACGTTGAAATCGCAACGGATGACCACGCGCTTGCCGCGCAGGTCGCCGAGCTCGGAAACGGACTTCACAGTCTGTGCCTTTCGGGGGGGTGGCTGGGGGTGTGAGTGTCGGGAGACGGAAAGAGGGGGCGGGGCGGACCCCACCCCCTCGTTCCTCAGGAGTTGATCAGAGCTTGGAGCCGACCAGGACGGTCAGGTCGACGAGGCGGTTGGAGTAGCCCCACTCGTTGTCGTACCAGCCGACGACCTTCACCTGGTTGCCGATGACCTTCGTCAGCTGGGCGTCGAAGATGCAGGAGGCCGGGTCGGTCTCGATGTCCTTGGAGACGATCGGGTCCTCGGTGTAGACCAGACGGCCCTTCATGTGGCCTTCCGCGGCCTTCTTGACGATCTCGTTGACCTCCTCGACGGTGGTCTCGCGCGAGGCCTCGAAGGTGAGGTCGGTGGCGGAACCGGTCGGGGTGGGGACACGCATGGCGTAGCCGTCCAGCTTGCCCTTCAGCTCGGGCAGCACCAGGGCGACGGCCTTGGCGGCGCCGGTGGTGGTGGGAACCATGTTGAGGGCAGCGGCGCGGGAGCGACGCAGGTCCTTGTGGGGACCATCCTGCAGGTTCTGGTCCTGGGTGTAGGCGTGGATGGTGGTCATCAGGCCCTTGACGATGCCAAGACCGTCGTTCAGCGCCTTGGCCATGGGGGCCAGGCAGTTGGTGGTGCAGGAGGCGTTGGAGATGATGTTGTGAGCGGCGGGATCGTACTTGTCGTCGTTCACGCCCATCACGACGGTGATGTCCTCGTTCTTGGCGGGAGCCGAGATCAGGACCTTCTTGGCTCCAGCGTCCAGATGGGCCTTGGCCTTGGTGGCGTCAGTGAAGAAGCCGGTGGACTCGATGACGATGTCGACGCCGAGGTCCTTCCACGGCAGGTTCGTGGGGTCCTTCTCGGCGAAGGCCTTGATCTCCTTGCCATCGACGTAGATGGCGTTCTCGTCGTGCGACACCTCGCCGGGGAAACGGCCCAGGATCGAGTCGTACTTCAGCAGGTGAGCGAGGGTGGCGTTGTCAGTGAGGTCGTTGACGGCCACCACTTCGAGGTCAGCCCCCTGGGCGACCAGTGCGCGGAAGTAGTTGCGGCCGATACGGCCGAAGCCGTTGATGCCAACCTTGACAGTCATGTGTTGTGCTCCTTTACCTTTGTGGTTGCACCCCCAGCCTAACGAAAAGGTCACGGAGTCGGGAGGGCGGGGGCCAAAGGTAGGGCGCACGCTTTCCGACCTGTCGCGCAGCCCACCTGCACGATGGTGCATCGCCAGGATGCAGGGGCCGGATCCGCGGGAATACAGCCCTTGTGAGGCGGATGCTCCCCGGTCTCAGCGCAAACGGCTGTCCTCGGCCTCATCGAGCATCTGCGCTGTGAGATTCGCCTCGGTGTCAGGAATTCCCTGCTCCTCGGCGACCTTGTCGGCGGTCGCGAGAAGGCGTCGAATACGGCCCGCCATCGCGTCCTTGGTGAGCGGAGGGTTGTGGGCCTGGCCAAGTTCCTCCAGGCTCGCGTTGCGGTGCTCCAGACGGAGGCGGCCGGCGCTCAACAGGTGGTCGGGGATGTCATCGCCCAGGATCTCCAGGGCACGTTCGACGCGCGCGCTGGCGGCCACAGCGGCTCGCGCCGAGCGGCGCAGGTTGGCATCGTCGAAATTGGCCAGCCTGTTGGCGGACGCACGGACTTCGCGGCGCATCCTGCGTTCTTCCCAGGCCAATACGGCCTCGTGGGCGCCCATCCGCGTGAGCAGGGCGCCGATCGCATCGCCGTCCCGGATCACCACCCGGTCGATGCCGCGCACCTCGCGCGACTTCGCGGTGATCCCCAGGCGTCGCGCAGACCCGACCAGGGCCAGGGCAGCTTCGCTGCCCGGGCAGGTGACCTCGAGTGACATCGAGCGGCCGGGTTCAGTGAGGGAGCCGTGGGCGAGGAAGGCACCGCGCCACACCGACACCTGGCAGCAGGCACCGGCGCCGACCACGGTGGCGGGCAGCCCGCGCGCGGGGCGTCCCTTGGAATCGACCAGGCCGGTCTGGCGAGCCAAGGAGGCGCCGTCCTGGACCACGCGGACGGTGTAGCGGGTCCCCTTGCGCAGCCCGGAGCTCTGGATGACCAGCATCTCCGAGTCAATGCCGTAGACCTCCATCAGTCCCGTACGCAGGCGACGGGCAGCCGCGCCGGTGTCGAGTTCGCATTCGATGACCAGGTGCCCCCCGCCGACGATGTGCAAGCCGCCCCCGAAACGCAGCATCGACGTGATCTCCGAGCGGCGGCAGCAAGGCTTGGTCACCTTGATCGTGCACAGCTCCGACTTCACCAGGGGGGTCATGGCCATGCCAGCATCCTTACACATTCGATCCCAACGCATGCTCGAGCGGAAACGGGGCTACAGGCCCATCACCTCGCCCAGCGCCGAGGCAAGGCGGAAGGGATCGTGGCGGGCACTGCCATCGCGCATCGCCACGTGGCTGACAAACAGCTGGGCGCCGAGGGAGCCCGCATAGGCCTCCAGGTGGCGGTCCTCCTCAACGAACTTGCGGTCGGCGACGACCCAGTCGAGACGCAGGCCGGGGGCGTGTTCGGACAATAGCTCGAGGTGCCGGGAGGCGGTGTATCCGGCGGTTTCGTCGGCCGGGCGGATGTTGAGCGTCAGGATCCGCCTGGCGGGCGTGGTGTTGATGGCCTGGTAGAGGTCGGGCACGAGCAGGTGCGGCATCACCGAGGTGAACCAGGACCCCGGCCCCAGGACCACGAAGTCGCTCTCCTCGATCGCCTGCACGGCCTCCGGGCAGGCAGGAGGCTTCTCGGGGACCAACCTGACCCCCTGCACCTGCCCGCGCGTCTTCGCGATGGTTGCCTGCCCTGCCAGGGTGCACACCTCGTCGGGCGAGTAGGGATCCAACCCCAGCACGTCGGCCTCGATGCCCAGCGGCGTGGTTGACATGGGCAGGACGCGGCCGCGGGAGTGCAGCAGCTCCCCCACCATGGCCAGGCCCCGCACGGGGTCACCCAGCCGTTCCCAGATGCCGGCGATCAGCAGGTTGCCGATGGCGTGACCTCCCAGTTGCCCGTCACCGGGGAAACGCGTCTGCAGGATCTCGGCCCACAGGCGTCCGGTGTGGTCGTCGCCGCACAGCGCCGCCAGCGCCATGCGCAGGTCGCCGGGGGGAAGCCCACCGAACTCCTGCCGGATGCGTCCTGAGGAGCCGCCGTCATCAGCGACCGTGACGATGGCGGTCAGCCGGTCGGTGAGGCGGCGCAGGGCGCTGAGGGACGCCGAGAGGCCGTGCCCGCCCCCGAGGGCAGTCACGGCGGGGAGTTGGTCCAGGGTGGGGCGCGTCATTCCAGCCCCAGGTCACGGTGGATCACGGTGACGTGATGGCCCACCTCACGCAGGCGGCGGGCGAGCTCCTCGCTCATGGCGGTGGAGCGGTGCTTGCCCCCCGTGCAGCCAATGGCGGCGGTGAGCAGTCGCTTGCCCTCGCGGACATAGCCGGGGGCGACGATGGCGAGCAGGCCCTGGAGCTGGTCGAGGAATTCAGCGGCACCGGGCTGGGAGAGCACGTAGCTGCTGACCGGTTCGGACAGGCCCGTCATGGGGCGCAGCTCGGGCACCCAGTGCGGGTTGGGCAGGAAACGCACGTCGAAGACAACATCGGCGTCAATGGGCAGGCCGTTCTTGAAGCCGAAACTCATGATCGCGATGCGCACCATGTGGTCGTGGGCGCCGCCGAAGGCATGGGCGATGCGGGAGCCGAGCTGGTGAATGGTGAGGTTGGAGGTGTCGATGACCAGGTCGGCCTGGGCCCGCAGCGGCCCCAACAGTCGGCGTTCCTTGACGATGGCTTCGACGAGGCGTCCATCACCCTGGAGGGGAAGGGGGCGCCGGGATGACTCCTGGCGCTTGACGATCACTGCGTCGTCGGCCTCAAGGAAGAGGATCTCGGGGTTGATTCCCGCCTCGCGCAGTTCTTCCAGGGTGTTGGGCATCTCCTCGGCGAGGGCTGCCGAGCGGACGTCGAGGATGACCGCAACCCGGGGGAGTCGGTTGCTGCGCGTGACCTCCAGCAGGTGCGGGATCATGGCGGCGGGAAGGTTGTCCACCACGTACCATCCCAGGTCCTCCATGGCGTGGGCGGCAGTGCGTCGCCCTGCCCCCGACATCCCGGTGATCACGACCAGCCGGGTTGGCTCATCGCCGTCGGGGCGCGAGATGTCGAGCCGCGGCAGGCGGCCGGTCAGGGCGGAGTCATCGCTGGTCACGCCTCCATTATGGCCAGCCCGCCGGGGGCGGGCCTGTCGGCTCAGTTCTCGACGATCTCGCCCGTGGTCATGTTGACGGCCACCGGGGCCTCGGTATCGGCCATCGCGTCGTGGACGGCAGCGGCCAGGGTGGGCCCGAAGCCGGGCACGGCGGCGATCTCGTCGACCGTCGCGGCGCGCAGCTTCTTGAGCGATCCGAAGTAGTTGAGCAGTGTCTTGCGGCGAACCTCCCCCAAGCCCGGGACGTCGTCCAGGGTCGACTCGAGCATCGCCTTCGAGCGGCGTCCCCGGTGGTGGGTGATGGCGAAACGGTGGGCCTCGTCGCGGAGTCGCTGAAGCAGGTAGAGCCCCTCGCTGGTACGCGGCAGGATGACCGGATACTCGTCGTCGGGCACCCACACCTCCTCCAGACGCTTGGCCAGGCCGCACAGGGCGATGTCGGTGATTCCGAGGTCGTCCATGGCCCGCTGGGCGGCGGCGACCTGCGGGGGGCCGCCGTCGACGACGATGAGGGCCGGGGCATAGGCGAACTTGCGGGCGACTCCGGTGGTGGGGTCGATGAGAGCCGGGCCGTCCGTCGCCTCGGCGGACATGGATTCGCGATCGTCGAGCAGTCGGCGCAGGCGGCGGGTGATCACCTCGTGCATGGCGCGCACGTCATCGGAGCCCTCGAAGCTCCGGATGATGAATCGGCGGTACTCCGACTTGCGGGGCAGGCCGTCCTCGAAGACGACCATGGACCCCACCACTTCCTGGCCCTGGGTGTGGGAGATGTCGAAGCACTCGATGCGCAGGGGCGGTTCGGGCAGGCTCAGTGCCTTGTGGATCTCTTCCAGGGCGCGGTTGCGGGTGGACAGGTCGCTGGCTCGCTTCATCTTGTGCTGGGCCAGGGCCTGGGCAGCGTTGCGGGCCACCGTGTCCATGAGTGTCACCTTGTCACCGCGTTGGGGGACGCGGATGGTGACCCTGCTCCCCCGCACCGAGCTCAAGAGTTCAGCCATGACGGGGCCGGAGGTCGGTTGGGCGGGTACGAGGATCTCCTTGGGTACCGGGGATTCCTCTCCTGGCTCCTGATGGGCTGTGGCGTCGGCGTAGAGCTGGAGCAGGAAGGCCTCGATGAGGTCCGACAGGCTGGAGTCATCGGCCCTGTCGGCGATCCAGCCCCGTTCACCGCGCACGCGTCCAGCGCGGACGTGGAAGATCTGGATGGCCACCTCCAACGGGTCCTCGGCGACCGCGATGACGTCGGCGTCCGTGCCATCGGAGAGCACGATGGCATTCTTTGCGGTCGCCTTGGAGAGTGCTCCGAGGGAGTCACGCAGGACCGCAGCCTTCTCGAACTCGAGGTTGTCCGAGGCGATCTGCATCTGCTTCTCAAGCCGGCGGGTCAGCTGCTGGGTCCGCCCGGACATGAACGTGCAGAAGTCCTCGACCAACTCCCGGTGGTGCTCCTCGTCGATCCGGCCCACGCACGGCGCCGCACATTTGCCGATGTGGGCCAGAAGGCAGGGGCGGCCCGTGGACTGGGCGGTGCGAAAGGTGCCATTGGAGCAGGAGCGCATCGGGAAGACCCGCAGCAGGGAGTCGACGGTCTCCCGGATTGCCCAGGCCTGGCCGAAGGGGCCGAAGTAGCGGTAACCCTTGCGCTTGGCGCCGCGACCGACGAAGACGCGGGGGAACTCATCGGACCAGGTGATGCACAGCCAGGGGTAGGACTTGTCGTCGCGGTACTTCACGTTGAAGCGGGGGTCGTACTGCTGGATCCAGGTGTATTCCAGCTGCAGCGATTCAAGCTCGTTCTGCACCACGGTCCATTCGACCTTGGCCGCGGTACGGACCATGGTCTGGGTACGGAAGTGCAAGCCCGCTGGGTCGGCGAAGTAGGAGTTGAGTCGCTGGCGCAGGTTCTTGGCCTTGCCCACGTAGAGCACCGTGCCGTGCGCGTCCAGGAAGCGGTAGACCCCTGGATCGGTGGGGATGCTTCCGGGCGCAGGACGGTACGTGGACGGATCGGCCATGCGTGCGAGTCTAGGCTGCGGCCCTGACAGAACCGGACGCCCGAGCGCCGCGCAGCTGCGGTGTTCGCCCCCGGCGCAGCCGCTGTGGGGTGTGGGTAGGGTGGGGGCACAGACCCCGCAGTGAAAGGTGACCCCGTTGACACCTCCCGATCGCCGCCTCTTCCTCGCCGCAGCCGGCCTCGCCGCCGCATCCACCGCCGGTCTGGCCGGATGCTCGAACAAGCCCGGCTTGGACATGAACAAGCCCAAGGAGCCGGTGACATTGCCGGTCGGTGACGTCCCGGAAGGGGGCGGGGTGATCCTCAAGGGCAAGGGCTACGTCGTCACGCAGCCGAAGGGCGGGGAGTACAGGGCCTTCAACTCCACCTGCCCCCACGCGGGCTGTGAGGTCACCAGCGTCGCCGAGAACAAGATCATCTGCGGCTGCCACAACTCCCAGTTCAACCTCGACGACGGTTCCGTGCTGCAGGGTCCGGCGACGTCCGGACTGGGCAAGGCCAAGCTCGAGAAGGACGGCGACACCCTGACGGTCAGCGGCTAGGTGCACTCCGCCATCACGGTGGTGCCGAGCAGCTGACCGGCTCCCACGAAAGGCTCGTGGGACCCGGACGCTCAGAACTTCGGGGTGGCCCGCTTTCGGGTCGCCTTCGTCGCGGGAGCAGCCTTCCGGGCGGTCGCCGGGGCGGTCGTGGGCTTCGGTCCGGCAGTCTTCTTCGCAGCAGCCTTGCGGGTCGACTTCTTTGCGGGTGGAACATGATCGACCAGGGCTGGCTCGAGCTCGCCGACCGGCACCTCGTGCCCCGTCAGGATCTCCGCCAGGAACATCCCCGTGTGGGATTGGGGGCACTTCGCGACCTCCTCGGGGGTGCCTTCGACCACCACGGTGCCGCCTCCCGAACCGCCTTCAGGACCCATGTCGATGATCCAGTCCGCCGTCTTGATGACATCAAGGTTGTGCTCGATCACCACCACGGTGTTGCCGGTGTCGACCAGCCTCCCGAGCACGCCCAGGAGCTTGCGGGTGTCCTCGAAGTGCAAGCCGGTGGTGGGCTCGTCGAGCACGTACATGGTGCGTCCGGTGGAACGCTTCTGCAGCTCGGCAGCGAGCTTGACGCGCTGGGCCTCACCACCTGACAGGGTGGTGGCGGGTTGGCCCAGACGCACATACCCCAGCCCGACCTCGTTGAGGGTCACCAGGTGTCGGTGGATCGACGAGATGGGTTCGAAGAACGACGTCGCCTCCTCGATCGGCATGTCGAGCACCTCGGCGATGTTCTTGCCCTTGTACTTCACCTCGAGGGTCTCCCGGTTGTAGCGGGCACCGTGGCAGACCTCGCAGGTGACGTAGACGTCTGGCAGGAAGTTCATCTCGATCTTGATGGTGCCATCGCCCATGCAGTTCTCGCAGCGCCCACCCTTGACGTTGAAGGAGAACCGGCCCTGCAGGTAGCCGCGCACCTTCGCATCCGGCGTCGAGGCGAACAGGGCCCGGATCTTGTCGAAGACGCCGGTGTAGGTCGCCGGGTTCGACCGCGGGGTGCGTCCGATCGGTGACTGGTCGACGTGGATGATCTTGTCGATGTGCGCGTAGCCGCTGATCGACCGATGTCGGCCCGGGAGCGCCTTGGTCTTGTAGATGCGCCGTGCCAGCGCCTTGTACAGGATGCCATTGACCAGGGAGGACTTGCCGGACCCCGAAACACCCGTCACTGCGATCATCTGCCCCAGCGGGAAGCTGACGTCGACATTCTGCAGGTTGTTCTCGGTCGCGCCATGGATCGTGATCTCCCGCCCAGTGCGGGGGCGCCTCACTGCCGGCAGGGCGATCGATCGCTTGCCCGACAGGTACTGGCCGGTGAGGGACTCCTCGGAGGCCATCAGTTCGGGCACGGTGCCGCTGACGACCACCTGACCACCGTGCTCACCGGCTCGCGGGCCGATGTCGACGGCCCAATCCGCCACCCGGATGGTGTCCTCGTCGTGCTCCACCACGATGAGGGTGTTGCCCAGATCTCGTAGTCGCACCAGGGTCTCGATCAGGCGTCGATTGTCGCGCTGGTGCAGGCCGATCGAGGGCTCGTCGAGGACGTAGAGGACGCCCACCAGCCCCGAACCGATCTGGGTCGCCAGGCGGATGCGCTGGGCCTCGCCGCCCGACAGCGTCCCCGCCGCGCGCGACAGCGTCAGATATTCGAGCCCGACGTCCAGCAGGAACGTCAGCCGTGCGTCGATCTCGCGCAACACCAGGGTCGCGATTTTGGCCTCGCGCTCGCTCAGCGTCAACGAGGACGCCCATTCCGCCGCCTGTCGGATCGACATGTCCGAGACCTGCGCGATGTTGCGGCCGCCCACCGTCACCGCCAGCGAGGTCGGTTTCAGGCGTGCACCCTGGCAGACCGCGCAGGGGATCTCGCGCATGTACTCCCCGAAGCGCTCACGCATGTTGTCGGTCTCGGCCTCGGCATGGCGCCTCTTCACGTAGTGGATCGCACCCTCGAAGTTCTGGGTGAACGAGCGAATGCGTCCGAAGCGGTTGCGGTAGCGGACCACCACCGGGTCACCGGCGCCATGCAGCAGCACCTTCTTTGCCTTCGACGGCAGGTCCTTCCACGGTGTCTTCAGGTCGAAGCCCTCGGTCTGGCCCAACGCCTCGTAGACATGCTCGAAGTGGGAGGCGACGTGGGGTGTATTCCAGACCGCGATGGCACCGTCGGAAAGACTCAGCTCCTCGTCGGGGACGAGCAGGTCGGGGTCGACCTCCATGGTCGTACCGATGCCACCACAGGCTGGGCAGGCACCCCAGGGCCCGTTGAAGGAGAACTGGCGTGGCTCCAGCTCCTCGATGGAGATGTCGTGGTCGTTGGGGCAGGCAAGCTTCTCCGAGTAGCGGCGCTCGCGCCCGGGGTCGTCCTCGGCCAGCTCGACGAACTCGATGCCGACCACGCCCTGGGCCATGCCGAGGGCGGTTTCCACCGAGTCAGTGATGCGCTGCTTGGCGCTGGGCTTGATGGCGATGCGGTCGACGACCACGTCGATGTCGTGCTTGTACTGCTTGTCCAGCGTCGGCGGCTCGGTCAGCTGGATCGTCTTCCCGTCGACCCGAGCTCGGCTGAAACCCTGGCTGGCGAGGTCCTTGAACAGGTCCACGAACTCACCCTTGCGTCCGCGGACGACAGGGGCGAGCACTTGCATGCGCGTCCCCTCGGGGCGTTCGAGCAGGCGATCGACGATCTGCTGGGGGGTTTGACGGGTGATCGGCTCACCACATTCAGGGCAGTGCGGGTGGCCGATGCGCGCATAGAGCAGGCGCAGGTAGTCGTGTACCTCGGTGATGGTGCCCACCGTTGAACGAGGATTGCGGCTGGTCGACTTCTGGTCGATTGCCACCGCCGGCGAGAGCCCCTCGATGAAGTCGACATCCGGCTTTTCCATCTGCCCCAGGAACATGCGGGCGTAGGCGCTCAACGACTCCACGTAGCGGCGCTGGCCCTCGGCGAAGATCGTGTCGAAGGCGAGCGAGGACTTCCCCGAACCCGACAGACCAGTGAAGACGATCAGCGCATCGCGGGGGAGGTCGAGGGAGACATTGCGCAGGTTGTGGGCGCGCGCGCCACGGACGATGAGCCGATCATTCACGTCTAGCATCGTATGCGCTGCCTCCGACAAGACTTGCGGCTCAGGGTCGCGCTGCCCACCACAAGGGCGTTACGGTGGAGCCATGCTTGCCGAGGAAGCCGGGACGAATGAGGGTTCCTTCCCCCGTCCCACTTTCGCCGAAAGCGTAGCGGCCGTGCGCAAGCGGAAGATGGAGGAGACCCAGCACCTGCTCGGTGACACCATCCGCCTCAGCGACAACGAATGGCAGTCCCCCAGTCTCCTTCCGGGCTGGACCCGGGCACACGTCGCCACCCACCTCGCCCGTAATGCCGACGGTCTGCGCCGCTCGGTGGATGCCTTTCTCTCCGGGCGTTCCGCGCGCATGTACGCCTCGGAGATGGAACGCCAGGATGAGATGGAACGCGGGTCCCAGCGGACCGGGCTGGACCTGCAGATTGATCTGGACACCTCCGCCAGCCAGCTGAATGCGGTGATGAACAGGCTGGCAGCCAGCAGTGAGGATGACCTGGCCAGGGAGGTTGAACTCCGCGCCGGCTTCCACGTCCCTGCCTGGCTGATCGCCACTGCGCGCCTGAACGAAGTGGTCCTCCATCATGTCGACCTGGGCATCGGTTACAGCATTGACCAGGTCGACGATGACATCGCGCGCTGGCTGCTTGAGTGGATGGTCTTCCGGCTGGATGACCGCATGGACGTACCTCGACTTGAGTTGCAGTCGACGTCCGGCGTCCGGGCGAGGATCGGCGGCTTCGGTGAACCGACTGTCGTGAGCGGCGCCGACCGCTTCCTGCTCGGGTGGCTGACAGGCCGGTGCGATTCGAGCAAGCTGGAGGGTGCCGACCAGGTTGTCCTGCCGCTGGTCGGCTGATCAGAGGAGCACTGCATGACCAGTTACCACGTCGACGCCGAGTCGGCGCCGCTCACCTTCGACCTGGGTGGAGGCCTTGAGTGCACGAAGGTGTCCCTCGGCCCGATGGACAACAACGGCTACCTGCTCGTGGGCCAGACCGGTCCCGCGGTGTGGATCGATGCTGCTGACGAGGCCGATCGCATCCTGGAAATCCTCAAGGGACGCGACCTGGGCACGCTCGTGACCACTCATCGCCACCACGACCATGTCGGCGCCACTGCCGACGTGATGGACGCCACCGGAGCCGTCGGAATCTGCGGTGGGCCCGACCGGGACGCCATCGAGCGAGCCACCGGGACCGAGCAGAAGCAGGTCTGGGACGGCTCCACCATCCAGGTCGGCGAGGGCGCGCTGGAGGTGATCGGCCTGGTCGGACACACGCCCGGCTCGATCGCGCTGGTCTGGACGCCCGCAGACGGGCCGACCCACATTTTCTCCGGTGACTCGCTGTTCCCCGGGGGTCCCGGCAAGACGAACTCGCCGGAGGACTTCACCTCGCTGCTGGATGACCTGGTAGACAAGGTCTTCGACCGCTTCCCCGATGACACCGTGGTACACCCGGGCCATGGTGACGCCACGACACTCGGGGCCGAACGGCCACAGCTGGGGGAATGGCGAACAAGGGGCTGGTGATCACACCAGTCGTTCCGACTGCCTGTCACGGTTGAGCCACTCACCGCATGTCCATCCCTGTGAGGGACGGCGAAGGCGTCGGCCTCATCGACACGAACGTCGTCTCACGGCCAATCCTGATGATGACGGTCACATCGAAGGATTGGCCGTGCACTCCGTGCGTCGCCGGAAGAATGAGCCCCGTCGCGTCAGTCGTTCATGGCCGCATTGGCTGCAGCGACGATGCGCAGGTTCTGTGGCAGGGCCCCATCAGCGGCGGGTGTCGTCATGGTGAGGATCACGCTGTCGCGTCCCGGGTTGTTCACGAACTTGGTCGAGAAGTACCCCTGCCAACTGTACGCCCCCGCCCCACCCAAGTAGTGGTCGGAACCGACCGGGGCGTTTACTCCCTGCTGGATGTCCAGCATGAAGCCCCACTTGTTCTGGGTCAGTTGCCAGTTGGTCAGGTCACCAATCTGATTGCTTGTCATGAGCTCGACCGCCGCTGGGCTCAGAATGCGTGCGCCGTCCAGAGTGCCCTTGTTCAGGAGCATCTGCGCGAATCTGAAGTAGTCAGCAGTGGTCCCGTGCAGACCGGCAGCACCACTGAAGTAGCGGTGGTGCTCACTGTGCGCGCCTTCGGGCCCCAGCATGACCGGCCCGACCTGAACATTGCTCCGCTGCACTTCGTCGCGTCCGGGCCAGTACACCTCCGTCAGCCGAGCACGATGCTCGTCCGGAATGAAGAACCATGTCTCGTGCATACCAAGTGGCTCGAGGATGTGTTGCTTCTGGTAACTGTCAAAATCTTGTCCGGACACAACCTCGACAATGCGGCAGAGCACATCCACACTGCTGTTGGAGTAGTCGAACATGGTGCCGGGATCGGCGATGAGCGGAACCTTGGCCAGCCGAGTCATGTTCTCTTCAAGGGTGAGATCCGGCGCATTCATGTCGTCGCGTACTTCCGCCTCAGCGTAGAGTTTCGGCACCACCTTGTAGACGTCGAGGGGGAACGCATCCTGCCACCACGTATTGGTGAATCCTGCCGTCATCGTCAGCAAGTCCTGGACGCAGATCTCGCGTGCGGCAGGTCGAAGGGTGTAACTCCCATCCGGCTGGCACTCGGCAACCTGACGATCCCCGAGTTCGGGGATGTAGCGGCTGACGGGGTCGGCAAGACCGAGCATTCCGCGATCCCACAGCTGCATCACCGCTACCGCGGTCAGAACCTTCGTCATCGACGCCAGCCGGAAGATGCTGTCCGTGCTCATGGGCACTCCCTCAGCAGCCTTGCCATGCGCCTTGAAGTAGCAGACCCTCCCGTGCCTGGCGATGAGGACGACGCTGCCCTGGTAGTCGTTGTTGGCGATCTGCCGGGTGATCAGCGCCTCTACCGCGTCCAATCCGGCTGGGGACACGCCCACCGATTCGGGGCTCACGATCTCGATGGTTCCACCAACAGTCATTCTTCCTGCTCCTTTGCGACGCGTTCGTGCTTCGATCGTAGGCCTGCGGGACTGCTGGTGGGCGGAACTACCCCAGACCTTCACCCAGGCGTCGCTGGCCATTCCTGGCGACCGTCCCATCGCGCGGTGTGACCGTAGCCGGGTGGCGGGATGGGTACTGGCTCACTTGTTCGCCTCGATCATCTGGCGCAGCTCCTTCTTCAGGTCACTGATTTCGTCGCGTAGACGGGCAGCCAGCTCGAACTGCAGCTCCTTGGCGGCAGTGTGCATCTGCTCGGTGAGTTCCTGGACCAGGTCAGCCAGCTCGCTGGTCGCCATTGCCCCGGTGTCGAGCTTGCGCGATTCCTGCCCCAGCGTCGGCACGGGGGAGGTCGGGCGACGCCCGCCGGGTTGGGCCTGCTTGACCAGCGCCTCGGTGTCGGCGTCCTCACGGGCCAGCATGTCGGTGATGTCGGCGATCTTCTTGCGCAGCGGCTTCGGATCGATCCCGTGTTCCTTGTTGTAGGCCACCTGGATGTCGCGGCGACGGTTGGTCTCGTCGATCGCCTTTTCCATGGAGGGGGTGATCTTGTCGGCGTACATGTGCACCTGACCGGCCACATTCCGGGCTGCACGACCGATCGTCTGGATCAGGGAGCGATCCGAGCGCAGGAATCCCTCCTTGTCAGCATCCAGGATCGCCACCAGCGACACCTCGGGCAGGTCCAGGCCCTCTCGCAGCAGGTTGATACCCACCAGCACGTCGTACTCGCCCATCCGTAGCTCGCGGAGCAGTTCGACGCGGCGCAGCGTGTCGACCTCTGAGTGCAGGTAGCGCGTCCGGACGCCGTTCTCGAGCAGGTAGTCGGTGAGGTCCTCCGCCATCTTCTTGGTGAGGGTGGTGACCAGGACGCGCTCATTCTTCGCGACGCGCTGCTTGATCTCGCCCATCAGGTCGTCGATCTGGCCCTTGGTGGGCTTGACGATGACCTCGGGATCCACCAGACCGGTGGGTCGGATGATCTGCTCGACGAAGCCATCCGACCGTGCCATCTCGTAGTTGCCGGGGGTGGCGGACAGGTAGACGGTCTGCCCGATCCGCTCGACGAACTCCTCGAAACGCAGCGGTCGGTTGTCCATTGCCGACGGCAGCCGGAAGCCGTGGTCGACCAGGGTCCGCTTGCGGGACATGTCACCTTCGTACATGCCACCGATCTGCGGAACGGTCACGTGGGACTCGTCCACGACGAGCACGAAGTCCTCAGGGAAGTAGTCAAGCAGACAGTTCGGCGCGCTCCCTCGCGGGCGTCCATCGATGTGGAGGGAGTAGTTTTCGATGCCGGAGCAGGCACCGATCTGGCGCATCATCTCGATGTCGTAGCTGGTGCGCATGCGCAGGCGCTGAGCCTCGAGCAGCTTCTGCTGGCCCTCCAGCTCGGCCAGCCGCTCGGCCAGTTCCTTCTCGATACCGTTGATCGCACGCTCCATGCGCTGCGGGCCGGCGACATAGTGGGACGCCGGGAAGACGTAGATCTCCTCGTCGTTCGTGAGCACCTCGCCCGTGAGCACGTGCATGGTCGACAGTGCCTCGATCTCATCGCCGAAGAACTCAACCCGAACGGCATTCTCCTCATACATCGGGAAGATCTCGAGGGTGTCGCCCCTCACGCGGAAGGTGCCGCGCGTCCCGGCCAGGTCGTTGCGCGCGTACTGCATCTCGACGAGCCGGCGCAGCAGCCCGTCACGCTCATGCTCTTCCCCGACCCGCAGCGTCAGGCTGCGGTCCAGGTACTCCTGTGGCGTCCCCAGACCGTAGATCGCGGAGACGGTCGCCACCACAATCACGTCACGCCTGGTCAGCAGGGAGTTGGTGGCCGAGTGGCGGAGCCGCTCAACCTCCTCGTTGAGGGAGGAGTCCTTCTCGATGTAGGTATCGGTCTGCGGGACGTAGGCCTCGGGCTGGTAGTAGTCGTAGTAGCTGACGAAGTACTCAACGGCATTGTCGGGGAAGAACTGGCGCAACTCGTTGGCGAACTGGGCAGCCAGCGTCTTGTTGGGCTGCATCACCAGCATCGGACGCTGCAGGCGCTCCGCCAGCCAGGCCACCGTCGCGGTCTTGCCAGTACCGGTGGCGCCCAGGAGGACAACGTCCTGCTCGCCGGCGTTGACTCGGCGTTCGAGCTCGTCAATGGCTGCTGGCTGGTCGCCGGCCGGCTCGAAGTCGGCGACCACCTTGAACGGTGCCACCCGGCGCTGAATGTCTCCTACTGGACGCATGGTTCCACCCTATGCGGGCAGTGTGACAGAACTGGCAGTGTGCGCTCACGGCTGAGTCGTGGACCGGCCCAGGTCGCGCCACACCCGATCCACCTGCGGCGCCAGATCCTCCACCGTCCCCGAGTTGTCGATGACCTGGGTTGCGACCGCCAACCTCTCCTCCCGGGACGCCTGTGCGTTGATCCTGGCCCAGGCCTCCTGCTCGTCGAACTGGTTGCGCGCCATCAGCCTCCGCAGCTGCACCTGGGGATCCACGTCCACCACGAGGACCTCGTCGAAATCCGGGGCCTGACCGGTCTCCACCAGGAGTGGGATCATCCTGATCGGGACGCGCCCCTGATCCCAGGCCTCCTGCTGCCGCCGCTTCGACTCTGCGATCACCAGCGGGTGAATGATGGCGTTGAGGTCCCGCCGGGCCTCCTCGTCACCGAAGACGAGCTTGCCCAGTGCCGGCCGGTCCAGGCCCCCACCTGCAGCCAGCACCTCACTGCCGAAGCGATCGAGGACGGCGGCCAGCCCGGGTGTCCCGGGGGCAACGACCTCGCGCGCCAGGACGTCGGAGTCGATCACCACCGCACCGAGGTCGGCCAACATCTCCCCCACCGTGCTCTTGCCCGAGGCAATCCCGCCGGTCAGGCAGACACGAAGTTCCTTCGTCATGTCCACAGCTTTCCAGATCCGCCCCTTGGCACCAGTGAACCACTGACCTCCATGCGCCAGGCTGCTCCATCGAACGAGTGCAGGGTTCCTGGTGTTCCAGCCCCGACACGGGGCAGGGACGACCTGGCCTCCACCACCGTCAACGACGCCGGCCCCCC
>NZ_JALXXB010000008.1 GCF_025144225.1 Aestuariimicrobium sp. p3-SID1156
GGTCGAGCAGATCACCTTGCGGATCTCGACGTCGTAGTCCAGGAACGGGATGAACTCCGCCCAGGCGTTCTCCCACAGCCGCACGATCGCCGGGTAGGGCTTGCCCCATTTCTCGGCGAACTCCTCGAACCGGTCCCTGGCCGCGGCCGCGGTCGGGGCGGTGTAGATCGGGCGCACGTCGGGGCTTGACCCCGGTTCTTGGACACGCTGAATCCAGCACCTGCTGGGGAAGCGAGATGATCCAGGAATCATGGCCAGGAAGAACTACTCCGAGGAGTTCCGTCGTCAGGCCGTCGACTTGTACGAGTCCACCCCGGGCGCCACGGTCCGCGGCATCGCCGAGGATCCCGGCATCGTGCGCGGCACGCTGCGGCACTGGCTCGAGGTCTACGGGACCGGTAAGAAGACCGCCGCTGACGGGACATTGACCTCCAGCCCACTGCAGTCCAAGCCGTCGCCGACAAGCCCTACGGGTCCCGCCGGTGAGACGCCTGAGCAGAAGATCGCCCGGCTCGAGGCCCGGGTCAACGACCTCGAGGTCGAGACGACGAAGCTGACCACCGAGCGGGAGATCCTCCAGCGGGCGGCCAAGTATTTCGCTGGGGAGACGGGCTGGTGAGTCGCTTCCAGTTCGTCGCCGACAACTCCGCCACCTTCGAGGTGAAGCGACTGTGTGAGCTCGTCGAGATCGAGCGCTCGTCCTACTACGCCTGGCTCAAGGCTGCCCCGGCCCGCGAAGCCAGAGCAGCTGACGACGCAGCGCTGGCTGAGCGGATCAGAGCGGTCCATGCCGAGGACAACACCCAGGGCGCGCCGCGGATCACCGCCGAGCTCAACGCTCAACTCGGCGACAGCGCGGCTGCCGGTGAGCGGGTCAACCACAAGCGCGTCGCCAGGGTGATGCGGCTGCAAGGAATCCGGGGCTATGTGAAGAAGCGGCGGGTGCGGACCACGATCCCCGAACCGTCTGGCCAGAAGTACCCCGACCTGCTCAAGCGCGACTTCACCGCCCCGGCGCCAGGGCTGCGCTACGTCGGCGACATCACCTATCTGCCGATCGCCGACGGCACGAACCTCTACCTGGCGACCGTGATCGACTGCTACAGCCGTCGGCTTGTCGGGTGGGCCATCGCTGACCACATGCGTACCGAGCTCGTCGAGGACGCGTTGAAGGCCGCCGCCGCAACCCGGGGCACCCTCGAGGGCAGCGTATTTCACAGCGACCACGGGTCGGTCTACTGCTCGAAGGACTACGCCCAGCTCTGCAAGAAGTTCGGCGTGACCCAGTCCATGGGCGCCGTCGGGTCCAGCGCGGACAACGCGTTGGCCGAGTCGTTCAACGCCACCATGAAGCGCGAGGTTCTCCAAGACGCCGCCTGCTGGAGCAACGAACTGGTCTGCCGCCGGCAGGTCTTCAGGTGGCTCGTCCGCTACAACACCAAGCGACGCCATTCGTGGTGCCGCTACGTCCCGCCGGTCCTCTACGAGGCCGGCAACACCGCTACGCTGCCGACGGCTGCGTAATCACACCCCGTGTCCAAGATCCGGGGGTAGGGCCCTTGCGCGGTGCCGTCTACTACACCGACGGTCAGCTCGAGGACGACGCCCGCCTCGTGATCGCGCTGGCCCGCACCGCCGCGGCGCACGGCGCGGACGTCCTCACCCGGTGCGCCGCGACCGACCTGCGTGAGGACCGACTCACCCTCACGGACGAGACGACGGGCGAGAGCGTCGAGGCTCGGGGCACGGTCGTCTCGGCGACCGGCGTGTGGGCCGGTGAACACGACCCGTCGTTGCGGATCTCGCCGAGCCGCGGATCCCACCTGGTCGTGCGGGCCGAGGCGCTCGGGTGTCCCAGCGCCGTGTTCACCGCGCCGGTGCCGGGTCACTTCGGCCGGTTCGTGTTCGCTCTGCCACAGAGCGACGGCCTCGTGCTCGTCGGCCTCACCGACGACGCCGCTCCCGGGGTCGACGGCATCGCTCCGCCGGTGCCGGAATCCGACGAGGACTTCCTCCTCGCCACGATCAACCGCGCGCTGGAGCGCCCCCTGACCAGGCAGGACGTGGTGGGCCGGTTCGCCGGGCTGCGGCCGTTGGTGCTGCCGACTCCGTCGGGCGGGTCGACGGGAGGGACGAAGAGGCGGATCGGGAGGCACGGGTTCGGGGAGAGGCGCGAGCACGGCGCGTCGGGGGATCTGTCGGAGGGCGCGGAGCGCGCACTCGTCGAGGCGGGCGCGACCGCCGACGTGTCCCGACGGCACCTGCTCATCGACGAACCTGGCCGGCCCCTGACGATCGCCGGGGGCAAGCTCACGACCTATCGCACGATGGCCGAGGACGCCGTGGACGCCGCCTGCCGTCGTCTCGGGACGGACCGGGAGTGCCGGACGAGGACGCTCCCGCTCGTGGGCGCGGCGCCGCGGGAGGTGCTGGCCCGTCTCGAGGAACCGACCCGTCTCGTGCGCCGTTACGGCACCGAGGCCGGTCGTGTCGCGGAGTTGGGCCGTCGGTACCCCCGGTTCGCGGGCCCCGTCGCCGAGGGCGTCGCCTACACCGGTGCGGAGATGCTCTTCGGCGTGCTGGCGGAGGGCGCCCTCACGGTGGAGGACCTCGTCGAACGCCGCACCCGCACCTCCTTCGTCGAGTCCGCCGTCCCCGCCGCGCGCGAGGTCGCCGCCCAGGTCCTGGAACTCGCGACCACCTGACCCCCGCCCCCCGGATGACGTCATCGGGAAAGGGGGAGAGGAGGAAGGGGCAGGGGGGCCATCGACACGGCTGAGCGCGTCGAGCGCGTGCTCGCCCTCGTGAGGTCCGAGGGCGCGGACGGCCCCAGAGCCACGGCGTTCCGACTCGAGAGGCCCCCTCCCGGGTTGGGAGGGGGCCTCTCGCTCATCGCCGGTGCGGACGACCGGGCGAGCGCCGGTCTCGATCCGCCGGCCTGGTCAGCTCTCCCAGCCCGCGTCGGCGATCCAGCGGAGGGCGGTGAGGGAGGGCATGAACATGTATTCGCCGCCGCGGAGGCGGTTGAACGTGGTCACGCCGTCGACGCGCTTGCGGACGGGGCGGTCGGGGATGGTGAACCGGCCCGGTTCCTCGTGGAGTCCGACGACGGGGTCGCGTTCGGTGCCGAGGTCGACGAAGTTGCCGCGGTTGATCCACTCCTGCTGGAGGAACTCGACCGTGTCGTAGGCGCGGGCGCTGATGAAGATGAAGAACAGGCCGCGCTCGTCGTCCTTGTCGTCGGCGGCGGTGAGGTCGGGGTCCCATTCGGGGCCGAACGTCGAGGAGCGGCGGATGATCCGGTGGATGTTCTCGTCCGTGAGGATCGTCAGCTCGCTGCCGCGCGGGTTCATGCGGCGCACGTGCGCCGAGTGGGGGCACATGAGGCCGCGGCGGTCGTCGGAGTAGTCGAAGTCGTCGTTGCGGGACTGATCCATGCCGAGGTCGACATCGTCCTTCTCGGGGGAGAGGACGAGCGGCGCCCCCGACCGCCACCGGCCGACGAGCTTCGCGCCGAGGGCGTCGCGGGACTCCTGCGTGTCCTCCTCCGCGTGCTCGCGGAGGAAGTCGTTCCAGGCGCCGACACGGCTGTCGTACTTGCGGAGCACGACGAACGAGCCGTTACGACCCAGCACGTCCGGCGAGGGCATGGCGACGGGCGAACCCGTCTCGCTGTCCTCCCCGAGGATGAACTCGCCCGCCGCGATGGCCCGCTCCTGCCCCGGGAGGGCGTCGACGCCGGCGCCCGCGACGAGCGGCTGGCTGAGCGAGTCGTGGTAGCCGAACGGGTTGGCCGCATCCGGCGCCCCGAACGCGTGCGTGCCGAGCAGGGTGACCCCGTCGATCTCCTCCAGGTACCCCAGAGCCTTCTCCACGGCGTCCGCCAGGGACTCCTCCGAGTCGGCGTAGATCGTCACTGCGACGTGCAGGGAGTCGTCCTTGTAGAACTCCTCCCACGTCTCCGGGGCGTTCTCGCCCGTGTCCATGAGCTGGCCCGCGCGGGCCGCCATACCCTGGCGGAACGGCAGCGGGAAACTCGCGAGGGACTCCTCCGGCAGGCCCATCGCCTTGAGGCCGGCGTGGCTGATCGCCACCCCCGTCCACGCGTGCATGTCCGCGGTCCAGTCCTGCGCCGAGGGGACGTACTCGACGAGCCGCCCCAGCAGGGCACGACCCCCCTCGGGGGTGTCGACCCGCAACCCCGCGTGGATCCCGACGTAGGGCTCGGGCCGCGACCGCAGGATGAGGGACTGGATGTCGTCGAGCTGCAGCGTGACGCTCTCCCGACGGAACCGCTTGCGCAGCTCCCTGAGGTGCTCGAACGGCATCAGTAGTCCACCCCCTGCGGCGTCGCCACCGCGTCCGACAGCGCCGATAGGGCCTCCCGGGTCGTCGCGTCCATCGCGGTGTTCGCCGCCATCGCGTCGAAGAACGTGTCCAGGGCCTGCTCCATGCGCTGGTACCGGCGCACGTCCACGACCGTCACCTGCGGGTTCGCGACGAACCACGCGGCGGCGTCGATCTGGTGGTCGGCGATGAAGTCCTTGACCTTCGGGGAGTCGATCCCCGGCCAGCCCTCGACGTTGGCGAACAACAGGTCCATGAGCTCGGGGATCTTCGTCGCGAAGTCGTCGATGTAGGTGTCCCAGTCGCCGTCGTAGGCCGTGGCGAACAGCACACGCGTGTCGTCGTCGAGGAACACGAACCGCATGTTGTGCAGCGTCGAGACGCGCTTGGCGCCGTCGAAGTCGCCGCCGGTGAGGCCGAAGATGCGGCGCAGCCGGTCGGCGCCGCCGGGCCTGAGGTCGGCGATGGCGGTCAGCTCGGACACGTTGCCGGAGCGGGCACCGGCCCGGCCGGCCGACTCGTACGTGCCCTCGTGGAGCGGGTTCTTGTCGGTGAGCAGGGAGTTGATCGCGATCTGGGAGATCGTCGGCGCGTCGGCCGCGACCTCCTTGACCACGCGGCGGAACTCCTCCATGC
The DNA here is from genome assembly GCF_025144225.1 of Aestuariimicrobium sp. p3-SID1156. Taxonomy (GTDB): domain Bacteria; phylum Actinomycetota; class Actinomycetes; order Propionibacteriales; family Propionibacteriaceae; genus Aestuariimicrobium. The sequence goes on from NZ_JALXXB010000008.1 coordinate 4,984, forward strand.
GGCTCTCCTCCGAGAGGCGCGGGTCGATGCGGGTCTGTTCGGACGTCAGCTTCTCGTTCATGGGGTCCTCCAAGGGGGTGAGGGGTCAGGCGGTGAGGTCGGCGAGGGAGTCCGGCTCCCGGCGGGCCACGGCGTTGAGGTCGTGCCGCTGCCGCGAGGACGACTCGTAGGCGAGCTTGCGGACGCGCATGATCGAGCCGAGCGGCCGGTGCGCCTCGACGCCGTTCCACGGGTTGAACGCGAGCCGGTCGTCACCGGCGACGCGACGTTCGGGGGTGAACACGTCCTGCCGGTCGAACCGGACCGTCGCGACCACGCGGAACGGGGACTCGTCCTCGTCCCAGAGCACGGCGGCGTCCTCGACGGGCATGGTCTTCAGGTCGGTGCACAGCTGCGCCCGCAGCTCGTACGTCGCGCCCTTGGTCATGAAGTGGCGGACGACCGCGGTACGCATCGCGTCGAAGTCGTCGCCGACGTCGACGCCGGTGAGCTCGGCGACCTCCCCGGTCGGCGCGAGGGACATCTTGGCGACGTGGTCGCCGTAACGGATCGCGGCCTGGGTGTAGAAGGTCTCACCGAGCATGTGGGAGTAGTCGTTCGCGAGGCCCTGGACGGTCGCGCCGGGGGTGCGACCGAGTTTCTCGGTGATCGAGGCGATGCCCCGGGCGGCGGCGGAGACCGCCTTCTGCGCGGCGGCCGGGTTGCTCGCGTTCTTCTCGAGGATGTCGAGCATGTCCTCGTACTTGGTCACGGTGCCGAACGCGAGCGTCGGGAAGTTCACCATGAGGAAGTCCTGGTTGGCGCCACCGAGGTCGGGGGACAGGCGCTCGCCCTCCACGCCGATGATCTTGAGCGCGAAACCCCGCGGGGCAGGGATCTCGTCGGAGTGGATGTCGCCGGGTGCCGACGAGAGGCGGGCGACGACCTCGTGGGTGCCGGGGGTGGCGAAGATGCCCTGCGCGAGCTCGTGCGGCAGGTCGTCGTGGACGGTGAGTTGCCCGGTGATGATCGCGTGGCTCTTGGCGTGCGCGTCGCGGTGGGCGTGGCGGTGACGGTCGGCGTTCTCCGCCTGGGTGGCGGCCATTCGTTCGACGATTCGCTGGGAGATCTCGGCCTCGTTCTCGACGGGGACCTCGACGTCATCGTGGTAGCGGATGGGGTTCATCGGTATGCCTCCTCGACATCGTGACAACAATATTGTACTGGACTCAATTTGGCTCAAAGTTGAAGAGCCGACATTCTGCAAGTAGGAATCCGCCCCACGATGGGTGGTTCCAAGTTCCCGAACAGGGACACCGCTCGACCAGTCACAGGCCTGCGAGGACCCTCCACTGTTCAGAGATCACATTGTGTCTCGGTAAGTGATGCCCGGCCTCTCGCAGGCCCACTCCCAAGCTAAATGTAAGTGGCGGTTTCTACTGGTGGGTGCTGGCCGCGGGCATGCGGTCAGCGAAGGTGGTGGCGAACGCGTTCAACGCTGGCTTCCAGCGCATGCCCCATCTGGTTTGTCCGGTGCCCTTGGGGTCCAACGATCTCACGGTCAGGTAGAGCGTCTTCAACGCGGCCTGCTCGTTGGGGAAGTGACCGCGGGCCCGCACTGCCCTGCGGAAGCGGGCATTGAGTGACTCGATCGCGTTCGTGGAGCAGAGGACCTTGCGGATCTCGACGTCGTAGTCTAGGAAGGGGGACGAACTCGGTCCAGGCGTTGCGCCAGAGCCTGATCATGGCTGGGTAGGCCTTGCCCCATTTCTCGGCGAACTCCGCGAACGCCCGCTCAGCAGCCTCCGGGGTGGGGGCCTCGTAAACGGGCCTGAGGTTGACGGCGATCTCGGGCCAGTGTCGCTTCGACGCGTAGCCGAAGCTGTTGCGCAGCAAGTGGATCAAACACGTCTGGACCTTCGCGGCCGGGAAGACCTGCCCGATCGAGTCGGGCAGGCCCTTCAACCCGTCGCAGACGACGAAGAACACGTCCTTGACCCCACGGTTCTTCAACTCGGTCAGGCAGGCGAACCAGAACTTCGCCGACTCACCGTCCCCGTTGCCGGGCCAGATCCCCAGAATGTCCTTGTGACCCTCCAGGTCGACACCGATCGCGGCGTAGTAGGGCTGGTTACGAACCTGCCCATCCCGCACTTTGATCACGATCGCGTCGATGAAGATCGCGGCGTAGATCGGCTCCAACGGCCGGCTCATCCACCCGTTCATCTCGTCCACGACGCGGTCGGTGATCCGGCTGATCGTGTCCTTCGACACGCTGGTGCCGTAGACCTCGGCGAAGTGGGCAGCGATCTCACCGGTCGTCAGCCCTTTCGCGAACAAGGACAAGACCATCTGGTCCATGTCCGACAAACGGCGTTGGCGCTTCTTCACCAACCGCGGCTCGAACGTGCCGTTGCGATCCCGCGGCACCTGGATCTCGACCGCGCCGACGTTGTCAGTGATCACCGTCTTCGACCTCGTGCCATTGCGGGAATTGCCCGTGCCTCGCCCGATGGGGTCGTGCTTGTCATAGCCCAGGTGCTCGTTGAGTTCCTCATCGAGTGCTGCTTCGACGATTTGCCCGGTCAACGCCTTCAACAGGCCATCGGGGCCGGTCAGGGCGATACCAGCGTCCTTGGCCTGTCGCACCATCTGCGCGATCGCTTCACGCTGGGCCTTCTCGAGCTCGGCCGGCTCTAGTGGTCGTTCGCTCACGCCGTCCAGTCTGGCCGATTCCACGGCCGACGAGCTGCTGGTTGTTGTCTCGGTCATCATGACTCCTCCTGCCCCGCAGGGCGATGGAGCCACTTACACCGTTTCTAGGACAGTCCCTATAGCCGCGCGGTGGTCCGACAGCGCCGGATCAATCGACCGACTCTCGGCAGATCAGCCCTGTCACGCACTTTGCCGGTCGCGGCATTACAGGGCGTTGGTCAGCGGCGCCGCCCGATGCCCATCAGGTGAGGGCTCATCTCCCGGGGACCTTCAAGATGACCAATCGCTCGAACCAAGGTGAGCGCAGCGTCGATCGTTGAATCGTCCGCCTGGGCGACGAACTCCAGCGGGAGACCGCCGGGGCCTTCAATGGCGGCCAGTTGCACCACCTCGAGGTCAGCTTCCTCCATCTCTGCAGCCAGCTCCGTCGACGTGTGGAAGTGGGCACCCGGGAAGTGGGCCTGCGGATGCGACTCCCCTGTATCCAGGATGTGGTGGATCTCGTCCGGCACACTCGCACCGTCGGCCAGCGTCGTCGTCGAGTCTGTGTAGACGGCCCAGCGGGGGATCACCGCCCCAAACACGGTTCCGCCGGGACGGACCACGCGCGCCGCTTCGCGCAGTGCCTGGACACGGCTGGCCCGCGACTCAAGGTGGTACAGCGGTCCGAAGAGAAGCGCCGCGTCGCACGAGTTGCTCTCCAGCATCAGTGACCGGGCGTCTCCCATGGTCGCCTCGACGCCCGGGATCTGGGCTGCGATCTCGACGTGACGGGCAACAGGGTCGACCACAGTGACGTGGTGCCCTGCCTCGGCGAGCCACTGGGCATGCACGCCGGTGCCCCCGCCGATGTCAACGATCGTCGAGTGCGGCGCCAGCAGTGGGGCCACGAGTTCGCGGACGCGGGCCATCTCCAGCCGGCCCGCCGGCCTCTCGAGGCGCCGCTGCTCATCGAATTCGGAGCCGTAGTAGGCCTGCACCCTTGCGTCGATGTCCTCCTGCATGGGCAGAGCCTAGACCGGTCACCCGCAGGCAATCGACCGACCTTCGGCAGAGTCGGATGCTCACGCACCTGGGGATCGCTCCCCCGTCACTCACGATCTTTCAAGTCAACGCACGTTCGCCACCGGCTATCGCGCGCTCATCGGCAGTTGAGAATGCTCACGCACGGGACACGCATCTGGACAAGTCGGGTGGAATACCCAGCACCGGACTCCTTCAACGGTCGGCTCCGACACTGCTGACGCGCGACGACAAGTGGCGGAGGACCGAGAGACATGGGTGTGTGCGGTCAGGACGCCCGCTGGAGGAGGCGGTCGACTTCCGCCGGGTCCAGGCGGAGCATCCGTGGGCCAAGGCGGTACGCCGGAAGTCTCCCGTCAGAGATCATCCGACGCACCGTCTTGGGACACACCCCGAGTCGCCGCGCAGCCGACTGCACAGTCTCGACCTCAATCTCTCGCCGTGGATCCTGCATGCCCCCCAAGCCGTCACGGGCTCTCCCGTGATCGACACCTACTCGGCTGCGCCATCGCCACCGCGGGCCAGCTCGGCCAGCCGCTCTGCCAGGAGTTGTTCGCGCTGCCGGCTGGCGTGCTGGTAGCGGATCGCCATCTGGGCTGTCGTGTGCCCCATGCGCGCCATCAACTCGGCGGTCGTGGCACCATTCTGCGCGGCCATGGTGGCAGCAGTGTGACGCAGGTCATGGAACGTGAGATCGTGCCGGTCCATCACGTCGCGTGCCTGGTCGAAGGCATACCGCAGCGCCTTCTCACTCATCGGCAGCTCACCGCGACCAGGGAAGAAGTACGCAGAGCGCTCCCTCCGCTCCCCCAGCCCTGCACGCCACTCGCGAAGCGCCGGCAGCAGATGCGGCGGGATTCCGACATCCCGGATCGCCGCAGGTGTCTTGGGTGGACCCACGATCACCTGCCCCTTGATCCGCGTCACGCCCTGACGAACGTGGATCCACCCGGTCACGGTGTCGACGTCCCCAACCCGAAGCGCGCGCACCTCCCCAGCGCGAAGCCCACACCACGCGGCCAACAGCACGGGAAGTGCCTGCCCCGGTGGCAACCGATCGGCCACACGGTTGAGCTCGGTCACCGTCGCCGGCTGCATCGCCCTGGTGGTCTTGCGCCGGCCCGCTGAACGGATGCGGCAGGGATTGGCGACGATCAACTCCTCGTCCACACACACCGCCAGCAAGGACTTGAGCAGCGCGTACGCGTGGCTTCGTTGCGTCGCCCGCTCCGGCCCCATCCGGTCGAACCACGCGCGAACCTGCTTCGGCGTGATCGACGCCACCGCCTGATCCCCGAACTCGGGAAGGATCAACCGATCCAACAGACTCTCGTACAGAGCCCTCGTCCTCGGAGTCAGATCACGTCGGGCCACCTCGTCGCGGGCCAGGTCTCGGAACACGACCTCGACCGGAGCCTCCTCCTTCACCAGCTCGGGCTGGGGAGCCACCGGGGACTGCCACTCACCCCGGCTGATCGACCGTTCGACGTCGACGAGCCAACCTTCGGCGTCGATCTTGGCCACGAAGGTGCGGTCAGCACTCCGCAGGACACCGTCGGGCCCCTTGTACCGGGCTCGGTATCTCCCCGACGGCAGACGATCAATCTGGCCGAACCCACGGCGAGCCGACCGCTTCACAGATCTTCCGCGCTTGTCTGGGTTCCCCCTCTGAGCGCTTGCGTTCCCCCGCTCCTGGGCGGTTTTCCCCCTGGGCAACGCCTGACTGGGCTCGGACATGATGACCTCCATTTCGTGGGGCTTACGTGGGGTTCAGATGTCCCCACAAGTCCCTCGGAGGCCCCTTGGTGCTCATCGGACCGAGAAATGAAACAAGGCGTTCCCCCTAGTCACCTAGGAGAAACGCCTTGTGAGCGAAGTTCTTGAATTGGTCGGGGCGACAGGACTCGAACCTGCGGTCTCCTGCTCCCAAAGCAGGCGCGCTAGCCACTACGCTACGCCCCGGCGCGGATCGCTCCGCGACCTGAACAGCCTAGTGCATCCGCGCGGGAGTCGACGAACCAACAAGGGCAAGCCCCTCCCGGCCCATTTCGGCGCCTCGAGGCTCACTGGGATCCAACCATCACCGAGGGGGCCCATGCAGCAACGTGTGGCTGCCATGCAGAAGGCCTGTCGAGCTGTCTTCGGGTGATCTAGCCCCAGTCCGACCCCCACTCCCTAGGGTGGAAGGGAACCCGCCGCGCCACGCGCGGTCAGACACGACAAGGAAGGAAAGTGTCATGGACATCGTCGACAACGGCCCCAATCCCAACGCCTTCAACATCGAGGACGCGACGGTCAACAACACCAACTACCGCACCACCGCCTGGACCGGGAAGTATCTCCAGGTCACCCTCATGTCCATCCCCGTCGGTGAGTCGATCGGACTCGAGCAACATCCCGACACCGACCAGTTCCTGCGACTGGACTCCGGTGAGGGGCGCTGCGTGATGGGGCCGGCCGAGGACCAGCTCGACTTCCAGCAGGACGTCGCCGACGGTTGGTCGATTCAGGTGCCGGCCGGCATGTGGCATGACGTCATCAACACCGGCGATGAGCCGATGCAGCTCTACGCCGTCTATGCCCCCAGCCACCACGCCCAGGGCATTGTCCAGAAGACCGCTGACGACGCGGAGAAGGATGAGGAAGAGGGCCGCGACGTCCCGCCGGAGTGGACCCACCAGCCCCACCCGGACGCCGAGGACAAGTCCGCCAGCAGATCCACCTGCTGACCTGACGGGCGGCGCGTCCCGGGGACCTCGCCCGTCAGATGCTGGCCAGCAACCAGCCCAGCGCCTCCCGACCGCCCTCCTCCTCGATGCACGCCAGGACGCGATGCTCGGCCTGCTGCCGCACCACCGGCAAGGGCACCGGCCAACGCTCCAGCAGGTCCCAGTGCTCGGGGAAGAGGCTGGTCACCATCAGGGTCTGCGCCAGCCGGACAACCCCGACCGTGTCGCCGGGGAGTCCGGCGCCCAGCAGACCGGCCACCCGCCAGCACTCCTCACTCGGCTCCTCGGGAGGAAGTGCCAGCTGCCCCTCCACATCGCACAGCGCCCTCTCCACCGCGCTCACTTCGGGTCCTGCCACCACCCCGGCGGCGCCCAGCCCGGGAACGCCCAGCCCGCGCGGCGACCGCCCGACCTGCATCCCCGCCAACCGGGCGTGGACCAGCGCCATCAGCGAACCCACCCCCGGCGGCATCCGCTCCAACATCCCGACCAGCTGCGGCCACAGGCTGCCCGCGTTCTCCCGGCTGATGAAGGCGCTCGCGGCCATCACCTCCAGGGGGTGGGACGCCCCCAGTCGCGCAAGGCTCACCTCCGCCGCGGTTGCCAGGTAGTCCTGGGCCGGGGAGCCGGCCACGTCGAGGGCGCGGGCCATCGTCCACGCCTCCCAGGGGGCGCAGGTCCGGGGGTCGCTGCGCTCCAGCAACCGGTCCGCCTCCATCCGCAGCACCAGCGCGAGGTCATCGCCCCAGAACACCTCCAGGTCCGTGGTCCCCAGGCGGTCATGGACCTGCACCGAGTACCGCCCCGGCTTCGGGGATGACACCGAGGTGGCATCGTCCAGTTGCACCAGCTCGAGCCCGTCACCGCTGGTCACCGCCGCATCCGGCATCGGGAGGACCAGCTCGTCACCCTGTCGCAGGGAGGTGGTCGGCCACCAGGCCGGCAACACCTGGGCGATCCGGCGGTGGTCCTCCAGCCACGCGGCCCGCCAGGAGACCGTGAACTGGCCGGGCGTCTCCTCCGTCGCCGCCGGGAGCAGCAGCGGATCGGGCGTCAGCAGGATCTCCCCGTCGCGGTGGCCCGCCTGACCCCGCAACTGGGTGAACAGCAGCTGCTGCGCGCGCCCGGGGTCCACCCCCAGTGACGCCTCGTCACCGGCCAGCAGGCGACGCAGCGGCCAGTCCGCCCCGAACCGGAGCCGTGGGGCCGGCACCTCGACAGCATCCTGCGTCCGATTGAGCACGGTGACCCGCAGCGTGAAGGCCTCCTCGAACACGATCCGGGTCGTCGCGGTCGGTCCCGAGGGATGCGTCCACCGCTGTTCCAGTTCGCCGGCGAGCACTTCCACCTCACCGCGCTGCCAGGGCGCGGGGAATTCCACGGCCAGGTCCCGAAGCAGGAGGCGTCCGGACTCCTCGTCCACGACCTGGGCGATCACGCCAGTGGCATCGAGGCTGATCCGAAGCCCCTCCCAGTCGATCAGTGGCGGCGTTGGCATGTGGGGCACCAGTAGAGGTTGCGGGATTCCACGATCTCACTGCGGATTTCGTCCCCGCACACCAGGCAGGGCTGCCCGACTCGGCGATAGACGTAGACCTCGCCACCGTGCGGGTCGACGCGGGGGTCGCGGCCCATGGCCTCGGGCATGTGCTCGGGAAGCACCGAGTCGATGCGTCCATCATCAGTGGCCTGGCGCATCATCGCGACCAGGTCGGCCCAGATGGCATCCCATTCCCGTCGCGAGATGCGGTGACCGGGGGTGCGGGGGTCGCGGCGATGACGGAAGAGCACCTCGGCGCGGAAGATGTTGCCCACCCCGGCAGCCACCTTCTGATCCATCAGCAGCGTGGCAATCGACTTCTTCGACCGCTGGACGCGCGCGAACCCGCGCTCGGGATCGGCATCCTCCCGGATCGGGTCGGGGCCGAGCTTCGCCACGATCTCCTCGCGGCGCTGCGGGCTGACCAGCGCGCAGGTCTGGGGTCCGCGGAGGTCTGCGGCCAGGCGTCCATCGGTGAGGCGCAGCCGCACCTCGCCGACCGGCGGGGAGAGTGGCGCGATGCGCAGTGTGCCGATCAGGCCCAAGTGGATGTGGATGATCGGCTCGGGGACCCTGGCTCCGAACTCGAGGAACAGGTTCTTCCCCCAGGCCTCGGCGTTCAGGAGCGTCGAACCATCCACCAGTTCCGCCGAGGCCTCGAAGCGTCCCTGCGGGGAGGACACGTGCACGCGCTGGCCTGCGAAGGCATCGTTGAGCTCGTGGGCGAGTCGGTGGATGGCGTGTCCCTCTGGCACGGATGGCCCTTCCGTCTTGCTCGGGGTGAACTGGGGTTGGGTCTGCCCAGTATTCCAGCCCCTACACTTCCCTGCATGGCCCAGCAGCATCACGACCACCCCCGCCGCGAGTTCGGGCGCGACGGGATCAGCGGGCTGCTCGACTGGGACCGTGGCGTCCGCGGGCGCGAAGTGTCGAAGCCGAAACCCGAGGACAGGACGCAGGCCGAGGCCGTGCTGGACGCGCTGGTCGCGCGGGCGCGGGGAAGCCGCCAACGACGCCGCTGACCGGCGTCCCGCTGCAGGGAGGGCTCAGTTGATGGAGCCGGTCTCCTCATAGCGCTGCAACATGGCGACACGGCGGGCGTGGCGTTCCTCATTGGGCCAGGGCGTCTCGAGGAAGGCCAGCACGATCTGCAAGGACTGCTCCAGGGGCTGCATCCGCCCGCCCAGGGCCACACAGTTGGCGTTGTTGTGCTGGCGGGCCAGACGGGCCAACTCGGGGTTGTAGGCCAGCGCGGCGCGGATCCCCTTCACCTTGTTGGCGGCAATCTGCTCCCCATTGCCCGATCCTCCCAGGACGATGCCCAGCGAGCCGGGCTCCTCGGCGACGGCCTCGGCGCAGGGAATGATGAACACGGGGTAGTCATCGCTGGCCTCGTATTCGGCGGCCCCATGGTCGACGACGTCGTAGTCGCGGGCACGCAGCTCGTTGACAAGGTAGTCCTTCAGCTCGAAGGCAGCATGGTCGGTGGCGATGTGTACGCGCATGCCCCCATCTTGTCAGGTGCCCCACCTGCGGTGACAGATAGGGTCGGAACGTGAGCGACTACCGCCTTGAGAAGCTGGACCCCTCCCGCACCACCACCCCTGAGCAGCAGCAGGCCCTCGACCAGTGGATCCAGGCGATCTGCATGGGCTTCCTCGACCCGGCCCCCACCGAGGACCAGCTGACCCTCATTCGCAATCACCTGCCCAGGGATGGCGGAGTCCTGCGCGCCATGCGACGTCCACCTCGCAGCACCGTCGGTGAAGTCGAGCAGCCGGTCGCCACGATGCGAACCTGGACCAACTCCATCAACACCGGCGGTGGCCACGTCGAGCCCGCTGCCTTCATCACCGATGTCACCGTGCGCCAGACCGACCGCCGACGCGGCTTGCTGCGCACCATGATGGTGGACAACCTGCGCGAGATCCGCGACCAGGGCGTGGCGCTGGCCGCCCTCACCGCCACCGAGGCCACCATCTACTCCCGCTTCGGCTTCGGGGTGTCAACCTTCCACCACACTGTGGAACTCGACATCAGCCATGGCTTCGCGCTGCTCCACGAACCGATCGGGCCGGTGGTCCAGCTCGACCCTGACTCCCCGCGCACCGCCGAGGTCTGGGAAGGTGTGTTCCGCCGCTTCCACCTGCAGACACGCGGTTCCCACGGCGCTTCCGCCCACCACCTCGACGGGTTCCCCGGGCTCATCGACTGGGAGACCGGCAAGCGTGACCCCCGGACCCGCGCTGTCGCACACCTCGACGCCAGCGGCGAACCCGACGGCGTCCTGAGCTATGCGATCAAGGACGGTGAACTCAAGGTCGTCGACCTGGTCGCCCTCGACGCCAACGCCGAACTCGCCTTCTGGGACTTCATCGGCAACCACGACCTGCTGACGAAGGCCACCTGCAAGTCGGTCTCGGTCGAGTCACCCCTGCGCTGGGCGCTGCGCGACCCGCGTCGCCTGACGGTCACCAATGTGCGTGACGGGGTGTGGACGCGGATCCTGGACGTCCCGAAGGCTCTGCGCGTCCGTGGCTTCGAGCACGATGGCGAGGTCACCCTGGGCATTGACGACCCCAGCCTCGTGCGTCGCGACATCGTGCGGTTGTGCGTCCGTGAGGGGGTCACCGAGGTCGAGCCGTTCGGTGGTGAGCCCGAGCTGCAGATGGACGTCTCGGCCCTGGGATCGCTCTACCTGGGTGGGGTGGACGCACTGACCCTGTTCGGCGCCGGCCGCATCACCGGCTCCCCCGAGGCGGCGGCGAGGCTTGATGCCCTTTTCCAGGTCACCCTGCCCCCGCACAGCGCCCGCTACTTCTGAGACCCTCTAGTTCTGGGCCACAGCCTCAGGTCCCCCCTCCAGCAACCTGAGGAACCCGGCTTCGTCGAGGATCGGACGCCCCAGCTCCTCGGCCTTGGCGGCCTTCGACCCGGCATTGGCCCCGATCACCACGAAGTCGGTCTTCTTGCTCACCGAGCTGGCTGCCTTGCCGCCGCGGGAGATGATCGCCTCCTTGGCGCCATCGCGACTGAAGCCCTCCAGCCCACCGGTGACCACGACGGTGAGACCCTCCAGGGTCCGCTCGATCGACTCGTCGCGCTCATCAGCCATCCGCACCCCCGAGGCTGCCCAACGGTCGACAACCTCGTGGTGCCAGTCGACCCCGAACCACTCCCGGATCGACTCGGCGATCACCTGGCCGACCCCGTCGGTGGCCGCCAAACGCTCGGTGGACGCCTCCCGGATCGCCTCCATCGAGCCGAACTCGGTCGCCAGCGCCCGCGCGGCGGTGGGTCCGACATGGCGAATCGACAGTGCCACCAGCACCCGCCACAGGGGCTGGTCCTTCGCCCGCTCGAGGTTGGTGAGGAACTTCTGCCCGTTCGCGGTCAGGACGCGCCCCTCGACCCCGGTCTCGGTCTTCTTCGCCGTACGGGTGAAGAAGGGGACGCGGACCAGGTCGTCGGCAGTCAGGTCGAACAACCCGGCCTCATTGGTGAGCACTCCCGACTGGAGCAGGGCGATGCTCGCCTCCCAGCCGAGCGCCTCGATGTCGAAGGCCGAGCGGGACGCCAGGCTGAAGAGCCGCTCACGCAGCTGCGAGGGGCAGGACCTCGCGTTGGGGCAGCGAATGTCCTTGTCACCCTCCTTCTCGGGGCGCAGCTCCGCGCCGCAGGCCGGGCAGTGGCTCGGCATCACGAACCGGGTCTCGGAGCCGTCGCGCAGCTCCACCACCGGCCCCAGGATCTCCGGGATCACGTCGCCGGCCTTGCGCAGCACCACCGTGTCACCGATCAGGACACCCTTGCGCTCAACCTCATGGGCGTTGTGCAGGGTGGCCATCGAAACCGTCGATCCGGCCACCACCACCGGTTCCATCACGCCGAAGGGCGTCACCCGGCCGGTGCGCCCGACGTTGACCTGGATGTCGAGGAGTGTGGTGTTGACCTCCTCCGGCGGGTACTTGTAGGCGATCGCCCAGCGCGGGGCGCGCGAGGTGAAGCCCAGCTCGTTCTGCAGGTCGAAGCGGTTCACCTTGATCACGGCGCCGTCGATCTCGTGCTCGACGTCGTGGCGGTGCTCCCCGTAGAACTCGATGAACTCCTTCACCTCGGGGATCGTGTCGAGCACCTTGACATGCTCGGAGGTGGGCAACCCCCAGGCACGCAGCTTCTCGTAGGCCCTGGACTGGGTGCCGATCTCGAAGCCCTCCCGGGCGCCGATGCCGTGCACCAGCAGGCGCAGGGGACGCGTCGCGGTCACTGCCGGGTCCTTCTGGCGCAGGGAGCCGGCCGCAGCATTGCGCGGGTTGGCGAAGGGGTTGCGCCCGGCCTCGACCAGGGAGGCATTGAGCTCGGCGAAGGCCTCGATCGGGAAGAAGATCTCCCCCCGCACCTCAACCAGGGCCGGGATCTGCTCGCCCTGCAACCGCTGGGGGATGCCCGGGATCGCCAGCACATTGCCGGTCACGTCTTCACCCACCCGCCCGTCCCCGCGGGTGGCAGCGGTGACCAGTCGTCCGTTCTCGTAGGTCAGGTTGATCGCGACACCATCGATCTTGGGCTCGCAGAGGAACTCCACGTCCGCGCCGACGGTCTTCTCCACGCGCGCCAGCCACTCGTCGAGCTCCTCGAGGCTGAACACATTGTCCAGGCTGGTCATCTGCGCCCGGTGGCGAACCGGCGCGAAGTCGGTCACCCGGTGCGCCGCCCCGACCTGCTGGGTGGGGCTGTCCGGGGTGCGTAGCTCGGGGTGGGCCTCCTCCAGCGCCTGCAGTTCGCGTAACCAGCCGTCGTACTCGGCATCGGAGACCGTCGGCGCGTCGGCACCGTAGTAGGCCTCCTGCGCCTCAGTGATGCGCTCGGCCAGGTCGGTCCAGCGATGCCGAAGGTCCGGGTTCTGGTTCGCGTCCGCGTCCGCGGTCACGTCGGGGGTCTCGAAGGCTTCCGGATTCTGCGTCACATCCCCCATCATGCCGCCCCCGACCCCCGTAGCCACGTTTCGACCTGTGACCAATTTCATGGAAACACTTGCCGCCACCCTAGGGACTTTGGTCTGCTGTCCTCCACCATCCCTCCCGGGCCCGGCTGTCCGGGAGGACTTCCTGACAGGAGTTCCATGGACGAGATGCTCAACGAGATCGACAAGATCATCTGGGGTCCCTATGTCCTCATCCCCCTACTGCTGGGCACCGGCATCTGGCTGACCCTCCGGCTCGGAGGTCTCCAGTTCACCAAGCTCGGGCCCGCTCTCGGCCTCGCCTTCCTCCGTCGCAACGATGCCGCCGAGGACGAGGGCGACGTCTCCCACTACCAGGCCCTCGCCACTGCGCTGGCCGCCACGGTGGGCGTCGGCAACATCGCCGGCGTCGCGACCGCCATCCACCTTGGTGGGCCCGGCGCCCTCTTCTGGATGTGGATCTCGGCCATCTTCGGCATGGCCGCCAAGTACTCCGAGGCCTTCATGGGTGTCCGTTTTCGCACCCTGGACGCCAACGGCGAGGTCTCGGGCGGACCCCAGTACTACCTGCAGAAGGCGATCCCAGGCGGCTTCGGCAAGTTCCTGGCGCTCTTCTTCGCGGTGGCGGCGGTCATCGCGAGTTTCGGCATCGGCAACATGACCCAGTCGAATTCGGTGGCCGCCGCCATGAAGGAGACCTTCCACGTCTCCCCGACCATCGTCGGCGCCGTGCTGGCCGTCATGACAGCGCTGGTGTTGCTGGGCGGCCTCAAGTCGGTCTCGCGGGTCACCAGCGCCTTCGTGCCCGCCATGATCATCTTCTACGTCGTGGCCGGCACGATCGTCCTGATCATCAACGCCAGTGGCATCGGCGAGGCCTTCCGACTGGTCTTCACCGACGCCTTCACCGGCACAGCCGCGGTGGGTGGCTTCCTGGGAGCGGGCATGGCGCAGGCGATCCAGTACGGCATCGCTCGCGGCATCTTCTCCAATGAGTCCGGAATGGGGTCGGCCGCCATCGTCGCCGCCGCCGCCAAGACCAAGCATCCGGTCCGCCAGGGCCTGGTCTCCATGACCCAGACCTTCATCGACACCATCATCGTGGTCTCCATGACGGGGTTGGTCATCCTGACCACCGGCGTCTGGCAGGGCGGCAAGACCGGCGCCGCCCTCACCGCGGAGGGTTTCTCCGCCGGCCTGCCCGGCACCTGGGGCGGCATCATCGTGGCCCTGGCGCTGATCTTCTTCGCCTACTCCACGGTGCTCGGCTGGGCCTACTACGGCGAACGCAACATCGAGCGCCTGGTCGGGGTCAAGGGCATCCTCCCCTACCGCCTGCTCTTCTCCGCGGTCGTCTTCGTGGGAGCCACCCTGGAGCTCTCCACCGTGTGGACTCTCAGCGACATCGCCAACGGCCTGATGGCGCTGCCCAACCTGATCGGCCTGCTGATCTGCTCGGGCCTCATCGCACGCGAGACGAAGGCCTACCTCAAGGCCGATCCGATGCTCAAGGACCCGCCGCGCGAGTCCACCCTCAATGGCATGGAGCTGCTGCTCCGCGAGGAGGTCGGGCCCGGCCGCGACCGGCGCTGACCAGCCACCCGGCCAGCCTCACCACGTGAACGACCCGGACGCAGGGAGCGTCCGGGTCGCTGGTCTGTGCGCGTCCTCAGTCGAAGATGGGGTGCACGTCGTTGCGGGAGCGCTTGAGTTCGAAGAAGCCGGGGTAGGCGGTCACCTTCACGAAGCCGTCGAAGAGCTCACCGGCCTGCTCACCCTTGGGGGCAGGCGAGATGACCGGCCCAAACAGCGCCAGCCCGTTGACATGGATCACCGGAGTGCCAACCTCATCCCCCACCGGGTCCATGCCCTCGTGGTGGCTGGCCCGCAGCGCCTGGTCGATGTCGTCGGACTCGTCGCCCGGCTGCCAGGCGGCAGCACGATCAGCCAAGGACTCATCGGCACCCACCTCTGACAGTGCAGCCTTCACGGTCTCGATGGTCTGGGGCTCTTCCTGGGGGTGGTAGCGGGTTCCCAGCGCGGTGTAGAACTCGCGCAGCTTCTCCTGCCCGTGTTCCTTCTCCACCAGGATGGCCGTGCGCACACCGAGCCAACCGCGCTCCATGGTGCGTTGGTAGCCCTCGGGCAGGTCACGGCCCTCGTTGAGCACAGAGAGGCTCATCACGTGGAAGCGGGTGTGCACGTCACGGACCTTCTCCACCTCGAGCATCCAGCGGGAGGTCATCCAGGCCCAGGGGCACAGCGGGTCGAACCAGAAGTCAACATCGGTCGTCATGGTTCCCACAGTAGTCAGGGGCTGTGACCACAGTGTGCGAATCGAGCGCCCCCACTGGCTGAATCCGTTGGCGACGAGGCCGTTGCTCTAGGCTCGAGAAGAACACCAGCCCGGCGTTTCAGCCCAGGGCATGTGAAAGGACCTTGATGACCAACATCACCCGCAGTCAGGCACAGGAGCGCTCGCAGATCGTTCACACCCACAGCTACGAGGTCACCGTTGACCTTTCGGGACGCGACCTGGTCGACTCCGACACCTTCCTGTCCACCACGACGCTGCGCTTCAACACCGACGGACGCCCCACCCATGTGGACCTCATCGCCGACTCGGTGGTCGAGGCAACCCTGGACGGGCAGCCGCTGGATGCGTCCACCTTCACCGGGGCGACCCTGCCCCTCGAGGCTTCCGCCGGCGCCCACGAGCTCACTGTCACCGCGATCTGCCGCTACTCCCACACCGGTGAGGGTCTGCACCGCTTCGTCGACCCGGCTGATGACAGGGTCTACCTCTACACCCAGTTCGAGACCGCTGATGCCCGGCGCATGTTCACCTGCTTCGAGCAGCCCGACCTGAAGGCGACCTTCCAGCTCACCGTGATCGCCCCGAAGCACTGGGTGGTCATCTCCAACGCCCCGGCGGTGCAGCCGACCGAGGTCGAGTCCGCTGAGGACATGGGCCAGTGGACCTTCGAGCCCACTCCCCCGATCTCGACCTACATCACTGCCCTGGTGGCCGGTGACTATCACGTCGTGCCCCACACCTACACCTCGGTGGCCGGTGAGATCCCCGGCTCGGTGCTCTGCCGCCAGAGCGTCAGGGAGCATCTGGACACCGAGCGCATCACCACCACGACCCAGCGTGGGTTCGACGTCTTCGAGAAGGATTTCGGCGTCCCCTACCCCTTCGGCACCTATGACCAGGCCTTCGTGCCCGAGTTCAACGCCGGGGCGATGGAGAATGCCGGCTGCGTGACCATCCGCGACGAGTACCTGTTCCGCTCCCGGGTGACCTCGGCCGCCTACGAGGGCCGCGACAACACGATCCTCCACGAGCTCGCGCACATGTGGTTCGGCGACCTGGTCACGATGACCTGGTGGGACGACCTGTGGCTGAACGAGTCCTTCGCCGAATGGGCCTCCCACTACGCCCAGAGTCGCATGGTGGAGCAGTACGGCGGCATCGATCCCTGGGTCAGCTTCGCCAATGCCCGCAAGGGTTGGGCCTACATGCAGGACCAGCTGCCCACCACCCACCCGATCGCGGCCGACATGGTCGACCTGCGCGCAGTGGAGCAGAACTTCGACGGCATCACCTACGCCAAGGGCGCCTCCACCCTGAAGCAGCTGGTCAGCTTCGTCGGTCAGGACACCTTCCTGGAGGGCGTGCGCGCCTACTTCCGCGACCATGCCTGGGGCAACACCCAGCTCTCCGACCTGCTCGGTGCCCTCGAGGACGCCTCCGGCAAGGACCTGTCCTGGTTCTCCGGCCAGTGGCTCGAAAAGGCGGGGGTCAACACCCTGCGCGCCGACTTCGACCTGGACGCGGAGGGCCGCTTCACCCGCTTCGACCTGGTGCAGACCGCGAACCCGCAGTGGCCGACCCTGCGCCGCCACAAGCTCGCGATTGGCCTCTACGACACCCAGGGCGAGGCCTTGAAGCGCCGCGACTCCCTCGAGGTCGAGATCGACGGGGAGCGCACCCCGATCGCCTCGCTCGTCGGCCAGCCCGCCGCCGACCTGGTCCTGCTCAACGACCAGGACCTGAGCTACGCCAAGGTACGCCTCGACGAGCGCTCCCTCGCCACCGCCATCCACCACATCGACACCCTGGAGGACCCGCTGGCCCGCGCCCTGCTCTGGGGTGCCACCTGGGACATGTGTCGGGATGCGGAGATGTCCGGCTCGGACTACGTCGATCTCGTCACGCGAGGCGTGGGGTCCGAGACCGACCTGACTGCGGTCCAGACCCTGTGTCGTCAGGCGACCCTCGCAGCGACGGGGTACACCGCCCGCGACCGGCGTCCCGAGGTCAGGGCACGACTGGTGGCGGGACTGGCCCAGCTGCTCAAGGACGCCGAACCGGGCTCGGACCACCAGCTCGCGTTCGCGAATGCCCTGGTCGGCGCCGTGTCGACCACCGAAGGGGCCGACCTGCTCAAGGCCTGGCTGGACGGCGAGGAGGTGCCCGAGGGGTTGCAGGTCGACACCGACATGCGCTGGAGGATCCTGACGGCGCTTGCTCGTCTGGGAGCAGCCGACCGTCAGGCCGTGGATGCCGAACTACAGCGCGACAACACCATCTCCGGTGCCGAGTCGGCCGCTGGCGTCCTCAGCGCGATGAAGGACCCACAGACCAAGGCCGAGGCGTGGGCCCGGGCCACCGCCGAGCAGGGCATCCCCAATGGGACGCACCATGCGGTGTGCGTGCAGTTCAACCAATTCGACCAGGACGACCTCCTGGAGCCCTACCAGGACAAGTACCTCGAGCTGGCCGAGGCCATCAGCCAGGACCGCGACGGCTGGCCCCAGCGTGGACATGCGGCGGTGAATGCCGTGCTCACCTTCCTGTTTCCGGCCGACGCCCCCCAGGCCTTCGTGGACCAGGTGGACGCCTGGATGGAGCGCACCAACCCCTCGGACCAGGTGCGCCGGACGGTGACCGAGCGCCGCGATGCGCTGGCTCGAGCCCTGCGTTGCCAGCAGGCAGGCGCCGCCACGAAGTGAGCAGAACACCACAGTGCCCCGCCAGCCAGGCTGGCGGGGCACTGTCGTGGGGTGGTTCAGGGACTTCTCGGTCAGGATTCGATCGAGCGGCGAGCGGCGTGCGCGCCGCCGGCGCCAACCGGAGTGGCGTCGTCGTCGACGGTGCCCCGGGGGCTGGCGCCCAGACCGGCGGCCGTGGCCGCCTTGCGCTCCGCGCCCATCAGCTTGGGCGCCCACGTGATGGCCGTGATCACGAGGCCGACCAGCAGCGGTCCGAAGAGGCACAGCAGCAGCAGGTGCATCGTGGACACAGGGGTGGGCTCCGGCCAGCCGGGCAGAACCTCGAGAGTGGTGAGCCATGCGTTCATGGCGCTCAGACTAGCTGATTCATCCAGTGGTGCTAGTTTCAGACCAGATCCGCCCCCTCGCCAGGAGTCCCGCGTGCCCCACGACCACTCGCACCTGCCCGCCTTCGGCCCCGGACGCCACCTGCTGAGCGTGCAGCAGTTCGACCGGAGCTCACTGGACCAGCTGTTCTCGCTGGCCGACCTGGTCACCCCGATCGCAGAGCGGCAGAGCGTGTGCACGGTGCTGGACGGCGCGGTGCTGGGCAGTCTCTTCTTCGAGCCCTCGACGCGGACCAGGCTGAGCTTCGAGTCGGCCTTCCTGCGGCTGGGTGGTGAGGTGACCACGACCACCGGGTTCACCTTCTCCTCCATGGCGAAGGGAGAGTCGATCGAGGACACCTCGCGGGTGGTCTCGGGCTATTCGGACGTGCTGGTCGTGCGCCACCCGGACGAGGGCTCGGTGGCGCAGTTCGCCTCGGCGTCCACCGTGCCCGTGCTCAATGCCGGCGATGGCGCCGGAGAGCACCCCTCCCAGGCCCTGCTGGACGTCTACACCCTGACCCGCGAGCTGGGGGCGCGCGGCGAGGTGATCGACCAGAGCACCATCGCCGTCGTCGGCGACCTGCGCTATGGACGCACGGTGCACTCGCTGATGAAACTGCTCGCGCTCGCCGAGGGCCTGAGCTTCCAGCTGTTCTCCCCCGACGGCCTGGAACTGCCCGACGAGATCGCCGACTTCGTCCGTGCGCGGGGCCATCGCGTCCGCTTCTGTGATTCGGTGGTGGAGGCGGTCACCGGCGCCGAGGTCGTCTACGCCACCCGGGTGCAGCGCGAGCGGATGACCGAGGAGGCGCACGCCGGGGTGCGCGGAAGCTTGCTGAACCGGGCGATGCTGGAGGAGGCGGGCAATACCGGGATCATCATCATGCACCCGCTACCGCGGGACTCCCGCCACGACTCCTATGACCTGTCCGGCGATGTCGATGACCTGCCGGGGCTGGCGATCTTCCACCAGACCGACAACGGGTTGAAGGTGCGAATGGCGCTGTTCCTCACCGCGTTGGGCTGCTCGGCGGATTCGGTGCGGGCGACGTTGAAGCAGCGTCCCTGGAGCGCCCGCCTGGACTGGGACGCCTGAGGTGCCACGAGAGTTGGCCGGCGAGGCGAATGCGCCCCTCTACCGCCGGGTCCAGCGCTCACTGCTCGACGAGGTACGCGTCCGCCAGATGCAGCCGGGGGCACGACTGTGGTCGGAGAACGAGATCTGTGAGGAGTTCGGCGTCGCCAGATCAGTGGCGCGACAGGCACTGGCCGGGCTTGAGGCCCAGGGTATCGTCGAGCGTGTTCGCGGCAGTGGCACCTTTCTCGCCAGTGCCACCCCGCGAGATGGTCTGCTCTCCTCCGTGAGGGGCTTGCACGCCGATGCCGCCGTCCGCGGCCAGGAAGTGACCTCGCGCGTGCTGTCGCATGCTGCCGTCCCGGCCCCCGAGTGGGTTGCCCACCAGCTGGAGCTCGACCGGGGGACGCCCTGCGTCCGTCTGCGGCGCATTCGTCTCATCGATGGCGCACCCTGGACTTACGTCGAGTCATGGGTCCCTGCCCCCCTGGTCCCCGGCATCCTCCGCCATGACCTCTCGCGAGGTTCTCTCTATGCGCTCCTGGCCGACGAGTATGGTCTCATGGTCACCAGCGCTTCACGCAGCGTGGAGGCAGACCGCGCCGACGCGGAGTTGGCACGTCACCTCGAGGTTACCGTCGGCGATCCGCTCCTCGTCCTGCGATCGGTGGGGCGAGATCCCTCGGCTCGCCCTGTGGACGTGTTCACCGCGTGGCATCGGGCCGACCGCTCCCGCTTCGTTGTGGAGATCAAGCACCCCCATTCGGGTGGCCACGTGGAACCGGTCTGACCCCCTCTTCCCAGGAGAACATCTATGGCGTAAGTTGTACGTACAAATAGTTGTACGTACAAGGAGCACCCATGGATCTCACACCCACCACCTTGGCAGGCATGATCGACCACACGCTGCTCAAGCCCGATGCCACCCTGGAACAGTTCGACAGGCTGTGCCAGGAGGCCAAGAGCTACGGCTTTGCCACGGTCGCCATCAACCCCTACCCTGTCGCCCACTGCGCCCGAGCCCTGGATGGGAGCGGAGTCAAGGTCGGGGCAGCGATCTCGTTCCCTTTGGGCCAGACAACAATTGAGGACAAGGTGACCGAGACCCGTCAGGCGATTTCATGCGGAGCCGGAGAGATCGACTACGTCGTGAACATCACCGCGCTGAAGGCCGGCCATGACGACTACGTGCGCCAGGAGATGCAGCGCATTCTTGAGCTCTGCCGGGAGCATTCCGTCACCTGCAAGGTGATCTTCGAGAACTGCTACCTCACCGACGACGAGAAGCGCCGACTCGCAGAGATTGCTGTCGAGGTCCGCCCTGACTTCATCAAAACCTCCACCGGTTTCGGCCCGTCCGGGGCCACCCTCGCCGACGTCGAATTGATGCGCAACGTCGTCGGAGACTCCGTCCAGATCAAGGCTGCCGGAGGCATCCGCACCCTCGACGACGTCAGGGCCTATCTCGATCTCGGTGTCACGAGAATCGGAACCTCCGCCGGCATCAGGCTCGTGGAACAGCTGCGCGCCTGACCAATACCTCTCCGACCAATCATCGAGCCCATCCAGACAAAGGAGTTTGACATGCTCATCGCCCACGACTTGGGAACCACCGGCAACAAGGCCACTCTCGTAGATAACGACGGCCGCATGCTCGCGTCGAAAACCATCAACTACGGAGCCGACTGGGGCACCGACGGACGCGCCGAGCAGAACCCGAAGGACTGGTGGGATGCGGTCTGTCAGGCGACCCGCGCCTTGCTCCAGGAGACGAACACTGCGGCCAGCGACGTCGAAGGCGTGTCCTTCTCGGGGCAGATGATGGGCGCAGTTCCCCTGGACGAGAAGGGGGACCCGGCACGCCCTGCCATTATCTGGGCAGACACCCGATCCACCAAGGAGTGCGACCAGCTGGTCGAGCGCTATGGCATGGAGCAGTGCTACCAGGTCACCGGCCATCGACTGAATCCCACGTACTCGCTCACCAAACTGATGATGCTACGCAACCGAGAGCCGGAGAACTTCTCCCGCATGAAGCGCTTCTGCCTTGCCAAGGACTACGTGGTCCTCAAGCTCACCGGCGAGCTGGCGACTGACCCCTCCGACGCCTCCTCCACGAATGCCTTCGACCAGAACACGGGCGACTGGGCCTGGGACATCATCGATGCAGCCGAACTCGACCACTCGCTGTTCCCGCAGGTGGTCGACTCCACTGCAGTCGTGGGGAAGGTGACTGCGCAAGCCGCGCGTGAGACCGGTCTGGTCGAGGGCACCCCCGTTGTGATGGGTGGCGGCGATGGCCCCATGGCAGCCCTCGGAGCTGGTGTGATTGATGCGACCTCAGGCGCCTACTGCTACCTCGGGTCCTCGTCCTGGGTGTCCCTGTCGAGCAACCGCCCGCTGCTGGATCCGAAGATGCGCTCCATGACCTTCAACCATGTCGTGCCCAGTCAATTCGTCCCCACCGCCACCATGCAGGCTGGCGGCGCGTCTGCGTCCTGGGGCATGGAAGTCCTGTCCGGCGGTTCCAGCTACGAGGACTTCTTCGAGCAGGCCGCAGCCGTGGAGGCGGCCACCAAGGGCCTGTTCTTCCTGCCGTACCTGATCGGGGAACGCTCGCCGCACTGGAATCCGTTGGCCCGAGGCGTCTTCGCCGGACTGCACATGGACCACAAACAGGCCCATATGATGCGGGCAGTCCTGGAGGGCGTGGCGTTCAACCTCAAC
Organism: Aestuariimicrobium sp. p3-SID1156; assembly: GCF_025144225.1. Lineage (GTDB taxonomy): Bacteria > Actinomycetota > Actinomycetes > Propionibacteriales > Propionibacteriaceae > Aestuariimicrobium. The sequence goes on from NZ_JALXXB010000008.1 coordinate 27,122, forward strand.
ACCGGGCTAGGTGCCTTCTACGACGCCGGAGTTACGGTCGAGCACATCGACCTGATCGGCGGGCTCGCCAAGTCGCCAGTGATGCAGCGAATCCTTGCCGACGTCTGGAACGTTCCCATCTCTCCGCGCAACATCATCGACGAGGCGAATGCCATCGGCGCCGCTGTGGTCGCAGGGGTGGGTGTCGGTGTCTTCGAGGACTTCTCGATCGCCCAGCGGATGTCGAGCCGCGACGCCGACGTCCTTCCGGATGCAGCGGCCCACGAAGCCTACGGCAAACCGTACGCACTGTTCTTGGACGTCTACGAGCGGATGGAGAACTGGTTCGCAGAGGCCCACGACCTCGCCGGTTCCTGAGCTCCCTCCCGTGGCCCCCGGTCGCCGTGATCGGGGGTGACGGGCCTGACCTAGGATGATCGGGACCCCAACGACGAGGACGAGCATGAGCACCACCTGGACGATCATCGGCGCCACCCTGCCCGACGGCAGCACCACCGACCTGCACATCAGCAATGGCGTGTTCGTCGAGGAGGCACCCACCGGCGCCGAGCGCATCGACGCCCGAGGCCTGCGGGCCCAGCCCGGACTGGTCGACCTGCACACCCACCTGCGCGAACCGGGAGGTGAGGAGGCCGAGACCATCACCACCGGCACGGCAGCCGCCGCCCGCGGCGGGTTCACCGCCACCTTCGCCATGGCCAACACCAACCCCGCCACCGACACCCCCGAGCGCGCCGAGCAGGTCCGTCGGCTGGCCGCCGGGGCCAGCACCGAGGTGGTCCCGATCGGCTCGGTCACCAAGGGACTGGCCGGTGAGGAACTCTCCGACATTGCCGGCATGAACTCAAGGGCCGGGGTGACCGTGTTCAGCGATGACGGCTTCTCGGTGCCCAGCGCCGGACTGGTGCGGGCTGCGATGGAGCAGCTGCTGCCCTTCGACGGCGTGCTGGCCGAGCACTGCCAGGACCAGACCCTGGCTGGCTCCTCGGCCTGCTGCCACGAGGGCCCGGTCAGCGAGGAGCTCGGCCACGTCGGCTGGCCCACCATCGCGGAGTCAGTCGTCATCGCCCGCGACGTCCAGATCGCCCAGTACCTCGGGGCCCGACTTCACATCTGCCATGTCTCCACTGCCGAGGGGGTTGAGGTGCTGCGCTGGGCCAAGGCGCGCGGGGTCCGGGTCACCGCCGAGGTCATGCCCCACCACCTGTTGCTCACCGTCGACGAGCTGCGCACCGGCGACACCACCTACAGGGTCAACCCCCCGCTGCGCTCCCCCGAGGACGTCGAGGCGGTGCGCCAGGCACTGGCCGAGGGCATCATCGAAATCGTCGCCACCGACCATGCCCCACACCGCAAGCAGGACAAGGACAAGCCATTCCCCGAAGCCAAGCCTGGAATGGTGGCCATTGAGCATGTGCTGTCGGTGGTCATCGAGACCATGATCAACCAAGGACGCCTGAGCTGGTCAGGGCTCGCCGACCGCATGAGCCACCGGCCCGCGCAGATCGGTCGCCTCGCCCACCAGGGGCGTCCGGTGGCGGTGGGCGAGCCGGCCAACCTGGTGCTGGTCGACCCCGCTGCCCGCAGTCTGGTCGACCGCGAGCAGGCGCTGTCCAAGGGGCGCAACAACCCCTACCACGGCCGCAACCTGCCCGACCCGGTGGTCGCGACCTTCTGGCGGGGCCGGCAGACCTTCAGCCGTTGAGCACCAGCAGGTCGTAGGGGTTGAGCCAGAGCCCCTCGCCCACCTCGACCTCGCGCCCGGTGAGCAGGTCGGTCTCGGTGGCCGCCCGAGCCGAGAACACGTCGCTCGCGATGTGCTGCGCACGGGGCGCGAAGTTCGCCAGCACCAACAGCGGGCCGCGGGTGAAGCCCAGCACATGGTCGTTGTGCGCGTCGAAGGTGCCGAGTTCGTTGCCGCCCAGTTCGGCGTGTTCATGGCGCAGGTCGATCAGTGAGGTGATCGCCTGGAAGACCTGCCCGGCCTCGCTGGTCGGGTAGCCGGCCTCGAGGTAGCGATCCGCGGGACGCCGTGGGCGATGCACCCAGCGGGTGTCGTGCGCGACGGCCGGATCGCTGGGGTCGTTGAGCTGGCCCACCTCATCACCCAGGTAGACCAGCGGGATACCACCGGTGAGCATGGCGATGCCATAGGCCAGCCGGATGCGTGCCAGGGCATGCTCGTCACCCTGCTCGAGACCTAGCAGTGAGGCGGTGGTGCCCGAGATGCGGCAGTCGCCGGTGCGCGGGTTCTCCTGGAAGGGCACTCCCCTGGCCCACGAGCCCTCGTGGCGTCCGGTGTACCAGCGATTCAGGAAGCGGCGATGGTCGTAACCATTGATGCCCAGCTCGGCGGCGTCCTCGTCGGCGAAGGTCCAGCCGATGTCGTCGTGACTGCGGACGTAGTCGACCCAGTTCGTCCCGGCCGGGAGCGCGTGGCGACGTTCGAGGGCCTGGGCGAGCAGGGTCGGGCGGGTGGTGGCCAGGCCCTCCCAGGTGAGCGCCATCTGGAGCGGGTTGTAGCCGAGCTGGCATTCCTCCGGGGAGATGTAGCTGACCACCTCGTCGGGGTGCACGATCGCCTCGGACTTGAACACCACCGCCGGCGCGGCGATGCGGCAGATCGCGTTGAAGGCGCGCAGCAGCCGATGGACCTGGGGCAGGGACTCACACGGCGTGCCGAGCTGCTTCCAGATGAACGCGACGGCGTCCATGCGCATGACCTCGACGCCCATGGCGGCGATCGCCAGCATCTCGCGGGCCATCGCGCGGAAGACCTCGGGGTTCTCGTAGCGCAGGTCCCACTGGTAGTCGTGGAAGGTGGCCCAGATCCAGCGACCATCGGGCTCGCCGGAGGCGTCCTTGAGCGGGACGAAAGCTCCCGGGTGGTTGTCGGGGAAGATCTCGCGCACGGTGGCCTCGTAGGCGTCGGGCATGGTGCGGTCGGGGAAGATCCAGTAGTACTGGTCGTAGGGCGAGATGCCGCGGACGGCCTGCTGGGCCCAGGGGTGGTTGTTGGCGGTGTGGTTGAAGACCAGGTCCAGGCACAGGCTGATGCCGGCTTCTCGAAGGTCGGCAGCCAGCGCGGTGAGATCGTCGGTCGTCCCCAGGTCAGGGCGGACGTCGCGATAGGAGGAAATGGCGTACCCTCCGTCGTTCTCGGGCTCGGGCACGGCGAACAGCGGCATCAGGTGCAGATAGGTGATGCCGAGGTCCTTCAGGTAGCCGATCTGCTCCCGGACCCCCTGCAGGTCACCGGCCCACCGGTCCACGTAGGCCATCGCGCCGACCATGTCGTGGGACAGGAACCAGTCGGGCTGCGCTTCTCGCTGGCTGTCAAGTTCCTTGAGGGCCTGGGGACGCTCCGCCCAGCAGGTGGCCAGGTCTTCTGCGAGGGCACGCAGTTGGAGCAGGGAATCGGGGCGGTCGCCGTAGACGGTGAGGAACTCCTCCGCCAAACGCGGGAAATGCTCGTCGAAACGCCTGGTGAAGTCGGGACCGGGATCGCGTCCGGCCACGATGTCGGCGCGGATGAGTTCGACGATGGGTGCGACGGACATGGAACCTCCCCGGAGCAGCCCGCTGGTGGGCCGTTTCCCCGTTGAGGCTACCGCCCATCCCGTCTTTGCCGCCTGGGGTGGGCGGGTGGGCGCGGATTCTTGGGACGGCGCACGGTGAACGGGTCTGACGCGGTTGGATGGAGGCGAGACCGACGAGTGGGAGAGATCCATGAACGACCAGAACAGCCAGCGTCCCCCTCGCGAGGAGGAGCAGAAGATGGCTCCTCCGCTGGACCCGGCGGAGACCCCCGGCGAGGACGCAACTGCCGAAGGTGGCGGGCAGGGCCCTGAGCTTGCCCAGATCGGCGTGGTGGGCATGGCGGTGATGGGCTCCAACCTGGCCCGCAACTTCGCCAACCACGGCTACCGCACCGCCATCTACAACCGGACCTGGGCCCGCGCCAAGGGCGTCCAGGAGGCTTTCCCGGAGGCCAACTTCGTGGCCTCGGAAAAGGTGGAGGACTTCGTGGCCTCGCTGGAGAAGCCGCGCCGCATCATCATGATGGTGAAGGCCGGCGCCGGCACCGATGCCACCATCGAGACGCTGACCCCCCTGCTGGAACCCGGCGACATCCTCATCGACGGGGGCAACGCCTTCTTCCAGGACACCCGCCGCCGCGAGGCGGCACTGCGCGAGCACGACATCCACTTCGTGGGGTGTGGCATCTCGGGCGGTGAGACCGGAGCGCTGGAAGGCCCTTCGATCATGCCCGGTGGCTCGGAGCACTCCTATGAGTATGTGGGGAAGATGCTGGAGGACATCTCCGCCCATGTCGAGGGCGAACCCTGCTGCACCTACATCGGCACAGATGGCGCGGGCCACTTCGTGAAGATGGTCCACAATGGCATCGAGTACGCCGACATGCAGTTCATCGGCGAGGCCTACGAGCTGCTGAAGGGTGTCGGGCTCAGCGCAGCAGAGGCCGCTGACGTGTTCGCGCAGTGGAACACCGGGGACCTGGACTCCTTCCTGATCGAGATCACCTCCGAGGTGCTGCGCCAGGTGGACGCCCGCACCGGCCAGCCGCTCGTGGACGTGATCAAGGACGCTGCGGGGATGAAGGGCACCGGCACCTGGACCGTGCAGGAGGCCCTGACCCTCGGCGTGCCGGTGTCCACCATCGGCGAGGCGGTCTTCTCGCGCGCCGTGTCCTCGAGCCCGGAGCTGCGCGAGGCGGGGCAGAAGACCCTCGAGGGACCGGATCGCAGCGTCCAGGTGGACGACCGTGACCGGTTCGTCGACGACATTCGCCAGGCGCTGTGGTGCGCGAAGGTCGTCGCGTATGCCCAGGGCCTGCACGAGATCAAGGTCGCCGGGGAGCAGTACGGCTGGGACATCGACGTGGCCGCCGTCGCCAGGATCTGGCGCGACGGATGCATCATCCGCGCCAAGCTGCTCGATCGCATCAGCAACGAGTACGCCGCCAACAACCTGGTCACCCTGCTGGAGGCGCCCACGATTCGTGATGGCCTGGCCAAGTCCCAGGGCAGCTGGCGACGCGTGGTTGCACGGGCGAGCGAGGCCGGAGTCCCGATCCCCGGGTTCGCGTCCGCTCTGTCCTACTACGACATGGTGCGCGCCCCCCGCCTCAACGCTGCTCTCACCCAGGGTCTGCGCGACTTCTTCGGCGCCCACACCTACCAGCGGGTTGATGCGGAGGGCACCTTCCACACCCTGTGGTCGGGCGACCGTACCGAGGTCGAGGCCGAGGACACCCACTGACAGCTGGCCCTCCCGCTCATGGCGGGCGGGTCGAGCACACCGGTCATGGCGCGGGTAGTGTCGAACGAAGATAGTTCCTCAGCGCAACAAACATCCCCCACCTCGAAGGGACAGCATGCTCCACCCACGCCTGACCGACCAGAACTGGTGGCGCTCGGCCGTCGTCTACCAGATCTACCCGCGCAGCTTCGCCGACTCCAACAACGACGGCACCGGCGACGTCCGGGGCATGACCGACCACCTGGACTACCTCGAGAAGCTGGGCGTCGACGCGGTCTGGGTCTCCCCCTGGTACCCCTCCCCGCTGCACGACGGCGGCTACGACGTGGCCGACTACAAGGACATCAACCCCGACTTCGGCACCCTGGCGGACGCCGATGAGTTCATCGCGCAGGCCCATGCGCGTGGGTTGCGGGTGCTGATCGACCTGGTCCCCAACCACTGCTCCAGCGACCACCCGCTGTGGCAGGCTGCCCTGGCCGCAGGGCCCGGGTCGCCCGAACGCGAGATGTTCATCTTCCGTGACGGCGCCGGCGAGAACGGCGAACTTCCGCCCAACAACTGGGGCGCCCACTTCGGCGGCCCCGCCTGGCATCGGGTCACCGAAGCCGACGGGACGCCCGGACAGTGGTACTGCCACTTGTTCGCCCCCGAGCAGCCGGATTGGAACTGGGAGAACCCCAGGGTCGCCGACATGTTCGACGACATCCTGCGGTTCTGGTTCGACCGAGGTGTCGACGGCTTCCGCATCGACGTGGCCGACGCCATGTTCAAGCACCAGGAGTTCCCTGACGCGCGGGTCGACCCCGCCACCGGGCTGGGCACGGTGTCGAAGTACGAGGGCTCCCCGATCTGGGACATGCCCGCCATGGAGGGCCTGCAGCGCCGCTGGCGAACGGTGGCCGACGAATACGCCGACAGCGACCTCGGCCCGCGCGTCTTCGTCTCCGAGGCCTACCTGCCGGGCAACCGCCGCATCAAGTACCTCGCCGAGGGCCGGCTGCACACCTCCTTCAACTTCGAGCTGCTCGAGAGCGAATGGTCGGCCGCCAGCATGCGCGTGGTCATCGACCAGAGCCTGGCCGAGCACGCCACCGTCGGTGCCCCCACCACCTGGGTGCTCAACAACCACGACAACATCCGCACCGTCAGCCGCTTCGGCAAGGACCCCTCCGGGCTCGATTTCACCAGGGGCCGGGACCGCTTCGATCCCCACCTGGGCGAGCGCCTCGCCCGGGCCACCACTGACGTGGAACTGGGACGCCGCCGCTCCCGCGCGGCCGCGATGCTGATGCTCGCGCTGCCCGGTGGCGCCTACGTCTACCAGGGTGAGGAATTGGGTCTGGAAGAGGTTGAGGACCTGCCCGAGGAGTCCCTGCAGGACCCGATCTGGTTGCGCAGCAACCACACCATTCGTGGACGTGACGGCTGCCGCGTCCCCATGCCCTGGTCCGGGACCCAACCTCCCTTCGGGTTTGGTCAGGACGCCGAGCCGTGGCTGCCGATGCCGGCCCACTGGAGCGAGCTGAGCGTCGAGGCCCAGGGGGAGGACCCCGGCTCGGTGCTGGAGCTCTACCGGACGCTGCTCGACGAGCGGCGCCGCAACGTCGCCCTCGGTGAGGGCCCGATGGAATGGGACGAATCCCCCGAGCAGGTGCTCTCCTTCACCCGCGGCGACCTGTTCCGGTGCGTGGTGAACTACGGCCCCGAGCCTGTGCCGGTGGCCGATGAGGTCATCGTCGCCAGCGCCGACCTGCTGGTGGAGGAGGATCAGGTGCTGCTCCCCCAGGACGCCGCGGTCTGGCTGCAGCTGGACTGAGCGCCCGGTCGCCCTCGGGCTCAGCTCTCGGCGGGAAGCAGGTAGTCGCCCAGCGACGACCTCACAGCGTCCGGGATGAGGATCGGATGGCCCTGCTCGTCCACGCGCACCAGGGCCATCCGGGAGCGCGCGATCAGCGTGCCCGAATCGGGTTCGACGAGTTCGGAGGCGACGGCCAGCGAGGTGCGTCCCAGATGCGTGACCGCCGTGGTGACCCGGTAGGGGTCGCGGCGGAAACGCATCTGGTTGACGTACTCGACCTCCTGCTGGGCGATGACCCAGGGCAGGGCGTCCGGGTCAGCGGCAGCCGCAAGCACGATCCGCGCCTCCTGGAAGTAGTCCAGCATCCGCACATTGTTGACGTGGTGCTGGGCGTCGATGTCGGACCACCGGGTAAGGACGGGCAGCTCCAGCCCACGCCCCTGCAGTGAGGGGCGCGGCAACTCCCGGAAGGGCCGCTCCACCGTCCAGGTGAACCTGTCGAAGTGGGCCGCCTCCTCCGGGGTGATCCGACGCAGCCGCTGGGCCGCGATGTCGTAGGGCACCAGCGTCGAGGCCGCGATGGCGCAGAGCTGCTCGTCGTGGGTGACCAGATAACCCACCCGGAACCTGGCTGCGCCACGATCCAGCATCACCACGTGCACCTGCACCGGCTCGCTCGACCAGCGCATCGGCTCTCGATAGGCGATGGTGTGGCCCACTGCCAGGACACCCTGCTCCAGCATCTGGGTGATCCCGCCATCCAGCAGGAAATCGACGCGCGCATCCTGCAGGTAGTCGAAGTAGGTGGAGTTGTTGACCTGCCCCAGCGCATCGAGGTCGCTCCACCGAATCGGGATCTCTGTGGTGAACACCTCACCCTCCCGCTCGACCCTGAGCCCCGCCCGTTCGAACCAGTGCTGCATGCTTCTCCTCCGACCTCGACTTAGGGCACCCTTTGACAGAATGCCTTCGGGCGCAGGATAATCTTGTCCCATGCTGGCCGATGAGACCTCACCAGACGCCCGCAGCGGGGTGAAGGCGGCCGAGGAACCGACCCGCGGCTGGTTGACCGGCGAACAGGAGCGTGTGTGGCGCAGCTGGTTGGCTGGTGTCGCACGCATCGACGCCCACCTCTCCCAGTCACTCCGCTCCACCGGACTTGACCTGTCCGAGTACGAGATCCTGGTCCGGCTCTCCGAAGCGCCCGATCGTGAGATGCGGATGTCCGAGCTGGCCGATGAGGTGGACCAGTCCCGTTCCCGACTCACCCACACCATCACCCGGATGGAGAAGTCCGGCCTGGTGGTGCGCCGTCGCTGCAAGGGTGATGGCCGAGGCGTCTGGGCCCACTTGACCGACGAGGGGTATGCGCTGCTCCTCGCTGCTGCCCCCGGCCACGTGGACGCGGTCCGCGAGTGCTTCGTCGATGTTGCCGACCCGGCTGACTTCGAGGCGCTGGGGCGGGTCATGGACGCCGTGCTGATGGCCCACGCCGACCGCCAGGCGCGAACCGGCCGCCAGGCGCAGGCCGCCGCCGATTCGATCGCATGAGCCGGCCCCGATAACATGGTGCGACGTGAATCGTCGCCATCTCGTAGCCGCCAGCCTCCTGTCCACCTCCCTCGCGTTCTCCCTCGGAGCCTGCGCCGGTGAGTCCACGCCCGCGTCCTCGGGCTCCAGCACGGGCGGGTCGGCATCGCAGTCCTCCGCCCTGGACTACACGACCCAGATCCAGCAGATCGCGGAGGCGTCCGGGGAGAAGGCCTTCGCCGAGATCGACGCGGTCGGGCCCATGATCACCCTCACCTACCTCGAGGGGCGCACCATCATGAATGGCGCCGGACGAGCGAAGGGCGAGTTCGCCTACCGCTCCTACGACGACTTCCAGGACCACCGCAAGTTCCTGCCCCTGGACAAGCTGCCCGTCGCCGAGTTCGGCAAGGCGCTCAACGAGCAGCAGGCCAGCTGCGGCAAGGCCCAGGCCACCGGACGCCTGACCGTCACCTCCACCGGGGCCTTCCTGCAGCGCCTGGGTTGCGAGGCCACCACCACCCGCCTGGACGTGAAGCAGACCACCTTGGCCGGCAAGCCCGTCCAGGAACTGTCCAGCCTGGTCAGCGCTGCATCGGTGGACACCATTCTGGCTGAGGCGAAGACCATGCACGGTGCCGCGATCGCCTCCCTGGAGCTCCAGCCCAAGCCAGCCACCGAGGGTGAGCAGCCGCTGGCCATCGTCACTGCCCCCGCCAAGCCTGCGGTGAACCCAACCCAGCAATGCGCACAGACCTCCACCCGCTGGATCAAGCCGGGCGCAGCAGGCCTGGTGCTCGACTACGCCGACTGCGCCATGACCCCTCCCCCGGCCGGACGCCAGCTCACCCTGGCCACGCTGAAGGGAGAGACCATCGTGAAGGGCATCGAGCAGGTCGCCAGCAAGCTGGGCGTGAAGCCGGACGCCCTCGACCGCATCCTGGTCACCCCCTCGGCCAACCCCAAGGCCATCACTGTGCAGGCGTTCGCCGGCGACAAGCAGGCCAGCACCACCCTCTGAGTCCGTGAGAGACTGCCCGGGTGAGTGATGTGAGGGTTCCCGCGCCGACTGCTGCACTGTTCGAGCGGTTCGGGGTGGACGCCAGCAGCCTCACCCGGGGCATGTTCTCCAGCGACGCGTCGATCTACCGCGTGGTCCCCGAGGGCGTCACCTTCCCCCGCACCCGCGAGGAGCTCGTGGAGATCTCGCGTGCCGCCCTGGCCGCCGGCGTCCCCATCACCCTGCGCGGGGCAGGAACCTCGTGCGCGGGCAATGCGATCGGGCCGGGGCTGGTGATTGACGTCTCGCGCCACCTCAACCGCGTCCTCGAGGTTGACCCCGTCGCCCGGACGGCCACCGTCGAACCCGGCGTGGTGCAGGAAGTGCTGCAGCGTCACACCGCCCCCCATGGATTGCGCTTCGGACCCGACCCCTCGAGCTCCTCGCGCTGCACCATCGGCGGAATGATCGCCAACAACGCCTGCGGCCCCCGCGCGCTGGGCTACGGACGTACCAGCGACAACATCGTCGAACTGGAGGTCCTGACCGGTACCGGGGACCTGGTGATCCTGCGCTCGCCATCTGCTGCCGCAGAGGCAGCACATCGCGAGCGGGCAGAATGCCCCCACAGCCTGCGCCCCCTCGAGGGCCTGGTGGCGGCCAATCTCGGCCTCATCCGCACGGAACTGGGCACCTTCAGCCGTCTTGGCTCCGGCTATGCGCTGGACTGGCTGCTGCCGGAGAAGAAGTTCGACCTGGCTCGTTTCATGGCCGGTACCGAGGGGACGCTCGGCATCATCACCCGCGCCACCGTACGACTGGTCGCGGATGCTCCGGTGAAACAGATGGTGGCACTGGGGTACCCGACCATGGCCGAGGCCGCCGATGACATGGCGCGGTTGACGGCCTTCGGCCCGGTCGCGGCCGAGGGGATGGACCGGCGCATCGTCGACGTCGTGGCCCGCAAGTTCGGCCCCGCTGCCGTCCCCGACCTACCCGCCGGCGACGGCTGGGTCTTCGTCGAGCTCGTCGGTGAGGACGCTGACGAGGTCCGCGCCCGGGCCGAGGGCATGAAACTCGCCTCCGCCGCCCTGGAAGCCTGGTTGGTCGACGATCCCGCCGTCGTGAAGGCGCTGTGGAAGATCCGCTCGGACGGCGCGGGCCTGGCCGGCGTCAGCCTCGAGCGCCCCGCCTACCCGGGGTGGGAGGACGCCTCGGTGCCGGTGGCCAAGCTCGGCACCTACCTGCGCGAATTCGACGCCATCATGGCCCGCCACGGCTTGGAGGGGCTGCCCTACGGCCACTTCGGTGACGGCTGCGTCCACTGCCGCATCGACTTCCCCCTCGACGAATCAGACGGCCCGGAGCGCTACCGGGCCTTCGTGGAGGAGGTGGCTGACCTGGTCGCCTCCCTGGGCGGGTCCATGTCGGGTGAGCACGGTGACGGACGTGCCCGCTCGGCGCTGCTGCCGCGACTCTTCTCCCCCGAGGCCATCGACCTCTTCGGCCAGGTCAAGCAGGTCTTCGACCCCCAGAACCTGCTCAACCCCGGCGTGTTGGTCGATCCCCGCCCGGTCGAGGCCGACATCCGCGTCGCTGCCACCGTCACCTCACCACTGCGGCTCAACGACCCCCACTTCGTCGAGGCGGTGCACCAGTGCTCCGGGGTCGGCAAATGCCTCGCCGACGGGATGGCCGGCGGCCAGGTGATGTGCCCCAGCTTCCAGGCCACCCGGGAGGAGAAGGACTCCACCCGCGGTCGCGCTCGCGTCCTGCAGGAGATGGTCAACGGCTCCCTGATCAGCGAGGGCTGGCGCTCCCCCGAGGTGCACGAGGCCCTCGACCTGTGCCTGTCCTGCAAGGGTTGCGCTCGCGACTGCCCCACCGGTATCGACATGGCCGCCTACAAGTCACGTGTCCTGCACGAGACCTATCAGGGACGACTGCGTCCCCGCTCCCACTACGCCCTGGGCTGGCTGCCACGCTGGGGGCGCCTGGTGGGGCGCGTCCCCGGCCTGGGCGGGGTGGTCAACGCCACACTGCGGGTCCCGGGGCTCTCGCGGGCGGCCACGTGGATGGCCGGCGTCGACCGACGTCGACCGCTGCCGCGATTCCGCCGCGGGCGTTCGGCCCGTCGCGGTTTCGCCCGCCACACGTCACCCCGGGGCAGGCCGGTGGTGATCTGGGTGGACTCCTTCGACGATGCCTTCGCCGGTTCGCAACTGGCCAGTCTGGTGCGGGTGCTCGAGCGTGCCGGGTGGGCGCCCCGGGTGCTGCAACAGGACGCCTGCTGCGGGCTGACCTGGATCACCACCGGCCAGCTCGACGGTGCCAGGGTGCAGCTTCGGAAGGCCCTCGACGTGCTCGCGCCCATCGCCGAGTCCGGAACCCCCATCGTGGGCATGGAGCCCTCCTGCCTGGCGGTGTGGCGTTCCGATGCCGGCGAGCTGCTCGAGGACGATCCCCGCGTCCCCGTGGTCGCGGCAGCGATCAGGACCCTCGCCGAGCTCCTGGCGTCCGACCCCGACTGGAAGGCACCGGACCTGAGCGGACACACGATCGTGGCCCAGCCCCACTGCCACCACGCCGCGATCCTGGGCTGGCAGGCCGACGCGACACTGCTGGCAGCGACTGGAGCCGAGGTGGTGACCCTGGGTGGTTGCTGCGGTCTGGCAGGAAACTTCGGTGTCGAGATCGGCCACTACGAAACCTCCGTGGCGGTCGCGGAACACACCCTGCTCCCCGCGCTCCGAGAGCATCCCGAGGCGGTCGTGCTGGCAGACGGCTTCAGCTGCCGCAAGCAGGTCTCCGACCTCGAGGGCCGCGACGCAATGTCCCTGGCGCAACTGCTCGCCACCCACCTGTCGCCCGATCCCGGAGAAGGAGTGCGCCGATGAGCCCCACCGTGACGGCCGTCCTGATCGTGGTGGCCACCGCCCCTGCGCTCGGCCTGGTCTGGCTCGTGGCCGTCCTCGCCAAGCGACAGGCGGAGCAGAACCAGCGTGAACTCGAGGCAGACAAGGCTGCCGGACTGCTGGATCCTCAGCCGAGCGATGAGGACCATGACAGGCTGGGCCCATGATCACCATCACCGTCAAATGGGACGTCAAGCCCGAGTATGCCGACCAGTTCATGGACCTCACCCGTGAGTTCACCGAAGCCTGCCGCGCCGAACCCGGCTGTTTGTGGTTCGACTGGTCGCGCAGCGTTGACAACCCCAACGAGTACATCCTCATCGAGGCCTACAAGGACGGCGAGGCGGGCAAGGCGCACGTGGAGTCCGCCCACTTCACGAAGGCGATGAAGGAACAGGGCCAGTACGTCAACACCCGCCCCAAGGTCATCAGCTACGAGATTCCCCAGGACGACTGGTCCGACCTGGGCGAGCTCGAGATGCCCGACGAGGGCTGATCCACCCCCGGGCCGCAGACCGCCGAAACATGTGGGATTTACCTCACTTGCTGGGGCAATCGTCCCACAATCTCAGCTCCAGGTTCATCTTCCGTTTTCCCTCCAGTCAACAACCGGAGTTAATCTCCGGTTGACGACCGATGCCCCGCCCGCTCAGTGGCGGATCGTGCTTGGCCTCCTCTTCCTTCCCGGTTTGGTGAAATACGGCATCCAGATTCTGGTGGCACCCTTCTTCCCGGCTGTGATGGCCACCCGCCGGCGGCAGCGTCAGCGCGCCCTCGCCCGAGCGTCGCGTCGCGGCGTCCTCGACGCTGCATCCTCGACTCGCGCTACCCCGATTTCGAGGTGGTCGTCATCAATGACGGCTCCACCGACCGCACCGACGAGGTGATGCGCGCGCTGGTCGCCGAGCACCAGGCCTCGGGGCACCCTGCGCGTCTCGTGTACGAACGCAAGCCCAACGGCGGCAAGGCGTCCGCCATGAACCGGGCGCTCGAGCTCGCCAGCGGTGAGCTGGTCATCACCACCGACGCCGACAGCGTCATGGCCCCCGATGCGCTCACCCACTTCGCCCGCCAGTTCGAGGACCCCACGGTCATGTCGGTCTCTGGCAACGTCAAGATCGGCAACGCCGTGGGCATCATCGGGCTGGTCCAGCAGCTGGAGTACATGTACGGCTTCTGGTTCAAGAAGGCCGATGCCCTGATGGGGTCGATGTACATCGTGGGGGGCGCCGCAGCCGCCTACCGGCGCCGCGTCTTCGACACCCTGCCCCGCACGAAGGACCGCACCGTCTTCGATGAGCGCAACATCACCGAGGACATCGAAATGTCCACGCGCATCCAGGACGCCGGTCACCGGATCTCCTATGCCCCCGACGCGGTCATCCACACCGAGGGACCCACCGAGTGGAAGGCCTTCGCCCGGCAGCGGCTGCGCTGGAAGTACGGCCGCTTCCTGACCTTCCTGCAGTACCGGCACCTCTTCTTCAGCACCCGCAGGCCACAGAAGGCATGGCTGACCATGCTCGTCCTGCCGGTGGCCCTCCTCTGGAGTTCCTCCTGCTCCTGGAACCGCTGGCGATCAGCCTGATGTGGGGGTACGCGCTGGTCACCCACGACCTGCTGCCGGGAGTCGTCTACGTCATGTTGACCACTCTGCTGGTGGTCTTCCAAGTGCTGACCGACTGCCGTCGACGTGAGAACGCCAACCTGCTGCTGGTGGCCCCCTTCGCGTGGGTGCTGTTCTACCTGGTGGACGCCGTGGAGTTCACTGCCCTGGTGCGCAGCCTCAAGCGCCTCGCCACCGGCCGTGGGGTCACCTGGCAGCGCTGGCAGCGCAAGGGCGTGTTCGCCCAGACCACCTGACCGGCTCCCCCGGTCCCCTCAGACGGGCCCGGCGGAACCTGCGCGTGCTTCCAGCGCGTCGAGGTCACGCAGGCCGATGCGGGCTCGATCGATCGTCACCAGCCCGTCGCGCTCAAGCTTCGCGAGTGCCCTGCTGAGCGATTCCGGGGTCGTGCCCAGGTAGGACGCCACATCGCGCTTGCTCATCGGCAACTCCACGGCCAGATCCTCGCTGCCACCGCCGGCGGGAAGGGTGAGCAGGTAGTCAGCCACTCGCGCGCCGACATCGCTGGTCGTCATGGCGGTCAGCCGGTGCTCGGCGTCGGACAGGCGACGGCTCAGTTCCTGCAGCATCGCGAACGCGATCCCCGGGTGCCGAGCCGTGAGACCGACCATGTCCCGATGGTCGAAGACACAGGCCCGGAGCGGAGAGGTCGCCGTGATCGTGTGATCAGGTGCAGTTCCGTTGAGGAAGGCATGCTCCCCCACCACCTGGCCCGGCTCCAACGAGCGCACCAGGCGTTCCTGGCCATCGGCCCGGAGGCGCGTCATCTTGGCCGTGCCCCGGTGGATGATGAACAGCTGGGCGACCGCGTCCCCCTGTCGGTAGAGGGTCTTACCGCGATCCAGCTCGCGGGGGCGCGCGAAGGACGCGACCTGGTCCTGCGCCGCGTCACCCAGCCGCCCGAAAATCGGCACCTGCGCCACGCATCGATCAACTCCAGTCATGGCCCCATTGTGCCGCTGCACCCCTGGTCGAGCCCTTGATGCACGTCAAGGCG
This sequence comes from Aestuariimicrobium sp. p3-SID1156, assembly GCF_025144225.1. GTDB lineage: Bacteria > Actinomycetota > Actinomycetes > Propionibacteriales > Propionibacteriaceae > Aestuariimicrobium. The sequence goes on from NZ_JALXXB010000008.1 coordinate 42,275, forward strand.
CCACCGCACGCGAATTCCTACCGTGGTCCACATCGGAGGCAACCAGGCCCCGAACCCACGAAAGGAAAGACCGATGAACACCACGACCACCACCCACACCACCCTTCGCGCCCAGGGGTTCTCCTGCCCCTCCTGCGTCTCGAAGATCGAGAAGGCCCTGATGCGCATCGAGGGTGTGCAGAAGGCCGAAGTGAAGTTCGCCAGCGCACGCATCGAGGTCGACCACGACGATCGTGTGAGCGTCCAGGCCCTGGTCGAGGCCGTCCGCAGGGTCGGCTACGAGTCCACGCCGGCTGCGTTCTGAGGCTGTCAGCGATCACGAGGAGGCACTCACCATGACCACCACACCTTCCACGAGGAACCTCTGGGAACGGCTGGCCCATTCGCGCTGGACGGTCTCGGCGACGGCCTCCGGGCTGATCCTGCTGTCCTTCCTGGCCAGCACCCTGGACTGGACGCTGACCGGCGACATCCTGATGGTCGCCGCCGCACTGGTCGCAGGCGCTCGCATCGCCCACGGTGCGGTGCGGGCCCTGCGGCAGCGCTCCATCGGCATCGACCTGCTCGTCACGATTGCTGCCATCGGCGCGGTCTTCCTGCGCAACTACTGGGAGGCGGCTGCGGTCACCACCTTGTTCGCGATCGGCCATGCGCTGGAGGAGGTGACCCTCGCCAAGACGCGGAAGGCCCTGTCCGACCTGGTGGATTCCGCCCCTGACCGGGCCCTCGTCCTCCGGGACGGGCAGGAGGTCGACGTGCTCGCAGGCGAGGTGCTCCCCGGCGAGACCGTTATCGTCAAGGCCGGCGCGGTGGTGCCGGTCGACGGGAAGGTCCTCTCCGGCGAGGCCTTCGTCAGCGAGGCGAACATCACGGGCGAGTCCCTGCCTGTCACCAAGTCCGCCGGCGAGGACGTCTATGCCGGAACGGTCCAGTCCAGCGGGCACCTGCGTGTCCTTGCCAGGGCGGTGGGCGGGGAGACCACCCTGGCTCGCATCATCCGCCGTGTCGAGGATGCCCAGGACGAGAAGGCGGCCACGCAGACGGCCATGGAGCGCTTCTCCGCCTGGTACACGCCCGGCATCATCCTGCTGGCCATCATCAGTGGCCTCATCACCCGCGACCTCGAGCTGGCGCTCACCCTGCTGGTCATCGGCTGCCCCGGCGCGCTGGTGATCTCGATCCCGGTCGCCATCGTGGCAGGTGTGGGCCGCGGCGCCCGCGACGGCGTCCTCATCAAGGGCGGGGAACACCTCGAGGGCGCAGCCTCCATCGACACGATCGCCTTCGACAAGACCGGGACGCTGACCTACGGTCATCCTCAGCTCACCGGCGTGACCACCCTGGATCCCGAACTCACTGACGAGGACGTGCTCCGCTTCGCGGCGAGCGCCGAGGTGGGCAGCGGTCATCCTCTCGCTGGTCCGATCGTCGACGCGGCTCGGGCGTCCGGGCTGCCGATCGACGACGAAGAGGCCGAGTTCCAGCCGGTCGCCGGCCAGGGCATCAGCGTCAGGACGCAGGGCCGACACGTCGTGGTCGGTCGCCCTGCCCTCCTCGCTGCTGAGTTCCCCGGCCTGGACGTCTCCGCCGCGGAGAAGGCAGTCGCGGCTGCTGGCGAGGACGGCCAGACGGCGATGGCCGTCGGTGTGGACGGTCGCATCGCCGGCATCGTGTCGGTCGCAGACACCATTCGTCCCGACGCCGCTGCCACCCTCCAGCGCCTGCGCGGGATGGGAATCAGGAACCTGGTCATGCTGACCGGGGACCGCGAATCCGTGGCACGATCGGTTGCTCGCCAGGTCGGTGTGACCGACGTCCGTGCCGGACTGATGCCGGAGGAGAAGCTGGACGCGATCCGTGCCCTGCAGGGCGAAGGACATCGGGTGGCCATGGTCGGCGATGGCGTGAACGACGCCCCCGCACTCGCCACCGCCGATGCAGGCATCGCGATGGGTGCCGCCCGCAACGGCCTCGCGGTCGAGACCGCCGACATCGCCCTGATGGGTGATCAATTCGGTCGCCTCGCCGATGCCCTGGGGCTGGCACGACGAACGGTTCGGGTCATGCGGGGCAACATCGCGATCGCGATGGTGACGGTGGCCCTGCTGATCCTCGGCGTCTACCTGGGCGGGGTCACGATGAGCATCGGGATGCTCGTCCACGAGGCGTCCGTGCTGGTCGTCATCATCAACGCAATGCGACTGCTGCGCCGTCGCGAGACCTCACATCAGGGACCCACTGCCGCCGTGGAGTCGCGGGTCGAGGCGACCACTGTGGCCGCATGACCCCGGGCCCGATCACCACACGGGCCATCACCACACAGGACAGCACCCCCGATCCGGATGGGATCGGGGGTGCTGTCATCTGCGGGCTCGATCAGCCGAGGATCAGTCGCGGGTCAGTCGACGATGCTTGGAGGCGTGCGGACGGGCCGCCTCAGCACCCAGGCGCTCCACCTTGTTGGCCTCGTAGTCGGCGAAGTTGCCCTCGAACCAGAACCACTTGGACTCATCCTGCTCGGTGCCCTCCCAGGCCAGGATGTGGGTCGCGGTGCGGTCCAAGAACCAGCGGTCGTGGGAGATGACCACAGCACAGCCCGGGAACTCGAGCAGGGCGTCTTCCAGGGAGGACAGGGTCTCGACGTCCAGGTCGTTGGTGGGCTCGTCGAGCAGCAGGACGTTGCCGCCCATCTTCAGGGTCAGCGCGAGGTTCAGGCGGTTGCGCTCACCACCGGAGAGGACGCCGGCCTTCTTCTGCTGGTCGGGGCCCTTGAAGCCGAAGGAGGCCACGTAGGCGCGCGAGGGCATCTCGAAGCTGCCCACCTTGATGTAGTCCAGCCCGTCGGAGACCACCTCCCAGACGTTCTTCTCCCCATCGATACCGGCCCGGGACTGGTCGACATAGCTGAACGAGACGGTCTTGCCGACGTTGAGCTCGCCGCTGTCGGGCTGCTCCTCGCCCACAATCATCTTGAACAGGGTGGACTTGCCCACTCCGTTGGGGCCGATGACGCCGACGATGCCGGCGCGGGGCAGGGTGAAGCTGAGCTGGTCGATCAGGACGCGGTCGCCGAAGCCCTTGGTGAGCTTCTTGGCCTCCAGCACGTCGGCACCGAGGCGTGGGCCGGCCGGGATGTTGATGTCGGCGGTGTCGATCTTGCGGTTGCGTTCGGCCTCGGCCGCCAGTTCCTCGTAGCGCGCCAAGCGGGCCTTGGACTTCGCCTGGCGGGCCTTCGGGCTGGAGCGGACCCACTCGAGTTCGCGCTCGAGGATCTTGGCTCGCTTGGCGTCCTTCTGGCCCTCGATCTGCAGGCGCTTGCGCTTGGTCTCCAGGTAGGTGGAGTAGTTGCCCTCGTAGGGGTGCAGGCGTCCGCGGTCGATCTCGCAGATCCAGCCGGCCACGTTGTCCAGGAAGTACCGGTCGTGGGTCACGGCCAGGACGGCGCCGGGGTAGTTCTTGAGGTGGCCCTCCAGCCAGTTCACCGACTCGGCGTCCAGGTGGTTGGTGGGCTCATCGAGGAGCAGCAGGTCAGGCTGCTGGAGCAGCAGCTTGCACAGCGCCACGCGGCGACGCTCACCACCGGAGAGGACGTTGACGGGGGTGTCACCGGGCGGGCAGCGCAGGGCCTCCATGGCCTGCTCGAGCTGCGCGTCGACATCCCAGGCGTTGCGGTGGTCCAGTTCGGTTTGGAGCTTGCCCATCTCCTCCATCAGGGCGTCGAAGTCCGCGTCCGGGTCGCTGAACTCGTTGGAGATCTCGTCGAAGCGCTTCAGCATCGACTTGGTGTCGGCAACGGCCTCCTCCACGTTCTCCCAGACGGTCTTGTCCTCGGTGAGCGGCGGTTCCTGCAGCAGGATGCCGACGGTGGCGCCCTTGGCCAGCTGCGCCTCGCCATTGTTGGGCCTGTCCAGCCCGGCCATGATCTTCAGCATCGTGGACTTGCCCGCCCCGTTGGGGCCGACGACGCCGATCTTGGCGCCCGGGAGGAACGACAGCGTGACGTTGTCGAGGATCACCTTGTCGCCAACGGCCTTGCGGACGTTGTGCATGGTGTAGATGAATTCAGCCATCGAGGATGCGATTCCTTTGCGTGGACGGAGCGCCCCTGCATTGTCGGCGGACTGTCGGGGGCGATACAGGCACTGGCCAGTATGCCAGCCCGCCCGGGCCCCGCGCCGGGCCGACCTCGCGGCATCGGCGCGGGACGCGGCATCCCTCACACGGTGGCCAGGTCCTCCTCGACGGCCTCGGTCTCCTCGTCCTCCTCCATCGGGCTGGTGGGGCTGGTCGGCACGGTGGTCGTCGAGCCATTGGGGGGCACCGGGGTGGATGCCTTCTCCGCTCCCCATTCCACCGGCTCTGCCTTCATGAAGGCAGTGGTCCCGCGGGTCAGGTCGTGACCGAGGGCGCTGGCCTCCACGACCAGCCGATCGACCCGATCCCCGTCCGGGGTGTGCCAGGTCTGGGTCCGCAGCCGGCCGGTGACGACGACCGGGTCGCCCTTGCGCAGGCTGTCGCGGACGTGTCCCGCAGTGCGGTTGGTCGTCCGTACCGTCATCCAGGTGGTCTCCCCATCGGTCCACTCCCCATTGCGCAGGATGCGTGGGGTGCAGGCCAGCCGGAAGCGGGCGACGGCCCAGCCATCGCCCTGGTGGTACTCAACGTCGGTACCGACATTGCCGGACAGGTTCACGAATGCGTCCATGGTGGTCTCCTTGTCTTGCGCGGTTCGCGACAAGGTCATGCAGTCATCACAGGTGTTTGCGATAAATGGACAACACTTCGGCCCACATGGACAACACTCCACTGGCCCGGGACGACACCTGACTGAGGTGTGACAACATCCCAGACCACACCGTCAGCGGGCTCGGGCGATGGCCTTACGCGCCTGCTGCAGCCGTCGGAGTTCGGCATTCACCGGTTCGACCACCTTGGCCAGGGCCACCTGCTCGATGGAGCGGTGGAGGACCTGTTCGGCGCGTCGCCCCTTGGCGCGTGCGGTGATCTCCACCAGGACCCTCGATATCCCTGCCAGCACCAGCCCGCCCGCCACGCCACCGAGTACCAGCCAGGTCTGCAGGGGGATGCTGCGGTAGCGGCGGGTCGGCAGCGGGGGCATCTGGAAGTAGGCCAGGGCGAAGTCGACAGCCAACCAGCCCAGGCCCGCCAGCACGCAGGCAAACAGGATCCACTGGATGACCTGGATGAAGCGCCAGTAGCCGAAGCCGCGATCCATCGCAAGGTCAGTGGTGGCCACCGCACGGTCCAGGTCGTCGGGGAGGGTCTCGGCATGGGTGAGGGAGGCGCGTCGCACCGACTGCGCCCAGCCACGCGGCATACCAGCCGCCACCTCGTCGGAAACCTCGCGGATCGCCGAATCCACCCGTGCCTTCGAGGCCCCCTGCCCCCGGGGCAGGGCGGTGCGCTGGACGCGCGCAGGTTCCAACTCGTGCTTGCGATCGGCCTTCGGGAGGGCCCCGAGACGCAGCCGACGCAGGGGGTCCGGCCGCAGCGAGGCGAGCCAGGACAGGGCCGGCCACCCGGTGATCAGCGAGCCGCGACGGCGAGTCGCCCCCATCACCGCCTCGGCCACCACGGGCGCCCCGGCAGCGGCGGCCAGTGAACGGGTCAGCTGCCTGCTCCGGGCCTCACTGACAGCTCCGGGCGCCTCCTTCCCGAGGGAATCGGCCAGCAATCCTGCCGCGTGGTCGACATCCTGGGAGAGCCTGGTGGCAGCCACCTTCTTGTCGCGCACCATGCCCGAGAGCAGTTCGCGCACCTGGGCCACACCCTGTCCAGTCCGCGCGGAGAAGGGCTGCAGCCTCGCCTTGCCCAGGCCTTCGCTGTCCAGCAGTCGACGCAGGTCCTTCACCACGTTGTCGGCCTGCTCCGGCGCCAACGTGTCCACCTGGTTCAGCAGTACGAGCATCACGTCAGAGTGGTGGGCCATCGGCACCAGGTAGCGGTCGTGGAGGGCGGCATCCGCATACTTCTGCGGGTCGACCACCCAGATCAGCATGTCGACCAGCTGCACCATCCGATCGACCTCCATGCGGTGCGCGGCCTGGGTGGAGTCGTGGTCCGGCAGGTCGAGCAGGACCAGGCCGTCGAGTCCCTTGGGCACCTCGCTCACTTCATGGCGCCGGGGCACGTCGAGCCAGTCGAGCAGCTCCGAACTCGGGGCGCCACCGAAGCTCGCGGCCATTGCCTTGGAGGTGGTGGGTCGCTTCACGCCGGGCTCGGCCAAGGGCGCCCCGGCAATCGCATTGAACGTGGACGACTTGCCCGACCCGGTCGCCCCCGCCAGGGCCACCACGGTGTGGTTGCCCGAGAAGGCCAAACGTCGGTCCACCTTGTCCAGCAGGGTGGAGGTCTGGTCGATGAGCTGGTCCTCGCTGCGTCCCCGGGCCAGATCGGTGGCCTCGCGCAGGGCGGTGATGCGCTCAGGAAGTGGGCGCTGGCGGCTCATCAGCGTCCCCCCTGCCCGTTCCACTGTTGTCCGGGCCAGGCATGCGGGGATTCCTCGACCAGTTCGGCCTCCAACACCTCGTCGTCGGTTCGGGGGACGCCCAGCTGGTGCAGACGGTGATCCTCCATCTGGCCCGGCCCGATCGCGGACTGCTGGGCGGTGGGCAGGGAGTGCTGCCCGGCCTCGATGGCGGCCTGCTCCTGTGCGCTGGCGATCGCACGTCCGCCGGATTCCAGCGAGGCCTCCACCGACGCGGCCGCCTCGGTGATCGCGGCCGCATTCCCGGCACGCTCCCCCGCTTCGGCCAGGACACGGTCGTAGCGAGCGAACTCCTCCATCATCAGCGCATCGACGCGCTTGTCGAGGTCGCTCTTGGCCGTCTCGGCGAGCTTGCGCACGGCATCATCACCCATCAACGCCTCGAGGAGTCGCTGGGCCACCACCGAGGTACCGCCAGCGATGCCGATCTCGGCGCCGGTGAGGCCGCCGGTGTGGGCGAACACCATCACCATCAGCGCCACCGAGGCACCGTTCACCCCGAAGGCGAGCAGTCGAGCCCGAGAGCGCTTGGACATCCCCTGGGAGGAGACCAGCTCGATCACATCCCCCTGCCAGTCGCGCACCATGCGTGCGACCTTGCCGGGGAGTTCGGCCGAGGCCCGCGCGAGGTCGTCGCCCTGGCGCTGTGCGTGCTGACGCAACAGTTCACGCCCTGCCGGGGTCGACGCCCAGGCCAGTTCGGCTCGTTCGGCGGCAGCGGTGGCCTCCTCGCGGACCAGGGCCTCCAGCCCGTTCTCGACGGCGACCTTCATGTTGTCGACCTCGGGTGGCTTGCCGGCGATGGCACCCCAGACCCGGTCGCGCAGCCAGCTGATCCTCTGCTCCACGGCACGCATGAACTCGCCGGTCCCGACGAACTCGTGCCAGCGGGACAGCACCTCGCCCCGCATCAGGGTGCCATCGCTGGTCTGCACGGCCACCGAGCGCGAGGCCTCCTGGTAGGAGGCCAGGGCATCCTTGCGGACCTGGACCAAGGCCTCGTCCTGGTCCTCGACCGCGTGGGCCAGTGCCGGGGCCTGGTGGACGAGGTTGCCGATGGCGCCCTCGAGGGTCTGCATGACCAAGGCAGCCTTGGTGCTCTGGTCCCCAGCCAGAGTGGCCAGCCAGCCGCGGATTGGCGAGACGGCCGAGTCAGGCAGGAAACCCTGCTCGTCGGTGGCGGTCTCGGGCACTGTGAACAAGGCGGACTCCCCCAGGCCGCGCTCGGTCATCATCTGGCCCAGATGCGGGGGGACGTCCTTCATTGCCGCGGGTGGGACGCGGTTGAGCACCACGGCCACCGCTGCCCGCCGCATCACGGCCTGCCGCAGGTAGTCCCACGGCACGGCGTCGGCATAGCGCGCCGCCGAGGTCACGAAGAGCCACAGGTCTGCGGCCTGCAGCAGCTGGGCCGCCAGGATGCGGTTGTTCTCCTCCACCGAGTCCACGTCCGGGGCGTCGATGAGCGCCAATCCCCTGGGCAACGAGGCCTCCGCGACCAGCTGGATGGAACGCGTGTCGGCCGAGGGGACCTTCGCCCTGATCAGGCCGGGCAGGATGCGTTCGTCATCGAACCAGTGCTCGTCATCGGGATGGTGGACCAGCACTGGGCTCTTGGTGGTGGGGCGAATCACACCGGGTGTGGTCACCCTGCGTCCAATCAGCGAGTTGACCAGGGTCGACTTGCCAGCGCCGGTGGAACCGCCCACGACGCAAAGCAGCGGGGCCTCGATGCTGTCCAGACGCGGGAGGATGTAGTCGTCCAGCTGCTTGGTGAGGTCGCGGGCCAGGCGCTGGCTCCCCTCGGCACCCGGCAGCGGCAGCGGCAGGTGGACGGCAGCCAGCTGCTCCCGCAAGCCGCGCAGTGACTGGGCAAGTTCCTTGGTCGACACGCCCACCATCGTGGCATGACGCGCCGAGGTCGCGGGGCAAGCGGGGTGATCGGGACGCCGGAACTCAGCGATGGGTGCGGACCGGCACCGGTGCCAGCTGCGGCGTCCGGTGGCGACGCAGGAACTTCGGCAGCGGGGGCAGCACGATCGGCTCGGACGCGCGGGTCACCGCGACGGCACGGTCTGCGTTGATGGCATCGACCAGGTCGCGGGCCCGGTCATTGCCGGCCTCGTCGACCAAGCCACGCACCATGGCATCACGCAGGTAGGCCAGCTCGGTCATGGTGCCGATCATCCGCCAGGTGGCCGGGACACGGGAGGGCTGGAAGAGGGAGATGAAGACCAGCCTCGGGCGGGTGAAGGGGCCCGAATAGGTCTTGGGGTCGTCCGGGAGCAGCCAGCCGGTGCGCACGTAGTCGGTGAGTCGAGCACGGATGCGGCGCATCTCGGTGATGAGATGGCCGATCAGCATGATCAGGATCATCAGCACCACACCCAGCGCCATGAACCAGTAGATCTTCGACTGCTCCAGCGGGACCGTGGAGGCAATGCCGTTGAAGATCATGTGCCCCAGCGCCGAGAAGCAGAAGCCGGCCAGGGGCGCGCAGACGCGCACGAGCTTGGAGCGATGGCGAAGCCCCACGACCAGCCCGAAGGCGGTCATCGAGGTGAACAGCGGGTGGCCGAAGGAGGTGTAGACACCACGCAACATCACCAGCTGCATGACCTCGCCGATCGGGTCCTCAATGCCGGGCACCTGGGTGGCGTAGTTGTAGGCACGGGCGTAGTAGACGATGTTCTCCACGAAGGCGAAACCGATCGCCGAGAGGCCGGCCAGGGGGATCAGCTGCAGGCTGCTGACCAGGCGGTACCGGATGAACAGCGCGAGCCCGAACAGGATGGTGACCTTGCTGATCTCCTCCACGAAGGGCGCTGAGAAGATCGCTGCCCGGGCACCGGTGTCAGGGTCCTGCCCGGTGACCCCCATCCTCTCCCCCGCCCAGGAGTTCACGTGCATCGAGAACCAGGTGGAGAGGCAGCCTCCCCACAGGAAGGCCATGACGTAGAGCGAGATGTTGAGCGTGCGGAAGCGGTCGAGCCAGATGAACAGGGCTGACCAGACCAGGGCCGTTGGCCAGGCCCACTTGGCGGCCTGGACGAAGATCTCGCGCGGAATGCCATACGCGATGCTTCCATCCGGCAACTCGATGTCGCGGTGCATCATGGCGTACATGTCGACCAGGGCCAGCAGGCTCAGGATCGCGATGGCGAGCAGCCCCCAGGTGTAGCCACTGGTGAGCACACGCTTCCACAGCGGACCGCTGCGACGGCGGGGCAGGCCGTTGAGCGCACGGGCACGCCGTTCGAGCTTGGGGGTCAGCATGCGCCCCAGACTAGCGAACGGCCGGACTGGCGAACGGGTGGTGAACCGGGCCGGGGCGATATGCTGGACCACCGTTGCTCCCGTAGCTCAATGGATAGAGCACCGGCCTTCTAATCCGTAGGTTGCAGGTTCGAGTCCTGCCGGGAGCGCACCGCACCCAGCGCAGCTGTAGTGTCTATCACGCGCAGCCCGCGCCTTTTCCACGATCCAAGGAGCCAGTCCCCCGTGAGTGCCACCAGCGAAACGCTCGTCTGGATCGACTGTGAGATGACCGGGCTCGACCTGGGCGCCGATGCCCTCATCGAGGTTGCCGCACTGGTCACTGACTCCGAGCTGAACGTGCTGGGCGAGGGCGTCGACGTCATCATCAAGCCCACCGACGAGGCGCTGGCGCAGATGAACGACTTCGTCCGCGAGATGCACACCAGATCCGGCCTGCTCCACGAGTTGGCCTCCGGGATGTCCATGCGCGAGGCGGAGGAGGCAGTGCTCACCTACGTGCGCGAGCACGTGCCCACAGCCCGCAAGGCGCCTCTGGCCGGCAACACCATCGGCACTGATCGGATGTTTCTGGCCCGCGACATGCCCGAGCTCGAGGGATGGGTGCACTACCGCAATGTCGACGTGTCCTCCATCAAGGAGCTCTCGCGCCGCTGGTTCCCCAAGGCCTACTACAACTCCCCGGCCAAGTCCGGCAACCACCGCGCGCTGGCCGACATCCAGGAGTCCATCGAGGAGCTGCGCTACTACCGCGAGGCCGTCTTCGTGCCCGCCCCCGGTCCCTCGACCCAGGACCTCAAGCCCATCGCCCGTCGCCACCAGGGCGCCCTCACCGGCGCTGTGGCGGCCGACCTGGGCCATCGGGCAACAGAAGGCGCTGAGGACAACCCCGCCACCTGAATCCCGATTGGCTTTCAGCCGATGGAATCGGTAGAGTTCTCCGAGCCGGTTCGTCCGGTGTGATGTGTGGACGTGGTGGGTATAGCTCAGCTGGTAGAGCACCTGGTTGTGGTCCAGGATGTCGCGGGTTCAAGTCCCGTTACTCACCCCAAACGGATCAGGTGTGAACTTGCGACCAAGGGGCCACCCTTGGTCGCGGTTCGCGCCTGGCCCATTTTCTTCGCCTCGGCGGCCCAGCTCAGGGCGTCGGCGTGGAGGCCGGAGAGGCTCAGTCCGTCATACGGGTTCCGGTAGCCGACGCGCACGTCGTTGTCCTCGTCGATGTAGATCGCCCTGAACAGTGCTTGGTTGCACAGTCGGCGGTTCGCGTCGTCGGCGTGCTCGTAGAGGTCGGCTGCGTTGGACAGCAGTTTCAGCGAGTCGTCGAGGTTCGCCCGCGCGTCGGCATAGTGGCCGTGGTGAGCGGTGATCCGGTGCTCGATGGTCTCCAACGACGCGGTGATCCGGTCCTGCTCCTTCTTGAGCAGGTCGAGCGGGATGGCTCCGGCGTAGTGGGCTTGCAGCAACTTCTGCTGCTCGCCTTCGAGTTGGGTTCTCCGGGACGCGAGGTCGGCAAGTTCGGCGGCTCCTTCGGCCATCATCTCGTCGAACCGGGCATGGATCATCGCCGAGACCGCCTGCGTCGTCTCGGGATCGAGCTGCACCTTGGCATAGAAGCGCTCGATGAGCCGTTCGACCTGCTCGATGAGCATCGCCTGCCGGGTGCAGTCGCCTCTGCCACCATGCCTGCTCGCGCACACGAAGTACGGGTAGATCGTGCCCTGGCTGCTCTTGGCGTTGCACACCAGTAGCCGCGAGCCGCACTGGCCGCAGAACACCGTCCCCTTCAAGTAGTGCTCGTGGACTTGCGTTGCATCTGCTGCCGAGCGGTGCGTGCCGAGCACGGTCTGCACCTGGTCCCACACCTCGTTGGGGACGATGGCCTCGTGCGCTCCGGCATAGGTGACGCCCTGGTAGCGCACGCTGCCCTTGTAGTACGGGTTCGTCAACATCCGGTGTACCGATGAACTCCACCATCGAAGTCCTCGAAGACGCAGGTCTCCTCATCGACGATAGGGTGCCGTCCTTCACCAAGCTCTTCGCACGCAAGACCCAGGCCCTTCCCGAGCCGATGCGATCGCAGCTTGAGCTCTGGCGCGACATCATGGTCGACGGCTCCAAGACCCCGCCGCAGCGCCAGCCCCGCGACACGATGACGGTCAAGGGTCAGATGTATGGCATCCTCCCCGCGATCACCCGCTGGGTCGAAGACGGGCGCACCAGCCTCGTCGGCATCAGCACCGAGGACATCCTCGCCATGCTCCCCGACGATCCCTCGCGCCGTCACACCATGATGCTCGGCTTCCGCACCCTGTTCACGATCCTGCGCGGCCGCAAACTGGTCTTCCTCGACCCGACGAAAGCGATCCCGCTGCGCGGCCCCAAGCGCAACATGCCGCTGCCGATGGAACCCACCGCGATCCGCGACGCCCTCACCAACCCCGACCCCGCGATCGCGCTGGCCGTCTCACTCATCGCCTTCCACGCCCTGACCACACAGCAGGTCCAGCACGTCCAGCTCACCGACATCATCGACGGGCGACTGCGGATGCCCGATGGCCGGTCCATCCCGCTCGCGAAGCCGGTCCGCGTCCGCCTCACTGCCTGGCTCGACCACCGAGCCAAACGCTGGCCGGAAACGAAGAATCCCTACCTGCTCGTCACCATCCAGACCGCGCCCCGTCTCTCACCGCCCAGCCGGAACTTCCCCTGGAAGAAAGCCGGTGTCACTGCCCAGGCGCTGCGCACCGACCGGATTCTCTACGAGGTCGAACAGACCGGCGGCGACGTCAGACGCGTCTGCGACCTCTTCGGCATCGGCATCGAGACCGCGCTGCGCTACTCGGCCACGATCCTCGAACCACCCACCCCAGGCGAACGCGCCCCGACACACACGGGAGAGATCGACAACGAGTCAGCATCCAGTGTATAGTCAGTGCATGCTGACTATTACTTCGCGTCTCGACGTCATGAACCGGCTCGGCCGGGCGATGGCGGACCCGACGCGCTCCCGGATCCTGATGACCCTGCTGGACGGCCCGAGCTACCCGGCGGTGCTCTCACGCGGGCTGGAACTGACCCGCTCGAACGTCTCGAACCATCTGACGTGTCTGCGCGACTGCGGCATCGTGGTCGCCGAGCCCGAGGGCCGGCAGACGCGCTACGAGATCGCGGACCCGCACCTGACCGCGGCGCTGACAGCGCTCATCGACGTGACGTTGGCCGTCGATGAGAGCGCCCCGTGCCTGGACTCGGCCTGCACCGTGCCGGGATGCTTCGGGGCGGGCGCGTGAGCGCCGCGTGCGGCTGCGACGAGCCGACCACCACCCCGGAAACCGAGGAAGTAGAGCGCCGGTGGTGGCGAGACCGCGGGATCATGGTGCCCGTCTTCTCCGGCGTCGCGTTCGGCACCGGACTGGTCCTGGAGTGGGCCGGGGCAGAGATCGCGGCTGTGGTGGCGTTCTGGATCGGCCTGCTGCTGGGCGCATCGACGTTCACGCCCGGCGCGATCCGGAACCTCGTCACGAAGCGCAAGCTCGGCATCGGCCTGCTGATGACGATCAGCGCCGTCGGCGCGGTGATCCTCGGCTACGTCGAGGAGGCCGCCGCGCTGGCGTTCCTCTACTCGATCGCCGAGGCACTGGAGGACAAGGCGATGGACCGTGCCCGCGGCGGACTGCGGGCGCTACTCAAACTCGTCCCGGAGACCGCGACCGTCCGCAGTAACGGCGCCTCGGTCGAGATCCCGGCGAAAGACCTCACCGTCGGGCAACTCATGCTCGTCCGCCCCGGTGAACGGATCGCGACCGACGGGATCGTCCGGTCCGGGCGCTCCAGCCTGGACACCTCGGCGATCACCGGAGAGTCGATCCCGGTCGAAGTCGAGCCCGGCGACACGGTGTCGGCCGGGGCGATCAACGCCGCCGGAGCCTTGGAGATCGAGACGACCGCGGCAGGCACCGACAACTCCCTCACCACGATCGTCGAGCTCGTCGAGCAGGCGCAGGCAGAGAAAGGCGACCGTGCCCGTCTCGCGGACCGGATCGCCCGCCCGCTGGTGCCCGGAGTGCTCGTGCTCGCCGCCCTCGTCGCACTCATCGGCTCGCTGCTCGGCGATCCGGAACTGTGGATCACCCGCGCCCTCGTCGTGCTCGTCGCCGCGTCGCCATGCGCGCTGGCGATCTCCGTGCCGCTCACGGTCGTTGCCGCGATCGGCTCGGCCAGCCGGTTCGGCGTGATCATCAAATCCGGCGCCGTCTTCGAACGCTTCGGCACCATCCACCACATCGCCGTGGACAAGACCGGCACGCTCACCCGCAACGAACCGACAGTCACGGCCGTGCTCACAGCGGACGGCGTGACGGAAGCACAGGCACTTCACTGGGCGGCGGCCCTGGAACAGCACAGCACCCACCCGCTGGCCGCAGCGATCACCGCCGCAGCACCAGAAGCACCCGCGGCCGAGGACGTAACCGAGCAGGCCGGGCACGGCATCGAAGGCCATCTCAACGGCACGAAGATCACCGTCGGCAGCCCTCGCTGGCTCGACCCCGGGACGCTCCGCGACCAAGTCTCGGACCTGGAGGAGCAAGGCATGACGGTCGTTGTCGTGCACCGCGACGGCGTGCCGGTCGCCGCGATCGGGGTTCGCGACGAGCTGCGCCCCGAGGTCCCCGAGGTCGTGCGCACCCTCACAGCTCAGGGCGTCGGGGTGACCATGCTCACCGGCGACAACACCCGCACCGCCCACGCGCTGGCCGCGCAGGCCGGGATCGAGGACGTGCGCGCCGAGCTGCGCCCCGAGGACAAATCCGCCGCGATCTCCGAACTCGGCAGGACCGGCTCGGTCGCGATGATCGGCGACGGCATCAACGACGCCCCGGCCCTGGCCGCCGCGGACATCGGGATCGCCATGGGAGCGACCGGCTCGGACGCCGCGATCGAATCCGCCGACGTCGCCTTCACCGGCCACGACTTGCGGTTGCTCCCACGCGCGTTCGCCCACGCCCGCCGCGGCAGGCGCATCATCAACCAGAACATCATCCTCTCGCTGCTGATCATCACCGCACTGCTCCCGCTCGCCCTCTTCGGCATCCTCGGACTCGCCGCCGTGGTCCTCGTGCACGAGATCGCCGAGGTCCTGGTGATCCTCAACGGGCTCCGCGCCGCACGCGGGAAACGCTAGACACAGAGCCGCCCACCGCGCTCCACCACCACATCCGAGCACCGGCAGAACAGGGTGAGGTCGCATCTTCCGTGAAGATGGGGCCCCCCCCCCCCCCCCCCCGCGCGCGTGATGGGCCGATCAGCCCTTCAACAGGTCGTTGCACTCCTTCTCGGCATCGGAGAGGGCCTGGTCAACGGTCTTCTTGCCCTGCAGGGCAGCCTGCAGGTGCGGGACCAGGGCAGCCATCACCTGGCGTGCCTTGGGGTTGACCTCGCCGGCCCGGGCGTATTCCAGGGCCTTCTGGAAGGTGGCGTTCATCGGATCACTGGCGTCCACCGTGGCGTCCGAGCGGGCGGGGAAGAAGCCGGCTTCCTTGGCCAGCTTCGCGGCGACATCGGCCGAGGACAAGTACTTCAGGGCGGTGTTGGCGCTCTCGTCGTCCTTGCCGATGGAGGTGCGGGTGAGCAGGCCGGGCAGGCCGAAGGTCACCTGCTCCTTGCCCTTCAGCGGCATGCCAACCTCGACGGCGTCCTTGCCCAGCGCCTTGACCATGACCTCGGCCTCGGTCTTGTTGAGGGCGTAGCCCATGGCGGTCTTGCCGGAGGCCAGACCGCCGCCCTCAACCTTGTTCGGCTTGGTGGCTGCGTCAGCGGGCAGCCCCTTGGCCTTCTGCAGGTCGACGAGGAACTGCAGGGTTTCCTTGCCCTCGGCGCTGTTGAACGCCACGGTCTTGCCGTCCTCGTTGAAGACCTTGCCACCGGCCTGCCACAGCAGCGGGTAGAAGGAGAGGTTCAGTGTCATGGAGGGGTCACCGGAGTAGTCCATGACCGCGACGCCCTTGGCAGCGAGCTTGGGGGCGGCCGCCTTCACTTCCTCCCACGTGGTCGGCAGGGAGCTGATGCCGGCATCGGTGAACGCCTTCTTGTTGTACACCGTGGTGGTGATGGTGTGGTAGATCGGGACGGCGTAGATGTCGCCGTCGACGGTGGCTGCCTCGATCGCCGAGGGGAGGAACTTGCTCTGGTCGTCGATCCCGCCCTTGGCGGACTTGAGGCCACCGGAGGCATGGTACTGGGGGATCTGGTCCGGACCGAGCAGGACGAGGTTGGGGCCCTTGCCCGAGGCGATCGCCGTGGCGATCTTCTCGTCGCGGCCATCCCAGGGCTGCAGCTCGATGTTCAGGTCGATGTTCGGGTTCTTGGCCTCGAAGTCCTTTTCGGTCTGGGACCAGAACTGCTCGCTCTTGCCCGAGTCCGCGATCACCGGGTACATCCAGACGGTGACCTTCTTCTTCTCACCCGACGTGCCGCTCCCGTCATCCGAGGAGGAGCAGGCAGTGAGGGGAGTGATGGCCAGGGCAAGTGCCGCACCGAGGGCGACAATACGACGCTTCATGCAAACCTCCATTGGTTCACGTTCAGACATGTGGCTGCCCGGGTGAGCAGCCGTCGAAAACGTTTACTAGAGTGACTGTAGCGTGGGGCTTCGACGCCACGCAATGGGCCGCGACGAGATCGTTACAAATCCGACAACGAAGGGGTTGACCATGCTGAGGCTGGGCATCGTGGGGACCGAAAGTTCGCACTGCGCAGAGTTCCTGACCTTCCTCCGCTCACCCGAGGGGGCCAGCGCCGCGCAGCTGGCCGCCGTGTGGCCGGGGGCGGGCGAACCGGTCGAGGGCGCCGACATCGTGGGACGCCCGGAGGAGCTGCCGGGCCGGGTCAATGCGGTGGCTCTGTTCGCGCGGGACGCGCGTGAGCACCTCGAGCTCGCGGCCCCGCTGCTGTCAGCCGGTCTGCGGGTCTTCATCGACAAGCCACTCGCCGCCAGCGTCGCTGATGCCGAGCGGCTGCTGGAACTGGCCGCACGCCATGGGGGAGCGGTGACCTCGTTCTCGGCCCTGCGATGGGCACCGGAAGTCCTGGCATGGAGCCGGGAGGTGGCCCGGGCCCGTCGTGAGGGGACGCTGCTCGAGGTGGGCGCCGCAGGAGGGGCGAACCCCAGCGATCCCCACGCAGGCGCCTGGTTCTACGGGGTGCACCCGGTGGACATGCTGGCCTCGGCGGTCGGCGAATCCCTCCTGACCGGGGAGGCGACCCTGACCCACCAACCCGGCCTGGTCGAGTCGCACTGGTCGGTCGACGGAACCGAGCTCGGCCTGCGCCTGGAGGCCAACCAGGCGGCCCCCTTCAGGGTGTGGTGGGCCGCGCGTGACGGGAGCCGAAAGGAAACGGTGGTACCGGTGGGTGCCGGGTACTTCACCACCGCTGCCGAACGCATCCTCGCCTTCCTCTCCGGCAACCCGAGCGTGGGCCCCGAGGAATGCCTTGCGGTGGTCGCGCGGACCCAGGAGTTGGTGGCTACACTCCGTCCATGGCCGGAAACCTGAAGCAGGTCGCCAACCGCGCCGGCGTCTCTCTCGCCACCGCCTCACGGGTGCTGTCGGGCAGCGACTACCCGGTCAGTGCCGAGCTGCGAGAACGTGTGCTCGCCGTCGCGGCCGAGATGGACTACGTCCCCAATGCGCACGCCCGCGCCCTCATCCAGGGCGCCCAGCGCACGGTGGGCATCCTGGTCGGTGAGGTCGGTGATCCCTACTTCGATGCGATGCTCAACGGCGCCCACCGGGTCGCCACCGAGGAGTCGTGCCTGGTCACCATCGTCAGCACCGGCCGTGACCCCGAGAAGGAGCTTGAGGGGTTCCGGCTGATGCAGTCCCACGGCTCCACGATCATCGTGGTCGCGGGGTCGGGCCTGCACGACCCGGCCTACCAGGAAGCCCTGAGCGCGCGCATCCGCTCCTTCACGGGGAGGACGGTGCTGATAGGCCGCCACGCGCTCAGCGAGGGGGTCAGTGCCATCCGGGTGGAGGCCGACAACGTCGGGGCCGGCCGCATGCTGGGGGAGCACCTGCGTGAACACGGCCACCGTCACGTCGGTGTCATCTCGGGTTCGGGTCGGGTGACCTCGACCGGCGACCGGATCGAGGGCCTGGCCCAGGGGCTGGGTTTTCGTCCCCAGGTCCTGGAGGTGCCTGCCACGCGCGACGGCGGCTACGAGGCCACCGCCCGCTTGCTGGAGGGGCAGCACGACCTGACCGCCATCGTCGGCACCGCCGACCAGATGGCCATCGGTGCGCTGGCCTACTGCGCCGACCATGGCATCTCGGTGCCCCATGACCTGTCGGTCGCGGGCTGCAATGACATCTGGGTGGGGCGGGAGCTGACTCCCTCCCTGACCACGGTGCACATCCCGCTGGAGGAGATGGGGGCCGCGGCCCTGCGCCTGGCGCTGAGCGACGACGTGCGCTCCACGGTGCAGAGTTTCCCGGTACAGCTGGTGGTGAGGAACTCCACCGGCCCCTCACCCGACCTCACGTCGCCGGCGTAAGGGCTCCTTCAGGCGTGTGAGTGCAGGGGACGCCCGGCCAGCGCGAGACAGGCCTCCCCCAAGGCCTCGCCCTGGGTGGGGTGGGCGTGCAGCAGCGAGGCGACGTCCTCGGGCAGCGCCTCCCAACCGGCGGCCAGCTGCGCCTCCCCGATCATCTCGCTGACACCCTGCCCGATCATGTGGACGCCCACGATGGGGCCGTTCTCGAGCCTGAGCACCCGCACGAACCCGGACGCTCCGCGAATCAGGCTGCGGCCGTTCCCCGCGAGGTTGTAGTCCTGCTTCAGCACAGTCCCCAGCCGTTCGGCGGCGGCCGTGGTCAGGCCCACCGAGGCGACCTCGGGGTTGGAATAGGTGACCCGGGGCAGGTCCCGATCCCTGGGCAGCGTGGGGGCCCGATCAAGCCTGCCCATCTGGTGGGCGATCACCTCGGCGACGACCATGCCATGGGCGAAACCGCGATGGGCGAGCTGCAGCCCGGCGACCACGTCACCGACGCCGAACACCCCCCGCACGGAGGTCATCAGGCGGTCGTTGACGCGCAGGTGACCGCGCTCCAGGGTGACGCCGGCTTCGGCCAGCCCCAGCCCGGCGGTCCGCGGCTCGCGTCCGACGGCCACCAGCACCACGTCGGCGGCCAGCGCGGAACCGTCCGCGAGCCGAATCGTCGCGTCCGCCTCGGTGGTGTCGATGCCGGCCACCGTGGCGCCGAAGCGGGTCTGGATGCCGCGCTTGCGGAAGGCCCGCTGCAATCCCTTGGAGAGGTCGGGTTCCTCGGTGGGGATCAACCGGTCCAGGGCCTCCACGATGGTGACCTCGACGCCGAGGGAGCGCCAGGCCGAGGCGATCTCCACCCCGATCACGCCACCACCAACCACCACGGCCGTCCCCGGCAGTTCGGTGAGGCGCAGGGCGTCGTCGCTGGTCAGCACGCGCTTCCCGTCGATCGGGAGCCCCAGCGTCCTAGGCTGTGAGCCGGTGGCGACCACGACATTGCGGCCCCGCACCACCTCGTCGGCGATGCGAACACCGAGCCCCTCTCGATCACTCACCAGCGTCCCGTGGCCGCGCACGACCGTGACGCCCGAAGCGCCCTCGACGAGCCCGGTCAAACCCTTGTGCAACCGGTCGATGATGCCCTGGCTCCACGCCTGCAGCGCGCCCGCGTCCACGCCGGAAAAGCTGGTCGCCACTCCCATCGACGACCCCTCGCGGGCGAGGTCGGCGACCTCCGCAGCGTGCAGCCAGGCCTTGGTGGGGATGCAGCCCCGGTGCAGGCAGGTCCCACCGAGCTTGTCGGATTCGACCAGCGCCACGTCGAGGCCGAGCTGGCTGGCGCGCAGGGCGGCGGCGTAGCCCGCCGAGCCCGCTCCGAGGACGACGACGTCGTGGCGCTGGTTCATCGGGGGTTCCTGCTCACGAGTCAGGCTCAGAGAGCCATGTGCTGGGCGAGGGCGACCAGGGTCCGGACGCCGAAGCCGGTGCCTCCGGCGGGGATCTCGGCGTAGGCGTCCTTGTCGTTCCAGGCCGGGCCGGCGATGTCCAGATGCGCCCAGCTGATGCCGTCGGGCACGAAGGTCTGCAGGAACGCACCGGCAGCCAGCGCCCCGCCGTAGCGGTCACCGGAGCTCTTGACGTCGGCGATCGAGGACTTCAGGCCCTTGGCGATGTGGTCGGGAATCGGGAGGTGCCAGAAGGGTTCCCCGGCGACCTCGGCGGCGTCCAGCACCGTGTCGGCGGTGAGGTCGTCGTTGGCCATCAGGCCGGCGATGCGGCGACCCAGGGCGACCATGCAGGCGCCGGTCAGGGTAGCGACGTCCACGACCAGGTCGGGGTTGTCCTCCCCGGCGCGGGCCAGCGCATCGGCCATGACCAGACGGCCCTCGGCGTCGGTGTTGGCGTTCTCGACGGTGGTGCCGCCGTACATGGTGAGCACGTCGCTGGGGCGGTAGGCACTGCCCGAGGGCATGTTCTCCGCCATCGAGGCGTAGGCGATCACGCGCACCGGCAGGCCGAGGGTGGCGATGGCGGCGGTGGCGGCCAGGACGGCGGCGGCACCGCCCATGTCGCACTTCATGTCGTACATGCCGTCAGCAGGCTTGATGTCCAGGCCGCCGGAGTCGAAGGTGATGCCCTTGCCGACCAGGGCCAGGGTCTGCTTCGCGCCACGCGGGGAATACTCGGCGCGGAACAGGCGGGGCTTGCGCTCCGAACCGCCGCCGACGGCCATGATGCCGCCGTAACCGCCCTTGGCGAGGGCCTTGTCGTCGAGGACCTCCACGTTCACCTTGAGCGGCTTGAGGTATTCGGCGGCATCGGCCGCGAAGGACTCGGGGTAGAGCAGGTTCGGGGGCAGGTTGACCCAGTCACGCGCGGTGGCGACAGCAGCGGCGATGGCGGTGGCGCGCTCGACCGCGTCCCCGGCCTTCGCGTTGTTGGAGATGATCTCGATGACCGGCCCGGCAGCGCGCTGGTCGCGTCCCTGCTTGGCGATGGAGTAGGCACCCAGGATGGCGCCCTCGGCAGCGGCCTGGATCAGCTCGGGGTCGACGATGTCGAAGCTCACGGCGATGTCGCCGGTGACCTTCTCCTTGCCCACGATGCTGCGCAGCGCGCTCGCGGCGGCCTGGCGAACCTGGGCGGGGGTGACGTCGACCTCACCGACGCCCACCACGACCAGACGCCCCTCGGAGGTCTTCGGCAGCACGGTCACGGCGCCGAGTTCGCTGGTGGCACCGAGTTCGGTGGCGAGCTCCAACACGTCGCTGGAGAGCTGCTTGCTGTAGGCCTTGGAGAGGTTCGCGGGCACTCCCAGCAGGTTCGCGTCGTCACCGGAGCTGCTGGCCAGGCCCACGACGACCACGCCATTCGAGCGGGAGGGGGACTTGGCCAGCGAAACGGCTGGGGGAGTGTAGACAGTCAGTCGAGTCATGGCCCCCACGTTAGCGGGTGGGTCATGGACGGCGACGGGGTCGCTGAGCGAGTTAGGGTAACTTAACTTTCATGACCACGTCGGAGCGGACCGTTGCGGTGGGGCCGGATGCAACGGCCGCCGCGAGGCCCGCCCAGACGGCGATCTCCCGCCTGCTCGGCCCCGCTTTCGTCGCCGCGATCGCCTACGTGGACCCGGGCAATGTCGCCGCCAACCTCACCGCCGGCGCCCGCTACGGCTACCTGCTGGTCTGGGTGCTGGTGATCTCGAACGTGATGGCCGTGGTGGTGCAGTACCTTTCGGCCAAGCTCGGCGCGGTCACTGGACGCAGCCTGCCCGAACTCCTGGGCAGCTCCCTCTCGCGCCCGGCCCGGCTGGCCTACTTGGGCCAGGGCGGGTTGGTGGCGATGGCCACTGACCTGGCGGAGGTGATCGGTGGGGCGATCGCGCTGCAGATCCTCTTCGACATCCCGCTGGTGGTGGGCGGCCTAATCGTGGGTGCGATGTCGATGGCGATGTTGGCCATGCGTGATCGCCACGGTCAGCGCACCTTCGAACAGGTGGTGATCGGGCTGCTGCTGGTCATCACCATCGGTTTCGTCGCCGGGCTGCTGGTCGAGCCTCCGCACCCTGGGCAGGCCCTGGGCGGGCTGGTGCCGCGTTTCCAGGGGTCCGGGTCGGTGCTGATCGCGGCCAGCATGCTGGGAGCCACGGTGATGCCGCATGCGGTCTACCTCCATTCGGCGCTGGTGACCGACCGTCACGGTGGCGGGGGAGAGCCCTCCCGGATTCGGCAGCTGCTGCGCGCCTCCCGCTGGGACGTGGTGTTCTCCCTGCTCATCGCCGGGTCGGTCAACAGTGCGATGCTGCTGCTGGCTGCAACCCACCTTCCCGGGGTGCCGGGCACCGACACCATCGAGGGCGCGCATGCGGCGGTGGCGGCGGCGACCGGGCCGGTGGTGGCGACCCTGTTCGCGGTGGGGCTGCTCGCCTCGGGACTGGCCTCGGCGTCGGTGGGTTCCTATGCGGGGGCGAGCATCATGTCCGGTTTGCTGAAGGTTCGGATGCCGCTGCTGGTGGGTCGGCTGGTCACCCTGGTGCCGGCGATCGTGCTGCTGGCGGTGGGTGCCGACCCGACGTGGACGCTGGTGCTCTCGCAGGTGGCACTCAGCCTGGGGCTGCCGTTCGCCCTCTTCCCGCTGGTGGTGCTCACCGGTCGGCGCCGGGTGATGGGTGAGTTCGCCAATGGACGCCTGCTGGCGGCGGCCGGCTGGGCCGTCGCCGGCGTGATCGTCGTACTGAACATGACCCTGCTGGGGCTGCTTGCGTCCGGGCGGGGGGCGTGAGGACGCGGCTATCGTCGTGTCCATGCCCTCCCTGCATCCCGACGCGCTGAGCCCGGTGGCCCAGGACTACCTCAAGGTGATCTGGTCCCAGACCGAGTGGGGTGGCAGCCCGGCGACCACGTCTGACCTGGCCGCACGCTTCGGGACCTCAGCAGCGAACGTGACCGAAACCGTGCGCCGGTTGGCGTCCCAGGGATTGCTGGACTACACGCCCTACAAGCCCGTGCGACTGACCGAGGCGGGCAGGTCGGCGGCGGTGGCGATGGTGCGTCGGCACCGGCTGATCGAGACCTTCCTGGTCAACATGCTCGGCTACGGCTGGGACGAGGTGCACGACGAGGCGGAGCGGCTGGAGCACGCGGTCTCCGACACCCTCATTGAGCGACTGGACGCGATCCTGGGGCACCCGACCACCGACCCGCACGGGGACCCGATCCCCGACGCGGACGGGCACACGGCGCTCCCGGACGGGGCGGTGCTGCTGGCCGATGCCGAACTGCTGGGGAGCGTGCGGGTGATCAGGGTCTCCGACGCCGACCCCGCGGTCCTGGAACTGGCCAGGGATCACGGCCTGCAGCCCGGCCAGGCGTGCGAGGTTTCGGGGAGTACGGTGCCGGAACGGCTGGCCAGGGCCGTGTGGGTGGTGCCGCACCCCGGCGACTGAGCGTTCGTCGAGGGGGGCTCAGGCGAGGCTGGAGGAGCGGGCGTTCCCGTCCTCGTCGACGCCCGGGTCCGCGGTCAGCAAGCGGGCGATGTCGTCCAGGCTGCGATCGCCGGCATCGCCGGTCACCCGGTAGACGTCGATGGCGTCCTGGTAGCGGACACGTGCGACCCTGTGTTCGAGGAACAGCTCGACCGGGCCGGTGATGGCGCCGACCTCCTCGGTCATGATGCCGCCGGGCGGGGTTTCGATCAGCCGGCCCTCGTTGCCGTGGGCCCGGGTGGGCTCACCAACGGTCGACTCGGCTCCGTCATTGGCGCCGAAGGGCAGCGGACGCCCTGGGCCCGTGTTGGTGGTGGAGTCCGACACGTCAGGAGGGCTCGCCGGGCTGGGGATCCTCCGACAGCGGCTCGGTGGCCTGGTCGCCCTCGTCGAAGGCAGTGGTTTCGCCCTCGGCGGCGCGATCGCGAGTGTCCTGCTCGGGCTGCTGCGGTTCGCTCACCACGTTGCCGGGGATGGCGTCGGCGTCCAGCTCACCGGCGGCGTTGACGTTGTCGTCGTTCAGGTTCTGGGTGCTCTCAGTCATGGGTCGACTCTAGGACGCCTGCGGCGGGGTGCGCGGGCGTTCGGCGCAGATCGCAGGTTTTGCGCGTGGTCGGGGAGGGGGCGTATCATGGTGCGTCGCGGCTCGGGCCGCACCCGCTGAGACCGCTGGTCGAGGCGTCGGGGCTATGGCGCAATTGGTAGCGCACCTGCTTTGCAAGCAGGGGGTTAGGGGTTCGAGTCCCCTTAGCTCCACATTGGGGTGTCACAGACAAAGACACCCATCCCCTCCAAGAAATGCCTTGGTCAGGGGCCTGTTTGTCATCGGACTTTGACACGCCGTCAGGCTACGTCACGAGCGCTGGTTCAAGCCGTGAGCGGCACCGCGTTGTCCATGATCAGGGGCGTGGCCAAATCCACGCTTCTGACCACCAGGATGGACCGGCCTTCCAATGTCACGACTCCCCCTTATGCCACTCGATGCGGTGCCGGACGTCGAAGTGCGCTGGACTGCCGAGCCTCCGAAGGGTGCGTGCGAGTTGGGTGGTGTGTACGACGGCGACCGAGGGCCCGCGCTGATCACCATTCGTCGGTACCGGAACGACAGTCGCAACTACTTCACCTGTCTCCACGAGTTGGGCCATCACCTGTTCGCCCTGGACTAGATGTGGCAGTACGACGTTCTTCCCCTTCTGGGGAGCACGCTCGACTCACCGAGGACAAGATCGTCAACGACTTCGCGGCCTCACTCCTCATCCCCGAGGATCGGGTTGTCGAACACCTCGGGACCGGGGTGACGGCGGGCGGCATTGTGGCTCTGGTGCAGCAGACCCAAGCATCCGCCACTTCGTGCTGCGTTCGAGCCCTCTATCGACCCGGGGAGCGCCTGATCATGCTGGCCGATCATGCGGGCCACATCTGGTGGGCCGACGCCAACGGTTCCCCCTTCAACCCGGGGAAGAGAGTTCACCAGCCCTCTCTCCTCCGCGCCATCCAGCGAGCGGGAGAGGACGGGGTGAGCACACAGTGATCGGAGGAGAAGGGATCCGTTACTCCTCCGGGAAGGCAATGACGGACGTCAGGATCGAGGTGGCGCTCCACGAGGGGCTCGCCATCGCCGTCGTCACCTCGACGAACCCGCAGACCCGACACTGGGTCGACTCGCAGTGGGAGGAAACCTGCGGAGCGTGCGGGGCCGACTTCGAGATCAGCGACTCTCCAGGTCACTGCGACAAGTGCGACGCCTGGAAGTGTCCTGACTGCCGTGCTTGCGAGTGCGCTGTTCACAAGCCGGTCTACTGCATGAAGTGCTTCATGCAGATGTCACTGGTGGAATCCGCTGGAGGACGCACCGAGCACGACGGGTGTCCCTGAGGAGGGCCAGTAGAGGGCCAGCATCGCCGTGCCGTCGTCGGAGCAGGGCGGTGGCGTGAACGCCACCGGCCGGGGCGGCTTGGACAATCCACCGAATCCCTAGGGACCAGACCCCACCGGAGGGGGCGCATTGTCCCTATTCAGAGGTTCACGGAAGATCACACAAACAAACCGCAGGTCAGAAGCCCTTTCCCGATTCGGGGCCGGCCTCTGTCGTGTCACCAGATGGCTCGACCGCGTGGTCCCCGGTGGTATGAGAACGGTCGAATCCAGTTGTTACACGTGTTGGGCTGGGTGCGTCCCGTGCGTCCCCGGGATCCGCGGAATCACGCGGAAGGCGACCCGGTGATTCGACCATGTGCGTCCTCGGCGAGAGCCGCGATCACGGGGCCTTGCCGGGGCCCCGCGTGGGCCCCGTATTCGTGCCGCGTCGCGGGTTAGCGTCGATGCATGGCTGGCATCGCTGACTACTTGGCGACGCGGGAGGACGCCGTGCGAAGAGGACGCGGTTGAGCGGCACATGGAGGACGGGTAGACCCGTCTCCTAACGCCGAAGGAGGCTCAGCCTCACCGGGCGCGCATGCCGTCCACCGGAGGAGACGAGTCGATCAGGACCCCGGCTGCCGCGAGGTCAAGTACGTCAGGGTGACTTCAATGAGATCGACCAGATCGCGCGCGGTGGCTGTCCCGAAGTCGATCTCGGCGATGGCTTGGAAGCGCAGCGCGCCGTCGCCATAGAACCCGGGCGCAGTGCGCTGCCGGTTGTTCTTGCGTCCGTCCAGGAGCGGTGCGTTGGCAAATCCGTGAGTGATGACCGGCTCCCAGTCACCTTTGGACTTCGGTCGGCTCGGCCGGTCGCGCCGAAGCAGCGTCGCGAGGTCGGGTCGTGACTCGGTGATTGCGGCCTTCAGACTTGCGTACTCGAGATCGGCATCCATGCTCATCGCCAGGTCGTAGGCCGCGCGGCGTACGACTTCGTCCTCGACACCGCCGGGCCGCGGCTTGAAGTCGACGCCGAACCGGAGCTCGCCACCGGGTTTGGTCTCCCACCACCGGATCTCGGCGATGAAGGCTCGCTCGTCTGTCTCCCCACGCACGTTGGTCCATGCCTGAACCAAGGGCAGCCCACCGCCGCTGGTCACCCCGGCCCATGCGCGCCGGCCACGCTCGGCGATGTCGGATGCGACCCGTCGGGTGACGACTCGCGCGAAGAACTTCTGGTCGAGCGAACTGAGCGGCTGCGAGTCCTCGGCACCGCGGCGGGCGAACACCCTGGCGATCGAATTGTCCCAGCTGCGAAGCACGGCTGCCGCCTCGCGCGCGAGGACACGAGCTGACTCGTCGCTGGAGTCCTCCCACGCGCCGACGAAGTCGCTCAAACAGAGGAAGCGCCAGCGCGCGGCGTCGGCGTCCACCCTCCCGGCGTCGAAGCTGAGCGCTGCTAGGTAGAGGTCGGGCTGGGACGCAAGGACCTCGTACTTCTTCTGCTGCTCCGCACTCATCGAGTGGCCGAGCTTGACCTCGATGACCGCACGTCGCGCGGCGCTGGACAAGAGCAGATCGGCGTGGTTCGCATCGCGTGCTTCGCGGCTGACCGTATCGGGTACGAAGCCGACGAGGTCCGCCCACGGTGATGGATCGCGATCGCTGAGGAACTGGACGACATCCGAGATGTTCGTTTCCTGGGCTAGAAGTCGACCCATCCCTCGCGCTCTGACCCACGGCGCTGCGTTGTTGCTCATACGACCCAGCATCGCATGGCGGCAGATAAGGGCCTTTATCCGGGCATGGATGACCGCGGGTGTACGTAAGCCGCTGACGGCCCCTGGGTTCCACCATCGTGCACAACAACGACCCTCTCGGAGGCACAACTCACGCATCAAGCGGTGGCTAACCTGAGATCGTCGACCGAAACAACACGGTCTTATCAAGGGCAGATCCAAGGGGGCTCGCGACCGTGACCTGGATCGAACGGACCTATCACCGCCGTCGCCGACAAGCCCGACTCGGCCGGCTCACACCCATCGAGTTCGAAATGGTTCAATCAACACAGGCGGCTGCCGCCGCCTGACTCTTCGTGTCAATCAAACTCGCGGCAGACCCCCACCTCAATCGCGTGCTCATTCCGCGCCCAGGACCGTCGCCCCACGCCACACATCACGTCCCACAGCGGTCAGGACTTGATGACCTCGTCCACCCGCTCCGAACCGTCCAGCGACAGCCCGAAGCCGCCGTTGATCGAGTTCCCGATCCCGGTTCCACCGCCGTTGTGCAGTGCCACCAGGCTCATCCCGCGTGCCGCATTGCCGGCGAAGCACTGGGTGGCCATGTCGGCCATCACGTTCGACCCGTCCTTGATGTGGGAGGCCTCGGTGGAGAACCGGTAGCTGACTAATCGTGGCGGTCGCGCGCAAGCACAGGGGGTCCACGTGGCTAGCAGGGACCCCGACGATCCTCTCGAAATTGCCGTGCTCAGCGCAGTGCGCCCCCGCTGGTCAGCGGAGGCGCACTGTGGAATGACGTGGGACTGATCAGGGTTGGCCAGCGTTTTGGTTCCCCCCGACATTGCCGCAGCCCGGTCGTCCTCGGTTCGACTTGTTGTTGTCGCCGTGGTTGCCGCAGCCCTTCTGGTTGCGAACCACCACCTGAACCAGGCGGGTGCCCTCGACGTTGCGGTCACGGTCGATCGACCGGTACTCGACGCTGTAGGTGCCCCCAGAGGGGAAGGTGATGGGCTTGGTATAGGTCTGCCACGGTCCACCGTCGACGCGGTACTGCGTCTCAGCAACACCAGCCCCGGAATCCCTGGCCGTCAGGGTGACGGAGACTCGGTCAGGGCGCTGGCCAGCGTTGGCGACAGTCGCCAGGGTCGCAGGCGCTGTTCCGTCGACAGTCCTGGCGAGGTCGAAGTTCCATCGGAACAATCTGGAGACTCGGCCGTAGTAGAGGTTGCCTGCTCGATCCATCGTGAGGTGGCGGACGCCATTGCTCGCCATGCGAATCCGCTCGAACGACACACGGTCCACTCGCCAGAGCGACCCGGCGCTCGTGGCGTAGAGATAGCCATCGTCACGGATGACGATCTCCTGCTCGGCGCCGTACATGGTGTTCGTCCTGGGGAACACCTGCTCGATCGCCTCAAATCGCCGCTGCTCCGGATCGAACTTCAGCAGGGCACCGTTGGCGATGGCCCAGAGCTTGCCGTCAGTGTCGAACTCCAGCGCGGCGATGCTGGTCGCGCCCGGGATCGGGGCGCTCTCGAACAGCTTCTTGCCGGTTTGGGGGTCGAGGATGATGAGCTTGGCGTCCGTTGCGACCGGGTCGATCCCGTAGCCGCCGTTGATACTGGTCCCCGCGTAGATCAGCCCGTCCTTCTCGGCCAGCGACACGATGGACTGGTTCTCGACGATGTCGTTGAAAACGCGCATGGCCCCGGTCAGCGGGTCCCACATGGTGATGGCACCGCCGAGTCGGCCCGACTTCGGGACGGAGCTGACGGCCACCTCGTTGCCCACACGGACCATCGATTGTGGTCGATCCTGCTCGAAGCCGATCGAGAGCGGTTCACGCGGGTTGCTGCCGTTGGCCCAGGGGCGGGTGGTGTCGTAGGTGGCGAGCAGGCCGTTGGGGTAGCGACCCATCAGCAGCAGGTCATCGAAAGTTCCCAGGCCTTCCACCTGGCCGGCTCCGGGCAACTGGGTGAAGGTGTCCGTGGAGGGGTCGAACTGGGCCATGCTCGGGGGCGACAGGAAGCCCGGCACGTAGATTTTGCCGTCAGGGCCCGTTCCGATGGTCTGGATCGGGTTTGGTGTCGGTTCCAGTTGCGATTCGCCCAGGTAGGCGCTCTTGCGGGTCTGGAAATTGTAGCTGTAGGCGCGACCCCGGTAGAAGGTCATCACCATCGTGAAACCGGGGAAATTGACCTGGTCGTCGAAGCGATGCCAGATGAATGCGCCAGGCAAGGCGTTGGGGTTGAAACCGGAGTACTCGACGCGGTGGTCGGCCAGGTAGTAGCGGTAGAGGCCGGTCGGCGTGACGCCATTGGCCATCCGGAACAGGACGAACGAGCCGGTGGGATCCAGACCTGAGATCACCCGTCCGGTGACCTTCTCCACCGTGTTGACCACCGAGAGGTTATCAAGGTCGTAAACCACGATGGTGTTGGCAGACTCGACGCGCGCGAACAGGTACCCACCGGCGACCGTGAGGTCGTAAACGGCGTTCTTGGACGCGACAGGGACCGCCATCTCGATCCTCGCGCCCGTGCGGCGGTCAACCCGCGCCAGCTTGGCGTTGGGCTGGCTGCCGACGTAGACGTAGTCGTCGTCAGCAGCGATGGAGCGGACATAGGTCTCGCCCTCGTTGACCTGCCCCAGGCTGGTGACAGTGCCAGTCACGCGATCGAAGGTGAACAGCAACCCGCCGGGGTAGGTGCCGCCGTAGATCGTCCCATCCGGAGCGGCAGCCAGACGCCAGATCCCCTGACCGGGGAAAGGGATCCCGTGCGATGTGATGGTTGTGTCACCCGGCGCCCACGAGTACAGGTGTCCCTCGGTCGAGGCGAAGTAGAGCCGCTTCTCCACCTCGGAGTAGACGTTGGCCCAGGAATTGATGCCGGCTTCAACGCGCTGCTGGAAGACGACCTTCTGGCGCTCGACATCCATGACCTGCAACATCATCGGCACTTCGGAGTTGCCATTCGACACGTAGAACGCGAGAAGGTTGCCTTCCCCGTCCACGCCCAGCGACGACTCTGGAGACAGGAACGAGCCCGGGATGGCGTGCCCCAGGCCCTCCTCGGCACCCGTGACCGGGACGGAAACGGGCAGATCGGGGGCTGTCTCGGCGCGAGCGCTGGAGCTCGGGTTCAGCAGCGACATGACCATGGCGATGGTCACGCCAAATGCGATGAGTGGGTTACGCATCTCTCCTCCTTGAAAGAAAACCTTTGCTGAAAAGTAGCATTGTGCCGGCGGGCAGGGAAGAGGCCACCTTTTACCGAAGCAGGTGCCAGTGCGTCCCGATGACGGTCCGGTCGCCGGGGAACGGCGCGGTCGCCACGGTGTGACACTTCGAACAACATGGACGCGTGAGTCGCCAACAGAGCGGGTTCGTCTGCACTTGGCATTACCATGACCTACATCCAGCGGATCGACGAGCTTCCCATGAGGACATGCTCCCCCGCACACATCGTTGTGCTGCCCGGGAGCCAATCAGGTGCCGTCCTCATTGTTGCGAGTCTCCGCTCGCGAATTCTCCT
Organism: Aestuariimicrobium sp. p3-SID1156; assembly: GCF_025144225.1. Classification (GTDB taxonomy): domain Bacteria; phylum Actinomycetota; class Actinomycetes; order Propionibacteriales; family Propionibacteriaceae; genus Aestuariimicrobium. The sequence continues at coordinate 72,732 of NZ_JALXXB010000008.1, forward strand.
CAGTAGAAGCCGCATTGGCTGAAGTGTTGACCGCGAACATGGTTCATCAGGTCGGTCATCGACCGAGCCAGGGGGAGCTGCGATCGTGGCAACGTAGTGCGTCCGTACTCGCAGCGGACCTCCTACGGGCAGGGCGACCAGGCGTGGAGATTCTGTTGGAGTACCAACTCCCGTTCACGTCCAAGCGTGCCGATGCCGTACTCGCCGGCATTGACCGTTCCGGAGCGCCCAGGTACGTCGAGGTAGAGCTGAAGCAGTGGTCCGGCGCGGCTCGTTTCGAGGACAGCGACGACCTCGTCACCGTCGAGGGTTATGGGCTCAACCGGCCTGTCACCCACCCGAGCGAACAGGTGCGGAGCTACTGCGAGTACCTCACTGACTACACCGTCGTACTGTCAGAGCATCCGTCATCGGTCGCGGGGGTTGCCTACCTGCACAACGCGACCGACCTCGGCGTCGCCGATCTTCTGGACGCGCCGGCAGCTTGGGCAGCCAAGCTCTTCACCGGGCAGCGACGCGGTGAGTTCGTCGACTACCTGAGATCGACTTTCGCCGACGCCGATGGCACCCACGCCGCGGATGCACTGCTCGGAAGCAAAGTCACCCCGTCGAAGCAATTGATGGCGCTGGCCGCGGAGGAAGTGCAACGTCGCGAAATGTTCGTCCTGCTGGACGAGCAGCGTGATGCCTTCAACGCTGCGCGCCATGCGGTGGACAGCGCGCGCCGAGCGAACACGAAGACGGCAGTGCTGATTTCGGGCGGGCCTGGGAGTGGCAAGAGCGTGATCGCGCTCTCGCTCCTCGGCGAGCTGGCGCGCCAGGGAAGGCCGTCGTCCACGCGACTGGTTCACGTTCGTTCACTCAGACTCTGCGCAAGGTGGCCGCCAAGGGTGCTCCGCGTGTGCAGAAGAGCTTCCAGTACTTCAACTCCTTCATGCAGAGCGAGCCGAACGACCTCGACTGCCTCATCCTGGATGAATCTCACCGGATCAGGGAGACCTCGGCGAACCGTTACACGAAGGCAGCGCTTCGCACCGGGAGACCACAGATCGACGAGTTGCTCAGCGCCGCCCGGGTCCCGGTCTTCCTGCTGGACGAGAACCAGGTGGTGAGGCCAGGGGAGCTGGGCACCGTCGAAGACATCGAGGATGCTGCTGGGGAGCGAGGCATCGACGTCATCCGCATCGACCTGGACGCGCAATTCCGCTGCGGTGGATCGCAGAGGTACGTGGACTGGGTCGAAGGATTGCTCGGGCTCAAGGGAGAAGGCCCTCATCGGTGGCAGTCCGACGGACGATTCGACGTGCAGGTCGTGGATTCACCCGAGGACATGGAAGAGCGCCTCGCTGCCCGGGCACGGGAGGGCTTCGGAGCGCGCATGGCAGCTGGCTACTGCTGGCCCTGGAGCGATCCCAGGCCTGATGGCTCCCTGGTGCCCGACGTCCAGATCGCCGGCTGGGCTCGACCCTGGAACCTCAAGGGGGACCGATCAACCGGAGGTGCTCCTCCAGCCGCTCTGTGGGCAACTGACCCGGCCGGTTTCGGTCAGGTGGGCTGCGTGTACACCGCGCAGGGCTTCGAGTACGACTATGCAGGGGTGATCATCGGCCCGGACCTGGTGTGGAGGACAGACAGGTGGGTCTCCGTTCGTGATCGCAACCGTGATCCCGATTTCCGGAATCGCTCGAGGGTTGAGGATGCGTTCTTCGACCGCTTGGTGAGGAACGTGTACAAGGTATTACTCACGCGTGGGCTATTGGGAGTCGTGATCTACAGCACGGATGCCGAAACCCGGGACATGCTGCGGGGACTGGCGGGTCAGACATCCGACGGCGTACCCTCCACATCGAAACCTGCGGCATCGTCACGATGAGCACGGGGTACGTCGCGGACGGCAGCGCTGCCATTGCAGGGATCAAGAGTCCCTGGCCTGCAACCGGGCCGGGCGTCGTGCTCAGAAGGCCCAGTCCTCGTCCTCGGTGTCCTCGGCGCGCCCCATCACGTAGCTCGAGCCCGACCCGGAGAAGAAGTCGTGGTTCTCGTCAGCATTGGGGCTCAGGGCTGCCAGGATGGCGGGAGAGACGGCTGTGGCCTTCTTGGGGAAGAGCGCCTCATAGCCCAGGTTCATCAGGGCCTTGTTGGCGTTGTAGCGCAGGAACATCTTCACGTCCTCGGTGAGGCCGAGCGGGTCGTAGAGGTCCTCGGTGTAGGACTCCTCGTTGTCGTAGAGCTCGTACAGCAACTCGAAGGTGTACTCCTTCAGCTCCTGGCGACGTTCGGGCGAGGCGTCCCTGAGCGCTTGCTGGTACTTGTAGCCGATGTAGTAACCGTGGACGGCCTCGTCGCGAATGATCAGGCGGATCAGGTCGGCAGTATTGGTGAGCCGGGCGTGGCTGGACCAGTACATCGGGGCGTAGAAGCCTGAGTAGAACAGGAAGGACTCCAGCATCGTGGAGGCGACCTTGCGCTTCTCGGGGTCGTCGCCGTAGTAGAAGTCGAGCACGATGCGCGCCTTGCGCTGCAGGAACTCGTTCTCCTCGCTCCAGCGGAAGGCCTCGTCGATCTCCTCGGTGGAGATCAGGGTGGAGAAGATCGAGGAGTAGCTCTTGGCGTGTACCGACTCCATGAAGGCGATGTTGGTGTAGACGGCCTCCTCGTGCGGGGTGCGGGCATCGGGGATCAGGGAGACCGCTCCGACGGTGCCCTGGATGGTGTCCAGCATCGTCAGGCCAGTGAAGACCCGGGTCGTCATCAGCTGCTCGGGCCTGCGCAGGCTGCGCCAGGAGGGGATGTCATTGCTCAAGGGCACCTTCTCGGGCAACCAGAAGTTGGAGGTGAGGCGGTCCCACACCTCCAGGTCCTTCTCGTCCTCGATCCGGTTCCAGTTGATCGCCTGGACGCCGCGGAGGAGGGGGATCGTGGGGTTCATCTGTGGTCCTTTCACAGCATGCAGCTGACGCAGTTGTCGACCTCGGTGCCCTGCAGGGCGAGCTGCCTGAGGCGGACGTAGTAGAGGGTCTTGATGCCCTTGCGCCAGGCGTGGATCTGGGCGCGGTTCAGGTCGCGGGTGGTGACGGTGTCGGGGAAGAAGAGGGTCAGCGAGAGGCCCTGGTCGACGTGCTGGGTGGCGGCGGCGTAGGTGTCGATGATCGCCTCGGGCCCGATCTCGTACGCGTCGCGGTAGTACTCGAGGTTGTCATTGGTCATGTAGGGCGCCGGGTAGTAGACGCGGCCGATCTTGCCCTCCTTGCGGATCTCCACCTTCGCGACGATGGGGTGGATGGAGCTGGTGGAGTGGTTGATGTAGCTGATCGATCCGGTCGGCGGGATGGCCTGGAGGTTCTGGTTGTAGAGCCCGTGCTGGGACACCTCCTCGGCGAGGCGTTGCCAGTCCTCGGGGGTGGGCAGCTGCACCCCGGCCTGCTCGAACAGTTCGGCCACTCGTGGGGTGCGCGGCTCCCACGTCCCCTCGATGTACTTGCGGAAGTACGAGCCGTTGGCGTAGTCGGAGTTCTCGAACCCGGCGAAGCTCTGTCCGCGCTCCCGGGCCAGGCGGCAGGAGGCTGCGATCGCGTGGAAGGTGATCGTGTAGAAGTAGAGGTTGGTGAAGTCCAGGGCCTCCGGCGAGCCGTAGTGGATGCGTTCGCGGGCCAGGTAACCGTGCAGGTTCATCTGGCCCAGGCCGATGGCGTGGCTCAGCTGGTTGCCGCGCTCGATGCTGGGGGCGCAGGCGATGTTGGACTGGTCGGAGACCGCGCTGAGGGCGCGGACGGCGACCTCGACGGTGCGCCCCAGGTCGGGGGAGTCCATGGCCTTGGCGATGTTGAGCGAGCCCAGGTTGCAGGAGATGTCCTTGCCGATCGTCTCGAAGCTGAGGTCCTCCCGGTAGGTGGAGGGGGCCGAGACCTGCAGGATCTCCGAGCACAGGTTGGACATGGAGATGCGCCCGGCGATCGGGTTGGCGCGGTTCACGGTGTCCTCGAAGACCATGTAGGGGTAGCCGGACTCGAACTGGATCTCGGCGATGGTCTGGAAGAGTTTGCGGGCGCTGATCTTCTTCTTGGCGATGCGCTTGTCATCGACCATCTCGCGGTACTTCTCGGTGATCGAGATCTCGCTGAAGGGTGTGCCGTAGATGCGTTCGACGTCGTAGGGGCTGAACAGGTACATGTCCTCGTCGTCGCGGGCCAACTCGAAGGTGATGTCGGGCACGACCACACCCAGCGAGAGGGTCTTGATGCGGATCTTCTCGTCGGCGTTCTCACGCTTGGTGTCCAGAAAGGCGAGGATGTCGGGGTGGTGGACGTTGAGGTAGACCGCCCCCGCTCCTTGGCGTGCCCCCAGCTGGTTGGCATAGCTGAAGGAGTCCTCCAGCAGCTTCATCACGGGGATGACCCCGGAGCTCTGGTTCTGGATGCGCTTGATCGGGGCGCCGGCTTCGCGCAGGTTCGTCAGGCACAAGGCCACCCCGCCGCCGCGCTTGGACAACTGGAGTGATGAGTTGATGGCGCGGGCGATGGATTCCATGTTGTCCTCCACCCGCAGCAGGAAGCAGGAGACCAGTTCCCCGCGGGAGGCCTTGCCGGCGTTGAGGAAGGTGGGGGTGGCTGGCTGGAAGCGCCCGGCCATGATCTCGTCGACGACCTGCTCGGCCAGGGTGCGGTCACCCGCGGCCAGGGTGAGCGCGACCATGCAGACGCGGTCCTCGAAGCGTTCCAGGTAGCGGGTGCCGTCGAAGGTCTTGAGGGTGTAGGAGGTGTAGTACTTGAAGGCACCCATGAACGTGGGGAAGCGGAACTTCACCGCGTAGGCGCGCTTGAACAACGACTTGATGAAGTCGAAGTCGTAGCGGGCCAGGACCTCGGGTTCGTAGTAGCCCTCCTCCACCAGGTGGTCGAGCTTCTCGCGCAGGGAGTGGAAGAACACGGTGTTGCGGTTGACGTGCTGCAGAAAGTACTGGTGGGCGGCCTGCCGGTCGGCCTCGAACTGGATGTGGCCGTTCTCGTCGTAGAGGTTCAGCAGGGCATTGAGGGCGTGGTAGTCGGGCTGGGTGACCGGTTCGGTCCCGACGTCGGTGACAACAGTGGTTTCCATGTGTGGGAGAGTCCTTCTCGGACAGCGGCGACGTCCTCGCCCGTGCCCATGAGTTCGAAAGTATGGAGTTGGGGGACGCCGCACTTGGCGGCGATGATGCGTCCGGCCAGGCAATAGGCGGAGCCAAAGTTGGTGTTGCCGGCAGCCACGACCCCGCTCAGCAGAGAGCGGTTGTGTTCGTCGTTGAGGAAGCCGATGACCTGTTTGGGGACGGCGCCGCCCTGATGTCCACCGCCATAGGTGGGGACGATCAGGACGTAGGGGGCCTCGACCCGGAGGGCGGGGGTGCTCCGACGCAGCGGGATGCGTTGGGCTGGTAGACCCAGCTTCTGCACAAAGCGGTGGGTGTTCTCCGAGGTCGAGCTGAAGTAGACGACCTGGGTCATCGGTCAGGCGACGCGTCGGGCTACGGCCTTGATCAGGTCTGGCCGGAACCCGCTCCAGTACTCGCCGTCGGCCTCGACGACGGGTGCTGCCTGGTAGCCGCGGGCCATGAGGTCGAGCAGGGCCTGCTCGTCGGTGGCCAGGTCGACGACCTCATATTCCAGGCCCAGCTTGTCCAGTGCTCGATAGGTTGCCGTGCACTGCACGCACGACGGCTTGCTGTAGACCGTGATTGCCATGTCTGCTCCTCGGAGACGTCAACGGTGGCGCGAGCAGACCTGGAGGCGGCGGGGGATTGTGGTCCCGCGGCCGGGCCCTCCGAGGGGCTGCACGTGCCGGCGCCCTGCGGTTGCAGGACGGCGAGGGCAGGTCTTCGGACTCCCGGGCATGGCCACGTGGTGGCTGGCCTACTGGCTGTCGCTTCCCAGAGCTGGCTGCTCCAGTGCTTGGTGACGGCGTTCGTTCCCGGTTACCGCTGCGGGACAGTTCCGGATTCTCACCGGATTCCCTCTTGCGACGACCCACCTGGGTGGGTCGAACCCTTGCGTGAACCACTATATGCAGTGAATTACACGGGTGCAACTACCCGTATCTTGTGTCTGTCGGTTCCGCCGGGTCCGGTCGCAGCGCCGGGATGAAGGGCCCTGTCGTCCGAACCCCTCCGGAGACTAGAATCACCATCTCCACGTGCCCAACTCGGGCCCCACGGAAGGAGCGCGGTGAACCAGCTCATCGGAGTCGTCAGCGAATACCTGTGGTACGGGGTCTTCATCATCCTGGTCGGGGCGGGCCTCTACCTGACCATCGCCACCAGAGCAGTCCAGATCCGTCTCATCCCCGAGATGTTCAGGGTCGTGAGGGAGAAGTCCATCGACGACGACCAGGGGCGCAAGCAGATCAGCTCCTTTCGGGCCTTCACCATCTCAGCTGCTTCCCGCGTCGGCACCGGCAACATCGCCGGAGTCGCCATCGCCGTCAGTCTGGGCGGTCCCGGCGCCATCTTCTGGATGTGGCTGCTGGGTCTGCTCGGCGGTGCCTCCGCGTTCATGGAGTCGACCCTCGCCCAGGCCTACAAGGTGCGCATCAACGGCGAGTACGTCGGCGGCCCGGCCTACTACATGGAACGCGGCCTCAACAAGCGCTGGATGGGCGTGGCCTTCGCCCTGATCATCTGCGTCACCTACGGTTTCGTGTTCAACTCGGTGCAGTCCAACTCGATCATCGCTGCCCTCGGCAACTCCCTGGAGATCGCCCCCGACACCTCCCAGCGCGAGGTGCTGGGCATCGTCGTCGGAATCATGCTGGCCATCATCACCGCCATGATCATCTTCGGCGGTGTCCGCAAGCTGTCGGCCTTCACCCTGGTCGCCGTTCCCGTCATGGCCCTGCTCTACCTGGCCCTGGGGATCGGCGTGGTCGTGCTCAACATCGAGAAGGTGCCCGGCATGTTCGCCGACATCGTGCTCGGCGCCTTCGGAGTGCGCGAGTTCGTCACCGGCACCGTCTTCGGCGTCTTCCTGCAAGGACTCAAGCGCGGCCTGTTCTCCAACGAGGCCGGCATGGGCTCAGCCCCCAACGCGGGAGCCGCCGCCTCGGTCAGCCACCCCGTCAAGCAGGGCCTGGTGCAGTCCCTGGGCGTCTACTTCGACACCCTGGTCGTGTGCAGCATCACCGCCTTCATCGTGCTGCTCTCCAACCCCGTCTACGGCGACAAGGCCCGCGGCGCCTCCCTCACCCAGGACGCGCTGGCCACCCAGCTCGGCGGCTGGGCCGTCCACTTCCTCACCATCGCGATCTTCCTGTTCGCCTTCAGCTCGGTGATCGGCAACTACTACTACGGCGAGTCCAACATCCGCTTCCTCACCCGCAAGCAGGCACCGCTGGTCGTCTACCGGGTCGTCGTGTGTGGCTTCGTCTTCCTTGGTGCGGTGCTCAGCCTCGACCTGGTCTGGAGCCTGGCCGACGTCTTCATGGGCGTCATGGCCACCCTCAACCTGGTTGCCGTCCTGATGCTGGCCAAGGTTGGCATAGCACTGATGCGCAACTACACCCAGCAGCGTCGCCGCGGCGCGGAGCCCACCTTCCACGCCGACGACCTCGGCGTCGAGGGGATGGAGACCTGGGACGGCTCCGACCCGGTCACCCGTCCCCTCGAGCAGGCTGCTTCCTGACCAGCTGCACCTGCAGCACCACGCCCACCGGCCCCGCCCCCAGCCATTCCGCCCCGGGCCATTCCGCCCCACGCCATTCCGCGTTTGCACGTTTTCCAAGCCCTCGCTCGCGACACAGCCCGGGCAGGAGCACATTTCGCGGTTAGTGCGAGATGACAGGGGGGAGGGGGCCGGGGGAGCGTCGATGCCCCATCGCTGGGAAGATGGTCGTATGAGCAATCATCCGTGGGACCGAGGGTTCGCCGGCCGCGTGAAGGCACTGCTGTACAGCAATCGGGGGACGCTGCTGCGTCCGCTGCACCGCGCGTTGACCTCGACGATGCTGTTCGGCGTCGGGGCCGTCGATGCCTGGCGCCACCGCGGGGAACAGCCCGACGCGAGGCTCGCGCAGGAGGTGACCATTGCGGTTAAGACCTTTGAGCGTCCCGAGGCGGTGAAGCGGTTCGTGCGCAGCGCACGACGCGTATTCGACGGACGGATCGTCGTCGCTGACGACTCACGCGAACCGTGGCGGACGAGCGAACCTGGTGTTGAGGTGGTCGAACTCCCATTCAATTCCGGCGTGACCAGGGGGCGCAATGCGGCCCTGGAGAGGGTCGAGACTCCCTACGTCATCGTGGCCGACGACGACCTCGTCTTCACCCACGGCACCGACTGGGTGCGGGCGCTGGACTATTTGGAGCGCAACCCTGAGGTGGACGCCGTGGCGCCGATCCTGGTCGAAGTCCCGCGGTGGTACACGATCATCTTCGACGACGACCAACTGTTCGCGAAGCGGAAGGACCCGTTGCGGGAACCGGGAGAGGTCATCGACGGGCTACCGGTGCGGCTGAAGACCCCGCAGGTGTACCTGGCGCGGACCGAGTCGATTCGCCGGATCGGGTGGGACGAGCAGATCCGCATGCTGGACCACAAGGACTTCTTCAGCCGCGCGAGCGGGGAACTGGTCTTCGTGCAGGACGAGGCGATCATGGTCTTCCACGCCCGGACGCCCTGGAACCGGGAGTACAACCGCCACCGCAACGACGTCGAGGCGGACCGGCGCTACCTGCAGCGAAAGTGGCGTTGAGCCTTTCCGGTTCCAGCACCTCCGCATCCTTGCCTGCGTCCCAAGCCCCTGCCCGCGATATGTCGCGAGCAGGGGCACACGTGTGAGGCACACGCGGGGAGGCGGGTCAGCTGGTCAGCGGCCGGTGTCGGGGAGCTTCGGGGGCTTCGGGCCCGTGGTGGGCTGCTCCGAGGTCGGGGCCGGGCTGGTCGGAGCTTCGGACGAAGGGGCCGAGCTGGACGGGGCCGGGCTGGACGGGGCCGGGCTCGACGGGGCCGGGCTCGACGGGGCCGGGGTTCCGGGGTCAGTGGGCTCCGAGCCCTGGAACAGCTTGCCCAGGTTCAGGAACACGGTCTCGCCGTTGTTGTCCTTGAGCCCGTCGTTGTCGGTCACGATGTACACATCACCGTTGGCGGCGATGGTCATGCCCTCGAGCTTCTCCTGGGTCCAGCCCCTGGTGGCCTGCAGGTCCGGCAGGACATCGCGGACCAACGTCTTGGCCAGCATGTCCCCGGCCTTCTGGTCGGCGGCGACGGTCACCTCGTAGATCCGCTTGATGCGGGCATCGGGGCCGGCCAGCTTGTCGCGCTCGATGACGGCCAGGCGCACACCGCCGGCAGCGTCCTCACCGACGTAGGCGATCTCCGACAGGCCCATCCAGTCGCCCTCGACGTCGGTCTTCTCCAGCTCGTAGCCGAAGGAGGTCCAGGTCTTCGACGCGAGGTCGTAACGGACGATGCGGGTGTTCTTGGAGGCGTCCAGGTCGCGCTGCAGGGCGATGTAGAGGGCCTTGCCAGCGGGGTCCGCGGTGATGCCCTCGATGCCCCACTTGCCCAGGGACGCGGCGATGTCGGCGGGCAGCGAGATCTCCTCGGTCACCTGGCCGTTGGCGTCCACGCGCACGATCTGGTTGGGGACGTCCTTGCCGTCACCCTCCGAACCGATCCAGAAGCCATCCTTGCCGCCCTTGACGGCGTAGAGGCCCTCGATGTCGTACTTGGTGGCCTTGCCGTCCTTGGTCACCGGCAGCGCCTTGGTGATCAGGGCGGGCTGCTTGTCGGTCTCGATGGTGTAGATCTTGTTCGGCTTCAGCGCCACATCGGAGGCCGAGTACAGCGTGTTGGGCTCATCAGACGCCGCCAGCGCACCCAGGGCCAGCCACGGCAGCGGCTTGCCACCGTCGTTGAGCGAGGTGATGTAGGGGTAGACCGGCTTGCCGGCGCCCAGCTCGTACAGGGCGACCGTCGAACGCACCGGAGTCCCGGGCTCGTCGACCTCGGAGGAGACGGCGAGCAGGTTGCGGCCGGGGATCGGCAGGATGCCCTCGGGGCCATTGGTGGTCGGCAGCATCTGCTTGTACACCGGCTTGGCGGGGTTGCTCAGGTCATAGACGGCCACGAAATTGGAGCGCTCCGAGCCGACGAAGGCGTAGCGGACGCCGTTGTAGGTGGCGACGGCCAGGCCCTCGGGCTCGGTGCCCTTCTTGGCGGCACGGGAATCGTCCCAGTGGCCGTTGGCGATGGCCTGGTACTCGAAGGAGTTGCCGGCGTCCCACACCTCGAGGCCGGTCATGGCCTGGAAGATGGTCCAACCGCGGGTGCCGCCCTTCCAGTCCCCCTCGTTGGCGGTGGCGACGTGGTTGTTGTCGACCCAGCCGATGGAGTCGGGCTCGCGGCGGGCCTCCACGGTGGTGCCGTTGAGGATGATCTGACCGTCCTTGGCGGTGTCGGTGTCGTGAACCAGGCTCACCCCGGCGCTCCAGGAGGACAGGACCTTGTGCGATGCGGCGTCCACGATCACGACGGCATTGTTCTCCTGCAGGGTGACGGCGATCTTCGAACCGTCGGGAGAGAACTTCACGTACTCGGGCTCAGGATCAGACGCCTCGACCAGGCCGGGCAGGCCAACGAGCGAGATCCTCTCGACCTTCCAGGTCGTGGGCAACCCGGCCAGGTCGATCACGGCCAGCTCACCGGCGGGGGACTGGGGCAGGTCACCCTTCTTGCCCTTGCCGAGGTCGTTCATCGCCTCCTCGTCGCGCTGGTTCTCGATGGCGATCACGGCCTGGTGGCCGGAGATGTCGATCGAGTCGGGCTGTCCGCCCAGGTCGATGCGCCGCACCTCGGCCAGGGTGGAGGCGTCCAGCACCGAGACGTGGCCAGAAGGCTTCGTGAAGTTGCCGTCGGTGGAGTCGACGACCACCAGCACATAACCCTCGTAGGCGTAGACGCTGGTCGGCTCCCCGCCCACGGCCACGGCGCCGAGCGGCCGGGGGTTGGTCGGGTCGGTGATGTCCATGCGGCCCACGCGCTTGCCACCGGCGTCGGTGTAGTACAGCGTCGTGCCGTCGGGGGAGACGGTGCTGATCTCGGCGACAGCGACCTCCGCCTTGCTGGCGTTGAGGTAGGCCGCGGTGGTCGAGACGCGCGTGAACGACGCATCGAGCTCGGCGTGGGCAACCGGCGCCGCGGCCAGCCCGAAAGCCAGCGCAGCAGCGGACGCGGTCGCGAGCACGCCCCGAGTAATGCCGGGGGAACGCGTGAAGCCGGGGGACATGGACCCTCCTGGGTGAACGGTGATTCGAACGAGAACGGTGATCGGGGGTGGAACTGGGTGGGCACAGGGTGCAGCCACTCGCGTGAATCCAACCGCACTTGTGTAACGTCCACGTGAACAGAGCGTGACCCTTCGGGTGCACCGCTCTGACAGGGCGCTGCCATGGGAGGAACGTTGTTCGGTGACCGTCGTTGATCTGAACGCTGATCTTGGGGAATCCTTCGGACGCTGGAGTCTGGGCGACGATGCGGGGATGCTTGGGCTGATCACCTCGGCGAACATTGCCTGCGGCTTCCACGCCGGTGACCCCCTGACCCTGCAGCGCACCTGCTCCGAGGCAGTCGCGAACAAGGTCGCCATCGGGGCGCACGTGAGCTACCGCGACCTGGCGGGTTTCGGCCGCCGCTTCATGGACGTCCCCGCCGACGAGTTGTACAGCGACGTCCTCTACCAGCTGGCCGCCATCGACGGAGTCGCGCGCACCGTCGGCGGCAAGGTCACCTACGTGAAGCCGCATGGGGCTCTGTACAACGCCATCGTCCACCACGATGACCAGGCGGACGCCGTGGCGCGGGCGGTGGCCGACTTCTCCGCCGGTCGCCAGGCGGCGGTCAGCCGGGCGGAGCCGATCGGCATCCTCGGCCTTCCCGGCGCCAAGGTCCTCGACAAGGCCGCCGAACTGGGCCTGCCCACCCACCGGGAGGCCTTCGCCGACCGCGCCTACACCGCCGAGGGGACGCTGGTCAGCCGGCGCCAGCCCGGCTCCGTGCTCCACAACCCCGCCGAGATCGCCGAGCGCGTCGTCGCGATGGTGATCGAGAAGCGCGTCACCGCCATCGACGGCAGCGAGATCGAAATGGACGCCGACTCGGTCTGCGTCCACGGGGATTCGCCCGATGCCGTCGCGATGGCCCGCGCCGTGCGCGAGGCGTTGGACGCGGCCGGTGTCTGCCTGCGCCCGTTCGTGAGCTGGACGTGATCCTGCTGCCCTGCGGGGAGAACGGCGTCCTCGTCGAACTGGACGATGGCACCGAACGCCGCCGGCTGGACAGCGCCCTGCGCCACGCAGCGGTGCCGGGCATCACCGAGGGTCTCATCATCGAGCAGGTGCCGGCCACCCGCACCGTGTTGCTCAGGACCGACAACCCGCAAGCCGTGGTCGATGCCCTGCGGGAGGTCGACATCCACAGCCTGCCCGAACCCGACGAGGGCTCCGCGGAGAATGTGACCATTCCGGTCAGCTACGACGGGGAGGATCTGGCGGAGGTCGCCGCCCTGCTCGGTATCACCCCCGCCGAGGTCGTCGAGCGACACACCGGCCAGGTCTGGACCGTCGAGTTCAGCGGTTTCGCACCTGGCTTCGGCTACCTGCTCGGCGAGCACCACAACCTGTCGGTTCCGCGCCGTTCCAGCCCCCGCACCCGCATCCCACCGGGATCGGTCGGCCTCGCGGGAGACTTCAGCGGCGTCTACCCCAAGGCGTCCCCCGGCGGGTGGCAGCTGATCGGACGCACCGAGGTCGCCATGTGGGACCCCGACCGCCAGGAGCCGGCGCTGCTCGCCCCCGGCAAGCGGGTCCGTTTCGTGTCCGTGGACGCCCCGGTGGGGGCCGACGTGGAAGCGGAGGGGACCCGATGACGACGATGCAGGTCCACGCCGCGGGTCGGTTGAGCCTGGTCCAGGACCTGGGACGCCCGGGGCAGGCTGCCCTGGGGGTTCCGCGCGGAGGGGCCGCCGACCACCGCTCGCTGGCGCTGGCCAACCGTGCCGTGGGCAACCCGGGTGAGGCGGCCGGTGTCGAGGTGCTGCTCGGCGGGCTCGAGGTCGAGTTCGACCACAGCACGGTCGTCTGCGTGACCGGAGCGCCGCTCGGGGTGACCGTCCACGGCAAGCCGGTCGCCTTCGGTGCGCCGGTGGTCGTGCCAGCGGCCCAGCGGCTCACGCTGGGGGCTCCGACGGCCTCCCTGCGCAGTTACCTCGCCATCCGGGGCGGCGTCTCGGTCCCGCATGTGCTGGGCAGCGCCGGGTCGAGTCCGACGGCCGGCATCGGACCGGCCCCGCTGAAGGCAGGAGACGTCCTGACCGTCGGGGCGGGGGAGCGCACCATTGCGGCCGGTGTCGGCAGCGAGCTGGTGGCCGCCATTGGCGATCCCCACGGTGACCTGGTGCTCATGGCGACCCTGGGGCCACGCGATGACTGGTTCGCCCCGACGGCGATCCGCTACCTGACCACCGCTCGGTGGAAGACCACCCCCCAGGCCGACCGTGTCGGCGTCCGGTTGGAAGGGCCGGTGCTGGAGCGGGCGGTGACTCACGAGTTGCCGAGCGAGGGTGTGGTGCCCGGGTCGGTGCAGGTGCCGGCGTCCGGACAGCCGATCGTGTTCGGGCCGGACCACCCGACCACGGGCGGCTACCCGGTGATCGCGGTGGTGCGGGAGGCCGATCTGGCGGCGCTCTACCAGGCCAGACCCGGCACTGGCCTGCGCTTCCGCGTCATCGCCCCCCGCTGGCACTGAGACCATTCCGCCACAAGCAAGGGGGGGCAGCCTCGCGATTAGGCCGGGGTCCCCCCGGTAACCAGATCACGGCAGGGTAACGTCGAACCGGCAGTTGACCACCTGTCCTGCCAAGACACATCACGTTGGCCCAACAGACAAGGACGTCATGAGCAACGCGGACAAGCAGTCGGCCGTACCCGAAGTCGACACACAGTGCAAGGATGTCGCCACCCCGGTCGGCACCCTCGCGGGGGCCGCCGAGCCCGACAACATCGGCATGACGGACACTCGTTCCCCGGCCGCGATCAACCGCAGCTGGGTGATCAGCCTGTTCGGCACCGCTGTGGGGGCGGGCATCCTTTTCCTCCCGATCAACGCGGGTGCCGGTGGCCTGTGGCCGCTGCTCGTGGTCACCCTCCTGATCGGGCCGATGACCTACTTCTCGCACCGTGCGCTGTCGCGGTTCGTGTGCCTGTCCCCGCGCCCCGGCGAGGACATCACCCTGGTCGCCAAGGACTACTTCGGCAAGGTCGGCGGCGGCCTGATCACCGCGCTGTATTTCCTGGCGATCTACCCGATCGTGCTGATCTACGGCGTCTCGATCACCAACACCGTCGACAGTTTCATCGTCAACCAGTTCCACGGGCCCCACATCCCCCGCGCGCTGCTCTCGCTGGTGCTGATCACGCTGATGATGCTGGTCATGATCTTCGGTGAGCGCCTGATGCTGCTGGTCACCGGAGCGATCGTCTACCCGCTGATCTTCCTGCTCTTCGCCGTCTCGCTGTACCTGATCCCGCAGTGGAAGCTGGGCAGCTTCACCGAGGCACACTCCTTCGGCACCACGCTGAAGTACATCTGGTTGATCATCCCGGTGCTGGTCTTCGCCTTCAACCACTCCCCGGCCATCTCGCAGTTCTCGCTGGCCATGCAGCGTGCCCATGGTGCCGACGCGGAGCGCAATGCCTCGAAGGTGCTCAAGCGGACCGCCTTGATCCTGGTCACCTTCACGATGTTGTTCGTCTGGTCCTGTGCGCTGACCCTGGGCAACGATGGCCTGGCCAAGGCTCGTGAGGAGAACATCACTGTGCTCTCCTACCTGGCCAATGTGAATGACTCCCCGATCATCTCCTTCGTGGGGCCGGTCGTGGCGATTGTGGCCATCGTGTCCTCCTTCTTCGGCCACTACCTGGGGGCAGCCGAAGGTGCCGAGGGTGTGGTCGCCTCGATTGCCCCGCACGCCAACAGGAAGGCCGTCAAGACCGGTGTGACCGCCTTCCTGTTCCTGACCACCTGGCTGGCCGCGATCCTGAACCCGAGCATCCTCGGCCTGATCGAGTCGTTGTCCGGGCCGGTCATTGCTGCGATCCTGTACCTGATGCCGATGTACGCCATCTACAAGGTCCCCAGGCTCGAGCCCTACCGCAAGCAGTTGTCGAACATCTTCGTCATCGTCATGGGCCTGGTGGCGATCTCCGGCATCTTCTTCACCCTCATCCGCTGATCTGCTGAAGGGAACGACTCATGGACGTCAGCCTGTTCGAACTGTTCAGTGTGGGGATCGGTCCCTCCTCCTCCCACACGAACGGCCCGATGACCGCCGCCTGTGACTTCGTGGATCGGCTCCGCGAGCAGGGTGGGCTCGAGCGCACCGCGCGCCTCGAGGTCACCCTCTACGGGTCACTGGCAGCCACCGGACGCGGCCACGGAACCTTCGGTGCGGTCCTGCTCGGCCTCGAGGGCAATCGCCCCGAGATCGTGCTGCCCGACCACGTCGACAAGCGCCTGGCCGAGCTCGACGAGGGCAGCCCGCTCATCCTGGGTGGGGATGGGCCGCAGCTGGACTACGGGATCAAGGACATGATCCTCCAGCCCAGGATCCAGCTGCCCCGCCACCCCAATGGCATGACCATCAAGGCCTTCGACGCCAACGATGAGCTGATCTACGAGCTCACCTCCTTTTCCATCGGTGGTGGCTTCGTGGTCCACGAGGGCGACGAGGATGCGTCCGGAGGCAAGTCGGACGCTGCGGGGGACCCAGCGACTGCAGAGAACTCGGGCGGCGCCTCGCCGGAGGCGTCCCCGCAGGGTCGCGACGTGCCCTACCCCTTCTTCAACGGTGACCAGCTGCTGGCACGTTGCCAGGAGAGCGGGCTCGACGTCGCCGGCGTGATGATGGCCAATGAGGCGAAGGGACGCAGCGAGGAGGAGGTGCGCGAGGGGGTTCTGCACCTGTGGCAGGTCATGGAGGAGTGCAAGAACAACTCCCTCAAGCGCAGCGGATGTCTGCCCGGAGGCCTGAAGACCCGTCGTCGCGCACCGGAATGGCACAAGCGACTCAGCATCTCCGACCCCGAGTTCGACATCTGGTCGTGGGTGGAGTGGGTCAACCTGGTCGCGCTGGCAGTCAACGAGGAGAACGCCTCCGGTGGGCGCATCGTCACCGCCCCCACCAATGGTGCGGCCGGTGTGATCCCAGCGGTCATCTTCTACGCCAACCACTACACCGACCGGGCCCGACAGGGGGGGCGCGCTGCCCGCCCGGACATCGTCGTCGACTTCCTGCTGGCGGCTGGAGCGGTGGGTGTGGTGATCAAGCAGCAGGCCTCCATCTCCGGAGCCGAAGTGGGCTGCCAGGGCGAGGTCGGCTCGGCGGCGTCCATGGCGGCCGCCGGTCTGGCGCAGGTGATGGGCGGGTCCCCCGACCAGGTGTCCAAGGCGGCCGAGATCGCCATGGAGCACCACCTGGGCATGACCTGTGACCCCATCGGCGGATTGGTGCAGGTGCCCTGCATCGAGCGCAACGCCATCGCCGCGGTGACCGCGGTGAATGCTGCGCGGATGGCGCTGATGGACCCGGAGGGTTACATGGTCAGCCTGGACCAGGTCATCGCCACGATGAAGTCGACCGGCGCGGACATGTCCTCGAAGTACAAGGAGACCGCGGAGGGCGGCCTGGCCGTCAACGTGCCCTACTGTTGACCGCCCCGGCCTTCACCGCACCCCGGCCTTCTCCGCACCCCGGCCTTCTCCGCACCCCGGCCTTCACCGGTTTGCCCGGGAAATATGCCCCTGCTTGCGACATATCGCGGGCAGGGGCATATCTTTCGGGCGAGCGCGCAGGGGGGCGATGGGGGACGCCCGGAGGCGCCGATCGGAGAGTTTCGCACGGGCGCGGGGATGTCCGACACGGGAGAGCAGCCCTGCGCAGGAAGCAACGCACGCACCCGCCCCAGGCGTCCCGGACCCATCTGATGGGAGGGAAGGATCGGCATGGCACCGCTCACAGAGAAGGAGACACGCGCAAGCAGTTCGCCGTGACCGTGAACGGCGCCTTCCACTGCACGCGTGCGGGGGTCGTGCTCTGAGTCATCAGTCCTTGGCGGGCAGCTCCTCGACGGGGTTGCCCGCCTTGCTCCACGCGGTGAAGCCGCCCTCCAGATGGGCAACGTCGTCGCGGCCCATGTCTTTCAGGGCCTTGGCCGACAGGGCCGAACGCCAGCCGGAACCGCAGTAGAGGAGCAGGCGACGGCCATCGTCCAGGGCGTCCTTGTAGTAGGGGGACTCGGGGTCGACCCAGAATTCGAGCATCCCGCGGGGGGCGCGATAGGCGCCGGGGATGGTGCCGAGCTTGGCCAGTTCGCGCGGGTCGCGCAGGTCAACGAAGAGCCAGTTAGGGTCGTCAAGCAGCTCCACGGCCCGCTCGAGCGGAACGGTCTCGACCTGCTCATTCGCGGCGTCCACGAGCGCCTTGGAGTTGGTGGGGAGCGGACTGCCGGGTTCGCGCGTCATCGGTGACCTCCACGGGGTGCGGGTGATGCGGACCACTCTAGGACGGCGTCTTGGCAGGGGCTAGGCTTGAGGCAATCGTTCAGCCCGCCCCGACCTCGGGAGTGGGCTGGATCTCTTTTCGAGCACCCTCACTATTCCGTGGCTAACTAACGGCCTGGACCGCGTCCAGTTGCCCGGTGATCAGCAGCAGCGCCACCACGGCGGCCAGGATCAGGCGGTAGATGACGAAGGGCTTGAAGTCGTGGGTGCTGATGTACTTCAGCAGCCAGTGGATCACCGCCAGGCCGATGGCGAAGGCGATGATGGTGGCCACGATCAGCGGGCCCCAGGCCAGGCGCGGGTCGCCGGGGACGTCCTTGAGCTTGAACAGCCCCGACATGAACACCGCCGGGATTGCCAGCAGGAAGGCGTACCGGGCAGCCGCTTCACGCTTGTAGCCCATCGCCAAACCAGCGGCGATGGTGCCGCCACTACGGGAAACACCGGGGATCAGAGCTGCAGCCTGGGCGAGTCCGTAGAGCAGGCCGTCCTTGACGGTGAGCTGGTCGAGATTCTTGCGGTTCGCGGCGTGGCGGTCGGCCAGCCAGATGATGATCGCGACACCGGCCAGCATCGTGACGGTGATCCACAGGTTGCGCAGGCCATGGTCGATCTGGTCCTTGAACAGCACGCCCAGCACGCCGATCGGGAGCGAACCGAGGATGATGAGCCAGCCCATCCGGGCGTCCGGGTCGCTGCGGTCGATCTTGCCGAACAGCGAGAGCCACCAGTGTTTGAGGATGCGACCGATGTCCTTGGCGAAGTACAGGATGACTGCGGTCTCGGTGCCGAGCTGGGTCACCGCGGTGAAGGCCGAGCCGGCGTCCCCGTCGAAGAAGAGCTGACCGGCGATCAGCAGGTGTGCGCTGGAGCTGATCGGCAGGAACTCGGTGAGGCCCTGCAGGATGCCCAGGATGATCGCTTCGGTCCAGCCCATGTGTGTCCTTCGGTTGAGGTGGTGCGTGACAACGATAGGCCCGAACCTGCCCCGGAGCGCACTCACACTCTGTCAGGCAGCTGATCCTGGCCCGTGGTCGTGGGTCGGGTCGGACGGAATGGTCCATAGTCCGGTGCCGCCATGGGCTGCGCCGATACCGTGGGACGCATGGACCTGAGCACAGCATGGACCTTCCACGGCCGCTGGCAGGGGCAGGTGGTCGCCACTGCGATCCACACTGGTCACGACCTGCGGCCCGAGGTGGCGCAGGCGATGGTGCTGCCCGAGGACGACCGGTTCCGCGAGGAGGACCCGTTCACCGACGAGTTGAGCGCCCGGATCGCTGACCGGGTGGTGGTGCACCGTTCCCGTTTCGAGGTCGACCTCAACCGCGGCCCGGCCGACGCGGTGTATGCGACGCCTGAGCAGTCCTGGGGCATGAAGGTCTGGCATGCGGACGCCCTGGACCCCGCAATCGCTGAGGTCTCCCTGGGGCAGCGGCAGGAGTTCTACCAGGAACTGGCCGCGCGCCTGGACGAGATCGCCGCACGCGGCCCCTTCGTGCTGTTCGACGTCCACAGCTACAACCACCGCCGCCACGGACCCGAGGCCGAGCCCGAGCCGCAGGCCGACAACCCCGACATCAACCTGGGCACCGGATCGATGGATCGGAAGAAGTGGGCGCCGGTGGTCGACACCTTCCTGTCGACCATGGCGGAGGGCATGGTCGATGGGCGTCCGCTTGACGTGCGCGAGAACGTGAAGTTCCAGGGTGCCGAGATGTGTCGGTGGGTGCATGAGCGCTACCCGGACACCGGCTGCGCGCTCGCCATTGAGTTCAAGAAGATCTACATGGACGAGTGGACCGGCCAGCCCCATCCCGAGGTCATCGGTCAGCTCGCCGACAGTTTGGGACGCACGGCCGAGGCGCTGGTGCCGGTTCTGCGCGGCGGCCTCGGATGAGTCCCGAACTGGTGGAGGAGCCCATCGAGGGCATTCACGTGGAGGGGCCAGCGCCCCTGCCCGCCGACGCCGCCGGAGGGAACACGTCTGCCGACCGTGGCCAGGCCTCCCAGCAACCGGCTCCCCAGCAAGAGGCACCCCAGCAGCCGGCACCCCAGCAGCCGGCCCGGGGGAGCGTCCCGCTTTCTGCGTCGGACCTGGCGATCGACCACCAGATCGCCCAGATCTCGACGAGCTTTGAGTTCTTGACCTCCTTGACACCGATCAACTCGGCGGAGGCCCGGCGGGCCTACCTCAACGAGGGCATCGCTCCGGTCTTCGAGTACCCCGAGTTGGCTGTCGACCCGGACGTGGTGGAGGAGCAGCTCAAGGGGATCGACGTCAGCACGGTCGAGGACCCGATGGTCCGCCAGCTGCTCAGCAGCAAGCACCGCGAGCTCGAGCTGCAGGTCGACATGTTGCGCGCTCGCGACACCGAGGACTTCCTGCCGCTGTCGATCGAGCTGTTCGGCAACATCTCGCCCCGGCTGCGTGAGCGCGCCGAGAAGCTGCTCGACTGGGTGCCTGACAAGCCCGAATCCATCGACCAGGTCGATGCGGAGGAGTTCCTGGCCCTGGCCCAGGCCGAGGTCGACCACTATCGCGGACTGGACTCGAGCCTTGCGATGCACGCCGAGATCACCGAGGACGCCGCCGGTGTCATGGTGCAGGGCGACACGCTGCTGGTGCCCCCGACCACGCATGTGGAGACCCGACGTGCGAACGCGCTCATCCAGCACGAGGTCGGCACCCATCTGGTTACCCGCGCCAATGGTGCCGCCCAGCCGCTGAAGGTGATGGGCGCTGGACTGGCCGGCTACGACGAGACCCAGGAAGGCCTGGCGGTGCTCGCCGAGATCGCCTGTGGTGGCTTGACGGCACCCCGGCTGCGCACCCTGGCCGCGCGCGTGGTCACTGTGCACCGGCTGGTGGAGGGGGCCAGTTTCGACGACTGCTTCCACGCGCTCACCAAGGCCGGGTTCAGCGGGGTGTCGGCCTTCACCACCACCATGCGCGTTTTCCGCTCCGGCGGTTTCACCAAGGACGCGGTCTACCTTCGCGGTCTGACCGACATCCTCGACCACGTCGCGGCCGGCGGACGTCTGGACCTGATGTGGCTGGGCAAGTTCAGCCTGCACGACCTTCCGCTGGTGGAGGACCTGTGGAATCGTGGCATTCTCCACGAGCCGCGGGTGTGCCCCCACTACCTCTCGGACCCCGAGGCCGAACCGCGCATCCAGCGCGCGGCACATGCTGAATCGTTGATCGACATCTTCCAGGAAGGACCCCACGAATGAGGATCGGATTCGTCGTCAACGACGTTCACACCGAGGACGCCGGCTACACCACCACCCGGCTCGCCATGCAGGCCCACTCCATGGGCCACGAGGCCTACCTGATGGGCATCGGCGACTTCACCTACGAGACCGACGGCTCGGTCGCCGCCCACGGTCGCACCTGTGGGGGCAAGAGCTATCGCTCCCTGGAGCGCTTCCTGGCCGACGTGCAGCGTCCCGAGCGTGACGAGATCATCAACATCCACGACTTCGACGTCGTGATGCTGCGCTCCGACCCGGCGGTAGACGCGACCGACCAGCCCTGGGCCAACAATGCCGGCGTCGCCTTCGGACGCCTGATGGTCGCCGGTGGGGTGCTGGTCGTCAACGACCCCACCAGCCTGGCGCACGCGCTCTCCAAGGCCTACTTCCAGCACTTCCCCGAAGCCGTGCGCCCCAAGACACTGATCTCACGCGACCAGGAGCGGCTCCAGGAGTTCGTCAAGGACCTCGGTGGGCGGGCGGTGCTCAAGCCGCTGCAGGGATCGGGCGGGGCCGGGGTCTTCCTGGTCACCAAGGAGGAGGCCCCCAACCTCAACCAGATCATCGAGGCCATCGCCCGCGATGGCTACGTCGTCGCGCAGGAGTACCTGCCCGAGGCCGCCGAGGGCGACGTGAGGATGTGGCTGATGAACGGCGAGCCGCTGAAGGTCAATGGCAAGTACGCGGCCTTCCGTCGCCGCAATGACACCTCCGACATGCGTTCCAATGTGTCGGCGGGCGGTTCCGTGGTCGAGGCGAAGGTCACCGACACGATGCTGGAGATCGCCGACATCGTGCGGCCCAAGCTGGTGGACGACGGCATGTTCCTGGTCGGCCTGGACATCGTCGGCGACAAGCTGATGGAGGTCAACGTTTTCAGCCCCGGGGGCCTGGGCATCAGCCAGAAGCTCTATGAGGAGAACTTTGCCGAGGCAGTCATCGGTGACCTGGAGCGCAAGGTGGGGATGAGGCGCCACTACCCGACTGGGGTCACGAACAAGTCGCTGGCCACGCTCTGAGCGTGGCGTCCAGGCAGGATCAGAAGTAGTCGTCGGCCTCGTCGAGGGCCTCGCGGATCTTCTCAGCCTCGTCCTTGGTGATCTGCCCGGACTTCTCCCGGTCGTCGATCATCTTCTTCAGATTGTTGAAGGAGTTGTCACGCTGGGCGGTGTTGCCCTGCTGCTGGGCGGCCATCACCGACTCCCATTCCTTGAGCAGGTCGTTGGACGCCGTGGGGTCGGCGACGGCGACGATGCTGGAACTCACCGCCTGGTTTGCGCTGGTGGCGTTGTCGGTATTGCTGGGTTCGGTCGGCGGGACGCTGGAGGCCATCGTCTGGGTGGTCGCTGGCGGGCTGCTGGGCGGTGTGCTCTCCGGCGACGGCGTCGGGGTGGCGGTCTCTGTCTTGGTCACGGTGGCGGTCGGCGAGGGCGTCGGTGTCGGTGTCGGTGTCGGTGTCTGTGACGGCGACGGGGTCGCTGAGGCGGTCGGTGTCGCCTGGGGGGTGCTGGAAGGCGGCGGTGTGCTGGGGGGAGCGGTGGTGCTTTCGTGGGTGACCGACGGTGTCGGGTTCCCGGTGACCCCACGCTGGGGCTTCTTGTCGCCGAAGGGCTGTGCGATGGCGAAGTAGGCGCCCACCGCGATGACCAGCGCCATCAGCGTCATGATGATGGGCGCGGCGAGGTTCTTGCGGCGGTCATCCTCCTCGGGGGAGACCGGGGGCACCAGGACGTTGTCCTCCACGTGCGGGGTGGTCGGGGCGACGCTGGCACCTGCAGCCACGGGAGGGATGAGGCGGGTGGTCACGTCCTCGGGCAGGACTGCGGCCGGGACCGTCGACAGTTGGGCACCGTCTAGGACGGCCGCGACCTGGTTCAGGTCGGGCCGATCATCGTGATCCTTGGCGAGCAGGCGGGCAACCAGGTCGTCGATGTCGTGCGGGGTGTCGGCCCGCACCTCGCTCAGGCGCGGGGGAGTGTCATAGACCTGGGCGCGGACGACGGCGATCTGGTTCTCGGCGGTGAACGGCGGGGTGCCGGTGGCCATCGCGTAGAGCAGGCAGCCCATCGCGTAGGCATCGCTGGCGGGGGTGACCTTCTGGCCCTTGGCCTGCTCGGGGGAGATGTAGGCCGCAGTACCGATGGTCATCGAGGTCTGCGTCAGGCCGTCGGCTGCAGCCTCGGACAGGCGGGCGATACCGAAGTCGAGCACCTTCGGGGTGTTGCCCTCGAACATGATGTTGGCCGGCTTCACATCCCGATGGATCACACCATTGGCATGGGCCGCGGCCAAGCCGGCGGCCACCCCGGACCCGATCTGGCGGATTTCGGACCACGGCATCGGGCCGTTGTCCCGGAGGCGCTGGCGCAGGTCGCCGCCGCCCAGCAGCTCCATGACCAGATAGGCACGTTCCCCATGCTCATCAGTGCCCGCATCAAAGATGGTGGCGACGTTGGGGTGGGTGATACCCGCCATGGTGACTGCCTCGCGCTCGAAGCGCGCGCGCACGGTCGGATCCTCCCCGGTGAGGGCGACCAGCTTCACAGCGACCTCGCGGCGCAGGGTCAGGTCGAGGGCCTTCCACACCTCACCCATGCCGCCCCGCCCGAGTCGCTCCAGGAGTTCATAGCGTTCGGCGATGACATCAGACACGCTTCCATCCTTGCAGGCCCGGCGAAAACTCGGGCGGTAGTCGACGGGACACCGCCTTCGGGCCATGGGCCGACCGGTCAGGCGCGTCGGCTGCGTGCCTGCCCCTCCACCACTTCCTGGAGGAGGGTGACGGTTTCCTCCAGAAGGTCCACACCGACCAGCCGCGCATGACGGGTCAGGTGGAGCCGTAGCCGATCGACTTCGGCGTGGTCGCCGGTGAGGTGGGCGACCTTGATCTTGATGCCCATCAGAAGTTCGTCCTCAGGGGCTGCCTTCAGCGCGCGGTTGGCCGCCCATCGGGCTGTGTCCAGGTCCTGCTGGGAAAGGGCGCGTTGCCCCAGCTCCACGCCGACGTCGCGGATGGCCGACACCATGTCGCTGCGCCACTCCTCGGCCCAGTGCCATTGTCCCGGTGCCGCGTCCGCCAGGGGTGCCCCTCGGACCAGGGTGAGCGCATCGACGAGTGCCTGGCTGGAAGCCCGATTCGCCCCACCGGATACCAAGGACTCGAAGTCCTCCCAGTCGCAGCTGACCGAAGGGTGGAGGCTGATCCGGCCGGTGTAGGCCTCGGGGAGGTAGGGATACCCCTCATCCGAGGCACCGAGCCACGTGCGGAGTCGGCTCATGTTGGAACGGCGTGTCGTCTCGGCGATGAGGAGAGCCTGCACCATGGCGGAAGAGGACAGCCCCGGATTCTGCAGGATCCAGCCGCAGTACTCCAGACATTGGCGCACGGCTCGACTCGGTTCCGGGCCGCGAGCGCCCCGCAACGCCACGGGACCCAGAACCATCAGCTTCGGTGACTCGTCCATCGTGGAGTCCTTCTCATCGTCGGCGGGCAGGACAACTTGCTCTCTGGCAGCGAGCCGGGTGGGCTCGTCGATCCCTTCAGGGGGGTGGTGCCACCACGGCGCCGGTTCGGTCCTCGTGTCGAGCGCGGCACCATTGAGCTGGATGAGGGCTCGTCGGGCCGGCTCAGAGATCAGCTGCGGGGTGAAGGAGACCTCGCGCCCGTGTACCGACGCATCGGTTGTCGACACCTCTACGACTTGGAGGGCTGCGGATGACCGTTGCGTGATGACGGCCGACATCTTCGGGTGTGGATGTGAGGAGATCGTGTCCATCTCGGCGGAGGTCAGGTGCTCGCTGAAGAAGTACACCTCGGGTGCGCTGTCATCTTGCGCGGACTCGAACTGGCGCCGCTGCTCAACCGTCTCGACCCACCGTGAGACTGCGTCGTGGGAGGATTCCGCGACAGTCAGGCAGGGGTGGTCCAACTGGCTCACCCAGGCAAGTGAGGGACCCGAGACAACGCAGTGGACGGACTGGGACCACTCAGCACACACCATGGACGTCACCAGCCCCCCCAGGAAGTCGTTGGTGCACTCCCGCTCACCAAGGACACTCGTGACCCGTTCAGCGCCAAGGTTGAGCAGGAAGGGATTCCCGTCGATGTCCCCGGCGACTGCGGAGGTGCACGACACCGGCCGGTCTCTCTCCGGGTTCGCCAGATGACCCAGCGCCGTCTCGAACTGCGTCGCTTCGTGCCCGGGGTGGAGGACTCTGCGACCGACTGGCCGGCCCATCTGCTGTTGACGCCGCCGAAGGGCCAGGAGCGTCAGGATCGCGGCGGCCGTGCCGGCACCGACCTGACCAGTGATCTCGCGCGCGAGCTGCGACGCGGCCAACTCGGGGGACGGTTCCCTCGCGGTGGAGGCCGGTCCTGCAGGAGGCGCGTTGGGGGTCGGCTCTGGCGCCGAGGTGGAATGGCTGCTGGGCAGGTCGTCGTCGGGGCGTGTAGAACCCGGGGCAGGTTCGGTCTGCTCCTCGAGCACCATCGGCGATTCCGCGGCGTTCTGGCTCTGCGGCGCGGGCGCCGGGTGGGGGATGAGAAGTCGCCAGCCGATCTCGATCTCATGCGGGTTGTCCACCAGAGCCTGGTTCGCAGCGGCGATTTCCGGCCAGCGATCACCGTCTCCCAGATGCTTCTGGGCCAGGCCCCAGAGGGAGTCTCCCGCCCTCACCGTGACCACGGTGCCTCCAGCCGGGTCGTCCAGCGGCAGTGTCGTTCCGGCGGGGAGCAGGATGGCACTTCCCACCGCCGGGGCCTGGTGGGTGGCACTCGGATTGAGCTGGGCCAGTTCGCGCCACCGCGATCCGTCACCCAGATATCGATCGGCCAGGCTCCAGAGGTCCTCGCCGGGCTCCACCCGATGTACGTCGTGACCTGCGGTGCTCGCGGTGGGCTCCGCGTGGGGGGCCGGTTGATCGGCCGTAGCCAGCTGCGTCGCCGTGATGGGGGGCGCTGCTGGTGGCGCGGCCATCGCGTGCGCCCGCATCGTGGACATGGCGAGCACGGCGGCGACAAGGACGGACGTCATTGGTCGCACCCAACTGGTCGCCCGAGGGCGCCACGAGATGCCTCCACGCGTCAGCTGATGCACCAGGTCGCTGAGGATCTCGACCACGAGGGCGAGCCAGAGAACCCAACCAGCCAATGTGGCTGCAACCGAGACCAAAGACCCGTCGTCAGGTTGGAGGAGGCGGCCCAGCACGTGCGGATCAATGCGTCCCACGTGGAGAAGAAGGATGGGCACACCGACGACGAGGAGCAGCAGGACCAGCAGCGAGCCCAGTCCTCGGGCAAGATTTCTCATCGTCGCCTCTCTCGGTAGGTGTCCAGCGGGGCAGACGCCGTGACGGTGATGGTTCGGTGGCCGGGGAGCCCCGGGACGATCAGGTCGCCCAACGGGATGTGGCACGTGAGGGTGACCGTGATGGAGGCCGGTTGGCCGGCCGGGATGGTGAATCCGCTCAACTCGCTGCTGATCTGGGGGTGGGGGCAGGCAGAGCGGTTCGCCTGGACGACCTGACGAATCTGCTGTTCGGCCGAGCTCGCGGATCTCGCCAGGCTGCCCGCCCTCGCGGCCGCCCCCGCCACCTGGTGGAGATCCGTGCGGGTCTGCCAGACGCGGAAGCCGGCCACCATGAGGGAGAGGATGATGACCACCGCCGGTAGGACGAGGGTGGCCTCCACCGCTGTGCTCAGCCCCCGCGATGGGCGGGCGGGAGTCACGGCCGCTCCAGCGGGATGCTGGCTGTTCGGCTGACACGACCCTGGCCGAAGTTCAGGAAGGTGTTCGCCGATGCTGTCACAGTCACCACGGCCATGCCGCCGGTGCGGTGCACTCGCACGTGGACGTTCTCCAGCCCGCCCTGCTGGGCGATCTGCTCAGCCACAGTGCGGCCGGACCCAGCGGGGGCCTGGAAGAGGGCCTCCGCCTCGGCCCCGGAGATCGCAGCCTGACCCGCACACTGACGGGCCTGCAACCACACGGCCGCCTGCACCAGACCCACGATCGTGAGCATGATGACAGGCGCCAACAGGGCCCACTGGATGGATTGGGTCAGACCACGATCGCAGTGGCCTCGGCGAAGTCCTCTACTCACTTGGGCAGGTTCTTGGTCACGTAGGCACCGACGGTGACCAGGACCGTGGCGGCCAGGGCCGCAGCGCCTGCAAGCAGGACGGCGTTCTCCGTGGACTGGGAGAGGCCGCGCTCATCCTTGCGAGGGGGAAGGGTCAAGGTCACCCAGGTGAGCAACAGGAAGGCGAAGAAGCGATTCATGGAATGGATCCTTTCGAAGGGGTGGTGTGCAGGGTGTTGTCCGGACAGGCGAAGGTGTTGTCCGTTCACGGAGGCTAGGAACTCAGCATCCGTAGCAAAGGGGGAGCCAGCAGGATCAGACCGAAGACCATCGCAGGGATGACCATCCAGATCGTCAGCGACTCACTGACGCGTTGTGCCTCGATCTTCTGGGCCATCAGATGGCTGTCACGAAGTTCCCTGAGACGGGCCCGGAGGGTGTCTCCGAGCGCTGCGCCCTGTTCATCCAGACGCATCACGTCCGCGATGTCACGCAGCGCGGGCACCTCCAGCCGGTTGGCGACCTCCTCCAGGGCCTGCCAGGCCGGTCGCTGCTCCAGCCGGGTCCGCTCGAGGGAAGTGCGCAATTCCCTGAAGAGCACGTTGTCCGAGAGGACGGCGGCTCCCGTGAGCGCCTGGGAGGACGACTGATTCGCGAGTCTCTCGAGGACCACGAGGTCGATGTAGGTGAAGACCGCCTCGTTGGCCGCCGTCTGTACGAGGGCGCCAGCACGACGGAGCCTGAGGTTGGGGACGAACCACCCGATCACCAGGCCCAACACCGTCAGCGCCCCGGGGAAGGAACCGAGGGGCGCACCAATCGCCCAGCTGAGTGAGGCCGCGACCCCCGGGGTCAGGCCCACGATGAGTGAAAGAACCAACTTCTCGGCCATGAAGTCACCGACGCTGCGGGCCTGCACGTGCAGCATCGTCAGAATGCGTTCGTCCTGTGGGAAGCGGCGAGCCAGGAGGCTCCCTGTTCGGTCCATGAGGCCCGCACCCTCGGGCGCGGCGGTCGTGACCTCGAGGCTCCGAGGGGGGCCGGAGCCTCGGCCGAGGGCGTCCGAGAGTCGCACCGGGCGCTGCCGGAGGCCTGTGAGCACCAGGAAGAGACCGCCGACGAGGATGCCACCCCCCAGCAGGGGGAGCAGGTTCCACCAGGGGAGGAGCCCGGGGAGAGAGGCGCTCATGGTCGAGCTCCCGTCAGGATTCGTTCACGCCGAGGCGGAGTGGTGCGCAATCGCAGGACCACCAGCGCGCCCACGTAGAGCAGCAGCAGGAGTGCCAGGATCACCTGGCCCAAGGGCGTCCCATAGGGGGCGAAGAAGCTGCGGCCCAGGAGGAGTGCCACTGCGAGGACGACCAGCGTGATGGTGGTGACCTGCCGGACGACGATGCGTGGCTTGGCGCGTTCGGCCTCGACCTCGCGGAGCGCGCGCAGCCTGTCCTGGGTTGATTCGGCGAGCCCCTTCAAACTCTCACTGGCTCCGACCCCGCCGCGCTGGGAGGCGAGGATGAGCGCGGCGATCACTGCATCGGCGTCCGGCGAATCGAGGTCGTCGGCCAGCCCACGGAGCGCGTCCGTGCTGGACCATCTGGCCTCCATGCGGCGCACCGCCAACTGGACCGAGTCCGAGATGACTGCCGGTGCCTGCTTCCGGGTGGCGCGAATCGCGTCCGGAACCGACTTCCCGGTTGAGATGGAACTGGCCAGCAGGCGAACCCATTGGTCGAGCGCCTGCAGCAGGGCGATGTCGTGCTGCGGTGGAGAGCTGAGCAACCAAGGGAGCCCCAGAACCACTGCCGGGACAAGCGCGAGCAACACGACCCACCCCGTCACCGCGAACACGATGACACCTGCGGCCAGCGCAACGCCCACCAGTGTCTGCCACCTCCTGCCCAGTTCCTTCCAGCGTGTGCGAAGGGTCCTGGACGAGCCGCTGTGGCGCACTCTGCCAGAAGTAGTGGGTTGCAGGCCCAACACAATGAGCAGAACCCCGAGGCATGTGGCCAACCCCGAGGCGAGGACCAGGGAGCCGCTCATCGGGCGACCTCGACCGGCAGGTCCGGCACGTCCGCCCGGGGTAGTTGCATGAACTCTGCCAGGTCATCGAGCACCTCAGGGGTGGGATGGAAGAGTTCGGGGTCCCCGCCGCTTCCGGCCCGGTAGAGGAGGTGGGTGGTGGGTCGGCCGCTCTCCATACCACCGGTCAGGATCCTGACTTCGGAGATGAAGCGACGCCGTTTGCCGCCGCGCCACGTGTCATCGACGAGTTTGACGTGGATGAGGAAGTGGAGGTTGTGGGCGATCTGACGGAAGGCCTCATCCATCGTGATCACGCCGCCCTGCGCGACGCGGGAGGCGAGTCGATCGATGGTGGACGCTGCCGAATGGGAGTGGGTCGTGCTGAGGCTGCCGGCGCCTGACTGCATCGCCTGGAAGAGGGCTCCGGCCTCCTCTCCGCGGACCTCACCCACGACGAGGCGGGTCAGGTTCTGGCGCAGGGCCTCGGGGATGAGGTCGGCGACCGTCCAGGCGCCCAGGCTGCGGCCATCCACCTGCTCGCCCAGACCCACTCGTGCCTGGAGAGCCAGCATGTTGCGGCGCCGGGGTTGCAAGTGGGTCAGGAGTTCGTAGTCAGTCTCCAGGGTCCCGAAGCGTTCGGTCTCGGGAATGGCGTCGATCAGCGCGCGGAGCAGGGTCGTCTTGCCAGCGCCCTGGTCTCCTGAGATGACCATCGACTTCCTGGCCAGGACGCCAGCACGCAGGACGTCGGCGAGTTCGCCGGGGAACATGCCGGCCGCAACCAGGTCGGTCAGGCTGACCTCGGTGAGACGGTGCTGGCGGATCGTGATGGATGGGCGGTAGCTCAGTCCGAAGCCGATGGCGTGCAGGCGAAACCGATTGCCCAGGGCGATGGTCATCATCGGATGCGCATCGTCGAAGGGGCGTGGAGGCGATGCCGTTTCACCCAGGAACCGAATCGCCTCGACGAGTTCCTCGTCGCTGTCAGCGACCGGGGCGTGCTGCACTCTTTCGCCGGTGGTGTATTGGACCATGACAGAGTCCCAGCCGTGGATCTCGATGTTCTCGGCTTCCTCGATGTCGAAAAGCGGTTGCAGCCGTCCGTAACCGAAGATGGCCGAGTCCACGGCCACGCGGTAGGCGCTCTCGTCGGAGGCATCCCACAGCTGATGGCCTGCGGTCGCCAACTCCTCAGCTCGATGACGGACGACCTGCGCGATGACGCTGCGCCCCAGCATGTGACGGTCCTCGGGGCTGAGGGGACGCCGGTGCTCTGCCTCACGGGAGGTGAATGCCTCGGTCATGTGTTCAGCGGCCCGACGACGCATGATCACGACCTCGGCCCAGTCAACGCGGCCGGCTCCCTCTGTCGGATCAGTGACTGGGGATGCGGGTGGGGTCGGAGTCGGGTCGGCGTCGGTCTCCCGACGCGCTCTGCGCGACTCACCGGAGATCTCGGCCCGGGACGGCAGGGGAGGGGCGTCCAGACGGGCCAGTGCCTGACTGAGTGCCTGCTGGGTGTCCAACTCCTGGGGGAGCGGTGCAGGGATGGGAAGTGCGCGCCTCATGCCGACCACCGCCCATCGCCGACCACATCGTCGCGTTCGTCGAGTCGGTCGTGGACTGCATCATGAAGTCGTTGCGCTGATCGTGCAAGGCTGCTCACGAAGCCACCTCGATCGAAGCGACGTGGCCGGGGGCCGGCATCGCTGAGCACCGCAGCATCCAGCGGCGCCCATTCCACCTGGACGTCCACCGGGATCGAGAACTGCGAGGAGATCTCTGCGGCCGAGTACGGCCGGCCGGAGCCCACGAGGGCGAGCCCGATCGAGCACGAGGCGGAGGTGCTCTCGACTCGATCCTTCATCTGGGGCAGGTGGACGCCCAGACCTGCGAGCGATCGGAGGCTCGAACGGGTCGTCATCAGGAGGCGGTCGGTGCTGCGCACCAGGTCGAGTGGCGGTCCCTCCGGGCCGCAGCGGCCCATGTCGATGATCACGTCACGGTCGGGAAGGTGGTGGAACTCCTCGGCAAGCGCCGCCCATCCCGTGAAGATCCCTGCCGCTCCGGGTTGGGTGAATCCTGTGAGGATCCGGACCCGACCAGTCGCGTCGAGCTGTTCAGCATGCTCCAGGACCTGCTCCCTGATGGAACCCTGGCGACGCACGCTGTGGAGCAGGCCCATCATTCCGCCGACCCCATGGCGTCCACCGAGGAAGCCGGTGGAGATGGCCATGGGCGCATCGCGGTCGCAGTCGGCCAGGAGGACGGGCCGTGGCCACTGCAGAGCCAGTCCCAGTGCCGTCGTCGTGGTGCCCGGGGCGCCGGTTGCCGAGCAGAGCATGATCACAGCCATCAGTTGGTCCGAACCACGACGAGACGACCGGACGCCGCCAGAGCTGCGACCTCTGCTGCTTGCGCGTCCTTCAAGTTGATGTCCATCACCCAACTGGCCCCGTCGGGCAAAGCGACAGGGGCAGTAGTCACCGTGGCGGGATAGGTTCGCGCGGCTTGTCCCGGTGTCTCGTTGCCAGCGGCATTCTGAGCGGCGGCCGCCGCGGCTCCGCGGGCCCCGGGGGCGTCCACCTCCACCAGGAGGACCCTGGTGCCGGGCGGTAGTGCGGCGACTGGGAGTCGGCCCGCCTCGAGCTTGAGCCCCAGCAGCGATGTACCGGTGGGTACTGCGGCCTGCCCCACCATTCCCGGGCCCACGAGGCTGTTCGCCGGAAGGTCGACAAGGGCAGTCTGGCCCACCAGAGCGGACAGGTCCGTGGACGGAATGGTCTTGATCCCCGGAACCGCGCCGATCGTGATGACGGTGAGATCGGCCTGGCTCACCGTCTCGCCGCGAGCAACCGTGCGGCTCATCGCCACGACGCTGGCGGTGTCGTTCAACTGCGAGAAGGCCATCG
Source organism: Aestuariimicrobium sp. p3-SID1156 (assembly GCF_025144225.1). Lineage (GTDB taxonomy): Bacteria > Actinomycetota > Actinomycetes > Propionibacteriales > Propionibacteriaceae > Aestuariimicrobium. The sequence continues at coordinate 104,590 of NZ_JALXXB010000008.1, forward strand.
AGATGCCCAGCGAGCCCAGAACAGCACACAGCAGCCCCAGGACGATCAGTCGCGGACTCCGGCGTCCGCGCAGACTCGCGGCAGGTGCGCGCATCGGCTGGGGGTTCGCTGCGGGCGGCGTCGCTGGGGTTGACGGCCACACTCCGTTGTTCTGGCTCACGAGCATTACATATGCCACCGGAAGGGTCAATTTCGAGAGCTGATGCACAATCTGTGGACAAGTTCTGGCTTCGTTATTGAAAAGTGACCGGCTGTTCATCTCTCCGACAGCCAGATCCCGATGAGTGGACGCCGGGACTGCGCGGTGTGCCGTCTGCCCGTCCCGGCGCGTGAACCCGACTGCACTGTGGAGGCATGAGCACAAGACCGAGGCAGGATCCATGGCCTCGCCGAGCTTTCACCGCTTGACCGAGATGGTCGAGACGCACCCAGATCGAACGAGTTCGGAGCCGCCCGGCCCGGTGCGTTACCCTCGACGGAGCCCGATCGTCCCCAAGGAGAACGCCATGTCCGAGCACCACGCGCGCCCCTGGCAGCGCGGTCTGCACATGGCCATCATCGTCCTGGGGCTGGGGATTGCGCTCTTCGGCGTGGTCTGGTTGACCACCGGCAAGGTCACCTGCCGCGGCGTCGAGATGCAGCCTGGCGACGTGTGCACCAAAAGTTCGTTCACCGACCTGACCACCACCCAGACGCAGAGCTATGAGCAGCGGCGCCACGCGATGCGCCAGTCCCAGCCGACGGTGATCGGGTCCGGACTGGTGATCGCCGGCTTCGGTGCCCTGATGCTGTGGCGTTCGGGACGCCCACCGGTCAGCGCGGAGGAAGAACGCCTCCTCGCCCGGCACTGATCCTCGGCTCAGTCACCCGTGCCGGGACGGGCAAACCGCAGCAGGGGCACGGAACGGCCCCGGGGCGGGCCGGTGGTCGGAGCCCGTGGACGGGGTCGAGCAGGATGTCAACCCGGCTAGCCAACGCGCTGTTCACCGTAGTTGTCCACAGGCCGTCCACGTCTTTCCACACCTTGGAGAAGGGCGGAACGTCAACGAAAACCCGCCTTCCTGGCCGCGGGAGGGGGTGGTTGTCCACAGCTTCGGCGTGTCGGCTGTGGAGAACCCGGCGACACGCGCAGTCAGTGCGTCCCGAACCGGGGCGAAGCCATCACTCGGCGGCCAGTGACATCGGCCCATAGACGAGCCGATCCTCCTCGTACAGTGAGACCTGGTCGACGCCCAGGTCGGTCAGCTTCAAGTAGTTCTCGGTCAGCCACGCCTCGGCGGCGGCCTGATCCTCGAAGCGCTGGCCGATGCCGGCGCCGGTCAGGTCGTCGGGAGTGACATCGGCGCCGGCGCCGAGTTCGGCGTCCCAGTACCAGGCCATCTCAGTTCTCCTGTCGCTGGAGCTCAATAGGACTCGCCACGCTGGACGCGCGGGGCAGGGTTGCGGAAGCGGCGGATGCTCATCATGCGGGAGTTCATCTCCATCAGCACGCCGCGGAAGTTGGGGTTCTTGACGCGCTCGTGGGCCTCACGCTTGTACCCACGCCAGAACAGGGTGGTGTTGAGCAGCCAGGCAGCCAGCAGCACCAGCATCGCGATCATGATGACCATCTGCACAGTGGCCTGGCGCGGGAAGGCGAAGCTGAAGGCCATGAAGACCAGCATCACCGGCAGCACGAACTCGGTGACGGTCCAGCGCGAATCGACGTAGTCACGCATCAGGGCGCGCTCCGGGGAGGACTGCTGGCGTTCCCAGGCACCCTCGCGCTGTTCGCGGCGGGCGGCGGCCGCCGCGCGACGTCGCTCCTTGGGGGTCTGGTTGGGGTGGAGCCGCGCCATGCGCT
>NZ_JALXXB010000009.1 GCF_025144225.1 Aestuariimicrobium sp. p3-SID1156
CTTGACCGCATGTGTGAGCAGCACCCCGAGGCCGAATCGGACGCCCCCCACCTCGCTCCGGGCGAGGTCATGCCACGAGCCCGGGCCTGGGCGCGAACCCACCACGGCCACGGCGACAGCAATGTCGTGCGTGCCCACCGCGACACCCACACCCGGTTCGCCGACGGTGGCCGCACCGTCTGGACCCGCGAGCGGCGCGAGGAATTAGAGCGCCAGAGCCTCCGCCCCGGTGCCGCCCTGGCGCTGGGCGCAGGGAACCGCGCCATGGAGGAGGAGCCGGACCCGCTACGGACCTGCTTCGAGCGTGACCACGACCGCATCGTCCACTCGGCGGCCTTCCGTCGCCTGGCCGGCAAGACCCAGGTCGTCGTGTACCCCACCGACCACCAGCGCACCCGGCTCACCCACGCCCTGGAGGTCGCCCAGGTCGCCACCTCCATCGCCCGCGCGGTCGGGGCCAATCCCGTGCTCGCCGATGCGATCGCCCTGGGTCACGACTGCGGTCACGGTCCGGGAGGACATGCCTCCGAGGATGCCTTCGACTACTACATCCCCGAGGGCTATGACCACGGCCCCTGGGGTGCCAATGTGGTGCTGACCTCGCTCAATCTGTGCGCGGAGACCCTCGACGGGATCCGCAACCACTCCTGGTCGCGCCCGGCACCATCGACGATCGAGGGGGAGATCTGTTCGTGGGCCGACCGGATCGCCTACTGCGCCCACGACCTCGAGGACGCCTTCCACGCCGGAATCGTGCGCCCGCAGGACCTGCCGGCTTCGATCAGCGAGGTGGTTGGGGCTGATCGCCGCACCCAGCTCTCGCGCCTGATCAGCGCGGTGGTCGCCACCACGGTCGAGACCGGGCAGGTGGGCATGGACGCGGAGACCGCTGCGGCACTGGCCGAGATGCGCACATTCAACTACGAGCGGATCTACACGCGTCCGGAATCGCTGGCCCAGTCGCACGCCGTGGTCGAGGTGCTGCGAGCGCTCGTGGAGCACTACGTCGCGCGTCCCGAGCTGATGCCGCAGGACTACCGTGAGACCGACGACGCGGTGCGCGGTGCTGTCACCTATGTGGGCGGGATGACCGATCGCTTCGCCTTCACCCAGGCTCAGGAACTGCTGGGCTGGGACCCGGCGAGGCTGCCGCGCGGCATCGGGCGCGGCGCCTGAGTACTCGGGGCTGGCATTGGGTAAGGCGCTGACTAGGGGCGCAGCCGTTCCTTGAGGTCCGGCGGGAGCAGTTTGGCCCGCTTCATCAGCTGGTGCGCCGTGGAGACCGTCAGCGTCTGCCCGACCAGGATGCCCACCAGCACCAGTACCTGCGCGGCACCCGCCTGCACCGCCGAGCCACCACCCAGCAGGACGCCGACGAAGGCGCCGGGCAGGGTCACCAGCCCGACGGTCCGGGTGGAGTCCAGGGTGGGGACCAGCGCCTCCACCGCCTTGTTCTCGGTGACCAGCCCGATCGCCGCGGCGCGTTCCAGACCCACCGACAGGGCCGCCTCATAGGTGGGGATGTTGTCGCGCAGCTCGGAGAACAGGCGGCGGCCAGCCAGGGTGTGACCGGTCATCATGTTGCCGACCACGATCGACCCGATCGGGATCAGGGAGAAGCCGTTGAGCGGAGCCACCCGCGTCCCGAAGATGATGGCCAGCACAGGCAGCACCCCGGCTGCCATCGCCAGCGCGGTCCAGGGCCACGCCCGACGAACCCCGGTGCGCTTGCAGGTGGTGTAGGTGCCGATCGCGAACATGACGGAGACGAACAGGACGCTCGACCACAAGTGCTGGATGGCGGTCACCACGATCAGCGAGACCACTCCCAGCTGCAGGATCGCGCGCAGAGTCGCGATGACCACCTGGCGACCGATGCCCAATCTGGCCCGCCAGGAGACCACGACCGCGAGGGCCACGAGCAGGCCGAGGGCCAGGGCGAGGTGCCACGTGGGTTCGACTGTCACACGGCCAATCTAGCCCCGCTGCTCATCATGGTGGCGCGGTAGGCTGTCGGGCATGGCTGGACGCATCAACGACGAGGACATCGCCCTCGTCCGTGAACGCGTCCGCATCGACGAGATCATCGGTGACCACGTCGCCCTGCGCAATGCCGGCGGTGGCTCGCTGAAGGGCCTGTGCCCCTTCCATGATGAGAAGACCCCGAGCTTCCATGTCACGCCTGCGCGCGGATTCTTCCACTGCTTCGGCTGCGGGGAGGGCGGGGATGCCATCACCTTCGTCCAGAAGATCAACAACCTGACCTTCACCGAGGCGATCCAATTCCTGGCCGACCGCACCGGCGTGCAGCTGCGGATCGTGGAGGATGGTTCCGCGCGTCCGGGACTGCCGCCCGGTCTGCGGGTCCGCATCCTGGAGGCGAATGCTGCTGCCGCCGAGTTCTTCGCCGGACAGTTGCTCTCCCCGGATGCGCTGGTCGCACGCCAGTTCCTCGACGGGCGCGGCTTCGATCGCACCGCCGCCGAGCACTTCGGCGTCGGCTATGCGCCCCGCGGCGGCCGTGACCTGCACCGCCACCTCAACCAGAAGGGCTTCAGCGACGAGGTCCTGCGCCAGGCCGGACTGGTGCGGGACAACGGCTGGGACTTCTTCCAGGGACGCCTGCTGTGGCCGATCCGCGACTCGGGCTCCTCGACGCTGGGGTTCGGCGGTCGTCGTCTCTTCGACGACGACCGGCTGCCGGCCAAGTACATCAACACCCCCGAGACACCGGTCTACAAGAAGTCGCAGGTGCTCTACGGGCTGGACCTGGCCCGCCAGCCGATCGGCAAGAAGCACCAGGCCGTGGTGGTCGAGGGCTACACCGACGTGATGGCCGCCCACCTGTCCGGGGTGGACACGGCGGTGGCCAGCTGTGGCACCGCCTTCGGTGACGACCATGGTCGCCTGCTGCAGCGACTGATGGGCAACCACGATGCGTTCAACGGTGAGGTCATCTTCACCTTTGACGGGGACGCCGCCGGCCAGAAGGCGGCCCTCAAGGTCTTCGACGGCGACCGCAACTTCATCGCCCAGACCTATGTCGCGATCGAGCCGCGGGGTCTCGACCCCTGCGACCTGCGCCTCCAACACGGGGACGCCGCCGTGCGCGAGCTGGTGGCACGTCGCGTGCCGCTCTACCGCTTCGTGATGAGCAATGTCATCACTGGTTTCGACCTCGACCGGGCCGATGGACGCCTGGCAGCCCTGCGCGCCGCAGCTCCTCTGGTGAGCAGCATCCGCGACTCATCCCTGGTCAACGGCTATGCGCGGGAGCTGTCGACCATGATCGGGATGGACCTGGACGAGGTGCGCGCCGAACTGTCCCGGGCGTCGAGACGGCGGATCGAGGAACCCCCTGCGCGTCCCGCCACCGCGCCTGGCCCCACCGGGGAAGGGGACGCGGGGCCTGCGCTGGTCAGTGCGATCCCCATGCCCGACCCTCGAGACCGTCGTCTGGAGGTCGAGCGCACGACGCTCAAACTGATGCTGCAGCAGCCGCTGCTCTTCGACGACGCCTGGAATGGCGTACAGCCTGATCACTTCGCCCACCCTGCCTATCGTCTGGTGGCCAGGGCCGTGACGGCTGAGCCCTATTCCGGCCAGCGCTGGACCGACGAGCTGCTGGAACGCATCGAGGACGAGCAGGTGGACCAGCTGGTGGTCGAGCTGCTGGTCGAACCCGTCGTGGTCACCCCGGATGAGGACTACGCCGCCAGCTACTCCGCGCGCCTGCAGCTGGTGCACGTCACCCGTCAGATCAACGACCTGAAGTCGCGGCTGCAGCGGACCAACCCGCTGGAGCACGAGTCGGAACACAAGCGCATGTTCAGCCAACTGCTCACGTTGGAGACCCAGCGCAAGCACCTGCAGCAGGCCAGCCTCGGCGCGCTGTAGACCGCCCGCCGGCCAGGGCGCACCCTGTGACGCCTGTGGACGAAGAAGTGTGGCCCGTCGCCCCTGCGGCGTGGCGTCCACAGCGGGTTCTGCGGGCGCGCGTGGTCACGCAGGCTGGTGGCCATGGAGACCATCGAAGTTCTGAGCCGTGAGCAGGAGACAGAGCTGGCGCGTCGGGTGGAGGCGGGCGTCTTCGCCCAGCACCTGCTCGCCACGAGCGGCGGCACCGCTGCCAGCCGCGCTGAGCTGGCGTTCATCGCCGCCGAGGGGGACCAGGCCTGGCAGACGCTCTGGCTGGCCAATGTCGGCATGGTCCGGGTGCTGGCCGCCCGCTATGGACGCGGCCAGCGCGAGATCATCGAGGACCTCACCCAGGAGGGCTTCATCGCCCTCGCAGAGGCCCTGATGAGGTACGACTGGACCCGCGGGGTTCGCGTCTGCACCCACTCCTGGCACTGGGTGCGCAGCCGGCTGATGGCAGTGATGCGGAAGCGCAGCGGGTGGGAACGCACCACCACCGACGTCAACGAGGGTATGCAGATCGCGGCCCCCGTCGTCGAAGTGGACGCCAGCGAGTTGGCGCAGGTGGCACTGTCGGTGCTCAACGGCACCGAGCGTGCTGTGATGTTGGCCCGTGCCGAGGGACTGGCCCAGCGCGACACCGCCCAACGCCTGGGCATGGGGGTGATGACCGTCCGCACCATCGAGCAGCGAGCCATCCGGCGGGCGCGGCAGGCGCTGGAGGACCAGGTCGCTGCCTGAGCCGCCTGATAAATCTGGGCTGCCTGACAGATCTGTCGACATGGCGCCGCCTGACAGAATGGAGCCCATGTCATGGTTCTCCCGATCCCGTGCCCCCAAGGTCGATTCAGCGCTGCGCGAGGAGGTCCTCGCGCAGCACCCTGAGGCCGGTGAGGTCCACGCGATCGGCTCCGGTCCGCGGGTGCTGGTCCTGGCCTGCACCGAATGCCTGGCCGTCCGGCGGGAGGGCGCGGAGGCCAGCTGGCAGTTCGTCGGGTGGCACATGGTCAACCGGGGTGGCTGGAATGCCGAGCGCGGCGTCCTGAAGTGGTCCTTCGCGGACGGCGAGGGGGATGAGGTCGCGCTGGACGAACCCGGCCGGGTGCCCGAGGTTTTCCGTGACCGCGTCCAGGCCTCAATCCTGGTCGACCAGCGCTACGAGGCGCCGGGTGGGGGGCAGGTCATCATCGCAGGACGCCGGCAGTTGGGCGTCCCCGGTGCGCCGGTGGTCTGGCAGGCGACCACTGTGGGTGCCGCCCGGTTGACCGACCCGGCCGTGGCGAACTTCGTGGTCCAGCGGACCAACGAGCTGAGGGCCGACTTCGGCGTGTGAGGACGTGGGCTGACTGCATGCACGGTGCCCACATGAAGAAGCCCTGGTCAACCATTGGGGTGGTTGGCCAGGGCTTTTGCTCCCCCGGCTGGACTCGAACCAGCAACCGTTCGATTAACAGTCGAATGCTCTGCCAATTGAGCTACAGGGGATCGGACCGGAGTCCGAGGCGTCCCGATTGGCGCGGGGCGCGAGATGAAACGTTAGCAGAACTCCGTGGGGACCGCCAATTCGGCTGCGACCTGTTACGGGTAGATCAGGCGCATCCGACGGTGATGGAGACCGACGCGATCGCTAGGACGGAAGTCTTGCCGTAGCTCACAGCCCCCAGTTCGACGGTGCCCGGGCTGTTGTAGCCGAGGACTGCGGACGCGGGGCTGGTCGTTCCTATCCCGGCGGTGAGCGTCGTAGTGACCTTGTTCGACACAGCCGTGACGCCCGTCGGCAGGGTCGTGGACGATACGACTGGCGTGGAAGTCAGCTGGTTGTAGAAGTTTTTGTTCTTGTATTGAAAGCCGGAGACAGTGACCTCGGCGCTTGAAACAGCAATGGGGTTCCCATCCAACGTCGCGTTGCCAAACCGAACGGTAAGCCCGTCCTCGAGGCTGCCTACGACCGGAACGCTGATGCTGCCTCGTGGCGTGTTGAAAACAATAGGGCCACCCTGAGGATTGATTTCCGAGGTGTAGGTGCATTGCTGCGAGGCTGCAAAGGCCGGCACCGCCGAGGTTGCGAGGACCGCCGGCGCCGACCATGCCACGCCCTTGGCGACGGCACGACGAGAGACAGTGTTCTGTTGGACCATGGGGTCTCCTGGATCAGAGAGAACTTGCGTGGGAAAAATCCCTCGAGTGGCGACGCCACGGCGAGAGGCTAGCGGAGTAGTCACGGCGCGGGCAATAAGTGAACAGCCTCAATGTCCAAACGCTCAGTGACCGGTGCCGCGCAGCTCGGTGAGGAAGTCGTCGGCCCACTTGTCGATGGTGTGGGTGAAGACCTGCTTGCGCAGCGCGCGCATCCGGCGACGCCTATTGGCGGGTGAATCGGCAGCGGCCTTGAGCAGGGTGTCCTTCATTCCATTGATGTCGTAGGGGTTGACCATGTAGGCCTGTTTCAGCTCGTGGGCGGCCCCGGCGAACTCCGAGAGCACCAGAGCACCTTCCGGGTCGTCATGGCAGGCGATGTACTCCTTGGCGACCAGGTTCATGCCATCGCGCAGCGGGGTGACCACCATCACGTCGGCGATCCGGTACATCGCTGCCATCATGTCGCGCCCGAAGGAGGCGTGGCGGTAGACGATGGGGTCACGTCCCAGGTCGGCGGTGTGGGAGTTGATCCGGCCCACGAGCAGGTCGATGTCGTCGCGCAGCTTGCGGTACTCCTCCACCCGCTCGCGGGAGGGGGTGGCGACCTGGATGAAGACGGTCTTGCTGGGGTCGAGCTGGCCGCTCTCGAAGAGCTCGCCGAAGGCACGGATGCGTTGGCGCAGGCCCTTGGTGTAGTCGAGTCGGTCGACGCCGAGGAAGACGATCTCGGGGTTGCCGATCTCCTCCAGCAGTGCCTCCGACTGCTTGATCACCTCGGGGTCATTGGCCATGTCGTTGAAGCTCTGGGCGTCGATCGAGATGGGGAAGGCGCGGGCGCGCGAGAGGCGCCCATCCGGCATCTCGACAGCGTCCCCCTTCACCTTGCGCTCGGCGTTGTTGCGGGACAGGCGCAGGAAGTTTGCGGCACCACCCGCAGTCTGGAAACCGACCAGATCGGCACCCAACAGGCCCTCCAGCACCTGCCGGCGCCAGGGCAGCTGGAGGAAGAGCTCCACCGGAGGGAAGGGGATGTGCAGAAAGAAGCCGATCTTCAGGTCGGGGCGTAGTGCGCGCAACATCTGGGGAACGAGCTGGAGCTGGTAGTCCTGCACCCAGACGGTGGCGCCCTCCCCGGCCACCTCGGCCGCACGCTCTGCGAAACGCTTGTTGACCACGACGTAGGCGTCCCACCATTCACGGTGGAACTCGGGGAAGGCAACCGCGTCGTGGTACAGCGGCCACAGGGTCGCATTGGAGAAGCCCTCGTAGTACTCCTCGACCTCGTCGGCCGTCAGGGGCACCGGGACAACCTGGAAGCCATCGTGCTCGAAGGCCTCGACCTTTTCGTCAGGGGCACCGTGCCAGCCCACCCAGGCGCCGCCATTGCGTCGCATCACGGGCTCAAGGGCGGTGACCAGACCACCGGGGGAGGTGCGCCAGCTCACCTCGCCCTCGTCATCCGTGGTGCGGTCGACTGGCAGGCGATTGGCCACCACGACGAAACTGGCTCCGTCGCTGGGCGCGTCCATCGGTGTGGTGGGCTCCTCCGCCGCTGCCTCGGGGTCGGTGGGGGCAGGGTTGAACTCTGTGGTCATCACCATCTCCTTCACGAACAGCCTAACGAAGACGGAGCCTTCTCATAGGGTTGGCGGCATGACTGCCCCCTTCACGGCCACGACCCCCCGCGGCGAGGCGATCATGGACGCCATCGCTGCCAACCCTTCCCAAACCCTCATCGCCAGCGACTTCGACGGCACCCTGGCACCCATTGTCGAGGACCCGACCGCGGCCCACATCCACCCCGGCGCCCGCGAAGCCTTCGCCCGCTTGGGTGGGCTGGTGGGTCACCTCGCCATCGTCACCGGTCGCGGGCTTGCCTCCGTGCGCGAACTGGGACGCCTGGACGAGGGCGAGGGGCTGGGGTCGCTGCTGGTCCAGGCGCAGTACGGGGTCGAGTCCTGGAATGCCGGCACCGGTGAGGTGAGTGAGCCGCCGTTGCCACCCCAGATTGGCCAGGCCAAGGCGCAGGTGCAGCAGCTGCTCGCCCAGCTCGCCGACGAGGGTTACGACGTGGAGGGGGTGGGCCTGGAGGACAAAGGCCGCGCCCTGGGCGTGCACACCCGCCGCACCCGCGACCCCCAGGGAATCCTGAACCTTCTGCAGGAACCCATCGCCCGGATGGCCGAGGACCTGGGACTGCACCTGGAACCGGGGCGCATGGTGTGGGAACTGCGAGCCACCCCCGGCACGAAGGGGCAGGCCCTCGACACGGTCCTGGAGCTGACCGGGAGCCGGATCGCGGTGATGATCGGTGACGACCTGGCCGACCTCACCGCCTTCGACCGCCTCCACGAGTTGGAGCGAACCGAGGGCCTGACCGTGGCGGCGATTGCCAGTGCCTCAGCGGGGGAGCAGCCGGTGGTTGCCGAGCACGCCGACGTGCTGTGCGAAGGGCCTGCGGGCGTCGCCGAATGGCTCAGCGCCCTGGCCGACCGCATTGAGGCGGCCAGCGCAGGGCGCTGAGGGAGCTTCCCGGACTGTCCTCGCCAAGGATCTCGGTGGAGATCAGGCGAAGAGGCGGTCGCTGTTCCAATGGGTGCCGATCCGCGCTGCGGGGGACCAGCGGCCGCCGCCCTGGTGGCGATAGACGTAGAGGTCACCGGAGGACTTGCGTGCGACCAGGTCGCGGCGTCCATCGTTGTTCAGGTCGCCGGGGGAGTAGACCATGGTGAAGGCACCCCAGCCGTGACCCACCTTGGTGGTCGCGCTGATGCGTCCCGTGCTGGACATCGTGTAGGCCATCAGGTCGCCGCCGCTGGTGATCGCCAGCAGGTCCGGGGTCGCGTCCCCGTTGATCTGCCCGACGGTCATGGTGCGGGTGATGTTGGATTTCCAGCCGCTGCCGATGTTGGCCTGGAAGCTCATCCCCGTGGGGGCCAGGCGGTAGCGGCGAAGGGCTCCATCGGAGCTGGCGCCGACCAGTTCGGGGTAGCCGTCCTTGTTCACGTCGGGCATCACCACCAGCTTGGACATGCCACTCCAGTTCCAGCCCACCTGGACCCCGGGATGGTAGGCCAGGCGGCCACGGGTGCGGTAGAGCCACATCGACCCGTCAGTCCTGCGGGCGATCAGGTCGGAGATGCCGTCCCCATTGAGGTCCGGCGTGCGGCTCATCCAGTTCGTCGAACCCCAGCCCGGCCCCACGACCTGGCTCGCGGCCATGGTCATGTCGGCCTTGCCCGGGTAGAGGCGCAGGGTGTTCGCCGAGTCCACGGCCAGCAGGTCGAAGCGTCCATCGCCGTTGAGGTCGCCGTAGCGGTCGGGGTTGGGGACGCCCGGAGACGGCGTGGGGGTCGGGGTCGAGCCACCGCCTGCGTTGCAGTCCAGCTGGGCGGGTTTGGTGGGGGTGGTGCCGGGGTAGTTGCGGCAGACGCCGATGCCACGACGAGCCAGGCCAGACTTCATCGCGCTGAGGGTGGAGGCATTGAAGCCGTTCCACTGCATGTGCATCAGGACTGAATCCCCCGCGCGGGCGTTCGAGACCACGTAGCTGACCAGTTCGGAGCTGGACTTGCCGCGCCAGTCGTTGGTGTCGACGTTCCACAGCCAGGGCTTCATGCCCACCGAGGCATAGGCGGACTGGACGGTGCTGTTGATGGCACCATAGGGCGGACGTCCATAGGTGGTCACCACACCCGGCGACCCGAGCTGGCGCTGGACCCCGGAGTAGGACAGCGTCCTCAGGTCGGGGTGGCTGATGGAGTGGTTGAACACGTAGTGGCCGTGCGCGCGTGCGAAGGCGGTGTCGATGGTGCCGGCGGTGATGCAGTTGCCGGTGGGGAAGAGCACCAGGCCGATGTCCATCTGTTCAGCAGCGAGCACCACGGACTTGAAGGAGCTCAGCGACTTGGGGCAGTCGTCGAAGGTCAGGGTCACCCGGCTGGTGGGGTTGGGGCCCTTGCGCATGTCATAGGCCGCCTGGGCCTCGCTGGCGCCGTTGACGATGCCGGTGGCAGCCAGCGCCAGTCCGACCGCGGTGGCAGTGCTGCGGCGCAGCCAGGTTCCGAGACGGCGCTGTCGTCGAGTAGCAGTGTTCATCGCCTCAGGGTACGCCGGAGGGGGTGCAGGACGGCCTCCCAGTGAACAGTGTCGAGGACCCCCTCGATAAAGCGGACCGAGCAGCCGGTCACCTGCCCCATGCCTCTGGTTGAGGGCGGCGAGGGTGGGGCGTGCGGGGCTCGAACCCGCGACCCAGGGATTATGAGTCCCCTGCTCTGACCGGCTGAGCTAACGCCCCCTCGCCGTTTCCGCTTGTCGGAGCCACTTTGGCGGTGGATGTCCTAGGCTATCGTAGGACTCGCTAGGCTACCCTTTTGGCTACCAACTATGGCTACCCCTCTCGGGGCCGCGATCAGTCTACCGCTCGCGGGCACGCAGAATCCGCCCCCGCCTCCACGGGGGAGACGGGGGCGGGGTGTGGGAAGATGCGGGGCATGGACTTTCTGCAGTCGGCGCGTGCGGTGAAGCACCGTGCGTTCGTGGCGTCGAAGCATGCTCGCTGGGCTGCTCGGGACGCCAAGCTATGGCTGGATGATCGCCGCTGGGCCGCCGCCGAGGGGATCTGGCCGCTGCAGTACGCCAACTTCCCCCACACGTTCCTTGCGCGGAGCGCCCCGATGGTGGGCGAGCTGCAGCCCGCGCCGCCGATCCTGTGGGCGTGTTGGATGGGTGGGGATTTGAGTGAGAACCGCAGGCGATCCCTTGAAGGGTTGCGCGCCCAGGCCGGGCTTGAGTTCCGGCTCGTGGAGCGCGCCGAGGACGTCGAGCTGCCGGACGCCCCGTTCCACCCTGCCTACCCGTTGTTGTCCGCGGTTCACAAGTCGGACTATGTGCGGGCCTATGTGATGCACCACTTCGGCGGGGTGTACGCCGATGTGAAGCCGCTCCCCGGCGAGCTGCGGCCGGTGTTGGACTTGCTGAACGGTGATGATTCCCGATGGGTTGTGGCCTATAGGGAGGTCACGTCGAACTACGTGCCTGACCTGCCGCACGAGTTGGGTGTGGCGATTCGTCGGCACTACCGATCGGTGATGGGCCCTTCCGGGTTCGGCTTCCGGCCGGGAACGGCGTTCACGGCGGAGTGGATGCGCGAGTTGCACGCACGCCTGGACTATTTCTCAGGTGCGTTGGCGGAGGTGGGGGGAGGGTTCTCGCCCTACACCCAGCCTGCCGGGTATCCGATTCGATGGTCGGAGATCCTCGCGGACATCATCCAGCCGTTGTCGATGAAGCACCAGCGGCATGTGGTGTTCACTGATGGGGTTCGCCCGGTGCTGCGGGGGTACCGCTAGAGGCTGGTCCAGTGTGAGCGCGGGATGAGGGTTAGCCCGGTACGCCACTGTTGGTTGGAGAAGTGGCCGGGTGGGACTTCCCCGCGGGGATCGTAGACCGCGGAGTACCAGACGCGCATGTGGGTGCCGTTCTCGTGGGGCTGCATGGTGGCGCGATAGGGGCCGGCATCCCACTTGCCTGCGCGTCCAGTGAGGCAGGTCGCGCCGCTGGTCCAGGCGATCCCATCGGCGGAGACAGCGGGGAAGAAAAAGCCATCCGCACCGCCGATCATCCAGAACCGGCCATCGGGGCCCTCGATGACGTCGGCATGGTAGGGCTGAAGCACGGTGCCGGGGTGGCGGGGGTTGGTGGCGCCGGTGAAGACGATCGTCTGCGGTGCGGACCATGGCCCGTAGGGGCTGGTGGCGGTGCGCATCGTGTCGGGCAGGTTTGACGCCCCGCAGGCCCACATGCGCCAGTCGGTGTCGCTGGCCCACACGATTGACTGCGAGGTGGTCTGCTGCACCGAGTTGGTGCCGTCTGTGACACCATTGGTGGCAAGGATTTCGACTGGCGTGGACCAGGTGGTGCCGTTGGTGCTGTGCGACATGCGGATGCGTTCGGTTTTCAAGCCGGTGTGGTAGCGCCGCCATGTGAGGATGAGCCGGTTGTTGGTGGGGTCGTAGAGCAGGTCGGTGTCGCTGTTGGAGTCGTAGATCGCCCCTGATCCGAGTTCGATGGGGTTGGTGAGTCCCGGGGGGGTGACCCATTCCCAGCCGTCGTGGGAGGCGTAGACGCAGGGGTTTTCATGTCTGGGGTCGCCTTCGGTGAAAGGGGTGATGCCCAGCCAGTAGCGGTAGCCGTTCCATGGTGCGCCGAAGTCCACCACGTCGGGGTGGACGGTTTGGTTGTCGCCGAATGGGGTGGTGATTTTGAGGGTGGTGTCGACGTTGTAGGGGGCTGCGAGGGGCAGGGTGTAGGGCAGCCCACCCCCACCGGTGGGCTGCCCGGCGCTGCTGGCGAGGATCGCGAGCAGGCTCATGCGAGCACCTCCAGATTGTCGATGCGCACACTAGTGCTGCTGCTGTAGACGGCGAGGTTGGGTGCGGATGCGGGGTCGGTGTAGGTGCCTTCGAGGACGCGGGTGCCGTCAATGTAGGCGGTCATGGTGCCAGTGGTGGCGCGGAAGCTCACCTTGACTGCGACGGTGGCCGCGGTGGAGTAGTCCTGCGCGCCGGGCACGAACGCCCACGGGCTGTTGGTGGTGGAGCCGTTGCCGTTGTTGAAGGTGACAGGTATCGGGGTGTTGCCGCCCGGCTGGTTGAGCGCTACATAGGTCTTGCTGGCGCCGCGGTTGATGTAGACGCCGTGGCCGTTGTTCTTGGCGAGGGTGACGTTCTTGGGTCGCACCTCCACGGAACTGTCCGTGGAGGCGGGCAGGGTGACGGTGAACAGTAGGTCCATGTCGCCTGCGGTGACGCCGTGGCTGATGGTCGATTCCCCTGCGCCGGATCCTGGCTGCATCTGCTGGCTGACGACCTTCGCCGTGACGCTTCCACCCCACGTCTGCCCCGTGTCGGCGGCGCTGCCCAGGAGGGCCCCGTCTGCGCGGGTGAAGGTGTCGTACAGCTTTCGGGTGAGGGTGGTCGCGGCCGTGGTCGTGACGGTGATTGCCGCCGTGTCGGCGGTGTTCCCTGCCGCGTCCTTCACCCGCGCCCGGCAGGTGTAGGCGGTTCCGGCGGTCTTGCCGGTGACGGCGTGCGACGCGGAGGCCTGGAACGCGGTCCATGTCGCCCCGTTGTCGGTGGAGAAGGCATACGGGGCCGCGGCCAGCCCGCCCGCGTCGGATGCGCCGGAGATGGTCAGCGTGAACCCGGTCTGAGTGACAGCCGAGGCCGCCAGCGTCCCAGCCGTGGGTGGGGTGGAGTCTGCGGGCGCCGCCGTGGTGGATGCGGTCACAATGGCGCCCTGCGACTCGTTCCCGGCAGCGTCCCTGACCTTGTGGCGGAAGCCGTAGCTGGTGCTGGGGGTGAGCCCGGTCGCGGTGTAGGACGACGCGGCCTGCCATGCCGACCACACCCCACCACTGTTCGTGGAGAACGCGTAGGGGGCGGCGTGCAGACCGCCCGCGTCGGATGCTCCAGCCACGGACAGGACGGCACTCGTCGCAGCCGGGGTGACCGACAGCGTGCCAGCGGTCGGAGCTGTGGTGTCGGCAGGCGGGGTCGTGCCGCCGGTTGCGAGCGCGGCGAGGTCAGCGGCCTTCGCCCACGCCGAACCGGTCCACTCCAGGATGATTCCCGCACCGGCAGCCACGCTGAATCCGGCGACGGTGATAGCGGACGCCGAGGTGTTGCGGTAGCCGGCGAGTTGTCCCGCCGTGGTGCCCGCAGCGGGGGTCGTGTTGCCAGTGATGCGGATCAGAGCATCCGAGCCGGAGCCGCCGCCGGTGCCGGTGGGGGCATCGACCCACGCCAACCCGGTCGAGGTTGCGCCCAGGACCTTCCCCGCCACAGGAGTCGGCAGGGTGGAGTTGGCGAGCTCCTTGACGTGTGCGATGGTGCCAGCAGTCAACAGCCGGCCCTGCGCATTGGTCTCTGCAGTGTAGAACGCCATGGTCAGGCTCCCAAGGTCAGGGCACCGCCAGCGGTGCGGGTGGTGGTGGAGATAGCGAGCACCCCGTCGACGGTGCGGGAGACGGTGATCCCGCTGCCCGTGCCGCCACCGGTGCCCGGCGTGGTGGTGCCGGTGCCTGCGAGGGCGCGCATCTGCCCCAGCGGCAGCGGCGAGGTCTGCGTGTGCGTGTCCGCCGAGATGGGCACCCCGACAATCATCGGCAGCCGGTCCCCGTTGAGCAGCCCGAACACGACGTTCCAGCGGCCCTCCAGGATCGCGTGGGGGCCGGTGGTGTTGGTGCGCGGATTGATGAGGTCGCCGGCGCGAAGCTGGAAACGGAGAGGGCGCACAGCCACACTGTCAGGGCCGGGCACCGTCACATCGGCGGGCACGAACGTCACCCAGCCGCTGGACGCCTCGAACGCGGTCAGCTTGTCGGAGTCGGTGCCGTCGAGGTCAGCCGAGAGCTGGCGGCCGGTGATCCAGCCGTACCGGGCGCCGGCGGGTGGGGTCAGTTCGGTGACGGCGCTACTCACTGCGCGTCCTCGTTGAGTGCACGCTCGGGCACGTAGGGGCGCACGACCTCGCCGGGTTCGACCATGTTGTTGGCGTCGCCGGCGAGCACCTTGTCGCCGTCGCGTTCCTCCAGGACGCGGCCGCGGGCGACGAGGAAGCGGGGCCAGGCGAGGGAGGCCAGCCCGAACCATCCAGCGAACATGGCGAGGATCAGCGCGGACAGGTCGGGACTCCATCCGAACAGGTACGTCAGGAGGGCCAGTGTGGCGGCCGCTGCGCCCATCGCGGCCTGCGTGAGAGTGACGGTGCTCGTCTGGTCGTTCATGCCTGCGCCTTCCAGGTGGTGTCCTTGATGGCCTCGCGGGCGCCCTGCTTGGCGGCCTCAGCGACCTTGTCCATGTCGATGGGCTGCCCGCCGGCGACCTGCCCGAGGGCGGTGGCGATGCCGGACAGGAGGCCCTTGACCTCACGCAGTTCATTCACTGCGAGGGTGGACTGGCGGTAGGCCTGGGCGAGCATCAGCGACGCAGGCGAGGTGTCGCCCTTCTCGGGGGTGGCGGGGTTGTCGAGCTTGTGGTTCCACAGGTCGGCGGGGGTGGGCATGTCGTCCTCCTTGGTGTTGACGCCGGTGTTCGGCAGGGGCTGGGGCTTGGGTGCGATGGGGTCAGGCTTGGGGGCTGGGGTGCTGGGCTTCGCGGCGGGGGTGACGCCGAGGCGTGCCTTCACGTCACGGCGGAACGCGCCCATGTCGAGGCCGGGGTCGGAGAAGTCGCGGGCACTGGACACCTCGCCGTGGCCGTGGACCTCCCCGCCGTTCCACTTCGCCAGGCGACACATGGCGGCAGCCCACTTCACGGCAGCGGCGCGCTGGGCGGCGCTAGGGGCACCGGGGGCCATGATTTCGAGGCCCATTGTGTAGGCGTTCCCGTCCACGGCGGAGCCGCGCAAATTGATGCTGCCGCTGTCGGGGAAGCTGGCAGCCTTCATCCGGTCGAGTGCAGCCTGTGAGATGCCGCCCACATGGTTGGCGCGGCCAGCACCGACCATGTAGACGATGCAGTCGTCGTCCAGCGACGACAGGCACAGCGGGCCGGGGGCCTTCACGGGGCCGGTGCGCAGCCAGCCGCCGGGCGACGAGTAGGACTTGGCTGCGCTGCCACGGTAGGCGGGGCCACCCGTGTGGTGGATGGTCACGCCATACCAGGCGATTCGGCCGCGAACGTAGGGGCCGGTGGTGCGATGCGGGCCGATGCAGCAGCGGCAGGCTTCGCGCCATCCGGGGGTTTCGACGACGGTCAGGCCCTCAGCGCGGAGGGCGTCCACGATCTGCTGGGGCGAAGGGAAGTTAGCCATGATGTGCTCCTGGGGTTCAGGGTGTCGGTGTTGGCTCGGTCGGGTTTGCGGTCACGGTGACTGTCGGTCCGGGTTCGGTGATGGTGGGTCCGGGTTCGGTGACGGTCGGCAGTGCCTTGCACGCGGTTGCTCCGGCGATGGTGACGGTGGTGCCGTCTGTGAGGGTGGCGACCAGTGCGCCGTCCTCGCATGCGAGGGAGGTAATGCCGCGTCCGGGTGCGCCGTCCTTCCCGTTCTTGCCTGCTGGTCCTGCCGGACCTGCCGGGCCTGCGATGGTGGAGTCGGCACCGGGTGCCCCGGCGCTGCCGTCTGCACCGGGCAGGCCGGTGGCGTCGGTGCCCGGCTGTCCGCTGGGGCCGGGTTCCCCATCCGCGCCGGGTAGTCCGCTGGGGCCGGGGCTGCCGGGGCTGCCGGGGGGCCCGTCGCGTCCGTCGCTGCCGTTGAGTCCGGGGCTGCCGGAGGGTCCGGGTGGGCCTGCCGGTCCGGGTGGGCCGAGTTGCGGGTCGTCGGTTTGCTGCACCTGCGAGGCGACCTGCTGGGCCTGCTCGCACAGCCCGGACTCGCGGAAGGTGCGGCCCTCGGCAGAGTTCGGTTTGGCGCATTCGGCCTTGATGCGTTCGATGAGGGTTTCGGCAGCAGCCGCATTCTGGGCGGCCTGCGCCGCCTCCAGTTCGCGTGCAGCTTCGGCACGGGTCACCAGGTGCGAGGCGACAGCGGCGACGATGACGGCGACAACGGCGACCGCAAGCCACAGGCGGACCTGCCACGACTGGTCGCGGGTGATCGCCCGCTCGGCCTCCAGGGCGTGGCGTGACTCAGGCATGGGGGCCTCCCAGCTTGGGCAGGGGGATGGGCAAGGGGTCCTCGGGTTCGTCGGTGACCATCCATTCGGGTGCTTCTGGCAGCGTCACGGTGTGGTCGTCGGTGTCGGGGTGGTGGATCAGGTTGTGGCGTCGGATGGTGCGCAGCACCTCGTAGCGCCATCCCTCGGCGGCTTCGAGGTCGCGGGCCTGTCGTCGGATGAGGCGGCGGTTGCGGCGTGAGAGTCCCAGCGTGGAACCTGCGCCCATGACGAGGACGAGGACCAGCAGGTTGATGATGTTGGCGAGGCTGTCAACCACCGGCAGCCTCCCCTCAGTCGCGTTCGGACCAGACACCTGCCAGCAGCACGGCGAGGGGCAGCGCCAGCATGAGCAGCAGGAGTGGTGCAGCCAGCGACGCGGGTGGGTTCACGCTCAGTGACCACACGATCAGCGGCAGTCCCCATACTCCGGTGCAGGCGACGGAGGCGGCGCAGCCGATCAGTGCGGGGATGGGGTGGCGCATGATGCCGCCGATGATGAGGCATAGTGCGGCGAGGATGTTTACCGCTGCCCACTGCCTGGCGTCCACGAATGCGATGGCGTCGAGCACGGATTCGGGGGCGATGGATGGTTTGCGGGTGGGGGCGGCGAGCCTTAGCAGGTGCAGCACCGCCAGCCCGGCGTGGGTGATGCCGAGGATGATGGTTAGGCTGACCAGCAGCGCGGGGACGCGGGCTAGGCGGGCAAGCATGACGCCTCCTGTCAGCCGATGGTGGCGCCGATGGGGGTGATGATGGAGCCGCCGTTCGCGGCCGAGAGGTTCGCGTACCGGTAGCCGGTTTTGCCGGTGACGTTGCCCCACGAGTCCGGGCCAAGCGAGGACTGCAAGGTGCCGTGCGCGTTGAGCATGTAGGCGTAGCTGGTGCCGCTGCC
The DNA here is from genome assembly GCF_025144225.1 of Aestuariimicrobium sp. p3-SID1156. Taxonomy (GTDB): domain Bacteria; phylum Actinomycetota; class Actinomycetes; order Propionibacteriales; family Propionibacteriaceae; genus Aestuariimicrobium. Next base: position 17,610 of record NZ_JALXXB010000009.1, read on the forward strand.
GGTGAAGTTCGCTGACGCCTTGAAATGATTGGCGTTGGCGACGAGGCAGTCGCCGGCATATCCGGCGCCGCAGTGCAGTCACGCCGCATGGTTGTCGAGGTATACCTCGCAGCCGGTGGCTTTGAGGCTGGAACGCTGGGCGCCGAACTTCACCCCGACTGCGCCGGGGCTGTAGCTCTCCATGTAGACGCCGGACATGTAGAGGTGTTGGTCGGAGCCCATCTCAATCCCGGTGGTGTACTGCTCGATGCTGCCGCCGTGCATTTTGACCATGGAGCGGTCGGTCATGATGATGCCGCGACCGTAGGTGTCGGCGGTGCGCTGCAGCCCGCTCACCCGGAAGTTGACGAGCGACACGTTGTAGCAGTAGTCGATGCGCAGAGCCAACCCATTCCAGCGGGTGAACACACGGTCCAGATACACATACCAGGCCTGGTTCATGTTGATGGCCTCAGCGAAGTCGACCAGGAACACGTCCTGGATGGTGGCGGCGCCCGCGATTTTGATGCCGATGCAGCCGGTTGCTCCCGCACCCCGCCCCTGGAAACGGATGCCCTGAATGTGGCCCGAGTGGCAGACGACACCGATCCCGTTGTGGTCCACCTTGATGGCGGTCGCAGCGGTCGCATTGGGCGTGTTCTGGCTGGGAGTCACCCCGATCCAGCGCTGCGGGACCGGCATGGTGATCGTGCGGGTGGTGCGGAAGGTGAGGTGCGGGGGGAAGAACACAACCCCTTCGACCCCTGCCGCGTTGGCGGCGGCTTCGATGGCTGCGGTGTCGTCAGCGACCCCATCCCCGACGGCGCCATAGGTGAGGACGTTGACGATGCCCAGCCCGACACCGCCGCCGCCCGGGCTGTCGGGGACGGTGAGGGTGAGCGCCAGGTTGGAGCCTTGCACGGTGCCCCAGCCGCCCCAGTCGGTGCCGGGCACGGGGCGCACTGAGGCGGTGGCGAGCGCGAACCGTGCCTCAGCGGGGGTGAGCGGGGACAGGGCGGGGATGGAGCCGAGCGCGACACTGCCCGACCCGGCGGGCACCTGGATGCGGTAGGGGTGTTGCTTGTGCCAGCTCTTGCACACTTCGATGTACCAGGAGCGCATCCCGTCCTGTGTGGCCACCGCATTGTCGTAGACGGGCAGGTCGACACTGCCGGGCACCGGCACCTCCCACGACCCGGCCTTGATGATGGTGCCGTCGGTGTCGTTCAGGTCGCACGGCAGGGTGAAAGTCACGACGTCGCCGGTGCCGATGCGTTCGCCGGGGAAGTCTGTGGCCTTGATGGTGACGGTGCGCCGCGTGATCGCCATATGAAGTCCTGCCTTAGTTGTGAATGCTTTGTGAATTGGTGGTTAGTTCGGGTCTGGGCTGCCTGGTCCCCAGTTGCCGGGCTCCAGAATGTCGCCCACACCGGGCGCCAAATCGTCGCCATAGTTGGGCGGTGGGGTGTAGCCGCCCCCGTAGCCGGGGGAGCCGGTCTTGTCCTCCAGTGCTCGAAGGCGGGATTTAATCCCGTCGATTTCGGAGCCGTAAGCATTCTTGAGCGCGTTCAACTCCGATTTAGTGGCACGCTTACCAAGTTCCCGTTTCAGCGCGACATCCCCGTTGTAGCGGGCCCGGTCGACTTGGTTCACCCATGTGGTCCACGCTTTTTTGGCGATGGTGCCGGCCTGTTCAGTGAAACGGCCATCGACGTAGGTGGTCCACGCCTTCCTCCCCAAATCGGATTTGACACCCACCATGTCCGTTTTGAGGCCCGTCAGCAGCGAGGGCACGTCGGCCTGGCTGCCGTCCACAGCGGCGGTCCAGCCGTCATCCCCAGACAGGGTGGTGATGGTGTTGCCGTTGGCGTCGGTGACCCGGATTTGCCCATCGCCCGGCCCGAGCGTGACGCGACCCAGCGGGCGGGTGGCGAGGTCGTTGATGCGGCGCATCATCTCCCGCAGCGTGGCCGCCAGCGTGGCGGTGTTCAGGTCGGAGTCGCGCATCAGGGGTTCTCTCGCAGCAGGGACAGGGTGAACGTGTCGGGTTCGCCGGGGCGCGGCTGTCGCCATTCCCAGCCGACGAGACGGGCCGTGCCACGCTCCGAGGTTGGCATGGACAGCGACGGCTCCTTGATCCACGTGTAGGCGTGGCCCAGCACCGGCCCACCAGTCGGCATTGCATCGGAGGCGACTTCCACCTGGAACGGCTGATATTGCGCGGTGAGTTCGCGGATGGCGCGTGCCCCGTCGCGTGCCACCCCCTCATCGGTGGTGGCGTTGCTGCCGGTCCACGACCGTGACCAGCGGGGGAACCCTGGCGGGCGGACAGCGCGAGGACGCGCCTGCGGCTGGTCAGCACCAGCACCCGACCCCCACGCCCACATGTCGAAACACAACTGCTCCACCGACTGCTCATCGCTGATGTCGACCACGCCGGCGGGGATGCTGCCCGGTGTGACCGCCTCCAGCGCGGTGTCGGTGCGGTCGCCCCGGATCTCGGGGGTGTAGAGGCGGAGGTAGCGGCGCAGCTGGTCGGGCGCGGTCAACTCGACGTTGATGTCCCACTCGAACGCATCACCCTGCAGCTCGCGCATCTTCGCGCCGTACATGTCTTTGCCGGCTTCGGCTTTGAACGGGCCTTTGGGGACGGCGGTGGTGCCACCAGAGCCGGGGTCGAGCTGCACTTCATTGCCCGAGGTGGTGAGGTCGGTGATGAGTTGCCGGAACTGGGCCACGCGGTCAACCGACGCCAGGTTCCAATTCTTGGTCATGACGTTCTGGTCGAAATAGCCGCGCCACGTCCTGCCGGTGATGCGGACCACGGGGGAGGCGTGGGTGCGGCTGGTGCTCTCCACCCACCACTCGCCCATCGGACGGTCCCATGCAGGGCGGCTGGTGCCTGCGTCAATGTCCTCACGGATCGGCACCATGGTGCGGTTGCCGCGCTGCACCAGCCGCAGCACCCGCTCACATTCGGCGAACGCTGCAGCCGATGGTCGGGTTGGGTCCAGGCCAGCCATCTGCACCACGCGGCGCATGTCGAGATCGGCCTCGAAGCTGCCCACCTGCGTGAAGGAGTCAGAGAACCGCACATTCGACAGCGGCAACTCGTAGCTGTCAATTTTTCCGCTGAGCATCGCGGCGCTGTAGAACCTCAGCTCCATGTCGACCGCCAGTGAAGCTCGCTGGTGCCCTGCCCGGTGCCGCCCGCAGTGACAGCGGATGCGCCCGGCGGGATGGTGGGCCACGCCCCGAACGCCTGCCGGCGGCTGCCGGTGTTGGTGGCAGGGTCACGCACGTCACGGCGGGCAAGGTCCACACGCAGGCTCTTGCCGCTGGACACTGACCCCTCGTAGCGCCACTGCTGCCCGGCGATGGTGATGCTGGGGTTGGCGAGCGGGCCGCGCAAAATGAGGGTCGCCTCAGCGGGCAGGTTCCCCGCATTGGTGGCGGTGCCCGACTTGCCCGGCTGCAGAGTGAGCACCGACTCGAGGGCAGCCACCCGCACAGAATGGGGCGAGGCCAACTCCAGAGTGAAGATCGCCTCAGTCAACGTCTCCGGCGTGATCTGCGGGGCACGCAACCGGGTCACCTCCCGCACCATGCGCTGGACGCCCAACCATTCCTCGCGCACCACGAGGTCACCCGAACGCTCACCGGACAGGACAGCGCCCAACTTCTCCATCCGCCGCTGCAGATCCCCACCATCACGCGCCTGCACTACGCCCTCAATGACGATCAGGCGGCCACGGCGCACGATCTGGCCCATCAGGCCACCGTCAGCAGCCTCGTACGGCACCGGGCCGCCAGCGAAGTCCACACCATTGACCCAGCCGTCGAAACGCTCCACGCCGTAGCCGAAGCCGGGGTCAGTGCCGTACAGTTCCAGCCCGTCGAGGGTGATGGTGGTGCAGCTGCGCGGCGCGTGCCAGTCGTCCAGGTATGCACGGCACAGGCTCACATTGCACCTCCGGGGATAGCAGCGGCGCGCAGCTCGTGGCGCAGCATCGACATGCTGCGGCTCGCCACCTCTTGGGGGTCGGGACCGTAGATGTTCTGGACGTTGTTCAGTCGTGACCCACCAGACGGCGCAGCGGGGGCGTTGACGCCACCTGCCGCGTAGGGCACCACCTGCCGGTTGAAGCGGCGGGCGACTTCCTCAAGGATGTCCAAAGACCGGGCACGCTTCGAGGCCGCCAGCGGGATGTAGGCCTCGCCGCCAGTCTCCGGCTCGCCCCACACGCGCCACGACCCGGCAGGGGCGATCTGGGCAACGTGGCGCTCGCGCATTCCACCGTTGGCGTAGTAATCAACGACGCCGCCCTCAGCCATGCCGAAGCCCGCGGCGCCCAGTGCAGCGAGTGAGCCCGTGGTGACGCCGCGCACCGTGACGGTTACCGACTTGGATCGAATCGTGCCCAATGCGGCAGACAGGTCCCAAACCTTCGTAGCGGCAGCGTCCGCGCCCTTGGTCTCCACCTTGGCGACGGTGCTGCCCGGCACCATGCCGAGCGCGGCAGACAGGCCCTGAGCGTGCGCGATTGCTGCCTGGGCGCCGGGTGCGGACACGTTGGCGACAACGGAGCCCGGCACTGCGCCGAGCGCGGCAGACAGATCCGTGGTCTTCTTTTTCGCGTTGTCCAGCCCGGGGGTCGAGAAGGCGGTGATGATCTGCTCGGGCGTGAGTCCAGCCTTCTGGATGTAGGCGTCGAGCGCGGCGGTGCCCATACCATAGGCTTTCGCCATCTTCTCAATGTCGGCGCGTTGACGGGCGCCCAACTTGAGCAGCTCAGGAAGGGTCGCACCCTCCTCGGCGCGGGTTTTCATCACGGCCTGGTGAGCCTTGGCGAGATTCTGCAGCGCCTGCCAGTTCGCACGGCCCGCATCGGTGTCCATGTTGAGGGTGCGGCCATGCTCCTTGAGCGACTTCGCCGCGTCATCCAGCGCAGCCTGGTAGCCCAGTTCGGCATCAACGGCGGACAGTGCCACATTGCTGAGATCGAAGTAGGCGTCGCGCTGCTCCTTGGCTGCCTTTGCGGCAGCCTCCGAGGCGGCGGCGCTCATCTTCGAGGCGTCCGCCAGCGCGGTGACGTCCTTGCCTGCGGCCTTCGCGGCAGCCGCACCCTTCTGCACGGCGGCGGGGACCTTGCCGCCCATCCAATCCACGAGATCCTGGTTGGACAGGTTGAGCACGCCCACATCGGCGGCAGCCTTGCGCATCGCCTCCATGGTCTGGGGCATGTGCTTGGCCAGCTGGTCCGCGCCCAACCCGGCCTGCTTTGCAGACGCCCCGATATGGGCGAACGCGGCAGCATGGTCCTTCGTGTTCATTGTGGACAGCGCCGAGTCCAGGTTCTTGACGTTGTCGACCAGTGTGGTCCAGCGAGTATCAACCTTGATGTTCGCCATCTGGCCGAGGCTCTTGCCCAGGTTGCCGATGTGCTTCCCAAGCCACGAGGTCTTTTCCAGCCCACGGAAGGCGTCAGCCAGGTTGTGGATCTGGTCGCTGGCGCGATACCCCCAGTTGTCGATGCCCGACGAGATCAGGTCATCCAGCGACCGCTTCGCATTCGGGGCATTTCGTGCGACGGCCAGCAGCGCCCGACCATAGGAGTCGGTCGAGACAGCGGCTTTGTCAGGCAAGGCCTCCAGTGTGACCATGGCGGCAGCGATGGCGCTGAGTCCGATCGACGCACTCGTCATGCTGCGCAGGCTGGTCAGTTCGGTGACGAGCGCCTTGACCCCACCGGTCACGTTCTGGGCGATCTCCAGCGACTTGATGGCCGCCGACACCTCCCGCAGCGCGGCAGCAGTCCTGACCACGCCGATGGCGCCAGCGGCCAGCCCAGCAACACCAGCCACCGTGCCGCCGAGCACAGCGGTCAACGTCTGGTGCCGGGCAGCAAAATCAGTGAGCCCAGTCAAGCCCTGCACCAGGTCGCGCAGCGGCCCATTCGCGGAGCCACCCATGGCGATCATCAGGTTCTCCCACGAGCCACCCAGCTCGGCAAGATCACCCTTGAGGTTGTCGGTACGCTTCGCGGCCATCTCCGCGGCAGACCCGAAACCAGCCATGGACTTCGACATCGCGTCGTAGCCCTCAGCGCCCTTGGTGGTGAGAATCGAGGCCACACGCATGGCGTCCGAACCGAACATCGTGGCGAGGGCGGCGTTGCGCTGCTCCACTGACAAGTCGGAAAGCTTGGATTCCAGCTGGCCAGCCAGGTCGCGCATCCCCACGAAGTTGCCGGACGCGTCGAAAGCGTTGATGCCCAATTCGAGCATCGTGTTGGCGGCCTTCTTCGACGGGTTCGCCAGCGACATCAACATCGTCTTGAGCGACGTGCCGGCGTCGGAGCCCTTGATGCCGTTGGCGGCGAACAGGGCAAGGCTGGTCGTCGTGTCCTCGATGGTGAGGCCCATCGAGTTTGCGACCGCGCCCACCTGCGACAACGCCATGCCAAGGTCACGCGCCGAGCCGGTCGCAGCACCAGCACCCTGAGCCAGCAGGTCAGCCACATGGGTGGCGTCCGCACCCGTCTTGCCGAACATCATCAGAGCGTCGGCAGTCAACTCGGCAGCAGCAGCAACCTGCATACCGTCAGAGGCGGCCAGCGCGAGCGCGCCAGTCAGACCACCACCGATGATCTCGGAGGTGGACAGGCCAGCCTTGCCCAGCTCCTCGATAGCCCCGGCAGCCTCCGTGCTGGAGAACTGCCCGAACTCCGCACCAGCGTCCATCGCGGCCTTGCGAAGCTTGTCGAGGTCGGCAGCACTCGCACCAGTGGCGGCGCCCACCTGCGACATAACCTCATCGAACTCGGCGAACTTGCCGACCATCGCACCAATGGCGCCAACGGCAGCCACCGACCCGAGGACAGCAGCCCGCCCAAGGTGTTCAAAACCCTTCTGCTGGGCCAGCTTGTCGGTGGCCGAAACCACCTTGCCGGTGCTGGCGGCAGCCTGCTCCATGGCCGACTTGTAGCCGCCCACATTCGCTGAGAGGACTACCCGCACACTCTTGTCGGCCATCAGCCCTCCTTGGTCAGCAACTTCTTCATCGCCGCGGTGTAGTCACTGATGAACTGGCGAGGTCCCATCACCCACGTCCGGGCACGCTCAGGGTTGGTCTTGGCGTCCTTGTGCCCATCACGCTTCGCCTGCTGCGTCTGCGCCTTGTCCAGCGCAATCTGGGCAGGGCACACGAACGCGGCACTGGAGTAGTCGTGGTACGTCTTGCCCGCATGGGAGGCGATCGGGTCGCCACAGCCGGGGCACAGGGTGTCCTGGTACTCGCGCCACAGGTCCAGCAGCAGCAGGTCAGTCGTCAGCCATGCAGGGGTGGACCACGTGCCGAGGTCTGTGGGGACAGTCAGTGACTCCCGCCCCCACAGCACGGTCGGCGCGATGCCGAGATCCAGCGCGGTCTTGATGTCGCGCCGGACTTCCGCGGACTCGGCTACCGCTTGGCGAAAAAATCCACGTCCGGCGCGTAGTTGTTGGCCCGGAGCGCGGCACTGGCGAGCTTGCCCCGCTCACCCGCTGACAGGTGCGGGTACAGCCGCATCAGATCCTCGGGAGTCAGATCAGCGGGCGTGCCGTCCAGCGCCTCCACGCGATGCAGACAGCGCCTCACCAAGTCGGTGTCGTCGGTCTGCTCATCCTCGGGCTTCTGCTTCCACCCGGCCATCAGGGCGCGATACTCGGCCTCCGGCAGCCCCATCATCACCACAACGATGGACGCCGCATCCACAGCCTTCTGCGCCTCCTCGGCAGCCTTGCGAGCCTTCGCCAGCGGATCACCCGCCAGCTTGGTCGGGCGGCGCTCACCCTCCACCGGCTGCGGCTGGGAACGCTCAACAGCCTCCAGCCTGCCGACGGCGATCTCCAGCGCATCGGCAGCCTCAGGGTCCAGGCAGATGGTGGCGCGGTCGGTGGGGCGCTTGTCGCCGCTGATACGGGCATTCAGCAGGGCGCGGTAGTCAACGGCGGGCTTGTCAGTCATGGTTGGCTCCAATCAGGCTCCGGGGACAGACCAGCCCCCGACGCGGAGCCAAACGTCGGGGGCTGGGGTATGGGTGGAGGGGGCGGTCAGGCCACGAGGGCAGAGAACAGGCCCTTGCTCTTGGCCTGCACGGCCAGCGCGTGCGTGGCCTCGTAGGTCTGCCCATCCTCGTTCGACAGCGCCACAAGAGTCTGGCTGGCAACAATGACCGACACCGCCTCGTACTTCTGCCCGGCAGCCGCAGCATCGGTGTGCTCAACGCCGGGACGGTGAGCAATGACCACGCGGGCATCCTCAGACAGCAGCTCCATCAGGGCGTTCTCGGCCTGCGGGTCGCCCAGCTCCAGCACCAGAGCCTCCACAGAAACGTTGCGGGCGCCGGGGGTCTGGCGGGCGATCTTGTCACACAGCATCCGCCGCTCACGCATCTGCACGTCAACGTTCAAGCCGAACGCCGTGGTGGCGCACTCAATCGCGGTGCCAGAGTTCCACTCGGCCACAGTGATCTTGTTGATGTCGGCGACGGTCGGGATGACAACGATCCGGCTGTTGCCAGCAGTCTCCATGCCGTCCGGGTTGTACTCGGTAATGGTTGCACTCATCAGTTGGCCTCCTTGGTGGCCTCGGTGGTGTTCGTGGCCGGGGTGGCCTCCGACGCGGGCGCGCCGGTGATCTGGGTTCGCGGCTTACCGGGCAGCGGGCGACCGTTGACATCGGTGGCCTCGCCCTTGAGCAGCGCATACTTGCCGCTGTCAGCCTTATAGGCAGCCTGCGAAATGGTGGCATGGTGGCCGGTGGCGACAACACGGACGCGGACAGGGTCAATCACGGGAACTCCTTCGGGGAGGGCGGCAGGTGAAATCAGCAGTGGTGGACCAGCGAAAGTCCCCGGCGTTCTCGGCGGGGATCGGGGCAGACGCGAACGCGTAGCGCAGCGACCAGCCATGCCCCAGCCGCAACTCATCCAGCACGTCACGCACCTTCCGAGCAGTGAACAGGCAACCGATCAGCGAATTGTTGACCGACATGGCCAGCACGGTCTGCACGTCACGGTGCGAATGGCCCGACACCTTGCGGATACCGGGCGTGGGGGCATAGCTGGTGAGGACGACATAGGGGCGCAGCGGCGTCCTGGGAACCTCGCCCACCAGGACATCAGTCCCGACGAGGTTGGCCCGCAGCGCATCCTCGCAGGCCTTGAGGATGTCCTCGGCGTTCACTCGAACACCTCCAGCGCAGCAGTGATGCCAGCAGTGAAGCGGGGATCAACGGCCTGCAACGCGGGACCGGCGAACGGCTGGGCTGCCATCTTCGCGGTGCCCCGCTCCTGGAACAGGCCATAGCGCACGGTGGGACCCACGACAGCGGACATGCCCCCCGAGCGACCATCGCCGTAAAAGGTGACGCCGATGGAGTCGCGCAGGTCGCCGGTGGCACCCACGGGGGCGTTGGCCTTCATCACACGCTCCAGCTCCGTGCCGGACGAACGCACCACGCGGGCCACCTTTCGACCCACACGCGGCGAGGACGACTCAAGGTCAACCTTCAACTTCCGCAACTGCGAGTTGTCGATCTTCATCAAGCACCCCCCGGAAGCGTCGGGCCACGGCATGAGTGGCATGGTCAATCTCAGAGACGACGATGGGCACACCCAACAGGCGCGAGTCGGCCGAGGCAGTCAGGACGATGCGGTCGCCCACAAGCAGGTCGGACAGGCTCCATGGGGCGCGCACCTCCACGACGGCCTGCGTCAGGTTCTGCCCGCCGGTGGACGACTGCAGATCAGCAACAGTCACGCGCACCACGCGAACAGGCGTCTGCGCGACAACCTTCCAGCGCTCCACGCGCTGCCCATTGTCCGGGTCGAGGTCGAAACCGTCGACGCGCTCGATGGTGCCGAGGTCCACCATCAGCGACTCAGCCTCAGCGCGCAGGGCAGGCAGGGCGGCGACAATATCTTGGCCGATCAATGCGGCCACCTGCGCAGCCCCGGCTGGTAGGACGGGGAGATGGTGAACGCGCCACGACGACGGCGGCGCTCAGGTGTCAGGTCGCCCCAGTAGCGGGCAAGGATGTCGCGCAAGCTCTCGCGCGCGCCGTTCTCCCAGCGGGTGGCGGTGCGAGCATCGTCCACGCTCGTCTCCTGCGAGACAACCCCGGCGCCCGGCTGCGCAGCCCACTCGGCGACAGCCCAACGGATCACCCGCATCAGGCGGTCGGGATCGAAGCCGGACAGGTCCCCGAAGTGGTCGACCAACATCGCCTCCGCATCCAAGATGGCAAACTCGAGGCGGCGCTGCGCAACATCACCCAGAGGGAAAGGGGCGCCCATCTGGGCCGCCACGTCATCGACGGAAACGAGCATGAGCGCCCCCTCTCGGTCAGCGAGCGTCGTCGGCCACCAGGGCCGCGATCAGCTCGTCCTTCTTGGCGCCGGCGGCGACGACCTTCTCGGCCTCGTCGCGCTCGGCGTTGCGATCCTCGATGAGCTCGTGCAGCTCAGCGACGGTCAGCTTGGAGTAGTCGACAGCCTTGTCCTCGCCGGCCTCCGGCTCGGCGGCATCCTCGGCCAGCAGGTGCGCGCCGACCAGGTCGGACGCCCACTCGGGGACGTCCGACCCGGCCACAAGATGCACGGGCTCGCTGGTCTTCGGGTCGGGCACGACAGTGCCCTCGATCAGCTTCGCCACGGCGATCAGAGCACCTTGACCGACATCGACAGGTTGGCGTTGGCCAGCACCGGCAGGTTGATCGAGTCGCCCACGACCTCAGCGATCATCGGCGGCTTCTCGTTGCGGTACACGCCAGTCACGATTCCGGGGGTCTCGCCATCCTCGATCGCGTAATCCGGGTCGAGGGCGGTGAGGGTCTCACCCCAGAAGGTCGCACCGAGTTCCGACTCGCCATCGGGGGCAACCGGGGCGGGCAGGAACAGCACCTGGGTGTCGGGCAGCACGAGACCAGCCGAGGTGCGGCGGTTGTACAGATGAATGGGCGGCAGCCCAGCACCCTGCACGGTGTTCTGCAGCTCGCTCAGCGTGGCAGCACGGCTCGCGCCGTTCAGCAGCTGGGTGGCCATGCCGGAGGTAGCACCGAGCGCACGCAGCGCACGGTTGCCCATGACGATCGCGCCCGGCTGCACGCCGGCCTTCGAGACGTACAGGTCCAGCCAGGTCTGCAGCTGCCCCAGAGCGTCGGTGCCAGCCGCGGACCACAGCGCCGGGGCGGTGAAGGTCAGGGCGGCATCGCGGCCGAAGTCGTCGTCCGAGATGTAGTTGCTCTGGTTGATGGTCGCCTTGCCGGTGTTCAGCACGACGCCACGAGTGCGCTCGACACGGTCGGAGATCGCGCGGACAACCTGTTCGGTGGTCTTGAAGATCTCGTTGCGCAGGGTCTCGTCGCTCGCGTTGCGGGCACGAAGCTGCTGGTACTCGCTGACCGGAATCTCCTGGGAGACGGCGGGCAGCTCGATCACGACGCGCTTGCCGGGGCGCTTGCGGCCAACCTCGGGCTCAGCGTCGAAGGCGCGGTAACGCGCTTCCTCCACCAGGCCAGAGTCGCCCATCATGAAGCGCACGACAGTGTCGGTCACGTCCTTGTTGGGCAGGAAGGCGGTCAGCGAGCCGTTCCGGGCCTCGTAGTCAGCCTGGAACGAGCGGGCATAGCCGGTCAGTTCCGCGGGAGTGATGATGTCAGTCCAGAGAGCCATCAGGCACCTGCCTCAGTGATGAAGGTGAAGCCGGCCGCGTCGCTGGCGGTGGTCGGAGCCACCCAGGTGATCGGCAGGCGAGCGGTCTTGACCATCCCGTGGCGCAGGATCGGCGCAGGAATCTTGGTCTGGCCGTCGACGGACTGGTCGGTCAGCAGGAAGCCGAGCTTCTCGCCGGTGGCGCCCGTCCACGGCTTCACTGCGCCCTCGGCGGCAGCGTTGACGGCGGTGCCCGACTTGAGCACCCCATCGGGGTAGTGGGTGGCCTTGGTGAAGGTCGACACGTCGATGGTGGCGGTGCGGGCATTGAACATGCCGTGGTCACTCGCCAGCCAGCTCTGGTCGCCCCCACCAATGGATTCGATCTTCATGCGAGGCATGAGTCCTCCTGTGGTGTTGGATCAGTTCTTCTGGGGATGGCGTTCCCGGTACAGGTCACGCCCCGAAGCCACAGAGCCGGACGACTTCACGTCGCCGCCCTGACCGGCGGACCGGTCAGGCTTCGGATTGCGCCGGGTCATCCCCGGCCGTTCAGCGCTGGTGGCGTCTCGCATGCGCGCTGCAACCTCCCCCATGACATCGGGGTCGGAAATCTTGGAGAGGATCGCCTTGTCCTCATCACTCAGGCCCTCGCCATGCTCGGCCACCAGGGCGCGATGCTCGGCGGCCGCTAGACGCTGGGTGATTGCGTCAAGCGCGGCCTGTGTGGAGTCCTCGGCGGACTGCGCCTCGGGTGCCAGCGCCTCCACCAGCTTCTGCAGTGGGGCCAGCTTGGCAACCTCGGCCTCCAGCGCCTGCCGCTTGTCGCGCTCAGTCGCCAGATCGGCGAGGACGGCACTCTTGGAGTGCTCGGACTTGAAGCCGTCCGAGGGCTGCTGCTGAGCCTTGTCCACGCCCTTGTCGCCCTCGGCGGGGGCCTCGGTGGCGTCGGCCTGCATGGTGAAGCCGCCGAACAGGGCGCGGTGGGTGGCGATGATCTCGCACAGCTCGGCGGGCATCAGGGAATCGGGCATGGTGACGGTCTCCGTCCGTTTGGTGCGCCGTCCCGGCGCGGGGAATTGTGGGGCTACTTGAGGTAGCCGAACTGGCGGAACAGGCGGACGGCGGCGGCGCGGTCGTCGCCTGCCTGCGCGTAGATCCACGCCGGAGTTCCGCGGCGGTTGACGTTGCCAATGCCCGCGGGCTCCATCCGCTTGTGGCGGTGCGAGTTGACCACCTTGAACAGATCCGCGCCATCGGCCAGCGCCTTCTTCTGCGCCTCGGTGAGGTCTTTCACCTGGTCAGGGTCGGGGCGGCTCGCATAGCCCCGTGGCGGCTCACGACGGGACGCGGGGCGATGCACCGCCGGGCACTGCGGATGCCGCTGGAAACCCTGCGAATGGCGGAACCACTTGCCCACCAGCGGAGCGCACCGCTGGCAGTAAGGCGCCGGCTCATAGCGCACCCAGCCCGTGTCCTCGGTGGCAGCGATCTGCACACCGGAGGCGGCACGACCGGCATCAGCCACCAGCGTCGAAACCATGCGCTCCAGCCAGCGGCCGCCAGCAGCCAGCATCTCATCCTCAGACCCGGACGCCATGCGAGCCTTGATGACTGGCGAGGACAGCACCACTAACAGCGGCGCGTGCTCAGTCCAGCCGGCGAAGCGCTTGGGCTCCACGACAGCCAACTGGCGCTCAGGGAAGCCAGTGTCCTCCAGCGCCTCGGGCACATTGCCCGCGGCCTCAGACGCGGCCGTGACCTGCGCAGCCCCCACGATCGCAGCCACGCGGGGGATGCGCTTCTGCCACTGGGCCAGCCAGTCGCCACGGCCGCCCACCAGCTGCCACTCATGCAACGCCAACAGCGCGGCCCCATTTGAGCGCCTCAGCTGCGCGCCGTAGAGCGCCAGCGTGGACTCAGGCGGGCTGACCATTGTCGGTGTTCAGCAGGGCATCGAAACGGGCCAGGACAGGATCGTCGGCCTCCTGAGCCATGTACTGGAGCTCGCGCTTCTTGCGCTCCGGCGACCAGCCCATCTCGTCCCACGCCCCACGACGCGACACCAGCCCAGCGCTCTTGAGCTTGAGCACCCCATCGACGCGCTGGCTGTAGGTCGGGGTGGCCGGGTTGTGCCACAACGCCCGGATCGAGTTGCGCGCCGGGGTCTCACCGGTGGCAAACTCCTGATGCAGGCCCATCACCCACGACCACGAGTCCCCATCCAGCAGGTTCGTGTTCTCGACGCGCTTCACCAGCCGGAACTCGTCAGCCACCACAGCGCCCTCCGACGCCGGGTTGGTGGTGTCCATGCCGGCATACCGGGTCGGCAGGCCCAACTCGATCGCACACCACACGAGGAAGCGGTCCACCATGTGGGTGAAGTTCTTGAGGTCAGCAGGAGACAGGGTGCCGATGTGGCCCTTCTCGTTGGCGATCGCCTTGAGCTTGGTCCAGTACGCCTCCCACGCGGGGATTGGGTCGCCGTTCTCGTCCAGGAAGTCATCCTCGTCAGCGCCGAAGATCACGTTCTGGGGGATCGCGGCAGCCTCGGAGGCCACCTGCATGTTGGTCAGTGTCCGCGAGATCGCGTCCACCTTCGGGATGACGTCCGACATCGCCGAGCGGCCCTCGAACTTCCCGGCCACCGGGTCGTTGAGGAACATCACCAGCGGCAGGCGGCCGAAGTTGTGGTCGTCGCGCTCGTCAATGGTCCAGCCCCGACCCTTGCGGATCAGGTACAGGGTCGAGTCCGGCAGGTACAGAGTCGCCATCCGCTCACGGGAGAACTCATCCTCGTAGGTGCGCAGTGCGGCCTTGAGCACGCGCCGACGGCGATCCACCGACACGGCCATGCCTCGAGCGGGCTCCACGGTGATCAACGGCGGCTCGCCCTCCTCGGGATTGGTCCCCACTGAGACGAACGCGCGCCCAAATGTGCGGGCGTCCTTGTGGCACAGGATCGACTGGGAGTCCAGGTTGTTGTACTCCCACGCCTCCTGCAGCGCGCTGTCCGGCTGCTCGTCCCCGGTGCGGACGAACGCCTTGAGAGCCTGCCGCTGCACGATCTCGCGCACCGCCATGCCCGGCACGTTGACAGTCGCCTCAAAATCGCGGAGCTCGGGGGGCACGGCGATACCGATATGGCGCACCGTCTGCTCGGCGTCGCGGTACTTCTCCAGCAGCCCCAGCCGCCTCGACTCGCTTTGCGAGACTCGGGCCAGCCCCTGGACGAGCTTCTTCTCGTCGTCGGTCAGAACGGACAGCGGGAGGTCAGCCACGGCGTCTCCTGTCTGTCGAGGCAGTGGTGCGGAAGAACACGGCCTTGCGCTTGTCGGTTGGTATCGGCGACCAGCCCGCAGCGATCGCGTCACGGCGGGCTTCATAGGCGAGCGCGTCGGTCACGACGCCGTCGATCTTGCGGGGACTGTTCGGGTACTCCTTGCGCACCAGCACAACGGTGCCCTTCTTGCGTTTGTAGGCGTTGCCGTAGTGGGTCAAGATCGCCGCATCTCTGGTCTGCAGCGAGTCGCCCTTGAGGATGTCCACACGCAACGTGTCCAGCGCCGCCCCCATCGCGTTGTCACGCGAGGTTGACCAAGGGATTACAACCTGCTCGCCGAACTCGGCAGCGAGACTGTCAATGTCAGTGCGCCACTCGTGCGGGTCGCAGTAGGCACGTGACACGGCGTAGGTCCGCAGCGCCCACCGGAACCGTTCCAGCACTTCGCTGCGGGGAACCTCCCAGCCGGCGCCAGCAGGCCCCTCGGGCTTCTCCCACAATCCGATCGTGAACCGAAAGCCGTCCGCCATACGACAGCCACGAATCGCAGTGGAGTCGTCGTTCAACGAACCATCGAAGCCGATCGAGATAGCCGTCCCGGCCTCCACGACTGCAAGGACGTCCTCGACATCGGAGGAAGTCACCGGCTCGCCCACCTGGGCAAGCTCGACCGACTTCTTCGAGATCCACGCATCATCGCCCGGCATCGAACGGTTCAAGTAGTAGCGGGCCGCCTCGGCCTCGTCGCGGCACTCGTTCGGGTCCAACATCGTCCGGTAGGTGCGCTCCGGGGACATCCACCCCGTCTCGGGATGCATCGCCGAGCCATACACCTCTCGCAACTGGCGAAGCGTCCGCTCCCGATCCTGGATGTCGATGCGGCCCTTCGCCTCAACGATGCGCAGGAGCCACTCAGGCCCCAGCTCCTTGCGCTGATACATGCCCTCCAGCGACTCCCACACCGACTGTTCGCCCAACTTGCAGGCAGTCGTCGTCAGCAGCGCCCACGGCTCAGCGCTCTTGCGCTTGGGCAGGTTGCGCATCACGGTGGCGTACATGCTGCGAAGCTCAGGCAAGACGTACAGGTGAACCTCGTCAGGGACCACAAAAGTCTCCTTGCCGCCGTCCTTCGACGCGGCGCCACTGCTCGAGCTGCGACACTCGCCGCCGCCAGGAAGGTAGATGTTCATGGCCGAGCGATAGTCGCCGATGCCCTTGATGCCGCCGAACACCTCGGGATGGTTGTCCTGCCCCCACTCGCCCATCACGAACGCGATGTTCTGGAACGTGTTGCCTGACTGCTTCTCCTCGGTCGCCAGGCAACGGATGAACGGCGAGCGCACCGGACGACCCACAGGCTGCCCATCGGCGTCCCAGCCGTCGAAACGAACAGGGGCCAACGACTCGGCCACAGCGATCAGGCCGGCGAGCTCGGACTTTGCGCGCCCCTTCGGCTCCTTGAGGACCGCCTTCTCCTTGACACGACGGCCAGTGACCGGATCCAGCTCATAGGCGTCGATGATGAACCGCTCATGCTCAGGGTCCTGCCGGAAGTCCAGCGGATCGCCCTCGGCATCGCCGGGACCATGGCAGCAGTACGCCTCCAGCCACTCGACCACCTGGTAGCCGAGGCTGCACTTCTGCCCGTCGAACGCGGGCTTGAACACTACGAGCCCCAGCGAGCGGCAGCCTTGGTGGCCGCCGAAGTCTTACCACCAGCAACATAGGCGCCACGGGCGCCACCACGCTGCTGCGGCCGCTTCCCCGCCTCATCTGGCAGGCGCATCGCAGCCAAAATCTGCTTGAGGTAGTTCGCAGTGCTATTCGCCTGGTCAGCCAGCTTGCCCCACTCCATGGGGTCGAGCGGGGCCATCGCGGCAGTCAGCAAGTCGCACCGATCCTTGGCGCGGCAAGCCTCTAGCAGCAACACCCGCTGGTTGGCGTCGAGGTCATGGGCATCAGAGATCTGGCTCCACAGCTCGCGGCCACCGGGGCCGAGGGCATCATGAGGCTGGGACATGGCGCGCCTCCTGGGCACTTTGTCGACATTTCAGGTTCGCGGACAGCGAGACACCTCAAAAGCGCTGTGGACAAGGGGGCGGTCTTGCCCCTCCCCCCACTCCTTCGGGTCACTCGTCGCTGTCTCGCAGTCGGCTGTTCTCGCTGCGGCACAGCACCAGCAGCGGGCCAGCGCCTCCGCCGTTGGCGACAGCCACCACATGGGCGGCGGTCAGGTCGGTGCAGGCGTGCGGCGCGTGGCCGGTCGAGGGCCAGCCTGGGCACCAGTCGCCGTGGGTGGCGCGGTGCTTGGCGACAACTGCGGCGCGCCGCTTCTGTTCGGCCCAGTCGCGTTCGAGGTAGGTGGGGCTGTAGCGCCGGTGCTTCTGGCAGCGGCCAGCCTTGCGCAGCAGCACGGGACAGCCGGGCTCGGCGCAGGGTCGCATCGCCACGTCGCCTCCTTGGGTTGAGCGAGCAGGCCCGCAGGTCGTCCGTGTGGGGGGTGAAAGTCGCTTCCGGCGCGGCTATTGGTGCCCCCAGTCCGCCTTCCCCGGCTTGTTGGAACGTGCGCCGGTTGCCAGGGTTTACGGACCTGCTCGTGGTCAGTGGTCGGAGCCGAAGAAGCCGTGGTCGCGCAGCACTTGGGCCTGCTCGGCGTCGAGCTTCATGCCAGCAACCATGCTCATTTCGACGATGATCGCGTCACCGTCGACAGGCTCCAGCACGGTTTCGATGGTGACGCGATCGCTGTACCACGTGGCGATGCGGCGCTCGGTGAGCCTGACCTGCTCGGGGCGGACCTTGATCCACACGCCGGGTTCCAGGCTGACTTGGTGCCGCTCGGTGTTGTCGCTCATGGTGTCCTTCACTTTCGTCGAGGGGTGGTGTGTGCCCCGCAGCCGCGGACATCGCTGGCCTCCAGGCAATCGCTGCCCATCCGCACGGGGTGGGCGCGTGACGTGCGACGTGGCACGTCCTGTGGTGTGTGATCCAGCGCGGCAGCACGGCTGCGGGGTGTCTGTGCCCGCGGATGACGGTTAGCGGGGTCACCGTGAGCCCTGCCGCGATCAACCGGCATCCCTCACGCGGCAGTGTGCCCGAGCGGGCCTTGCCGGTCTCATTCCTGCTCCGCCGGGGCTTCCCCTCCGCCGGCGGATGTCTGTGGTAATGCGAAACGCCCCGGTGTTGGCCGGGGCGTCGAGCCAAGGGTCAAGCCCTTGGCGGGGTGCGAAACGTCCCGACCACTGGGGGGCGGGGCGTAAATGGGACAAGCGTCCCACGGGGCTATTGTGACATTGGCTCATCACCAATGCAAGCCTCACTCCGCAATCGCTCGGCAGTGCGCCGCAGGAACTCCTTGTCGCGCCTCGTCTGCCAGCGCACCTGGTGCACGTCAGCCTCACGAAACCGCAGCGGTCGCGCCCCCGGACGCACGGGCTCCAACTGCCCACGCTGCACCCACTTGCGCACCACCTCGGGACTCACCCCAGCCACCAGCGCGGCCTCATCCGTGGTCAGGGTCACGATGCCTCCTTGGCGAGCTCGGCCACCCACTTGGCATACACGTCACGATGCAGGCTCGCCTTGCACAACTGGCAGGTCACCACGTCGTCGCCACCGAACACCACCAGCGAGGTCCGCTGACAGTCCGGGCAGGGCACACCGTGACAGCGACGCATCTGCACCCGCCACGGCGCCAGCGCATGGGCATCCATCATTTGCCCAGCGAGGGCATCCCACATCTCACCCACCCGCTCCCAGCCTGCGAGCTGGTCCACCCACTGGTGCAGGTAGCTGGTGGCCGACTTCACGCCGTGATCGTCGGGGCCGTGCAAGCCGCGCTCATGGCACCACTCCTGGAGCCAGTAGGCGCACCACCTGCGGGTTTCGGCGAGGGCATCGTGGCGGGCGAGGTTGAGCGGGGTGGGTGCGCCGTCCTCACTGCTGGACTGGATGCGGTCGGTGTCGTAGGCGGTGGCACGCACGGGAGCATGGATCTCCTCGACCAGTCTGGCTTCGGCGTGGGCGAGGCTGTTCTCGCCGGCCGCGAGCCACTCGGTGAGGCGTCGTCGGCAGGGCCAGCACAGCAGCCCTCCTTCGCGGGCGACAGGTCGGGGCTGGCAGCCCACGCACTCGTCGCCGGGACAGTCGGAAAGGTGGCGGCCTCCTTGGCGGCAGCCACGGATGCAGGCGATGGCGTCGGTCATTGCTCTCTCGCTTTCTGGTCGGCGTAGGCGATGGCCTCGGCGTGGGTGGCGAACCAGGCGTCATCGGGGTGCCCACCAAACCTGCGCCGGCTCGGTCCCCACACCGCCCACGCGCCGTGGGTGTTGGTGGTGGTGTCGCGGTTGCGGACCACGCGCCAGCGGAGCCATGGGGCGTCGCCGTCGGGGGTGTGGCTGCGGTTGCGGCGGCGTGGCATGCTCACTGCCCCTCACCGCCCGTCCACTTCCCGCAGGAGTGGCGGAAGGCGACCGTGTCGCGTGCTGGCTGCCCGTCGCCGGTCAGGATGTTGGCGGGCAGCGGGTACACCTCGTGGTCGTATTCGTCGTCAGGTGACCCGCTGGCGGACTCAAGGTCACGGGTGGGCCTCGGGTCACCCCCTGCCGCGTGAGGCGTTCTGGGGGCGTCCTGCGGCTCCTGGGCATGGTTTCTGGGGTCGAGGGCGGCGGCTTGGTCCGCGAGCCACGGGCCGAGCAACGCCTCGATCCGGTCCACGCGGTCAGCGAGGGCGGCAAGGTCGTCGTCGTGTGTGGCCGGCTCCTTGCCGCTCAGGGAGACGCGGACGGTCTCGCGGGTGTCGAGGTCGAGGACGCCACGGCTCCATGCGCTGGCAGCGAGCAGCAGGTCCTCGACAATGTCCTGCGGGGTGTCGCCGGTGAATCTGACCGGGGCGGCGGACCAGCCCTCGGGCCTGCCGTCGTCGTCGTAGTAGACCTCCCGGAGGGCGTAGTACGTGACTCCTCGGGCTGTCTCGCGGGTGATGCGGTAGTTCCAGCTCATCGGTCGGCCTCCCTCGCGGCTGCAATCACGTCGGCAAGCGGCACCACGCGGGCCTTGCCGGACTGGTGGGCGTGGTGGAGGCAGACCGCGTCGATCGCCCACCCGCCCTCCCATGGGTAGATCACGACGGCGACGGTGGGCTTGTCGCACGGCTCCAGTTCGCCGTCACGGGTGGTGGCGAACTCGCACTCGGTCGCCATGTGACGGATTTCGTCGGCAAGCACCTCGCGGCTGAGGGCTTCCTCGCGGGTCGGGTGGATCATCGGATGTCCTTTCGGGGGCAGTAGTCGCGGTGCTTGCGTTCGGCGGCAGTCGCGGTGCGCTCGACCATGTAGGCCGAGCACCAGGGGCAGCGCCAGGTGGTGCGGGTGCGCAGGCGGGCGAGGAGGCGGGCGATCATCGGGGCTCCCCGAGCGCGCGCTCAAGACCGGCAACTATCTCGGCAAGCGCCTCCCCGCACTCCCCGCGCCACTCCTCACGGTCCGGGCAGGGGTGAGAGTGGTCGGGATGCCCACATCCGACCCGGCGGACATGCTCGGCGGATTCGGAATCAGCCTCAATGAGTCGGGTGATCTGCACGGAGGCAGAGACCGGCTTCACGTCGTCGCCATGGTGGATCGGGCACCACGGGTCATGCTCTCGCTGGCTGCCGGGCTCGACTGCGTCGCCGTAAACGAACCACGTGCTCTCCGGCGTCCACGGGCAGGTGCAGGCCAACTCCTGCAACCGTTCGACTTCCGCCACGAGTGCGGCAATGTCGGTGGGGGCGTGGGCGATGAAGTCGGCGTCCTCGTCTCGGATGACGCCTGCCGCCGAGCCGCCGTAGCAGTACGCCATGCACGACACCTCGGTCGAGACAATGGACGCCAACGGCTTCGGACTGGACCAGTGCTGGCCGACTTCGCCGCCACCATCGTTCTCCCATGGGCCGGGGGTGGCCGCGTTGAGGCGGGCCTTGATGGGGGTCAGGTCCAGGTCAGTCATGAGTTGTCCTTTCGGGGGGTCTGGTCGTCGGAGTCGAGGGGGCAGCCATGGCGCACCTCCCGCGCGGCGGCGAGCTCGGCGCGCAGCCTCTCCACCTCGTCAACCAGCGCAGCGAGCAGGTGTGGGGCGGCGGCGATCAACCCGGCGTCGGCGTCATCCGTGAGGGTGCAGACCTCGGGGCAGACGTACGCGCCGTGGGGCTGGCCGTAGACGACGATCCAGTCATCATCCGGAACCCATTCGCTGTACCACGGTCCGGGGGTTGCAGCGGCCAGCAGTGCACGGATCGGGTCCAGGTCCAGGTCGGTCATGGTCGGTCCTTTCGTTCGCAGGTGCATCCGGTCACGTCCTCCGCGCCGAGTGGGTGGTCGCCGTAGAGGTCGTGGACGGGGCAGGCGGGTTCGGGCTCTGCGGCGAGCAGGGCACGGGCGATGTCGGAGGGCGCGAGCTCGCAGTCGCAGTCCACACAGGTGGGCTGGATGTGGTCGTCAATCTCGCACCCGCACTCGCGGCACAGGATCGGGGGCAGGTCAGTCATGGACAGTCCTCTCTCGCTGGTGGTAGGTGCCGAAGCGCCCGAGGAATCGTTCGGCAGCCTGCCGGGGGCCATTCGGTGCGTCGGTGTCATCCACGACCTCGTTGGCCCATTCGCAGGCGCAGTCGGAGTCGATGCCGTCGTGGAAGCACCAGCGCCACACAGCGTCTGCGATGGCGTCCTCCAAGCAGGCGGCGCATTCCAGCCAGTCGTACACCGTGCCGTCGTAGGCGAGCGTTGCGCGGCAGTAGGTGTATCCGGGGTCAATCGGCCCGTGGCACAGGGAGCAGCAATGACGCTTCCGCGCCTTCGGGGTGGCCTCTCGCAGCAGTTCAGGCATCGGGTCCTCCTTCGAGGCAGGTGGGGCAGTGGTCGGGCAGGTCGGGGGCGCTGGCGAACACCTCGCGAGCATCGGGGCGGGCGTAGGTGGCTACCTGCCAGTCGTGCTCACGGGCGGCACGACGGCGCACGTCGCGGATGTACCCAGCCAGGGGGAGCGCAGTCTCGCAGCCGTCACAGGTCAGCCGATACTCACGGACGCTCATCGCCCCTCCACCTCCGCCCGAATGTGGTCGAGGTTCGCCTGCATGTGGTCGAGCTCCTCGTTGAAGTCAACGGACTTCCCGTGCAGGTGCATCGACGCCATGAGGCGAGCAGCGGCGGCGATCACGCGGGACAGCGACTGGATCGCGTCGTTCGGGTTGTTGCTCATTCGGGGTCTCCTTCGAGGGTTTCGGCCAGCAGCCCCTCCGGCTGCGGCTGGGGGCGGCAAGACGGGCACTGGTCGCGGTCAGTCGGGGTGCCCGACCGCTTCGTCGGATGCGCCCCGCCGGCGAGGTAGGACACTCGCCAGCCCTTGCGCTCGGCATCACCACGGGCGCCAGGGCTGGTGGTGCAGGCGGTGGCGAGTCGGTGGCCGCAGTCGTCACAGACGACGACCACGCCGCTCTGAGTGGTGCTCATTCGGGATCTCCTTCATCGATGACGGGGCGGGCGGCGATGTTGCGCGCAACGGTCGCGTTCAGCGCGGCGACAGGCATGGCAGCGACGCCGAGGATCAGCGCGGTCCACAGCCAGCGCAGCTCGCCAGTCCACAGGGCTGCGACCAGCCCTACAGGCGGAGCGCCGAGCATCGTGGCAACCGTGGCGAACGCGACGCAGCCGGTGCGGCGCACGCCTCGATCACGCTGGGCGGCGGTAATGGGGGTATTCAGGTCGTTGGTGCTCACTGGGGATCTCCTTCGAGGGTTGTTTCGGGTCGAATCCGGTCAGCCGCCACGCGCAGCAGCCGGGACAGGTGGGCAAGGGTGGGGCGCACCTCGCACACGGCGGCGAGCGCGTCCAGGGTCGAGGCCCGCAACCCGCAGCCGGGGCAGGGCGAGGGGTCCGGGGTGGGGGACGGGGGGCGAGGGGTGCTCATGCCCAGCTCCCCTCGCCGGCGTAGTCGTCGGGATCGAGCTGCCACAGCCACGTGCCGTCGTGGACGTGGTCGAGGCCGCAGCCCCGGCAGCGGTACGCGGTCAGCGACAGGCCTCCCGCGCCGAACGCGACGACGTTGCCGGTGCCGCGCCGGATGCGGCTTGCGGTGTGACCCTCGCAGATCAGCGCCTCGACAGCCCCGCACGCCGGGCACGGCTCGCGGTGAGGCACGACGGACCCGGCGTCGTCGCTGATGCGGCAGAGGAACACCTGGTCGATGGTCCACTCGCCCCACGTGACGGGCAGGCCGTCCCACGCGGGCGGGAGGTCGTTGGGTCGGGAGGCGACGGCATTGGTGAAGCGGCTCATGCCCGGCCCCTCTCTCGCCATTCGCTGTGGCTGACCCACTCGTGCGTGTCGCCGAGCTGGGCCAGTGCGTCGTGGCCGGCCCGGTCGCGGTTGCAGCCCCAGCACACAAGCCCGGAGCGTCGAGTGGGCGGCTGGGCGGTGGGCTTATCGCTGGGGGTGGGGGTGGTTGCCTCCCACCACGGACCGGCTTCGAGGACGCGAGTCGGGACGCGGGTGTCGGGGTCGCAGGCGATCCACGTCAATGCCACGGCCACGTCGCGGGCTGGCATGTCTCGCAGCGGGAGACCCGAGCGGGTGACCTGCTGCCCGATGAAGGTTCGCAGGCTGTCGGCGCGCCAGTCGGGGCGGAGCGCGTGGGTGGCGAGGGCGAGGCGGTCGATCTGGTTCTGGTCCATCGTCAAGCCCCAATCCCCAAACCGGCGACCACGGACCGACCTGCGCTCGCCCGCTCGCCCGCGTTACAGAACTTGGGATTTAGGACCAAGTCTTTGGGGGAATCAGAAACAAGCCAGAAACGAACGGGTCGGGTCGGGTCGGGTCGGGACCAAAGACGTACAGCATTCGTCATGCCGTTCGTTACGCGGCGTGTTACGGCATTACATGGAGCGTTCATCGTCCGTTCCTCGCTCTCCAGTTGGCGATGCGTTCGGCTTCTCTGGCTCGCTTGGTCTCCCAGTAGTCGCGGGTCTTGTTCCACTTCTCGAAGTTGCGGATCAGGTAGCCGTCCGCAGCCGCTTGGAAGATGGGGCCGTTCGGGTTGCCGTTGTTCGCGGTCAACTCGTCCAGCTGCGACTTCTTGAAATTGGGCACCAGGCGACGCAGGCGGTTGTCGGCGATATGTCCGTCCGTCAGTTCGGCTTGGCAGTAGCAGATGGCCGAGAACCACAGCCGGAATGCCCCGTCCGAGAGGGCGTCGATCTCGGGGTCGTTGGGGGTCTGGTCGTCAAACTTCACCCACACGGCAGCGGCTCCTTCGCACGGAGCTGGGGCAGCACTCTGTCGCGCACTTCTTCGACCTGCTGGAACAGCGTCGAATAGCTGTCACCATCGACGTGGTGGGCGAGCAGTACGTCATAGACGGTCGGGTGCGCGTACCCCTCGCGTCGGCCCGCTTCCCGGCCCAGCTTGTGGCCCTGCTGGTAGTACTCCTGCAGCATTTCGTCCAACGTGCTGTCGTCCAGCCACGAGCCCTCCAGCGAGAACTTCTCCTCGATGGCGTAGTTCGTCTCGCGAGCCTGGTTCCAAACGACGCCAGCCATGTAGCGGAAGCGGTCGATGTTGTGCCACTCATCCCGCTTGTCGGTGGCGATGCGCACGGCGTCCAGCACGACTTCCTCGGGGATTCCGAGGTCGTACCAGTTGGCGATGCTGGTTCGCCAACCCTCGGGCTTGGGGAAGTGGATCTGCTCACCGATGCCGTCGATGTAGGCGTTCCGCTCGCGGATGGCGGCAGCACGGACGGCCCATGCCTGCTTGGCGAGTTCGTAGAAGCGCAGGGTCTCGTCGGAGACGGCCTGCACCACCTTGTCGTCGGGCTTGGTGGACGCCTTGCCGACGTTGCAGTCGTAGCAAGCGGCGATCAGGTTGTCGGGGGCGTCGGTGCCGCCCAGGGGCACGGGGACAACGTGGTCGATTGTGATCTTGACGTCGGGCGCCATCTGCCCGCAGTAGCGGCAAGTGTGGTCATCTCGCCTCAGTACCTCGAAACGGGTACGCTTGGACACAGCCATCATGACTCCCTTACAGTCGTGGCGGTTAGGGCGCGGTTACCAGCCGCGCCCGTCTTTTGTTGTGCTCCAAGCATACCATTTCCGCTAGCCACGTCGTCGTCTTGTGGGAGTGGGTCTTGGTTGGGGCAGTCCTGCCCCGGATGTTCAACCCCGCAGCCGGGGCAGGTCTGGTCGGGGAACCAATCGGTCCAGCTCATGACGCTGCCCATTTCTGATCGCGGAACAGGTTGCCGAGGTAGAACGGCAGGCGTCGCAGCAGCGTCCCGTCCCAGCCGTAGTCGCGCGCCGCGTCGCAGGCGCGGGTGTAGGCGCGTGCGGCGGTGTTGCGGTAGGACATGTAGCCGCCAGGCAGCAGTCCCGCGGCCGTGTCGCGGTTGGCCTGCATCACCTCCACCACCACATCGGGTCGTCGCTGGTGATGCCGTGTGCCTCGATGACTGCCTGAGGCGCCGATCCACCGCAACGCACTTGACAGCTTCGGCGCGAACTGGTACGACAACCCCGACCATCGCGCCCATCGCCGTCGCCGCCTACGAGGTCGGTCTCGGGCAGGTCGGTCTCGAACAGTGCGGGCTGGCTCTTCGTTGGGGGTCTTGCCGAAAGCGCAGGGGCTTCCTGGTGTCGGCGTCGATGACACACCAGCCGGACTCCGTGTTGCCGGGGTCAATGGCGAGCACGCTGCTCATGCCTCGGTCTCCAGGTCGGGTTCGTCGTCGCGGAGGGCCTTCACCCGTTCGGCGATGAGCTCGCGCACATCCTCGGGGGCGTCATGCCACAACGCGCGCAGCGCGTCCACGTCGGCAGCAGCTTCCACCTCAGCCACCCAGTCGCGCTCGGCCTCGGGAATGGCGTCGTCCTCGGGGACCATATCGGCCAGGGACGCAGGCGCGGTCTGCGGCGGAGCGACCGACTCGGCGGCGTCGTTGCTGCGACCCATCTCGTCGGAGGTGTAGAGCCCGGACAAGTCCTGCGGGAATGCCTTGCGCCACGCGAGCGCTTCGGCGCACTTGGCGATCATGAGCGCGCCCTTCTCGGCCCACATCTGCGTCAGGTTGCCGTCACGCTTTGTCTGCGCGTACTCGCGGAACAGGGCCACAGCAGGGAATCTGCCGCCGTTGCGGATGATCGCCACGCGGGCAGCGGCGGGCGCCTCGTTCGACAGCCACACGTCGCGCCAGACACCGTCCTGCCCGCACCACTCGGTGTCGGTGATCTCCAGGGTTTCCCCGCGTGCGTCGGCGGCGCGGCGGCCCACGAGGCGGAAGCCGTCGATGCCGGTCTGGATGGTCTGCTTGGTGCCGTTCTTTGACCAGCGGCCCACCATGTAGATCTGGCGGGCGAACGGGTCAAGCCCGGTTCGCTGGGCGTGATGGAAGAACACGGCGAGGTCGGCGTTGCTGGCGTCCTCGACGCCGAGCTGGCGCAGCGCGGCCAACTGCTTGTCGGTGAAGAAGTCCTGCTCGTCGGTGATGGCGAGAGCCGATCCGGCGTGCTTCTCGATTGCGTTCATTTGCCTCTCCTGATGATGTCTAGTTCTGCGAGGAATGCCTCGGCTTTGCGGCGCATGAAGTCGAACAGCCGCTGCTGGAAGGGGATGGTGTAGGTGGCGAAGGCGAGGTCGGGTCTGCCGTTGGTGGCGCCGTGGAGGACGCCGAGGTGGGCTGTGGTGGCGCCGGTGATGCCCATTCCCCACACGACTTGGGCTTGGAAGGCGAGGGGGGCGAGGTCGGTTCCGGCCCGCCCCCAGCTGCGTTCCTTGCAGCGGTCGGAGGTGGTTTTGGCTTCCAGCAGCACCAGCCCGTCGTCGGTTTGGCAGAGTCCGTCCGGGTTGACCAGCAGGCGGTCGTCGTCGTCGTGGACCCAGGTGGCGGCGCTGGCGGTGGGGTCGAGGTGGAGGTTGTGGCGTTCCTCCAGCCAGCGCAGGATCACGGGTTCCAGGAGGTTCCCTCGCCGCATGTCGGGTGTTTCGTCGGTGGCGCGGCCGGACAGCTTGTCGGCCATGAGCGAGTCGCGGGTGACGGTGGCGTAGTGGGACCAGCCGCAGATGGGGCCGATTTCGGAGCCACCTACACGCCAGCGTCTGGCCTCATGCCAGCCGGGGGTGTTGGGGGTGAACGTGTCGAGGATCACCGCCCTTCACCTCCGCAGGCGGGGCAGTCCTCGGTGGGTTCGGGGCAGTCCCACGCCCCGTAGCGGTGGTGGCGGACGGCGCCTGTGCCGGAGCATTCGGGGCACTCGATGGTGGCGGGGTCGAGTAGGCCGCGCCCCCGGCACCAGGTGCATTCGCCGTTGGTGGTGGGGTCGATGCCGTGGCCTTCGCAGTACCAGCACTCGATCATGACCAGTCCCCCAGCCAGTCCACGAGCACGGCGAGTGTTGCGACGACGAACGCGAGCATGACCAGCCCGTTGACGGCGCCCATCACAGGACCGCCTTGCCGTCGCGGTCCACGATGAGGCGTGCGTCCATGTCGGCCAGCTCGTCGGTGGTGGCCTCGTCCCGCTCACCCCACAAACGCCAACGAACGGCAGCACCGCCGCCGACGAGGGCGACTTGCCAGACGCGCCCGTCGTCGGTGGTGACGAGTCGCCTGTCGATGGTCGAGCAGTCCTGTGCCCACTTCGGCACCTCGGGCGTCTCGGGCAGCCAAACGGTGATGGAGGTGGTGGGCTCGTGCCTGATCCAACCCTCGGCGTAGAAGGATGCGAACGTCTCGTTGTCCTCGATGACGCCGTCCCGGGTGTGCGTGGTGCCACCCGCGCTGGTGGCCACCTGAGCCCGTCGTCCCGGCTTCCACGCTTCGCGGATCGCGGTCTGGTCCTCGCCCTTGCGCCATGTGACGGTGCGCGGCTCGGGTGTGGTGGCGGGGTGCAGTTCGACCGGCTGGGGGTTGAGGGACGCCAGTCCCTCGGGGGTCCTTATTTCGCCGGGGAAAGCGCCGCAGCGGTACCGGCCGTCGGGCTGGCGCAGCCAGATGAACCCACTTCTGGTCTCGATGACGGGTGCGCCGTCCCACTCGAGGGTCTTGTCAGTCATGGTCTGGTCCTTTCGGGAAGTTGCGGAGGCATTCAGCGACGAACACGGCGGCGATGGTGAGGAGGGATGCGGCGGTGAGGGCGACCCAGAACAGGATTTGGAGCATCAGTCGCACCCCTGCCGGTCATGCCAGGCGTCCTCGGCGTCGTCGGCGGCGAGGGTCTCACGCTTCACAGCGCGGATGTCGGCGATGTCGTCGGCGGTCATGGGGACAGCGCTGGCGGCGATCAGGTCGGATAGGCCGGTCGGGTTCGCCTTGCGTGCCGACAGCAGCGCACGACGCGCAGGGTCGGACAGGCCAGCGCCCTGCTGCACCAGGCCGTAGGTTTCGCCCATCACGTCAACGCGAACGGCGATGTCGGCCAGTTCGGTGAGCGCACGGGACAGCTGCTCAGTGGTGTAGTTCACGGGAAGCTCCTAGGAGGCTCTGGACTGGTTAATGAGGTCGGCGCGCCAGCGGAGGAACTCGGCCTCGGTGACGCGGACCTGGGTGCCGAGGCGGAAGGCGTCGAGGTCGCCTCGGTTGATCGCCTTGCGGACGAAGTCGCGGCTCACGTCGAGGCGCTGGGCGATCGTGGCGATGGACAGCAGGTCGTCGTCGCGGGTCATGCGATCTCCCTTGGGGTGATGCGGCACTCGTCCGCGCGGGTCAGCAGTTCGGTAGGTTCGGTCATTCCTGCACCCCGTTTCGGGCCGGATCGATGAGCTCGACCCGCTTGGTCGGAACCCCGAAGGACTTGACGCCCTTGCCTGCGACCCACAGGTTCCAGGTCTTGTGGAGGTAGTCCACGAACAGCGAACGCTGGTTGTCGTTCATCGTCCGCGCGATGCCCTGCTTGGCGATGTAGTTCCGCGCGACGAGGATCGGGGAGGTCTCCGACAGGTCAGCTCCGGTGCGAAGCTTGTCGAAGAACTCGTTGGCGAGGTCGAGATCGATGCGCGCCATGTGGAAGTAGGCGGCGCTGTATGCGGCAGACGATCCCCGGATAATCTGGGCCACACTGCGACCGACGACGCCGGCAGCATGCAACTCGGCGAAGTTGCTTTCCGCGAACTCGCGCACCTGCGGCTTGGACGGATTGGAGATGCCCAGGTAGACCAGCTCCATGCGCGCTGCTGCAGCCACGGCGTGCGACAGCGAATGGCCGGAGATCTGCAGCTGCCCGGCGACAGAGCGAGGCTTGCCGATGTCCATGAAGTTCTGGGCACTACGCCCCACGCCGCCAACGACGAGCCAGTCGATGGTTGCCCCTGCTCGCACCTGAGCCGACAGGCGATGCTGCCCGTCGTCCAGATGCCCGGAGGCATTGAAGATGATCGGCTGTCCAGTAAAGGTCCACAGGCCAGTGGACATATCGTTCGCATAGCGTTCGACGGCGGCCTTGTCCAGGTTGCGGTTGTTGACCGTGCGCGAGAGCCACTCGGCCGCCAGTTCCGGCGAGGTGGTGATGATTCGCGCCTCGATGCTGCTGTCGGGGCGGCCTGCGAGCTGGGGGATAGTAGACTGGTTCATGGTCAGGATTCCTTCTGGTTGAGGGTGTCTGCGACGCGTTGCAGCGCGTCGATTGCTCGCACAAGGTCGCTGTGGTTTCGCACGGCGACCTTGTCGCGGTTCTGGGGGAAGCGGTCGTCGGTGACGAGCTTCTGTAGAGCGCTGATGCGGCGGTCGAGATTGTCGACGGCATCGGCGAAGTCATCAGTGATGGGGCGTCGGCGCTCGGTTGCAGTTCGAGTGCATGAGGTCGGCTTGGGCGCTGGGCACTCGACTGGCTTGGGCGCGGGCCGCGGGTACGTCTTACCGTCCAGGCCGGTCACGGTGCCGGGTCGGGCCACGGAGTTGGGGCCGGTGAGCTTGATCGTGTCGCCATTGGCCTCTGCCTCATTGAGGACGCGAGCGCGGTACTCGTCCAGCGACTCAGGCTCCGGATCAGGTGAGGTGTGCAATGACTGCACACCTGCTCCGGCGTCATATGCCGCCTGCCGCGCGCTTACCCCGACAATGGGGGCGATCGCCCGGGTGCTCATTCCAGCGGCGCAGAGTTCGGCCGCAACTGGCCGGCGGATCTCGCGCGGCAGGCGGGACAGGGCACCTTTGAAGCGGTCAGAGACGTACGCGGTCGGGCTGTCGTAGCCCAGGGCGCTCCACGCTCCACGAGTGAGGGCCTCGCGGATCAGCGGCATCACCTGCTCGAGGTTGTCCGCGATGGCGTCGATCTTGTCTGCGATGCGCGACGTGATGCGCTCGGCCTCAACGGCGGTCATTGACTCAACGACTTCGCCGGTGGCGATGATGACGAGCTCACTCATGCCGCGTCCTTTGTTGCCGGCACAACCTTGAACAGGTGGTCGAGCTTGGCGTTGAGGGCGACGCATAGTGCCGCTTGGAATCGAGGTCCGGGCTGTGACTTTCCGTTGAAGACGCGAGAGATGGTCGAACGGTCGATGCCCATCGCAATGGCGAGAGAGGTGTCGTCGTCCAGGTCTTTCGTCTCACGGAGCGCCTTCACCACGTCCCAACGAACAGTGAGGGTGGGGTGCGTTGTGCTCATGCAGGTACATTAGCACAACGCAAGTGTGCACGCGCAACATGGGTCAGGTAACGATAGGGTCACGGCCTTGTCAGTGAGCTTGCGGTGGCTAGCAGAACGACATCCGTGTGATTCTGACTAGGGTTGTTGCGGATATGCACGTCACTTGAAACTCTTGCCGGATGAGCCGAGACGCGCCGAACATGGATGCCATGACCTGGTGGGACTACGTGAAGTCGGTCGCCGGGGATGACACGAACGCACAGATCGCGGATGCGGTGGGCGTGAGTGCTCCCAGCGTGAGCCGGTGGAACGGGAAGAACAAGGCAGACGTGAACATCGTCGCCGCATTCGCCAGGGCATACGGAAGGCCAGTGCTGGAGGCGTTCGTTGCCGCTGGATTCCTCACCTCTGATGAGGCTGGGGAGCAGCCATCAGCGCCGCCATCGCTGGCATCACTCAATGACGACGACCTCTTGGACGAGGTGCGTCGCAGGATGCAAGGAGGGCAGTCATGGGGCGCTGGCGACACGCTCGGCCCAGAAGATGATGGGGCCGCTGGGGGTTCGGTGGTGAGTTTCCCGCCCCCCGTTGAGGGTAGCGGCGCGTACCAGGATCGCGCCGCCCGTCGTGGGCAGAATGAGGGCAAGCGGCGCAAGGGCGCGCAGGATCAGGAGGAACCGTCGTGAGGCGAGTTGCGGTGGCCAGTGTGGCCGTTGTGATGGTGTTGGCTGGATGCTCGGGCGGCGGGGATGGGCCGGCGGCCTCGCCTGCTGCCCCGTCGAGCTCGGAGGCGTCCACGTTCACCGTGGACGTGAGCATGCAGGTTTCGCGCGTGGGACTCAGCATGAATCACGGCGACAGGTGCTTCACGACCGATGGTTTCACTGACATTGGCGCCGGAACGCAGGTGAAGATCCTGGACGCCAACGGGAAGGTCATTGCGCTGGGCGAGCTTGGTGCCGGCAGCGCTGTTGACAAGTTCGAGGGGGTGCCGGGGACCGAGTACTGCCTATTCAAGGCGTCGGTGCCGGATGTGCCCCTGGTGGATTTGTTCGGGGTGGAGGTTTCGCACCGAGGGGTGGTGAATTTCAAGCGTGACGGCGACCCAACCGAGGCGGCGTTGACACTGGGGTGACCGTTATTGTCAGACCCTGTCGTCAAGGTTGAGGGATGCATCATCCGTGGCGTGCGCTGAAGGCGCTGGCCGACTGGTCCCTTGTGTGGGATCACCTTCCCGGCGACCTGCTTGGGTTTACCGATCACAGGACGCGCACCGTGGTTCTCGATCGAGACCTGTTGCAGGTGGAGCGTCGTTGCACGATTGCCCACGAGTTGGAGCATGTGCACCGTGGCCCGGTGCCTGCTGACCCGTGGCTGGGGGCGCGCGAGGAATCGGCCGTCGAGCAGGAAGCAGCACGGGCGCTCATCTCGATCGAGGCGCTGGCCGATGCTGTCTCCTGGTCGCTGGACGTCCACGAGGTGGCGGACGCACTGTGGGTGGACGTGGACACGCTGCGCGTCCGGTTGGCGCACCTGCACCCTGCGGAGCGGGCGTTGCTGGCCCGGAAGATGGAGCACCACCTTGACCATGCCCACTGACGAGCAGATCGCCACTGCCCCCTCGCTGCGGGATCTCGCGCTGGACTGCGGTGTGCCCGAGTTCCGGCTGGCGAAGCGGATGCTCGAGTTGTCCCGCGACCCGGAGGCGATCGCCCGCTGGCCGGTCCAGCTCGCCCGGTTCACTCGCCTGGTGGAAGCTCGCCGAGAGGCGCGCTCGGCGCAGCGGCTGCGGCAGTCGAGTTGAGCCACGCCTCGGCCTGCTGGATGCCCGCGGCCTTCATGTCGCTGTCGGCAATCGCGTAGTAGCGGGCCGTGGTGGTGACGTCGGCGTGGCCGAGGATCGCCTGCAGGACGACCATGGGGACGTTGGCTGAGGCCATGAGGACCGCGCCGGAGGGTCTGGCGCCGGCGGGTGTGATGGGTCTCACGCCGGCCCGTCCGCACATGTCCTGCCAGTCCATCCAGTCCCGTTTGGGCTGGGTCGGCAGTTCTGGGTCGGGGCCGGGGAACACGAAGCCCACCCCGCCGGTCTCGGCCCGGTAGGCGCGGAATGCTTCGACCTGCGCGGCCCACAGCGGGATGGTGCGCTGCGATCGTTGCGACTTGGGTTCGGTGCGGACAAGGCCCTGGCCGGTGATCTCTCGCAGGCCGGCGACCACGTCCAGGTGTGGGGTGCCTGCATCCTCGTGCACGTCCTCCCAGCGCAGCGCCAGCACCTCGCCGGGCCTCATGGCTGACAGTAGCCCGCAGGCGACCCGTAGCCATTCGCGGCCCGGCTGCAGCGAGGCGAGCACCTGCCGCGACTCGGCGACGGTCCAGCGGTCGCGGGGGTTGGGCTTGGCCTGGGGCAGTTCGATCACCGCGCACGGGTTGCGGGGGATCTTGCCGCGCTTGGTGGCGACCTCCAGCGCTCGCCGGATAATGGCGTGGGTCTGGCGGATGGTGGCTTCGGACAGCCCTTGGCGGCGCATCCCGGCGTAGACCGACTCGAAGTGCTCGGGGGTGAGGTTGCGGAGCTTGATCCTGCCGAGCTTGGGCCGAACGTAGGTCTGCAGCTTGGAGCGGTAGCCCTGCAGGGTGCCCTCACGGGCGCGGGCTGGGGCGATGACTTCGAGCCAGTAGTCCAGCCATGCGTCCAGCGTGGTGGAGTCGGTGCCCAGGCCGGCGTCGCGTTCCTTGATCATGGTGCGCAGCGCGTCCTGGGCGCCGCGCATCGTCTTTCTGGTGGCGGTCCTGCGCACCCGCTTGCCGTCGATGATGCCGAAGTCGAGCTGTGCCCGCCATCGGCCATCGGCCAGCTCGAACACGGTGCCGGTTCCCTGCTGTCTGCGGGGTCGTTTCTCGGCCATCATCGGCCCTCCAAAATCGAGTTAGGCTTACGGATAGGCTACTGGTGCCCGCGTTTTCCGCGCCATTCCGGGGCCGACCCAGGGATTATGAGTCCCCTGCTCTGACCGGCTGAGCTAACGCCCCCTCGTCTGGTCAACGCGTACAGCGTAGTGCTTTGGGCTCGCGGTGCTGCCAGTCGCTCAGGCCGGTCCGCTCGTCGGCAGGCCGAGCAGCTCCTCGATGCGGCGCCCGACACCGGAATCATCGTGAGGACCGGCCACCGGGTAGCCCTTCTCCTCCAACAGCGCATGGCAGTGCTGCATCCGGAAGGGGCGCCCGACCAGGTCCAGCATGGCCATGTCATTGGGCATGTCGCCGAAGGCAGCGACGTCAGCGGGGTCGACGTCCATCTCGTCCAGCAGGGTGGCCAGCCCGGAGCCCTTGTCGACCCCGGCGCGGCTGATCTCCAACAGGCCTGCCTCCCCGACGAAGGACCAGGTCACCGTCATCCGGTCACCGACGACAGGGGAGACCTCCAGTGCGAGGTCGTCCACGTGGTGGTCGGGGCTGAGCACGAGCAGTTTCACCGGCGACTTCTGCTCCAGAGCCTGTTCGACGCTGCAGTCCACCAGCAGGTGCTCCCGGTCGTCCTTGACCGGGAAATCCTTGTCGGCCGCGTATCCCTCGAGGAGTTCCAGGGCCAGGAACATGTCGGGGTGGGCTGTGCGAAGGTCGCTCACCACAGCGAGAGTCGCGTCGGCGTCCAGCAGGTCGGCCGAGATCACGCCGCGATGGTGAAGGTCGTAGCGGACGGCCCCATTGCTGGCCAGCACGAAGGGGTCTGCCTCGGCCAGTGGCTCGAGGACTCGCAACCAGCGATAGGGGCGTCCGGTGGCGAAAATTGTGCGGACGCCGAGCTCAGCAGCCCGCAGTACCGCTTCCACATTGCGTGCGCTGGGCTCACCATCGGCTCCCAGAAAGGTGCCGTCAAGGTCTGTCGCGATTGCCCTGATCAAGGATCAACCTCCTGTTGGGGCTGGGGGAACTGCCTCCGGAGGAACCCTCGCCGCCCTGGCTGCCCGAGGGTGACTCCGAGGGGGACTGGCCACCGGACTGGCTCTGGCTGGGGGAGGCAGAGCCGGAGCCGGAGGAGGAACTCTCGGGGCTCTGCGGGCTTTGCGGCGTCCCGCTACCACTGCCACCACCACTGCTCGGGGGTGGTGTGACCGGTGGGGGCGGGGACTGGGGAGGCTGGTTCTGGAAGGCGAGAACAGCGATCAGCAGCGCCATCGCCGCCACCAGCACGGCCAGCAGCCAGGCCACCAGGGTCGACACCCAACCGGCCCGATCGTGGCGACCGGGCCAGGGCAGCGGCCACAGACGACTCCCTCCTGGCGCAGTGTTCGAGCGCCAGTACATCTGGTAATCCGGGCCCGAGGGGCGCCCCAGAAGCCGGGTGCGGGACAGGTCCACCGCGTCCAGCACACGCTGCGCCTCGGCCACGGCAGCCGGTGACCCGTCGTGGGCGAGCGCCACCCAGGGCGCATGCTGGCCCGTGTCGGGGGGCTGCGGGGCCTGCATTGGGCGGAACTTCTCGGCCAGCCGGCCCTCGTCCTGTCCCTGACCCCCACGCGCCAGGACGGTGTCCAGGTGCATCCGGTTGACCTCGCCGGCCAGACGATCCCGGGCTGCCGCGTCCGAGGCGGCGCCAGCAGCCAGAATGATCAGCATCGCGGAGGTGCCGTCATCGTCGTGGGCGGCATAGGCGACCCCGCTGGGGGTGGCCACCAGGCGGGCGTCCAACCAGTAGTCGCCGATGCGCGGGGGGTCGGTGCTCACCAGCGGCGTCGCCAAGGGGGCGGGCTGGGAGGGGAACTGGTCAGACATCACCCCCTAGTTCACCACATGACCGAAGCACCGCAGCCCTTGGTTGTGGACGCGAGGGCGGTAGTGTGGCCCAGGACACGCGCAGCCCGTGCGTCCTCGTGGCATCGAGACTGATCGCCGCACTCACGCCAGACCGATGGAGTTGACTTGAGCACGTCCGTCCCCCAGGGCCAGTCCATGAGCATCCGCGAGGCCGCACGTCTCATTGGCGAGGCGATCGCCCAGGTGCAGCGCGTCATCGTGGGCCAGGAGCACATGGTCGAGCAATTGATGGTCGGACTGCTCTCCAAGGGGCACGTGCTGCTGGAAGGTGTGCCCGGGGTGGCCAAGACGCTGGCGGTGCGTTCCTTCGCGACCGTCGTCGGTGGCAGCTTCGCGCGCATCCAGTTCACTCCTGACCTGGTGCCCTCCGACATCGTCGGCACCCGCATCTACTCGGCCTCGAAGGAGACCTTCGACATCGAGCTCGGACCCGTCTTCGTGAACTTCGTGCTCGCCGACGAGATCAACCGAGCACCCGCCAAGGTGCAGTCGGCGATGCTCGAGCTGATGGCAGAGAAGCAGGTCTCCATTGCCGGTATCACCTACCCGGCGCAGAAGCCTTTCATCGTCATCGCGACCCAGAACCCGGTGGAGTCCGAGGGCGTCTACCCGCTGCCCGAGGCCCAGCGCGACCGCTTCCTGCTCAAGGTTGACGTGCCCTACCCTCGCGGCAACGAGGAGTTCGAGATCCTGCGCCGGATGAGCGTGAAGCCGCCGGAGGCCGTGCCGGTGCTGAACCCCAACCTGGTGCTCCAGCTGCAGGACCTCGCCTCGGAGGTCTTCGTGCACAACCTGGTGGCGGAATACATCGTGCGCCTGGTCCTGGCGACCCGTACCCCGGCCGAATTCGGCATGCCGGACCTGGAGAATGTCATCCAGATCGGGTGCTCCCCGCGCGCCACCCTGGGTCTGACCGCCGCCGCGCGCTCGCTGGCTCTCATCCATGGACGCGACTACGTCCTGCCCACCGACGTGCAGGCCGTGGCGAAGGATGTGATGGCCCACCGCATCGTGCTCGGCTTCGATGCCGTCGCCGACAACATCCTGCCCACCAACGTGGTGGAGCGGGTACTGGCAATGGTGCCACCGCCCACGCCGGTGTGGAACCAGAAGCAGCGTGAGGCGAGCCACGAGCAGCAGCGCCACGCCCCCGAGTTCCGGAGCTGACCAGCCGTGACGTCCTTCCCGCCGCCTGAGGGACGCCCGGTCTTCGCGCCCCCGGGCCCTCCGATGCCGATGGCGAAGCAGCGCCAGGAGCTCGGGGTGGCCCACACGATCATCGAGCCACCCACCGGCCCCAGCGTTCCACTGTCGAAGCTCGCGCCCGAGGCGGCGCTGCGACGACTCGAGCTCACGGTCGTGCGCCGGCTGGAGGGCTTCCTGCACGGCGACCATCTCGGCCTGCTGCCGGGGCCCGGGTCGGACACCAATGACGCCCGCCTCTACCAGCCGGGCCAGGACGATGTCCGCAAGATGGACTGGGCCGTCACCGCACGCACCACCGAGCCGCACGTCCGCGACACCATGGCTGACCGCGAGCTCGAGGTGTGGGCACTGCTGGACGTCACCCCGTCGATGAACTGGGGGACCGAGGGCATCACCAAGCGTGACCTCGGCATCGCCGCGATCGCCACCATCGGCTTCCTGAGCCAACGGATGGGTGATCGCTTCGGTGGTCTGGTCATGCGCCAGGACGGCATCCGTCGCATCCCTGCCCGCTCGGGACGCACCGCGCTCTACGCCCTGTTGCGTTCGATGCTCAACGAGCCGATCGTGCCCGACCGGGCGCCGGGGTCGATGACGTTGGCAGAGGGCATCGAGCAGCTCGCCCGCACCCAGCGTCGTCGGGGCATGCGCGTGGTCGTCTCCGACTTCCTCAGCCCCGGTGACTCCGAGCTGGACCCCAACATCGAACCGGACTGGGAGCGTTCCCTGCGACGGCTCGCGGTCCGCAACCAGGTCCTGGCGGTCGAGGTCGTGGACACCCGCGAGGTGGACTTCCCTGACGTCGGTGAGATCCTGATCAAGGACCCCGAAACCGACTTCTCCCGCTACGTCAACACGTCTGATCCCGCCGCTCGCGCACGAATGAATGCGGCCAGCCGAGCCCAGCGCGACCGGGTCAGGATCGCGCTGCGCCGCTCCGGCGTGGGACACATCCAGTTGCGTACCGACAGAGACTGGGTGCATGACATTGCCCGTTTCGTGCTCTCCTACCGCCGGACGGCGAGCATGCTCCACACGCCTCCGCAGGGGGTGAGTCGATGAGCTGGCCGAGTTTCCAGGACCCGCAACGGCTGTGGGTGCTCCTGCTGGTCCCGCTGCTGGTGATCGCCTACGTGATCGTGCTGCGCCTGCGCAGCAAGCAGGGCATGCGCTTCACCAATACCGGCGTTCTGGGCAAGGTGCTGCCCCGCCAGGCCAACTGGCGGCGCCACCTCGCGGTGGCGATGATGCTGCTCTCCCTGGTGGCGCTGTCGCTGGCCTGGGCTCGCCCGCAGGGCATTGAGAAGGTGCCCCGCGAACGCGCCACGATCGTGCTGGTGATCGATGTGTCACAGTCCATGCAGGCCAAGGACGTGCGTCCCACCAGGCTGGATGCGGCCAAGAAGGCAGCCGTGGAGTTCATGGACTCGCTGCCCGCCAGCTACAACGTGTCGGTGATCGCCCTGTCGGGCAAGCCGAGCATCGTGATCCCGCCCAGTGTCGACCGGGCCGCCACGCGGCGTGCAATCAACACCCTGGAGCTGAAGGACGGCACCGCCATCGGGGACTCCCTGTTGACGGCGTTGAACGCGTTGAAGATGGCCCCCACCGGCGGGGACAACACCCCCGCACCTGGAGCCATCGTGCTGCTTTCCGATGGGCAGAACACCCAGGGCCAGTCGCCGGGCCAACAGGCCCAGCGGGCGAAGCAGCAGAAGGTGAAGGTCTACACCATCGCCTACGGCACTGCCACGGGCTATGTCGACCTCGACGGCAAGCGCGAGCGGGTGGCTCCTGATACCCAGCTGCTCAAAGACATCGCCCAGACCGGCGGGGGCAAGTCCTGGACCGCTGACAGCGCCAAGCAGCTGGGCGAGGTCTACAAGGATGTTCGCGGTGAGGTCGGCTACGAGGAGAAGAAGGTCGAGATCACGGCCCAGTGGGCCTTCTACGCCTTCGCGTTTGCCGTGGTCGGAGCCCTGGCTGCGGTGTCGATGGCAGCGAGGTGGCCCTCATGAGCCTGGAATTCCTGCTCCCGCATCGCCTGTGGTGGCTGATGGTGGTGCCCGCCATCGGGCTCCTCTACTGGTACCTGGGGCAGCTGCGGCCGATGAGTCGCCGCCGATCCCACAAGCTCGACCTGGTGCTTCCCCGTGAGAAGCCGTGGAAGCGCCACCTCGCCGTGGTCAGCGCCCTGCTGGCGCTGACGTCGTTGGTGGTCGCCTATGCCAAGCCGAAGGACTACACCGAGGTGCCGCGCGAACGGGCCACCGTGGTAGTTGCCATCGATGTCTCCAGGTCGATGATGGCCGAAGACGTCGCCCCCAACCGCATGGACGCCGCCCAGACTGCGGCCAAGGAGTTCCTCAAACTCCTCCCGCCGCGCTTCAACGTGGCCCTGGTGGCCTTTGCCGGGGACGCCCATCTGGTCGTGCCACCGACCACGGATCGCGGCACCGTGGCCCGCGCCATCGACAACCTGGAGATGGCCCCCTCCACCGCGATCGGTGATGCCGTCTACAAGAGCCTGGACGCGTTGAAGCTGGTGCCACCGGATCCGAAGGATGCGGAAGCGACGGCTCCGGCTGCCATCGTGTTGCTGTCGGATGGGGCGACCAACTCGGGGCGTCCCTCGGCGACTGCCGCGCGCGATGCCCGCAAGCAGGACGTGCCGGTCTACACCATCGCCTATGGCACAGCCACCGGCTACGTCGTGGAGAAGGGCGTGCGCCAGCCGGTGCCGGTGAACCACCGCGAGCTGGAGGAGGTCGCCCGGATCTCCGGCGGGAAGAAGCTCTCCGCCACCAGTGACCAGGAACTGTCGGCCGCCTACAAGCAGATCGCCAAGTCGATCGGCTACGAGAAGGTCTACGTCGAGGTCACCGAGCGGTACGCCGGGTTCGCATTGCTGTTCGGCATCCTGTCGGCGCTGTCGGTGATGTCGCTGGCGGCGAGGTGGCCGTGAGCGGGGCCCGGGACGGCGGGGTGCTGGAGCGGCTCGCCGCCGTCCAGGAGCGCATTGAACGCGCCTGCACCGTGGTCGGGCGAGATCCCTCCGAGGTGGCCCTGTTGCCGGTCTCCAAGACCAGGTCGGCGGCCGAGATCGAGCCGGTCGTCGCGGCCGGGTACCGGTCCATGGGGGAGAACCGGGTCCAGGAAGTCGTCGCCAAGGCCCCCGATCTGCCTCAGGTTTCGTGGACCCTGATTGGACCGCTGCAGAGCAACAAGATGACCAAGGTCGTGCAGCTCGTGGACCAGTTCCAGGGACTCGACTCGCTGGACATCGCCGAGGGGCTCCACTCCAGGCTCGAAACGGCCGGGCGGGAGCTGGACGTGATGGTGCAGGTCAACACCTCCGGGGAGCTGACCAAGTCCGGCCTGGCCCCTGACGAGGTGGTGGACTTCTGCCAGCGACTGGGCGAGTTCACGACGCTGAAGCCGGTGGGGTTGATGACGATCGCCACCAACACCCCGGACCAGGACGAGGTCGCACGCTGCTTCTCCCAGTTGGCGCAGCTTCGCGAGGAACTGCGCCAGGGCCGGGTGGCGAACACCGAATGGCCGGAGCTGTCGATGGGCATGTCGGCGGACCTGGAGACCGCGATCGCCCACGGGTCGACCATGGTCCGCATCGGACGCGCGATCTTCGGCGAGCGGGACTGAGAAGCACCTACTGGTGCTCGAGCACTTCGCGGATGTGGGACCTGTCCTCGAACAGCCATGGGGCATTGTCTCGAGCACACTCGAACTGGCCCACAGCAGCATCGACATCCCCGGCCTGGAGGAGTAGGTCCCCCATCCGGACCTGGACCGAAGGGTCCAGCAGACATTCTCGGCTCAGTACGCAGGTGATGACATCAGCCGCCTGAAACCCATGACCAGCCCCCAACAACGTCTCAGCGATCCGGAGAAGCAGGGGGATTCGTGCGCGGTCGTGGCGTGGCCAGGTGAGAACCACACGAACGGCTTCCTCCAGCAAAGCGCGTCCCACTGAGGATTGACCTGCAGCGAATCTGCTGCTCGCAAGGCCCACCAACGCCGACGCATGGCGGTGCTCTGTCACGCTTGCGGCCTGAAGCAGACAGGCCTCGGGCGTGCAGTCGTGGTCTTCATGAGCTTCTCGCGCCTTCGACCCAGCCATGCTCCAATGCCTATTCGACGCTGGCCCGTCCGCTGGCCTTGCGCCAGATCGCATGGTCCAGGGATGAGGCATCAACACCAAGTTGGGACGCGGCCGAGTTGACGAGCGTCGCGACCTGATCGGCCGACAGTGCGGGCTGGGAAACGGCGGAACGCACGTAGCGAAGGATCCAGGTGTCGGGCTTGGTGTCAGAGAATCCGACCTGCATCGTGAAGTACCGCCACAGGGTCGGTCCGCACCCCCGAACACTGAGGAATGCCTTCTTGGCGTTCGCCACTCCTTCTGTGGAGTCTCTGGCTGATCGGAGGTCAGCGGCACTGTGCACCCCCGCAGTCGCCAGAGCATGGGCGGCGTCCAGCACAACCTGAGCCTTCGTTCGTCCAGCCAGTTGGCTGTTGTTGCTCAGGATCCTGAGGAAGGTTTCCTCGTCATAGCTCCCGAGGGCAGCAAGGTCATTGGCGACACCGGTTGCGGAGGTCGAATCTCCGCGCCGATGGTCACGCCACGCACTCACGACGGCCTGCACTCCCGTGGCTGGTCGGCCGTCCTGCGCGGGTTGGCCGTAGCGTGCTCTCGCTGAGAAGATCGCGTCAATCAGTGCCAGTTCAACGTCCTCAGGCCATCGCTGAGGTCCTTGGACGATCGGCTGCGGGATGTCTTCCCGGATGTGGCGAGCGAGCTTTCCTGACAGATCTGAATCGACGTGCATTGGGAACCCTTCTTCTTTGAGGAGTGTCCACAAGGTATCAAGCCGCCCTGACAAGATTTGCGCCGTCCGGGCTGGGAGGCGGACTCAATTGCCCAAGAAGGTGCGCAGCGTGTCGATCGTGTCTGCCGCGGAGGGCGACTTGTCCGGGCGATAGGTCTTCACCCGGGCGAAGCGCAGCGCGACTCCACCGGGGTACCTCGACGAGCGCTGCACCCCGTCGATGGCGACCTCCACCACCGTCAGCGGCTCCACGAAGACCGCCGAGCGGGTGCGACGGGTCTCGATGGTGGGGAAGTGCTCGGTCTGCCAGCGCAGGATCTCATCGGTCATCCCCTTGAAGGTCTTGCCGACCATGACGAACCCTCCGGTGCTGGGGTCGCGGGCGCCGAGGTGGATGTTCGACAGCCATCCTTGGCGGCGTCCAGAACCCCACTCGACCGCGAGCACGACCAGGTCGAGGGTGATCACCGGCTTGACCTTGCGCCACTCCTTGCCGCGACGACCCGCGACATAGGGGGCGTCGAGCGCTTTGAGGACCACCCCTTCGTGCCCCGCTGCCAGGGCGCGGCGGGCGAACTCCTCGGCCACGGCCGGATCGGCGGTCTGGACGCTCGGCACGACCAGCTCACCCACCGTGGGCAAGAGCAGTTCGCGGCGTCTGGTCAGGGGCTCGTCGAGCAGGTCCTGGCCGTCCAGGTGCAGCAGGTCGAAGAACCAGGGACGCAGTACCCGGTCTGCAGCCTGGACGCCGCCGAAGCGGCTCATGCTCTCCTGGAAGGGGCGCGGGGAACCGTCCTCGGTGAGCAGCAGGGTTTCCCCGTCGAGGACCACGTCGCGCGCCGGAAGCTGCCGCACCACGTCCACGATCTCCGGTACTCGTCCGGTGATGTCGGCCAGGGAGCGGGTGAACACGCCGACCTCGTTGCCGCTGCGGTGGACCTGGATGCGGGCTCCGTCCAGCTTGTACTCCACGGACGCTTCGCCGAGTTCGCGGGTGGCATCT
This sequence comes from Aestuariimicrobium sp. p3-SID1156, assembly GCF_025144225.1. Lineage (GTDB taxonomy): Bacteria > Actinomycetota > Actinomycetes > Propionibacteriales > Propionibacteriaceae > Aestuariimicrobium. The sequence goes on from NZ_JALXXB010000009.1 coordinate 60,050, forward strand.
TCCACCTCGCCACCGGGGGAGGCGAGCATGGGCAGGATCGGGGTGCCGACGCTCAGCCCCACCTCAGTCAGCGAACTCGGGTCCGTCAGGGCCAGGGACGCAGTCCTGGCGGGGTCGCCCGTGAGCATCGCTGCTCGTCGGGCCAGGGCTGCGGGGACTTCGGCTGCGCGGGCGATGGCATCGACCAGCACCCCCTCCAAGGCGCCTGTCCGCATTTCGCCGGTGAGTGACCGGATGATGAAGTTCCGCTCTGGACCGGTTGCGCGTCCCAGGAGGTCGTGCAGGAGTTGCTGTCGCGTGGCCGTTGAACCCGTTCCGTGGGCCTGGGCCAGCTGGGTCAGCGCCGAGTCCACCTTGGCGATGGTCAGGGGATCCTGCCGATCGTTGCTGGTCGGGGGAGTGGCGGCCATCAGCGTGCGCCAGCCAACACCCACCCGCCCCTGCCGGGGCCGACCCAGCAAGAGCCCGACGGCTGGCTCCACGTCAGCAGGCGCCAGCTCCCGCAACAGGCCTGCCAGGCGCTCTGCCTTCTGCGTTCGGGAGCGGGTCGCGGACACCTCTGCCTCGGCAGCAACGAGCTGGCCCAGCAACATGATCAGAGCCAGTCGAGGTCGGGTAGATCGTCGGGGGAGTCGAGGCCCCACAGCTTGCAGTAGAAGGCCTGCTCGGCCAGCAGGGCGTGGCGTCGGGAGTCCATCCGACGGAAACCGTGGCCCTCGCCCTCGAACATGACCAGCGCCACCGGCTGGCCCGCCTCCTTCACGGCAGCAGCCATCGACTCGGCCTGGTTCGGCGGCACCACCTTGTCATCGGTGCCCTGCAGGATGAGCATCGGGGTGGCCAGCTTGTCGACGTGCTTGATGGGGGAGCGCTCGGCGTACAGGTCGGCTGCCTCCGGCCACGGACCTACCAGCCCATCGGGGTAGCGGGCCTCGAACTTGTGGGTGTCGGTGGCCAGTGTCGCCAGGTCACCGATGCCGTAGCGACTGACCCCGGCGGTGTAGGTGTCGGTGGTGACCAGGCTCTGCAAGGTGGTGTAGCCGCCGGCGGAACCGCCCGTGATGGCCACCCGCCGGGGGTCGACCCGGCCCTCGCGGACGAGGTGTTCCACGACCGCACGGCAGTCGTCCACGTCGACGATGCCCCAGTTGCCTCGCAAGCGCTCCCGGTACTGGCGGCCGAACCCGCTCGAACCGCCGTAGTTCACGTCGACCACGGCGAACCCGCGCGAGGTCCAGTACTGCACCTTGCTGTTCAGCCCGGGCAGCGCCATCGAGGTCGGCCCGCCATGGGAGAGCACGACCAGCGGCGGACGTTCACCCTCTGGACCGGTGATCTCAGGGTGCTGGGGCGGATAGAAGAAGGCCTGGACGCGCCCATGAGGTCCGTCCACCCACAGGTTCTCCGGGATGCTCACGGTGCCGGGGGCGGGCGGGCGACCAGATCCGTGGACGGGTTCCGCGCGTCCGGTCAGGGGGTCGAGCATGATCAGCTCGTCAGGTCGGTCGGTGAAGGACATGATCAGGTACACGGCATGGTCATCGGCCGCCATCGACTGGACCGAGGCCATCGACCGCAGGTGCGGATCGGACGCCAGCTCGATCTCACCCTCGCCGGAAAGCGGCGCTCGGACCAGCTCCAGGCGTCCATCGACCAGGCGCATGCCGACCACGAACTCGGGCCGGCTCCTGGGGAAGAGCGCCCAGTGGTTGTTGCCCAGCGTCCACAGGGGCATCTCATGGTCATGCCGGGTCGTGGTGAGTGAGCGCGACCCCTCCTCGGCATTCCACGCGTAGAAGTTCCAGAAGCCGTGCGGGTCGTCGACGTAGACCAGCTCCCCACCAGCCCAGCGCGGATGCAGTCCGGACCAACCCTCGGCCACGATCGTCGGTTCGCTGATCCCCAGCGCGTCCAGGTCCATGTCGGCCACCTTGATGCGGGTGGAGTCCCACGGCATGTTGGGGTGGTCCCACTCACACCAGGCCAGGCGCCCGTCCTCGGACAGTTCCGGGTCGGCGTAGAAGCTCGCACCTTCGACCAGCACGATCGGTTCCTGCTCGCCGCGGTCGAGACGGAAGGCCACGATGCGCGTGACCGCCTCTCCCTCGCCGCGGTGGTCCTCCTGGATCGCCAACAGCAGGCCGCGGCGGGTGTGCAGGCGCAGGTCGCCATAGGCCACCTGATCCGTGGCGCTGCTCAACGGCACGAAGGGACGCGTCCAGCCGCCGACTTGGACCTGTCGGCGCCGATCGTCAACCAGAGCGAGGGTTGCGTCATCGACGCTCCACGCCCCGCCGCCGTACTCCATCACGCGCGAGCGGACATCGAACTGCTCGGCATCCTCGAAGACGCCGCCGTTGTGGGCGCGGTGCATTACGGTCGAGCGGCCGTTCTCGGTCGGCCGGGACTCGGACCAGAAGACGCCACCGTCGCTGGTCTGGACCTCCTGGAGGGACACCGATCCACGCAACACCTCATCCGCAGGGGTGGTCCCCGGCCAACTTCCATAGGGCATCTCGGTCATGCCGCCCACTCTAGGCTCTGGGTGCGACACACTGGCCCCATGCTTCCCGACCGAGTCCTGACCACGACGTTCACCCTGGCGCGCCGCCCGCTGCTGACGGCGCTGCTCGTGGGTGGCCTGACGGCCTGCGAGTATCCGCGCGACCCGGACGGGACCCTTGAGCGGGTGCTCACCGACAAGAAGCTCCGCGTGGGCGTCTCGCCCTCAGAGCCGTGGGTCGAGGTGGGCAAGGTGGACCATCCCGTGGGCAGGGCCAGCGAACACCAGATCGGTGGCGTTGAACCCCGCCTGGTCAGCGGGTTCGCCAAGCACCTGGGTGTGGAGCCGGTCTGGGAGGTGGACGGTGAAGCGGGGCTGGTCGAGAAGATTGAACTGGGGATGCTCGACCTGGCGATCGGTGGCTTCACCGCCGACTCGCAGTGGACCTCGAAGATGGGTGTCACCCGCGCCTACACCAAGGCTCGCGACGGCCACGGCAAGAAGAAGGGACATGTGATCGGCGCCCCATTGGGAGAGAACGCCTTCATCTCAGAGCTGGAGCGCTACCTGGACTCCCGCCCCGCTGCGGAGAAGGGAGGAGAGCAGTGAGCGCCCAGGAAACCCAGCAGGTCGCTTTCGGTGCCACCAGGCTGGCCGATGAACAGCTCGACGCGTTCCGCAAGGCGCGGCGGCTGCAGTGGATCAGCCTGCCGGTGGTGGCCGCCACGGTGGTGATCATCATGCTCGTCATGGGCAGTTCCCAGGCCATGAAGGCGGCCTGGATCGAGGACCTGCTCTCCTTCCTGCCGCCCATCGCCTTCCTCATCGCCGGGCGGGTGGCCCGCAGGGAGCCCGACCACGAGCACCCCTGGGGGCTCCACCGGGCGGTCGGTATCGGCCACCTCGCCTCGGCGCTGGCCCTGCTCGTCCTGGGCGCCTTCGTGGTCTACGACGCGGTGATGACCCTGATCAGCCGCGAACACCCCACCATCGGCACCATCCAGCTGTTCGGGTACACCTTCTGGCAGGGCTGGTTGATGATGGCGGGGCTGATCGTCACGGCGATCCCGACGATGATCCTGGGCCACATGAAAATGAAGGCCGCCGAGCCGCTGCACGACAAGATCCTCTATGCGGACGCCGACATGATGCGCGCGGACTGGACCACTGCCGGCGGTGCGGTCATTGGCCTGGCACTGATCGGCTTCGGCCTGTGGTGGGCCGACTCGGTGGTGGCCGCCTTCATCGGGGCCAGCATCCTCAAGGACGGCGTGGTCAATGTGCGCAATGCCACCCGGGGCCTGGCAGACAGGACTGCGCGAACCTTTGACGACAAGGAGGAACACCCGCTGGTGCGCAGGGTCGAGGAGGCTGCAAGCGCCGAGCCCGCCGTCGCGTCAGCGATGGTGCGGATGCGCGACCTGGGGCACCTGTTCCACACCGAGGTGTTCATCGTCCCTGCGCTCGAACTCAGCCCGGCAGCCCTCGAGGAGATCCGCAAGCGGCTCACCTCCTTGGACTGGAAGCTGGAGGACATGTCGATCGTGCCGGTGACCGAACTGCCCGACTGCTGATCGCCTGTCGGTGCGTCACATGTTGTGGCGGAGATAAGCCGGTGGGCGCCAGCCCATGATGGCCTCGAACATGCGCACGGTATCGACAGCCTCCGGCACGTCATGCATGCGAAGAATGCGTGCCCCCGCCATCAGGCACCACATGGCGGACGCGACGCTGCCTGCGGTCCGCGCCTGTCGCGGTCGGTCCAGGGTTTCGCCGATGAAGTCCTTGTTGGAGACCGCCGCGAGCACCGGATGCCCCAGCCCGGTGACGAGCGCGAGTTGTCTGGTCAGCTGCAGGGTGTGCAGCGTGTTCTTGTTGAGGTCGGGGCCGGGGTCAAGGATGACCTGCTCAGGGCGGACACCAGCTGATAGTGCCTGGTCCAGACGTTGGCCGAGGCTGGTGGCGACCTCGCGGGTCACGTCGTCATAGTGTGGTCGCTCCAGCACCTCGAAGGGCTTGGCGAGCGAATGCGTGATCACCACGGAGGCCCCACCGTCGCGCACGACGCGGGCCATGTCCTGGTCGCTGAGCCCGGAGGTGTCGTTCACCACATCAGCGCCTGCCTCGATCGCGGCCACGGCCACCGGGGCGCGGGTGGTGTCGACCGAGATCACCACATCGCTGTTGGCCCTGATCGCTTCGATGACCGGCACGACGCGCGCGGCCTCCTGGTCGGGGGACACCCGGGGAACAAGAGGTGAGAAGGGCACGCCGCCGACGTCGAGCCAGTCCGCACCCTGGTCGACCGCCCGGAGGCCGGCGTCCACGGCAGCCTCGAGGGCAAAGGTGGCGCCCCTGTCGTGGAAACTGTCCGGCGTCCGGTTGACCACGGCCATCACCGCTGCCCGGCGGGAGAAGTCGAAGGTTCGCGCCCCGATCCGCCGAACGGGCTGGTCTATCCGGGGGAGGACCACAGGCATCTGCACTCGTCCACCCTAGAGGGTTGGCCGGGCCGCCGATCTGGGGCACACTGGGTGCACTGGAGCAGACCGAAGCCGCTGGTCCACGCGAGATCCGCCCGACGAACGAGGTTGCTGGGGAAGGCACATCTGGTTCGTTGAAGGAGGAGCCGTGTCGACTCGAGGTGTGGTCTGGATCCACTCGGCGCCGTCAGCGCTGTGCCCTCATATTGAGTGGGCGCTGGGCGGCATCCTTGGCATGCCCACCCGCCTTGATTGGGCGCCGCAGCCAGCCGAACGGGGCAGCTATCGCGCCGAACTCACCTGGCACCATGCTCCCGGCACTGCAGCCGCCATCGCCAGCGCCTTCGCGAAGTGGGGGCGCCTGCGCTTCGAGGTGGCCGAGGAGCCCACCACCGGGGGCGAAGGTCAGCGCTATTCCTTCACCCCGAGCCTCGGGGTGTTCCATGCCCAGACCGGCGCCGAGGGAGAGGTGCTGGTCAACGAGCACCGCCTGCGGGCAGCCCTGGCCCACGGCGAGCGCGGCCTCGCGGTCCGCCTGGATCATCTGCTGGGCACCGCCTGGGATGACGAACTCGAGGTTTTCCGGCACGCCGGTGACGGTGCCCCCGTGCGCTGGCTGAACGCCGTCGGCTGACCGGAACCCTCCGCAGGGATGCGGAAGATGCAGGCCCCGGGGGCTTGTGACCGAGCCAGAGAACTCAGAGCGGGATGTTGGTGTGGCTTCCGCGCAGGCCCTGATCAGCCTCACGGATGGCCCGCGCGAGGGCTGAGCGGGTCTGGTCGGGCTCGATGATGGCGTCCACCACACCGATCTCGACCGCGCGCTGGACGCCGCCGGAGATCCGCTCGTGTTCGGCTGCCAACTCCAGCTCCAGCTGGGCGCGCGAATCCTGCGGGGCGGCAGCGAGCTTGCGCCGGTGCAGGATGCGGATGGCGGCGACTGCACCCATCACGGCGACCTCGGCGGTCGGCCAGGCCATCACCGCGGTGGCACCCAGCGAGCGGGAGTTCATCGCGATGTAGGCGCCGCCATAGGTCTTGCGGGTGACCAGGGTCACCCGGGGAACGGTGGCCTCGGCGAAGGCGTGCAGCAGCTTGGCCCCGCGGCGCACGACGCCGTCCCATTCCTGGCCGACGCCGGGGAGGTAGCCGGGGGTGTCCACGATCACGACGAGCGGGACGCCGAAGGTGTCACACATCCGCACGAAGCGGGCGGCCTTCTCCGCCGACAGCGAGTCCAGGCATCCGCCCAGGCGCAGCGGGTTGTTGGCGATGACGCCGACCGTGCGCCCGTCGAGGCGTCCGAGTGCCACGACCATGTTTGGTGCCCACTTGGCGTGCAGCTCCTCCACCGAGCCCTCGTCCAGCAGGCCGTGGACCAGCGGGTGGATGTCATAGGCGCGCTTGGACGACTCCGGCAGGAAGGCGTTCAGGTCGATGTCGGTGACGTTGCCGGCCATGGTGCCCTGCTGGGCGAGCAACTCGACCAGGTGGCGGCCTCGAGCCAGGGCATCGGCCTCGTCGGTGGCGGCGATGTGCACCACCCCGGATCGGCGCCCGTGGGTGTCGGGGCCACCCAGGCGCTCCATGTCCACGTCCTCACCGGTGACCGAGCGCACAACTTCAGGGCCGGTGACGAAGATGCGTCCATCGGGGGAGGAGATCACGATGTCGGTCAGCGCGGGTCCGTAGGCAGCGCCGCCAGCGCAGGGGCCGAGCACGATCGAGATCTGCGGGATCTTGCCCGAGGCGACCGTCATCGCCTGGAAGATCTTGCCCACTCCGTCCAGTGAGAGGACGCCCTCGGCCAGGCGGGCACCACCGGAATGCCAGATGCCGATGATCGGCAGGCGGTCGGCCATGGCACGGGCATAGGCGTGGACCACCACCTCGCAACCTTCCACACCCATCGCGCCGCCCATGACGGTGGCGTCGGAGCAGAAGGCCACGGTGCGCGATCCCTCGATCTGGCCGATGGCGGCCAGCATGCCCGAGGTGGCGTCATCCTCACCGATCAGTTCCATGGTGCCCTCGTCGAAGAGGGCCGCCAGGCGATGGTTCGGGTTGCGGGGGTCGAGCTCGCGGGGGAGCTTCTCCTTGGCTGGAGCAGTCATGCGGGGATCCTTCAGCGGTTCGCGTTGGCGGTGGTGACGGCGACGCAGACGTTGTGACCGCCGAAGCCGAAGCTGTTGTTCAGCGCGGCCAGGTCACCGTCGGGAAGGTCGGTGGTCCGGGTGGCGATCTGCACCGGCAGGTCGGGCTCCAGGTCGGTGATGTTGATGGTGCCGGGGACCTTGCGGTCGTGCAGCGCCATCGTGGTGGCGAAGGTCTCCAGGGCTCCGGCGCCACCGAGCAGGTGGCCGGTCATTGACTTGGTGCCGGTGACCAGCACCTCGGAGGCAGCCTCGCCGAGAGCGCTGGCGATGGAGCCGGCCTCGGCAATGTCGCCCTGCGGGGTGGAGGTGGCGTGGGCGTTGACGTGCTTGATGTCGCTGGCCTGGAGGTTGGCATCCCGCAGTGCCTTCAGCATGGCGCTGGACTGGCCTTCGCCGGTGGGGTCTGGCTGGACGATGTCATGGCTGTCGGCCGAGATGCCGGCGCCAGCCAGAGTGCCGTAGATCTTCGCGCCACGGGCCTTGGCATGATCGAGGGTCTCCACCACCATGAAGCAGGCACCCTCGCCCATGACGAAGCCATCGCGGCTGGTGTCCCATGGGCGGGAGGCGCTTTCGGGGGAGTCATTGCGCCGTGACAGGGCCTGCATCTGGCCGAAGGCGGCCAGCGGCAGCGGGTGGATGACGGCCTCGGTGCCACCGAGGACTGCGACATCGGCGCGTCCCAGACGGATCTGGTCCAGACCCAGGGCGATTGCCTCGTTCGAGGAGGCGCAGGCCGAGACGGGCGTGTGGACCCCCGCCCGGGCACCGACCTTCAGCCCGATATTGGCTGCCGGCGCGTTGGCCATCAGCATGGGAATGGTGAAGGGGGAGACCCGGCGAAAGCCCTTCTCCTTGTGGACGTCCCACTGCCCGAGCAGTGAGTGCAGGCCGCCGATGCCCGAAGCGCCGCACACAACCAGGCGGTCACGGTCGATGCCGTTGTCCTCATCCAGGGTGAGCCCAGCGTCCTCCCACGCCTCGAGCGCGGCGATGACCGCCAGCTGGGTGGAACGGTCCCAACGGCGCGCCTCGACCCGCTCGAGCTTGGTCATCACGTCGGTGGTGACCTCCGCGGCGAAGCGAGTGGGTAGCTCCTCGGCCCATTCGTAGGGCAGGGTGTGGACGCCACTGCGTCCCGCCAGCAGGCCCTCCCACGTGGTGGCCGCGTCGGCGCCCAGCGGGGTGATGGCACCAAAGCCGGTGATGACGACCTCAGTCATGGTGGTCCTCCTGGTGGAAATGGGACGGTACGGGGGGGGGAAGCGGGCATGCTCGCGCCCGCGAGGGTGTCAGGCCGAAGATTGCCCTCGGACTGCGGTGGAGCGGTGGCCGGGGCGGGCAGCTGCTCCGCCCCGGCAGTCCGGGCTCAGGCCTGGGCGCGCTCGATGAAGGCGACGGCGTCGCCGACGGTGTTGAGGTTCTTGGCGTCCTCGTCGGGGATCGAGACGCCGAACTTCTCTTCGCAGGCGTAGATGATCTCAACCATCGACAGCGAGTCGACGTCCAGGTCGTCGGTGAAGGACTTGTCCATCTGGACGTCCTCAACCGCAACGCCGGCGACGTCGTTCACGATCTCGGCGAGGTCGGCGCGGATCTCTTCGGTGCTGGCCATTGAGGCCCTCCTTGTGTTGTTTGTCCAACCGGGTGGTTGGGGGCTTGGGTTGTGTGCCGGGCGTCAGGGTAGCCGCACGACTTGTCCGGCGTAGACGAGGCCAGCGCCGAAACCGATGGTGAGAGCGGTCTGGCCGGAGGTGGCCTCGCCGCTCTCCAAGAGGGCTTCCATCGCCAAGGGCACGGAGGCCGCCGAGGAGTTGCCCATGTGGGTGATGTCGCGGCTCACCACGACCGAGTCAGGCAGGCCGAGGTGGCGCAGCATCGAATCGGTGATGCGGTTGTTGGCCTGGTGGGGGATGAAGACGTCCAGGTCCCCGGCGGTCAGGCCGGCCGCGGCCAGGGCTTCCTTCGTCTTCTCCGCGATGTGGGTGGTGGCCCACTTGAAGACGGAGCGACCGTCCATGGTGATCTTCGGGTGGGCGGCATTGGCCTCCCAGGACGCCACGTCAATGACGCTGGCCTGCTCGCCATCCGAGCCCCACACGGTGGGACCGATCGCCGGTTCGTCGGAAGGTCCAATCACGACAGCCCCCGCGCCATCGGCAAACAGGAAGGCGGTGCCGCGGTCCTTCAGATCGGTGAGCTCGCTGAGCTTCTCCACGCCGATGACCAGTACATGCTCGGACAGGCCGGAGCGCACGATCGCGTCGGCCTGACCGACGGCGTAGCAGAACCCTGCGCAGGCAGCCGAGATGTCCCAGGCGGCCGGGTCATTCAGTCCAAGCTCGCGAGCAACATGGACGGCCAGCGAGGGGGTCTGCTGGAAGTGGGAGACGGTGGAGATGATCAGCGTGCCGATCTGTTCAGGCCTGATCCCGGCTCGTCCAATCGCCTTGCTGCCGGCCGAGACGGCCATCGCCAGCGGCGTCTCCTCCTCGGCGGCCCAGCGGCGCTCGACGATGCCGGTGCGCTGGCGGATCCATTCATCGCTGGAGTCGATGTAGGTGCACATCTCCTCGTTGTCGACCACGCGACTGCCGCGGTGGCCGGCCACGCTCACGATCCGCGAGAATTCCGGCCCTCGGGCGGTCTTGATCTGGGGCATCAGCTCTCCTCGGCGTGGGGGTGCAGGCGGACCAGGGGTTGGCCGGGGCTGACCGGGTCGTTGTCCTCCACCAGCCATTCGGTGACCTGACCGCCATGGGGAGCCACCACACTGACCGCTTCGCGCAGGTTGACGACCTGTCCCAGCTCAGCACCGGGGGCGAGGACGGCGCCCTCCTCAACACCGCCGGCGCGGCGGAAGGAGCCCTTGCGCGGGGAAACCAGCAGGCGCCAGGTGGGCGAGGTGGACATGTCGGTCTGGTCGGCCTCGGCATGGTCGGCCACGAAGGCGCGGGCCTCGTTGAGCTGGTCGGGGGTGTTGAGGCTGAACAGCCCGATGCCCTTGAGGTTGCGCTTGGCGATGCCGGTGAGCGTGCCTGCGGGCGGCAGTTCCAGCAGTCCGGTGACGCCGAGCTCGCGCATCGTGTCCATGCACAGGTCCCAACGGACCGGATTGGCCACTTGGTCGACCAGGCGCCTCAGGTATTCGCGGCCGTCATGGACGACCTGGCCATCGGCATTGCTGAGCAGTCGGGTGCGGGCGTCACGAGTCGAGATCGCCTTCGAGAGGTGGCGCAGGCGGTCCACGGCGGGCTCCATGTGCACCGTGTGGAAGGCGCCGGCGACGCTCAGCGGGACCAGGCGGGCGCGCGCCGGTGGGTTCGCTGCCAGGGCCTCCAGCTGTTCGACGGTGCCAGCGGCGACGATCTGGCCCGCTCCATTGTTGTTGGCGGGGGTGAGGCCCTGGGCCTCGATCGCGGCCAGTACCTCGTCGCGATCGCCGGCAATGATGGCGGTCATCGAGGTGGGGCGAGCTGCGGACGCGGTGGCCATGGCACGGCCACGCTCGCGGACGAAGACCATCGCAGCCTCCGCGCTGATCACACCGGCGCCGGCGGCGACCGTGATCTCACCGACGCTGTGGCCGGCGGCGACGCCCACCTTGCCGAAGCCGTCGGTGGGGGTGGGGAAGAGTTCAAGGGCGGCGAGCAAACCGGCGGAGACCAGCAGCGGCTGGGCGATCGCCGTGTCGCGGATCGTCTCGGCGTCGGCCTCGGTGCCGTAGTGGCCCAGGTCGAGGGCAGCCACGGCCGACAGCCACTCGAGGCGGGTCGCGAAGCTGGGGATCTCAAGCCAGGGCTTCAGGAAGCCGGGGGTCTGGGAGCCCTGTCCGGGCGCAACGATGGCGAGCACGAGACCTACTCTGCCGGTGGTGGCGACGGGTTTCGAGGCCTTCAGCGACGAAAAGCCCGAGGGTGGTGTTGTGGGATTTCAACAACGAGCGCGTCGGAGCTGACCATACCGCCGGGTACGGACTGTGGGGAGTGCTGAATCACATGGCTGTCATTCTGGCGAGCACCCCAGCGGCGCCGAGCCCTCGACTCGGTCCACAGGGCTGGGCTCAACGAGAAGATGCCAGCCGCCCCAGCGTGATCGCGAGCCGCAGCACATAGGCGTCGCGAGGATCGGAGGGGGAGTACCCAGTGACGTCCTGGATGCGCTTGAGCCGGTAGCGGACGGTGTTGGCGTGGACGTACAGGGCGCGGGCGCTCGCCTCGACCGACCCACCGTGGTCCAGGAAGCAGGCGCAGGTGGTCAGCAGGTCGCCACCGGCCGCCTCGAGGGGGCCGTAGATGTCCTGGCTCAGCGTGCGACGGGCGTGTCCGTCGCCACTGAGGGCACGTTCGGGCAGCAGGTCGCTGGCCCAGATCACCCGGGGACCCTCGGGCCAGGCATCGGCAGCGCGATGTCCGGACATCGCGGCCCGGGCGGACATCGAGGCGTCCACCAGGTCGTCGACGACCGGACCGACCACGATCGGTCCCTTGCCGAAATGGCTGGACAGGCGGGTCGCCAGCCCTACAGCCTTCTCCGACGCCGTCTGGGCTGCCAGCTCTGGGGTGGACAGGATCACGACCAGTCGTTCGCCCTGCACCGCAGTGAGTGCGCTCACCCGCAGTCGCTCGGCGTCTCGGCGCACGTCCTCGGCGGCGCCAGTGGCGTCGGCGGGGGCGGTACCGACGACCACAGTCACCGGGGTGCGTGCCTGCCAGCCCAGGGTGGACGCCCGGGAGACGACCGTCTCGTCGGTCTCTGCGCGCATCACGGCATCAACCACCAGCGCTTCCAGACGGGCGTCCCAGGTGCCGCGCTGCTCGGCGGCGCGCGCGTACACCTCGGCGGCAGCGAAGGCCACCTCACGGGAGTAGTGGATGATCGCCGTCGAGAGCACTTGGCGGTCGGTGCGGGGCATGGCGACCTGGATCTGCTCCTCGACGACACCGACGGTGGTGCGGACCAGGTCCACTGTCTGGCGCAGGCTGATCTTGCGGGTCAGGGTCCGGGGTGCGGCGTCGAACATCGCGGCGGGCACCACCCGGCGTCCGGGCTCGGCAGCGAACCACTGGACGAAGCCGTCGATGCCCGATCGGGCGACCAGGGTGATCCAGGAGCGCTCCTCGGCGCCCAGAGCACTGAACCAGGGCAGGCGTTCCTCCATCGCAGCCAGTGCTGCGGTGGTCATCGAGCCGGTGGACGCATTCAGTCGCTTGAGCAGCTGCGTCCGCGAGCGGGCGGAGGGGACCAGCGCATGGGCAGTCCCGGGAATCGGCTCAGGCATAGGGAAAGTCTAGTCAGGCCGGTGGGCCCGCCTTCAGGCATGGCGTTCGTTGAGGCGCTCCAGCGCGAGGTCGACCAGCTGCTCACCGGCCCCTTCGTAGAGGTTCATCACCGTGTCGACGCCGAGTGCTTCCAGGGCGCGCTCATCGACCCAGCGCTTCACGGTGGTCCACGAGACCTGGAACCGGGCGGCCACCTCCGAGATCGGGACTCCCCGGTCCATGACGAGCTGGGCGACGATCAGGCGGTGCTTCGGGGTTAGGTTGCGTCAGGGTGGGACACAAGAGGGCCTTACTGGCTTGGCGTGGTTCTGTCGCGAGTCCCACTCAACCAGCAAGGCCCTCCCTGCTCACACGTCCGGATCGCAGTCCTTCAACCAACCTGTCCGGTCAGCACATCTAGACGTCCACGGGGCGCCAAGGACCCCGGGGGTCACCTGGCTTCTGATTTCGGGTCCACCACTTGGCCACATACGCGGTTTCCCCGTGCCATACCCGGTCACCCGAGTTGAAGATCCGGGATGGCGTCCACAATGCGGTGCCATCGGGTGCGACGGCAATCTCCTGCCAAGAGCCTCGCACCGACTTGCCGGGTTCCTCCTTGGTCCACCAGCTGGCCTCGTACAACCTCCCACCATGGGTGACCTTGTCGCCGCCGTGGTAGACTTTGCCAGCTTCCCACGCGGGCGCCTTGGGCGCACGTGCGGAGTAGGTGGGGGTGAAGCGCATCAAGGTGTGACCGGCGCGGTAGAAGAGCTGACCGGAGTCGTTGATCGCGAGATCACGAACACCTTCTTGGACAAGCACTGTCGCGGTCCGCTCTTCCGTATCGATGAAGTACAGCTTGTCCTGAGTGACGGCGAACATGCGGCCACAGGAATCGACGACGATACCCCGGTTCCGTCCGTGGATCTCCTGCGTGTCGTGTTCCAGTTTGATGACCGCTTCCACAGCACGTTTGGCGGGATCGAACGAGAAGAGGGTTCCGTCGGCGTTCCCCCAGAGCAGCCCATCATGAAATGTCAACGCGCTGATGGTCTGCACGGAGTCGAATGGCGAAGCATCGTAGACAATCCGTTCGGTGGTTGGGTCGAACGCGAAGAGCTTTGCCGTCGTGGCCTTTGGGGGCACGCCGTATCCACCATTGATCGAGGTACCACCCCACACCAGATCGCCCACCCGGACGAGCGAAACCACGGAATGGTCGGGGATTACGTTGCGCTGGAACCTCAGTTCGCCGGTGGCGGGCCGCCATAGCGCAATGCCGCCGCCGACGGTGGAGCTCTCCGGCGCGGTGCCGACTGCGACCCAGGAATCATCGATCGCGGTGAGGGCGATCGGGCGGTCCTGTTGCTCGCCGATGAGGAGCGAGGGAGCAGGGTTCTCGTCTGCTACCCAAGGCCTGGTGGTGTCGTAGGTTTGGAGTCCAGCTCCTGGATATTTGCCCATGAGTAGATGAGGACCGAGGATTCCGTACCCCTGAACTCCTCCACGGTTCTGCAGGTGCTCATAGGCCTCGCTCGCCTGATTCCAGCGTGATTGCGCTGCCTGGGAAGACAAGTAGATCTTCTGGTCGGGGCCGATATCGAGCTGAGCGATGCGCACGGGCGCACCCGGGTGTCCGAGCTGCAGAGTACGCCTTGCGCCGGTGTCAGGGTTGAACAACCGCACTCGCATGCTGTAGTTCGTGAGAGCGAGCGTCCACCCCGGGTACTCAGGCTCATCCATCTGCACCCAGAGCCAATCGCCCGTGATCGCGTTCGGTGCCCAACCGACGGGGGAGTAAGAACCGGAGTCGAGGTCGTACCGGACCACTTGGCCCGAATGGGCGCCTTGGCGCATCCGGAAGTAGACATCGCGATTGTTCCTCGGGTCTACCGACGAGACCTTGCGCGCTGCAACGTCATCGACAGTGTCGAGCCAAGTAGCACTGGGCAGGTCGTAGAAATGCAGTGCGGTATCAGCCTGGGAAGTGCCCTCGGTGCGGACCGCCAGCCGATCCTCGCGCACGAGCGCAATGTCGTAGACGGCCAACTTTTCCTCGTACCCAGCTGGTACGGGAATCTCGGTGATCGAGCCCGTCGCGCGGTCCACGGCAGCCAGGCGCCCTCGAGAAGCGCCCTTCGTTCCAACCCAGATCGTTGTATCGTTGGCAGCCATTGTCATGGCATAGCTGGAATCAAGAATCTGGCCATAATCCCGGACTTCACCGGACTGCGGCGAATAGGTCCATAGATGGGCATCTGGATATGAGCCCCCGAGGATCGTGCCGTCCGGTGCCGCGTCCAAGGACCAGATGAACTGACCGGAGAGGGGGATCCCGAGATCCTCCACACGATCGGCGCCTGGAGTATATCTGTACAGGACGCCGGGGTTCGTGGTCCCGAAGTATGCGGCCTTCTCGGGATGGGAGAAGGTGACGGCCCAGGAGTCGTGGCCGCGTGGTACGTGTTCGGTAAAGATGATCTTCTGGGCGCGGATGTCATACACGACAACCTCCGACGTCGTTTCGTCATTGCCTCGGGGAAAGAAGAAGGCAAGCGGCTGGCCCTCCCTGCCGACACCCAGGGATTGGTCGGGTGAAAGTGCGTTGTTGGTGAAGGGGGAGCCGAGCGATTCATTGAGGCCGTCGAGCGCAAGAGGCAACTCGCAGGATCCTCTCGCGGGGGTATTGGCAAATAACGTCGTCCATCGCCCTCGCGAGCAGGCCAGCACCCAGAGCCGCCAGCAGGACGATTGCGATCTCCGTCATGGCGCTCCTTCCCGGCTGGGGGTGAGAATAGCGGTCATGGACGCGAACTCCCGAGCTGACCAGGCTGTGGCCGACCTCCGGGAGGTGGCCTATTGGATGGAACGCTCCCGGCAGGAGACCCGGCGCGTCGAGGCCTATCGCAAGGCGGCCGACGCCATCGCCTCGTTGCCCGCCGAAGACCTGGTCACCTTGCACGAGAACGGGGGAGTGCAGCAGGTCCCAGGCGTCGGTGCCTCGACCGGGGCCGTCATCACCGCTGCCCTGGAGGGCCGGGTCGCGCCCAAACTGGCGACCCTGCGTGAGGCCGGGGCGCAGCCGCTGGCGGCGTCCGAGTTGATCAGGGAACTGCGCGGCGACCTGCACACCCACTCGACCTGGTCAGATGGTGGTTCCCCGATCGCCGAGATGGCGCGCACCGCGCAACGACTGGGACGCGAGTACTTCGCGATCACCGACCACTCCCCGCGGCTGCGCGTCGCGAACGGCTTGAGTCCCGAACGGTTGCGCGCGCAATGGGAGGAGATCAACCGGGTCCAGGATCAGGTGGAGGTGCGGCTGTTGAAGGGGATCGAGGTGGACATCCTCGACGACGGCGCTCTGGACCAGACGCCGGAGATGCTCGACCAGCTCGACGTGGTGGTCGCCTCGGTGCATTCCAAGCTGGCGATGGACTCCGAATCGATGACTCGCCGGATGGTGGGGGCGGTGGCCAATCCACGGACGAATGTGTTGGGCCACTGCACAGGCCGGTTGGTGACCGGTGGGCGCGGACAACGCCCCGAATCGCAGTTCGATGCGGAGGTGGTCTTCCAGGCCTGCATCCAGTTCAACGTGGCCGTCGAAATCAACTCCCGCCCCGAACGCCAGGACCCGCCAGACGGGCTCATTGAACTGGCCCGTGACATGGGCTGCCTGTTCAGCATTGACACCGATGCCCATGCTCCCGGGCAGCTGGACTTTCTCCAGTTGGGGGCTGCCCGGGCCGAGCAGCTCGACGTCGATCCCGGGCGGATCATCACCACGTGGCCGTTGGAAAGACTGCTGGCCTTCACCCGAGGATGATCTGCCGTCAGGTTGCCCACTACAGTGGACGGCAGCTGCCAAGGAAAGGACTTCCAGCGTGAGCGCACGCGACGAGGTTGGCCCCATCATCAATGGACTGCCCACCACACTCCCCGATACCGATCCCGAAGAGACCAGCGAGTGGCTTGAGTCCCTGGACGGTGCCATCGACTCCGACGGACGCAACCGCGCCCGCTACCTGATGCTGCGTCTGCTCGAGCGCGCCCGCGAGAAGCAGGTGGGCGTTCCTTCGCTGACCAGCACCGACTACATCAACACCATCGACCCCTCGATCGAGCCCGACTACCCCGGCGACGAGGAGCTCGAGCGCGAGGTCCGGCGCCTCCTGCGCTGGAACGCCGCGATGATGGTCCAGCGCGCCCAGCGCTCCCACATCGGAGTGGGCGGCCACATCTCCACCTATGCCTCGGCCGCCACCCTCTACGAAGTGGGCATGAACCACTTCTGGCGCGGCAAGGACCACCCCGGCGGTGGTGACCAGATCTTCTTCCAGGGCCACGCCAGCCCCGGCATGTACGCCCGCGCCTTCCTCGAGGGACGCCTGGACGAGGACCGCCTGGACGGCTTCCGCCAGGAGTTCTCGGCCCGAAAGGACGGCAAGCCCCATGGCCTGCCCTCCTACCCCCACCCGCGCCAGATGAAGGACTTCTGGGAGTTCCCGACCGTGTCCATGGGCATCGGCCCGATGAACGCGATCTACCAGGCGTCCTTCAACCGCTACCTGCACAACCGTGGTCTCAAGGACACCTCCCAGCAGCATGTCTGGGCCTTCCTGGGCGACGGTGAGATGGACGAGCCCGAATCACGTGGCCTGCTCCAGGTCGCCTCGAACGAGGAACTGGACAACCTCACCTTCGTCATCAACTGCAACCTGCAGCGCCTCGATGGCCCGGTGCGTGGCAACGGCAAGATCATCCAGGAGCTGGAAGCCTTCTTCCGCGGTGCCGGCTGGAACGTGATCAAGGTGATCTGGGGTCGCGAGTGGGACGAGCTGCTCGCCCAGGACACCGAGGGCGCCCTGGTGAACCTGATGAACGCCACCACCGACGGTGACTACCAGACCTACAAGGCCAATGACGGAGGTTATGTCCGCGAGCACTTCTTCAACCGTGACCCGCGCACCGCGGCGATGGTGAAGGACTGGTCCGATGAGCGCATCTGGCGCCTTTCCCGCGGTGGCCATGACTACCGCAAGGTCTTCGCGGCCTACAAGGCGGCGACCGAGTTCACCGGTGCCCCGACCGTGATCCTTGCCCAGACCATCAAGGGCTACATGGTGGGCAAGCACTTCGCCGGCCGCAATGCCACCCACCAGATGAAGAAGCTGTCGCTGGAGGACCTGAAGAACTTCCGCGACCGCCTGCGCATCCCGATCAGCGACGAGGTGCTGGAGAAGGACCCCTACTCGGCTCCCTACTACCGCCCCGGGAACGACGACCCGCGCATCAAGTACCTGATGAAGCGTCGCGAGGAGCTGGGCGGCCACCTGCCCGAGCGTCGCGGCACCACTGCCCCGAAGCTGAAACTGCCTGACGCAGCTGCCTACGCGACGGTGAAGAAGGGCTCGGGCAACCAGCAGATCGCCACCACGATGGCCTTCGTGCGTCTGCTCAAGGACCTCATGCGTGACAAGCAGTTCGCCCCGCATGTCGTGCCGATCATCCCCGACGAGGCCCGCACCTTCGGCATGGACTCGTTCTTCCCGACGATCAAGATCTACAACCCGCACGGGCAGAACTACACCCCGGTGGACCACGAGCTGATGCTCGCCTACCGCGAGTCCTCCGCCGGGCAGATCATGCACACCGGCATCAACGAGGCGGGCTCGGTGGCCGCCTTCACCGCTGCCGGTTCGTCCTATGCGACCCACCAGCTGCCGATGGTGCCGATCTACATCTTCTACTCCATGTTCGGGTTCCAGCGCACCGGTGACGGCATCTGGGCGGCTGCTGACCAGCTTGCCCGCGGCTTCCTGATCGGCGCCACCGCCGGCAAGACCACCCTGACCGGTGAGGGCACCCAGCACATGGACGGGCACAGCCCGGTGCTGGCAGCGACCAATCCGGCGGTCATCAGCTATGACCCGGCCTTCTCCTTCGAGATCGCCCACATCGTCGAGGACGGCCTGCGTCGCATGTACGGGGAGAACCCCGAGGACGTGATCTACTACCTGA
The DNA here is from genome assembly GCF_025144225.1 of Aestuariimicrobium sp. p3-SID1156. Taxonomy (GTDB): domain Bacteria; phylum Actinomycetota; class Actinomycetes; order Propionibacteriales; family Propionibacteriaceae; genus Aestuariimicrobium. Next base: position 78,480 of record NZ_JALXXB010000009.1, read on the forward strand.
CCGTCTACAACGAGCCGATGGTCCAGCCCAAGGAGCCCGAGGACCTGGACGTGGAGGGCCTGCTCAAGGGCATCTACCTGTACCAGAAGGGCGATTTCGAGGGTGTGAACGAGGACGCCCGTCGTGCGCAGTTGCTCGCGTCCGGTGTGGGGGTCGCCTGGGCGTTGGAGGCCCAGGAACTGCTCAAGAAGGACTTCGGTGTGGTGGCGGACGTGTGGAGCGTCCCAAGCTGGACCGAGCTTCGTCGTGAGGCCATGGCCTGCGATGAGGACGCCTTCCTGCATGGGGAGCAGCGCACCCCCTACATCACCCAGGTGCTGCAGGATCGGCCGGGGCCGGTCATGGCGGTCAGCGACTACATGCGTCAGGTGCCCGACCAGATCGCCCAGTGGGTGCCGGGAGACTTCATGTCCTTGGGTGCGGAGGGCTTCGGCTTCTCCGACACCCGTGCGGCAGCCCGTCGCCACCTGCACATCGACGGTCCTTCGCTGGCGGTCCGCACCCTGCAGATGCTGGCCAAGCGCGGCGAGGTGCCTGCGGAATGGGCACAGCAGGCGGCCGAGAAGTACAAGCTGCTTGACGTGAATGCCGGTACCTCCGGCACGATCGGCGGCGACGCCTGATCCACGGCGTGACCAGCTCAGGCCTGAATGAGGCCCGGAACCGTGCGGTGGGATCTGCAGGGTTCCGGGCCTTTTCGCACGTCGCTGGCGGATGATCCCCAATACTTGGGGCATGGCGACGATCTTGCTGACTTGGAACCCCGGAAGAGATGACGACCACGTCTGGAGCCCCGAAACGTGGGAGTCCGGGATGGTGGCGCTAACGAGGGAGGGCATTGCTCACTCGGTCGTTAGGAGTTGGTCAGTAGGTCAGAGGAAGAAGGGGATCGAGCCTGGCGACACTTTTTATCTCTTCCGGCAGGGGGATCACGGCCGAGGGCTGGTTGCACGTGGCGAGGTGGACAGTGAGATCTTCGCCGAGGACCACTGGGATGGGACGCAACGTTCCGCAGACTTCGTCGGGGTGATCTGGTTGGAGGCGCTGCCTCTGTCGCAGCGTGTAGATGTCGAGGAGCTTGTGCGTCGGATTCCTGATTACGGTTGGGCTACGGTCTTCGGTTCGGGGCGTGACCTGACCAAGCACGAGAAGGCGCTCAACGCGCTTTGGTTGGAACACTTGCAGGCGGCAGGCATTGGACCGTTAAGCCGAGAGAACTTTGACGAGGAGCTCGGGGTCGAGGAGAGCCTCGAAGCTGAGGACATCGCGGATGCAATTCTGGAGCTCAGCGAGGCAGCGTTGGCCCAACTCGCTGAGGAGAGTTCTGAGCAGACACTGCTCGGCTATTTTGAAGTTGTGCTCCTGGACGAGGACGACGACTACCCCGAGTACAAGGACAAGGCCGATCTGGAACGCCAGTTCGTGGAGGGTGTGCTCGAGTTCCAGGCCGAGATCGCCGAGATGGAACTCGCCCTCCTGCCCGAGGACAACCCACGCGAGCTGGAGCTGGGCGTCCAGCAGCTGGGTCTGGCCGACCAGTCCCAGCATGCCGCCCTGCAGGACGCCGCCATGAAGGCGGTGCAGGAGTTCTTCGCCCAGCAGGAGCTCACCACCCAGGACGTCTCCGGCGAGGCCAAGGGCTGGAACATCACCGTCACCGCCGAGGACGAGGAGATGCACGTCGCGGTAAAAGGCTGCCTGGGGGAGGAACCGGAGTTCATCCTCTCGGCCAATGAGTACAACGCCTCCCGGCGCGACGAGGACTGGACCCTCATCGCCGTCATGAATGCCCTGACCGACACGCCGCTCCTGGTCGAGATCCCGCAGGAGGCCCTGGACGAGAACCGCGAGGAGATCGGTTACAAGGTCCGTCTGGCCCCGGTCGAGCCCGACGACCAGGACGCGAACTGAGCCCGGTGTTTCGCCCGGCGCTGCGATCTGGCAGTCTTGGGGCACAACGTCGTCGTACCAGGAGGGTCTAGAAGAGGTGGGTGGCTCGAACGGGTCAGGAAGTTCCCGCGTCCAGTCGGTGATGGCACTGGACAAGGGCATGGTGGTGCAGGAACTTGGCTGGGACAGCGATGTCGATGAAGACCTGCGCAACGACATCATGGACGCCGTCGACGACGACCTGGTCGAGGAGGCGCTGGAGGCGGTTGACGCCGTGCTGCTGTGGTGGCGGGAGGAGGATGGCGATGTCGCCGACGGCCTGGTCGACTCCCTCACCGACCTGTCCAAGGCTGGCGTGATCTGGCTGATGACCCCCAAGGTTGGACGCCCGGGTCACATCCCGGCCTCCGACGTCGCCGAGGGCACCGCCACCGCAGGCCTGGTTCTGGGGGCCCCTGTGGACCTCAGCGCCCAGTGGCAGGCCCAGAAGGTCGTGCGCCCCAAGGGCGCCCGCCGCTGACCGACACCCTGCGCTGATTCCCCCGACGCCGGGGGAATCAGCGCAGGATGTCGAACTGTTGCAGGAGCTTGCGGTCGGCCTTCGTGCCGGAGAGCTGGAGCTGGAGCAGCTGGGAGTAGATGCCCCCGCTGGCAGCGAGTTCCGCCGGGCTACCGATCTCCTCGATCCTGCCTTCGCGCAGGGTGATGATGGTGTCCACGCTGGCGATCGTGGAGAGCCGGTGGGCGATGATGATGCTGGTCCGGTTGACCATCAGCTCCTCCAAGCCCTTCTGCACCAGCCGTTCCGAGCGGGTGTCAAGCGCGCTTGTGGCCTCGTCAAGTACAAGGATCGGGGCATCCTTGAGCATGGCGCGGGCCACGGCGATGCGCTGCTTCTGGCCACCTGAGAGTTTCAGGCCACGCTCACCGATGATCGACTGGTAGCCCTCGGGGAACCTCTCGATGAAGTGGGCGGCATTCGCCCGCCGAGCGGCTTCGATGACCTGTTCCTCGGTGGCGTCGGGCGCGCCATAGCGGATGTTGTCCTCAATGGTGCCCGAGAAGAGCGAGGCGTCCTGGAAGACCACGCCGACTTCGCGACGGAGCAGGTCGAGCCCGAGCGCGTCGTAGGGGCGTCCGAAGACCTCGATGGAACCCTCGCGCGGGGGGAAGAGCCCCATCAGCAGGTTGATGATCGTGGTCTTGCCGCCGCCGGATTCACCCACCAGCGCGACCTTGTGGCCCGGATCGACGGAGAAGCTGATGTGTTCCAGCACATTTGGCTCGTCGTCGTAGCCGAAGCTGACGTCGCTGAACTTTACGGCCGGCGCGCCGGGGATGGGCTCCGGGAGCGGCGCCCGGGCCAGGTCGTCGTCCAGGCTGGCGCCGGGCTCCTCGACCTCCTGGAGGGTGGCGAAGTAGTCGCGCGAGCCGGCCACGGCACGCTGCGCGGAGTCGACCAGGTAGCTCATGTTCGCCACCGGCATCTTGGCCATGCCCACCAGCTGGATGAGCATGATCATCGTTCCGATGCTGAACTCCCCACTCATGGTCTTGACCAGGATCAGGACGTTGATGCCGAAGAAGATGATCGCCAGCCCTGCGCGACGCAGGAAGTCCATCTGGTGCCACCAGCGCGACTGCGGCCGGGTCAGCTCGACGGTCTTGGCGTACTCCACGGTGAAGCGGTCGAGTTCACGTCGCTGGGCGACGAAGCTCTTGACCACGCGCATCTGGGCGACGACCTCGGCGAAGGCGCCTCCGGCGAGGTCCACGTGCTTGTTCTTCTCGTTCTCGTACTTCTGCCACCGATCGCTTGTCAGGGCGGTCAGCCAGGTGTAGAGCGGGAAGATCAGGACAAGCAGTACCGCGAGCAGCCAGTAGTAGTAGCCGGTGATGATGAGCGCGGCGCCCAGGGTGATGAGCATCGGCAGGAAGCTGTTGCTCATCATCTGGAGGAACTGGGTGAGTTCGGTGATCGAACGATTCAGACGGGCGATGATGGTGCCCGACAGTGTGTTGTCGAAGTAGCCCTGCGGCAGCTTCAGCAACTTCTGGTAGTAGCGCGCCGACAGGATGGCCCTCATTCGCATCGTCATCACGTCACCGAAGTAGCCGCCCACATTGCTGAGGAGCGCGTTGAGCAGCTCAGCCACCAGGATGCCGACGGCGAACCAGATGATGGTCGTGGTGGCCGACGGCTTGCCCTGCAGCTTCGCAACGACGTGGTCGGTGGCACCCTGCAGCAGGAAGGGCGAGGCCAGGGCGGTGCCGGCCATCAGCACCGAGCAGATCGCGATCGCCAGGTAGTACCAGCGCAGCTCCTGCACATGCCGAAGGACCTTCATCAGGGCTGCCATGGGCCTACCTTTCCTGGCGCAAGTTCCCGGGGTTGACGTGCCGGGGCCAGCGTCAACCCTAACCTGGTCCCCATGTCTGATGCCTACGTCGCCGCCCCTGATCGCTACGAGCACAAGACTTGGCGCCGCTGCGGCCGCAGCGGGCTGGTGTTGCCTCCGGTGAGCCTGGGCCTGTGGCAGAACTTCGGTGCAAAATCCCGCATCGACGAGGACGCCCAGCGCTCGATGCTGCGGACCGCCTTCGACGCGGGCGTCACGCACTTCGATCTGGCCAACAACTACGGCCCGCCACCTGGAAGTGCGGAGGAGTTCTTCGGCCGTGTGCTGGCCGACGACTTCGCTGCCCACCGCGACGAGCTGATCATCTCCTCCAAGGCCGGCTACCAGATGTGGCCCGGCCCCTACGGCGGCGACGGCGGTTCCCGGAAGTACCTCATCGCCAGCCTGGACCAGTCGCTGCGCAGGATGGGCCTGGACTACGTCGACATCTTCTACCACCACCGCTGGGTGGAGCAGGACCCGTTGGAGGAGACCCTCGCGGCCCTTGACCAGGTCGTCCGTCAGGGCAAGGCGCTCTATGTGGGCATCTCCAGCTACGACGCCGTGCAGACCCGTCGCGCGGCTGAGCTGGCCGAGGACATGGGGCTGCCGCTGGTCATCCACCAGCCCAGCTACTCGATGCTGAACCGCTGGATCGAGGAGCCGATCGAGGATGCCGAGGGCGACGAGGTCTCCCTGGTCGACGAGTGCGTCGAGCACGGGCTGGGCATGATCGCCTTCTCCCCGCTCCAGCAGGGCCTGCTGACCGATCGCTACCTCAACGGCGTTCCGGAGGGCAGTCGTGCCAGCCAGCGCTCCTCGCTGGGCCAGGACCAGCTCGACGACCAGACCCTCGCGGTCGTCCGCGAGCTCAACGACCTGGCGCAGGGGCGGGGCCAGACGCTGGCCGCGATGGCCCTGGCGTGGGCGTTGCGCAAGCCGTGGATGACCTCGGTGATCGTGGGGGCATCCTCGGTGGAGCAGCTGCAGGCCGACCTGAAGGCGGTCGACAACCTCGACTTCAGTGAGGACGAGCTGGGAGAAATTGACCAGATTCTCGCTCAGGCCGTGTGACAGACTGGACATCCGCCCCCGTGGTGGGGTCGAAGGAAAGGAAGTCCCGTGGGAGTGCTGAAGGACCGTCTCAAGGCCGATCTGGTCACCGCCATGAAGGCGCGTGACGAGGCCGCGAAGTCCAACCTGCGCATGGCGATCGCCGCGATCGGCGTCGAGGAGGTTGCCGGTGCCAGCGCACGAGAACTGAGCGAGGCCGAGGAGATCGGCGTCCTCACCAAGGAGGTCAGCAAGCGGCGCGATTCTGCCGAGGCCTATGCCGCCGGGGGACGCCCGGAGCTGGCCGAGAAGGAGAATTCGGAAGCGGAGTTCTTGTCCCAGTACCTCCCGGCCCCGCTGACCGAGGACGAGCTGGACCAGATCGTGGCCGAAGAGGTCGCCGCCGCCGAGGCATCGTTGGGCGAGAAGCCCGGGATGAAACAGATGGGCCAGGTCGTCAAGGCCGTCAACACCCGGGTCGCCGGACGTGCGCCCGGCGCCCAGGTGGCGGCGAAGGTGAGGGCCTCCCTGACCTGAGTGTCAGCCCCGTCGACTTGACGCGAACCAGAACTGCGTGAGGGTGCGGCCCGCCTTGCCGAGCGGGCCGACAACCTCACGCAGTTCCTTCTTGTCCAGGGGTTGTGCGTTCTCCACCGCGGTGACGACCTGGTCCACGGTCCAGGCGGGCGTGGCGATGTCGAGCAGGTACTGCGGCACGTTGAGGGCCGGGTCGAGAGCCGCGACCAGGGGGACGCCCACGGCAGCGATCTTCGGGAAGACCGAGCCCGGGATGCCGATGGCCACCTCGGCACGCGCTGACGCTGCGAGGGAACCCTCGGTGGCGACCTCGAAGCCCGACCACAGGCTGCGGTCCTCCCGCGGGTGCAGGCCGACCAGGACATGCCAGCCGGCTGCTTTCAGGGCATGGGCGGAGTCGAGCAGGAGCTGCGTGCCGGGAGCGGAGCCGCCGGTGGTGGAGGACTTGGTGACGCTGGTGAGCACCAGGACGGTGCGTGGCTGGGGGTTCCACTCCGGCAGGGTGTCGAGTTCGGGGATGCCGACGATGCGGATGTGCTGTTCCTTGACCCCCAGGTGGGCGGCGAAGGTCTCCCGTTCAGCCTCCGAGCTGGCGGTGACTCCGACAAGGCGGGGCCGCACGACATCGGCGAAGGGAGCGAGTTCTGCGCGCAGGTAGGCCAGCGAGCTGGCGACGACCGGTACGCCGGTGAAGGCCTTGACGACGGTGGCGGGCCACTCGGTGGCACCGTTCACGACCAGCAGGTCGAAATCCTGCGCGCGGGCCGCGGGGAGGGGAAGCACCGGAACCTTCTCGCCCGGCTTGACGCCGGAAAGGTCAGGCACGATCTGGGTCACCGTGCCGCCGCGGGCGAGGACATCGTCGAGGACGGGGGCCACGTGATAGGTACCCCAGGGCTCATTGGTGGCAACGGCAACCCGGAAGGTTCTCGTGCCGGCGCGAGGTGCGGCGTTGGCGGCGAGGGCATCACCGGCCAGGATGGCCGAGCTGGCCAGGGCTGCCAGAACAGCGCGACGGGAAGCCAGCGTGGAGGCTGCGATGTGAGGCATGGTCATGGTTCGACGTTAGGGCCATCGCGGGATCCTCAGCCCGGTGGCGGGGACGGGTTCAACAAAAGTTCATGAGCTGGGTGGGCGCAGAGGGACTCGAACCCCCGACACCCTGCTTGTAAGGCAGGTGCTCTAACCAACTGAGCTATGCGCCCCGACCGGGGAAGCTCCCTGGACCCAGTCATGGTACTGGGAACTCGTCGATGCTACAGGAACGGCCCGGGCGGGTAGAGTGTAGCGACGTGGCACTCCCTGACATCTCCGAGACTCTTTCCGCCCTCGACGCGAAGCTATCCTCGATCGAGGCGGTCGCCAACCTCGACGCCAAGCGCGCCGAGATCGCTGACCTGGGAGAGCAGGTGGCAGCGCCCGACCTGTGGGACGACACCGAGAACGCCCAGCGCGTCACCTCCCGTCTCAGCTCCCTGCAGAACGAGGTTGAGCGGATCGAGGGCTTGCGATCTCGTCTGGACGATGTCGAGCTGATGCTGGAAATGGCCGCCGAGGAGGACGACGCCGACGCCGCCGCGGAGGCGGGGCGCGAGGTCACTTCCCTGGGCAAGGAGATCGAGGCCCTCGAGATCCGCACCCTGCTGTCGGGCGACTACGACGAGCGCGAGGCGATGATCACCATCCGCGCCGAGGCCGGGGGAGTGGACGCCTCCGACTTCGCCCAAATGCTGCTGCGCATGTACACCCGCTGGGCCGAGCGCCACGGCTACAAGTTCCAGCTCTACGACGTCTCCTACGCCGAAGAAGCGGGCATCAAGTCCGCGACCTTCCAGGTCAACGCCCCCTTCGCCTTCGGGACGCTGTCAGTCGAGGCCGGTACCCACCGCCTGGTGCGCATCTCGCCCTTCGACAACCAGGGACGCCGCCAGACCTCCTTCGCGGGCGTGGAGGTCCTGCCGGTCACCGAGGAGACCGACCACATCGACATCCCCGAGTCCGACATTCGGGTCGACGTCTTCCGCTCCTCCGGTCCTGGCGGCCAGTCGGTCAACACCACCGACTCCGCGGTGCGTCTGACCCACCTGCCCACCGGCGTCGTGGTGAGCTGTCAGAACGAGAAGTCGCAGCTGCAGAACAAGGTCGCCGCCATGAAGGTCCTCCAGTCCCGCCTGCTCGAGCGTGCTCGGCAGGAGAAGGAGGCCGAGATGAAGGAGCTCAAGGGCGATGGTGGCAACTCCTGGGGTTCCCAGATGAGGTCCTATGTCCTGCATCCCTACCAGATGGTGAAGGACCTGCGGACCAATCATGAGGTCGGCAACACCGATGGCGTCTTCGACGGTGACATCGACGGCTTCATCGATGCCGGCATCCGGTGGCGTCGATCCTCCGCAGAGGAGTCCTGACACGCCGCCGAACGGCGTCCTGCTGCGGCAACGTGGGGGCATGGGCCTACACTGATCGCGGCTGGCTGAGAATCACTCAGAAACTTCCCAAGACCCGCCGAGGACACTGTGATCACGTTCGACGACGTCACCAAGCTCTACCAGGGCGGAAGTCGCCCCGCCCTGCGCAATGTCAGCGTCGACATCGACAAGGGTGAGTTCGTCTTCCTCGTGGGACAGTCCGGGTCCGGGAAGTCCACTTTCATCCGCTTGATCCTGCGCGAGTACCTGCCCACGACGGGAACCATCCATGTCGCGGGTCAGGAGCTGAACCGCCTCAGCTCCTGGAAGGTCCCGGCGCTGCGTCGCCAGATCGGCACCGTCTTCCAGGACTTCCGCCTGCTGCCGGGCAAGACTGTTCACGAGAACGTGGCCTTCGCGCTGCAGGTCATCGGCAAGAAGAGCTCCGAGATCAAGCAACTCGTCCCCGAGACGCTGCAGACGGTCGGGCTCTCCGGCAAGGGCGATCGTCTGCCTGAGGAACTGTCGGGCGGTGAGCAGCAACGCGTCGCCATTGCCCGCGCCTACGTGAACCGCCCCAAGATCCTGATCGCTGACGAGCCGACCGGCAACCTGGACCCGGCCACCAGCGTTGGCATCATGAAGTTGCTGGATCGCATCAACAAGTCCGGGACGACGGTCATCATGGCCACCCACGACTCGACCATCGTCGACCAGATGCGCCGACGGGTCATCGAACTCGACGAGGGCCGCATCGTCCGCGACCAGAAGAAGGGCGTCTACGGCACCGCCTGAGCGGCGCCCACGAGGATCATCATGCGACACACCCTGCGAGAAACCTGGTCCGGCCTGCGCCGCAACCTGACCCTGACGCTGTCGGTCATCGTCACCATCTGGGTCTCCCTCACCCTCTTCGGTGCCGGCCTGATGGCCATGCAGCAGGTGGACCTGGTCAAGGGACGCTGGTACGACAAGATCGAGATCTCGATCTACCTGTGCAACGAGGTCTCCACCGGTGGAAACTGCGTCCCCGGCCAAGAGGTCACCCAGGCCCAGAAGGACGCCATCCGCAAGTCCCTGGAGGCGAACCCCGAGGTCGAGAAGGTGTACTTCGTCTCCAAGGCCGAGGCGTGGGACGAGTACAAGGAAGTCTTCAAGAACTCCCCGCTGCTCAATGACACCGGACCTGCCGACATGCAGGAGTCGTTCATGGTGAAGCTGAAGAATCCCGAGCAGTACAAGGGCCTGGTCTCCGAGGCCCAGGGGCTGGATGGTGTCCAGAACATCGTCGACATGCACGCCGTGCTCGACCCCATCTTCCGCTGGCTGAATGCCCTGCAGTGGGGGACCATGCTGATGTCAGGCCTGTTGTTGCTGGCGGCGGCGCTGCAGATCGCCAACTCGATTCGTATCGCAGCCTTTTCACGGCGCCGAGAACTTGGCATCATGCGTTTGGTGGGCGCGTCCAACTTCTACATCATGGCGCCATTCCTTCTGGAAAGTCTGGTCACCGGGCTCCTCGGTGCAGCCTTGGCCTGCGGGACCCTGGCGCTGGGCTTCGAGTTGATCGTGCGCCGAAACGCTCAAGTCTCAATCCAGAGTTTGCAGTGGATTGGATGGTCCCATGCGGGAATCGCGATGGTCGCGGTTGCAATCATCGCCCTGCTCCTGTCCATAATTCCGACGGTTCTGGCGACCCGAAAGTACCTTCGTGTCTGACCCGAACGCCATGAACACCACTAGCGAAGGGGATCCCCCTGTGAAGAGGTCACCTCATTCCCAGCTCGCCGGCCCCCGACTGGCGAACTCGCTGAGGGCTGCCCTCATCGGCGTCCTGGCTGCTTCGTTGGCGACGGGGTCACTGGCTCGTGCCGACGATCTCGACGATGAGAAGAAGAAGCTCGAGCAGCAGATCAGCCAGTCCAAGCAGGACCTTCACGACTACAACCAGGATGCGGCCAAGGCGGCGGCCGCCCTGACCGCAAGCGAGCAGGCGCTCAAGAAGGCCCAGGACGCGCTCAAGTCTGCCGAGGGTGCCGAGGAGAAGGCCCGTCTCAAGGACGAGAAGGCGGCCAAGGACCTCCAGGCGGCCAAGGAGACCCTCGCCACCGCAAAGAAGCAGGCAGCCGCCGCGAACGCCGCTGTGGCCAAGTGGATGAAGACCGTGGGACGGGTCGTCATTCAGGGTCAGCAGCAGCGCACCGACCTGCTCGGGCTGGCTGTCCTGACGACCGACACCCGCATGGGCAGCCTCAACCAGCGCGTCCAGTGGTCGCGCTCCATGCAGGAGTCGACCCAGTCCAAGCTGGATGCCCTGCGTGAGCTGCAGATGAAGCGTGATGCGGCCAAGGCCGCTGCCGACAAGGCCGAGAAGGCGGTCAGCGCCAAGCGTGCCGCTGCCGCTGCGGCCTACAAGGACGCCCAGCAGGCGACCGCTGACTCCACCGCTGCCCGCGACGCGCATGCTGAGGCAGTGAGCGCCAACGAGGAAGCTAAGAAGGCCGCCGACCTGCAGGTGAAGGCCGAGCAGGCTCGACAGAGCCAGTTGGAGTCGGAGAGCGCCGCCGTCGCCAAGCGCATCTCCGCGCGCATCGCTGCCGAGAAGGCCGCCAAGGAGGAGGCGCGCCAGAAGGCGATCGCTGAGGCCAAGGCGAAGGCTGAAGCGGAGGCCGCTGAGCGCAAGGCAGCCGAGGCGCGTCGCAAGGCTGTCGCCGCGTCCGCCGCACGCCGGGCCCAGCTGGACAAGGCAGCCGCTGCTGCCAGCGCAGACGCCGCGGCCAAGAAGCGAAGCGCAGCAGCGGCCTCCCGCAACGCGGCCGCAGCCCGCAAGAGCGTCGAGACCAACACCCCGGTCACCAGCAGCGGCCTGATCTACCCCTCCAGCGGTCCGATCACCTCCCCGTACGGCATGCGCTTCCACCCCGTGCTCCGGTACTGGAAGCTGCACGACGGCACCGACTTCGGCGCCGCCTGCGGCGCGCCGATCAGGGCGGCTGCAGCAGGCACCGTCACCGAGCGCTACTACAACGCCGGCTACGGCAACCGCCTGTTGGTCGACCACGGCCAGGTCAACGGACGCTACCTGACCACGGCCTACAACCACGCCACGCACTACATCGTCAGCCCCGGCCAGCGTGTCTCCCAGGGGCAGGTCATCGGTTACGTGGGTAGCACCGGTTACTCGACCGGCTGCCACCTGCACTACATGACCTATGTCAACGGAAGCGTCGTCGACCCGATGTCGCTCTACTGATCCAGTCGCGGTTCAGCCCGTCATTGCCCGGCCCCCGTCCTGCCACCTTGGTAGGGTGGGGGCCGGTCACACGAGGGAAGGAGGTCACCGATGCCTCGCGAAAAGGGTCGCACGATGATTGCCCAGAACAAGAAGGCGAATTACGACTACCACATCGGCACCAGGTACGAGGCCGGCATGGTGCTCACGGGTACCGAGGTGAAGTCCTTGCGACAGGGTCGGGCCTCGCTCGCCGATGCCTTCGCCACCGTCGACGACGGTGAGGTCTGGCTGCGCAACGCCCACATCCCCGAGTACGCCTTCGGAACCTGGACCAACCACGCGACGCGACGCACCCGCAAGCTCCTGCTCAACCGGCGCGAGATCGACAAGCTCGAGCGTGAGGTCGGCAATTCCGGACGCACCCTGGTGCCGCTGTCGATCTACTTCTCCGACGGCTATGCCAAGGTCGAGATCGCTGTGGCGACCGGCAAGAAGGCCTGGGACAAGCGCGAGACGATCAAAGAGCGTGACATGCAGCGTGACACCCAGCGGGAACTGGCCGAGCGGCAGCGGCGCCGATGACCTCACGGCAGGTTTCGCTTTTCCGGAATCTGTGGCGACTCGTCCTGGCCACGGCCCTGGTCGTGCTCGGCCTTCTTGGACCGACCTCCACGCCCGCGTCAGCAGCCTCCCGTGACTCCGTGGACTCCTGGGACTTCGTTCTGGCCGTCCAGCCCGACGGCAGCATGAGGGTCACTGAAACCCTCGTGTACCGCTTCGGCCAGAACTCCGGGCGCCATGGCATCGTGCGTGAGCTGGTGACCCGCGAGCCCTGGGACGACAACCAGGATGCGGTTTTCACGATCAGCAATGTCCAGGTGAGCTCGCCGAACGCCAGCTCCCACGTGACGGTGACCCGCAACGTTGGAACCGGCCGGAACCGCACCGACTCATTGCGCATCGGTTCGGCCGACCGGACGGTGACGGCTCCCACCGCGACCTACACGATCAGCTATGTGGTACGAGGCGCGCTGCGAAGTTCGCCCTTCTCCACCCCCAATGGCTACGCCGAGCTCTACTGGGACCTGCTTTCCGGGGAGGCGCCCGAGACCCGCAACATCAGCGTCCAGGTCACGGTGCCTGGTGGCGTCAAGGACGTCGGTTGCTGGAGTGGCGCGGTGAAGGAGAGCGTTCCCTGTGCCAAGGCCGAGGTCGTGGGAGGCAAAGGCGTCTACAGCGTCCCCCATCGACCGGCCGGCGACATTCTCACCGTGGCTGCCAAGATCACCCAGGGGGCAGTCGCCAACCCCGAGCCGGACCTGCAGCCGCGCGCCGAGGCCTCACCGGCGGACTACGTCCCCGGACCCTCTGCTGGACTGGGTGCGGTTGCCACCACCTCACTCGCAGGACTGGTCGGGTGGTCGGTGCTTCGACGGAAGGGACGTGACCTACGCTTCCTTGACGTTCCCCCGGGGGTCGTGCCAAGCGGGGGCGGCGGCCGGGTCGGGCTCAGCAACAACCCCGAGATTCCGGTGGCCTTCTCCCCGCCGAGGATCTCGGTTGCCGAAGCCGGGCTCCTCGTGGATGGTCAGGTCGACGTCCGGGAAACCACCGCCACCCTGGTCGACCTCGCAGTCCGTGGCGCCCTGCAGATGGAGGAGGGACCATCACGGGGCACCCTGCTGGTCACCCTGGTCGACCCCGGGTTGGTGCGTGCGCCCCATGAGGCGGTCCTGGTGGACAGCCTGTTCTCCTCCGGTCTACGCCGTCGTGGGCTGCGGCCGCAGGCCGGTCAGGGGGTCCTGCTCGGTCGGGCCGGTGACATGGAGCAGGCTCATCGTGAGCTGGTGGCTTCCGTGACGTCTCAGGTCGCCGGTCGGGGCTGGTTCACCGACGTCCCACGGACCCGGCTCATGGCCAGCGGTGGCGGCACGCTGGGCGTCTTCGTGTTCCTGTGGTTGATGCTCAGCGGGGGCGTCCTCACCTGGTGGCCGCTGCTCCTGGCGATCGCCGGACCGCTGCTGGTGGCCTGGTTGGTGTCCAAGCGGCTGCGACGAGGCCAGCGCAGTGCCATCGGCCGCGCGCTCACCGACCAGATCGAAGGTTTCGAGAAGTACCTCACGACGGCCGAGACCGAGCAGCTCCGCTTCGAAGAGGGCGAAGACATCTTCTCCCGCTACCTGCCCTGGGCGATCATCTTCGGCGTGGCCGAGCGGTGGACCAAGGTGTGCGAGCCGCTGATCGAGGCTGGCCAGATCCCCCAGCCGATGTGGTACCACGGCAGCTACATGGACTGGTACGTCATGAACTCGATCCTGGACTCGCTCAACCGCACCGCACTACCAACACCGCCTCCCTCCACCGGAGGGCTGAGCGGTACCGGATTCGGCAGCGGCTCGGCCTTCGGTGGGGGAGGCGGCTTCTCGGGAGGCGGTGGCGGCGGGGGGTCGGTCAGCTCCTGGTGAGCCTGGCCAACCCCGCATCGCAGGGCAACATCAGCGAACGTTCACCAGGTCGCAGACGAAGATCAGGGTCTCGCCGGGCGCAATGACGCCGCCAGCGCCACGATCGCCGTAGGCCAGCTGCGGGGGGATGGTGAGGCGTCGACGACCGCCCACCTTCATGCCCTGGACGCCCTGGTCCCAGCCCTGGATGACGCGACCCGCACCCAGCGGGAAGGCGAGGGGCTCACCACGGTTCCAGCTGGAGTCGAACTCCTCACCGGAGGAGTGGGCAACACCGACGTAGTGGACGTCGACGGTGTCGCCGGCCTTCGCCTCCTGGCCGTCGCCGACGACCAGGTCCTCGACCACGAGCTCAGTGGGCGGCGGGCCCTCGGGAAAATCAACTTCTGGCTTCTCAGTCATGGTGCGAGCCTAGCCAGTTCACCCCAGTTGGGGGGACAGTCAGGGACATGCCCGGTGTTGTGGCCGGGGGCCGCGAGGCACACTGGATGCATGCCCAGCACCTTCACGTTCACCACCGGTTCGTACGGATCACCTGCACCCTTTGAGCATCCCAGCCTCAAGCTGCTGGTCACCGACGCGCAGCGGGACCGGGCGATCGACTACCTGCAGGAGGCCTACGCCGACGGTCGCCTCACCAAGGAGGAGCTTGACGAGCGCATGGGCCGTGCCCTCGCTTCGCGGACACGCAAGGACCTCAACTCCGTGTTCGACGGGCTGGTGATGGTTCCCCTCGCCAGTCAGGCGCTGGCTGCGCACCCGGCCTACGCACCCCTGGTCAACCCGCACCGGGACGGCACGACCGGTCGCGTCGCCGGCGGACTTGCCTACCTCTCGAGCGTCCCCTTCCCGCTGGTCGGCCCCGGCATCTTCTATGCGGCAGCCACCAAGGGCAGCTATGCCCGTTCCCAGGCGGCCAGGGCCTTCAACTTCCAGCTGGTGGGCCTGCTGATGATGATGGTCTTCGGGGTCCTCGACTGGGGCTTTGTGGCTGGGATCTGGGCCATCGCCTGGTTCGCGCTCACCGTGATCGGTGGCATCAAGGCCTTCGCCGGCGAAGATTGGCACAACCCGGTGATGAAGGTTGTCCCATTCAAGCCCCTTGACGAGACAATGACTCGCAGCATCGGGCGTTGAGGGTGTAAGCTGGGACATCCGGCCCGCTCAGGTGGGTCGACAACTCAACAGGGGGTGACTGGTTTCGACTTGGGACGGTAGTCCCAGGGGAAGCGGGCCGAGAATCCAGAGTCAACTCGTAAATGTCCTCTGGAAATCAATAACTGCCGACAACAATCGCGCAGACTTCGCTCTCGCTGCCTGAGCAGTGATCGAAGGGTCAGTTCGGGCGTAGCCTTCCGCCCGGGTCCTGGCCTCATTCAGAAGGCTTGCTGACCAGCCTGCGTCGCAGGGGCTGGTTGGGACTTCACTGTGACTGGGCCTGTCTGCACATGCTGGCGTGAGTGCAGGGGCCGAGTAGAACGCAACGCCAGATGCGCCCGGAGAAGCCCTGGTTCGCCTCTTGAGGACGCGGGTTCAATTCCCGCCACCTCCACCCCTGTGCCCCTGCCAGCTCGCTGGCAGGGGCTTTTTGCTTTCACGCCTCGAAGACCCCCGGGCAGCCCCGAGGACGAGACCTTCTTGGACGTGAGTCTCGAGTACGTGCGTCATCTAGGCGCATGCCGACCCGAGGAGTTGGTCAGGCGTGGGCGGTGTGCTCGCGGTCGGCGTGTCCGGGTGGTTCGAGCTGGAAAGTGGAGTGCCCGATGCTGACGTCGAAGTGTTCGGCCACGCAGTCCTGGAGGTGGGCCAACATCTCGGCGGCGTGACCGTCGGTGAAGCACGCCTCGTCCAGGACGACGTGAGCCGTCAGCACGGGTAGGCCGGTGGCGATGGTGGAGGCATGCAGGTCGTGTACGTCCTGCACGTGCCGCACCGCGAGCACGTGGGCGCGGACGTCGTCCAGGTTCAGCCCCTTGGGTGTGGACTCCAGCAGGATGTGGCCGGTCTCTCGCAGGATGGTGATGGCGCGGGGCACGATGAGGGCGGCAATGAGCATTCCGGTGATGGCGTCGATGCGGACCCACCCGGTGGTGGTGATGATGATCGCGCTGATGATGACGGCCACCGACCCCAGGGCGTCGTTGACGACCTCCAGGAACGCGGCGCGCATGTTGAGGTTGGCGACACGTCCGGAGCTGAGGACCAGCATGGAGACGATGTTTCCGGCGAGGCCGACGATACCGAAGATGAGCAAGCCGGTGGAGCTGACCTCTTGCGGTTCGTACAGGCGGCGGACGCCCTCGACGAAAGCGTAGAGCCCGACCCCGAGCAGCACAGTGGCCTGGGCTCCCGCGGCGAGTACCTCGGCCCGGCGGAACCCCCACGTCCGCTCGGGTGTTGGCGGGCGCAGGGCCAGCGACGCGGCGATCAGAGCCATGCCCAGCCCGGCGGCGTCGGTAACCATGTGCCCTGCATCGACCAGCAGAGCCAGAGAGCCGGTCCACAACGCCCCGATGACCTCGGCGACCAAGATGGTCGAGGTGATCGCGAACGCGACCACCAGCGGGCCGCGGTGGGTGGTGACGCTTCCGTGGTTGTGGCCTGCGCTCATGCGCGAGCTCCTTCCAGGTGGGTACGGTCCTGCGCCACGCCGGGGGCGGCGAGGTGTCTGCTGCGGCCGGCACGGACACCGTTGGCGATGACGAGGACCTCGGCCAGCTCGTGGACCAGGACGACCGCAGCCAGACCCAGAACGCCGAATAGGGCCAGCGGGATCAGGGTCGCGATCAGGGCGAGGGAGACCACGACGTTCTGCAGCATGATGGCGCGGGTGCGGTGGGCGTGCTCGAACGCGTACGGCAGCAGCCGCAGGTCATCACCCATGAGGGCGACGTCGGCGGTCTCGATCGCGACGTCGGTGCCCATCGCGCCCATCGCGACGCCGACGTCCGCGGTGGCCAACGCGGGTGCATCATTGACACCGTCGCCGACCATCGCGGTCGGCCCCTGGGTGCCCAGGGCGGTGACCACCTGGGACTTGTCTTCCGGGCGCAGGTCGGCGTGCACCTGCTCGATGCCGGCCTCGGCGGCCAGGGCCCGTGCGGTGACCTGGTTGTCCCCGGTCAGCATCACCACGGTGTAGCCGTGGTCGGCGAAGCGGGCGATGACCTCGGCGGCCTCGGGCCGCAGTTCGTCCCGGACCGCGATGGCGCCGGCCGGGTGGCCGTCGACCTCAACCACGACCGCGGTCGCGCCGGCCTGCTGCATGCGCGCCACATCACCTGCCAGGTCGCCGGGGGTGACCCAGCCGGGTCTGCCGAGCCGGACCCGCGCACCGTCGACGGTGCCGACCAGACCGGCGCCGACCACGGCCTGCACGTCCTTCGCGGCGGGCACCGTGGCGGTGGCGGCCAGGATGGCTGCGGCCAGCGGGTGCTCGCTGCGCGCCTCCAGGGCGGCCGCCCACCCCAGCACCTGGTCCCGGTTGTTCCCTGGTGCGGTAGCGACGTCGACGACGGCCGGCCGGTTACGGGTCAGCGTGCCGGTCTTGTCCAGGGCCACGGTGCGGACCCTGCCCAGTGCCTCCATCGCCGCACCGCCCTTGATCAGGATTCCGCGGCGGCTCGCCGCCCCGATTGAGGCCACGGGTCCGATAGGCCGTGGAACAGCGCAGCCGCCAAGGACAGTCCTGCATCGGGCTCCGGATCCCTATGGTCGCTCAGACTCTTCGCTAACATCGTCATGTAGCGATGTTAGCGCACTCTCTGCATGCCGCGCGTCGCCAGGATCAGGTGGACTTGCGGTACCGCGAACGGGCCGCGACAGACCGGCCCTCTGTGTGTGCACACTCGTCTGCCGCGATGAGGGTGGGACCTGGACCAATCCCTGACCTGGGTCTTGTCCGGGTGATGCGGCGCGCTGTATCAGCATCAGGTGATTACTGAAGCCCAAGAGTTCGACACATGCCCCCCGAGCTCCACTTCCTGGAAAGAGCGCCCCGGCGCCACGAGCACGCACTGCTCGCTGCTGGGGATGACAAGAGCCGCCGAGCTTGCTCGAGCGGCTTTTGTTGCGCCTGGCGAGCGTCCAGCGGGTCAGATCCTTGGCGTTCTCCAGACAGTCTGCGGCTCTTCGCCCAGTCGCCCTGTTCGTCGGCCGTGACACAGAACCCCCGTGGGGGTGACAGGCCCGCAGGGGCGTCGGTCCTGGTGTGCAGGTTCACAAGTGCGGCCGCCCCCGACTGCGACGTGCCAAGATGGGGGAGTGATCATGCCATCGGGACCCAGCGCGGGAGAGCTCCTCGTGGCCAGCGCGTCCCATGCCGAGGGCTACTTCCACCAGACCGTGGTCTACCTGCTGGACGCCGACGAGTCCGGCGCACTGGGCGTGGTTCTGAACCGCCTGGCCACCGCCGAGCTCACCGAGGTGCTGCCACAGTGGGCAGACCTTGTCAGCCCACCTCAAGAACTATTCGCCGGCGGTCCGGTGTCGCCGAATGGTGCCGTGTGCATTGCCCGGCTCGCCAATCCCACTGAGGACCCGCCCGGCTGGCGCCGCGTCCGGGGTGACCTTGGCTTGCTGCACCTGGACACCCCCGTCGAGATCGCCGCCGGTGCCTACTCCGACCTGCGGATCTTCGCCGGTTATGCCGGCTGGGAGGCAGGCCAACTCGAGGGCGAGCTGTTGCAGGGCTACTGGCATCGCTTCTCTCCCACCGAGGCCGACGTCTTCGGTGCCGACCAGGTGGACCTGTGGCGTCGAGTGCTGCGGCGCCAGGGCGGGGAGACCGCCTGGTTCAGTACCTGGACCGACGACCCCGAGGTGAACTGACCAGGCTCCTGACTTGCGCGCCTGCCGCGGGCGCAGGACCTGACCCTCGCTAGAGTCCAACAGCATGAAGCAACGCGAGACCCTGGGCGCCCAGTCCTCCATCGCCAAGGGCCTGTTGGCCGGGACGCTCCTGGCGATCGTGACGGGGTGCTCGGTCGTGGAGAAGGCCGCCGGCGGTTCGACCCCACCCGAGGATCGACTGAGCCAGGCCGCCTCGCAGTCAGGTACCGCGGAGTTCACCCGGGCGTCGGCGACCGAGGAACAGGTCTGGGTCACCCACTCCGCGGACGGCAAGCAGCTGGTGACCACCGGGTTCAAGGGGGACCCCGTCACCACCCAGCCCGACACTGCCAGCACGCTGGACCCCGTCAAGCCGCTCCCCATCTCCACTCTCACGGCAGGCCTTGACCAGCGTGTGCCCGACTGCAAGAACTGGCGCCTCGAGGCCACCTCCACCCCGGCTGGTGCAGTGGTCCAGCGCGCCCTGTGTGATGGCGGCAAGGGTGGTGAGTGGCTGGACGGGAAGACGATCCCCGAGATCTCCCAGTGGGACGAGAAGAGCGTGGACACGGTGCTCGCGGAGGCTCGGGCGACGCTGGGGGGCAAGTCCCTCGACCTGGCCTTCGTGGCCGAGGGCAACAGCGCCGCCGGAGGCAAGCTCAGCGCCAGGTTCAGCTCGCTGCCGCAGAAGACTCCCGACGGCAGGCAGTGCCCCGTCTCGATTGCCCGCCACGCCGCGCCGGGCAGCCTGCCGCTGATCCAGGTGGTGGGCTGCGGTGAGTCCCTCGGCAAGGAAGTGGACCTGACCAGGCTCAGCGGCAAGGTCCTCATGGCAGCCATCGAGAAGGCGTCCCAGCAGAAGTCGGTCCAGCCGGGGGATTGGGAGAAGTTCACCGTGCTGGGCGGAGACGGGGGCAAAGTGACACTCCAGTTGAGCCCCAAGGACATGATGGTCGGGGTCACGGTCATCCCCCTGCCCTGACCCCTCGCTAGGATGGTGAAGATTTCGGAAGGGGCACACATATGGTCGAGGCAGTCCGCAGCGGGCGCAGCCACATCCTTGTCGTCGACGACGATGCCGCGCTTGCCGAGATGCTCCAGATCGTCCTGCAGCAGGAAGGCTTTGACGCCAGCTGGTGCCCCAACGGGCTGAAGGCCCTGGCCATGTTCCGCGACACACGCCCAGACCTCATCCTGCTCGATCTCATGCTCCCCGGGCGCGACGGCGTTCAGATCTGCCGCGATGTCCGCGCGGAGTCCGGCGTCCCCATCATCATGCTGACCGCGCGGTCTGACACCAAGGACGTCGTCACCGGACTGGAGGCCGGCGCCGATGACTACGTCTCCAAACCCTTCAAGCCGAAGGAACTCATCGCCCGCATCAGGACGCGCCTGCGTCGCTTGGACGCCGATTCGGCAGCACAGAGCAGCTACGCCATCGGGGATCTGGTGATCAGCACCCAGAGCCACACGGTCAAGCGCGGCGACCAGCACATCAACCTGACCCCGTTGGAGTTCGACCTCCTGCTGGCCCTGGCACGCAAACCCCAGCAGGTGTTCAGCCGCGACGTCCTGCTCGAGGAGGTGTGGGGGTACCGCCATGCGGCAGACACCCGCCTGGTGAATGTGCACGTGCAGCGGCTCCGGTCCAAGATCGAACGGGACCCTGAGCGCCCCGAGATCGTGGTCACCGTGCGGGGTGTGGGCTACAAGGCTGGTGAGCCGAAGACCGGTCAGTGACCGATGCCCCATCGCAAGCCCGCCGCCTTCTGGTGGTCCTCCCTGCCCGCACGCATCGTGGGTTCCACGATGATGGGTTCGATCCTGGTGCTGCTGTTGGCGGGGTCCTTCCTGATGCAGCAGGTGACCCGCGGGGTCGAGTCCGGCAAGCGCGAGTCAGCGGTCGCGGAGGCCACCCTGGCGATGGAGAGGATGCAGGCCCAGCTGCGCGGCACTGACCTGCGCACCGCCTCTCTCTACGAACGCTTCGGCCAGCTCGCCGATGAGATCGGCAGCCAGCCCCACCAGTACTTCCTGGTCATCCAGGGGCCCGTGTCCAGCTTCGTGGCGCCGGGCATCCAGGCCCAGAGCGTGCCGGGTTCCCTGGTCCAGACACTGGAGAAGGAGCGCTCCGGAATGTTCGTCACCCCCACCGAGGTCCAGTACACCGACCCGGGCAGGGAGTCGGTTCCCGGCCTGGTCGTGGGTGGGGTCCTGGAGGGGCCCGACAGCACCGACGTCTATCCCATCTACTTCGTGTTCCCGATGGACCGGGAGCAGGCCACCCTGGAGTTCCTCCAGCGGGCCGTCCTGACCACCGGTGCACTCCTGCTCGCGCTGCTGGGCGGCATTTCGGTGTTCGTCTCCCGTCAGGTGGTGCGCCCGATCCGCCAGGCCAGCCGAACGGCGGGACGATTGGCAGAGGGGCATCTGGACGAACGCATGGAGGTCCGCGGCCGCGACGACCTCGCCAGTCTCGCGCGGTCGATGAACCACATGGCCAGCGAGCTGCAGGCCCAGATCGTGCAGCTGGAGGACCTGTCCACCGTTCAACAGCAGTTCGTCTCCGATGTCTCCCACGAGCTCCGCACCCCGCTGACCACGGTGCGGATGGCCTCAGAGCTGATCTATGAGGCGCGTGATGAGCTACCCACGTCCATGTCGCGGTCGGCCGAACTGTTGCACAACGAGCTTGACCGTTTCGAGGACCTGTTGGGCGACCTGCTCGAGATCAGCCGTTTCGATGCCGGCGCGGCGGTCCTCACGCTGGAAGAGACCGACCTGGTCGCCCTGGTCCAGGACGAGGTGGATGCCCAGCGAGTGTTTGCGGCCTCGATGGGATCCAGGCTGGTGGTGCGCGCTCCCGCCTCGCCCGCGACAGCGGAGATGGATTCTCGCCGGATCCGGCGCGTCATGCGCAACCTCATCACCAACGCCATCGAGCACGGGGAGGGCAAACCGATCGAGATCACCGTCGGACTGGACGATCGGGCGGTGGCGGTCACCGTGCGTGACCACGGCGTCGGATTCCTGGCCAGTCAGTCAGCAGCGGTCTTCCACCGCTTCTGGCGGGCCGATCCCTCCCGGGCTCGGCGCGTCGGGGGCACCGGCCTGGGCCTCGCCATCAGCCTCGAGGATGCCCACCTCCACCGAGGCTGGCTCTCTGCCTGGGGACGCCCGGGGCGCGGTGCCCAGTTCCGTCTCACCCTGCCGCGTCGCGCCTCGATCGACCTGATCACTTCCCCGCTGCCGCTGACACCCCACGCCTTCAAGGACTCGCTGCGCGGCGTGCCACAGCACCCGTCCCTCGGGCGTTTCGACATCGAGAAGGGTGACCGATGAGGCGCCGCGAGTACCTGCAGCTGTCCGTCGCGGCCCTCGCGGGGTTGGCGGGGTGCAGCTCGCTGCCCACCTCCGGACCAGTGGAAGCCGTGGGGCCCGCGACCACGGCTCGGCAGACCACCGGTGTCGAGATCGCCCCCCAGCCCCCTCCGCAGGGAGGCAGCCCGGAAATCATCCTCGCCGGGTTCCTGGCCGCGATGAGCTCACCGGGGGGTGAGTACCGCGCGGCCAGGCAGTACCTGACGCCCGGCGCGCAGAAGCTGTGGAACCCGAACGCAAGCACCACGATCTATGAGGCGGAGAACAACAAGCCGATCACCACGGACAGCAGCGCGTCCCTGAACGTGCCCATCTTCGGAACCCTCGACGCAGCGGGGCGGTTCGTGCCCAGTTCACAGAAGCTGGTCCACGACTTCGGCATGCAACGCAGCCGGGGGCAGTGGCGGATCTCTAGCCCGCCGACAGGTGTCCTCATCGCCCGCTACATCTTCGAGCGCTACTACCAGCCCCTGAGCCTGTACTTCCTCTCCGCGGACGGGCGACGCCTGGTCCCCGACCGCATCCATCGGCACACCGACGCCATGAACCCCACCGACACAGTCCAGGCCCTGCTGGGCGGTCCCGCGTCGTGGCTGGCCCCTGCGGTGACCAATGCCATCCCCCCAGACACCCGGCTGAGCGTGAACGCCGTCGCCCTGCGGGAGGGGATTGCCGAGATCAGCCTGACCGAGCACATCAGCTCCCTGCCCGAACGTCGTCGCACCCAATTGGCTGCCCAGCTGGTGGCCACGCTGGCCCAGTTCCCCCAGATGGAGGGCGTCCGGGTGCTCAACAACGGGCAGGCCTGGCAGGTACCGGGAACAGCGAGCAATGGGGTCGTGGAGCGTGACGTGCTCGTCCCCTTCGAGATGCTGGACGAGCGGGAGGAGGAACTGGTGCATGCAGTCGTCAACGACCGCATCGGGGTCCTCGACCCCCGTGCCAGCGGCGGTTTCGCCGCCCTGGAGGGCGTCTTCGGCAAGGGTGGCTGGGGCGATGCCCCCGGCGGTTTCGCGATCCAGCGGAACTCCGACCTCGTCGCGGTGGTGAACAAGGCCGGCAACAAGTTGTTCCTCGCGGCCAGCACGGCCGGGAGCGCCGACCTGGCGTACGTCGGGAGCAACGTCCTGCGCCCCCAGGTGCTCGATGACGGTTCAGTGTGGACGGTGGGGACAAGGCAGGGTGCCAGCGAGCTGGTGATGGTCGACACCCAGGGACGAACCCACACCGTGGACCTGTCGATTCCCTCAAGACACCGGGTCAGGGCCTTCCGCATCGCCCCCGACCGCACCCGGCTGGCGCTGGTGCTCGACGACGGCAAGAAGCAAGTGCTCGGGATGATGCGGATCCGCGGCACCGAACCGCTGCTCGTGGACGGGTGGCGCCCTTTGGCACTCACCTCGACCAGCGGGATGTTGGGGAGGGTACGTGATGTGGGCTGGGCCGAACCGGGAACCATGATGGTCATCGCGGGCCCGGAGGGCAATGACTACCTCAACATCTATCGAGTGCAGTCGGATGCCTCGCAGGTGGAGAACCTCGGGCCAGCCAGTTCAGGTGCGACACCGGTCTCCCTGGCGGTCTTCCCGCGACGCTCCGGGACGACGGCGGCCTACCTGAACGATGCGGGGGAGTGCCTCCGTTTCGAGGGAAGCTACCGCTGGCAACCCATGCAAGGACAGGTGACCCAGATCACCCTTCCGGGCTGATCACACGAACTGGCCTGTGGACAACGGGGTGATCCGCCATCCCGAGGCCCATGATCTGCCTGTGCTCGTCGACTCGTGTGTGCCTGTGCTCGACGCCGTCGCGGACCTGTTCATCGGCTCCAGCTGCGTCGGCTGCGGGGTTGCCTCGTGGCAGCTGTGTCGCAGGTGCCGTTTGCTGGTGGCCACCGCACGGTTCCATCGGCTGTTGCCCAGCGGGCTCGAGGTCATCGGTGTGACCGAGTACGAGGGCAGTGGTGGGGCGATGCTGCGCGCCCTGAAAGATCGCGGTGCCTGGTCGGTGGCGGCATTCTGCGCGGTGGGCTTGGCTGATGCGGTGGCCCATCTGCCAGCGGCCGACCTGCTGGTACCGGTTCCCAGCCAGCCGGCGGCCATCAGGCGGCGCGGCTTCGACCACGGCCTGGCGCTGGCTCGCTCCACGGGACGCCGCAGCAGGTTGCCCGCCCGGCACCTGCTCCGACGCGTGCGGGTGCAGGCGGACCAGGCCGGGTTGGCGCTGGAGGAGCGGGCCACCAACCAGCAGCGTGCCCTGGCGGCCCTGCGGGCCGGGTCGAGCCGGGTGGTGCTGATCGATGACATCTGCACCACCGGCGCGACGCTGATGGAGGCGGAGCGGGCCCTGGCGGCGTCCGGATGGCAGGTTCAGGGAGCTGTGGTGGTCGCGAACACGACCCGCCTGACGGACTTGTCGAGCCATCGGTGACAGGAAGGTAACAGAGGGGTAACGTGTCTGTATGGCACGACAGAGGTGCACATCCACCAGCTTCCTGGGTGGCATGTGGCCCGAAGTCGGGCCATTTTTGTTTCCCAGAGACCCAGGAGGTCGCCATGGACATCATCGTGAGCGGACGCCACTGCCACGTCAGTGACTCCATCCGTGAGCAGGTCGCCGAACGACTTGCCACAGTGGAACGATTCCGTGATCGGGTGCAACGGGTCGAGGTCGAATTCACCGTCAACGAGACGAAGGGTTCGCCCGACCAGGCCGTCGAGGCCGAGATCACCCTGCGCAGCAAGGGGCCCGCCGTCCGGGCCACCGCCACTGCGGAGGACAAGATGGTTGCGTTCGAGAAGGCCATGGAGAAGCTGAAGACACAGCTGCGCCGAGCGAGCGACCGCCGCAAGTCCCGCAAGGGCCTGCGCCACCACACCGGCCAGCTCAGCGCTCCCGACGTGATGGTGGAACCGCTGGTCGCGCCGCTGGATGACGAGGCGCCGACCAGCCAGTTCGTCGCCGGCATGGAGGTGCTGGGGGATGGCCCGCTCGTGGTGAAGGAGAAGGAGTTCGACACGTCGCCGCACACGCTGGCCCAGGCGCTGGACGAGATGGAACTGGTCGGCCACGACTTCTTCCTCTTCCAGGACGCAGACTCCGGGCGACCCGCCGTGGTCTACCGCCGCAAGGCCTACGACTACGGGGTGATCAGGCTGAACGTCACCCAGTGACCACCCTGATCGAGCGGAACTGCCGTGGCTGATTCCAGTGGTGGGGGGGGGGGGGGGGGGGCCCCCCCCCCCCCCCCCCCCCCCCCCCCCCCCCCGG